>NZ_JBYMLP010000003.1:557629-632634 GCF_057773605.1 Lysinibacillus sp. F12
CATAACTTGTCTTTATTTTTCCGTTTCCATACAGCTGTTCAGGAGGATCTGAATATAGAAAATTTAGCAGCAATTGATATTGCCACTATTTCAATAGAAGAAATTCGAGAGATTACATTGGAGGACCTTTATTACTTTATGGAATACTGTGAGGTACAGCGTGGTAATTCTGCAGCTTCAAGAGCACGTAAGGTGGCGACATTAAAATCCTTTTTCAAATATTTAAAAGGCAAACGGCGACTTATTGAGGAAAACCCAGCAGAGGAATTAGAATCGCCGAAAATTGGTCGAAAAAGACCTATCTATATGAATTTTCAAGAAGCTACACAATTTATAGATGGCATACCAGTCAATCAGGCGTCACCAAGAAATTACTGTATGATGATGTTTTTCTTAAACTTAGGAATTCGTGTGACGGAGCTATGCCAGCTCAATATTACATCGATACAGGGACGTCATTTAACTGTGGTCGGGAAGGGTAATAAGGAGCGAACTGTCTATTTGAATGATAGCTGTATGCAGGCACTAGCAGACTATGAAAATAGTGGGAAAACACCGTATAAAGGGAACGGAGATGAGCCTCTTTTTGTTTCACAAAAGGGAACACGTTTTACGCGTCAAACGGTTGCCAAAATCGTGAAACGTATTAATCAGCAATCAGGTCTTCAAAAGGAGCGGCTTACACCACATAAGCTGCGCCATACTTCTGCAACAATGATGTATAAAGCTGGTGCTGATATTAGAAGCTTGCAGCATATTTTAGGGCATTCAAGTGTAGCAACCACTCAAATTTATACACATATTGAGGATGAGCAGCTACAGCAGGTTTTAGAAAACAATCCATTTAATATGGTGCAGGAAAGATGATTTACAGCCATCTCTGTCGAATATAATGGTATAACGAATAAAGGGGGTAGCGTATGCTATTATTAGCAAAGAATCAATTTGATGCTACAAGAGAGCAATTACTTCAGGAGATTAACCTTTTAAGTGATGCAGAATTTAATAGCAAGCCAGATGCACAAAGTTGGAGTATAGCACAAATCTGTCATCATCTTATTTTAGTAGAGGAAGCCACTAAGAAGGCTATTACTTGGGGCTTAACATCCCAAGAACAATTGGCTCCTGAACGAAAGGATATGCGACTGCTGTTAGACCGTACACGAAAAATTCAAGCACCAAACATAGTGGAACCTTCGGAAGAGCCCTTCCAGGTTCAAAGGATGCTGGAATTGTTAGCAACCACAAGAGCGGACTTCCTGGGATTTTTAGATACCATTGAGGATGCGGATGCTTTAACCAAGCGTACAATGAAGCATCCGGCTCTTGGTGAATGTCCACTAGATCAATGGATTGAGCAGATTTATCTTCATGAACAACGGCATATTCAACAAATTCAGGAAATAAAAAATAACTGACAACAGACTCCATATTGATGTGAAAACCCATCTATCCTTTAAGCAGATAGATGGGTAATTTTTTGCGTGTTTATCATTAATCATTCTTTTCCATTTATGTCAGTGTAAATGGCTTTAGCTGTACTGTCCACATACTCAGAAAAAAGCACACTCCCATGGCTATAGGGTTCCATGAGGGGGTCAGTATCCAACAAGTGATGCCAGTGCGAATCGGGAACGCAAAGATAGTTGCGGTCCATTAGAGGATGTACATCCTTCTTTATAAATTCATCATGGACAAAAACTCCAATAGCTAGAGGCGCTGCGAGTGTAGGTGTATTGGCTATCTTTTCAAAGCCTAATATTAAAATGATTTCTTCTTCAAAGTGTTTATCTCCCGTAATCAAAAGGTTTAGAAGGCATCGTTATTTTACCATTGAATACCGTAAAACACGCCTTATTTTGGAAACACTACGTTCATAAGCGCAAAGCGATGCAAGCTTGTGGCGATTTTTTTCTATCATAAATACTTGACGTTCCTCATAATCTGTTATATATTAAATAAAAATAAAAACAACTGTTATAAAACAGATTGAACCAAGGAGGAACTTTTCATGTCAAAGTATCGAGATGGGTATGAATTTTATTGTGAAATGTGTGAGCGTTATGGGCTAGAACCAATTTCTTTCCGCTATTATGTATTACAGCTATCACAGCAGCAGCTTTCTGCCTATAATATGCAAGCGAAGCAATTAGGAATTTAAAAGGATATGGTTATGATGGAAGCCGACACGAATATTTTATGAAAAGCCCAGCCATACTAAGTAAAATGGACTGGGCTTTCATCTTTTTGAAGCTAATTTCAGAACATTCATTGATTTCTAAAGTAGAGATGTAGATAGATTATCAAAATAAAATACAGTTATAGTTCCAGGAAAAGTAGCTCAAATGAAAGGAAGAATTAAAGATGACTGATTATCGAGAAGGCTATGAATTTTATCGACATATATGCGAGGAGCATGGATTAGAGCCCATTAATTTTCACTATTATATATTAAATTTATCGCAAGAGCAGTTAAATGCTTATAATGAGCATGCTAAAACATCTGGAGGATCAATAGAATATGAGGTCTCCTAACTATTAAAATGCCTTACTGCTCATAAGTGACAGTAAGGCATTTTTGTCTAATCAATTTTAAATTCTGAACAATTTATACGTTATTAGTTTTTTGTATTTAATAGAGAAATAGCCTAAGGAAAATACTATCAATAGTACAAAAGTATTTAAAAACCTTAAAATTAGACAATGTTTTTGAGTTAATAATAACTAATATTTGTATTTTATATCAAAAACTATTCCAACCTTCCTGTGAATGATTGCATATTTGGGTTGAATTAACTGCTTTTCTAAGACTATAATATAATTACAGAAAAAAGGGCGATATACCACAACTTTATACCTCGCTGTAAAATAAAGCAAAAGTACCAAACCCTTCATATTTTAATGAATGGAGAATGAGAATGATGAATATCACGCCTAGTAGTAATCAAATGAACTACAGTCTTAAAGAATTGCAAGATATTTTTTCCGCTATGAATAGTTCCATTATTGTGGCAATTACAGATCGTACCGGAAAAATTACTTTTGTTAATGATCATTTTTGTAAAATTTCGAAGTATACGCGTGAAGAATTAGTAGGCCAAGATCACCGTTTACTGAACTCAGGCTATCATCCTAAATCTTTCTTTAGAGAGATGTGGAGAACAATTGGAAATGGTGATATGTGGAATGGCGAGGTTTGCAATCGTGCGAAAGATGGCAGTTTATATTGGGTGAAGACTACTATTTTCCCATTCCTTGATGAGCGGGGAAAGCCCTATCAGTATATCGCTATACGCGTCGATATTACAGCGCAAAAGGATATTAAAAAAATTACCCACATAGCCTATCACGATGAATTAACAGGGCTACCAAATCGTCGTAAATTAGAACAGCGTTTAGAAAATGAATTCCATCAATCTCGACGTTCAGGAGAAAAATTTGCGTTATTTTTCATTGATGTGAATCGTTTTAAACACATTAACGATGGACTTGGTCATATTATCGGTGATATGTTTTTAGTGGAAATGTCGAATCGTTTGAGAAATATTGATTATACCTCTAATTCTTTTTATCGTCACAATAGTGATGAATTTGTCATGATTTTAAATGATGTGAATCGTATAGAGGAAATGGCCAAGGAAATAATAGGTGTCTTTAATGAAAGCTTTGTCGTAGATAACTATGAATTTTATGCGAGTATTAGTATTGGCATTAGTATTTTCCCAGATCACGCAAACACGGTAGAAGAATTACTGAAAAATGCTGATATTGCCATGTATGCTGCTAAATCTACGCGAGGAAATCAATATCGCCTTTACCGTGACAATATGGATGAAGCGAACGATAAATGGCTTTTACTAGAAACAAAATTACATCAAGCTTTAAAAAACGATCTTTTAGAATTACATTATCAGCCCAAAATCGATTTAAAAACAGACACAATTATTGGTATGGAGGCTTTATTGCGCTGGTATGATCCCGAATTAGGGCATATTCCGCCAGATCGATTTATTCCATTTGCTGAAGAATGTGGACTCATTAATGATATTGGGGTATGGGTGCTAGGTAAAGCCAGTGCACAGGCTAAACTTTGGAATGAATCCCATAATCTCAGATTACGTGTAGCAGTTAATATTTCACCCATTCATATTAGTACTTCTGGCTTTGTAGAGATGGTGAAGGATGTTATTGCAGAAACAGGCATTGACCCTCAATTATTAGAAATTGAAATTACCGAAATGAGCATGCTCGATTATACAGAAGATCTAATTAATACAATTAATCAATTGAGAGCTCTTGGGATTACGATCTCCTTAGATGATTTCGGGACAGGCTATTCTTCACTAAATTACTTAAAAAAATTCCCTGTGGATGTACTTAAAATTGATCGTGCTTTCGTGCGTGATATCGTTCCTGAAAAATCAGGCATCGCGATGATTTCGGCGATGATTTCTTTAGCTCATGCGCTCAACCTACAAGTAGTTGCTGAAGGTGTTGAGGAGGAGGCTGAATTAAACGTACTTCGCGAGCATGGCTGCGAGTATGTGCAGGGCTATTATTTTAGCAAGCCTCTTTCTGTCGAGGATTTTACAAATGTTATTGTCCAGTCGTTCACTAATAGCTCCAGTTATTAATTGCTATTTATGAATGATTTTGCTAAAGTGAAAGATAATATACATGACAATTTGATGATGTGGCCAAGTAAGTTAGAATAGTGAAACAGAAAATATAGCATTTGCTGAGAGCTATATCACCGCTTCTTTACTGAACACCTACCACGGAGAAGTTATGAAAACATAACCGAGTCGTTTTCGTTACTAAACGCTAGAGGGTTTTAAGCTTAGCTTAAAGCTAAATTCAAGGTGGTACCACGTCATTCCAGCACAAAGACGTCCTTTATACAAGGACAGCTTTGTGCTTTTTTAATTCAGGAAATCGAATACTTAAAAAAATGGAGGTAAGTACGATGTCAAAACAACTAGAAGATTTTTCAAAATGGTATATCGAAACCATTCAAAAAGCAGATTTAATGGATTATACGCCCGTTCGTGGCTGCATCGCCTTTAAACCAGATGGCTACGAAATTTGGGAGCATATACAGGAGGAAATGGACCGTCGTTTTAAAGACACAGGCCATCGTAATGCGTATTTTCCTATGTTAATTCCTGAATCCTTCTTCCAAAAGGAAAAGGATCATATTGAAGGATTCTCACCTGAGCTTCCTTGGGTGACAGAAGCAGCAGGTGAAAAATTAGAAGAACGCTTAGCACTTCGTCCAACATCTGAGACGATGATTGGTCACCTTTATTCAAATTGGATTAAAAGCTACCGTGACCTACCTGTTCTCATTAATCAATGGGCAAATGTCTTCCGATGGGAAAAGAAAACATTGCCTTTCATTCGTACCTCAGAATTCCTTTGGCAGGAAGGGCATACGGCCCATATAGATGAGGAAGATGCACGTAAAGAAACGATGCAAATGCTAGACATTTATAAAGAAGTGGTGGAACAAGTTCTAGCAATTCCAGTCTATGATGGACAAAAAACGCCATCTGAACGTTTTGCAGGAGCTGTCGATACGTATTCAATTGAGGCGATGATGAAAAATGGGAAGGCTGTGCAAGCAGGTACGTCCCATTATTTAGGAACAAAATTTGCGGAAGCCTTTAACATAAAATATTTAAATAAAGCGAATCAGCACGAATATGTCCACACAACATCTTGGGGGACATCTACACGTTTAATTGGTTCAGTCATTATGGTACACGGTGACGAGCAAGGACTAATTTTACCGCCTCGAATTGCTCCAACCCAAGTAGTGTTAATTCCAGTAGGACCATGGAAAAAGAATCCTCAAATTATGGAGCAGCTGGATGCAATTTTTGCGGCTTTAAAAGCGAAGGGGATTCGCGTGCGACTTGATGATTCAGACCAATCGCCAGGCTTTAAATTCAATGAATGGGAACTAAAAGGAGTGCCTGTTCGTATTGAATTGGGACCACGAGATCTTGAAAACAATCAAGCATTATTGAAAGCGCGTGATGAGGACGAAAAACAAACGATTGAATTAGCAACTGTTGTGGCAGCTATTGAGGAAGAATTGACGACCATGCAAGCACGTTTACTAGAAAAGGCTCGTCAATTCCGAAACGAAAATACACATTCTACGATTGATACACTGCCACAATTACAGCAGCACATTGAAACAGCTAAAGAAAACGGCTCTATTCCGGGCTGGGTACTTGCTGGATGGTGTGGGAAGGATGTATGTGAGGAAAAAGTGAAGGAAGAAACAAAATACACAACTCGCAATATTCCATTCAATCCGCCAACAATAAAAACGACTTGTATTTGCTGTGGAAATGAAGCAAAACATACGGTTTGGTTTGCCCAAGCATATTAATAGTACACTAACCCCTGAACGAAAACTCAGGGGTTTTGTTCTTCTATGTGAAGAAATTGAATACATGCTCCAACGAATGAATCTCGGCATATGGCTGAATATCCGTGTCATTTTTGCGCATGGATGGATTAAACCATATGCCCTTTATATGTGCCTGTTGACACCCACCAATATCCTTTACTAAGTCATCCCCAATGAAAAGAGTATTCTCTGGTTTTACATTAAGTCTTTTTAAGGCAATTTCAAAGATCCGTCCATCTGGCTTACTCCATCCTACTTCCTCAGAAATAATGACCGTATCAAAATAGCGGTCTAAATTCGTATAGGATATTTTAGCTTTTTGTCTTTCTACGGAGCCGATGTTAAAACTTTATAAATTCTTACAAAATAAATTGTAATTATAAGGTTAAATTCCCTGTTCAACGAGTCCCGCCTTGCCGAAGCTACTACGGTTTGATATAACTCTCCGAGGGCTTAAATTCCCGTGCATCACACGGTACATATCTAGGATTTAGTTTGGAGTTAAGCTTCCTAGATTGAATAATTCGCTAAATTGATTGAAGCATTCAAATCACGGTCGATTTTCAAGCCACAATCGCACCTGTAAACACGGTCTTTCAGTTTCAAATCAGATTTAATTTGACCGCAACAAGAACACATTTTAGACGATGGGAACCATCTGTCTGCCACTGTCACATCAATACCAAGATAAAATTTGGCTTTGTATTCGAGTTGTCTTCTAAATTCGAAAAACTTTTGATTTGCGACCAATTTTGCCAAGTGTTTGTTCTTCATCATGCCCTTGACATTTAAGTCTTCAACGACTATCTTGCTTGGTTTTTGCTTGATAATCGTCTTTGTAGCTTGATGAAGGTGATTGTCCCTAATGTTCGTCAATCGTCTGTCTACTCGCTTGCGAAGCCTCTCTAATTTTAAAATATTATGGGTCTTCACAAACTTCTTGCCATCTTTGTTTGCCTCGTATTTTCTACTGATTTTATGGGACATCCGCCGATGCTTCTTCTCCAAACGCTTGACTTCACGTTTTTTGTTGATGTTGTCGAAGCTCAAACCTTCCACGTTGGTAACAGCCAGTTCTTTAATTCCCAAGTCAATACCGATGGATAAATCTTGGTTAGGTGTCCAGTATTCTTCTGGGGTTTCAATCCCACAAGTCAGATACCAGTTCTTGTTATCGTATCCGACACGGACGTTGGAGACCTTGATTTTATCCTTTTTGTAATTTCCTTGAGGCAGTCTTCCTTCGTCTTTCATCTTGACGAAGCCTATCTTTTCGAGATAAACCTTGTTCCCGTAGACTTTCAGCTTACGCTCATCATGATAGAAGGAAGGCTTTGACTTGGACTTTTTCTTGAACTGAGGGTAGCCTGCATCGGGGAACGGGATTCCTTTTTTAAGGTTTTCCCGAAACACCTTGAATGCCTTGGTCATATCTTGGAATACGTTACGCCAAGCGTCAGCGCTGATTTCACCTAGCCATAGATAATCCTTATTGGACTTCTTGGCATCAGTAATCATCTGCCTAGCCTGAGCTGTGGAGACGCTATTTCCTTTTTCGTATTCGTCTTTGATATAACCAAGACCAACATTCCAAGCGCCCCTTGCGTGGTTGGCTGTTTTCCATAACATCGACTCTTGTTCTTTCGTGGGATAGAGCTTGATTTTAATGGCTTTAATCATCTTTTTTCAGCTCCTTAATCAGTTCCTTAGTTTTCTTGGAACGTTTCCCTTGGAGCTTGCAACTGAACACTGTGATAATCTGAACCAAATCCTCAACGACTTCCTCCTGTTCGGATTTCTCATTGTGGTCGATGATTTCGATGCTCACATTGTTCTTGTCGCAAATGTTTTTGATGAGTTCGTAGCCGAATCGGACAAGCCTATCCTTGTAAAGAACAACGATTTTAAAAGGCTTTCCTTGCGCCAACAGATACGTCTTCATGTTCTGAACCTGTCGCTTCAAATCTGCTTGCTGCTTCTTGGAGCTGACACGGCAATAACCAACCACAATCTTTTCCTCGGCTATCTTCCCGAGTTGCTCTTGTAATTGTTCTTCTGAATAATACCTATAGCCTGTATCTGGGTTCACGTAGGCGGGCTTCAACTTGCCTTCTTTATCCCAGTTACGCAAAGTCTGAGGATTGACATCAATAAGGTCAGCGAATTTTCTTATCGAATATCTTTGCATTACAATCACCTCTAAAGTAATCATCACACAAATACCTTAAAATATCACAACTATTTTATAAAGTTTTATAAAGTTTTAACCGTTCACTATCAAACGCAACTTTGACAGCAGTTCTCTTATGAACTTCTCATGCTTTCACATGAGCGCAGACTATATGTTTACCCAATTCCTTGGGTAGAGGATTTTTCCACCACCATAAGCTTGTGATGTACTCCCGTCAGCTATACGGGATAGTCGTTGAACGTTCCCCAGTTTAAAGGGGAGTCGATGCGGAAGACCGATTGTTCCATAGCACTTAGGATTTAACCTTATGCCATCCAGATGATTTTTTTTACTTTCGTAACCGTCACGCACGGCTTTCTATATAACATTACAAACATTATTTAATTTGTAACAATTTATAAAGAATTTGTTACCGTTTGTGATAATACCCACTTTCATTTGCTGCTTTATCCGATGAATAATCGTTAATGTATCTTCACTGACAGAAAAGCATTGAGGAAAGTGATGGTTCCAAAAGTCTTGAATAGCATGTTTTGGCATGCCATATTGAGGCGGAAAGTCATCAAAAAAAGAGGCTACCACATCCGTTTTATCACTTTTACCAAAGTATTTTTCATCATATTCCCTAAATTTTTGTCGCATTTCATTTTTTATCGCATGCTCGTCATCCACATAACACATTTTTACTAGCCTAAGAAATAATTTATCTACTGCTTCATCTCGATTCAGTAAGGTGTTATCTAAATCAAATAACATAGCTTTACAACCGTTCAACTAAGTCACGACCTTTCATCCAATCAGTGACGTTTTCCTTTAATAAAAAGGTATCGATAATATCTATCGCTTTCTTAACCATATTAGATGGCAATGCATCTAAAGAAAAATAGGCTAGCTGTAAACTCTCATCGTCAAGCATTGTTAGCTGCCCCTCTATTTGTTCAGCTATAAAGACGGCGGTTACTCCATAAACCTCATCTCCGTTTGGATATAGATAATAGTCCTGTTGACCAGATAGCATGGTTATAAAACGAAGTTGGGAAGTCTGTAGCCCAGTTTCCTCTAATAATTCACGTCTAGCTGTATCCTCTAAGCTTTCGCCAGGTTCCATCGCTCCACCAGGTAACCCCCACATTCTTATATCAGAGCGTAGCTGTAGAAGAATTTGTTTCTCCTCATTAAAGACAATCACCGTCGAGCCTACTAAAATAAGGGGCATTGTCCCAACCTGTTGTCTTAGTGCTTTTACATAATCACTCATAACATTCCTCCTTTTCCCATCAACCGTTAAGTACACCTTAACATAAATATCCAGACTCATCGTATGATTGTGATAAAATAAAAGGGTGGTTTCCTAAAATCAAGGAACTTGACTATGCAATGCGATAGAAGGTTGTATAGGTCTCAAAAAAATTACAAAGAAAGTCAGTTTAAAAGGAGAAATAGAAATGACAGAAACAACTGGCTGGAAAAATAATGCGCGTAATCATCCATTCATCGCTTCATTCAGTGGGGGAAAGGATAGTGTTTTAGCTTTATATAAAGCATCACAGGTGGGGCGAGCAATTGGTCTCATTGTCATGCTGGAGGAGGAAGGGAAGCGCTCTCGATCTCACGGTATGCCACCTGAGCTTATACAGGCTCAAGCCGATTCTATTGGATTGCCAGTGTATACAGCTGCTGCTAGTTGGACGGAATATGAACATGTATTTATCGATCTTTTAAAAAATGCGAGAAATCAAGGGGCAGAGGTGTTAGTTACGGGTGATTTAGATATGCCTCAGCACGGCTGCTGGCATGATGAGGTTACGAAGAAGGTTGGATTAAAGCTTGGCATGCCATTATGGGAGATGAATCATCGGGATGCTGTTGATGAATTTATTCACTTAGGGTTTGTCACGATAGTGGTGACAGTGAATTTATCGTTAGGGATGACAGAAGAGGATTTAGGACGAATACTTACCCCTGATTATATCAAAGAGCTGGAAGAGCGTAATATTGACCCTTGCGGAGAAGGGGGAGAATTCCATACGACAGTTTTGGATGGACCTCTTTTCCGATATCCCATCAAGGTTCGTAAATGTTCTATTATTCGAGATGGGGAATATGCATTTTTACCATTAGAACTTGCTTAAACATAACCTAATCACAACGATGGATGCCTGTTTAATGGCGTATGCTACATGAGGTTACAAAAGCATCACATCCAAAACCAATCATAAAAAATGAGCACAAAGGTGATCACCTTTGTGCTTTTTGTATTTATAAGTATAAAATCCATAACAAAATGTCCAAAATAATAATTGACTAGACACTAAACGGTGTCATATAATTAGGACACCATTTAGTGTCCAATTAGAAAGGGTGGTGGTTTTGAATAATAATCATCAAGAGCGTGATGTGTATGTAGCCATTGCTGACCCTACAAGACGCCAATTGATTAATTTATTAGCAAATGCCGATGAGTTACCGCTGCACGAATTAACAGCTCATTTTGAAATGGGACGTACTGCTGTGTCTAAGCATTTAACGATTCTGAAAGACGCAGGACTTGTGATCGCTCGAAAAGAGGGTAGAGAAACAAGATATAGGCTCAATGCCGCCCCGTTGAAAGAAATACAAGATTGGATATCGATTTACGAAGACTTTTGGAAAGCAAGAATTTCAAAATTACATTTATTATTGGGGGAAGACAAATGAAACCAGATGTAGCATTAGATTTTAAATTTACAAGTTCTATCGAGCAAGTATGGCATGCCTTAACGGATTCGGATACACTTGCAAAATGGATTTGGAACAATGATTTTAAGCCGATTGTAGGTCATAAATTTCAATTCCGTGCTGAGCCAAACGAATGGTGGGATGGCATTGTCGATTGTGAGGTACTTGAAATTGAAGAGCCTCATAAACTATCTTACACATGGAGAAGTGCAGGAGAAACTACAACAGTAACGTGGACTTTGACACAAGCAGCTGATGGTACAACTCAGTTACATCTCGATCAGGGTGGATTTAGTGAAGAAACAAAAGCTCGTCAAGGAGCAATTGAAGGCGCTAAATACGCTTGGACTAACATGGGTAGTCAGCTCGAAAAAGTATTAGCCTAGTAATTGAATCAGCCTTTATGAAAAAGAGCGCAATTCCTTCAAATGAATTGTGTTCTTTCATTTTCCGAAGGTCGTTCTTCATAGGTAAATAAAGTATCCTTGTGAAAATAGTAAACACGGAAGGAAAACAGAATGAAGATTAATCAACTAATTGCTAATAATATTAACCGTTTACATGTCGACTTACCAGAAGACTTATCCCTTGGCATTGCAGGCTTGTCTGGGTCAGGGAAAACCACCTTTTGTCAAACAATAGGGGAAGAGTCCAAAAAGCGTCTTGTTTCTTTATTACCTAAAGCTGAATATCAATATTTATTTCCTGCGATTATGGAAACAAATTTTAGTGCTATTAAAATGGAGGATATGCCATTAGTTCTTTTTCTAGGGAAATCATCCATATCTACAAATCCACGTTCAACTATCGGTACGCATACAGGTGTATTTAAGGAAATACGTGATCGTTTAGCAGAAGAGTTTCAATTATCTCCAGAAGTTTTTTCCTTTAATAATGCGCTAGGCTGGTGTCCGACATGTAAAGGACGTGGTACGACGAAAAATGTTGAATGTAAAAAATGTCAGGGGAAGCGCTACAGTGAGGAGGTAGAACGTCATCAGCTACCATTAAGAGGTGAACTGTATAGTATTTCCGATATTCATCAATTAAGTGTGGAAACGATCTATTCCTTAGCAACGGAATTAAAGATTAGTGAAGAGAAGCAACATATTCTTCAAAATATTATTCAAATGAATATTGGTTATTTAACATTAAACCGCATTATGGGGACATTATCAGGGGGAGAATTAACAAGACTGTATTTGGCTGAGTTTATGGCAACGAGTGAGAATACAGTGATTATTGTTGATGAAATCTCTGTAGGTCTAGATCATGACACACTCCTGAAAATTTTAGAGCAAATTCAACGACTAGGCTCTAAAAATCAAATTTGGCTAATTGATCATTCGGATACAGTTTTAAATACAGCAGATAAACATCTATTCTTTGGACCAGGTAGTGGAAAATACGGAGGAAAAATCGTGGAAGAATCCCCTCGACCACAGCCCATTTACTGGGAACGAAGTCAGGTAAGACCTAAGACCTTCTATCAATTCCGTGACCTATATTGCCGCAATATCCAAATGGACGAAATAGAAATTCCACAAAATCAGCTTGTCACCTTCACAGGAGAGTCGGGCTGTGGAAAATCAACATTGGTGAATGAGTGTATCGCAAAGGATTTTGTAAAACGTTACCCAAAAGATAAATTAGTGATGGTAGGGCAAGATCGAAATCAATCGATTACAAGTCGATCCACCGTTGCGACATTTCTCGATATTAAAAAGAAGTTAACGAAATATAGTGAGGAAATCGATGATATTTTTCAACGCTCGATTGAAGATATTATCGTGGAGCTCCCAAAGGAAGATATTGCTCATAAACGGTTAAGCTTGCTCATCAAACTTGGCCTAGGCTATTTAACGCTGGAAAGAAAAACACAAACACTATCCACGGGTGAATTTCAATGTGTGCATTTAGTGTCAGAGCTGTTTGCCAATTCTCGAAATCCTCACACACTGTTTATTTTTGACGAGCCTTCCAAAGGATTATCCCAAAATATATTAAACCAATTTATTGATAGTGTGAGGGATATTCTGAAAGATGATTCGATTTCCATTGTTATGATTGAGCATAATGCCTATATGCTTGAAAGCTCTGATTATATCGTTGACTTTGGTAAAAGACAGCAGGGGCCAGTGACACATCTTGATGTAGTGGAGCATGAAGCATATTTTAAACAATCGCACCTTACGAAAAGCACCTCTGACCTACAAATCACATCTACTTTTGCATCGAAAAAGGGTATTCATTATTTACAAGACCATCCTATTAGCTATTTTAAAAATGCAGAAAATATATACAAAGGTGGCATTTTAAAAAGCCTATCATCCATGGCCCGCCTCATTTACGGTGAATATGAATCGAATAAGATAGCCCCTGTCATTGCGATTGATCTTGAGAGGCATTTATACAGCCAATATAGCTTTTTATATGAAATAGCTGGTCTTATCAATCATATTGTCGCGGCCCATCCGACCAATAAGGATACAAGAAGCTTTGATTTCTTTAGCCAAGAAAACCATTGTCCGAGCTGTTCAGGTCGATTACAAATAGAAGAATTCGATTTTGATGTAGTCATCCAAGATAAAACAGTGCCATTCTGGGACGGCTTATTGCATCCAGATGTGATGGAGGTTCTAAAATACTATCAGCATTCAAAATTGGCGTTCCTTTTTGAAGAGATACAAAATGAACTGGGGCAAGATATTAGTAAAAGCTATACTGATATGACAGAAGAAGAAAAGCATACATTTTTATATGGTTATTGGGACAAGTCATTTTATGATAAAGCAACAAAATCCTCGAAAAAATGGGAAGGCTTCAATTTTATTATAGGCCGTTATATCGTCATTTCTAAATCCATTATCAAAGAGCAGATGAAGGAAACAAGAAAGATGGTCCCTTGCCCAATTTGTCATGGTTCGGTTCTTAATCACCAAAAGAAATTACGTTTTGGTGACATAGATATTCGAGAAATCATCCATCAACCGATTGATGAGGTCATCAAAATAGTAGGCAATTTACCACCACTTGAAAAAATCAAAGCGATTGTAGGCAGTGATATGTCACTCATACAGGATGTCTCTTTATTGCCAAGGGAAATGCAAGTAGCACTGAAAATGCTGGAAATAGAGCTTGCCAGCTTTGTGGGCTATGAAATTGTTCTACAAAATACATTGCCATTCTGGGATAAAATTAAAGATAATATTGCTTCCATCAGCCGTAAAAACGAGGTTACAATTTGTGATTTCGCTTCTATTTATGAAACGAGAGACACAATTATTGATCAATATTTTACAAATGGTCAATATAAAAAATTAACGTATGTTTATGAAGCTTTAGGCTACAAAAAAATTGTGACGCAAATCAATAAAGTTAAAGGGAGTCATCCATGTCCATTCTGTAAGGGGAAAAAGGTTCTGACGGAAGAAGGGCTACATGACGGTGTCTATAAATTAACGGTTCCATGCGTCAGCTGTGGTGCAACCGGTATTAATGATGAGGGCCAAAAGGCAATTATCGAAGGTATTGACGTGCATACATGGCTAACGGGTACGGTCAGTGATGTTGTAAAGGAAGGAAACCAGTTGGGGGTAGTGGGGAAAATTCCTATTTTCAATCGTATTAGAGAGTTAAATAAACAAGAGATGATGGCGGTTTATCAGTACCTTGAACAGAACCGTTAAAATCCTACGTTCGAAGCCCATTTGCCAATTGCAAGTGGGTTTTTTTATGTATCACTAATTTTTCCAAAAAAGTAAACAATCAGTGGCGTCTTGGTTGTATGAACCGTACTATAAGGATAGGTAAATCGGCAGTACAAGGGAGGCCTTTGTTTGAAGAAAAAAGTATTGTTATTCGGTGACATTGGCATCGACGATACGATAGCATTGATTTATGCAAGATTACACAAAGAAATCGAAATTGTCGGGTTAATTGCCGATTATGGCAATGTATCAAGAAAGGATGCGGTAGCTAATATTTATTATGTTATGAAATTATTTGATTTTCCCGAGGGAATTCCCGTTATTTTAGGTGCAGAGATCCCACTAACCGGCGAACAGCCAACGTATTATCCAGAAATACATGGAGAACATGGACTTGGTCCGATTATCCCGAACGAAGATCATGACATAAAAATCGAAAACTTTTTGGAAATTGTTAATATTATCGAGAAACACAAGAATGATGAACTAATCATTGTCAATATTGGGCGTCTTACATCCTTAGCGACCATGTTTATTCTTTATAATCAGCTCATGCAACATGTGAAGGAAATTTATATTATGGGTGGGGCGTTTTGGGTGCCGGGCAATGTTACGACCGTAGCGGAAGCAAACTTTCACGGGGATCCATTTGCGGTTAATATTGTGCTCACCTATGCAAAAAATGTCACAATTATTCCATTGAATGCTACACAGAAGGCAATTGTTACACCAGGAATGGTTAATTATATAGACTCATTTGGAAAGACGAAAATCCTTAAACCATTGATGGAATACTATACAAAATTTTATCAAGAACGGGACCCATCACTACTAGGTAGCCCCGTCCATGATGCTTTAACGCTAATGGCAGCAATTTATCCTGAGATGTTCATCTATGAGTCATATCCTGTGATGGTTGTTGATAAATTAGATGGACCTGCTAGAGGGCAGAGCATTGCCGAAACACGACCGTTTGAAAATATAAATAGTGGTAAAAAAAGACATCGCATTGCATTTGATATCCACTATGATATATTCTTCCATCACTTTATATCTATTATGACCGGCCATGATTGGCAATAAATTATTCAAAAACACCGTCTCTTAAGACCACAAAGTCAACATTTACATTTACTTTCATATCCTTATACATTTCATGCCATTTGTCCTTTGTTAAATGGGAATATCTCACAACGCTTCTATATTTCTCCCCGAAGCCAAAAATATCGGATTCCACTTTCTGACTATGAGCAATGACTCTTGCTATTTCCTTCGACAATTTTTTTTCAATGGCTTTTTCAAGGGCAATCACGCTGTCTCGGTCACCCTGATTAATATCTGGAAATACTTCTAATACCCTTGATTTGATTTTAATGTTTAAATCAAACGCAGGTGTTTTTGCATCCAGTAATTTCATCTCTCTTGTCGAGTGGATGGCGTCGAAAGCGACCGTTATTTTATCCGCAGGTTTATGGAGTAATTTAGGAGGAATATCTTCTTGCTCCAAAATGGTTTCATATAAACCTACTTTAAACGTATCTCTGACAATTTTTACATAAAAGCTATCCTTTGCAGGAAGTGTACTAACCATTTTGCCACCTTTAAAGAGAGCTACACCACTTAGCTCCACAAATTCACCATCTCTTCTGATGGTAGGCATAGCTAAATCCTGTCCAATGGAATAATAATCATGAGCAATCTGATGAAGAGTCGCCGAAATCATATATTCCTGTTTCACATTTTGCTCGATTAATCTGAAAACATGCTGACCAATATCCTCAATATTTTGGTATTCGTATTTCAAAAATGGGGCTGCTTTACCTTCCACTACGGCCATATAAATACCGTTGCTGACGCTGGCGTTTTCTAGACTAGTATCAATATAATAACGTAAATCTTCTTTCGCCAATTCTTCACCAAACAAAATAACCCTCATTTGACCAACCATTATTTTTTTTGAAAGCTTTCTGTTCGCTTCCATTCGATTCCCTTTACTTGTGTCATTTTCTGTTGTCAAAATTTCCACTTTACTTTGGAACTCTGGATTGACTTCACGAATAACAGCTGTCGCAGCCATTTTGCTTTCTGTCCCTACATCGTAGCCAACTAATGTGGTTAATCCTACTTTATCTAAAACATTGGTTTGAGCACATCCATATAAAAAAACCAATGAGAGCAGCATAATAAAAGAGCATCTAAGCTTGTTCATTTTTGGTCACCTTCTTTGATGAAACCTTCTTTTTTAATATAGCCAAGATCCATAATAAAATAGGGTAAATAAAAATAACATAAAATGCTATATTGCCAAATACGGTGTTAATCGTATTGATTTCTGTACGGGTTTGAATGATCATTGTGAAAATGAAAACGATGAAGGAAAAAAGCCAAACAAATGTCGTGGCGCGTATTTTGACTAATCGAATGGCTCCGCGATATGCGGCCCATAAATACAGACATAAATTCGGTATAATAATGAGCATCCAAAAACAAACGGCTATAAATTCAAAACGTTCTATAAAAGGGAAGCTGATAAAGCTAAACAATGTCAATGTTGCCCAGATGGTTTTTAGTAATTTTCCCTCACTGTAATAAGCAATGGACACCATCATGACTACTAGATAAATCAATGTCGTAAACAATAATCCTAAATGAACGGGCTTGCGAATATTTTTTTTGTCTTTTACAAAGGGATAAATAACATTTAAGATTTCGAAGCCGATAATGGTAAAGGTCATGGAATGGGCACCCTTTAAAATGGAGCGAATGTCGTTTTCTAAAATAGGAAATAAACTTTCCGCTGAGGCATACTTTATTGGAAAGGCTAGCACGGGTAGTATCCATAAGGAAAGTATGATACTGAAAAAGGATACACCGACTATTACTCGAAGCCCACCTGTAAAGGCATAAATAATAATGACTAATAACGTAGCGGACAGAAACCATGTCCCAATACTAGGGAAAATCCATGCGTGAATCACTTCAATATAATTTCGCAAAACAGAAAAAAAGGCGACAGAGCAATAAGTAACATACAACGCATTTAAAAAATTGCCCATCCATTTTCCAAAAATATCTTGTTGGATGCCATATAAATCATGGGAGCCGTATATGTCTAATGTTTTAATCATGCAAAATGTGACTATATGGGTGGCAATGCCTGCTATCAGAACTGAAATCCATGCATCCTGCCTTGCATCTTGATAGATAATGCGTTGAAATCCCTGTATACCGACCCCAATTTGAGCGCTGTGCACGACAAAAAAGAGCAAATAAGCGTTAATCATCTCTTTTGGGTTAAGTTGTATAGGATTGTTCATTTCTTTCACCTTCAGTTCAACTTTTTTCCGGTTTTATTGGCTCAGGCTCGAATTTATTGGTATCTTTTGGTCTTGTTAACGCAGGTCTTTTCGCTGTATAAGGAATAGGCATTCTGATAATACTATCCCGCATTTCTTTCAACCTTGGTGGATAGAAAGGAGACAAATACGGAGCACCCAAACTTGATTGACGTAAAAGATGAATAAGAATAAAACAAAAAGCTAGCATAATGCCATAAAAACCCCAAAAGCCTGCAAGGATAATGATGGGGAAACGAATCAAACGAATCACGTTGCCCATCATATAACTCGGAGAAGTGAAGGAAGCGAGTGCACTTAAAGCAATGATAATCAATAAAATATTACTCGTAATACCTGCCTGTACGGCTGCGGTACCTATTACGATACCGCCAACGATACCGATGGTTTGTCCAATTTTTGTTGGTAGTCTTGCCCCAGCTTCTCGTAGTAATTCAATAATAAACTCTAATAATAACGCTTCGAATATAGGTGGGAAAGGAACTAAGGCTCTGGACTCACTTAATGGCACTAAAAAGGCTTGTGGAATGACCTCGTAATGAAAGGTTAAAGCGGCCACGTAAAAGGGTGTTAAATAGACGGATAAAAAGAAAGCAGATATTCGTAATAAACGAAGAAAGGTAGCAATTTGCCATCTTAAGTTTTGATCTTCCTGGCTTTGAAAAAATTCCGTAAAGGCTTGCGGGCAAATAATAGCCATCGAGCTACCATCAACTAAAACACCTATTTTTCCATCTAATAACGCATCACAAAATCTATCTGGCCTTTCCGTTAGCAGCATTTGAGGGAATACTGACAATGAATTATCATCAATCATTTCTGCCAAAACGGCACTATCAAGTAGCTCATCGACATATAAATCCGTTATTCGTTGGCGCATTGTATGGACCATTTGCACATTAGCAATGCCACTCATATATAGCAGTGAGACAGAGGTATTGGTACGCGTGCCGATTTTCAGTTTTTCATTACAAAGGTTAGGACTTACTATGTAGCGACGGATTAAAGAAATATTTGTAGTTAAGCTTTCATTAAACCCAACCTGTGTTCCAATGACCTGTGATTCATTTTCTGGTGCCGATAATGATCGGGATTCTCGCGTAGCGATATTGCCAATAAGAACTTGGGAGCAGCCGTCTATATGAATAACGACAGATCCATTGACCATCGATTCTACTGTTTCCTGTAGTAGATTGGATTTTACAATTTCGGGGATAGAAAGACTTACCTCAATGCCTTCTAGTGTTTCTTGAGGATTATTGAGCAAATTTGCAATAATGTCATTGTTCAATGTCTGATTATCGACTAAATTATCTATATAAATAAGCGTAATATTATGTGGGATGGCCTTCATTATTAAATCAGCTGGGTTATTCGTTGCATTTTGAATCGACTGAATAAAATGATCAGTTGTCGGGGCGACCCTTACAAGATTTTCTTTTGGTGGCTGTTCAACGGATGGTAGTTGTTTTTTGTTGAAAGCTAGTTTAAATTTCATGCTGAATTGTAGGCTCCCTTCATGGTTAACTTCTTTATAGATTGAACATTTGCAGGATATTCTATACTTATACTATTCTTTTTCAGTCTAACTAACATGGTCGATACATCAGGGAATTCATCTAGACAGCATTTAGCAGAAAGTGGTAAGATTAGAGTATTCTTAAAAACAGAAGGGAAATTAGACATTTATGCTAAAACTTATTATCGCGATTTAAATTCCTATGAATTTAATAGAAGGGCTATTCTATAATGTTAGAAAATTATAGATTTATTTAGTATGGCCCTTTTGCGATAACGAAGAGAAGCATAATCTTGTCTGATTCAAATAAACAGATACTTTAGTAGCCACTAAAGTGGTGAGCATTGTTTTCTGTGTATCAACAAAGGACTTTATGAGGTTTTCTCATAGGGTCTTTTTCTGTTTTTAGGAGGTGAGGATTCCACTAATAAAGATGTATTCCTATATATAATCGGAGGGAAAAACATGAAGAAGTACGAATTGGTGTGTGATTATCGTCATGATGATCGATTAAAGGATAGTTTTAATGATTTAGCCATAAAAACATTTGGTTTGGATTTTCGAGGCTGGTATAACAGAGGGTATTGGAATGACCAATATATTCCTTATTCATTTATACATGAAGGAAAAGTGATCGCCAATGCTTCTGTATACAAAATGTCGATTTGCATAAATGGCGAGCAATTAAAGGGGATTCAGATTGGGACGGTGATGACCGATGAACATCATCGTCATCAAGGTTTGGCAAAGCAATTGATGCTACATATCATGAAGGAGTACGAAGAAGCCTGTGATTTCATGTATCTCTTTGCCAATGAAACAGTACTCGATTTTTATCCAAAGTTTGGCTTTACGCGTATCCATGAAAGTGAATTCAGCTTAGACCTTACTACAAGACCTATACAACGAAAGCAGACTAGCGTCCAACTGCTGACCATTGATCAAAATCTAGCCCTTCTTGAAGCTTATGCGAAAAATCGTTATACCCATTCAAGTGTGATTGCTGTGGAGCAAAATGAAAGCTTATTAATGTTTTATTTTACGTTAGTTTTCCCGCATGCTATTTACTATTTAGAAGAATCAGAAACAATAGTATTAATGGAGGAAGAAGAAGGGGTACTAAATATTTATGATATCATCTCTTTGCATGCTATCAATGTAGAGGATTTGCTAGCAAGTATTGTCAAGAAAACAACCAAAAAAGTAGTGTTTCATTTTACACCAGAGTTTATGATGGAAGGCATGAATGCAACCATCCTGCCAAATGATGACGACGCTTTATTCGTGCTTTCGAAAAAAGCGATTGTGCAAGGGAATTTTATGTTCCCTTTCACATCGCATTGTTAATTGCAATAGGATGGACTCTATACACAAGCTCGTACTTTAAAAAGTGCGGGCTTTTTTTGCCACTTTTCATGTTTTGTCAAATAACTGTAACATTGCTGTTTTACGATACAACCATCAGCTTAATGGAAATGAGGTAAAACACAATGAAAAAAATCAGCATGCTATTACTTACAGTTATTTTAGCCCTATACATGGCCAAGCTATTTGGACAGGGTCATAACGACGAAGTAGCATTTATTGATGAAATCGCACCAATAGCGGTGACATTAAATCAGCAAGGTCAAGAAATATTGCCAAGCATAATTATTGCACAGGCTATATTGGAATCGAATTATGGTAAAAGTGAATTAGCTGTTAACGCAAATAACTTGTTTGGGATGAAGGGCAGGTATCATGGTAAATCCGTTAAAATGCCGACAGTTGAATATGAACATAATAAAAGCTATACAACGGAAGCAGAATTTCGAGCTTACCCCGATTGGAATAGTGCATTAAAGGACCATCGTCAGCTATTATTAGAGGGTACCAGTTGGAATGCACATCAATACGAAGAGGTTTTGGCAGCGTCAACCTATCAAGAAGCTGCCTATGCCTTGAAAAAAAGCAATTATTCGACGGATCCTTTATATAAATATGATCATTAGGAGTTTCATAAAATGAATATACTCATTGCAGATGATGAATTAGCTATGTTAAAGATTTTACAAAACTATTTTCAAAGAGAGGGGTTCACGGTCTTTACCGCAACAAATGGAGAGGAAGCACTTGCCATTTTTTATCAAGAAAAAATTGATTTGGCCATTTTAGATTGGATGATGCCTAAAAAAGATGGGTTGATGGTCTGTCGTGAAATGAAACAAACACAAAAGATAAAGGTCTTACTGCTAACAGCAAGGGACACTGGTGAGGATGAATTTCAGGCGTTGGCAGAGGGGGCCGACGATTATGTCAATAAACCCTTTTATCCCAAAGT
Organism: Lysinibacillus sp. F12; assembly: GCF_057773605.1. Taxonomy (NCBI): domain Bacteria; kingdom Bacillati; phylum Bacillota; class Bacilli; order Caryophanales; family Bacillaceae; genus Lysinibacillus; species Lysinibacillus sp. F12. Next base: position 579,868 of record NZ_JBYMLP010000003.1, read on the forward strand.
ACTCATTATGAGGGCGAAAAAATTACTGCAAATCGAAGCTATACAACAGCTACAGAATGTGTCCTTCGATGTGACAAGTAAACGTGTTTGGCGAGCAGGGATAGAAATAGAGTTAACGAAAACGGAATTTGAGCTGTTACGAATTTTTAGCCAAAATCGGAGACAAATCTTGACGAGAGATCAGCTCCTGGATTTAGTGTGGGGATTGGACTATATGGGAGATGCTCGAACAGTGGACACACATATACGACGATTGCGAGAAAAAATAGGGGAGAACATTATCCAAACACATAGAGGTATTGGGTATAGTACAAGCGAATGAAACAGAAAATCGGCACAAAATTAACCATTTATATTACTTTAGTAGTCATACTTACATTTTCTATATCCCTTGGTGTAAGCCAGTTTTTTCTCCCTAAATTTTATCTTTATCAGCTGAATAAAAAAGTATCAGAAGCCTTTGAGACTTATCAAGTTTTAGAGGATGTAGAGTTGGTGGAGCGTCAATTTGATGTCACGATTATAGCAGTTCCATTGGAGGATTCCCTCAATGATCTGAATGAAAATTTAAGACTTCAACTGGCGAGAAAGCATATAGCTCTAAATAAATTTTGGGTTTCCGAGGAAGTACTTCAAACTATCTCGGAAGATAAAGTTGTAGGAAAGCTCTATGATCAGGGGAAACAAAAGTCTAGCTTTATTGTGCATTATGCGAAAGAAGAGGATCAGCTTGTGATGATTGGAGCCACTATGGCACGTTTTACAGATATAGCCTCTTTTATTAATCGTTTTAATTTAGCCTTTCTAATAGTAAGCATTTTAATCATTATTATAGTTACGGGGCTCCTATCTCGAAAAATAACCAATCCATTAAATGAATTGCAACAAGTAGCAAAAGAAATTGGGGAACTGAATTTTCAACAGACGACCATTCAAACGGGTGATGAAATCGAAGAATTAGCAAAAAGTATTAATAAAATGAGTTTAACCCTTGAATCAGCACAGCAATTATTAACCCAACGAAATCTAGATTTAAAGCAATTTATGATGGGCTTAACACATGAGTTGAAAACGCCTCTCGCCCTCATTAATGTTTACTCAAGTGGGATTGAAGATGGGTTGGATGATGGCACCTATTTAACTGTTATTCATCAGCAAGTGGATCGTATGGAGAAAATCATTACAGATATGCTTTATTATGCTCGAACAGAAGAAAATGCTATGTATGTATCACATTTTGACTTTTTCCAGCTACTACAAGAAATCATCCAAAGCTATCAGCCTTTGAAGGGGGATAAGCAGATAGTTCTTCAATCTGACGTAACTACCTTTATGCTGAATAGTGAGCAGGAAAAAGTCTATTATATTGTAGAAAATTTGGTTAGCAATGCACTAAAATACACCTCGGGCAATGAAATAATGATTACCTTTCATTCGGGTATATTGAAAGTAAGTAATCATACAACGCTTCAGGATATTTCTAAAATATGGCAACCATTTTATGTAGGGGAAAGCTCTCGAAATAAACATTTCTCTGGAACAGGGCTTGGTCTCGCTACAGTGAAAAGTCTTGCCGAACAGTTAGACTTTGTAACGGAGTCCACACTATCAAATGGAAAAATAACGTTTACTATAGATTTTACAAGCAAGTAATAATCATAGGTAGTGAATATATGAAAACACGGTTTAGGCATATTCCTAAACCGTGTTCAGACAGAAGACAAACATCTTGTTCAATTAATACTATGTTTGGAATTAAAACGTAGAAAATCTACAGTCTAAGGTTGAGAAATGATATTCTTAACCTTTTTCTATATTTAAAGACTTAGTTTCACAGTAATACCCTTTGCCGCCAACATAAACTTTTTCTATTTCATTCTTGCTATTGGTTGCTAATTTAACTAAAATTTCAGAAGGCGAGTGTAAAGAATAGCCTTGTTCAAATACATAGACTTCTTTTTGCAGGTGATGCTGTTCATAAAGGTAGCAAGCTAATGCACCATTAGAAGTTCCAGTTGCTGCTTCTTCATTGATGTCGTATAGGGGAGCAAAATTTCTGCATATAATACGATTGTCATTAAAAGTATATAGATGCATCCCAACAACATTATAATACTGGCTCATTTCTTTAATTTTTTCAAAATTAGGTTGCAGTGCATGTAATTGTGTTTCATTGGTTATAGGAATTAAAATATCTTTTAAGCCTGTCGAGACAATTTGAATGGGGTATTTATTGTCTATAGCTTTACTATCAAAACAGTTGATGAATTCGTTTGAAGATATAACATCATAGAATATCGGTTTGTTTTGTTCCATGAAAATGATGTCATCTTTTATCGTAATAGTAAGAACACCGCTGTTCGTTTCAATTGTATAGCAATCCCTGAAAAGTTTGTGTAAATGCATCAGTATCGTGAAAGAGCCAATTGTAGCATGACCACATAAATCAACTTCTTCTTTTGGTGTAAAATACTCAAATTTATAATCAGCCATTTCAGATTTTGATATAAATGCAGTTTCCGCATAGCCCAGCTGTTTGGCTATTTCCATTTTTTGAGTAGTGGTCAATGTATTCTCATCAAATACTACTCCTGCTTTATTTCCGCCTTGATGATCCTTGCTAAATGCACTTGCAACATAAACGGTTACGTTCATTAGACATCTTCCTTCCTCATTTATAGTGAATTGTAGCATAGAAAAAACTACGTAAAAACGTTGTTGTATAAATATACAATAAAACAAGAGGCGAACTATTTTAGTATCTGAACTCTCCAAAATAGTTTACCTACAGTCAAAAACGCGGTGCCGTCCTTCATCTACTAGGAAGAACGCGAATAGTAGCTGATTCCTTCTTTGTTTTAACCTTTAACGTCAGCCCCATGATAACGATGATAATAATTAATAAGGTGAAAAGGGCAACGTCAAATGTATTTGTCATATCTTTGATAATCCCAACAAGCATTGGTATGATACCACTAATGATATAGCCACCGAATTGAATCATTGCTGTCCATTCACTTGCCTCTTTTGGTGTAGTCGTTGCATCTAAAGGTAAAATCATTGCTAATGGGAATAAACCACCAGCACCAATCCCTGTTAATGTCGCACAGAAAATAGGGGAGATTCCACCCATAATTAACATGAAAATGCCGATAAAGGAGCTTGAAGCACAAAGTAGCATCCAAGGCTTTCTCTTGGAACTATTATTTATTAAGATGGGAATGATAAAGCTGCAAACCATCTGCATGACAGAAAAAATAGTGACGGTCGTTGCAGCGTAGGCGTCACTATATCCCATATCCTGTACTTTTGGAGCGAGCCATGTCGCGAGGGAATAATAAACACCTGATTGGAAACCGAACATAATCATAAGGAGCCAAACATATCGGTTTCCCCAAGGTAACCGACTTTTTTGATTTGCAGTTTTCTCAAATGACTCTTGAGATGGCTTTGATTTTTTAATGATAGGAATCCAAACAATGATACCTATAAGAGCGAATACCGACCATATCGCTAAAGCTGCGTTCCAAGATTGATGAAATGCATGCATAGCAGGAACAACTAAACCAGCACTTAAAGAGGCTCCAATTCCCATACCCGCAGAATATACACCAATCATAGTAGAAGAATATTTAGGAAATTCCTTTTTGATATAGCCTGAAATCAGTGGACCTGTTATGGCAATCCCTATCCCACTAAGAATAGCAGTTAATAATAAAAGGAAGGGGAAAGTTGCCACTAACCGTAAAGCAGTTGATATACCGATTAATAAAACGGATCCACCAATCGTCCACTCAATACCCCATCGTTCACTTAGCTTGCCAGCCAATGGCGCAAAAATCCCCATACAAAATACGGGTAGTGCCGTTAATAAACTTACTACAACACTTGTCATCTGCAAGTCTACTTGAATATTTTTCAATACTGGCGAGATAGATGTTATCGAAGCTCGTAGATTCATGGAAAGTATAAACAAAGAAAAAACGCTCCAAATAATCGGGAAGTTTTTTGATTTCGCCATCACTGAAAACACCTCTTTTAGTTATTATTTGATATACTATAGTTAACTTTTTGTTTAAAAAATAAACTATGATTAACCGACTTGTATAATATAGTATACTATTGGTACAAAGTCAATGGAAAGGGTGCCATCTATTGCAGGAGGAGCATATGGATTTATCTAGTCAAGTAGGTATGAACTTAAGAGAGATTCGAAAAAATAAAAGGATGAGTCTCGAAGAGCTCGCGAGTGTTAGTAATGTCAGTAAGCTAACATTAGGGAAAATTGAACGGGGGGAAACAAATCCAACTGTTAATATCCTTTGGAAAATATGTAGAGGGCTTCATATTCCATTAATTTCTTTATTATCCTTTGAAGAAAATGTAGAGGTTCATCGTTTTGGATCGGAATATCAATTTGCAGGTCACAATAACGACTGGTTTGTCGAGCCTTTATTCAAAACAAATGGAACTGAATGGTATAGAGGTCGTCTTGATCCTAATAGTGAATATAGTGAGTGTCACTTAGCAGGCTCTGAGGAAGTTGTGCTTGTGTTGAATGGGCAATTGGAGCTGAAGGTCGGAGAGAAAACCCATCTGTTAAACCAATGGGATGTCATTAAGTTCAAGGGTGAAGAACTTCACACGTATATTAATCACTCAGATGAAAAAATACATTTAATGCTGTCATTAACGTATACAACTCCGTGATTGTCCCCTAAAAATTAGGCACGGATGAATGGTAAGGGTTACAAAGTAAAATAGATTGAATCTTTTAAAGAAAGATTTGCTCTCATTCAAAACAAACATCGGTATTTTCACGTAAAAATCGTCCTTACTAAGTTCAAGTAAGGACGATTTTTCACCGTTGTATTATTAAATATAACCCCAAATCATACATAGTAATGTTCCAAAAATGGTAACGAGCGCTATGACTAACCCATAATAAATATTGGTATAGATGGCGGGTTTATCATTCGTTTCACCAGCATGCATAAAGACAACTAACTGTAAGCCTGCCTGAATAAATGCTGTGACTAAAAGTATTGTCATCGTAATAGGCATTGCTATTTGAAAAAAATAGACACACGCTGCAATGATGGTAAGGATTATCGACAAGGCAAATCCCATCACCTGTTTTAGTGGGAATAAATCACTCATTTCACACCATTCCTTTCAAGTAAATGAAGCTGAAGATAAAAATCCAAACCACATCTAAAAAGTGCCAGTATAAGGAGAAGATGAAAGATTTATTGGCTGTTTCAGGCGTTAATCCACGCGTAATTAATTGGTAGACAATAAACATCCCCCAAAACACACCAAATGTGACATGGGCACCATGTGTCCCTAATGTTGTCAAAAGGGTAGCTGTAAAGGCGCTCGTTTGTAAGCCTGCACCAACATGCACATAATGAATAAACTCATAAACCTCAAATCCAATAAATGCTACGCCTAGCAATAGCGTCAACACATAGAACGTAATCATCGCTTTCATATAGCCTTTGCGCATAGCGTGTATGCCTAGACCAATCGTAAAGCTACTAGTGAGAAGAATAAATGTTTCAAATAAAACAGGTGTAATTTCAAAAATATCTGCTCCAGTAGGGCCAGTTCCGGTGCGATCCACTAACACAAAATATGCTGCGAACAGCGTTCCAAAGAGCATGATTTCAGCGCCGATAAAAACCCAAAAGCCTAGTATATTCAATTGATTTTGCTGTGTACTATATTCTAAAGGGAGTGATTGATCGATTTTCATGATTGACTACCTCGCAATTTTGATTCCGTTTCTTTCACTTTTTCGACAGGTACATAGTGTCCAGTGTCTTTTTCCAATGAACGATGAGCCATGCAAATAAAAATACCGATAGTTGTAACAATAGTTGGAATCCACATACCAAATACAAATGAGAAGCCCCAAGCAAAGAATATACAGCCTAGAATGAATGGTATCCCACTGTTATTTGGCATATGAATGTTTTCGTATTTTTCTGGGAACAAATCATGCTGGCGATATTTTGCATCCCATAATGCCTCAGTTGAAATGACATGCGGTACTTTTGCAAAATTATAGTACGGCACTGGATTTGGTGTAGCCCATTCTAATGTACGTGCGTCCCATGGGTCTGAGCCAATGTTTCTTGGTGCATAACGAATGCTGTAATAAACGTTGTATACAATTAACATAAAGCCAATCGTAAGACCAATAGCGCCGACAAAGGAAACCATATTCCACATACCAAAACCTGTGGAAGCTGAGTAAGTATACATGCGGCGTGCTTGTCCATCTAAGCCAGAGAAGAACATCGGCATAAAGGCAAGTAGGGTGCTAAGTGCAATAATCCAAGCCGTCACTTTGCCGATTTTTTCATTTAACATAAAGCCAAACATTTTTGGCCAATAGTAATGTAATCCTGCTAGCATGGCAAATACAACACCAGGAATAATGACCATGTGAAAGTGAGCTACTAAAAACATCGTATTATGGTACTGGTAATCTGCTGCTGACATACCTAGCATTACCCCTGTTACGCCACCAATTGTAAAAGTAGGGATAAACAACATGGCATACAGCATCGGCGTTGTAAAGACAATTTTTCCTTTCCACAGGGTGAATAACCAGTTAAAAATCTTCACCCCAGTGGGCACAGCAATCGCCATCGTTGTTATTGAAAAAATACTATTTGTTAAAGCACCTTGCCCCATTGTAAAGAAATGATGGGTCCATACTAAAAACGATAGGAAGGAGATAATCACCATGGAGCCGACCATCGATTTATAGCCATAGAGATTGCGTCCCGAGAAGGTCGAAATAATTTCACTGTAAAGCCCAAAGGCAGGTAATATGAGAATATAAACCTCAGGATGTCCCCAGACCCAAAAGAAATTCGCCCATAGCATATCCATACCACCATTGGATGTTGTGAAGAAATTCGTAGCAAATAGGCGGTCGAATGTTCCCATGACAAGTGCTACCGTTAATACAGGAAAGGCAAAAACAATAATAACGTTTGCGACTAATGAAGACCACGTAAACATAGGCATTTTCATTAATGTCATTCCTGGAGCACGCATTTTGAGAATGGTAACAATCATATTAATACCAGTAATTAATGTACCTAACCCTGAAATTTGTAGAGCAAACAAGTAATAGTTGACCCCTACAGATTGACTAAATTCATTATTAGCAAGAGGGAAATAATTCGTCCAGCCAGCATCAGGTGAACCCCCAATAACAAAGGAAATATTTAATAGCATAGCTCCCATGAAAAATAGCCAAAAGCTTAATGCATTCAAACGTGGGAAGGCCACGTCTCTTGCGCCGATTTGAAGCGGCACAATGTAATTCATAAAGGCCATAATAAACGGCATCGCCATAAAGATAATCATGACTGTTCCGTGTGTTGTAAATATTTCATTATAATGCTGGGCATCTAGTAATTTATTATCAGGTACTGCCATTTGCGCTCGCATCATAATAGCATCCGCACCACCACGGAATAGCATAAGAATGGCTGAAATTAAATACATAATACCAATGCGTTTATGATCCACTGTTGTTAACCATTCCCGCCAAAGATAACTCCACTTTTTAAAATAAGTTAATCCTACAATAATCGCTATAACCGTTAGACCAATAGCGACCATAGATGCATAAATAGCTGGGCTTGGATGGGGTATAGCAAAACGTTCAAAGTAATCCATCTGACTAGGTCTCCTTTCGACATAAACCTTATCGTAAACTAGTTTCGTTTGAGAAATTCATGATTAATTTATGGAGTGGCATGATCTTTTACGTGGGAAGAGCCATGCTGATGTCCGCCATTTTCACCCTCAGGCGCTGGTAGAAACGTTAAATGCGTTCCATTGAATGTGGCTTGTCCCACATGACCTGGTTGTAGTAACGTATTAAACTTTTCCTCCGTTAATAAATCTGCTGTTTCCTTTACTTCCTTGACCCATTCATCAAATTCATCATGAGTCACCGCTGTAACATTAAACGTATTTTCCGCAAATCCTTTTCCATTAAAGTTTGCATTTCTTCCCATAAACTCTCCGGGCATATCCGCAGCCAAATGCAAGGTATTCACCATATCGGCCATCGCATATTTTTGACCCCCAAGTTGTGGAATCCAGAAGCTAGTAATCGGTCCATACGAATAAAGCTTAAATTCGATTGGACGCTCTGCAGGAATATACAAATAATTTACGGTTTCAATATCTTCTTCTGGATAACTAAAATGCCATTTCCAGTTAGATGTTGCAGCATAAATGACTAAAGGCTTTTCATCTTTGTATTTTTCCGGCGTAGACTCCACCTTGTAATTACTTTGAACTGAAATAATAGACATGTACGCAACAATTAACACAGGGATACCTACACAAATTATTTCAACCATTGTACTTCCCTTAATATGGGGAGGCTTATAGTCGGGACTTTGCTTGGAAGCGCGAAATTTCATTAACATATAAGCTAAAATCACAAAAACGACTAGCACGATAAAGGACATAATCCCTATCGAAAGCATAATATCTTTGGCTTGTACTTGAGCTTGAGGACCTTTTGGGTCTAATACTAAAAGCGGGTCACAGCCCGTTAACATAGTGACAATAGTGAAAAGACCAATTAATCTGAGCCAACTTTTTTTCATAAACAAACCCCTTTAACTGATTCTTTGAAGTGCTATCGGTTACTATAGGCTTGTATGGATTTTGATTCACAATTGATTTTTATGATAGTGGTCCATATTTTGAAAGACAAGGTGTTTTGCAAGATTACACAGAACGTTCTAAAACAACAAAAATAATTTTAGTATAATATTATCGAGAGGAATAAGCGTCAGGTAAGGGTTCTCGTAGAATTCTACGGGTTATAATTAAAAGTGGATGGTGAAAGTAATAAGGAAGTGGATGGTCATTAATCATTAACATTCTATTATGATTGACTTTTTAGCTTTTCAGACAAAGCTAGAAATAAGAGGCAATATAGAGGTGAAAAACTATGAATTGGAAACCAGATCGACATGCAAAAAAAGCTATCTATAAACAACTCGCAGAATATATGGAAAAAGGGATTGCTGATGGAACATTTCCGCCCGATAAACCATTACCATCAGAGCGATATTTAGCGAATACTTTACAAGTAAACAGAAGTACAGTTGTTAGTGCCTATGACGAATTAGAAGCAATGGGACTCATTGAACGCAATAGAGGAAGCGGTACGACCATTAGCAAAGATATTTGGGGAATCACACGAAAGCGAATTCCGAGCTGGAATCGATATATTGAGGCAGGCTCCTTTTTACCGAATCTACCAGTTACGCAAAAAATAAGAAAAGAGGCAGTGGATCATAAACTCATCAATTTAGCAACCGGAGAATTATCGGAGGATCTTTTTCCTAAAAGCGCATTAAGAGAGATTACGGCAACACGCTCTTTCATTGGTAGTCTAGGATATGATCATCCTCAAGGAAGTGAGATTTTACGAACGACCCTAGCAAACCATATAAAAACTAGCAGAGGAATTGATACAAATCCTTCTTCCATCCTCATTACGTCTGGAGCTCAACAAGCATTACATTTGATTGTCCAATGCTTGTTAAAGCCTGGAGATGCTGTCGCGATTGAAGATCCTTCGTATAACTTTAATTTACCAATTTTTAAATCGGCTGGATTAAAAATCCATTATCTTCCTGTTCATAAGGATGGCATTAATCCCGATGATTTGCAAGCCCTTTATAAAAAACATCGAATTAAAATGATATTTTTAAACCCAGATTTTCATAATCCAACTGGATCTTCGTTAAATATAAAGAAACGAGAGGCTATTCTAGACATATCGTCCAAGCTCGGGATTCCGGTAGTAGAAGACGATCCCTATAGCTTAACGGCCTTTTCAGGTGAGAAAAGACCAACTTTAAAATCATTAGATACAAACGGAAATGTATTATACATTAGCTCCTTGTCCAAAATCGTAGCTTCAGGTTTACGAATCGGCTGGATTATTGGTCCTACATCCGTTATTGAAAGACTATCCGATGCCAAGCAACAAATTGACTTTGGCCATTCCAGCTTCACACAATGGATAGCGAATGATTTTTTACAGTCCTCCAATTTTAACCTGCATATCGAGCATTTAGTGAAGGAATTGGAAAGACGCCGAGATACTATTGTCCAAAGTCTCCATACGTACTTAAAGGATGAGGTGACATTTTACGCGCCACAGGGTGGCATTCATATTTGGTGCCAAGTAATGGTAGAAGATTATAATGAAACACAATTACTAGAAGAATCCATTCAACGTGGGGTCATCTATGTGCCTGGCTCTACTATGGGATCACAAAAGGGATTTGTCCGTTTTACGTACGCCAGAGAAGATACCGAGTCAATAGACGAAGGAATCAAAAGGTTTGCAGAAGCACTGCATTGTCTAAATGGAAAAAGATGAATTTTTGTTAATTATAGACAAGTGGATGGTTAAATTAACAATGATGTGGATGGTTAAAAAAGTAGGGAAAGTATTTATGATAGAAACATGGATAACCAACATCCATCAAAGCTATCAACAATCATGGACGTGTGGAACGATTCACAATTATTCGCACAAGTAATGAAATCTGTAAATAGGGAAGGTGATAGAGGAACCTTGACTGTAATGCCGAGGACATTAGGGATGAGGTAGATCACTAATGCTAGTAGGTTTTGCGCTTCACAAAGGTTTAGGGAAAAATGCTAGAAAGCCACTTTTAATAAAGAGGTTATAACATTCACAACACCTATCGTTAATGTTGTCTGAAAGCTTTACCTGTTCGAACAGTCTCATTTTTAGCTTTAGCTGCTGATGAAAAAAATCAAGGCAGTCACTACTTATTATATTTTTATGCCCACGAGAATATAGAAGGGATATAGGCACCCCTTATATATTCAATTAAATCTAGTTAAAAACATCACTTAGCCACCTAGCTCCGCAATACCATCAGCGCGCTAGGTGGCTACTTTTATAGAAAGATTGAGTAAATACCTAGTTTCAATATTCTTGTTTACTCGCTAAGGGGAATGATGGTGGAAGTACAGGTAGGTGTGAAATAATATTAGAACACATATTTACAAGGGGAGATGTGGAATTTTTTACGAAGGTTTTTCAAGATGCAGGGGGGTCATTATAGGATGACTGGAACACGGGTGGTTTCTTGTGCAAGGTCTATTAACAGCCACTCAATTGACATAAAATATCAAATGGTGCACAGATTGAAAGCTCTGGGCTAATTGATACATAGGGAAACTATTTTTATTGCACAAGATGCTTCTGTTGATAAACAGAAGCATTTTTTGATTTTATCAAACGTCGGGGTGATGCAGATGAAATTTTAGTCCTTTGACAACGCCTGTACTGTTGTGTAATGCGTTAGCCCAATATGGTGGCACCATTATTAGTGTTTCGCATGACCGCCGATATTTAAAGGAAGTTGTATCAACCATTTATGAATTAACGAATGATGGCTTAATCAAGAAATCAACAATAAAAAAAGTCAATTCTCTGTAAGAAAAGAATCGACTTTTTACAAAAAAATATATGTACAACACATTGAAATCAACAATGGTTTATGGTAAATTTATAGAGATAGACATTGTATAATTAACGTACCACGTACTTTACCTATTTTAATTATACAATATACTCTATTCTTTCGTCAACAGTTTTATTATTTATTTTTAAAGGAGTGGTTGCTATGAAATCAGCAAAGGCACTACAACAGATGGGAGGAAAACCTACTCAGCTCATTGACGAAGAAGTCGAGACCTAAAAAGATAATCGAAATTCTCAAGAAAATGAAAAAGATAAAAGAAAGTAGGATTGATATTATATGTCGGAGAATACCATGTCTGCCCAGACAAAAACGCCATACGGCATGATTGCCATTTTATTTATTGGGGCATTTGTAGCGATTTTGAATGAAACATTATTAAACATTGCCCTCCCAGCCATTATGACGGAATTTGACGTAAAAGCCACTGCCGTACAATGGCTTTCAACGGGCTATATGTTGATTAACGGTATTTTAATACCTGCGAGTGCGTTCTTTATTCAACGCTTTACGGATAAAAAGCTATTTATTACCGCCATGGCCTTATTTACGCTAGGTACGTTCCTAGCGAGTATTGCACCAGCATTTGGTGTATTATTAGCAGCCCGTATGATACAAGCTGCAGGCTCAGCCATAATGATGCCTTTACTAATGAATGTTATGCTTACAGCATTTCCAGTTGAAAAAAGAGGGGCAGCGATGGGGATGTTTGGTCTCGTGATGATTACTGCTCCCGCAATAGGACCTACACTTTCCGGCTGGATCATTGAACATTATAGCTGGAGAATGTTATTCGATCTTGTTCTGCCAATTGCCATTTTGACATTAATTTTTGCAGCGTTTAAATTGAAGGATGTGACACCACAACGTGCCATTAAGCTTGATGTGATATCACTCATTTTATCAAGTATCGGATTCGGCGGCCTGCTGTATGGTTTTAGTTCAGCAGGGGAAAAAGGTTGGGACGACATACTTGTCTATGGAACAATCATCATCGGGACGATTGCTTTAATTACCTTTGTCCTTCGTCAACTTCGAATGGATGAACCAATGCTTGAGTTTCGTATTTTCAAATATCCTATGTTTGCCTTATCATCGGCAATTTCCATCGTCATTGCGGTGGCCATGTTCTCTGCAATGATTTTAATGCCTATTTATGTGCAAACAATTCGTGGCATTTCACCAATGGATTCAGGTTTATTAATGCTACCAGGTGCTATTGTAATGGGAATCATGTCTCCAATTACCGGGAAGCTCTTTGATAAATATGGCGCAAGAAGTTTAGCCGTATTTGGTTTAATCATCACCATTGTCACATCCTATTACTTTAGTAAAATAAGTATGGATACGGCTTATTCGACACTTGTTCTTCTGTATACATTACGGATGTTTGGGATGTCAATGGTCATGATGCCAGTTATGACTAATGGGCTGAATCAGCTACCAGCGTATAATAATCCACACGGAACAGCAATGAACAATACACTTCAGCAAGTATCCGGTGCTATTGGGTCGGCTGTATTGATTACAGTCATGAACAATAAAACAACTGCCAAGGCAGAAGAAATAGCTGCTAGCGCTATGAATAATATGAGTGCCAATGCACAGACATCTACACAGGGTGCCGCTGAGCTAAAACAACAAATCATGAATGAAGCCATGCTTCATGGTATTAATTATACCTTCTTTATTTCAACATTGATTGCGGTAATCGCACTCATTCTTGCATTCTTTATTAAGAGAGTTCAACCAAATCATGAAAATATGATGACTCATGAGGATGCTGAACAACAAGTAGACGTGAAATAAGTAGTCAAAAACGGGTGTTGCTAATGATAAGCAGCACCCGTTTTTTAGTGAAAATAAACCTCGGCTTCAGCTACAACTATACAGTGGTTATCTACTGGCTTTGTGCGATAGGAGCTGCTGTTGTATTACCCTTTTTACAACACAAACGAAAAGCCTATTTGTAGAAACACTCAATGCTACGGCTGAAATGGTTCTCTATCTTAGTCCAGTGATACCTATTATTTCATGACCATCTAGGCGATTATCGCCTTTATTTTAACGCGATTGGTTCCCTCTAAAAAATGGTGCAACAAAACGTTTAAAAATGCTTTGGGTTGAGGGGCGAGCGGAGAAGGGGAGCTTGACATAAAAAAATGGCGTTTCATCCATGTGAAACACCATTTCATATTATTGAGTTAATCGTTGGATAAAAGCATCTAAATGTTCGATTGTCACATAATCGTTAACACCAAATAAATTATCACCTTTACCTACCGTAATTTTATTGGATGCAAGGATGGATACATAGCTGTTAGCCCAATGAGCTCCAGGAACATCTACAAAGTTTTCTGTTGTTCCTTGTTGTTTTAAGTGGAATGCTTCTACTAAAACTTTTGATAGTTGACCGCGTGTAATAGGTGAACCTGGATTGAATTTCCCGTTTTCATCACCAGTAAAGACACCGATTTTTTTTAGCGCTTCAGCAGCACCTGCATATTTAGACCCTGGCTTTACATCAGGAAAACTTGAATTTGTTTGACTAGTATCTAATTGTAGTTTTTTAGCTATTTTAAGAGCGACTTCTCCACGTGATGAATAAATAGTAAAGTCTATTTCAGCATCTTTTACCTCTCCATAATCCGAGAAGCTTGCAACACGTTTTGCCCCCACGTAACGAGATCCCCAATAATAAGGGTCATTGATTTTATCCATTTTAACCCCTGAACTTGTCGTAGCCGAAATAAAATTGCTGTCACCTATGTAAATGCCAACGTGTGAAACACCGCTTCCCGAAGTATTAAAAAATACAAGATCGCCAGTCTTTAAATTACCTTTTGCGATAGAAGTACCTTGTTGATATTGAGCATTCGATGTACGTTCTAATGAAATACCTACCTTAGAAAATACTAATTGTGTATAGGCTGAACAATCAATACCTGTCTTAATATCTGTGCCCCCATATTTATAAGGAGTGCCAATATATGCTTTAGCTGTATTTGTTATATCTGTATATGTAGCTGCTTGAGCATCGTGAATACCTATTCCTGTAAAGAACATAAAAGACGCAAAAATCGGTAGTAATATTTTTTTCTTCAATTAATCCTTACCCCTTTCAAAAAGCAATCGCTTTTGAACTAAAGTAAGAATATCATGAAACGGTTAAGAGTTATTTTTCAATCATATTACTGATTAACACTTTCCTATGATTCTGACATGTTATTTTTAATCATGTAATGTATCTGCAATAATTATGGTCAATTTTACTAAAAATATATGAATTAATTGGATATTTAGGGATAAAAGAGATATTAATTATATTTATGCTAAATTCCATAATCAATATCTCTTACTAGCAAAATATAAATAGTGGAGATTTAATAATGAATCTTCGTTATAAAAATAGAAAGGAGGGAATTATGGTCAATTGACTTGAATAAATGAAATCTTCATCTAGGTAAGACACTATCAGATAAAGAATATTCAATCAGAGGCAAGTTTCCAATTTAGATAAAGCGTATTTCTAGTTATTTTAAATAGTAGCTTTAGTCAAAAACATGTAATGTCGTTTCTTTTTTTGTTTAAAGTGAACAATGTTATTTAAATGCTCCTATCCTACAATTAAATTAAGCAATTAACATAATAAAAAATAAAAAAGGAAGTGATCGAAAACGAAAATACCTGATTTTTTTGTGCAATATGTGCAAAAAATCTCAACCACCTCTTGCTGTGAAATAACAGTCTTGAAGAGATGCGAATGTCTCTTCTAGAAACCTATGGTAACTAGTTAATCAACAGACGTATTAGTAAAAAAATAATAGGAAGGAATTGATTGAAATGTTAGTCAAATTATTAGAACCATTAAATGTTTCAGATTCGATCATTGAAAAATTAGCGGAGCCAATCAAACAGGCCGGACACGAATTTGTTTATTACAACAAGAAAACAACGGATAGTGCAGAATTAGCAAAACGTAGTGAAGGTGCAGATGTGATTATGATTGCTAATAATCCTTATCCTACAGAAGTGATTGATCAAAATGCCAATTTAAAATTAATAAATGTAGCCTTTACAGGTGTTGATCATGTAGGTATCGGGCAAGCGAGAAATCAAGATGTTATGATATGTAATGCAGCTGGATATGCGAATCAAGCAGTTGCTGAATTAACAATTGGTTTAGTATTAGATGTGTACCGCCGTATCTCTCAGGGTAATAAAGAAATCCATGCCGATCATTTCCCAGGAGCATTCCAAGGTAGTGAAATTAAAGGGAAAACAGTTGGTTTGATTGGTACAGGAAAGATTGGCATGATGACTGCTCGTTTGTTTAAAGCATTTGGCGCAAAAATAGTAGCTTCAGACCAATCTAGAAGAAATCCGGAAGCTGAAGCTTTGGGTATCGAGTACATGGAATTAGATGAGTTATTAGCACAATCAGATATTGTGTCATTACATATACCACTACTTTCAAGTACAAAAGGATTAATCTCTAAAGAAAAATTAGAATTAATGAAAGAATCAGCTATTCTAATCAACTGTGCACGAGGTCCAATTGTTGATAATGATGCATTAGCCGATGCTTTAAATGAAGGGCGAATTGCAGGAGCGGGGATTGACGTATTTGATATGGAACCGCCAATTCCTGGAGACTATAAACTATTACAAGCCAAAAATGTTATTTTAACACCCCATGTAGGCTTCCTTACAAATGAGGCAATGGAACTGCGTGCTAAAATTGCATTTGATAACACCATGGCTTTTTTAGAGGGAAAACCTCAAAATATTATTCGCAGATAATCATTTTCTAATAAACGCTAAATGACGTGGGTATAGTTTGAAATTCGAAACAAGGAGAAAATACTATGACATTAAAACAATTAGCAAGAGAAGATTTAAAAAATCGTATTTTCCATTGGCCTGATATTCAAGAGTTTAGAGAAGAAGAAGCGACAAAACATATTTTTTATGAAACACCTAATACTGTTGGAGCTATATGGTGTATGCGTCCAGGACAAACTTTGCCACTTCACTCACACGAGAAAGCGGATGATATATGGGTTGTTATTGAAGGGACAGCTGATTATTATCCAGAATGTGGTGAAATGGTTCAAATTAAAGCTGGTGATGTTGTCGTTTCACGTGCAGGAGAAAAGCACGGAATGACTAATAATTCTAGTAGAGATTTCGTCATGTTAGGGTTCGCAGGTCCCACACCAATAGGCTTTATTGCGCATAAACATCATTAAATTAACGATCACGTCTGTTGATTAACTAGTTTTCATAGTAAAAAGATTCCTCCTTGATGATCCATTATCTACAAGGTGGAATCTTTTCTGCGATCACAAAGGATTGTCACATGAGAAAAATTCCATTTTTCAAAATAGGATTTGAGCAAAGATGTTTGCACGAGGATGGCGATCAGTCCGATTACCTATAGGGTAGTCGGGCTTATTTTTGTTTATTCGAGCCGAGAAAAGTTTGTAGATACAAAAGCACTGAGTAGGAATCGGTAAATAAGAATGCCATAAGTCATGCATTTATAAACAATTCAAACATTGGCTTTTGTCTAAAATGTGCAATGCTGGTTCTGTTTTTGTTAAAAGTGAACAATGTTATTTACGTACTCATCACCTAAAATTAAATTAAGCACTACATAAGTAAAAAAAAAGAAAAATGGGAGTGTCATATTATGGGACAAACAGTTAAGAATGACCCGAATTATTACAAAAAAATCATTTTTACTCTGTGTTTAGGTTGGGTAGCTATTTGGATTTATCGTACAATACTTACACCAATATATCCACAAATTCAAGAATCGCTTGGTAATATTAGCGATACTCAAGTAGGACTTATTGCTTCTATTTATTTCTTTGCCTATACGGGTATGCAAATTCCATCAGGAATACTCGTTGATAAATTTGGACAAAAACGAGTATTGATCCCTGCGTTTATCATATTTGCATTAGCAGCATTCGTCATTGGATCAAGCACGACAATCACTCAAGTTTATGTAGGCGCCTTAATGGCAGGTCTTTCGACTGGCTCATACTATGGTGCGGCCTTCTCTTTATCCGCTAAATATATGCCAAAAGATAAGAAAAGCTTTTCTAATGCGATCATCAACAGTGGTTCGGCATTAGGGATGGTTATTGGTCTAGTAGGCTCATCTGTATTAGTAGGTGGCCTTGAAATCCAATGGAATTACATGCTTTATATGATAGCAGTCTTAATTGTAGCTGTAACATTTGTGTTTATCTTATTTGTTAAACAAGACAAAAAAGCTACAAACGAAACATCCGAAGATAAAATAACAGCACAAGCCACAGTATCTCAAGGCGTAGAATTATTCTCGATAAAAAAATTAGTTATTTACTTCGTCTATTTTGCAACATGTTATGGTTATTACATGATAGTGACATGGTTACCATCATTCCTTGTCGGAGAAAAAGGATTTGAACAAGGTTCAGTAGGATATGTAGCTGCTTTAGTTGCAGTCACAGCAGTACCTGGTGCATTGATATTTTCTAAGTATATTGATAAAAATGCACATATGCGTCAGAAATTAATAATCTTCTTGTTAATTGGGGCAGCCGTAACTATTAGTTTAACCGTATTTGCACCTAACCCTTCTGTCCTCTATGCAGCATTAATTTTATACGGTTTATTAGGTAAACTTGCCATTGATCCAGTTTTAATCACATATGTAACGGATTCAGTACCTTCCAACAGCATGGCCAAAGCACTAGGTATCTTTAACTTCTTTGGAATGACTTCATCAGTTATTGCGCCAACTCTTACAGGTTATATTGGTGATATCACTGGTTCAAAAGTATTAGCATTCTATATTGCAGCAATACTTCTTGCAGCAGCAGCGATTTTATTCTTCCTGGTCGTGATGTTGAAAGAGAAGAAAGCAACCCATCCCCTAACTAATGAATAAAGTAAAGCTACCTATTAGCGGAGATTTAATACATCTCCCGCTGATAGGTAGTTTTGTTATTGCTGCCCAAAAGCGACGATGCTCGTGGAACCGTTGTGAAAGCAGCTTCATTTAAATGTGGATTCAATCGAATAAGCGTGTCGGTTTATTGATAATAGCTTGAGTAGGAGCTGCTACATTGAATGGTAAAATAGGTAAAAAGAATCCCGCTAAAAAGCATTCATAACAGCTTTTTAGCGGGATTTTTAAGTTTAAAAATTTACTTTCTCTGAGGCAAATAATGCTAATCGTAGATCCAATGAAATATCAGGCGATTCGATAGACTGACCTAAAATCTCTTCACATTTTTTAATACGATATTTTACTGTATTTCGATGAATAAATATATCTTCAGAGGTCTTTGTCAGATCACAATGATTCGCCAAATAGATTTTCAATGTATGCTTTAGTTCTTTTTCTTTTGTCGATTTTGGATAGGCTAATGAACCTAGTGTGTACGTGATAAACGGTTTTAATTTATTGGCTGGAATGAGTTGTAACAATTCTTCTACACTTTTAGATTTATAGAGTTCAATAAATTCCACTTTACTACTTTCAGACTTATGATCAAAAGCTTCATTCGCTTCAAAATAAGAGAGTGGTAACTGTGAGAATTCAGTCACTTCATTACCAATACCGAATGACAGTGTACTATTAAAAAGTTTATGATACTCTTTTTGGATATATTTGCAGTAATCTAAATAATATTGATGTTTAGTTTGTAATAGGATCGTAAATCGATGATTACCTGGAGACCTATAAACACTGATAGAAGGATCAATGTCAGTAAATTTATGTGTTAGCCACTCAAAAGTCATTTGATAACGTTCATTCAAATAGATATTATTTTCCACATCCCTTTCTTGATCAATCGCACAAACGATCACTTGATAGAAATTGGATGGGTGAATATGGTGCTTTTTTAAAAACTCAGGGTGCTGTTTGACTGAAATAAGATTATCAGGATGCTCAGACATCAATGTTTCGAAAAATCGGTTGACATCTTGTTGTTCCGCTTCTTTGATTTTACTGTTTTTATAAATGGCGAGACTGAGTGTATTGACGGCTTGTTCTATGGCAAGCAAACTAAATGGATAGGTGAGCGTATTAACATTTGAAACCATCAAATAATACGGGAAATATTTAAATGCTGGAACTTCAAATATAATATGCTCCTCTTGGAAAGATGCTTTATTATTAGGTGAAATTTGCTTGGAATTAACACATCTTTTGAAGTAACTAAGATTTTTTTGAATTTGCTCTGATTGTTCTTGGAAGTGATGGCTCATCGTTTTAATTTGATGAAAAGGATTTAAGAGCATCACAGGGACTCTAAGAAGTCTGCTCATACGTTCAATCATCATTTCCAAGCTCAAACCTCTCATCAGCATGGTATTTAATTCTTGTTGGATATCTAATGCAAAATATAACTTTTCAGTTTCTTCATCCAAGATATAGGATGATATATGATGTGTAATGGATCCGAGATTCCAACTATCAGGGATTCTAATAATGGGGAATTTTAACTTGTTTGCAAATTCTATTACTTCATCATCAATTTTTTCTAAAAAACGCGATAATTTAACGCCTATGCCAGCAACTTGTATATCATTTAATTCTAGAATGAGATCCTTTAATCCGGATTGGTCGTGTTGATAACACATACCCGTAGTGACGATAAATGAATGAGGTGCTGTGAAATTTTTAATATCTGGTGTTTCCGTAATATCGACCATTTCTACTTCTCTATCTAAATCTCCCTCATCATTTAATAATGTTAAATCAGAAAATTGTTGGACAGACATGATTTCTTTTAATGTTGTCATAAGGATCATCTCCTTTATATTTGTTAGAAAAAGACCAAAATAATAAGAAATATATTTGTAAAACGCTACAAGGATAACCTATCACTCTGATTGTATACTATTTTTGAAGGTTAATATACGTATAATTCTTTATTTCGAAATAGTAAAGGAGGAATCTTACAATCGTACTTGTAATGACTTTTGCCAATCTTTCTGACTTCTCTGGGCTTAGCACTTCTCTAGGACCCGACCTGCCAAAACGGATGAATTCTTCCCATTTGTTAGTCCAGTATTAGGATGGATGGGTGTCTTTCTAACGGAATCGGTTGTAAATAATCATGCACTATTCGAAAGCTTACAGGCAGTTACTGGGAAGCAGATTGGCATCTCGCGTTTATGCTAATAGCAGCTAACACTGCTGGGGGAAGCAAAGCAAAAGTGATTTCTCCACAATCTATCCCGATTGCAGCAGCAGCCGTTCATCAAACCGGGGATGAGTCAAAAACCTTTCAATAGCCAATACGATATAACTGGCTTGCTCCTATTTGTAAGGTTCATGATTTATCCTTTAATCATTTTAATAGGGACTATACCACATAGATTTACTATGTGGTTTTTGTTTTTTAGTAAGGATAGAATGGATGATTTACTCCACTCATACCCCGTCTTAAAGCCTTTCCATAATCAATAGCAAAAAGCGTTCTTTTTTACTCCGACAGCTACTTGCTCCTTATCCATATCTATTTGTCTAAAGTGCATAAAAAGACTATCCATTATTGTTCATTGTGTCAATGAATGGTTATGGGGGAGGACCTATAATAAAAGTGTAGAAGGAAGGAGTGAAAGAGGTATGGATATTCAATCAACTTTTGAAATGTTAGATAAGAAATTTACAGGTTTTGGTGGCTTAGAACAAGGTGGAATTACACGCCTTTTATATTCTCAAGAATGGAATGATGCAGTTCGTGAACTGGAAAAAACATTCAAAGAAGAAGGATTAGAAGCAAGCTTTGACGATATCGGGAACTTAACTGGGCGTCTGGTTGGCAGTAAATATCCGGAAGAAACCATTTTAACAGGATCACATATCGACACAGTAGTTGAAGGGGGTCATCTAGATGGCCAATTCGGTATCTTAGCTGCACTAGTGGCTGTGAAATATTTAAAAGCTAAACACGGCCAACCACTACGCTCATTAGAAGTATTATCTCTTGCAGAAGAAGAAGGCAGTCGATTCCCTTACACATTCTGGGGTAGCAAAAACTTCTTTAACTTAGCTAAAAAATCGGATGTTGACACAATTGCAGATGCTGAGGGCATTAAGTTCGAAGACGCGATGCGTAAATCAGGCTTTGATTATCGTAAAACTACTGACGTTCGTAATGACATCAAAGCATTTGTTGAAATTCATATTGAACAAGGCAAAGTGCTAGAGACAGAAAACAAAACAATCGGTGTTGTTAATGGCATCGTTGGTCAAAAACGCTTCACGATCAATTTAAAAGGTGAAGCAAACCACGCTGGTACTACGCCAATGTCATTACGTCGCGATACAGTTGTTGCCTATAGTGAAATTGTCTCAAATTTAACAAAACGTGCTAGAGAAATTGGGGAACCACTTGTATTAACGTTTGGTCATATCACACTTGTACCAAACACAGTAAATGTAGTTCCTGGTGAAATTACGTTCTCAGTAGACTGTCGTCATATTGATCAGCAAATATTAAATGATTTTGCAGTAGAAATCGAAGACAAAATTAAATTAGTCGCTGAAGCAAATAGCATGACTTATGACATTAATTTATGGATGGATGAAGCACCAACATTGATGGACAAAAAAATTGTTCAAATCATTGAGCAAGCAGCAAAGAACAATGTAGGGAATCAATATAAAGTGATGCCATCTGGTGCAGGACATGACTCACAAATCTTTGCACAATATGTTCCAACGGCAATGTTATTTGTACCTTCTATTGGTGGAATTAGTCACAACATTAGTGAAGAAACGAAGATAGAAGACCTTGTTAAAGGTATTGAAGTATTAAGTGATGTACTTTATGAACTAGCATACAAAGAATAAAAATAATGAAAAAGGAGCCAGATACTTATGGGTTACTTAAATCAAGTTCAAGGATACAGAGAAGGTTTATTAGAAACACGTTCTGTCATTAAAAAAGACAATTATGCGGTAATCACACCAGATGGCCTAGTTAATAATGTTGTACCTGGCTTCAAAGATTGTGACGTCACAATTTTAGGGTCCCCGCGTTTAGGTGCAAGATTTGTAGATTACTTAGTAACAGTAAAAAACCAAGGTGGAAACAAAGCGGGCTTCGCTGGTGATGGTATTCAATCTTTTGTATACGTTGTTTATGGCAAAATCAATGCTTTTGCAGATGGTAAAAAATACGAATTAACTGAAGGTGGGTATTTATATGTGCCTCCACACTTACAGTTAACTTTTGAAAATAATAATAACGGTGAAGATAGCCGTTTATTCTTATACAAAAAACGTTATCAACCTCTTAAAGGACAACCTCTTAAAGGGTTTACGCCAGAAGTCGTTACAGGTAATGTGCACGACATCGAACAAGAGGCATATGAAGGTATGAAAGAAGTATTAATTCAAGACTTATTACCAAAAGAAATTGGCTATGATATGAACATTCATATTCTTTCATTCAAACCAGGTGCTTCACATGGTTACATTGAAACACACGTTCAAGAACACGGCGCTTATGTTTTAAGCGGGCGAGGCATGTACAACTTAGACAATGAATGGATGCCGGTTGATAAAGGTGATTATATCTTTATGGGCGCTTATGTACCACAAGCAACCTATGCAATTGGTTTAGATGAACCATTCTCATACATTTATTCTAAAGATGCAAATAGAGATATTGATTTATAAAAAGGGAGTCTATTATCTCCGATAGTGAACCAAAGATAAATTAGGCATCTTAGTTACAAAAAAATTTCTAAAATAAAATTCTGATTATTCAGAATGTGAAACAAAATATTAATTAAATGAGGAGTAAACAAGATGCGTGTATCTAAAGAAGAACTATTTAATTTAATGAAGCAAAAGTTTATAAAAGCTGGATTAAATGAAGGAGCGGCACATGATGTTGCAGACGTATTAACATACGCTGATCATAGAGGTATTCATTCACATGGTGCTGTACGTGTTGAATACTATTCTGAACGAATTGCAAAAGGCGGGATTACAAACAATCCCAACTACACATTTGAACAAACAGGACCAGCATCTGCGATCTTTAATGGGGATAATGGTCCAGGTCACCAAATAGCAAAACAAGCGATGGAAAAAGCGATTGAAATGGCTAAAAAATCAGGTGTTGCCGTTGTTGGTATGAAAAATATCTCACATAGTGGTGCTTTAGGTTACTTTGTTGAAATGGCAGCAGAACAAGATATGGTTGCTCTAAGTATGTGTCAATCAGATCCAATGGTCGTACCGTTTGGCGGAACTGAACCTTATTTTGGGACAAACCCGATTGCTTATAGTGCACCATCTGCTGATGACCGCATCATTACATTTGATATGGCGACTACTGTCCAAGCATGGGGCAAAATCTTAGATGCAAGAAGTAAAAATGCATCGATTCCAGACACATGGGCTGTGGATGCTACTGGTGCACCTACAACGAATGCAAGAGATGTTCATGCACTCCTACCAATTGCAGGTCCAAAAGGATACGGCTTGATGATGATGGTAGATATTTTATCAGGTAGTCTTCTAGGAGTCCCACATGGTATCCATGTATCTTCTATGTATCAAGACTTAACTAAAGGACGCGATTTAGGTCAAATTCATATCGTCATTAACCCTGCCTATTTCACAGATCTGGATGCTTTCAAGCTACAAATTACAACTATGCTCAATGAATTAAAAGCACAGCCTGCGGCAGAGGGCTATGGAGAAATTTATTATCCAGGTGAACGCGGTATATTAAGAAGTAAGGAATATGATAAGGAAGGTATTGAAATCGTAGACGACATTTACAACTATCTTGTGTCAGACGACGTTCATTACGATCGTTATCATGGAAAAAATAGATTTGCAGAATAATAAAATTGGAGGTTCATCATGTTATACACAATTATAAAAGAAAACACTTATAAAGACTCCATCGTGTTAATGCTTTTATCCAACAAGTTGTCTGCAATTGATGGTGTAAACAAAGTATCGATCATGATGGGAACACCAGCGAATAAGGACATTTTTAAATCTTCTGGCTTAGGCACGGATGAATTAGAAAAAGCAAAGCCAAATGATATCGTCATCGTTGTAGATACAGAGCAGGAAGAAAAAGTAGACGAAGTGAAAGAAGAAGTAGAAATCGCTTTAAAAGGTGATTCAGATTCACAAAATACGTCTAAAGGTCAAGAAGCTCATAACTGGAAACGTGCAATGGAGCTTGCGAACAATCCAAATTTAGCGTTAATTTCAATTCCTGGTCAATATGCCGCAATGGAAGCGGAAAACGCATTGAACGAAGGTTTACATGTGTTCATGTTTAGTGACAATGTTTCGAAAGAAGACGAAGTGAAACTAAAACAAAAAGCGCATGAAAAAGGGTTATTAGTGATGGGTCCAGACTGTGGCACTGCCCTTATTCACGGTGTCCCCATTGCTTTTACAAATAACGTCAACGAAGGCGATATCGGTATTGTTGGGGCATCAGGTACAGGGATTCAAGAAGTCACTACAATTATTGACCGTTATGGTAAAGGTGTTACAAATGCTCTTGGAACAGGTGGACGTGATTTATCGACGGAGGTTGGTGCTATCACGATGTTAGATAGCATCAAAGCGTTAAATCAAGATCCAAAAGTAAAAGTCATTACAGTGATCTCCAAACCACCTGCAGAGGAAGTACAACGCAAAGTATTAAACTTATTAAGAAATATTGATAAACCAGTGGTTACGCTATTTTTAGGTGACAAACCTTCCTATCAAGAAGAGAACATCTATCATGCTTATACACTTGAAGAAGCAGCAGTTGTAGCTGTCCAATTATCAAATGGTGATAAACCGAATTTTGAACCGACAACAGCTGATGTTAACGTTGTATTAAAAGAATCACAAGTTGGTATTAAAGGTTATTATTCAGGTGGTACATTAGCATCTGAAGCGGCTATGCTAGTGAGAGATGCTTTTAAAGATACAATGACTGAAGAGAAAAGCGAAAGCTATGTTTTAAAAACAAACACTCATGAAATCATTGATTTAGGTGATGATGTTTATACAAAAGGTAAACCACATCCGATGATTGACCCTGAAAAACGTATCGAAATGCTTGAAAAATCTATGAATGACCCTGAAACTGCAGTCATTATGATTGATAACGTAATCGGTAACGGTGGTCATGAAGATATGGCTAGTGAGCTAGCACCAACCATCAAACGTATTTTGGATAATGCACGTCAAGAAGGTCGTCAGCTTGCAGTGCTTGCAACGGTTGTAGGTACAGCACAGGATATTCAAGGTTACGATAAACAAATTGCCATTTTAAAAGAGAGTGGTGCAATTATTTGTAAAACCAATGATCAAATGGTCCGCACAGCTATCCAACTTGTAGGTGGTAAAGTGGAACAACCAATTACTGATGTACAAAAATTTGACTATACAGAAGAAAGCTTAGTAGTGGATGAGAAAATCATGTCCTTCATCAATATGAAACCTAGCGTTATCAATATTGGGCTAAAAAGCTTTACGGAAGCTGTTCAAAACAGTGGCTCAGAGTGTGTTCAATTTAACTGGCGCCCAATTGCTGGTGGCGATGAGAAGTTAATGAAAGTACTTCAATTCTTAAACTATTATGAAGGAGGCACAATCTAATGGGATACAAAACAATAAATGAAGCGAACGAAGCCGTTATCCAAAAGATCATAGCAGCAGCACCATTTTTAACGGATGTTGTACCTGCTAAATCTGTGATTCCTGAATTAGAAGAGTACGTGTTATTACATGCTGGACCTCCAATTAAATATGAAAACATGACAGACCCAATGCAAGGTTCCTGTGTTGGCGCAATCCTTTTTGAAGGATGGGCAGAAGACGAAAAGAATGCACGTGAATTACTTGAAAACGATAAAATCAAATTCATTCCATGTCATCATGTGAATGCGGTTGGACCAATGGGTGGTATTACTTCACCTAACATGCCAGTCCTTGTTGTTATTAACAAGGAGAGTGGTAACGAAGCGTATTGTCAAATGAACGAAGGGATTGGCGCAGTATTACGTTTCGGCGCTTATAATGAGCAAGTCATCAATCGTTTACACTGGATGAAAGATGTATTAGGTCCCGTATTAAGTAAAGCCTTAAAAAGAATTGATGGAGGCTTGAACGTCAACGTATTGATTGCTAAAGCTATTGCTATGGGAGATGAGTTCCACCAGCGAAATATTGCAGCTTCACTTGCATTTTTAAAAGAACTATCTCCAGTAATTGCTTCATTAGATGACGTTGAAAAAGATCAACGTACAGAAGTAATCCAATTCTTAGCTGACACAGACCAATTTTTCTTAAATATTGCTATGGCGACTGGAAAAGCGATGATGGATGCAGCACGGACAATCGAACACGGTACAGTTGTTACCGCAATGTGCCGAAACGGTGAAAACTTTGGTATTCGTATTGCCGGTATGGGAGACGAATGGTTTACTGGTCCTGTTAATACCCCGCAAGGATTATATTTCACTGGTTACTCAGCAGAAGATGCCAACACAGATATCGGTGATTCAGCGATTACAGAAACAATTGGTGTCGGAGGTATGGCGATGATTGCAGCACCTGCCGTAACACGCTTTGTTGGTTCGGGTGGATTTAATGATGCGCTTGAAACAAGTAATCAAATGACTGAAATCTGTATTAGCGAAAATCCAAACTTTGTCATCCCAACTTGGGACTTTAAAGGCGCATGCTTAGGTATTGATGCACGGAAAGTTGTTGAAACAGGGATCACACCAGTTATCAACACTGGTATTGCCCATAAAATTGCGGGGTACGGACAAATTGGTGCCGGTACAGTACATCCGCCAATCGAATGTTTTGAGAAAGCTATCACAGCATATGCTGAAAAGCTAGGATTTAAAGGATGATTTTACAAGCAAGTGCGGTTGGTTCAATCGCACTTCAATTATTGAATGAAGGAAAAACCTTTACCGTGCACAGTATGTTTGAAAAAGGTTTAAATATGGTTGATCAAGATGGAGAATTGATATTTGTTGGTACCGATGAAAATGGGACATTTCCGTTCGGGATCTTGCTTGATCCTCAAACGAGACAAACAGTAAAAACCAATATTAAGGTAGGCGATACATTAATATTTCGGAATAATCGTCTTTTTCATAACCGCTTCGAAATGGTGTTTAATATAAAAATACTACCGTTATATATGGATTTTGAACATGCAAATATAAATAAATTGAAAGAAAATTTTAAATACATTTCATTTACATCCTATGAATCATCAGATTTTGAACGAGCACGTGTATTATCCTTAATTAATCAATTACAAGATCCAACCCAAAATCTTGACGAGACATTCCGTTACTTTATTGGGCGTGGACAAGGTTTAACACCAACTGGTGATGATATACTAGTCGGCATATTGTACGGACATTTTATTAAAAATTTTATCGAACCTAAACATCTAGAAACACTAAAAGCTCTAATCAAGGAACCTTTAACAACCATTGTCAGTAAGCGTTTCTTAACCTGTGCTATAGACGGTGTATTTAGTTCGAAGATTACAGCATTGCAACATGATCCATCTTTAGAAAGCATGAACAGGCTTATAAAAGTAGGATCATCATCTGGAATGGATACGTTATATGGCATTTACTTGTCATTAACTAAGGAGTGAAAGAAATGGGGAAAAGTGTAGTTATTGCTTTAGGTGGTAATGCTATTTTACAGCCGAAACAAGAAGCAACTTATGATAATCAATTCAAAAATGTAGTGTCGGCAACAGGCCATATGGTAGAAATTCGAGAAGCGGGTCATAACATCGTCATTACACATGGTAATGGTCCGCAAGTGGGGAATATCATTGCCCAAAATGAAGCTGCGAAAAATGTAGTCGAACCACTACCAATTCATGTCTGCAACGCAGAATCACAAGGTTTCATTGGTTATATGATGGAAACAGCTTTAAAAAACCATATGAAAGAACGTGGCATAGCTACAAATGTAGTGACATTGCTAACGATGGTTGAAGTCGACAAGGATGATCAAGCTTTTAAAAATCCGACTAAACCAATCGGTGTATTTTTTTCAGAAGAAGAAGCGCATCGTTTAGAAGAACAAGGCTTTACTATGGCAGAAGATGCTGGGCGAGGATATAGACGAGTTGTCCCTTCACCAGAACCAAAAGTGATTCATGGTATCGATGAAATTAAACGTTTACTTGATGAAACGATTGTTATTTCATCTGGTGGTGGCGGTATACCTGTATATCGTGAAGACAGTGGTCAATTACATGGTATTGAAGCAGTTATTGACAAAGACCGTTCAGGATTAAAGCTAGCACAACAAGTGAATGCAGAAGTTTTCATGATGCTAACAGATGTACCAAATGTCTATATTAATTTCGGTAAAGAAAATGAGCAAAAGCTAAGCCACATTACTGTGGCAGAAGCTGAACAGTATGTTAAAGAAGGACAATTCCCGGCGGGTAGTATGTTACCAAAAATGCAAGCAGCTATAGAATTTGCAAAATTAGGGAAAGAGTCAATCATTTGTTCAATCGATCAAGCAGTAGCTGCATTAGATGGAAAAGCAGGTACACGTATTACAAAATAAGTTTAAAGGATGGTTCAAGAACCATCATCCATTAAGTTTGCAACGTCATGAAGTGAGGAATCACGGACTATAGACGTTGCAAACTTTTTTTCATTTGTGGAATTAGTGTGAAAAAGGAGTTTGAGACATTAACTGTTTAGAAAGAGGCTTAAGTAGTACAGGTACATTTTATGTCCATTACTCTAATATCTTTGCTGCCATTGAAGTGGAGGACCTGTCTTACTAAATTTTTATTAATTATTGGTTTAGTTGGTAGCCAGGAGCCATTTTTCCCCTTTCGTACTCGTCAATAACAGGAGGAAGGTAAATTCCGGAGTATCATCACATACTATTAGGTGGTGCTGGAAAACGAGAAGGCGAAACCAGTAGTTGATTTTGTTGAGGAAAAGATGAGGAAATTATGGCTGTTATATAGATTTTAGAATAAGACTTTAAGAGATATAGTAAATCAGTAATTTTTCGCACATTCCTTTATAAAACGAAATGGTTTTAACACTTAATCCTCAAAGTTAAACTTTGAGGTCTTATTTATATACCGAAAAAAATTAACTTTTCTTAAGCTATAGTTATTTTATTATTGATGAGATGGACTAGGAGTAACAACTTTCACAGAACATCTATTGTACTGTTGATTTTTGATTAAACAAAATGATTGAATCTTTTCTCCAATTTACCCCTGAATATTCTTACTTTTGTTTGGGTAATATATTTTTGAACATTAAACGTGATTATATAACTTTCAATTCTTTTTTGATTTAAAAGTAGGAGTGACGGACAAGTCAGTTTGTTTTACTTGGTGGAGGTCTTAGAAATAAAATGGCCATTTGAAAATTTTAAAAAAGTTTTGGTAAGTAAAAATCTCGAAGCGCCAGGTGCAATTTAAATTTCAGGAGGAAAAAATGATGACAAAAGATTTCTACACTACACTTAAAGAAAGACGTTCTTACTACGGAATTAGTAAAGAGGTAAAAATATCGGATGAAAGAATTAAAGAAATTGTAGAATTTGCTGTGAAATATACTCCGTCAGCATTTAATTCCCAAACAGCTCGTATTGTTGTATTATCTGGTGACGCACATAATAAATTATGGGACATCACTACTGAAACATTAAGAAAAGTAGTAGGCGATCAAGATTTTTCAGGAACTCAACAAAAAATGGATTCCTTTAAGGCAGGTTATGGCACAGTATTATTCTTTGAAGATCAGGCTGTAGTTAAATCGCT
Source organism: Lysinibacillus sp. F12 (assembly GCF_057773605.1). NCBI lineage: Bacteria > Bacillati > Bacillota > Bacilli > Caryophanales > Bacillaceae > Lysinibacillus > Lysinibacillus sp. F12. The sequence goes on from NZ_JBYMLP010000003.1 coordinate 610,304, forward strand.
TCAGGAGCAATTTGCACCCTATGCTGAGAACTTTCCAATTTGGTCAAATCAAGCATCAGGTATGCATCAATTGGTCGTATGGGCAGGTTTGGAAGCAGAAGGATTAGGAGCTTCTTTACAACATTATAATCCACTAATTGATGATGAAGTGAAAAAAGAATGGAATATACCTGAAAATTGGAAACTTATTGCACAAATGCCCTTCGGTAACCCAACGGTAACACCAGGTGAAAAAGATTTCCGACCGCTTGAAGAGCGAATGAAATTTATCAAATAATTAATTACAATATACCCCAAATGTTTCAAACCCGTACCGTCATTCATGGTAAGGGCTATGTTGTGAAAACGAGTATGGTAAAATTACAGCATCTACAATCAAATATATAAACGAATGGGAGAGCCTGTTCAGGGTTCTCCTTTTTAAGAATCTGGTGTTAAAAAAGAGCGAAAGTCCCCCTGTAGGTATCTGTTGGAAAGGGGAGCTTTAAAGTTCTTAATCCTTGATATAGCCGGCGGGATACTTTGCGGAAATGAAACGATATGTATACATCAACTAATCAGGTTCCATTTTTTATTTTCTCCATATAATTAATTGGAGAAGGAGAGGATGTTAAAATGTTGGAGAGTGAAAGATTAGTTTAGTTAATTATACAGAAGATGATATTAGTGTTTCAGAGAGCTTGCTAAATAATCCTATATGGTAAGGCACATAGTAAATGGAGAAGTTCGTGATAAAGAACAAATTCATAAATTAGCATCAAAGTACGGTCCTCCACAGATAAGTTTGTGGAGGACCGCCTTTTTATTATAAACAAAGTCAGCATTTATAGTCGGTTACATGTGATTCATTTAACCGTCTTGAAATAAAAACTAAACGAAGTAATTTAGCGTACTACGCTTGACGCAATGATTTCATTATTAAGCTTACAATGAACACTAGTATAATGGCTCCAATGAGAGCAGGGAAGATGTAGAAATCAGAAATTTTAGGACCCCAACTTCCTAGAAGCATCCCACCAATCCAAGCACCGATAATCCCTGCAATAATATTACCAATAATGCCACCTGGAATATCTTTTCCTAAAATTATTCCTGCAAGCCAACCGATAATCCCGCCAATTATTAAAAACCAAATAAAACTCATACTATCCATCTCCTATTTTGTATTTTAAGTATTTCGCTACAGTGTTATATAACCCTTATGAACACCTTTCAAACTATAAGGAGAAAAAAATTAAAATTGGTCTTATGTTTAAAGAAGAACTTATGTTCAACAATCGGGCGCAATTGTTGAACAACATAGATATTGCTTAATAAGACTCTCTTTTGGTGAACTTATTTTCAGAAGAGAGTCTTTTCATTTATCATGGAATATGGATTTATGAGATTTTCTAATCAAACTTTCTCCTAAAGCCACAAATTATTCTGGTGGATATTAATACGTTTTTAGGAGAGTGTGATATTTTTTACCTCAGGCCCATAAGATATTTCATTGGTCATTCGTTCCTTCTCTAGTGACGAGGGGGTACAACCAGTTTCTGCAAGTGTAATTGCTACGGAACACCTGAATGCAGAAATTCCAAGAGAGTTAACAGAAGTGAAATCTATCCACTTTAGGTGTTGTTTTGCATTTTACATATAAAAAAGCTATCCAAGGGGGATAGCTTTTTTATATGTAATTCCGAGAAGTCTAAAGCTTCCTCCTTTAATCTTAATCATACTGGTAATTGCCTCGTAATCAGAAAAATTTTCAAGCTTTATAGAAATGCCTAACAGTGAGACAGGTAGTTGGTTCCTTGAATTATTTGTGGTAAGAGATGTACGAATCCAATCGCCTCTGCAGATGTATACTCTATTCCTGCCACACGCTCATAGGGTCCCATGGCTTAATTCGATTGCCATATTTCTCGGATAAAAAAGCTTTCATGTCTTCCAGTTTTGTAGGAACCTCGTTCCAATTTGGAAGAGATGGCAACCCGCGTTTGCTTTTTAAAAGAATATCTACCGTAACATATAAACGTTCTGGCTGAATCCAATGAAGGAAGCGAGAAATATCGATTTCCTTAGTTAGGGACAAGGAATCAATCTCGTCATTGTAATGCTTGTTGAACTCGCTTATCACGTTCAAGAGGTAGTCTCTCTGTTCCTTCACGAAATCCAGGCCGCATATGGCGCCATGCCCTGGAACAACGATTTCAGGTTGAATGTCATCAATAATGCGATCAAGTACTTTAATCCAGTTGAGGGTTCCTTCTTCACTGTATGCCGTACAACCGTTAAACACGACATCGCCGGCGAACAGCACTTTTTCTTTTGGCATCCACAACAGCAAGTCACTGTCAGAGTGGGCCGGAGCTACATTGTAAATCATAACTTCAGTATCGCCAAGCCGTATGTTAATATCGTCCTTTAACTCTATATTCGGGTGCACCCATTCTACGCCCTCCAGGTCGAATCCTTCAAATTCCGCTGCAAAAAACTGCTCTCCCTGAGTCGATTCTGGAGAATGTTTCCCTCTTTTGATGACGCTATCCATCCAAGCTATATTTTCAGAAAGACGCTCCCTGGCCGCTTCCTTGTGCATAATAATGCAAGCTTCTTCAAACACTTTGTTCCCCCAAGTATGGTCGCTGTTATAGTGCGAGTTCACCACGTAGGCGGGAGAGCCGCCATTGCTTACTTCCTTAAAAGCCTCTCGCATTTCTTGCGCATGGAACAGATCAAAGAACGTGTCATACACCAGACCTTCGCCTTTGTTGATAAACCCAGCATTGGCCCAACTGATACCACGATACGGCGAAATACCGGCAAAGACGCCATCTGCGACTTCAAAAAATTTAACCCGAGGTTTTTGTATAATACTTTTATACTGCATAACAATTCCCCTTTACATATATGTTTATTGAGGTTAGTCACCCTATATCTTTATTATAGAGAATGGAAAACAAAAAGCAAGCGAGCACTTGCGTGCATTCATTCTATTATGTAATATGATAATAACTGAACAACACCACACTACATGGATGGAGGCGCTATAAACATGAAACTGGTAACCTTTCAAATCGAAACTTCGAAAGGAGATTTTTTGGGCTTGTCATTAATGAGAAATTTGTCGTGTCTTTTGCCGCAATCATGAAAAAGCAAGGGACATTCAATACGCTGTTAGACAGCCGCATCAATTCAATGAAAATGAAATCTGTCCAATTAAAGGGGTAAAACTGCTGCCGCCGATTCCGAACCCGGCTGCACTTATTGATTTCGGGATGACGCCAAGACATCTGAGAAATGCTGGCGTAAATCTGCTGAAAAGAGAACACACATGAGCGAAAAGAGAGGAGTTTAAATAAACGTTTACGAAGATGATGAACCCCGACCCTATTGTCTATATATAACTTGTTGTATAATGGGTTTAACATATGCAAAAGGAGTAATACAATGCATACTTCAGACAGAATCATTGAGGCCGCGACACGGCTCATAAAAAAGAATGGCTATCGGGGAGTAAGCACTAAAGCCATCGCAGCGGAAGCTACAGTCAATGAATCTACAATTTTCCGGCACTTTGGAAGCAAGCAAGGCATACTGGAAGCCATCATTGAAAGGCATTCGGATATCCCACAATTTGAGAAGCTGTTAATGGAGGAAGCGACCGATAATCCGGAAGTTGATCTGCTGAATGTAAGCCAGCAGTACCGCTTGTTTTTCCATAAAAATAAGGATATTATTTTGATTGGCATCCGCGAAAAAGGCATATTTCCTGAATTAGACAGAGTGCTGGCAGAACCACCAGTGAAGCTGCACTCTTTGCTCGTTGAATATTTTGAACGACTGCAGAAGAAAAAAATCATAGCCAGTCATGATGCGCGTCTTGCCGCCATGTCTTTTCTCTCGACGTGCTACGGCTTTCAGATGAGCGAGCTGATTCACCAGCAATATCAGTCTCACTTCGTCACCGAGGAAGAGTTCTACAAGTACATTGTCTCATCGTTCGTTAAAGCAATATTGTCTTAGTCATAAAAAGGCTGTAGCCGTTTATACGAAATCTTATGGGTATGCTTCACTTGATGAAATAAAAGAAGGTATATTCCAAAGTGTAATTAATAAAATTCAATAGATATCAAATTTTAATTATCTAGTGTATTAAAGAATTTTCTGAAGTCGAAATAAAATTACATTATAAAAACATGAGACAAATAATAACATCTTTGGTTGAAATACAGGGTAATGCATCTTATCAATTCAACGTCTATAGGTAGTTGCATTGTAGAAATAAGTTAATGTATTAAGGAACAATAAAGTCATAAAAATTATTAAAGAAAGCTGCTGTCTGTATTTTACAGTCGGCAGCTTTTTCAAAATCTGTTTTTTGAAGAAATTAAGGCGACAGTCACCAATAATAAATCTATTAAATAAAACTCCACAACAAGCTTCCCCCAAAAAAATGAAATTATTAGCAGTAAAATCAATTAAAGTATAGCTTTTTTAATCAATTTTTTTATTAAACTAACAAAAATACTTGCAATACGCATTGTAGTACTGTACAGTACTAATTATGACAAAGGTAAAATTAATGAATCAAAAACGTGTGATTGAAGTCGCTGCAACATTATTTTTAGAAAAAGGGTTTGCTTATACTAGCATGGATGAATTAGTTCGTGTAAGCAAAGTTTCAAAGTCTAATGTGTATTATCACTTTTCTAATAAGGAAGAATTGTTGGAAGGGGTCGTGGATTATTGGATTGAAATGTATCAATCTGCAATTGATGACTTACTATCTCAAAACCAATTATTAGTTGAAGATCGTATCCAACTGTTTTTAAAGCAATTATCACAAGGAGTTCAGACGAGGGAATATAAGGGGAGCTGTCCGTTTATTACGCTCTATATTCAAAGTCCAACAAATGCCACTAAAGTAAAAGAGAAAATAGGTCTTTTTTTTCAAGGATTACAAACGAAAGTTTCTCTATTACTTAAACAAGGGGTAGAGAATGGTGAATTTAGAAAGACAATTAATATTGACGAGGTTGCATCTCTTTTTATTACAAATCTTGAAGGAGCGCTATTTATTTCAGAAACACTGGAGGATGCAACTGTAATTATGAAAACAGCAGATCATTTTTTTAACTTGCTTCGATAAAAGAAGCATTTTTTTTACACCAAATTAGTACTGATTAGTACTACAAGGAGGATTTTTATGAAAACAGTATTTTTAACGGGTGGAACAGGTTTTATAGGAAAGCAATTAGTGAAGGAATTAGCCAAAGAGCATGTTAAAATTCTTCTATTAGTGAGATCGAAAAGTAAAGCAACACGCATTTATCAAGAAAGAGGCATCTTAAAAGAGGCAGTTATGCACTTTATTGAAGGTGATTTGACAAAAATAGACTTAGGTCTAAGTGCTGAAGATAAGGAGTTGGTATTGAAAACGGATGTAATTATTCACGCAGGAGGCCCCATGGATATTCAATCGACAAGCAAAGAGGCATCTTCCGTCTTTTTAAATGGCGCCAAACATATTAGTGAATTCGCTAAAAGTATTCATCAATTGAAGGGCTTGCAGCAATTTATTCATGTTGTAGGCTATATGAGTCCCTTTGATGATAAAAATAGCAAGATTGCAATTGATGTGTTTAAAGAAGGAAACAATTATTTAAAAATAAAAAATCCATATGAGAAAACAAAATTTTTAGCAGATCTTTATATCCGTCAGCAGGCCTCAGCAGTAGGTTACCCGCTGTCTGTCATTAATCCGCCAACTGTGGTCGGTAGTAGTAAAACAGGGAGTACAGAGCAGATAGCAGGATTAGGTTTGCTTGTGACAAGTATGCGAAGAGGGCTCATGCCAGTGATTCCTGGTGGTAAGGGATATAGGTTGCCACTGATTTCAAACGATGAGTTTGCGAAGTTTATTGTGCAGGTTTTCAAATTGGAGCAGCCGGCTATTCAAACATATACACTTGTTGAAGACAAAGAGAACGATCCGAACATTGCTGAATTATTAAGTGTTATGTCGGAAAGTATGAATATGAGGGCACCAAAAATCTCTGTTCCCATGCCGCTTATGAAAACAATAATGAATAGTGGCGTAAGCAAAATAACCCAAATTCCTGCTGATGGGCTGAACTTTATTACAAATCGAACATTTTCAAATGGTTCAGCGAAAAAGATTATGGGAGAAGATTGGTTTAAGGAGACAAATGTAATGAAATTTTTCCCAGCCGTAGTAGCTGATCTGGATTATCGATTGATGTATCAAAATGGTGAGCATCATCATTTATTTGAGCGAACATTATGTGACAACAATACCCTTTACCAATTACAAGGAGAGGGTAAACCATTTATTTTATTACATGGTTTATTAAGTGATGGAGAGGATTTATTTCCTTTAGGGAAAGAGCTTCATGAAAAAACGGGTCGACCTGTATGGATTATGGACCTTCCAGGTTTGGGACGTTCTCCTTTTAAACGAGAGAAAAATCTTTTAAATATCTATTTGAATGTATTGAGAAAGTTATTGGAGAAAGCTACTAGTGGTGCCCATCTAATTGGCCATTCGTTTGGTGCGTATATTCTGCTGAAAGCATTAGAACAAAAGTACATAGATAAGAAGTATACAATTACTTTACTTCAGCCACCTGTTGCTAAAAAAAATGCTAAATCGATAAATGTTCCTCAATTTATGAACAAATGGACATTGAAATTGGCAACTACTAATTTGATAGAGCGTTATTTATTAAGTAATGGTTTATTTGAAAGTACGGAGAGCATCCCTGAACATTATATTGAGAAACTAAGTAACAGTTTTACTTCTCCTAGAATTTTAAATACTACGGTTCAGCTTAATAGTTTACTATTGAAAAACGTTCAAGGTGATTTCAATGAAGTAACAAAGGTTAATCTTCACATTATTTGGGGGGATTATGACAGAGGCTATTCGGCTCCTTCACATCTTGGTAAGATTGATTTTGTTCCATATGGTCATCATTTTCCTCTTAACCATCCAAGTGAAACGGCTAATCTGATAATAAAATAGGAATACTAGTAGATGAACGAGTGGGATTAATGAAATAAAGTCGTCCTGTTGAAAACTAATGTTTAGTATCCTTTACAGGTAGAAGTGAAAATTGCTGATAGAATACAGTCGAAAAAGTATACACCTAACCAGTTGTCGGAATTTATTTGACGACTGGTTATTTAGTATTGTTCTGCAGAAGAATTGTACTTTTTCTTTTTGGGGGATTTTATAGTGTATGAAATCTGTCATTTATCAGTGTATATTTTGGAAAAATCTGATAAAATAATGTTCATGAGAAGGAGGCGGTATATTATGAAAATCGCGAACAAATTTAACGGGGTGCATCTTTTTTAAGGGATGAGCGTATAAATCATCTTTAAACACTGAAGGGAAATTAGTGATTATTAGAGACTATGAGTTAATGATAAGACTGGTTGGGTAAGATGCCGAACACTTGCGTTTTTACGATAATTGGTACTAATCAATAGATTAATTAATGGAAAAATATTCAATAGAAAAAATTTAATACATATAGGAGGGTCGCTCATGGATAAAAATGAATTAATATCACTATTCCACAAAGAACTTCGACAAGAGGCTCACGTACAAGGTTACATAAGAGAGGAAACAGAGCATGTCGTGCGCCACATTTCACAGTTTGGTGAAAAAGGGTTCATTATCTCATCTAATGTAACCGAAGGCAATGTAAGAGAAATTATTAAGAACGAGTTAAACTATTTTAGTAACTTTGAGCAGGATTTTGAGTGGAAAGTGTATAGCTACGACAAGCCTGATAGTTTAAAAGATATTCTTAAACAAGAAGGATTCACAATAGAGGATCCTGAAGCACTAATGGTCCTGAAGTTAGATAATCAGCATCCCTTGCTTATTCATGACCAACACATCGACATTAAGGAAATAACGGATGAACAAGGTATTCAAGACATTATTGTTCTAGAAGATACCATCTGGAATGCATCGCACGCTGAGCTGGGAGAAAGACTTTGGAGAGATAAACAGAATAATCCTGACTCCCTATACCTTTATGGAATTTATGAAGATGGTCTGCTTATAAGTGCTGCTTGGATGTACTTAGAGAAAAACTCCTCCTTTGCTAGCTTATGGGGAGGTTCAACGCTACCGTTGTCCCGAGGAAAAGGTTATTATACAGCACTTTTAGCTACTCGAGCAAAAAAGGCTTATGAAAATGGGCATCCTTTCCTTACTGTTGACGCCAGTCCAATGAGTAGACCTATCCTAGAAAAGTGCGGTTTTCTATGTCTTGCATACTCTTATGGCTGCCAATCACCTTCTACTAAGTAGTAGAGCCAAATAGAAGCCCATGTTTTATTCCGTTAAAGGGCGCTATTATTGAACAACATAGCTGGAAAATAATCAAACTTTTTTATAAAAATCTTATACTTATATAAAAGGAGTAACTCCATTTTGAACAAACTTTATTCAAAATGGAGTTTTTGAAGTTGCTATTAGATAAGGATTGAGGGATATTTTTAATCAATCTTTATTCCAAAACTACAGTAATATCGATAAAAGGATAAACAAATCCTAATTCCGATGGATTGTTTAACGGAGTTGAAAAAAGAAATTTTCAAATATTGTCACGATAAAGACGGGCGCAGAACTTACACGCTTATAAATTATGCTACGTTCGTGGAGCTCGCTGGAGAAATCAAATAGATAGCTAATCAACAGCTTGTTGATATAAAAAGAAATCACTAAAATGGTTTCTTTTTTCTATAGCGAGATAATCCTTATGCTTCTTCACTAAACATGAAGATAAAAAACCAAATGGCTTTCATAATCCTGATTATTGACATTTATCCAAATAAATTATTGCGTTTTTTTCATTGTTTCGCCCTTTCATAACATCTATAATAACCCTGTAAATGATAATCATTTTCAATTAAGGGTAAATCGGAAAGGGGTAACAAATATGAAGCAGTATATAGAAAAACGAATTATGCTATGGGGGAGTTTCCTCCTGTTGCTAGTGGTATTAGTGGCATGTAGTTCTAGTAGCAACACATCTGATGCGAAGGAAAAGGAAAACGAGAAAACAGCTCAATCTGATGTGCAAGCAGAGAAAAGTGAGACAACTGTTCCATATACAACGATTACAGGTGAACAGATTGAAATACCTGCAGATCCAAAACGAGTTGTTTATATTGGTCAGACAGTTGGTGATTTCTTGGCGATGGATATTCCGGTTGTTGGTAATAATCTTCCCAAAGATTCTCCAAGTTACTATGAAGGCAAACTTGAAGGAATCATTGATATTGGAAACCCTGCTGACTTAGAGACGATTCTGACTTTAAAACCTGATCTTATTATTAATGGCTATTACAAGGCGGATCCAAATCTTAACGAAAAATTGTCAAAAATTGCTACTACGATTCCCTTTAACCCTGCTCTTCCTTATACAGAACGAGTAAAAGAGATGGGGAATATCCTAGGTAAGCAGGAAGAAGTAGCTCAATTGCTTGCTACGTATGAAACAAAATCTAATGAAATGTTTGATAAGTTTCATTTAACAAAAAGAGAGACCGCAACAGTTTTCTATCAGCTAGGTAAGACGCTTTATGTTATGGGGGATCGTAGCCTAGGTGCTATTATTTATGGAAAAAATGGCTTTGCCGTCCCATCAGCAGTACAAAAAAATATTATTGATGTAGAAGGGGTATCTTTCCTTGAGGTTTCCGAAGAGGTGCTTCCTGAGTTTGCTGGTGATCATTTGTTTGTAATTGTACAAGAGGATAGTGAAAGTGAAGCAGAAGCTGATCGGCTGCTACAAAGCCCGATATGGGGAACTTTGCCTGCGGTCAAAAAGGGAACAGTTTATGTTGTTCCTAATGAATGGAATACAGATAATTTATTAGCTTTGGAGCAATTATTCCAAAAGCTACCAGAGTGGATACGCAAACAGTAAAAATTGTATCCGTCCAATCAATTTTTAAACGGCTAGTATGCTAAATAGCACATATTCGAACAATAGTTGATAGTGGGTCATTCTATGTTACAATAACGATAATGATAATCATTTTCAATAGTTGGAGAGTTGCTTATGAATCTGGCATCCTTATATATTAGACTACAACACTTTGACCGATTTCAAGTTGATCGAATCATGTCAGCTAATAGCCATAAAGAGGGAATAAATAATTATGAAACAAATGTATGCACATTATTGATAGCTCTCAGTCATGACATACGACTGTATGTAGACAAAATGGCAATCGATCTACGACAAGGAAGCTGCGCTCTCATTTTACCTGTACAAAGCTACACGGTAGAGTCAAGTAATAAAGAGGCACAGCTTGCTCACTTTACCTTTGAAACCTTTGAAGTAGAAGGAATCACTTTGAACCGAATTGCTCATCCACCCTTGCTTTATGGTTATCCCTATCATCTGTTATTTTCTCAAGTCAAGCAGGTATTAGGAAATGAAGCAATGATAAATAATCGATTTAGTTCCATGGCCATGCTGCAAGGTAAACTTCAGCAATTACTAGCTATGATGGTTCAGTTAGATGAACAAGCTAACCAGCTACAGAACGAAGAAAAGACACAATTGGTTCAACAAACTGTACAGTACATAGAACAGCATTATGATGAGGATTTGACAGTTGAACAATTAGCTACCATGGCTGGAATGGTAAGATGGCAATATAGTCAAAAGTTTAAAATATTGACCGGTAAAAAACCGACTGACTATTTGACTCAGGTACGTATAAATCAGGCAAAAAAACTTCTAAGTAATTCCACAGAGCCATTGAGAAAAATAGCTCGACAAATTGGGTTTAAGGATGAATATTATTTTAGTCGATGCTTTCATAAATTAACTGGAAACACCCCACGTGAATATACAAACAGTCATCTTTATACTCCAGAAAGAACAGTTATTGATTCATTTGGTAGAAAGATTCATGTTCCTAAAGATGTAACACGTATTGTGACTGATGGCAAATTTACACTTGGGGAATTGCTTGTTCTAGGTATACCCCCTATAGGAGCGGCCATCTCAATAATGAAAGATAACGTGGTTTATCACAATCAATTAAGGAACATTCATAGTATCGGGCATTGGGTAGATCCGGATAAAATAGCACAGCTGCAGCCAGAGTTATTATTGCTTAGCTATTTTCATCCTGAACATGACTTGCAGAAACTAGATGCGATTGCTCCTACTATTATACTGAATAGCAAGTTTAGTCTATTTGAGCGGTTACGATATATCGCTAAACTATTTGGACGGTGTAAAGCGGCGGAGAAGTGGATTACAACATATGAGAACAAAGTAAGATTAGTACGTAGGCAATTAGCAGATGTTTATGTTGCTGGGGAGACGGCTACTGTTTATCTCAAGTTAGAAACTAAATATTATGTTATGTGTCAGACTGGATTGGCTGCCAGCTTGTATGAATCACTTGGCTTTCGTCCTACTCTCAAGGTAATGCAGCTAATCGAGCAAGGTCAAGCATGGATAGAAATTCAGCAGCATCAAATAAATCACTATGCTGGAGAGCGTAATTTTATCTTGGCTTCCCCCCAAGATTTACTAACCATTACTCACTGTCCACAAATCGCCACGTTAATCGAGCTAGCCCCTGGTAAGACTCATTTTATAGATTTTACATGGAATCATTGTGATCCCATTACACGTGAACGGTTGTTAGAGGTAATACCGTCTATTTTTAAGAAGAAAGTTATTCAATAATCAAAAAGTAAAACTCGATCCATTAGCTGGATCGAGTTATTACCATTAATCGTATTTCTGTTGAGACTGTTAGGGTGACGTCCAAGCTCTCCTCCTCGTATAAATACCTTGGTCACTACTTTCTTATTATTAAAAGCTTCCTATAATTTATTGTTCAAAAGGGAATTATTCGTTCAAATAATACTAATTATCGTTTAAGCTGGATTCTCCTTAAGACGAATAAAATATTCATCGTCACAATTAATTGCACTTCCAATTGTCAGACAATAATCTAATCTAAGCCAACAGATGTAGCAGAGAAGCGCTAGAAGAGTTAGGTGTAAAGGTAATAAGGGGCAAGGATTGTAACGCAGAAGTTAAATTTAATGGCAATCACTATTTTTTCATATCGGAAATAATTGAAGTGGATTTTGGAACTGGGTCTTTATTCTTTATCTGAGAATAGAAATTATAAAAGGGGTCACTGAGTTAAACTGACCCTGAATGAGGGAAGATATGACGGTCAACCAAAATCTGATTGACGAGATTTCTAATAGGGAGCTTGCTACTAAGGATTTGTGCTTGCCTTTTTTTGAATTAAAAAATAATAAGTTAGATTTTTTTTGTGACATTCGTGTAACAAACCGATATTACACTAGGTATGGAGGTGTGTTACATGAAAAAAATTCTATCAATCATGTTAATTGCTGCACTATTAACAAGCGTTCTTACGGGATGTAAGAAAGAAAAAATGAATACAGGTATAGAGAGTAAGCCACAAATAAATAATTTAGACTTTAACTTTAGTGTGAATCCTGAGACATTTGCGCTTGAGGTGGAATCCAATGGAATTACTGAGAAATTATCTGAACCATTGGAGAAAATGAGAGTGTCAAATTTAAAAGACAGTGGAGATAACATTAGCTGGACCTATTCAGAACAGGGAATTAAGGTTGATATCGAAAAAAAAGATAAGTATGTTGATGTAACCATAAAATCCAGCAAGGATGAAGACAACATGTTTGCATGGCCAAAAGTTAAAGGTGACGGATATATGCTCCCATTAAATCAAGGGAAGTATATTCCAAGCGATGATTCAATTTGGAAAAATTACTTAAGTGAAGAAAAAATGAAGGTAATTGAGGCTTTATCTATGCAATTTTTTGCAGTTGATAAAAGTGGGTATTCACTAGTATATATAATTAAAAACCCTTATAATAGTGAAATTGTTTATCATACAGAAAACGATATTGAGTTTACTTTTAATCATGAGTTTCCAACTATAAATAAAGAGAAGGAATATGGTTTCAGAATATATATAACGAAAAAAAATCCAGTAGATGTTGCAAAAACCTATAAAAATTATTTGATTGAACAGGGGGACTTCAAAAGCTTGGCGGATAAGGCTAAAGAAAATAGTAATATTGAAAAGCTTTATGGAGCACCTCATGCTTATTTTTGGGACAGAACTGTGATTTCAGAAGAAAATATTAAATGGGCAAAGCTGAGAGACATTTTTCCCGAAAAACTGAAATTATGGATTCAGAGGCTATTAACTACTAATGTTGAGGATGGATCAGAGCTTTCATCAGCTTTTGAAGAGTTAAAAAGCTTAGATTATGTAGATAAATACAATAAGAAAAGAATAATAAAATCCTTAAGTGCAGTAATGCAACTAAATGAATTCTATAATCCGGAAGTATTTACTGAAATAGATAAAGATACTCAGAGGCTGTTAAACAAAGGAATAGAAAAATTAAATCCCGTTGAATTAATTGACCTAAATAAGAGATTATTAAAAAGCATACTTGGAGATGTAGTTGACCCAATAAAGAAGTGGGCAGATGCTAATACTGTAGATGTGATAAAGGACATGAAGGATTCTGGGCTAGAACATATGTGGATCGGCTTGGATGATTGGCAGGAAGGCTTCATTAAACCTGAGTTAGTAAAAGATGCAGAAGAATTCGGCTATCTATTTGGTACCTATGATTCATATCATTCAATCCATGAACCAGGTAAAGAGAAGTGGGAAACTGCTAAGTTTAAGAATGCTTTACTTTACGAGAATGCAACTGTAACAAATAAAAATGGAGAAAAGATTGAAGGATTCCAAGGTGCAGGTAGAAAGTTGAATCCAACGCTTGCAATGCCTAGTGTAAAAGAAAGAGTAACTTCGATTTTAAATACCGGCTTAGCATTTAACTCATGGTTTTTAGACACAGATGGCACTGGAGAAATCTTCGATGACTATTCTCCAGAACATATTACTACTGAAAAGGAAGATATCCAGGCTAGGATTAAGAGAATGGAGTATCTGCAAAAAGAATGGGATATGGTAGTAGGAACTGAGGGCGGAAATGATTTTGCTAGCAAATCGATTGCCTTTGCACATGGAATAGAAACGCCATCATTTTCTTGGATGGACGAGGATATGGCAAAAAACAAACAAAGTGAGTATTACGTAGGGAGATACTATTCGAGCAATGGTGGAGTTCCCGAAATGTTTTCTAAACAAATACCACTAAAGGATAAGTACAAGAAGTTATTTTTGGATTCAAACTACACGATCCCCTTGTATAAGTTGGTTTACAACGATTCAGTGATCACAACTCATTGGTGGGGATGGGGAACCTTAAAATTTAAAGACGAAATAACAAATAGAATGTTGTATGAGATACTTTATAATGTTCCTCCTTTATATCATATAGATAAACACGAGTGGGAAAAACATAAAGAAACAATTGTAAGGCATTCAAAGGTATGGTCAAATTTTAGCAAAAAAGCAATAACGAAAGAAATGACAAATTTTAAAATTATATCAGATGATAGACTCGTTCAAATGACGGAATATGGTGAAGCATTAAGAGTAGTCGCAAATTTTTCAGAAGATGAATGTAACTATCAAGGCAAGACAATACCAGGAAAATCGGTGTTAATTATTGATGGAAATAGTAATACTATCTATTCACCGGAAAAATAAGCGTGAAATTCGCAATAGTATATCTGCTAATAATTTCCCTTGAGATAATCTTCAGAGAGGCTAAATCTGAACGCTAAGGAATAAGTTTACAAGAAGAATAGAAGTAGCTTATCCATTGTGGGGGTTCATTGAAAAAAGGATTAAAAAAGTAATTATTACGTATGCTGCAGTTAGCGTAAAAATATTAGAGAAAACGTGAAGTTTACGTTTTAAAATGTACTCTATAAGATAGACACTTTCAAAGAGGTCATCTTATAGGGTACATTTTGTTTATGTTGTAGAAGAAACGCTGAAGTATGAACTTTCTCACAGCAAGAGCTTCGTTGGCTATTTGAACGACTATCGATTCATCAGCCAAAGGCAATTGTGAAATCTGCATAAGGTGTCTTTAAACAGGTCTATTATTAATGATGCCATTATCCATATATGAAACTGAAAGGAATTGTGGTAATCGATTTGACGAATGTTAATCCGAAGTAAGAAGAGGTGGAGTCAGATTTATGCGGATACAACGATAAGGACAACATATCCAAACCACGCTTTTTGATGTATTTTTACTTCACTTACGTGGCAGAATAATGAAAAATTAGTTAATATTAAAAATAAATATTTTTGTAAAGAAAAGGGGAAAAATTTATGTTTTCTAATGAAGAAAGAGAGTCTATTTATAAAGTTATTTATAATAGGAGAGATATTCGAAGTTTTTTATCAACTCCTATCCCTGAAAACATTATACATAGAATATTAAATGCAGCTCATCATGCACCTTCAGTAGGATTTATGCAACCTTGGAACTTTATTTTGATTTCCACTGACGAAATTAAAGAAAAATTGGCCTGGGCAGCAGAAAAAGAAAGCAGAGCATTAACTGTTCATTATGATGGGGAGAAAAAAATGAAATTCCTTGATTTAAAAATTGAGGGTTTAAAAGAAGCTCCTATAACTATTTGTGTTACATGTGACCCTACAAGAGGAGGTTCCCATGTATTAGGACGAAATTCAATTCCTGAAACAGATATATTATCAACAGCTTGTGCTATTCAAAATATGTGGTTAGCTGCTTGTGCTGAAGGACTTGGAATGGGGTGGGTAAGTTTTTATAAAAAAAATGATATTAGAGACATTTTAGAAATACCACCACACATCGATCCCATTGCTCTTATATCAATCGGTTATACTGAAAATTACCCAGAAAAGCCCATTTTAGAGTTAGCTAATTGGGAAAAAAGGCGTTCTTTAGAACATCTTATTTTTGAAAATAAATGGGGACAAAACTAAAAACTTCTTAATCTATCAGGGTGCGTTATGGGTAGTTTTGAAACACAAAGAAAGCTAAAGCTTCCTTAAAGATTGTAAAGCAATGTACTTAAAGTAACGGAGGCTTTATTGAAACAAGGATTTATAACTTATACATAAATAACCCTAATAACGTTTATCGAATTTTTATTAATTGAAAATAATTATTGTTTACATAATATAAATACCTGAGTCACAACTTTAAAATTATCGGATGTTTCTCATAATTTATCGTTCAAAAGGGGATTACTCGTTTAAATAATGTTAATGATCGTTTAATGTAGATTTGGCCAATATTCATAAAAATTATTCTAAGAGAGATGAACTTAGCTTGTTGTTAAAGAATCACGATTAAAGTTCATAAGAAAGTATATATTGAGATTCTAAAGCGGAGTCGAACATACAAATTTGTATGTTCGACTCTTTTTATACATTATATAGAACCTATGGATAACTTTTTTATATTGTTGAATTGACTGATAAAAGATTACTAAAGGATTGAAAGTAGCGACAAGTAATAAATTTGATACTCTGAATTTTCAAAAAGTATTTAAAAAAGGTGTTGATTATGATCTTGCAAAATCTAATAAAAGACAAAAGTGAAGCAGCCTAGATTCATGTAAATAAATTTAAACAAGTGTTAATGAACACTTTAAGGAAAAAAAAGGTCACTTGGGATAGGAGTGACCCTAAGTAACAAAATTCTGAGGTGTAAGGCTAAAATAGCTATACTTTACTATCAATATGCGGTGATAGCGTAGTTTGTATAGTTCATAGCCTGAGTAATAGATTTAAAAAATGCTCTGATATGATTCATAATTAACTTACCGAAATTTAAAGAATGACTTATTTTAATTTTTTATAAATTTAATCCAAATCTCTTTAGTGCAATGAAAATACCTTCCAATTGTTTTCCTTTGTCTGTTAACGTATATTCCACACGAGGGGGAACCTCCGGGAATACCTTTTTATTCAATATCCCATGATCTTCTAGTGTCTTAAGACGGAGTGAAAGTGTTTTCGGGCTAATTCCATTCATTGATTTCAATAGGTCACTGAATCGCATTGTTCCTTCTATAAGCAGATCGTGAATAAATAAAAAAGTCCATTTAGTCCCAATCACGTTGAGCGTTTTAGCAATGGGGCAAGTCTCATCTGGTGCTCCTTTGGTTATTATACTGGCTCAAAAACACTCATATGGAACATCCTCCTGAAAATTTTTTTGTTTAATTCACCTTATCATTTCACAATAGTATACTTTCAGAAACTTTATGAAATAAATATCACTACTTCCATAAATGAAGTTACTATATTTATAATATCGTTGTACTTATAATTTCATCCCTTATTGAGGAGGTAACTAAAATTATTGCAAGAAATCAACGAAACAAACTACCGTTTGCTCTCATTGCAATATAAATCAATGGTTTGCTATTGATACATAATCATGAGTATTCTTCCGGATGAAGCAAACGATTTGAATTTTACCTTAAGTGCAGTAGGGTTATCAACTACACGCTAGGCAGTTTTTTTAGAAAACATATAATTGAAGGAGCTAGATAAAGATGAAAAATATACTTATAATTAACGGTCATCAGAAGTATAGTTCAGCAGAGGGTAATTTAAACCAAACATTGATGAACAAAATGGTCAGTTTTTTAAGTGAAAAAAACAATGTAAAAACAACAATTATTCAAAAAGGATATAAAATCGAAGAAGAACAACAAAAATTTATATGGGCTGATATTGTCATTTACCAAACACCTATCTATTGGTTCAGTGTCCCCGGCTTATTGAAGTCGTATATGGATGAAGTATATGCTTATGGTTTATTTTTTAGGGGTGCTGATCAGTATGGAAAAGGTGGGTTGATGACTGAAAAGAAATATATGTTTTCGACTACCTGGAATGCTCCTGAAAAAGCATTTAACGATCCAAGTCAATTTTTTGAAGGGAGCAACCTAGAAGATGCATTAAGTCATTTACATCATATACATAAATTTCTCGGAATGAAACCTTTAAAGAGTTTCTCTTGTTATGATGTAGTCAAAAATCCGACAGTTGAAAAGTTTGTATCCGAACTTGATTTACATCTGCAAGAGGTATTGAATTTTTAATCTATTAAGTAAACGTTTAAGGGGAGAAAAACATGTTAAAAGATAAAAAAGTTGTAATGATCGGTGGAAGCTCTGGGATTGGTTTGGAATCAGCTAAACAGCTAATAGCTCATGGTGCAGAAGTAATCATTGCCAGCCGTTCCGAAGATAAATTACGGAATGCAAAAGAGCAACTAGGAGATAGAGCAACGGCTTATACTCTAGATACAACGCAAGAACAGCAAGTCCAGTCTTTCTTTGAAAAGATCGGCCAGTTCGATCATCTTGTGGTAAGCGCTGCAGAAACATCCGGTGGGTCATTCCTCCAAACGGATACAGCCCTAGCCCGAAAACTGTTTGAAAACAAATTCTGGGGACAATATTATGCAGCGAAATACGGTGCTTCCAAAATTTTACCAAATGGTTCAATCACTTTGTTCTCTGGGGTTGTAGCCTACAAGTCTATGGTTGGCTCAGCAATTCTAGGTGCAGTCAATGCGGCTATTTCGAATCTAGGCCAGACTTTGGCTTTAGAACTTGCTCCGATCCGAGTAAACATCGTTTCACCTGGAATAATTGATACACCTTCCCGTAGCAAAATGGCAGAAGAAGCACGTAATAACTTCTATAATGCAGTTGAAAACAAACTCCCTGTGAAACGAATAGGAAGAGCTGAAGATGTTGCACAAAGCGTACTATACTTGCTAGAAAATAGTTTCGTGACTGGAACCGTTCTTCATGTAGAAGGCGGTCACATTTTAACGTAAGCCAGCAATAGACAGGATGCGCTCTTTGGCGATTCAATATATCGTATTAAACAATAATTATTATCCGTACAAAATCATCCCATTATCGTAAAAAAGGAGAGTTATCGTTCACATGAAAATTATAAGGAACTTAAGAATTACAAGTCGAAAAGTACAGATATTATGGGTAGTTGACGAATCCAAGCCCTCCTCCACGCCAAATAATTTTAGTTTACATAATATAAATTATAGGAAGTTATGTATCAATTAAGAGTATACTAATAATAGTGAGATGAAATTTGTACATAGACATCAAAGTCTAAACTTAACGATTATTTTAATATCGAATTATTATAATTAACTTTTGTATATTTTAGGCTTTCATTCACGATTTTCTAATTGGAATAAAGTTTGATTAAAAGTTTGTTGCAAACGTTGATTTTATAAAAATAGAAGAAACCCATTCATTTTGATCAAACTTTTATCAAAATGAATGGGTTTTATTTAAAATGCGAAATCCATCATTGGGATATTAATTTATTTAAGAAACAATTTTTCTCTCTTTACGAACAAATTCACATGTCCAAAAACCTAAAAATGAATTTAAGCTTCTGTATATTGTCCAATCTTTCTGAATTTCTCATAGCGATCTTCAATTAATTGTTCGCCATTTAGGGAATTCAATGCTTTTAGTGTGACACTTATACATTCTTTTATATAAAATGCTTGCTTCACAACATTGTGGTGTGCTCCACCCGTTATTTCAGGGATTATTCCATCAATAACGTCAAGCTCTTTTAAGTCAGGTGCTGTTATCCGCATTGCTTCTGCAGCTTGCTTCCCTAGGCTACCATCTCGCCGTAAGATCGATGCAGCCCCTTCAGGCGAGATAACCGAATACGTTGAGTTCTCTAACATAAAGACGCGATTAGCTACCCCTAATGCAATTGCACCCCCACTTCCGCCTTCCCCAATAACAATACTAATAACTGGTACTGTTAGAATCGCCATTTCTGAGAGAGTTCTAGCAATGGCTTCACTTGGGCCGCGTTCCTCGGCTGCCTTACCCGGATAGGCTCCTTTTGTATCAATAAAACAAATAATTGGGCGCTTAAATTTCTCAGCTTGCTTCATTAAGCGTAATGCTTTACGATATCCTTCAGGGTGTGGCATACCAAAATTTCGTCGAATATTTTCTTTAGTTGATTTTCCGCGCTGATGTCCAACAATTGTTACGGGCTGTCCTTCAAAGAGAGCAATTCCTCCAAGAATAGCTGCATCATCACCAAATTTACGATCTCCATGTAACTCAATAAAGTTTTCACACATAGCTTCTATATATTGTAAAGTTGTTGGTCGTTCTGGATGTCTAGCAACCTGTACACGATCCCATGGCTTCATATTGGCATAAATAGATTGTTCTAGCTGTGTTAGACGTGTTTCAAGCCTTTCGATTTCGCCTGTCATGTCTACATTTGCCTCTGTAGCAATCGTTTTTAATTCATCAATTTTTTCTCGTAATTGTACTACTGGTTCTTCAAAAGCAAAATTTTTAGACATGTTGCACACCGCCTTTTGTATGCATTTTTACAAGCATTGCTACTTGGTTTCGTAAATCCTTCCTATGGAAAACTGCATCAAGCTGACCATGCGCTAGTAAGAACTCTGACTTTTGGAAATCATTTGGTAATTTTTCTCTTAATGTTTCTTCGATTACACGGCGACCAGCAAAGCCAATTAATGCTTGCGGTTCTGCAATATTTATATCTCCAACAGAAGCAAAGCTTGCTGAAACGCCACCGTATGTAGGGTGCGTCATGATCGAAATAAATAATAGTCCTTCTTCACTATGACGTTTTAATGCCACACTCGTTTTTACCATTTGCATTAATGATAGAATACCTTCTTGCATGCGCGCTCCACCACTAGCAGTAAAGATAATAACCGGTACACGTAATTCAATAGCTTTTTCAACGGCACGTGTGATTTTTTCTCCTACAACGGAGCCCATTGAGCCCATACGGAAATGAGAATCCATAATTGCTACAACAATTTCTTCTCCATCAAGAGTACCTACCCCAGTCAGTACAGCTTCGCTTAATCCCGTTTGTTGTTTAGCCACTGAAATTTTTTCTACATAATCAGGGAAATTAAGTGGATTACTTGTTTGTAAATGATCATCCATTGAAACAAATGAACCTTCATCTATGAAATATGCTACGCGCTCCTGTGCAGTCATTTTGAAATGATGGTCGCATTTTGTACACACTTTATGATTTTTTTCTAACTCCTTTGTTAACAGAATGTGACGGCATTCTGGACATTTTGTCATAAGTCCTTCCGGAAATCCCTTTTCCTGTCCGTCCTCATTCTTTTTTCTAAATAAGCTACGTATTGCCATGTTTTACTCCTCCTATGTTTGTCTAAATGCCTTGTTCAGCATTTATGTTCGTAAGCTTTTAATGCTTCTTTTTCATAGCCAAGCTGCATCGATTTCAACATAGTTTGAATGATTAATTTCTCTTCTTCTGTTGAGTTTCGATTTAAACATCACCGGCATTAACTGCTAATTGAAACCAGACTTTAAGTAAAAAACGATTTCTGACATGATGACTATTTCTCGTAAAACATGCAGACAATTAATCGTACCTCTATCTCTAGCTTACAAAAAACTGTCCCACATAGGTAGTGTTCGCAGAGTCACTGTACAACTTATAACGCGAATGGCTTCCATTTCATGAATTTGTCGCGTTAATTCGACATCCTTTTTTTGATTTTTCATCTTCTAATATAAACATCGACAATTTTTCTACGAGCGGATGCTTTTGTGTAGAAGCTAGAAACGTACCTACCCCATGTCTCGTTTCAATAAGACCTAACAACTCTAAACTTCGCAATGCCTCTCTCACAGAGGATTGCCTGACACCCAGACGTTCTGAAAGGACTCATTCGAAAGGTTCCTTTTCACCAGCCTGTGTTTTTTTCATTTTAATAAGTTGTCGTAATTGTTGGACGATATCTAAAAACACTTTCTTTTGTTCGTTTTTTTTATCCATACGATCAACTCCTGGGTCAATCTATTCGCCTTGGAATAATTATCGCTGTCGCTTTCCTTTCGCGCAGGTAAACAATACATCCTAAGGCTTTATCTTATTTCTACGAGCGGATGCTTTTGTGTAAAAGCTAGATGTTTCGTTTCAATAAGACCTAACAACTCTAAACTTCGCAATGCCTCTCTCACAGAGGATCGCCCGACACCCAGACGTTTTGAAAGGACTCATTCGGAAGGTTCCTTTTCACCAGCCTGTGTTTTTTCATTTTAATAAGTTGTCGTAATGTTGGACGATATCTAAAAACACTTTCTTTTGTTCGTTTTTTTATACACACGATCAACTCCTGGGTCAATCTATTCGCCTTGGAATAATTATCGCTGTCGCTTTCCTTTCGCGCAGGTAAACAATGCATCCTAAGGCTTTATCTT
>NZ_JBYMLP010000003.1:632644-784684 GCF_057773605.1 Lysinibacillus sp. F12
ATCCATACGATCAACTCCTGGGTCAATCTATTCGCCTTGGAATAATTATCGCTGTCGCTTTCCTTTCGCGCAGGTAAACAATGCATCCTAAGGCTTTATCTTATTTCTACGAGCGGATGCTTTTGTATAAAAGCTAGATGTTTCGTTTCAATAAGACCTAACAACTCTAAACTTCGCAATGCCTCTCTCACAGAGGATTGCCTGACACCCAGACGTTCTGAAAGGACTCATTCGAAAGGTTCCTTTTCACCAGCCTGTGTTTTTTCATTTTAATAAGTTGTCGTAATTGTTGGACGATATCTAAAAACACTTTCTTTTGTTCGTTTTTTTTATCCATACGATTAACTCCTGGGTCAATCTATTCGCCTTGGAATAATTATCGCTGTCGCTTTCCTTTCGCGCAGATAAACAATACATCCTAAGGCTTTATCTTCATTCAATAGGTGTTTGGATACCTACTATAAAGAAACAAAATCCACCACCTCCAGATGGTGGCGTCTCTTACTGAATGAATCCAAAAGTGGTCTGGCCACTTTTGAATTGGCTTTATCTTACAAAATAATTATTTAAAAGTAAAGAAGAAACTGTATAAAAATTTATGTAATTTCTAAAATTACTTCAATTTCATATTCTTTTCGTCGTTTGGGCATGTTTTACTTTTACTTGAGGTCTACCAAAGCGCTTTTCAAGCGTTCTCTCACTGTAAAGCAATTCATCTTCTAGTAACAGCTCTTGAACAAGATGAGAAACTTTCCGGAATAAGGTTGCAGATACTCTTCCAAACTCATCCTGAAGCTAATAAAGGCCATTTGTAAACGGCGACTTACAAGGAAAGCACGTATCTGGCTCGTTCGGACGTGCCCCACTGAGCCAATATCCAGGGTTATTAATCGTAACTTTTTTATAATTGTCGCCACTTTACTAAATCAAGAGTTTTAGTATAGGTGTATATATCGTGAAAAAAACAATAAATATGAACAAACTATCCGTATTAAAAAACAAGCAGGGTTAAAAACCTAGCTTGTTTGAAAATAATTTTCATATAAAAAATCCATATAAGTATCTTTTGTAAGATTAAAAATAATTACCTGTCTTTGTATTATTTTCAACTAAAGCTATTTAGAGAGTTTTTTTACAACTAACCGCTCTCACTTTTTGCAGCTCATTATATAAGCAGGTGGGAAATTTCTAATTTCTCTATTAATATCAATTTTAGAAAAATAGCTTTCTAGAAATGTTAATTTAAATTTGGTGTATTGAAACGTTATAAAGAGCCCATCTTCTTTAAGGACTTTTAAAGAGTTTCGTAATATATTACTTGATACATTTTTAGGCAAACTTGCAAATGGTAACCCTGAAATTATATAGTCTGCGTAAGGTATATCGTTTTCGATTAAAATATCTTCAATATACTCAGCAGAACTATCTATAATTACAAAGTTTTTTTCTTTTATATATCTTGCTTTTAATAATGTGTAAAATTCTTTATTATTTTCTACTAAAACAACTTTAGTTGTTTGTTTCCTCTTTTTTAGAATATTCTCTGTGAATACTCCGGTACCTGGGCCAAACTCAACTATATATTCTGCTTGTTCAAAATCGATTTCTTTAACCATTTTTTTACTAAGATACTTGGAACTTGGAAGAATTGCTCCCACTGATCTAGGGTTAAACATATATTGAAAAATAAAAGATAGGTTTTTCATGATAACACTCCATTGCGTTAAAGTTATTTCTACTTAAAATCTAAACTTAAAACCTTAAGTAGTTATCATGAAATTCCTTAAGAATTCTTAAGAAAAAGGGTCTTGGAATTTATATATTCCAAGACCCTTTTATTTTTTTAAAGGATATTCGACAGTAATACTCAAAAACCCATTACCATATTCTGCATAAATTTTCCCATTGTGTAATTCCACAATCCTTTTAGAAATGGCCAGTCCTAAACCTCCCCCTTGATTACTTACGCGAGCCTTATCTCCAGTATAAAACCGCTCGAATAAACTATTTAAATCTTTACTCGGCTTTTCTTCAACCTGATTCATAATTTTAAAAATTACGTAATTTCCCTTTGCCTGTAGAGATATTTGTAATTCTGAGGGCTTCATACTAAATTTTATTGCATTTGTGAAAAGATTTTCATAAACCCTCACTACCTGTTCTATATCAATGAGTACAGGAGCTTTCACTTCAATTGACTTTATAACATTTAATTTTTCTTTTTCAAAAATGGGGATATACTCTCCTACGATTTGTTGTAACAAATCACTCATGTCTACTTCACATAAATTCAGATTTATATTTGGATTCGATAAACGAGTATATTCAAACAATTCATCAATTAATAATTTGAGTCTCTGTGACTTTAAATAGGTTATCTCTAAATACTCTTTATATTTTTCGCTATCACTGTAGTTCCCTTTTTTCAATAAATCTAAATACCCGATTAATGATGTCAAGGGTGTTCTTAGATCATGAGAGACATTTGTTATGAGTTCATTCTTTCCTTTTTCTATTTCTCTTTCATGCTGGAATTGGTTTTCTAATTCATTTGACATAAAATTAATATTTTGTGCAAGTAAGGTTAACTCATCTTTCCCCATTATATTAATGTTAAACCCTAGGTTTCCATTAGCAATTTGTTGTACACTATCAGAAATATGCTTTAAATATTTTAGTTTATTTCTTATCAAAAATAAAAAACAAGCAATAAACGAAAAAATTATAACTAGAAATTGGAATGTAATAAAAATACTTGCATTAGTAGTGTTCATTTCTATATTTTTATAAGTTATATAGTATAAAAATAATTGCGATGTAAGTAAAGAAATAAACAATGAAAAGAATAAACTGATTGCAAATGAACTTAGTAATCTGACAGTAAGTTTGTTCCTAAGCTTAATGTTTTTCATATCTTATATCCCACACCCCAAACGGTTTTAATATATATTGGATGTTTAGGATCTTGTTCTATCTTTTCCCTTATATTAGTGATATGAACCATAACCGTGTTGTCTGACTTAAAATAATCTTCTTTCCATACAGCTTCATATATTTTTTGAATGCTGAGTACAATACCTTTGTTGTATGCTAGAAGTTCTAAAATATCAAATTCTTTAGGTGTTAATCTAATTTCTTTTTCTTGTACAATAACCTGTCGAGTATCTGTATTTATAACTAAATTTCCTATTTCTATAATTTTCTTATTGTTTTTCATGTTTACATTATATTTACTGGAGCGTCTTAGCTGCGATTTAACCCTTGCAATTAACTCTAATGGGTTAAATGGTTTCGATAAATAATCATCAGCTCCAGAAGTCAGTCCTTGAATCTTATCTATATCTTCTGACTTTGCTGATAGCATAATTATAGGCATACTTTTTTCTTCTCGTATCTTTAAACAGGCTTGAATACCATCCATTTTTGGCATCATAATATCGAGGATTATTAAATCTACATCATTTGATTTTAAAAATTCTAGCCCTTTTATCGCATCGGCTACTTTAATGGTCTCCATCCCTTCATTTTCTAAGTAAACAGAAATCAAATTTCTAATATCATTATCATCATCTATAACAAGAATTTTGGGTATCATGGTTTCTCCTTTTTAGTAATCTTCCCGAAAAAACATTAAATATGTTTTTTAAATCGTTATTAATTCCAACTAGCTAAAGTTATTATCTATTTCATGTATATGCTATATTATTATTCTATCATTTTTTAATACAGCTGAATCAAGTAGCTTACTACCTCTATTCATTATTAAAAATGCTATCTTTAGGGCACAAACCCAGCCTGGCTCACATAAACTTGTTTTTCGGGAAAGACTTCAATAAATCTTTTATATACTTTTCTAAGAACATCCGATCCGTACCATTCCTCTAAACCAAGCTGGGCGTATTTGCTGTCAATACCGAGTTTTCGTGTGCGTTTACCACCACTACCATCGCCCATGAAGTAGTCATCTATACATATCCGATCGACATAAGACTTTAGCTTTAACGGAAAATCATCCCCACTTGGCAATATGGGAGCTATAGCCACTTGGATGGGTATGCCCGCGGCTGCTAATTTTTCCAATGTTTTAAAGCGTGCCTGAATGGGAGGGGCCTTCGGAGTAAAGTGTTTTCGTATCGTTTCCGAATCGGTCTCAATCGTCATACTTACTCGAACTTTGTCCTTCAATTGTTGCAGCAAATCGATATCTCGACTTACAAGTGGACTTCTAGTCTGTACTAATAGAAAATCAGGTGGATCTTCTACCATTACTTCTAGTAAAGATCGCGTGACCTTTTCCTTTTGCTCTATAGGTTGATATGGGTCTGTACTTGATGACATAAAAATAGTTACATTCCCTTTAGCTTTGGCTCGATAAAGTTCTTTTTTTAATAAATTTGCAGCTCCATTTTTAACATCCACCCAATTTCCCCATTCACCCTCCCGAAACAGAGATACAGGCATTTCACGGACATAACAATAGGAACACCCAAAAGAACAGCCTGTATAGGGATTAAGTGAATGCGTATAGCCAGAGAGGAAGCCTGTCCCTTTATTCAGAATGGTTTTCGGATTTTTATAGAATAATTCACTACTCATGACGGTACCTCCATTTGTTGTACAGCAATAACTAGATTACATATTGCTTGATAAAGCTCGCTTTTCCAGATCAAGGAGCAATGTCTTCATTTCTAATCCACCTCGATAGCCAGTTAATGAGCCGTTCTTTCCTATTACGCGATGGCATGGCACAGTAATCAATACCGGATTAGCCCCGATCGCTGCGCCTACTGCCCGCACAGCTGCTGGATTATTGATAGCATTGGCAATATCAGAATAGGATTTCGTCTCGCCATAAGGGATATCACAAAGTGCCTGCCAGACTGCTAGCTGGAATGGTGTACCTACATACTCAAATGGAATCGTAAAGGTTTTCCGCGTTCCTTCTAGATACTGAGTGATTTCATCGACAAAGGGCTCAAGCTTTTCAGCATCTTCCACAAGCGGACTTCCTGGAAAGTGTTTCGAAGCCCATTCTAATAATTCCTCGAATGGATTGTTCTGTGACCCAACAAACACAAGCCCCTTTGATGTTGAAGCTACATAGAATTTCCACTCTTTAAACTTTAGTAAAGACCAATAAAGGGTTGGTTTATTCATTTTTTCCATTGCACTGTTCCTCCATCTTCCTCATTTGACGAAATTGCGCTGGTGTCTGGCCCGTTTTCTTTTTAAATAAAGTAATAAAATAAGGCGTGTTAGCCATACCCACACATATGGCGATATCACCAATTGATTTATTCGTCTGAATCAAATACCTTTTAGCTGCGTGAACTCTAACTTGCTGTATATACTCTACTGGCGTAATGCCTTTAATTTTTTTAAATGTCCGCTGCATATGATACGGACTTCCATGACAAATATATGCTAACGATTCTAGCGTTAATTTTTCTGTAAAATTTTTATCAATGTATTCCGTAATTAAATTGACCCACTCACTATCAGGTAGATTTTCATTTGTCGGCTTACATCGTTTACATGGGCGAAAATTAGCACGGAGAGCTTGTTCTGCATTTAGAAAAATACATACATTTTCTTTTTTGGGGACGCGTGATTTACAAGAAGGCTTACAAAATATCCCTGTTGACTTGACAGCGTAGAAAAATTGATTATTGTATGCAATATCATTATTTATAATGGCTTGCCACTTCTCATCAGTTATCATTTCTCCATCATTCAAATGACTTTGAGCATAGCTCTCTTTGTAGCCGTGATCCATTCTATCTGACATTTTCTCACCTCACCTTATAATATACTCCCTATCCATTCGAATGGATATCTCAAAGAATGGAATAGCAAAATATTGAAACGTAATATTATTGAGAATCATGAAAAATGATTCCAAGTCCGTATCGTTCCCCAGAAGTAACGGTGCTTACACCGTGACGAATTGTATTTTTATAATAGCCTTTTTTACCGAGAACGGGTCTGTGGTTAGTGGGGAAAATAAGGGCACTACCTTGTTCTAACGTAATGACATGACCCCTGCTTTGCGCACGTGGAATTTGTTCTACTAATAGAGATTCCCCACCGCAATAGTCTTGATCTCGCTGATTTAATACAAACACTACTTGAAACGGAAAAAATAGATCGCCATATAAATCTTGATGCAGACAATTAAACCCGCCTGCTTCATACTTTAATAGTAAAGGTGTCGGTCTCGTTTGATTAAACTCCTCACAGGTGTTCAAAAAATCTTGAAGATGTTGTGGATACCGTTCTGTTTTCTTCAAATAGCCCAGCCATCGATTAGCAGTTTTCGCTAATTCCGAATAAAAGGACTCTCTTAAATGTTGGATGATATCAGGAAATGGATAAGAAAAATATTTGTACTCCCCATTCCCAAAACGATATCTTGTCATATTGATTGTCGTCCTGTATAGCTCTTCCTCCCCATACATTTCCATGAAAGATTCACATTCCTCTTTTGTTAAAATTGTTGGAAGCTTTGCGAAACCCTGCTCATCTAATTCATTTTGAATGCACTCCCAATCTAAGCCTTCGACACGTGTCTTTATGTCTTGCACCATGTTATCCCTCCTATTTAGCAATGTTGATAACTAACACTATAACCTCATCAATCGAAAAAAATAAGGTATTTAGAATGTAAGAGCAAGATAACAAAATTAGTAAAGATGATGATGTGATAAAGTAAAAATGACATCAGTGTATTTTGTAAAGGAGAATGAAAAAATGAAATGGCATGAAGTCAATAATAATATTGTCATTACCCTACCTAAACATTTCAACATGAATGCCAATCTAGGCTATCTAACAAGAGAAAAGAATGAATGCATGTATGAAATAGAGAACGATAGTATTACAAAAGTGATTGCTATTGGAGAAATTCGGTCTCTGGTACAGGTAAACGTCATGAAGAATAAACAAATGATTGTTCAATTCTTAAATGAATCAAGACCTATTGAAAGCTGGCAACGAGAACAGGTTGTAAAATATATTCATGAGTGGTTTGATCTTCATAACGATTTAACACCCTTTTATGAAATGGCAAAGGCAGATCCTTTATTAAAAATACCTGCTGAAAGCTTCTACGGATTGCGAGTTATTGGCATTCCTGATTTATTTGAAGCTTTATGCTGGGGAGTTTTAGGCCAACAAATTAACTTAGCCTTCGCGTACACCTTAAAGAGGCAATTTGTTGAAAAATTTGGCGATTTCATCGAATGGAATGGTAAGCAATTTTGGGTGTTCCCATCGTACGAAAGAATTGCACAGTTAACACCCTCTGACCTTGCAGATATTAAAATGACGGTAAGAAAAAGTGAATATATCATTGGCATTGCGAAATTAATGGCAAGTGGAGAATTATCGAGGGAAAAATTAATGAAGATGAACTTTAAAGATGCTGAAAAAAGCTTAATTAAAATACGAGGAATCGGTCCTTGGACAGCCAATTATGTGCTAATGCGCTGCCTCAGGTTCCGAACCGCCTTTCCAATTGATGATGTGGGTCTTATCAATTCAATCAAAATATTACTGAACATGAATCAAAAGCCGACGAAAGATGAGATCTTGGAATTATCGATACCATGGAAAAACTGGGAATCCTACGCTACCTTTTATTTATGGCGTGTCCTTTACTAAAAAAATTTTAAGATGAGAACAATTATAAAGAGCATGCTTTGAAACAAATGAATCAAAAACATGCTCTTTTTCAACTATTCTTTGCGAGCTATCTAATCACAGGCTCTATTATAAATGTAAATCTATCCTACAATCCATCAATAATGTTATTATGGTAAACTTTCCACGATTTCCTCGTTGGAAGCCCCATCATGCTTCATGAAAAATTTTCTTGTAAACGCACTAACTGTTAAACTCACTACAATATTAACACCTAATCTGGTATAAAGGAGAACAAAGAAAGAGCGTGTTTTGGAAAAAGATAAATCCAAATACGCTCTTCTTATTTCCAATAATTCAGGTAAGCTATTGCCATTCGCCCTATCTAGAGCGTCTCATCCAACTTCTTAACTTTTGACTGGGAAATTAAATATACATTACCTAAAATGTCGATGCTGTTTCCCTTTACACGTACTGCACAATCTTTGTTCGACGCATAAATATTTAGTTCTTCCGATAAGGGAGACAACTCGTTTTGCACCAACTCTATGTTATTTTCAAGATCAAAATGCGAGAGGACGGAAAAATTGTCAAGACCGATTCCATCGTATAAAGAGCTTTTTTCAACTGGATAGCCAAAGTTTTTTGAGCATAACCATTTAGCGGACATATTGATTGCTCCTGCGCTTGCTCCCATCACAACCGCTGTGCTTTTTTTGATTAAATCCGACAATTCATAGTCTAGTAAAAACTCATTTTGTTTCAGCGTATCTCCACCTAACAAAAAAATGGCTGACGCATTTCGAATAAAGGTTTGGGCATCTTCCTTCTTTACGTGATAATTAATTAAATGATAGTCATCGAATAGGATACCTGCTTGGTCAAGCCATGAGCGTTCAGTAGCACCCCCATCTTCATACAAAAGTGGATTCGAGCTAATCATAGCAAGCGATTTTCTATCAGTTATATCCTCCTGTAACACCCTGCCTAGATTCTCTGGAAAAAAATCATTAAACCACCCTAAATAATAGTGTGTTTTCATGTGTACCTCCGTCATTATTACCTGCTTTTATAAGTTCTGTTTGTAGTACGAAATAAAAGGCTTTTTACTTTTTGCAATTTATATTTCATCGCGATAAATATCAATATCGTATTCTGAGTCGGTGTCATAAGCAAATTTAATAAGTTTTTGATTTATAAAAAGACCGGAAGTTTCAGGAAAAACAAGGATCACTGCTATTTTACATTGTAACTTATATTTCTTTTTAAAGTGATTGATAATGTTTACCTTATTCGTGAAAATATCTATTAGTTCATTTATTTGTAAAGTAGGATCACTTGTTCGTTGATCATCTATTTCGTAAGTCCACGATGAAGTATAACTTTCGTGTTGTGTTTTTCCGATTGTATAGAGTGCACCTTTTGTACGTGTTTCTGTTGGTGTTATTGCTATTTTTTGTGTGAATTCATCTAGTGGAAAATTATCTCCAAATACACAAAAATAAGACCTTATATTAGTTGTTGGCTTTTCCATTCTTTCTCCCTTCTTGAGGAATTAATTAAACGCCATCATGAATAAAATTTAAAATACAATTACAGTACTCTCTCAACCATGGGCTACTGTTTGTTATTTAGCAATGCTCATGCTCAAACCTGAGCCACTTGTAATTTGCAAAGACACGCGATTAAAGTAACGACTATTTATATAAAAAGTAAACCTTCTAAACTTTGAATGTTTAAAAGGTTTTTTTCATGTTTTGCTATCAATATTTGGAGATAGCCATTTTATATATACCGTGCATGTGCTCGAAGATATTTTTCTACGTCATTATACAACCCTGATTGATTTGCGTATTTAACATAATTTTTTGCTGTACGAAGCCAATCTAATGTAGAAGGCTGAAGTTCATGTAGTGCCCTTACTAAGTCATCGGTAGTAATGGGTCTTTCATTACCTGAAAGTAATATTTCTTCTAGCACATACTCAGTAGCTAATTCCACTACATTAGCTATATCAGCACCTGAGAAAAATGGCGTTTTGGCTGCTAATACGGCTGTATCAACATTTTCAACAAATCTTCCCTTTAATTTCAAATTAAAAATTTGCTCTCTTGCTTTTTCATCTGGTGGCGCTACAAAGATGAGCCGGTCAAATCTACCAGGTCTTTTTAGAGCGCTATCAACATCCCATGGTGTATTGGTAGCAGCCATTACCAGAACCTCATCATTGTTTGTATCCACACCTTCCATCTCGGTTAGAAACGTATCGATTATGCCACGAACATGGGAGGACGTTTGTGAACGACTCATGCCAATAGTATCTACTTCATCAAAAAACATAATGCTAGGCTTTTGGAAGCGAGCCTTATCGAATATGGCTTTTAAATTCTGTTCACTTACTCCTATATAAGGGTCTAAGATATCTGTAATATGAACGGGATAAAAATTAGCCTTACATTCTCCCGCTGTCGCTTTAGCGATATAGGTTTTCCCACAGCCAGGAGGTCCATAAAGAAGAACGCCACCCCCAACTTTTTTACGGAACTTTGCAAACAATCCCTTGTTATAAAATGGACTAATAATACGTAAGTTGATCGTTTTCTTTAAATCCTCAAGACCAGCAACATCCGCAAAAGTTACTATTTCCTCGATTTTTTTTATAGCCTTTTTAGGTGCATCCCCATCAATCACCCTAAACTTCGGTTCAAGGTTTTTTACTTTTCTATCGTCTAACTGTATGTCAGGAATGTTATCTTGATTATCCAGTTCCACCTCTGCTACTGTGTCTAGACAACGATCTACGATAGCTAATTCAGCCTTATCTTCATCGTCAATTTCAACGGCGCTAGCAACCTTTGGAGAGTGTTGAATTTGTAAACTAGCCTTTGTTAATTCCTGAATGATGTCATTTCGTAGCTCGTCGTCCGAGCAAAAAGAAAGACCCAATGAATAAGTTTGAACCGCTTCAAGCCAACGATGCTGATCAGCTAGTTCTTTGCCAAGCCACAAATACCCTTGTGGATCATTAGCATTTTGATCTACCATTTGTTGTAACCATTTTATTTTATCCATACTTGTAGCCCCTTAATTTTTTTAATCCCTTTACAAGAGGAAGTGAAATCCATGTATATAGAGCTAATGCAATATAGCATTTTATAAATAGAACCGCTGCCGTATTAAAATCTAAACCTATTAATGAAAAGTAAATGACCACCCCTATCAGCCAAATGCCAGCAGTACCACCTACCACTTCAACGAGGTGATTAGGTATTAATAGCGGGTGTCCTGACAGTTCAAACTCCTCTAATAATTCATACAATTCTTTATCCTCAGGGTTAAGTAGAAAGGCCTGTCTAAAATATTCTTGTGCTTCTTTTTCTTTATTATGAAAGGCAGCATGGATTCCCAAGTGTAATAGTTTAGATAATTCACTATCACTTGAATTCATATATTGCTCTAATGCAAGGACTCGTTGTTTTTTAGGGCTATTAATCTCCTCTAATATAAAATAGTTACGTAATACAAAACTATTTTCAGGAGCCATCTCACGTGCTTTAGTAATTAATTGCTTTGCTTTTTTTCGATGCCCCATTTTTTTCATTAGAACTGCATAAGCAGCGTGGTTTTCAGCATCATCTGGATTGGCTCGTAATGCTTCTAGAAAAGCTTCCTCAGCCTCCTTCCAACGCTCCTTTTTCATATAAATAAATCCAAGAAAATAGAAAATTATTTCTTCACTATACCCCAAATGCAAGGCTTCCTTTAATTGCAATTCAGCTCTATTGTAATCTCCCATAAGATAATAACTGTAGCCTAAAATAAACCATAGTCGACTGTTTTCAAGGTGATCAGCTATCACCTCATGAATAAGTTCAATCGTTTGTGCATATTTCCCTATTTGAAAATAGTGTTCTATTACTTCAAATGTTGCCCCTTCATAGTTTTCATTCATTTGAATATCTTCACGTTCAATCATTCTGTAGTAAAGCTCCTTTTTAAAGCGCTAATAGGAATGCTATAGCGATAAATTCGATAAATCCAGAAACAATACATGCTAGAAAGCCTGGCATCCATAAGGACTCAATTTGTCCACCAACAACTAGATGTTCTTTATAGGGCCTATTTAAAAAGGCGAAAAAAATAAAATAGCCCGCCACTGCAATAATTCGTCCAAAAACCTTTATGTAGTCTTCATCAATCGCTAAGATTCCTTGTCCAATGGCATAAACCATGATTAGTTTTCCTATAATTAGTAAACCACTAAGAATCGTTAGTATTCGGATATATTTTTTTTCAAGCTTTAACCACTTAGCATTTTGCATACCTAATACTACAATGGCAAAAATTCCACCAAAAAAAGCGACGAAAAATAAATTGTTTACAACATAACTTCGTGTTCGATCCTCATTTTCGTTTAGTATACTAGGTTGATAAATATGTTCCATTATTCCTTAGTTGTCTCCTTTTCAATTTTTTCCTTCCTTATTTAGGGCTCTTCCATTTTCTTAAGCCTTTTACAATGGGAATAGATATAAAATAATAAAGTGTGAAAAAAATAGAAAAGCGAAGAAGGTGATTGACAAAGTTATCATTGGAAATAAGCTTGTCAAGAAGCAGGCAAAGTATAAGCCACATCATGAATACAAATCCAATGCCGCCTATTCGCTCTACTATACGGTAAGGAAGCAAAAGCGGGTGAGTTTTAATTTCCAATTCCTCTAAGTTCGATAAAATTCTTTTATCCTCAGGTTTTATAAGAAAAGCTTGTCGATAATATTCTTTAGCTTCCTTAAATCGATTATTAAAGGCAGCACTCCAGCCCAGATGAATTAACTTTGCAAACTCACTATCCGCTGAATTCATATAAAGAGCTAGTGCAGTATTGTGCTTTTCCTTTTTTGCAGCCATTTCAGTAAGGGTATAGTGGTATAAAACGGCTGTGCTGTTAGGATCTAATGCTAGAGCTTTTTCTACTAATAAACTGCCTTTTTTTCTATGACCTGTCATTTTCATCAAAATTGCATACGCTGAATAAACATATGCATCATTTGGATTATTATGTAATGCTTCCAAAAAAGATTCTTCTGCTTTTTGCCACTGTTCCGTTGCCATATAGATGCCGCCTAAAAAATAGTAAATGACGCCTTTATCATATCCTAGCTGAAATGCTTTAAGAAATGGCTCAAATGCTTCTTCATATTGACCTATGGAATAATGACTGACAGCTAGCATATACCATAATTCCTTATTTTCCATATCTTCAGCCATCCGTTGCTTCACTAAGGAAATAACATTTGTGTATCTTCCAATCGCAAAATAGTGTTCAATAAGAGCCATAGGTGTATTTTCTTTTTCACTGTTCATGCACATAAATTCCTTCCCTAATTAGCTAGGACACTATTTCTAAGAAAACCATCTATAAAGATGGAAATTAAACAATAGATAATCCCTATCCAGTACAGGGATTTTGTTTCCCCCACAAATACTAAATGTTCTTTATAAGGTCTTTTCAAAATCACCAAAAAGATAAAATAACTTACTCCAGCCAGTAACCGATTGATTAGCAAATCCATTTCAGCGGAAAAAGGAAGGAAAACATAAAAGATTATAGTAGCCGTATGGAGAAATACACTGCTTACTATTAGTAGTCTGATGTAATGCTTCTCTAGTTTGAGGGCGTTGGCATTTATAAACCCAACGATCGTAATGGCAAGTAGACCTCCAATAAAGGCAACGATGACTAAATTATGTATGCTAAAGCTTTTTGTCCTTCTTACTTTCTTACCAGTTAAGCTTGGAGTATAAAGTGAATGCAACTAACCATAAGCCTCCTTCTATTTAGTACCTATCCCATTGACATTTCGTATTATACATTTATTTATCAATAATGGAAACTATTTCTTTAAATGTATAAGCAGATCATTTATTGAAATGCTTTCTGTTAAAATTACTGTTTTCATCGTTGAATGTTAGAAACATCTTCATAATCATTAAATATTCGTGTTTAATCCAAAATGGACGGTCTCCAGTCGATGGAGAAAGCGCATTTCATAGTTTAAAATACGAATATTTTAAATATGTATTTGATTAATGGTTCGTTTTTATACTTTTTTTGCTTTAAACCTTTTTGGTTATACGTATTTTCCCCATCTAGTTCCTTTAAAAAAGTAGTGAAATTTAAAAAACATAAAACTCCTAATACTGGTATGACAAACAACGTATAAATAACATAACGTAAACCCCCTTTTTCATTAAGAATTGCCTCACAAAATAATCAAATAAGCGACATCTTTAGCTTAATAACAAACGGTCCCATACCTTTTCATCCACCCAGAAAAAACCTTCGTGCGAACAAGCTGCTAATACACATTGTTCATCTTCATAAAACATTAAATCCTCTGGTAATTCTGGCGTAATCCAACCAAAAAGTGAATCGCTATGCTCCTTCAAGAATTGAGCAGTCGTATCATTTAATAGAAAGTAAAAAACAAAGGCTGTATGCTCGCCAAGCGTTGTTGTCTCCCATTCATTTTGAACCTTTCTTTCGATAAGCAGGTTTTCAATAGGTGCTATTAGCTCATCGACAGCGGCTAAGCGTAATTCTTCATTTTCCATCAATTGTCTGTTCTCAACAAAGGCAAAGCGGCTACATCGTTTCGCTAGTATATCAATAAGCTGATAATAGCGTTGCCCCCTTATATTTTCAGTAATCATCATCAATTTTCTGTTTCCTCCTCGTCCATACTCAAGAGATAGCGCATAATTTCCATTAAACGGCCTTGTAAGCCCTATAAAAAAAGAGCTGCTGGTGCAACTCCATGATTTTGAATGAAATATTTTTCCTACCCTTTGCTTGTCATAACGAAATGGATGCAAAAGCATAAAAGCTTATGTTGATTAATCCCTGCATCCATTTATTCCATTGAGAATGTGTAACGCTGTCATCTCATTTGCAATTATCTATCCAGTTCCTAAATTTTAGACCTACAGGTTTTATCGTTTCTTTATTCGTCGCGATGACCTCACAACCTCTATCATCATAAATAAACAAGATAACATTTTTGGTCAAATTAATAAAAAATACATCTGGATAGCTATAGCCTGTACCAAATTTAGGCTTTAAGTGGAAATCTTCATTACAGGCTGCTTTGATAAGTAATACATAGTGAATATCTTGTTTGCGGCACTTTAAGGAAAATCGTGAAATATAAACATCCTCATCATCCAATACATACGGCTAGGTTTGTTGATTTAAATGGTATTTTAACTCTTTATTTTTTATATAACGATCATATACCTTTATGCGCTTTTTCTTACCTTCAGCAAGCTTATACTGATAAACATTTGTCACAAGTAAAATTTCATCCGAATACGAAAAAATTTCGTTAAAAATGGTCAAAGCTTGATGGTATACATCATTAAACATGGCTAGATTTAGACGAACATTATTTTTCCATTGATAAAATCCAGTCCCAAATTCAACGTGAATACCAATATCCCATTGCTGAAAAAGGCTAGGTGTTAACGTGAGTCCAGGAAAAGTCTTATTTAAATATTGTTCTACATCTATCGTCATTCACTCAAATCTTCCTTTAATATAATCTAGCATAAAATTGAAAAAAACTAGGTCACATTTTTATACTCATGATAATACATAGAATACAAATCATTTAATGTCACTTTTCCAAATGCAAAATCCACTACATTTCTCTCCACTAAAAAAGATGTAAGCGAACTTAATAAAGCGGCTTCAGAGCTTGGTAAATGAATTAATGTGATTCCATTTGTAAGAGTTTGAAGTTTGATGTTTGGAAACAGCTCATACAACTGTTTTTCAGTAGGATGCTCCATATTTTTTACGCGAATTGTTTTAATATGTGCTTGACTGAAACCTTCTATTATTTCATTGGTATCCACTAGTTTTCCTTCGTTAAACAAGAAAATTCGATCTGCATATTTCTCTAAATTATCGAGTAAATGTGAGGCAATAATAATAACCTTTCCCTCCGCCTTTTTCTCTACTAATATCTTCGAAATAATTTCTACATTATTTGGATCAAGTCCGTTCATCACCTCGTCCATCATCATAATGTCCGTATCCGTCACTATTTGCATAGCAAAGCAAAGGCGCTGGCGCATACCCAGAGAATACGTGCCTGTTTTTTTATTCACATAATGCCCCATATTTAACATTTCAATGGTTTCATCTATAAGTTTTAAATCGGATTGCCACATGGTTGCAAACATTTTTAAATGTTCGCGCCCGCTTAAGTGATTATACAAGTCACTTTGGTCTGGCATCATCGACACAAAACTATGAATTTTTACTTCATTTGATTTATTCGAGTAGCATAGACCATCTTTAAATACTACTTTCCCTTTCATAGGCTTTACATAATTCATCAACACATTCATAAATGTGGATTTTCCTGTTCCATTTGGTGCAACAAGTCCAATCATTTCACCTTGCTCAAATGTCATTGAGATATCATTTAACACTTTATTTTCCGCAAATTGCACAGTAATATTTTGAATGTCAATCACCTGTGTCCCTCCTATTTTATTAGCTTATACCGTCTATTCATAACAATAAGCAGCATGAATAAAATGACGACTACAGCTAAGACTAGTAACAACTGTAATCCTAAATTGAAATCTAAATAATCGTTCATATAATAAAAATTTCGTTGTTTTGATACAATTTGTCCGACTTGAATGTACGAGGTTGGATAAATTTGAATATCCCAAAAGTAGCCAACATATCGGCTGAAATAAAACTTCTCCCCAAAAATAAGGAGTAAGCCGATGGCGACATTCATCATCTCGTTACGGAATAGGATACTGAACAATAATACAACGTTGATGATGACCATAAACCAAGTTAAAAGCAGAATGAGGGTTTGTCCTAAAAACATCCCTAAAGTCATCGGTTCAAATTTACCCTCCTGACGCCAATCGAGATGAGGAGCATACATGGGTGATGGTAAATTGAAATTTCCAAAGCCGGATTGTAAGCCTATAATAATGAACCCAGCAAAAAGTGGTACAAATAATACGAAGCTACCTAGTAGTGCAACGATCATTTTCATCAATAGCTTTTTCCAATCGCTAATAGGAAATCCTTTGATAATAGATGGATGACGGCGATCTTTTGTCACGATATCAATAGCTAAAAGTAGTACACACACAATTAAAATAACAGGTAGTAATCCCTTTAATAAACGCTCTAACGTTTGAAGGGCTGTCCGCTGTTCGAATATGTCCATGGATAATTCATACTTTGCTTCCGCGTACGTATCATAACGGGCTGCCTGCTCTAAATAAGCATAAAAGGCATCATCTTCTGCATAATCATTATTTTTTATAAAATACTTTGAGTTATAGGAGAATGAATCACTTTTGTATGTAATCGCATTCGTAAAGTAGTACCAATCACGAGTTACCTCGGCATATTTTTTTAGGTCCCCCTCCTCTAATGCTTCTAATCTTGCTTTATCTAGTGGATTAATTTGCCCAAATATCTCAACAGCATAAATGATGGCAGGATGTAGACTATATAAGTTGCGACCTTCCATCGAATTTAAAAACTCTTGCCGTGTTAAATAGCGAGCCTCAATTTCTTCATATTCGACTTGCTCAATCGGATCGTATGCGGGTGCTAATTTAAATACATAAAAAAAGGTTGCAAAAGCAAGCAAAAAATAGATGGCTAAGTTTTTCTTATTCGTAAAAAATTGTTTGAATTCAAATTTGAAATAACTCCACATGCTTATGAGTACCTCCCCTATGCCCTTTTGATTTTCCCTGTTGAGAAAAACGTTTTAATAGTGAACAACATTAAAATAATACAGATAAACAAAATAAGTAAGCCAAGATTCATCGTAATCTCAACAGGCTGTGCTAAATCAACTGGTACGCCTCCTAAAATATCATTGAAGTTCATGAAATTAAAAGGATTATAGGGAAATACACTAATTAGTGATGGAAAAATCATCGGTAAAAAGAACAAAATAAAGTGTATAAATAATGTTAAATACATATTTTTCAGTAACACATTTAATATAATCGACAATAGCATGACGAAAATGGAAATGACGAACATATAGCCAAGGCTCATCGCGATATATTGGATAGAAGAGATTAATACAGCATCTCCTACGTATATGCCTACTGGATCTTGTGGGTTACCAAGTCCATTTAATACCCACAATGGACTGGCGCAAATAAAAATGAGTAAAAAGCTTGTGATGATGGTGAACAAAGAAATCATACATTTGGATAAAATATAAGAATCAAAACGAACAGGAAAGCCTTGAATTAAACTAGAATGCTCAAAATCATCTAGCAAAATAGAACTTGTTTGGAAGCTAATAAATATGTACCAGCCTGCACCTACGTAACTAAAGAAAAATAATAAGAAAGGTATGTATTGAAATAAGTCAGTTATTTTATCCCTTCCCGCATCATTCATCCATTTAAAATAAAGATAGTCCATCGAATTTTGTAATTTAGAGGGTAATAATTCTGCGATATCATGGTATCCTTCTAATTGGAATGCCTCTTGTCTTAATTCAGCAAGCTGAAGTGACGCCTCATAATACATGGATTGTCTGTCCATCGTTAATGTGGCTATTTGCAATGCAATCTTACTTTTTTGCTTCGTTAAATTTTTAAATATATCGCTGCCATCACCTGTTTCCGAGGCATCCTTCACCTGAAACTTTGATAGTATGGCCTGTGTTGAATAATAATCACCCTTTTTTTCAATAAGCTGATTACCAACGGCTTGCGCCTTTATATAAAACATAAAGCCAAAAACGATTAATACAACAGCTATTAGTGCAACTAAATTTCGTCGATTCGCTCGCTCTATCACTAGACCTACTTTTAATGCTTTTAACACGGTCATCCTCCTAGCTTCTTCAATGTGAAAGTCTTTAGATTACTATGATAATGCTTTGTGGATATTTTTTCAATTTTTTGTATATTAAAGGTTTAGAATATTACGAATAAAAAGACTAACGATTTTGGAGGAATAGCAAAATAATAATAAGATACTATATAATTTAGTTCCTTTTTAATAACTAAACTATTAAACCATTCAAATTTTCATGTTGCGTATTATTAGCTTTCAATTTTGTATAGTCATTATCAATGCACCGCTTTAAAAATAGTTTTTTCGTTACAGGTACATTCATCACGACAAAAGTAAAAGGACTGCTTTTGACAGTCCTTAAATGATCTACTATTAAAATGGCTTGAATGCCTAGTACCACATATATTTCTGGAACCCTATCTTTTCTACAATAGCCACAGCAGGCTTGTTCATAGCCCTACAATGCGAATAGGCCATCCAATTCTTCTTTAAACATTCTTGAACATCATGGTATGCGAGTTTGAGCAGGTTTTTCTTGGTGAAACTCTATTATTTCGATATCTATGCCATGTTTATTAGCAGCAACAAAGCCTGAAATACACGTTCTACAATGTTATTTATCTCCCACCACTAACATTTATAATTTCACCAAGAATATAATTGGAGGCATCAGAAGTGAGGAAGGCAATTACTTCTGCTATTTCCTCAGGGGTTGCAGGCCGTTTAATAGGTACAGTTGAAGTCATACGCTCGAGACGATTATCGCCAGGAGCAAATTTATTGTGAAAAGGTGTTTCTACCATTCCTGGCGCTACCCCATTTACAATAATCCCATAGTCAATTAGCTCTCGTGACATACCAATCGTCATTGTATTTATCGCTCCTTTAGCAGATGCATAATGAATACTTTCTCCCGCTCCTCCAATTCGTGCAGCCGCCGAAGAGATATTGATAATTTTTCCGGATTTTTTAGGAATCATATACTTTAATACAGCTTGGGAACATAAGAGAACACTAGTAACATTTAAGTTGAACGTTTCTTCCAATAGTCTTTCACTTATATCCATAAATGTACTTTGTTGGATACCTCCTCCAGCGTTATTAACTAAAACATCAATCGCACCAAAGGAGGAAATAGCTTGGTCAACCATTGCATTCACTTCTTCTTTATTCGTAACATCAGCTTGAATGGCCATAGCCTCTCCATCCTTTTCTTGAATACGTTGGACAGTTTCCATGGCCCCATTCACATTTGTATGATAATGAATAATTACTTTAGCGCCTTTAGATGCCATCAGCTCTGCGGTAGCAAGCCCAATACCGGAGCTTGCGCCTGTGATGAGAACAACCTGTCCTAATAAGTTCTGCATAGCTTCTCTCCTAACAAATGTTTACAATAGTTATTCTCCTTTTCTATGGTAAACCCTTTTAAAGAAGCTTCGATATACATGTTTAACTATCGCTATTATGTTGGATTGTTGCGGGGATTAAATCCTTGCTTATTTAGTCCATGTCTTGTGAAAAAGATTTTAATTGAAAGGTATCTGAATAGATTTAATTTCAGCTAAAGTTCAAATCTATTAGCTAATCATATAATAAAATGCTTTTCTTAATAAAGAACATGATTAAGTGTAACCAAAAAAATGAATGTACGCTAAAAAGAACGGAAGTCAGTTCC
The DNA here is from genome assembly GCF_057773605.1 of Lysinibacillus sp. F12. Classification (NCBI taxonomy): domain Bacteria; kingdom Bacillati; phylum Bacillota; class Bacilli; order Caryophanales; family Bacillaceae; genus Lysinibacillus; species Lysinibacillus sp. F12. The sequence continues at coordinate 652,840 of NZ_JBYMLP010000003.1, forward strand.
TTTAGCGTGCATTCATTTTACCAATGTGGGTATAAATTTTGGTTACTTATTTTAAAGATTAAACGGCCTGTTCTAACATGGCTTCTAATTCACTTTTGTTAAATTGATACGTTTCATTACAGAAGTGACATTGTGTTTCTGCTTGACCATCTGTTTCAATCATATCTTGGAGTTCTGCGCTTCCTAAGCTAACTAGCACTTTAGTAGAGCGATCTTTTGAGCAAGTACATTGGAATAGTACTTCTTGTGTTTCGAGAATTTTTACATTCCCCTCTCCTACAACCATAGTTAGAATTTCTTCCGGTGTTAGGCCATCACGTACCATTGCTGAAATGGTAGGAATACTGTCCAAACGCTTTTCAATTTCTTCAATAATTTCTACTGCTGTACCAGGTAATGCTTGAATAATAAAGCCGCCTGCTGCTTGGATTGTATTATCAGGGTTCACGATCACTCCTACCCCCACTGAAGAAGGAATTTGTTCTGACTGTGCTAAATAGTATGTGAAATCTTCCCCTAACTCCCCTGAAATAATAGGTACTTGTCCTACAAAGGGTTGTTGTAGACCAATATCCTTTGAAATCGTTACCATACCATCTGTTCCTACGGCTCTTCTAACATCTAATTTGCCAATACTGTTGAGGGGGAAATGTGTTTGCGGATTCGTAACATATCCTCGTACTTTTCCATTCGCGTTAGCGTCTACAAGGATTGTACCTAAATCGCCTCCACCATTGATTCGAATGGTTAATTTATCTTCATTGTTTAACATAGAACCAAGCATCACGCCGAAAGTCATTGAACGTCCTAACGCTGCTGATGCAGTCGGCCATGTATAGTGACGATGTTGTGCTTCACCTACTGTATCGACTGTCCTTGCTGCTATTATTCGAACCTGTCCGTTATAGGCTAAACCTTTTACTAAATAATCCTTCATTATTATCTCTCTTTTCTTCATTTTATTAAAAGATGAATCTGCATCATACATCATCGCCTTTTTACGCCACAAGCCCAACAATTTGCCCATCGACGATTCAATAATCTAATGATTGTGTTATACATGTCACAAAGACCTCAGTTGCGTATCATGCGAGTGCCGTCTGTAAAAATACATGTTGTCATTTCTCTTTTATTGGCATGGGCTTCTGTTTCTACATAGCCAATAAACAGCCTACGTATTGTAAAGCACATAGTGGGAAAAATTCGTTGGTCCAAGAGTCCTTTATTTCACTATGTCTAATATACATCTACGTGTTGAGAGGACAAATTCTATACAAATAGTTCAATTATGAACTATTAGAGGGAATAAAAGTTAGAACATAGCTGCTCTAACTCAAATTACCTAACACTTTTTGAAGTAGAGTAAAAGAAGTAGCTTTCTCCTCCTCACTAAATCCATGAAACATTTTGGTTGTCAGATGATCAAAGATTTCTTCAAAATATTTCTGGACCTCCAGTGCTTTTTTAGTTGCAACCACATACATGACTCGTTTGTCCTGGCTATGTCCCTCTTTTACAAGATAGCCTGACTTGACTAAACGGAGAATCATTTCAGTAATCGTTGATTTTTGTTTTTGCATTGTATCACAAATACATTTTATTTGTATGCGTCCCCCATTTTTGTACACAACGTATAACAGCATGAAATGGCTTGGGGCTAAGTCCGTATAGCCTAATCGTTTTAACTCTTGTTTTAATTCATCTTGTACTGCGGTAGAAATTATGGAGTTAAATAAAATTGCTTCATGTGCTTGTATCTCTGCCATTCATATCACCGCCTTTAGAATAGTTCAATTTTGAAGTTATTTCAACTTATATACTCATTTTTCCACAATGATTTTCGGTAGCCATTTAGTAGCTAGATGTAAGTTATGATTGATAATAGATGTAGAACACTTTAATGGTTATCTGACATCTAGCGTGGTGATTTCGCAGAAAAACCTATGAAGGTACAAATTCATGGCCGTGTTTATTGGTAGCGAATATGTAAAAAAAACCACCTACTATTTCAGATGTAAGTGGTTGTATGTCAATAAATTATAATTTAACTTTTACTACTGTACCATCCTGTGCTTTGACATCAACTAGCACGATGCCTTTATAATGCTTGAGCTCCTGGACAATGGGCTTGAGTGTTTTTTTGTCTAGTGGCGGCAAAGTAAAGTTCAGTTTTTTTCTTTCAAAGTATTCTTTTGTCCATTTGTTTATATTCCGCTGAAATAATGGTGAAGACAAAATGGAAATAACAATATTTAACATAGCATATGGGATTGGGATGGTAAGCCGAACATCCTTTGTTTTCACTTTGACATGTATCATCAGTCACTAGTCAATGAACACAGAAACGGAATCCCCGTTTGCCGATTTAATATCAACGATTTGGCCATCTAATTCGTTTTCGATGGCTTCCATTATAAGATTAATATCTAGATCTTTCACGTATTTTTCCGATTGAGGAATACTAGCTGCGATACTATGTCCAGCCATTAATACCACCTTGACCAGCTTGATAGGTAAATTGACTGTTACGTTATCATTTTCAGTTGAGACAATACGAACTTTTAAAGTTTTATCTAAATACTTAGCTGGTTTATCTATTAGCTTATTTCCTGCTTCATCTTTCTCTTGCAGTACTTGAATAAGTTCTGAACCTTTTTCTGCATCGATTTTTCCTTCCTGAACCATCGTTAACACTCGTGCAATTTCCTCTTTCATGATCATTTCCTCCTATTCCTCTTTTAAAAGCTTAATGGCTTCTTCCGCTGTGATTTCACCCTTTTCTAGCAGCGTAACAACATTTTTCTCGTCTACTTCATTTTTCTTCTTCTTCTCCACATGTCCGAGAGATGAAATAATATCTGTTAGCTTTCCTCGAACTGTTGGATATGAAATCCCAAGTTCTTTTTCAACATCTTTAATATTCCCTCTACAAGTTAAAAATACTTCCACAAAATGAAGCTGATCCTTTGATAAGGAGGCCAGTTTCGATAATTCAAACTCATTTTCGATTGTAGTGTGGCAATGAGAGCACTGCAACTTTGTAATTTTCAATGTTTGACTGCAAACAGGACAATTTGTGATTACTTGATAGGCCATAATGAAATTCCTTTCTTTAGGTTGATTTGATTATATAACAAAGAATTTAAAAAATAAATAATTAAGTTTAATTATTTATCCAAAAAAATTAAAAATATTAATATGTAGTTTAAAATAATTAATTTTTACAAAAAACGTTAATATAAAGTGAAGAGACGATATAGAAATGGAGTATGTAGGGGCAATATGGGAAAACAAAAATTCGCCTTCGTTCATCGATTTCAATCCAAGATACTGAAATAGTAGTAGTAAAGTAGGCACTTAACCCAATTTTAAGTGCTTGCCACCGATAGAAGGTTAGAAAGTGACAAGAAAATTTCCCCATATCCAAGGGAGATATATCCCCCATGTACGGCGGATTTGGGCGTAATCCTTTAAATAGAGTGGTTTTCCCAGCATATGAATTGGAAGGATTTCCACCATACAAGTATCCTCGCTAGGTATTATTGTTCAAATTGATTTTTGTATAAAAATAGCAGCATCCATACAAACTGATAAAAACATTTACTTCGTTAACCCCATAAGGAAAAAATGAAGGGAGTATTATTAGATGCCATTTGTCACCGTGTTTGGAGGAAAAACTTTTGAAGTTGAGGAAGGAAAAAAACTAGTGCTAGCACTTGAGGAAAATGGGATAGAAATTTATCATCAATGTGGCGGAAAAGCTAAATGTACCACTTGTAGAGTGGAGGTTTTAGCTGGTGAGTATAAAGATATTTCAAAAGTAGAAAAAACAGCCTTCGCTTTAAAAAATATAGATGAGAATTTATATGACGACTGCTTACGACTATCTTGTCAAATCCGTGTCATTAGTGATATTACTGTTCGCCCCATTCTAACTTCTGAAAATACAAAGGGCAATAGAGGACCAAGACCAGCAGAATAATCCTTAATGTTAAAGAAACGCGGAGGCTAAACCCGCGTTTTTGTTCTTAATATTTATGTTTTAATAGTATTCCAAGGCTAATGATTGTATTTATATGATGGAAATTTTCTTAAAATACACTGCGTACTAATCCACCATCAATCCTTAATGCAGAGCCATTGATGGCAGATGACAGTGGACTACATAAAAACGTGACGAAATTAGCAATTTCCTCTGGGCGAATAAGTCATTGTATAATAGAAGTTGGTCGATTCTCCTTCATAAAGCGCGCTTCAGCTTCTACCATTGTCAAACTTTCATGATATGGAGTCGTTCTATTAGCTGATTTCTACTGACTCCGTACCCCCACCCGAATAGGGATAGGTATTTTCTTGCGATTAAAAATCTGTTTTTATGAAGGAATTTGCTTATATCATCCAATAAGGTCCTTTTATATGATACTTTTATAGAGGAATTCCCCTAGTAAATATACGGGGTTAAAAAAATAGGAGTTCAATGATGATGATTGCAAGAGAAACATTAGAAAGAAATCAGATTTCCCTGTATGTATTCGTTTTATTGTTGGCAGGAGGTATAGGGTTATTCGCCCCTGAGATGGGCATCCATTTAGACATTACCATTTCATTTGTCATAGCTATTTTAATGTATAGCATGTTTTCACAAATTCCTTTTACTACATTAAAAGAATCCTTTTCTAACCGTCGTTTTTTGGGAGCTCTGCTAACGGTCAACTATATAGCGGTACCCATTGTTGTTTGGCTACTAACTTTGTTTTTACCAAACCACCCGCCTTTATTACTCGGTGTCTATTTAGTATTACTGACACCTTGCATTGATTATGTCATTGTTTTTACAGCACTTGGTGGTGGTAATGAAAAAGCTATGCTGATTTCCACACCTATTCTTTTCATTACCCAAATGCTATTACTCCCCTTCTATTTGTGGTTATTCATTGGTCATGAAGCATCGGAAATAGTTGAAAAAGGTCCTTTCCTAGAGGCATTTTTAGAGCTGATCGTCATCCCATTAGTCATTGCTATTATTTTTCAACTACTAGCTAAAAAATCAATAATTGGTCAAAAAATTATTCATTTTTCTGCATGGCTACCTGTTCCGTTTATGGCGTTAACATTGTTTGTTGTTGTAGCTTCACAAATTGGAAAACTATCGTCGTCCATTGATTTGATTGTAAAGGTCATTCCAATTTATATTGCCTTTATGCTTATCATGCCATTTATTTCAAAACACATCGGCAAACGATTCAAACTTGATCTTGCATCTGGTCGAGCTTTAATTTTTAGTGGTTCAACACGCAATTCACTTGTCGTTCTGCCCTTGGCCTTATCTTTACCGGATTCAATTCATACAGTTGTGGTTGCTATTATCGTTACACAAACGATTGTCGAAATTATAGGAGAAATCATGTACATTCGTATTGTGCCTCATTTACTGTTACGCAAACAATAGGCTGATTTGTCATTCATGAAAAAATTTGGTACAATGAATATACAATTATGAGAGGACTGATGGATGAACAATGATGAACTAATCTATATTTTAAGTTGAAATCAATTACTTCAAACTACAAAATATAGGATTAGTCTGTCCATTTTTATTCATCAGTTTATACTTTATTTGTCATTTTCCTATGGCAAAAAGGTCCTTTATTATTACCTGTAACCGACTAATCCTTCCAATGAAATTGGGGGGATTTTTTTATTCTCTCATAGTTACATCAAAATTCAAAAAAGGAGTGTGGAAAATGAGCGATTTAGACACAATTGTTACACATGTAAATCTCCGTATAAGTCGTTAATATCCATCCTACTTATGCGGAGACATGAACACCAGATGGATATGCCGACTTTGTATATAAGAAAGAAAAACGTGTTGCTATACAAAGGAGGAATTATCATGTCAATGATACAAGTTCAAAATTTAACATTTTCCTATCCAGGTAGCTTTGATCCTATTTTTGAAGGTGTTAACTTTCAATTAGATACGGATTGGAAACTAGGATTTATCGGTAGAAATGGTCGAGGGAAGACAACATTCTTTCATTTATTATTAGGGCATTATGAGTATAGTGGGAAAATTAATGCTTCGGTAGACTTTACTTATTTCCCCTACCCTGTTGCTGATCGAAACAAATTTACGTATGAAATATTTGAGGAGATTTGCCCGCATGCAGAGGATTGGGAGTATCTTCGCGAAATATCGTATCTACATGTAGATGCGGAGGTCATGTACCGACCCTTTAATACATTATCGAACGGAGAACAAACGAAGGTATTGCTTGCTGCCCTTTTCTTGACGGAGGGCCAATTTCTATTAATTGATGAGCCGACTAACCATCTAGATACAGATGCGCGAAAAATGGTTGCTAACTATTTGAAGAAGAAAAAAGGATTTATTTTGATTTCGCATGATAGAACGTTTTTAGATGGCTGTGTGGACCATATCCTATCCATTAATCGAGCAAATATTGACGTTCAAAGTGGTAACTATTCTTCATGGAAGTTAAATTTTGATAGACAGCAGGAGCACGAGGAAGCAACAAACCATCGTCTACAAAAGGATATAGAAAGATTAAAACATTCCTCGAAGCGTTCAGCAGGCTGGTCCAACCAAGTCGAGGCTTCCAAAAATGGGACGACGAATTCAGGTTCTAAGCTAGATAAAGGCTTTGTCGGACATAAGGCGGCTAAGATGATGAAGAGAGCGAAGCACATTGAATCAAGACAACAAAAAGCGATTGATGAAAAATCAAAATTGCTAAAAAATGTAGAAAAGACGGAGTCATTAAAATTAGAGCCATTGACGTTTCAGTCAAAGCAACTAATGACGTTGACCGATGTATCTGTTCGATATGATGACCAAATGATTAATCAGCCATTAAGCTTTAAAGTTGAGCAAGGTGATCGTATTGTCCTTGATGGAAAAAATGGAAGCGGAAAAAGTAGTATTTTAAAACTCATTCTTGGAAACGACATACAGCATACGGGCAACATTCATGTAGGCTCGGGTCTCATAATATCCTATGTTCAACAGGATACTTCCCATTTGAAGGGATCGTTATCGGATTTTATTGAAGATAACGGCATTGATGAAACATTGTTTAAATCCATCCTTCGTAAAATGGATTTTGATCGAATCCAATTTGAGAAGGATATTGCTCATTATTCAGGTGGACAAAAGAAAAAACTACTTATTGCCAAAAGTTTATGTGAGAAAGCACATTTATATATTTGGGATGAACCACTTAATTTTATAGATATCTATTCCCGTCTGCAAATTGAAGAGCTCATCCAAAGCTTTAATCCTACAATGGTGTTTGTAGAGCATGACCAGGCATTTCAGCAAACCGTGGCAACCAAAATTATTTCTATGTAGCTAAGTAGGAAACTATAAAAACTGAACGTTTGTAAATCAATAGCTCTCTAAGCGTATCTCCCTAATAAAAAGACAAAATCCCAAGGAAAAGATGATACATATTTTTCCTTGGGATTCTCTATAGCCTTATACTTATTATATTTGCACCAGCTGCAAAGCCTTCTTAACATCGTGAATATCTTTTGTTAAAACACTCTTCACATTCGATCCAAACCATTCCAGTGAGGCATTTATCTCCATGGTTGAATCTACTTCCGCTAGGAATTCTCCATAATCAATGACTCCTTCAAATAATGGAACCATCCCTTCTCTAGACCCTGATGCAGCATACACATTATGTGGTGCAAAAACATCAAGTTGTGTACGGGAGGCAATATTTTTAAAGTGGAAATGTAAAATATAAGGACGAAGTTGCTCCATAGCGATAATAGGGTTTATCCCTGATTCCCATACATGTAATACGTCAAAATTTACTCGTAGCCTTGGGTGATTCGTTTCTTCGAGTAGCTGCATGGTTGATGGTAAATTATCTGTCAAAGTGTTCGGATGAGTTTCAACAAGTAAATATTGTCCCTTTGACTCAAGATAATCACAGAGCAATTCTAGTCTGAAAGTAAGTTCCTCTCTTTCTTTCTTACTTGTGTCTGAGCTGCCCTTCTTTCCGACAAATGTACGAATCTTATTGGTTCCCCAGCGTTCCGCAAGTGCAGATAACCTCTCCGTTTCAGCCATCATCTCAGAAATAGGAGCATCTAATGGTAAATAATCACTAAGCATGCTCGTTTCCAAACCGAAGGATCTTAACCAATCCGCTCCATAATGAAGGTCATCAGCCAAGTTCTTTGCATGAACACCCCAGAGCTCGATCCCCTGAAAGCCTTGAGCTTTGGCAAAGTCAGCCAATTGATCTATTGAGTGAAGATAGTGGCGAAACGAAATTGTACAAATAGATAGTTTCATAACTGGACCTCTTTCTTATGCTGTAGTGTTAACCATGCTTGAAAACATTCATGTAATCCTTGCTTTATGTTGAACTCAAGGATATTTTGTTTTGCTAACTTCGCAAAAATATCTTCTGTTACTAGCGGGTCTTGCGTCATCGCAAGTTTCATCACCCGATACTGAATCGTAGTATAGCCATTCACTAAACGCTCAATATCATCACACCATTTATCAAAGCCTTCTTCAGCGCGGCCAAGTGCTTCCCAAAAAAATGCAAACGCATGCTCATATGCATACTTTCTAATCGCTATAACTGGCAATTGTTTTATTGCAGCTGGAAGTTTTGATATACTTTCTTTGTCATTCCCAGCAGTATGCTCTTTAATAATTTCAGCAATGGTATCTGTCAATGGATTACAATGAAGCTTAATACATGTATTAAAATAGGCTTCCACCGTCTCGGTAGTTGGAGCAATGATTGTCTCCGAATCAAAGTAATAGCCTCCTCCTACAGATGGCTCTTGGATAGCAGCTAAAATTCTTTCCTTCGGTAATAACCCTTCCCAGCGAAAATCAGGATCATACATGAACCACTCTTCTTCATTTTCTGTCGATTCTAGCATCACATAATGAGGGAATGGACTTTGATGAAATTTATTCTCTCGTTCTGGAAGCTTCGATAAATCTAACATTACCATTACATGTTGCTGGGGAGATTTATGCGCTAATAACCCTAGTAGCTTGTTGATATTTTCTTGTTTGGTTTGTTTTTCGTCATACCATTTGTAAAGCTTGATGCCATAGAGCATTTCATACCATGTTTGAAAGAAATAATGATCTATTTGTTCAGAATGGTATGTGAGCACACCATTATCAAGTACATCGAAATCTGCATCCCATACCCCAAAATAGTAAGGCCTATGATCGACACCCTTTGTCTTCTTAATAACCTCACAAACACAGCTTACAAAACAATGAACTTTTATCATTTTTAGCCTCCGATTAATCTATCTTTTGCTGTTCTTCTAAGAAGCTTGCTAGAGTCCCTACTGTTTTGAAATCTTTCGGAACGAGCCCCTCATCGGGAATGGAAATGCCAAGATCCAATTCTATATGAAGGATGAGTTGAAGAACCATAATTGAATCCATATATAAATCCTCATTTAATCGGGCATCTTCATTAAAAGAAGACAGTGTCTGCAACTCTAATGAATTTTCCATAATATCATAGATGCTCTTAATCAATTGTTGCCGACTCATACAGGGATGCCTCCAAGTTTTTTTCTACTTACTTTTCCATTAGGTAGCTTTTCGATTTCATGAACAAATATGAACTCAATCGGAATTTGATGGGGGGCAAGAAATTTCCGGCACCATTCTCTAAGTTCTATAGTATCGATTGGTTCAGAAGACACATAGAGTGCGCAAACTCGCTCTCCTGATAAACTATCCTGTTTCTTATATACGACGGCTTCTGTTATTCTTGGCTCATCCATTAACACGCTTTCTACTTCTTGCGGATACACATTCAAGCCTGCTACATTAATTGTGTCATCGATTCTTGCAAGAAAAGAAAGAATATTATGTTCTATATAGCCAAGGTCTTTCGTATAAATCGTTTGTGTAGACGTTTCAATGATAATCTCGCTAGGTCTTTGTTTGTCACCAGCTGTCACCTTTACATGAGGTAGAGGATATCCCATCTCTTTTGGATCTTCCACATGAGGGTGAATCGCAACACAGCCAGATTCGGAGCATCCATACTGCTGTAGTACTTGGTTAGATTTTTCTCTTAATGATGTTAACCAGCTATGTGGCATCACAGTTCCTGACGTCATCACACGATCAAATTGTTGATCAATTGGTAATAATCGGCTTAATGTATACAGTAACGCTGGAGCTCCATAGAGTATGTGCTGAGGATGTTCTTTTAGCTTTTTCAATATATATTTAGGATTACTATTCGTAATAATAACCGGCTTTGCTCCTCTTCTTATGCAGGCTAGAACCCCACAAATAAATCCATAAGAATGAGTAACTGGACAAGCAACAACAGAATTTGTCATGGCATCAACAGGTAACGCTTTTACATAACTTTCAATCTCCTCCTCCACTGAGCTCCACGTTCGTTCAATGCACTTCGGAGCTCCTGTTGTACCTGAGCTCATTTGAACCAATACCCCTTCTTGGTTATTGGAATGATTGGATAGTTCAATAAACGTATCAATCGATTGGAACAACAACAGATGACTACCCGCAGTAGAAGCAATCCTTATGGCCCCCTCTTTGGGCGTAGCCTGATGGATTGGGACAACTGATCCTCCATTTTCACGAATGTATAAACAAAGAGTCATATATTGAAAAACATCATCCGTACAAATCGCTATCCTGCGATTGCTACACTCCTTTAGATGAGATAAGCCTTCATATATATCAAATTGTTTTTCAATATTTTCTACTGTATAAAATTGATCGTTAACATAAAACATCATTATTTCCCCTTTTCATCTGCTTGTGCCAACGTATTGTTGACGATATGTCGAAAATTTCCTTCTTCTTGATTTTGCAGTTTCTTTTTTAGTAAAGATTCAACAAAAATATGTGTGCTAGTAAACTGAAGCTGTTCATTTCTTGGGCATAAAGATGGAAAGCGGTCAAAGTGCTTCTGTATTCCGTTGTTAACTTGACTCCAAAAGCGTGTTTCTTCGTATCCATAATGCTCTTCTAGCAAATAAGATAGCTCACTTAAATGAAACACGAAGAGTGTATCCATAGCTAACTCTCGTAAACCCTCTACAGAAGACATCCAATAATATTGATCGGCAGGTGCATCTTTAAAGCGTTCATGTATCATTTCAAAATCTGGAACGAGTTTTCTATCGGCAATGAATTCTTCCGTATATTCGATACTGTCATGAAAATCCCGCCATACAATTCGTGTCGGCCACCCATTTTGATGCAATAAAATCATATTTTGCGCATGGGCCTCTACAGCAATTCCTTGAGCAACAAGTAAGTGCCAAACAGGAATAACACTCACTTCAATCAATCGTTTTATCCACGCCTCGGTTCCATATCGGCATAGCCAGTCATCAATAAAAGGACGCCCATCTAACTCCGTCATCATGAGTACCGTAAACGGTACTGCTTTCTCTTCTTCCTTCATGTACAAGCGCACACTTTCTCGCCATATGGTGCCAAACTGACCTTCTAATTTTCTACTATGCATTGTGGCATCCGGTTCAAAAATAATGCCTGCATATTCTTCCAGTACAATAACGCTCTTTTGTAAGTAGGCATCGGATTCAATGACCTGTTTAAGCCATGCAGAAATATGAGGAGCAGCACAAACAGCATGAGAATGTAACCTTCGTAATGAAGAGGTATTCACCATATTCATGGAGCATTTTAATTGTGCCTTTTTTGGATCTGAAGAATTCCATAATGTTCGCACTGATTGAGTTGCCCTATAGTAATCTCCTTTCACATCAAGAGGTATGAAATCTTTTTGTTCTATTAATTCAGCAAGTTCCTGTTTCATGGTACGCCATTGCCATGGGTGAACAGGTAAGAACGTATAGTCCTCAAATGTTCCTTTGAATACTGCAAGCTTGTCAAGAATGGTTTCCCACAGTAAATGCCCTAGCTCTCTTTTCCAAAAATTCGCTTCATCCTCAAGTACAGCGATTCGTACATAGCTTCTTCTCACTGCAACCCATTGAAGAGTAAATGCTTGCTTTCCCTCAGGGCCATAGGCTGCATGGTCGTCAATTGTAAAGCCGGTTCTGGATTTGAAACAAGGATGATAGGGATGTCCTTCCATAATTTCCGATTCTAATTCTTCATAGATTGATTTTCTTCTCGACATGGGCATTTGGAGATGTCGTTCATTCCATTCACAAAGCTTATTCGTTCCATGAAGTTCTTTCAGTAATCGAATTTTGTCTTGACGACTCGTCAGTAACTCATCGACTAGCTCCTCAAGCGTTGCCTCATGTACCGTTTCATCTTCGCTTACTAAAAAAATATGATCTTCCTTTATTCGAATGCGATCAAATGCCATCCTTCTACCTTCACAACGATAGGTGTATTTCTGTCCAATAAGTGTAAAAATTATAGTCCTTTGATCTAGACGTGTTTCTTCATATTTGATTAGTCCTTCAAAGATCATTGCTTCTACAAGCTGCCGCCTTACACGGAGTTCTCCTTGTTTAGCTAAAGGCTGTAGCTGCTGCATACTCTGCCTCCTCAAACTGAATAACAAATGGATTAGGAATTTTAGTATATACGGCTTGTTCCAGTTCGGCCTCCAGTTCATCTACATCATGAAACCTTGTTAATAGGTTTGCTTTGAAGGCAAGCTCCTCTTGTTTTAGAATGTTACGAACGAATATTTTTCCAAAACCTGTAAATTCTTTTTCTAATAAGTGCAGTTGATCCATAGACCACTTCAAAAGTTCATTTTCATTAATTAACTGATCTGCTCCAAATCGAGCAATAACAGGGAACAATTGATTCATAAATAAATAATAGGTAAATCTATCATGGATAAGGGCATCTTCGTAAAATAGCTCCTCCGTTTCATGTAAAGATGGTTCTATTGAAAGAAGTACATCTTTATATGCTTTTGATAAGTAATAACCTTGGTTATCGCGGTAATAATATTTAGTTGGATAACCTGAAGAGATGTTTAACAGACTATTTTGTTGATGGGCTTCAAGAGCGATCCCATGCTCATCGTATAATCTTAATAATGGTTCAATAGCATTTGTCCAATAGACTTTAAACCAATCTAAACTGACGCTCTCTAATGACCGGAATTCAGATTGAGCGATTTTCATGATGAGCTGACATAGCTTTGATTTTTCTTCTAGCAGGGGCTCTTGCACAAGCGTAGCGATCATGCAGATTCCTTCATCATGCCCCTTAGGAAATATGTTTGAACGAAAAATAACCTCAAATCCTGATTCCGTCTGATTTGGAAACTTTATAGTCATATACGCAGGGTCATTCATCATTTGAAAGGATGAATGCTTTTGTAAGAAATCTATCTTCTTCATTAATCGAGCCATAGCAATCCCCGCTTTGAGTTCATGAGTTCTATTGACCCTCAATGAATTTGTTATTTTTACGGGAATTGAAAACTTATACATCATTTCTTCCTGGGCGTTGTAAACCGTTCTGATTGAAGAGGTTGCTGTATAATATGCCCCTAGTGCTCCTTCGTATTTTATTAAATCTTCAGCAATCGCCTTTTTGACATACTGTTGCTGTAGAAGCCATTGTGCTTGTAAGGGGTGTACAGGAATGTAACAGACATTCTCTGACTTAACAAATTCAGGCTGTGATTTGATTAAAGATCGAGCAATGTGTTCACTAGCACTTATTTCTAATACGGAGGCCTCGTTCACCATTTTACGGTCGACTCGAAAGTAGTGAAGTTGGAAAGAACCTTGTAACTCTGGAGCAAAACTGGTTTGTTGCCAATCTGCCATCCCTTGTCTACTTTTAGGTGTTGGATGGAGCCAATGACCAAGTAGGAGAGACTGCTCTGCTTCAATAAACGTATCGCTAGCTCGGTGTTGCTTGTCACCTTCAAAACTCTTTTCAATATAATGGGCCATTGTTTGATAGCTCTCAATTATGCGAAGAATGAGTTCGTCAAAATGGGAAGAAAGCTTCAGACAGCCATCCATTTTAGTCGTACAATGTAGTTCCTGAATAAGCGTGATGAGAATCGTTAATTTATCCTCAACAAGCCATTGTTTTTGTTTTGTACAATATTTCAACGATGCACCAAATACCTGTCTTCCAACAAGAGATTTATATTCCACGCCAAATGCAAAACGTATGTTTTGTCTTGGTAACTCAAGCTCTAATATATATGCCTCGGTAATCAGGGCTGATAGTCGTTGTTCCTTAATCCATTCCTCCTTTTTGACCCAATGCCCGCTTCTCACCTCTCGTATATAACAATTCATAAACGCCTGAAACGTTGCATTCTTTGCAATCTGTTTAGCAATCTGCTGCATGAAATAAACCAATCCTTTCACAGAACCTTTTTACTATTAATTGATAATGATTATCACTCACTGTTGAAAAAATAAGTCTCCCTTATTAGAAAGACTGAGAAGTAAAAGTAAATCGAAACAAATGAGGTGTTGTTAACAATTGATAATGATTATCGTTTTCATTAATAATTACATTTTATAGGTAATATGGAAATGACTCAACTGTCTAAAGACCTATATGACAATACAAACCATTGAAATAGGTAAAAGTATAGAAAAAGTTGGCGTTTTCCGCATCACATATTAGAGATTTTTAATATTTAATGGATTAAAAAGCTTAAATATTACAAGAAAACAAGAATAGTTGTTTAATGAAACAAAGGTTCTTATGGTTTGAAAGACGTGCCATTTCACAAACGATGTACCTGTAGAAAAATAAGTATAGAAAAATAGCAAAAACGTTGATACCGCAACATTTCTGCTATTTAAAAATTTTATATTAATATTTTTGTCATAATTACATCTATTTGTTCTTCCTCATCCATATAAAAGCTGTGTGCCCCGGTCTGCACAAAGCCTATATTCTTATAAAAGCCTATGGCATTGTCATTTTTATCCCAAACTCCTAACCAGATGCTGCTTTTGTTTTGAGCTTCAGCTAATTCGACTGCCTTGTTGATGAGAAATTTGCCAAGACCTCTTCCTTGAAATGGCTGTCGAATATAAATACGTTCAATTTCAAGTGTCTCATCCCCCATTGGTTCAGACTGAGCATCATTGACATTCACCTTTAAGTAACCAGCAATGACATCATTGTTATAGATAAAATAAAATTCTGAAGCTTTATTAGATAATTCTTTTTCCAGCTGATACTCTGTAAATGCTTTCTCCAAGTAAGCGGTCATATTTTCAGGTGAATTATGATCTTTAAAGGTATCATTGAATGTTTCGATACTCACCTCTTGGAGTTTTTTTAAATCACCTATGCTACATTTTGATAATTTGATTGACATTGATTACACTCCTTCAGAACTCTTTATGTATTTTATATTGCAAATGCAATAAAAAGAATATATATTGAATGTAACTTATTTTTGTTGTATATGCAATAAAAAGTGGAGGGAGGTAATAAAAGTGAAATATGTTTTTTATGTCTTAGGCATTTTCATTTTAACACTGGGCATTTCTTTAACTATTCAATCTAATCTAGGCACTTCCCCCTTCGATGCCCTTTTAGTGGGTTTATCTAAAAATATAGGGCTGACTGTAGGTAGCTGGGAAATTATTATAGCTATTATTTTAATAGTTGGTAATTCTATGTTAACCAAGCAAAGGCCCGAATTCTTGGGCTTGATGACAGCCTTTATTACGGGAATTGGAATTGATATGTGGTTATTTGTGTTACACAATTGGATAACGCCTGTAGCTTGGTATAGTCAAGTTGTTAGTTTTGGTGTAGGTTTAATGGTGATTGGGTTAGGGACTGCCACCTATTTACATACGAATTTTGCACCGATACCTGTTGATCGATTAACCTTAATAATTAAAGAGCTCACGAAAAGGAGCATCTTTTTTGCAAGAACCACTATTTATCTCCTGTTTTTAGCGCTGGCGTTACTATGGAAAGGCCCAATTGGCTTTGGAACAATCATAACGG
This sequence comes from Lysinibacillus sp. F12, assembly GCF_057773605.1. Lineage (NCBI taxonomy): Bacteria > Bacillati > Bacillota > Bacilli > Caryophanales > Bacillaceae > Lysinibacillus > Lysinibacillus sp. F12. The sequence goes on from NZ_JBYMLP010000003.1 coordinate 668,825, forward strand.
TTTGTTTGGGAGGGCTCATCCTCCATTTCTTTATGCCTATTACTGGCAGAATACTAGATAACCTCCTACAGCACTCTAATACCACTCTAAATGATCAAAATGAAGAGATTGAAAACTAGTATAAACCCAAATATTCTGTTTCTTGCTTAGAATGGGGTGATGTCATTTCCCCCTTTCTTCTATAAAGATAAAAATCCTGCTACGAACAGGATTTTTAAATGAAGTCTATCATGTAACATTATTTTCTTGAAAAAACTTTTTCTTCTCCTCTTCTGTAAATTCTTCTAGGTTTTGATAGGTATAGCGTGGATTACGATCCTTATCAATCACAACAGATCGTACACCTTCATAGAAATCCTTATGTCTTAAAAAGTTTCTTGCCAACATGAAATCTGTATTCAAACATTCCTCTACTGTTTTTTCACGAGCGTCAATAAGCTGCTGTAACGTAATTTTTAAAGAGGAAGGTGATTTCGACAAAAGCAAGTTCTTCGTGTCACGGGCAAATTCGCTTGGGTCATGGTTTAAGGATTGTATGATTTCCTCGACTGAATTTCTTGAAAAATGATGGTTTATTACTGTTTGAAGCTTCTCAAGTTCACTGTTCGTGGATGGATTACTAGAATATTTCTTAATTAGTTGGTGTAAGGTTGCGTTTATATTGTTAGAATGCCAATCTGTCTGTATAACGCTTTGAAGGAAATCAAATAGCTTATCGCTCGTCATATAATGATCTGCTCCGTTCGCAAAAAGGACATCTGCTGCTTTAATAATGGACGCAGTTAATGCCAAATAGTAACCAATAAATCCTGGCGCTTTGTTTAAGAAATAGCCCGCGCCAACGTCTGGAAAAAAGCCAATATCCATTTCCGGCATCGCCCATTTTGTACGCTCTGTAACGATTCGGTGGCTTGCTCCATAGGTTAATCCGACTCCACCACCCATGACTATGCCATCAAGGCAAGCAATAATTGGTTTAGAATAATGATAGATTTCCAAATCCACTTCATACTCTACTTCAAAAAAGTTTTCAGCTACTTTAAATGCTTCTTGACTGGATTGTGCTTGATAAAGTGTTTTAATGTCACCTCCAGCGCAAAACCCCTTCTCCCCTGCCCCTTGTAGTACAATAAGACAGATTTGATCATTCGCTTCCCATTCTTTTAATTTTTCTCTAATGAGGTTAAGCATGTTAGTGGAAAGAGAATTTAAAGCTTTAGGACGATTCAACGTAATGAAGGCTGATCCTCCATCTTCCACCGAAAATAAAACTTCGTTTGCCATGTTGGCCCCCTCCTTTAACAGTGTTTAAAGTGTGGCTGTCTTTTTTCAATAAATGCCTGCACACCTTCTTTGGCATCATTTGTTAAAAATAACTCAGCAAAACGCGTTCGTTCAAGTTCAAGTCCTTTTTGTAAGTTATCCTTCGTGCTTTGAATCACACATTCAATTGTACGAGAGACACATGTCATACTTTTACCCGCAACAAAGGACTGTGCAACAGCTTTAGCCGTCGTCAAAAGTTCCTCAGGTTCTGTTACGAGTTGAATAATACCTAGCTGTAATGCCTCGTCTGCACTCAGTTGTTTACTTGTTAAAATTAATTGGAGCGCTGTTGCTTGATTCGTCATTCTGCTAAGTCGTTGAGTCCCCCCGAATGTTGGGAGTAGCCCAAGCTTTAATTCTGGTAAGCCGAGAATGGCTTGATTCGAAGCAATTCGGAAATGACATCCTAACGCTAGTTCAAGCCCTCCTCCAAGAGCCGGTCCATTAATGGCAGCAATAACTGGTTTTTTCATGGCTTCTACTTCATCGCATAGCGCTTGCCCTGCTTGAGCCATTTGCAATGCTTTTTCCTGTTGGCCAAAGGCTGAAACAAACTCCTTTATATCAGCCCCAGCGACAAAAAATCGGCCAGTGCCTGTAATAATAATGGCACTTGTGTCTTCATCCTCTGCTAGCTCTTGGAAAATGAGACGTAGGTTTTCAATAGTGGCTGATGACAAAGTGTTTGCAGGTGGATGATTTAAATGAATAATTGAAATAGAATCCTCTTTACTAACGTTGACAAATGTATCGATCATGCTGCTCCTCCTAACTAATCATTTTTGGGTTGTCAATGAATGTTCTCGCAAGTGCCCGTTTTTTCATAAAGAGATTTTGCTGTAGCGGAATATTTAATTGTCGAATGTTATTTAGCAAGCTTACTCGTTTTTGTTCATTGCTTTCAGCGGCCGTAATGATAGTAATCGCACTTTCTTCTATTTTGCGGTAACCCTCCTGGCATAATATGTCAGTCATTAATTGTTTTGTTTGGACATGTGCAGTTTTTTTCGACCTGAGCCAGGCTGATTCCATGACATACGTTTCCATGGCCATATCCGCCAACAAACGCATAAATTCTTGCTCCTGTTCGAGTTGAATTTGTGCATTTGCAATGACATGAATAGCTAGTTGCATTAAATGCTTGGAGAGAAGGATGTAATGGTGATTTTTTTCTAATGGTTGAGCGTGAATAAAATCACCCTCTATTGCAGTTGTTTGTACATATTTTTTCCACAGCATTTTAGCCATTGTAAGGCGATTGATTTCATTTGTACCCTCGAAAATACGGTTAATTCTTGCGTCTCGATACAAACGTTCCACTTCATAATCTTGCATATAGCCATATCCACCATGTATTTGAACAGCTTCATCAGCTATTCTTCCAAGTGCTTCGGAACAATGTACTTTATGAAGTGCGCATTCCAGAGCAAATTCAGATATTTTCTGAACTATCGTTTCATTGCTTGCTGATGCAATAGCCTCATCAACTTTCCCAGCCGTTCGGTATGCACCGCTTTCTGCTCCATAAATCAGAACGGCCATGTCAGCAAGCTTTTCCTGTATCAATGTAAAGTCAACGATAGGTCGTTCAAATTGTTTCCGTCCCTTCCCATAATTCACGGCTATTTGAAATGCTTGTTTGGCCGTTCCTATATTAGAAAAGGCAAGCTTTAGACGTGCCATATTCAAAATGTTCATAGCGACTATATGTCCTTTGCCAACCTCTCCAAGAACACAATTGATTGGCACAATAACATCCTCTAAAATGAGCGTGGCCGTTGAAGAGCCTTTAATGCCCATCTTCTCTTCTTCCTGACCCACGGATACCCCTTTAATGGAACGTTCGACAATCAACGCAGTCATCCCCCTATTCGTCTGGGCAAATACAACGAAGACGTCTGCTAGCTGTGCATTGGTAATCCATTGCTTTTCTCCATTTACTAGCCATGCTTTCCCGTCTTCCGTTAATCTAGCATTCGTTTTGGGGCGCAGTGCATCAGAACCCGCTTCGGACTCTGTAAGGGCGTAAGCTCCAATCCATTCTCCAGAAGCCAACTTTGGTAAGTATTTCAGCTTTTGCTCCTCATTTCCAAAATAGATATAGGGTAATGTGCCCACCCCTGCATGAATATTGTAGGAGACACTAAAAGAACCCCCAAAACCCATTTTTTCTGCTACCAGACCAGAAATTTTTTTATTAAGCTCAAGTCCTCCATAAGCTTCGGGTATTTCAATGGCCAGTAATCCAAGATCACCTGCTTTTTGGAACAATTGTCGGGTGATCTCATATTGTTGCTGTTCAATGGATGAGATATTCGGTGAGACATCCTGTTTAATGAAGAGCTCAGCAGTTTTTGCAATGAGCTCTTCTTCATCGTGGAAATCCTCAGGTGTAAAGATCGTCATGTTGTTTTTTAGTCGATCCATATAAGCCCTCCTTGAAAGAAAGTGGAGAAAAGCCATTTACCTCTCCTACTTTATTTCCTCCTTCGGTAAGATGGTTTTTGCTAATTCACTATCTAAATCCTCGAATTTATAATAGGAAATCGTTTCATACAATTCGCTTCTTGTTTGCATATCCTCAATTGCTTCTTGTTGTGTTCCAGTATTTTTTATTAATTCAAATACGCGCTCGTATGCTTTTGCTGCAACTCTCATAGATGTAACGGGATAAATGACCATCGAGTAACCCATTTTTTCAAATTCCTTAGCGGTATAATAAGGAGTTTGACCGAATTCAGTCATATTGGCTAATAAGGGGGCATCTAACTCATTGGCAAATTGTTTAAACTCTTTTTCAGTTTGTAATGCCTCTGGAAAAATAACATCTGCACCAGCAGTAACATATGCTTTGGCTCTTAGTATAGCCTGCTCTAAGCCTTCAACAGACCTTGCATCCGTGCGAGCAACAATCATTAATGTAGGGGCTATTTGTTTAATCATTTTTATTTTTTGAATCATTTCCTCCTTTGGAACAAGAGTTTTGCCATTTAAATGTCCACACTTTTTAGGAAGATTTTGGTCCTCTAGCTGTACGGCAGCAACCCCTGCCTCTAGCATTTCACGAGCAGTACGGGCAACATTTAATACGCCACCAAAGCCCGTATCAATGTCCACTAGCATCGGTAAATTTGTAGCCCGAATAATATCACTAGCACGCTGGGCTATCTCATTTGAATAAATCATCCCTAAGTCTGGTAAACCTCTACTCGCTGTATAAGCGGCACCAGAAAGATATAATGCCTCAAAGCCAACTTTTTTAGCCATCAAACCAGCCATTGCATCATGTACCCCTGGTATTTGCAAAATAGCTGAACGAGCGATATGAGCTTTAAATTGTTCAGCTAATTGTTTTTGTGTCTTTGCTTCTTGGACAATCCATGTCATTTTTAAATACCTCCTCTTTATTGCGTTCGGAATCCATCTAAATTAAATAAATAGATTAACAAATTCATGAACAGCAATTTGTTCAAGCAGCTCTTTATTTACACAAACATCGTTTATTTTATTGAGTTGTTTTTGAGCATAATGCGTACGAAGGTTTTGCTGGAATTTATCAATAATCTGAGGGAATGCTTCCTCACGGCGGAAACGATGTCCTAAAGGATATTCACACTCAATTAGCTCAGTTGATGTACCATCTTTGTAATAAACTTGAACAGCGTTCGCAATGGATCGTTTATCAGGGTCTAAATAGTCGATTGTATATTGGCCTTTTTCCACAACAACCATTTTATTACGCAAGTCATCGATTCGTGGATCTGCCGCCACCTCATCTTCATAGTGATTTGCGGTAATGTCACCATAAATAAGACCAATCGCTGTAATATATTGAAGGCAGTGATCTCGATCTGCAGGATTGTGAAGAGGCCCTTCTTTATCGATAATTCGCATGGCTGATTCATGTGTTGTAATTTCTATGCGGTCAATATCAGCTAGGCGATTTTTTACTTCAGCATGCAAATGAACGGCACATTCTGCAGCCGTTTGAGCATGAAACTCTGCAGGATATGAAACTTTAAAGAGGACATTTTCCATAACATAAGATGCAAGTGGTCTCGCAAGCTTTAATTCTTGCTTATGAAAGAGCACATCTTGGAATCCCCAGCCTGGTGCAGATAATGCAGTTGCATAGCCCATTTCCCCTTTCACAGCCATCATTGCTAGTTGTACGGCCCTGCTTGTAGCATCGCCAGCAGCCCATGATTTTCTTGATCCCGTATTAGGAGCATGTCGATAGGTTCTTAAACTTGAATTATCAATCCAAGCATTTGATAGAGCATTGACAATCTCTTGATGAGTGCCCCCTAAAGCCTTTGTAACAACAGCTGTTGTCGCTATTTTGACAAATAAAACGTGATCTAAGCCAACACGATTTAAGCTATTTTCGAGTGCAAGTATTCCTTGTATTTCATGGGCTTGAATCATCATTTCTAAAACATCTTTCATTTGGAGAGGCTCTTGCCCTTCTGCAACACGTACACGACTCAAATAATCAGCTACAGCTAAAATACCACCAAGATTATCAGAAGGATGCCCCCATTCTGCCGCCAACCATGTATCGTTATAATCCAACCAACGGATCATACAACCGATATTAAAGGCACCTTTAACTGGATCAAGGACATAGGATGTTCCTGGAATACGAGTACCATTTGGAACGACTGTACCTGGTACTACAGGACCTAGAAGTTTTGTACATTCAGGATATTGTAAAGCTAAAATGCCACAACCTAACGTATCCAATAAAACATATCGAGCCGTTTCGTAAGCTTCTTCGCTCGTAATCTTTGTGTTTAATACGTAATCCGCAATATCAATAAGAAGCTGGTCTGTCATCGTTTTTTCATTCGTTTTAATCATCTATATCTTCCTTTCAAGGTATGAATTTGATATACTAGTATGCTGATGGGCATTGGTCAGAATGTCCATCAGCTCTATGGCGAGTTGTTAAAACTTGATTATACCGACAATTCTTCAAGGTTATGACGCTCGCCTATATAATGAACACGAGGTCTAAATAATCGATTATTGTCATGTTGTTCGATCACATGTGCACATAAACCGATCGTTCGAGAGCCAAAGAAAATAGGCGTATATAATTCAATTGGTAAGCCCAGCATGTAGTACACGGGCGCAGCATAATAATCTAAATTTGGATACAAGCCTTTTTCCTCCACCATCACTTTTTCACCGGCTTCGCACATGTGATATAAGCAGTCATCCCCTTGCTCCAAGCATAGTTTATACAAAGCTTCTTTCATGATCTGCGCTCTTGGGTCCATTTTTTTCATATAGACACGATGGCCAAAGCCCATTATTTTATCTTTATTTTTGAGCTTGTTTTTCAGCATCGCTTCAAAGCCCTCCACAGTCTTAGCTTCAAGCAGCATATACATGACTGCCTCGTTCGCCCCACCATGCAAATTTCCTTTCAATGATGCGACAGCACCAGTTAGAGCACCATACAGATCGGATTGTGTGGAGGCAATAACACGAGCAGCAAAGGTCGAATTCGGCATTTCATGTTCACTATATAAAACAAGTGATTGGTCAAAAATTCCCTCTTCTAATGGTGTTGGTTTTCTTCCAGTAATCATGTAATAAAAATTAGCACTATAAGAAAGCTGACTATCCGGTTCTACAACATCTTGACCATTTAATACACGGTAGCTATTCGCAACGATGTTGGGCATTCCACCTAAAAGTCGATATGCTCGTGTTACATTCATTTCAGTCGAACGATCATGGATGTGCTGATCATACCCTGCTAACGCTGAAATTCCAGTTCGAAGGCCGTCCATCGCATGTGTCCCATTTGGTAATAAGTTGAAAATTTGAAAAAGCTCTTGTGGAACGTGATAGTTTTCTTTCAATTTATCCTGTACGTCAGCTTGTTGCTCAGTAGTTGGTAGGTTTCCGTGCAATAATAAATGGACAATATCTAAATAGGCGTATCGCTGAGATAGTTCAATCAAATCATAGCCACGTATAACAATTTGACTGCCTACTACGTCTAAGAAAGACAGTTTTGTTTCCGCAGCAATAACTCCATCAAGACCTGGTGAATACGTTAACTCCATAGATTACAACCCCTTTGTTTAATCATTCTTGTAAGCGTTACCATTCAAACTCGAAAGAACAACAAAAAAACAACTTCTATCCTTTAGAAGTTGTTAATCTACAAAAGTATGACAGAACAAAAAACAGTGAACTTACATCCATTCACAATCATCATACAGTAGCTAACACCTCCCTATCCTCGTAGGTCAATTGATGCTTATTTAGTGGCAGGTCTCCTGACTTATCATCAACGTTCCTATAACACCTTCCCGTTTTGAAGAACAAAACAGTGGTCTCGTTATGGAACTCCTACATACAGTTGCGGGACAGTGTTGGACTCACACCAACTTCCCTTTTAATCAAATGGAATCAAACCCATTTGAACCACCAAAATTTAGCATATTCAATTTGTCTTTTTACCTTAACATAGAGGTTTCCAAACAATCAATATAGGTAAAATTCAGAAAAGACTGATTATAAAAAGCTATTTTTCATTTTTGACGAACTATTCTGCATATTTAAGCATTATTTCGCTCAAAAAAAGATTGTTAATCAATCCCAATGGAGCTATATTTATGAAGCCTGCTTTAAAAAAGCGATTTGTTTTGCATTACGATGAAACGAGGAGTGACGGGATGGGCTATATAACTGAATTAAGAAAGCTTATCGGTAATAGACCAATTATAAGCGTTGGTTCGACAGTTCTTGTTGTTAATGATGATAAGAAAATACTCTTTCAACATCGTTCAGATACGTTGGATTGGGGATTACCTGGCGGTTCAATGGAAATAAACGAAACATTAGAGCAGGTTGCTGCTCGTGAACTTTATGAGGAAACTGGTCTCGTGGCTAAAGAGTTTGAGTTTATCGGTGTTTTTTCAGGACCTGATTATTACTACTGTTATCCGAATGGCGATGAAATCTATACAGTCATTCACCTTTATAGAGCTAAACATGTAAGGGGTGTATTGGAAATGAAGGATGGTGAGAGCTTAAGCCTCACTTATTTCAGTAAGGAAGAACTTCCGAATAATATGGAACAGAGGACGGTCGCTCTCTTAAACAACCTAGAGGGCAAAATATGGGGGTTCGAAAGCTCCTTTACGAAGCTTTCCAAATAACAATGTAAGAATTTTAATAAGGACTTTCTTCGCAAAGACATTTCAGATCATTCCAAACTAGTATTCTTGTGAATTCTTTCGCGAGGGTGACTGGGCAAAATCGCGTTGTATAGCTCAAGTGATGCGGAATGCTTAAATGGTTCACCTTTCATGATTTCCTCTACTAGCTGACCATTTTGCATGACGAGGATGCGATCTGAAATAAAGCGTGTAGCCTGTAAGTCATGAGAAATGAAAATGTATGCAAGTTGCAAATCCTTTTGTAGTGTCTGCAGTAATTGAATGATTTGTTTTCGCAAAATCATATCTAAACTACTAATGGGTTCATCTAAAACAATTAATTTTGGATGTAAGGCAAGCGCTCTTGCAATGTTCACACGCTGTTGTTGTCCCCCACTAAGCTGGGAAGGATACTTTTCGGCAATAGATTTTTCTAACTCTACATGATTAAGTAATTCCTTTACCTTATAGTGTCTCTCAGCTGAGCTATAATGCTCGAAATTTAGGTACGGTTCCTCTAAAATTTGAAAAATAGTGTGCTTTGGATTTAATGAATGATAGCTATTTTGGAAGACTGCTTGTAAATCTCTCCGTATCATTTTTTTCTGTTGGCTAGTGGCATCATAAAGATTAACCCCTTGAAATAGAACCTCACCGGCTGTTGGCCTTTCCATTCCTAATATAATTCGGCCCAATGTGCTTTTTCCTGAGCCACTTTGTCCAACAATGCCTAAGCATTCCCCCTCCTGAAGTGAAAATGATACTTTCTGTAATACAGGAGCATCCTGTCTTCGCTTGAATATGAACGGTCTATGTGCATAGTTCTTCTCAATATTTCTCACTTCTAGTAGCTTCAATTTTTTCACCTCTAAAACATCATTCGGGATTGTAATAGTTTCTTTGTATAAGGATGCTGTGGTGCATCAAAAAAATCATAGACATTCGCTTGTTCAATTAGTTCCCCCTTATACATCACGGCTACATCATCAGCTAGTTCAGCAATAACGCCTAAATCATGCGTCACAAGAAGTATGGCTGCCTGTGTTTCCAGGCGAATCCGATCAAATAATGTCAATACCTGTTTTTGGTTGACTGTATCAAGAGCTGTCGTTGGCTCATCAGCTATGTATACCGAGGCTTGAATTGCGAGTGACAAAGCAATCATTACACGCTGTAGCATTCCCCCACTTAATTGGAATGGATAATAGTGTAAAAGTTTCTCGGGATTAGGTAAATTAACTTTTGACATGCTTTCCATAGCAATTTGTCTAATTTCATTTTTAGTTATAACAAAATGAGCCTTTAATGATTCACGAAAATGACTTTCAATGGTTTGCACACGGTCAAAGGCAGTCGAAGGATTTTGCATAATAATAGATAGATGTCTTCCACGATAAGCTCTCATTTGAGCAGCATTTATCTTCAATAAATCTTGTTGATGGTAGAATATGTGCCCTTTGATAATCTGCGCTCTAGACGGTAAGGCTTGCATGATAGCTTGGCAAAGCATGGTTTTCCCACTACCGCTTTCGCCAATAATCCCCAAAACGCGGCCTTGATAGGCTGTCAGATGAATGGCGTTTAAAATATTTTGTTCTCCAATTTTGACCGATAAGTCTTTCACTTCTAAAACTTTCTTCATAACTTCCCCTTTACTGGTCAGGCGTCTTTAAACTACTTGCCAAAACATTACATACTAGGACAACTAGAACGATAGTAAGCCCAGGATATAGCATTAATTCGGGATGTTGGCGGATATATTGCTTCCCTTCATTTACCATCATTCCCCACTCAGGAGTGGGAGCCTGCACGCCAAGCCCTATAAAGGAAAAGCCTGCAATCTCTAAAATAACCTTTCCCATATCTAATGCAACAATCGTTACAATAGGAGGCCAAACATGAGGGAGATAGTGACGAATAATTAATTTCACACCTGTAGTACCGCTTATTCTTGCCGCTAGAATAAAATCCTTTTCATTCATGCCGATAAATAAACTTCGAATTAGTCTTGAATAATAAATAAGCTGTGTCAAAATAAGTGCGATTAACACATTTTTTAAGCTTGGCCCTAATACACCTAAAAGCCCAAATGCTAGTACAAGTGTTGGAAAAGCTAATAAAATATCGCATATCCGAATAAATAGCGCATCTATTATACCTCTTTTTAAAGAGACCCATGCGCCCAACAGGATCGCTACTACAATAGCAACTATTTGTATGACGAGCGCCGCACCTAAAGAATACCGAATCCCTAAAAGCAATCGTGAGAAGACACATCTTCCTAAATGGTCTGTTCCTAATGGATAGTCCCATGAAGGTGCTAGAAAATTCTTAGAAATATCAACTGCTAAAGGGTCATGAGGCATCATGAGTGGGGCAAACAGTCCTAGTAAACCAATGATGATTAGTATAGTGAGACTCATAAATCTTCTCATATGTATACGTTCTAAGTTCACTTTACTCTCTCCTATTCTTCATCATCAGATGAGGATCCAATAAACGATGCAATACATCTGTGCCTAGATTGGCGAGCACATAGATGACAGCGATCACCAACACATAGCATTGTACAACGGGGTAATCACGATTCGTTATGGATTCTATTAAATATCTACCGAGTCCAGGCCAACTAAATACTTGCTCTACAATGACAGCCCCACCTAGCAAATTTCCGAGTGTCATCCCTAACAAAGTTGATATCGGTATGGCAGCATTCCTCCCCACGTGTCGGATGAGAATGACCGATTTTTTTAAGCCTCTAAGCTGTGCATATTTTACATAGGGCTGCTCGTATTCTTCAATGATGGCAGAGCGGATAAACTGTGAGAACAATCCGATTGTAGGTAAAGCTAATGTGAAAGCTGGTAAAACTAAATGTGCTCCTGAACCTTTTCCATTCGTCGGAAAAATCCCAAGTTTTAAACTGAATAGATAAAGTAGGATAAACCCTAACCAAAATGTTGGAATGGAAACACTTAGGACTGTAAATAATCGAATGATTTTATCGATAAAGGAATGCTTATATAATGCACTCACAACCCCTAACGGAATACTAAAGGTTAAAATAAGGATAAATGCTACTAAAGCTAATTCGATGGTAGCGGGTAGCTTAGCAAATAGCTCATCACCAACGGGTAATTTACTAACAAAAGATGTCCCAAAGTCTAGCTGTAAAACGCCTTTTACCCATAGCAGATATTGCATGATAAAAGGCTTATCTGTCCCTAATTCTTCTCGTAAAGCTTGTATAGCCTCTGGTGTTGGGGCTATTCTTGCAAGTCGAAGAATGACCTCTGCTGGTTCTACTGGTACGAAACGAATAAACACAAAGGTCAGAATAGATACGCCTACTAATACAAATGGAAGTGTGAGAATTCTTTTTACACAAAACATCCAAGTCGATTCGTACATGTCGTCACTTCCTATTTCATCCGATGATAAAAAGAGAGTTGTCCTGGTTCGACACACTCTCTCTTTCATACTTAGTTTTCTTTATCCATTTGTGCATATGGAATGTCATACTCAGAAGCACGTGGTGCAAAATCCTTCATATATGGTTGATAAATAACTTGATTCGTTTCATACGATATTGGATAGAACAATGCTTGTTTGTGGAACATTGTTAAAATATCCGTGTATAGCTGCACGCGTTCTTCTTCATCGGTCCCGACTAATAATTGATGTATGTTAGTATCGATTTCTTGAGTATTTGGTAAGCCTAATTTTGCTTCATAAACACCACTAGCATTTGGTGTAGCTGATTCATTTGCAAAGCTATGTGGATCAGTCGGCGGTCCATTAGTTCGCCAGAAGTTAATATCAACCTGATCATCCATTAATTTTTGCAGACCGACCATCACATCGGCGCCTTCAATATTTAACTGTACGCCTATTTTCGCTAGCTCGCCCTGCATTAACTCTGCCATAGGTTTTTGAATGGCATCAGTAGCAATATAGATTAAATCTAATGTAAGGGGTTGACCATTTTTTGAACGAATTTTTTCACCCTTCTGTAGCGTCCATCCAGCTTCCTCTAGCAATTTCTGTGCTTTTTCAGGATTATATATAATGGGGGCTAAATCAATATTGGCATATGGAATTGCTTCCCAAAATAGCGTGTTAGCCACTTTTTCTGTACCATGTGTAATGCTTTCTACCATTTGTTCCTTATTGATAGCATATTGCATTGCTTGTCGAACCTTTAGCTCAGCTAACGGTCCAGACTGTGTATTGAACAGTAATGCTTTCGTAGACAGTGGCTCAGATGTAGCTGTTCTATATTTGCCACTATCTCTTAAATACGTATAGTTATCTAAACTAATAACCCCTCGCCCATAAATGACATCTAATTCTTCATTTTCAAAGGCTAACGAAATGGATTCCGAATTTGGGATGATTTTAACCTTTATTTTATCTACGAGAGGCTTTTCTCCCCAATAATGTTCATTACGGCTAAATAAAGCATATTCATCTTTTTTATAGTCGGTTAAAACCCATGGCCCTGTGCCAATAGCTGATTGAATGGAATCATTTGTCTTATCGCCGTCTGGGAAGCCATTATCCCCTAAAAAACGGAATGGTCTGACAAAGGCTAATTCGTTTAACACAGGGTAATACGGTTCGTCTAATTGCAAACGTATTGTTGATTCATCTACTTTGACGACCTCTTTTATATGGTTGACCATGCCCATCCAAGAATGCATGTCACGATTCGCTAATACCGCATCAAAATTGCGAATCACATTATCAGCATTAAAGGCAGTCCCATCCGAATAGTTAACATCCTTGCGTAAATGGAACGTATAAGCAGTTTTATCCTCTGAGATGACCCAGCTTTCTGCTAGCTTTGGCGTAATTGTCCCATCATCGTTATACGCCACTAAAGATTCATAAACCATTGCTTGAGCAGTCATCTGATTTGGTAAATATGTATGGGGGTTTAATGGGCCTACATCTAATGGCCAACCAATCGTAATCATTTTTTCATCTGTCTGTTCAGTTGATGCTGAGTTTCCTTTGTCTTTTTCCGTGCTTGTACAACCTGCAAGAAAACTGAAGGTCAAAACAAGCATGTAAGGCAGTAAATACTTCGTCCATCTCATTTTTTATCTCCTATCTCTATTCCCTGTTCATATCTACAAATTGAATAGAAAGAAGGCATAAAAAAACCTTATTCTACAAGAATAAGGACAGATAAACCTACAATACGTAAGCTACCATCCATCTCCCTATCTTTCGTAGATCATCAATGAATCTTCTTACAAGCAGGCATTCTGGCTTATGAATCATCATTTTGCTTCACCTTCCCAAGAAAAAACTCAGTGGTCATCGAAACAAAACTCCTCATTTACAGCTGCGGGACAGCATGGGATTTACACCCATTTTCCTTTTAATCGAACGAAAAATAATTTCATTCAAACTTGTAATGCAATATTTGAAATTAGTAATAAACATAACATGCTCAAATGTTCACGTCAATTTTATTTTCTGAATATAATAAACAGATACAAAAAGACCAGGCAGATAACCTGATCTTTGCTTAACTCCTTTTATCTCTCGTTATCTCGATATAGATTCCTTCACCTCCTGACGCAATAGTTTGGTAGCAGCCACCATATTAGCTAAAGCCGCTATTGTTTCTGGCTCTTTCCTTGTTTTTAAGCCACAGTCCGGATTAATCCAAAATTGATGTTTGTCTAAAACTTGTAAACTATCTCTCATGATGGCTAACATTTCTCCCTCACTCGGCACACGTGGACTATGAATATCGTATACACCTAATCCAATCCCTTTTGTATAAGGATGCACTTGAAGTGAAGAAATAAGCTCTCCATGGCTTCGTGATGTTTCAATAGAAATCACATCAGCATCTAGCGCACTAATGGGTTCTATGAAATCGTTAAATTCGCAGTAACACATATGTGTATGAATTTGTGTTGTATCTTTTACACTCGAGGTAGCAAGTTTGAAGGCATTGATTGCCCAGTCTAGGTAAGCCCCCCAATTTTCTTTACGAAGAGGTAGCCCTTCTCTTAGTGCTGGTTCATCCACTTGAATAATGGAGATACCTGCCGTTTCTAGTGCTTTCACTTCCTTACAAAGTGCTAAAGCAATTTGATAGGCCACATCTTTCCGAGAAATATCATCACGTACAAAGGACCAATTTAAAATGGTCACTGGCCCTGTCAGCATCCCTTTGACAAAGCGCTTCGTTAAGCTTTGGGCATACGCTGACTCTTTCACGGTAATGGATGAAGTCCATTCAACATCTCCATAAATAATCGGAGGCTTCACACAGCGAGAACCATACGAAACCACCCATGCTTTTTCAGTAAAGGCAAAGCCCGTCAGTTTTTCACCGAAATACTCGACCATGTCTGTCCGTTCAAATTCTCCATGAACCAGTACATCTATATCCATATCCTCCTGCAAGTGAATCCAGCGCTTTGTTTCCAGTTCAATAAATGCTTCATAGTCTGTATTCGATATTTGTTTCTTTCGCCAAGCATTCCGATTTCTCTTCACCTCATCAGATTGAGGAAAGCTACCGATTGTTGTTGTAGGGAATAGTGGTAAGGCTAACGCCTGCTGCTGTAATTTTTGACGTTGACTAAAATCACTATGTCGCTCAAAATCCTTTGTGGAGACGGATTGAACGGCTTGCTGGATCATCTTATTTTGACGAATCGGATGATTTTTTAGTGCTTCAATGGCTTTCATACTTTCTGAGAAATTATGACGTCGAGTTCCGTTTTGACCCTTTCTATATTTAGTTAGCTCAGTAATCTCTTCGATTTTTTCATCGGCAAACGCCAGTGCTTGTTTGAGAACAGGGTCCAACTTCTTTTCAAATGAAGTAGATATTGGTACATGTTGCAGGTTACTTGAAGGTTGAATCCACAATTCCTTAGCATCACTTAGTTTTTCAATTGCTTGAATCATGGCATTCGCTTCCGCTAGGTTTGAACGCCATATATCACGACCATTGACCACCCCAATGGCTAAAACTTTATCTGGAGGGAAACCATATTGTCGAAGTGACTCCATATTCCCTTTATAGCCATGTACAAAATCTAAGCCAAATCCTTGTACAGGCAGTGTAATTAATGTTTCATAGGAGCATAATGCTTCAAAGTATGTTTGTAGCATTAGTTTTGCTGCTGGAACTGTCATCATCAATTGAGCATAGATTTCTTGAACTAGCTTCAGTTCTGCTGAGTCAAGTGTCGTCACTAAAGAAGGCTCCTCTATTTGAATCCATTCGGCACCTGCATCTACTAATTCTTGAATAATCTGGGCATAGAGAGGTATTAAGGCTAATAAGTATTCGACCTGCGTTAATTTATTGTAGCCCTTAGTGAGCTTATAAAATGTATAGGGGCCAATAAGTGTCGGCTTCGCCATAATACCGAACGCTTCCTTTGCCTCTAAAAAGTCTGCTAATACCTTATTTTCTGTTAGCTGCAACGGTTGTCCTTCATACTCAGGAACAATGTAGTGATAGTTGGTATTAAACCATTTGGTCATTTCACTAGCTACTGCTGAATGATTTCCTCTCGCTACACTGTAGTAGGTATGTAAATCTACCCTTCCACCTTGCCAGTTAAAGCGCTTCGGTACTAAGCCGAACATTAAGGCAGTATCCAACATTCTATCGTACAATGTGAAATCTCCTACTGTCACCACATCTATGCCGAGTTGTAGCTGCTTTTCAATTCTTGATAAACGAATACTTTTTAGTGTAGCCTGAAAATCCTCTTCCGTTAGTTCTTGACGCCAAAATGCTTCTAATGCCTTCTTCCATTCGCGATCATCTCCGATATATGGGTAGCCAATGAGTGTACTAGTATAAGTCATCTTTCATCTCCCTTTCATCAAAAAAATTTACTTCTAGCTTGCTCTACAAATTTGGTTATCCACATGCTAGTTTCGTTGCCCTATATGAAAACCAGTGGGCTTCACTTTGCAATATTAGCATGATAAAAAGCCATTCTCCTTTTTGGAAAATGGCTGCATAGTAAAATTATTAATACAAAAACAATACGAAAAAAAAAGAACTTCCGTATACATCATCTGTTTTCGCACAGTGCCTATTGGTCACTATTCACCACCTATTTCCACGTAGGTATTTGGTGTGTACTAGAAATTGGCAGGTCTCCTGGCTTCTCATCAACACGTCTCACAGCCTTCCCAGTTTCCCAGTGGCATTTGTGATTTGCTCCGAATTACAGTTGCGGGACAGCGTCGGATTTGCACCGACTTCCCTTTTAAGCCAAACTTTCATCTGGCACCATTTCTTACACTATATTCAGTTATACCCCTACTATACCATATATTTCAGAATAGTAGAAATTGTTTTTATATAAAAATTTATCTATTTACTTTGTTTTTAATTGTCAACAACTTGACCCTTACCCTTAGTGATAATGCCTTAATGATGTTTGTTGGCTTTAAGACTACTATTTCTACTATTCGCTACCCCAAAAAATCAGATAACTAACAATGTAAAGCAGCAAAGAATTTTTCTAGACTTTTACACAATCAGGAATTCTTAGTAAAAGTTGTTTACAAACAACTTAAAAAATGATATACTTACAAAGTAAAAAATTCTTAAGGAGGTCGAATGAAATGTTCGTTATCGCTAAATTAATGTCATTGGTAGTTACAACTTCAGTAAAAATGAAAATCACACATTCGACCAGATCGGAATGGATCGCTTAAGTTTTTTGTAATTAAGTATACCCATACCGCAGGGAGAAGTGTGCCCCTGCGGTATTTTTGTGTCTTTTTTCACCGTAGAGGAGTCTCTCTGCGGTTTTTTTCATTCCTCATGGTAATTTAAGGAGGTGATAATAAATGATGTTAAACATTTTTGCTCTTACGATAACTATTACAAAACGTGAGATTTCTATTGAAAAAGCACTTCAACATGAAAATGCGAAAAAAATCTTTGAAGAGAACAGAAGAAAAGTAGAAAATTATATTCGTATTCGTCAATATTAATGTTGTAATTTTAAAAAACAGGAAAGGTGGGAATAGAAATGATTTATATGATCAAAAGACGATATGCAGTTTTATGGCTGGAGAAAGACACAACCACCAGATGAAGTAATATTTTATAATCCCTGTAAAGCTAACCCGTTCTAATCTAGGACGGGTTGCTTCAGGATATGTTTTGCACTTTTCAAGCGATTTTTTACACATACCACTTGTTGTAGTTTAAGAAAATGCGGCATTACAATGTTCGAAAAATTCTAATTCTACAAAGCGTAATTCCTCGATACTAAAATTGAATGTAGCAATTTAGCCTAATTCAATTATTCTACTCCATTAGCCATCCATGTAACAAAAAACAGCGCTTCTCAGCCAAATCCAAGGATTAGGACAACCCCTTAATCCTTTAACTGATAGAAAACCTGTTTAATTTTGCCTCAGTGCCAAGTATGGCAGTATTAAGCTCATTTCCTCGGCTATCTTGTCCCCTTCTGAAATAGAGACTGCGTAAAAAATTCTTGCTGTTCACGCGAGCAATCACCTGACTGCGACTTCTCGGCAAATTGCAGCATTGCGCTAAGCAGCTAATCCAATCAGCAATTTCTTGATGTGGAAGTAATTCTTTGTCAATCATTGTATCCACGATATTGACCAACCGCTCATCATCCTCATCACTAAAAATATGTATTCCATTATGGAGCATGCTAGATATAGCGACAAGCACCTCACGTAGCATTGCAACGCTGCTCTCCTCGCACTGCACCAGCTCAACAAAAACATCTGCACCGTGAGACGCGCTGTGAGCCCAGCCTCCTACTGAAAGGTAACCCCGCAGATCCTTCTCCTCCTTGTAATAACGGAGCATGTCTCGCATTAATTGCTCAATTTCTTCTTGAGTTAAAAATGGATTCTGTCTGTGGCGTTGTATAATCAAAGCGATAGGCAAGGCAGAAAACGTCCTTGTAAAAACTGACTGATCCTCCTCACTGCCAATTTTATAGAACAAATGGTTCTCATCCGTCAGAACAGTTAAGAGACTACGCAACTCCTCTTCACTGAACCTATTCTCTTCCTTAATCCACATATAAAACATCGGATAAATCAAGTTATCCCGCAATTCTGGCTGAGGATCACCGATATATTGAAGTAACAAAGGTAAGAAATCTTGATGCTGCTCACCTTCGCCTAACTGATACGCATTCTCCTCAATTCTTTGTAAATCCTCCATAAGTTTAAACCTTATGTCGCTCATTTTCCCATCTCCTTTAACATGAATATAATCTCTTCTATTACAATATCAGGCTCATCATGATGTATATAATGTCCACTACGACTAGCAATCCGGAACTTACTAGACGTTGACAGCCATTGGAATTCTGCTTGTAGACTTTGTTCAATTCCTAATATTTCTTGTGAGGGCCATCCACCTTCATTTTCATTAGTATCGGGTAAACCTCTTGTAATAATTGAGAGAGGGATATCACTTTGGTTTGAATAATCAACGATTTGCTTATAACTCTGTATTTTATCAATTTTCTCACTATTTAACATAGGGTTCTCGAAATATTCCCTATTTCCTGCAAGTAGATTTTCTGGTAGAACCTTTTCATAGGCAAGTTCTTTATATTCCGGTGCAGCGTCAACCAAAACCATACCACAGATGTCCAGCGGATAAAGACTGGTATACAATCTGGCGACCAATCCACCAAAGGAATGGCCTACTAATATATAAGGCTTCTCCACATCAAGCGCTTGTACCAATTCGGAGAGCTCCTCAACAAGATCACAGCAAGTTCGCGGAACAGCTACGTCTTGACTCCTGCCAATACCCGCCCTGTCATAGGACAAGGTGGACGTTTCTTCCGATATTCGATCTTGGACCTTTTTCCATGTTTCATGGCTATCGCCTAACCCGGCAATAAAGATTACGCTGGGTGTATTTTTACGATATTTATTGAACCGTATACGCCTATTATAGAAATTGATTATCTTTTTATGTCGTATCGTCATTTTAATCACCTAATTAAATTATAAGCTTTACATTATTATTTCTACAATATAAAAAAGGTCCGTTTATGCAACTAAGGGGTAATTTTCCAAAGCCCTTCATTGCCGTTAAGTGCTTAGAAAAAGGGGATAGTATTGTTTATAAAAATGGTTATTGGATTCTTTAAATATGTTAGCGCTTATATTCGGGCTGTTCTAAAATAATTGGATTTGGATTGCTAAGTACCCATTGCACTGCTAACTCGCATAGTCTCGCAGGCTCCTTATCTCCATCACCTTTGTAAAGTTCTTTCGCTAAAGTGATAGATTCCTGAAGTGCAGCGGGATGTAATGGTGTACCTAAGCTAATGTAATGGTTCAAACTTTTGAGCATTTTACGAAAATCATTATCCCAGTTGATGCCGCCATTATGTAAAATTTCGTATGAGACTTTACCAGTAATACGAATAACCTCTCCTTGTACAGTTTGGGCATGTCCTTGCGAAGCAATTAGTAAATCCCAAAGTTCATTATGTTGTGCCTGCCAGCCCTTTGTACATACTGTTATTTTAGACTTACCATCATGCGTTTTTCGCTTCTCTACAGGTGAAACATCAAATAGCTCATAAAGACGGGAAAGTGCCTCATCCGTTTCTTTCAAATATTCTTTATTAAAACCTTCTCTATGGAATTCAAAGTCTTTTCCAATTCGCTTGATAGAATTTTTCATTTCCGGCGTTACAACTATACCTGCGCTCAAAAAAATCTCAGAAACTTCCACTAGATCAACAATATTTATATTTCTACATACTGCTAAAGCTTTGTCCAAAGGCGTCTCATTCAACATATTTACCGCTCTTATATTTGCTCCTTTAGAAACCAATGTGCGCACCGCATTTGGTTTAAAAAAAGCAGCCGCAGCAAATAAAGGTGTTTCATTTTGATAATCCAAGGCTTCTATATCCGCATCTAACTCAAGAAGCAATTCAATATTCCCCCGCCAATTTATTGCCTGATTATGTAAAGCTGTTCTTTTGTAATTGTCTCTCGCATTTATATTTGCTCCCTGTTCCGCCAGCCAGCGAACCAATTCATCCGGTACATCGAAAAAGCTTAAGGCTGTTGTTTTACTATAACCGCCATATGCATCTAGCTCGCATTTGGTAAATACCGCTTGTAATGCCGCAATATCACCTGCTTCAATTAGTTCACTAAAATTTTTCGGTAACGTTTTTCTCTTCCTCGCCATATGTATTTTCCTCCTCACATTAGATTTTTGAATACAATTCATCACGTCATTTACTCACTATATACCATTCTATATTTTACCATGTTTTAATTTCTTTTTTGGCATGGAGGAGGGATTGGTTGTGTCAACTATCCATAATACTAAAAAAGGCTGTTCAATCACTGAACGTTTTGAACAGCACTCTTCTTATTCACTATGCCATTTCAGTTTTACATCCTCCTCTAAACAACCGAGTTGATTGAAATGGTTGGCAATAATATTAAAATACATATTTTCATCTGTGTTTATATCGACTTTACGAAGCACATCATTAGCGATATATGCGGCATCCTTTCCTAATGCAAAGATTGTGTTGAAGGCACGCACACGTATATTTTGGTCTAAATCAAACATAGCAGATAACAGCTCATCAGCCGGTATAGGCTCACTAAAATGAGCATATGGATCTTCATAAGTAGCACAATAAATCCGCTCTCTTGCCTCCTCAAAAGTATCACCTAGTAATACTCCTCCAGCAAAAATCCCATTATCCGATTGCGAAATATTAGCCATATTAATCTCTACAAAATGCGTATCTTTTACAATATAATGTTTATCATCTAGGTTTAGTGCAATAACATAATCATCCCACGTAGCGACTCCTCCTGGTTCAATATAAACTGCAGGACGATACAAGTATTTTGCTGTCACATCTTTGAAGAAAATCGTACATTCAGCATAAGGGCTACCAAAGCTAGATAAAACTCGTAAGGCATATCTACCTTCAAACTTTATTAGTTCGTCATACACGTAATAGCCTTCAAGATAACCCTCTATATGGGCATCATGAAAAACTAATTGGACCATTGACTCGACTGTAAACCCGTTACTCATATCTAATAAAAGCATAAAATTATTTCCTTGTTGCTCAGCATTCAAAATTTCTCCATCGTGCAATGATTGTGAAAAAACAGTTTTTGCAGACGAATGAAAGCTTTCCACAATTGCTTCACGCTCTTCATAAATAGCATTACTCATAGTTATGAACTGCTCCATTGTCACATTGCACCACTCTTGAAACTCTTTCATTAAAGTATCATTTCCAAATAGAGTTCGTTCAATCATTCCGGATTGAAACTTTTGTGGTAAGACATCTATATACGCAGTTAAATACTCGTATAAATGATCTTCAAATTCGCCATCGAACTCCTCTTCAAATGGATATGTTTGTGCTGCGTTGAATACTTCCTGACGTTCACATGTTAAGAAAAACATCATCCCACTCCTTTTAGCTGTAATGCCTGTTATTTAAAGTATATGAACGATAAAAAAATGTAGTTTTAAAGTGTCTAATATACAGGTTTCTATGCTGAGTACACACTCAGCATACTCTTGAAAAGTACTTATAGTAGACCTGTTTATGTATTGCATAAATAGCTGTTTAAAGAATATTTCATTGATTTCAAAATTTGGTTTTGGAAATTTATCTAAAATGAATATGTAGTGAATTTAGTACTATTTCTTAAAACATTATTTATTTTTGCCACAAGCCATCACGGCAGCTATTGAAATAATCACGCCCATACCCATTAAAAAATAATATCTCCTCATTTCAAAAAAACAGACCACCAAACCAAAATAATACCAAATTTTCCGCCATTTAAAAGCTCGTAGTTGTATGTAATTTTATTTCTATACCCAGCTCTATATTTAAGAAAGTTTCTACACAAGTACTTCTTTAAGCATAAGACACATTTTAATTATTTTCTCCATATAGTTTGATAAGGGTTATATAACACTGTAGCGAATAGCTATTTACTTTTATAATCATCTATAAAGCTAACCCTTTCTAATCTAGGACAGGTTGCTTCAGGAGATATTTTGCACTTTTCAAGCGATTTTTTACACATACAACTTGATGTAGTTAATGCGGCATTACAATGTTAGGGAAATCCTAATTCTATAAACGTCATTCCTCGATTTATCTTTTCATGTTGCATCGAAGACGACCGTGTAGAGACAGGGGAAATGCCAATCCAACCCTCTACCCTATTGTCTTCTTCTGCAACAAAACGCAATGTTGCATGTTGTCTTTCATCCCTTACCTGTTCACTTGGCACAATTATTTTAAAGGTTGCCAACCCTGTTTCGATTCCTTCTTTATCAATCTGTAATTCCTCTTTCAATCCTTCTTTTCCATTTTACGAATAATGAGTGTGTCCATCCTAATTCCCTCCTTATTATTTTAAAAGGACTGCTAGCTTTCGCTAACAGTCGGAATCATTAACAACATGAATTTGATGGACCGGCAAGATTTATTCCACATACACCGGTTTCAGGTAACTCCAATTCCACACGTTTTGAAGCTTCTTCATCATCTGATAAAAAAGCTGTTATGGAACGAACTTGTTCGTAGCCTGCTGCCATTAAAAAAGTTGGTGCACGTCCATAGCTTTTAGCTCCGACTATATAGAAGTCCTTTTCTGGTTGGCGTAGAATTTCTTCTCCATGTGCTCTTACTGTGCCACAACTATGCACATTTGGATCAATTAATGGTGCTAAGGAATGCGCACTTTCAGTTGCTGAATCAATGGAAAGCCGTAATTCACTGTTAATTGAAAGGTCTGGTCTACTTCCTGCATTGACAATAAGCTCTTCAAATCCTGTTAATACTTTTTGTTCTCCGTTCATTGCACCAACAATATGGATGTTCTCAACTTTCTTCACCTGTGAGATATAGAAAGGTGTTATTACTTCAATCTTACCTGTATCCACTAATTCATGAATGCGAATACCAAGTGTGCCACGGGCTGCTAATGCATCTTTTTCTTCGCCACCATAGGCTTCTTCTACAGACTTTTTACGCATAATCCACACTAGCTTGGTTGCAGGATTCTCTGTTTGTAATTCCGAAAGCGCCAATAATGTATTAATAGCTGAATGACCACCTCCAATAACTGCAATCTTCTTATTGGCATATCTCTTAGTATTCGTAGCAATGTCTGGGATACCATATTCAATGTGATTGGCTAATGCCTTTTCACTTTGTAGCCATACACCTGTAGAATTTGCTGGGTTGGGATTTCCCCATGTACCCGTTGCATCAATAACTGCTCTCGCCTCAATCATACGGATGTCATTCTCTTGTTCAATATAAATAGTAAAGGGCTGTTCAACTCGATTTTTTGTCTTCATCTTATCATTCAACTGTCGTGAAATCCCTACTACTTTTGCGTTCAACTGAATGTTCGGCTTCATTTGTACTAGCTCAGAAAAAGGCTTTAAATAAAGATCAATTAATTCATGTCCTGTCGGTAACGTATCTAAATTAGGTGCTACCCATCCGGAGTCATCTAATAAAGCTTTAGCTGCTTTATTAATATTATATCGCCATGGTGAAAATAGTGTAACATGCCCCCAGGTACGAATATTGTGTGCTATTTCACGCCCAGCCTCAAGTAAAATAAATGCTTGCTTTTGTTCCACTAAATGAGCAGCTGCAGCTAATCCAATAGGACCTGCGCCAATTATGACAATCGGTAAATTCTTGTTGGATTTATTAACACTCTTCTGTACTTCAATATCCTTTGTAGTAGTACAACAAGAGCCATTTTGGTTGATTATATTTAGTGTTTTCATTATTACCTTCTCCTCTTTTTCTTTATATAAGCATTCTCTTATATATAATATATTTTTTACGTCTAGCAGTTAGCTAGACGTTTAAACTTTGCATGTGTAATTAACACATTTCACATATCGTTTATCAATTTCTTTTACAGCACTTTTAAATTGCAACCATGTCGAAGCGCCGTAACAATCCAAGGCTTCTTCAAAAAAATCAAAAGCGAACTCTTTGGCCTGACTCAATGTGTGCTCTCTACTATTCATAATAACTATTAAATAAGCGATAAAATAGTCTAGAGTTCATACGCTAGCATGAATCACTGTCATTTTTAATCCTCCATTCAATTACAGCTCATCAGCTACAAATTGCTCAATGCGTTTGCCGATTGCATCACGTACATTTTGGAATACAGTCCATTTCTCTTCATCTGTTCCTGTCGCTTTCGCTGGATCTTCAAATCCCCAATGCTCACGACGTACGTGCGGTGGAGTCATTGGGCATTTATCAGCGGCATCACCGCATAACGTAACAACTAATGTGGCATTGTTTAATGTCTCAAAATCAATTAAATCTGATGTGTGATCCGAAATATCAACCCCTACCTCTGCCATCGCTTTAATGGCCTTCGGATTTACGCCATGTGCTTCGATCCCAGCACTTTCTACAGTCCAATTAGTAGGGAGTAATTTTTTTGCCCATCCTTCAGCCATTTGACTTCGGCATGAGTTCCCCGTACATAAGAAATAAAGTGTATTTGTCATAAAAATTGCTCCTTACAATTCAACGGTTTTAAAGTATTTTTTCTGCCAACGTAAGGCAACCCATACAAGTCCGATGAGAACAGGTACTTCTACAAGTGGACCAATAACAGCAGCAAATGCCACGCCACTGTGAAGGCCAAACACGCCAACTGCCACGGCGATCGCTAGCTCGAAGTTGTTACTTGCAGCTGTAAAAGAAAGAGCTGCTGTGACAGGATAAGAAGCACCTGCTTTACGAGAAGAGAAGAATGACACAGCAAACATCACCACAAAGTAAATAAATAATGGAATAGCAATTCGCACTACATCAAGTGGCAGTTCTACTAATTGCTCACCCTTTAAAGCAAACATCATCATAATCGTAAATAACAGTGCAATTAAAGTAAGTGGTGAAATCTTTGGCAAGAACTTTTCTTCATACCACTGTTTCCCTTTTGTTTTAATCCCTATCCATCGTGTGAGGAACCCTGCAGCAAACGGGATACCTAAGTAAATAAGTACACTCTTAGTAATCTCCCACATAGAAATGGATACATGGAAATTCTCTAAACCAAACCAACCAGGCAATACATTTAAGAAAAAATAAGCAAAAATAGAATATGTCACGATTTGAAAGATGGAGTTAAAAGCAACGAGTCCAGCGACGTATTCCCGGTCTCCACGGGCTAAATCGTTCCATACAATGACCATTGCTATACAGCGAGCTAAGCCAATCATAATGAGTCCAGCCATATATTCAGGATAATCATGCAGGAAGATGATGGCTAAAAAGAACATTAAGAACGGTCCGAGTAACCAGTTTTGAAAAAGGGATAGCAAAAGCACCTTCCAATCCTTAAACACGCGCCACATTTCTTCATATTTTACTTTCGCTAATGGTGGATACATCATAACAATTAACCCTATTGCAATCGGTATGGACGTTGTACCAATAGACATGGCCTCTAATGCTTCGCCGATATTGGGCATGGTGATACTTAATACGACACCGATACCCATTGCAACGAATATCCAAAGGGTAAGGTAACGATCTAGAAAAGAAAGCTGTTTGGTTAAAGATTCATTACGCATGATCAGTCCCTCCTATATGGCAACAATCTGTGCCACAGTTGCACCCGTTTAAAGGTTGAATTTGTTCTAAAATCCCCTTCATCAATGGCGTTTGATCCTCTACTAAACGGTAATGTTTCCAAGTCCCTACTTTTCGTTCCGTAATAATGCCTGCCTCCTTTAATTTTCGTAGATGCTGACTAACGGCTGGTTGTGATATTCCTAACACCTCCACAAAATCACATACACATACCTCCCCATTTTTCATGCATGCAAGTAATTTAATGCGATTCAAATCTGCTGCTGCTTTTAATTGTTTTTCAATTAGTGTATTTTCCATGTATCTGCACTCCTTATATAACTATTTACTTATATATTATTTTAAATAAAATCACCTAACCAATTCAGGTGAATAAATTTTTATATAACTATACACTTATATTATGTACACTGATTGGAAATTGCAATAAAAATTTTTATAGATATTAAAAATTATTGTGTTGTAAACAAAACAAAGCACCGCTTCTTAGTTACTGTGCTTTGTTTTGTTTAACCATTATTCCATTACTGTCTGACCAAAGTACATATTCATCCTGAAACGAAACCTATAGATACCTGTTTTTTTGGTGCGAATACACAAGGCTATTCCATTTTTTCGGAGTTATTTCTAATGGAAAATCTTCTATAAGTAAGAAGGTTAAGCATCCACCGTCAGAACTCTTTTATTAAAATATGAACTAAGTAAATATTAATATTCGAATTTTAGTTAATAATTTTCTTTTTCCTAACCGTTTTTTCAAACCATCCAAATGCAACTTCTGCCTCAATATATTCATTGTCTGGTGCAACTAAAAAAATGACAAATGATTCACCCGATGGGAAAATATATTTTCCATCTTCATCACTAACTAAAGTACTTTGCGGGGGTACTATTCGCTTAAACGCATTGATTCCATTCTTAGGTAGTCCATTAACAAGTTCAGCAAATTTGATGTTCACCTCCGGCTTTGGAAGTGGAGAAATGGCTGTGTTTGAAGGTGTCACATTTTTCGAAACCATTGGATTTCCAGGTGGAATTGCGTTAAACCAGATTTCAGCTACAAAAGGTTGATTTGAGTGATTCGTTATGGTAAACGCATTGACAAATAGATCTACATTTGAATGATGGGGGTTACTTAAACTACCCCAAGCATTTTTTCCTTGTCCGAAACAAATCGCTTCAGTTTGTCCTACAAAATATCTCCCCTGTAATGATTGATATAATGGATTAGGTATATTAACAGCCTTAATCATTCGATCATGATTCATCATAAGAACAACACTCCTTTCTACAATTTATGTAAATTAATATAAAATGTGCAGATAAAGATTTTTCTGAAACAAAAATGTTGAACAGACGAATAATTAGCTTCATTATATTTTTTCATGAAAAAATATAACTCTAGAATTAAATATCTATTTAAAATTATTCATGAATACAAAAATGAATAGTGAACTTTGTATGTAAACACACCCCTCACTTCCAACTTATGAATAAGTTATGGAGAGGAGTTGATAAAAAATTGAGTGAGAATAAAACTAGAAAAAATGCTACTAATAATGAAATAGATCAATTTTATAAAGCTGTAGATGATTTCAATGAGGCAGCGAGTGCTTTTTTCCGTATACCCATTTTTTTTAGCCACCAAAACCTATTTACTCTGGGACCATCGCAACCACCATTATCACAAGAGCAGCGATTCATTATTCGCATGTTTAATGAAATAAAAGAGGTGCTTCTTTTCCCTAGAACACTACCAAATACAGACCAGTATCCTAACACCACTTTAGAAAATGTCCGTAGAATTGTAAACTCTAGTTACGGAACTATAGCTGCCCTTTTAAAACCAACACGTCGTACGGATCAATTAGAGCCCTATTCACCTTTCATGCAAATAGAACCTTCCATGTCTTTTCAACACGGGCTCCCTTTGCTTCTTGTGAAACAAAGTACTATTAAAGCTGGGGGGATTTGGGGTGATGCGGGACCCCTTGCACCCTTCACTCCATTAATTTGGTTTTCTGAAACAACGACAGTAGATGAATTTTTTGAAAGTGTAGCATGGAAAGAAGCACTGCAGAATTGGGCAGGGCAAGTTAGAAGTGGCTATTTTATTCAGACTAATCCGGAATTTAAATATACATGCGATGACTAAAACTGGGTTTCCTATAAATTAATTGGACGTATAAACAAGAAGGATCACTTGTCGCGCAATGTGGTCTTTCTTATCTATAGTATATGTTGTTCATTTGTGAACCATTTGAAAGTGTTTTTACTACATTAAAATATCCATACATAAGGTGATTGTTCATGTCTAATACTCTTTACTACATATTATAAATAGAAAGGGGATAAGTTCTTGTATGGATAATTGTCGGTATAATAGTAGATTGTCAACATTTAGAGCATGCGATAACTCCGGACCATTTATGGCTACAGAAACCAACTGTATAAACCCTTCTTCTCCTACTGATAACACTATAATTGCATTCTCAACTGGAAATTCAACATCACATATTCAAGCTCTAGTTGGACTTGCAAGTAGTATAGGGTTCGGTACTGCAAATACCGTTTCGATTATAAATAATGTCATTAACTTAAATGGAAACACGAGTGAAGCCTTCACAGTTCCTAGTGATGGTAACATTACAGCTATCTCAGCGTCATTTTCTCCATTAGGATCATTACCTTTAGTAGAAGGATCTGTTACAATCCGAGCTCAAATTTTTCATGCACCCGTTGGAAGTAATATGTTCACTGGTACAAGTGCCTTTGTTGATTTAACTCCCCCTATAACATTACCAGTAGTAACCTTCGGACAAATTGCTTTCGCATCAAGTAATATTTCACCCTTATCTATATCAGTTGGAGATTGTTTATTAATGGTATTTTATATCTCATCAATAATGGTAAACTTCCCAGTTAATTTAATTGGTACTGCAAGTGCAGGTATTCATATAGTAACTAAAAAATAATTCAACTTCACCTACTGTTATTTAGGATAATGAAGGTGATTGAGTTCTATTTATTCCTTCAATCATTGTATGTATAAAATATTTATAATCCATAATGAACCACTCAGGAGATTGCAAAGAAATACGGGGTTTCACATCGAACCATTATTCGCTATTGAATGGAACTGAGTGAGAGCTGAGGGATGTCTAAACTGGCCCCAGCAAAACTACACCACAGTTAGTAGTAACTACTAAACTGTGGTGTAGTGTTAATTTGGTGTTCACTTTACTTTTATCATTTTAAAATCTATCCTAATTTTCTATTTCACTTTAACCCCTGTGGAAACCTAAATACATTCAAGGGATCATACTTACTTTTTACTCGATTCAACCTCTGTGCATTGCCTCCGAAATACTCTTTCTCAAAATTTTTAAGATGACTAATGGGAAAGTTCACATAGGAACCTTTTGTCATCTTTTTAATAATTTCAAAGCGTTCACGAACCCATTCCTGATTTCCCTTAGCATACCTATCGTCTATCCATACAGACTGAATGCCCATGATATATTTAGCATCTCTATAGTAAAAGGCCGTTTCATTTTTATCTATGTTATTGATTGCTCCCCCTAGTGCATAAAAGGATATAGCTGCATAAACTGAACCATTGGGAGGGCTTTCCACAAGTCTTCCAATATTTTCGAGCTCATCGGATGTATAGCTCCTTTGAACAAACCTACCCGTTGATTTAAATTTTTCAAACGGTGGATAAGTTGCCTCTACCCTTTTCACTGCTTCTAGAAAGGATAATTCTTCTAAGTTCATTCGAAAACCCTCTATTTTTGCAAAAGGTTGTAAAATTTTCTTTGCCAATCTTGAAGAACCGTAAAAAAATCCTGTTGCAAAAATACCTAACCCTTCTTCCTCAGTGTTATAAAAGCTTGCAACCAAAGTCATTCGTTTATCCAATTCAGGTAACCAGTTTTGCCAAATATCCATAACTTCTAGTTGCTTAGCCTTTGTAGTATTTACATAAAAGAATCTAATTAATGTGACAGGGCCTTTTATTGGTTTTGGTAACTGAAAAGTCATGCTTACAACCACCCCAAAATTACCTCCACCAGCACCACGACAAGCCCAGAAAAGATCAGAGTTGCAATTTTTATTTGCCTTTATGATTCTTCCCTCAAAATCTACCAATTCAAGTTCAATCAAACTGTCACACCCTAGACCATAAAGTCGACTGGAGAATCCCCAACCTCCACCCAGTGTAAAGCCAGAAACTCCAACGGTCGGGCAAGTTCCCCCTGGAAAAACATATCCATTTGAACCTATAAAATCATATACGTCTGAATTTTTTGCTCCTGCTTCGATTGTTAATACATCTTCCTTCTTCTCCAAACTCATTGCATTTAAGCGACTTATATCAATTACCAATACAAAATCACCAGAGGAATATCCCTCATAATGATGTCCACCCGACCTAATGCGAATTCCGATGCAATGTCTACGTGCCCAAAGAACGGCGTTAACAACATCCTGCTTTATTTCACAATATACAATTACCAGCGGGAATTTCTGATTAGCTCGATTCCATTCTTGTCGTGCTTCATCATAATTAGGATTTTTTATCGTTATCACTTCACCTGTTAATCCTTTTAAAAGCTTAAAATCTTGTTCCATTTCAGTCACCTCTACTAATACAATAATAGTTTTTTATTATCGTATTCTTTGGCTTCAAAAGGGTGTAGGTATTAGGGACGTATGATTGAAGTTCTCAGGGGTATCAATCACTTCAAAAGTTGTGCTCGAAAACAAGTAGATTTTTATACTATTAATAATTTGTTTGTAATTAGGATAAATTCTAACCTTACCTACAATAAAACTAGAAATTTACCTATTAACTTAATAACTTTAAAGTATCAGATAAAAAGAATATTAAATATGAATCCTACATATATTGATTTTAATATTGCTTGAAAACAGGAGTCTATTATTAGCCTAATCATGAAATTATAAAATAAGCGAAAATTATCTATAAAGATAGGATGATGACAATAATTGATAAATCGCTTCTTGCTATGGTTATTTTACGTGTATTATCTGGAAGTATTGAAGTTAGTGCTGGATTGTTAATGCTGAAGCTGAATAACTTGGAAAAAGCATTCTATATTAATACAATGCTTGCTTTGTTTGGCCCAACCGTTTTAATTGTCACGACTGCAATTGCATTATTTGGATTAGCTGATAAAATTCCTGTGACGAGAATCATTTGCCTATTTACGGGAATTACCCTTATTATAATAAGCTCACATATTAAGTAATAATAAATGAATCTAAAAAAGCACTTTCCAGGAAAGCGCCCTTATATATTAAAACTAACTCTTCTCTTTAAAAAGTCATAACATCTACCTCAAACCGTCCCATCATTTTCTAATTTTATATGAATCACTTCTTGTAGAAGCCTTTGGAGGATAGAAGCAACATTGAACGCATCATCCAGAATACCCATTAAGATACCAAGTACATTCACTACAAAACTATGTCCTATTCTATCCCTCTATAATTTCGTATAAAAAAAGGGATTCGCACCGATAACCGAAGTACGACCAAATCCCTATTTTTTCGAAAATCGCATTAGAAGTTTAAATAGTGAAGTTTTGTAGACTTTCTGAACTTAGACTATATGAAATCACTTTCTCCTTACGCTTCCTGACTACATCCACATGATTGTCGTAGGGAAAAATTAAGAAATTCACATCTTTTTTACCACTTTTTAAGTTGATGATAAAAGGTGTAACATTCGTCTCAGGCTGTAAAAATAATTTTTCATTGCCCGGAAATATATAATATTTTTTCAAAAAGATAGCTTTGTTAAAAAAGTCTATAAATCTTATTTTTTCTCTCTCTTCTAAATTCTTTCCCTTAAATGAGATCGTAACCTCTTTTGAGTCGAGTTCTTTATGAAGCTCAAATTTATTTACTAGCCACGCCACAGCTATACTTGGTGGGCTCATTAACAATTTAATAATAGATCCAATCACTATTGTAATTATCAATCCCGTTGTCATATCCTATCAACTCTTTCAGCTATTTTTTCTTAATAGCTACTACTATATTAATAATTTCATTTCTCATTAATCAGTAATTACGCTATATTGATGTTTATCATCCACCTTTCAATGATAAGGGATTTATATTATTTATCACCCTCCAATTTTTAATTTTTTTGACCATCCACTTATGTACTAATAACATCTCTGGTATGTCATGTATCGAAGTAAATCTAATACTTCTAATACCCTATTAATCCAGCAAAATATAAAAAGCCCAAAACTTTTTGTCCTTTTTAAGACAATTCGTTTTGGACATTCCTTTTTATCATTGGTAGATTAAGATTCTGCTCTTATCGAATTAAGAAACTTCATTCATGGTGCTTCTTCATCAGCCGAGGGACCGTAGCTGCCGGGCACCGGAATATTGAGAAGGCGTAAATATACTCCGATTTGCGCTCTATGGTGAATCATATGGCTTAATCCAAAGGTACGGAACGCCATGGCTCGTGGCTGACTGCGGATGATATGTTCACCTTGACGTAATGTCCATTCTTCAGCAAGCAGCTTCTCGTTACATTCAGCTAGCAACTTTTCAAGCTTGTCTACGTTTTCATCAAATTCATTCAGAATGGAAGCTTGCTTATCTATTGGCTCCCTTCTCAGCGGTACTGTCAAAAGATCAAACTCTGAGTGCTGAAGTATTGCGATTTGCCAGTTCAGTAAGTTGATTAAATGTGTGGCTAACCCACCAAGTGTCATCGATTTCTCGTGCGGCTTCCACGACAGGTGCTCCTCAGGCAAACGTTCCAAAATGCGGCGTGTAGCGGCTAATTCATGCAATGTGTCGCCGATAATCAGTTGTTTAATCATAGATTCCTCTCCTCCCTTTTGGTTAGCATACTATAAATTCCATTCAAATAGAAAGCTCTCACTAGACTTGGCTTTATGCTTACGGCAATAAAAAGAAGCTGTAATCACAGCTTCTTTCATAAAAAAACTATAGCCACTCCGCACTATTATCAGCAAGTCCTTGCAGCTCATTCATAAAGATACCTGCATGATAACCATCACAAACGGCATGATGAAATTGTAGGGAGATTGGTAGGTGGTACTCCCCATTTATACGCGTATACTGAGCGCCGGTTATAATTGGTAGTAGGTAATCTCCACCATTATGAATGTTCAAATTAAATCCAGTAAAGGAACACCAAGGAATCATAGAGATTGGGATATTGTTTTCTGGCACAGGCATTTTTGGAAACATTCGACCTGTACCTTTATACATATCTACATCTTGCTCGTATTGTTTGTGAAATTCAGAAAATGGAGTTAAATTGGATGTCCAAACGCAAGAAAATGTGCACGACTGTTTTTCAAAAATTGTGTAAGATGGTAACATTTCCGTCCAATAACCTAATTGCCCTTCTTCGTTAAAGTTAGTTCTGAATTCTTGATGAGCATTGACTATTTTAGTCATCATAAAAATAAACGCGGGATATAGCTTAAAATTCTTTTTCTTTAAATTCTCCATCAAAACAGTAATATTAATTTCATTCGTTATACTAAAGGTTGTTTGTTGTTGTAAATAGTGTTCAAAATACTCTTTGCGGTGCCAATTCTCACGGTCAATCAAATTAAATTCCATTTTTTACGCCTCCTAAAATGTTTTATTGGATTTAGGAGGCAATTTTCACTGCTTTTTTCATTTAAATCATCCTTTTTTCTAAATGAAATATGAGAACAGTATAAGGATATGTGATGGGATAGTCAATTATCATCATAATACTAGAGCTTCTTAATAGCAAAATTTGTCGTAAAAAACCGAATTTCGAGAGGGGCTTTTACTTGCGTATATACATAACATTTAATATGCAATATTGAGAAAGTAAATGGAGACGAATCCATTTTTGAAGGAGACTCCCTAGACCACAAAAAAACACAGAAGTCCCATGGACCTCTGCGTTACTTGCTCTCCTTAATAAGTGCCTTCATATCTCCAACGATTGTTTCAACTGGTACGTTCGTCGCGCCATCATAGTCTTTTACAACTGTGCCGTCTGCATTCACTAAATAATAGCTCGACATATGTATGACTTGGTCTGAGTTAGGATCATTTTTGACTAAAGAATTGAATGATTTACGTGCAAATTGCTCGATAAATTTTTGCTGATAACCTGTTAGTAGCTGCCACTTGCTTTCATCTGCAACGTTATACGTATTTAGGTAGTTTGTTAATACATCTGGCTTATCCACTTCTGGATCTACACTAAATGCAACAATTTGATAATCTTCAAGGCCTTCATCCTGCAGTGCCTGCTGTACCTCTGTCATATTAAATGTCATGGGCGGACAGATTGTTGTACAGTTTGTAAAAATAAACATAGCCAACCACGGCTTGCCCTTTAAATCATCCAGGCTTACCTGTTCATTTTTTTGATTGGTTACATTAAAATCTTGAACCTCAATGTTTAAAGATGGCTCAAATTTATAACTTCCGCAAGCAGCTAAAATGCTACTGATTGCTAGTACTAAAACTAGCAGTATGCTTTTCTTTTTCATTTGTATTGCACACATCCCTTCATTTCTTCACCTTATTTTATGCATTCTAGATACCAAATACAAGATAATGAACTTCCGCAAGCAATGCATTTTGTGTAAGTTGTGAACATTAACTAATTTTGGAACTCCATCATACTTATTCTTCCGAATAGCTCTCCTTTTTCAGAAATTTTTTCATAGCTTTTTTTTATTATTTTCGTTATTTCCCAAAGAAAATAACGATTGTTATATAACAAACGATTCTTCACCTTATTATGAATCTGGAATTTTAATAGCAGAATAATAAAATACAGAAAATTCTCTTTTAAGTGCAAATTTTCTCCCGCAATCATTTTTATTAGCAGCAAGCTATTTTAAGAATATTATATCAATAAAAATAATCACTCTCTTTCAAACAATATTTCTCTATTAAATCCTTAATATTTCTATGTTATTACCATAAAAATGAAATGACTAAAAATTATAAAAACTCAAAATTTAGTATTGCATTATAAGAATATCCCCCATAAAATAAGTGAATATAACGACGAACGAAAAAGAAATATGTCGTTTAAAACAGAAATATATAACTTTAGGGGGAATAATAATGGCGAATGTTTCTAGTAAAAAACAAGCACAACCTATTGATTATCATGCAATCGAGGCTATGGAATCGTTCAATAGTTTTGTGAAAAAGAAAAACACCTTTCTTTTTTCGATTACAGCACTGTTTCTTATTCTTTATATCCTACTTCCAATCCTCGCATTCCAGCCTGTACTACAACAAAAATTCTTCGGAAATATTACAGGGGTATGGGTGTACTCAGCTGGATTATTTGTGATGACTATCGTGCTCTGTACAGTATATGTAAAAAAAGCTGCTTCATTCGATAAAGCTGCAGCTGCTGTGTTAGCCGAGTATCAAACGAAAGGTGGTAACTAAATGAATATTGTATCCGTTGGTTTCTTTTTAGCTATTGTTGGTTTAACACTCGTTGTTACCTATATTGCAGCAAAGCGCACTTCCTCAGCAGCTGATTTTTACACAGCTGGCGGCGGATTAAAGGGATGGCAAAACGGGTTTGCCATTGCTGGTGATTATTTATCAGCAGCGGCATTTCTTGGGGTGTCGGGTGCGATTGCTTTAACTGGCTTTGACGGTTTCTTCTTCTCAGTGGGCTATGTTGTAGCCAATTTAGTGCTTTTATACGTTATTGCTGAGCCTATGCGCAATTTAGGCCGCTATACACTAGCTGACATGTTAACGGCTCGTTTTAATGAAAAGCGAATTCGTGGCGTAGCTGCATCAGGTACGATTATTATTGTGATTCTTTATATGATTGCACAGCTTGTAGGTGCAGGCGCATTGATTAAACTACTGTTCGGCATTGAATATTGGGTTGCTGTGTTAATTGTCGGTGTAATGATGACTACTTATGTTTTATTCGGTGGCATGACAGCGACGTCTTGGGTGCAAATTATTAAAGCTAGTCTACTATTATTCGGGACAGGCTTATTAGCAATATTAGTATTAGTGAAGTTTGATTTCTCTCTAATGAAAATGTTTGACACAATTGCAGTCGATCATGGGGAGGAATTCCTTGTACCAGGAATTAAATACACAAGCACGATTGATTCTGTCTCTATGATGATGGCCCTAGTTTTAGGAACATCCGGTTTACCACATATATTAATGCGCTTCTTTACTGTAAAAGATGCTAAAACAGCTCGTTCTTCTATTTCATGGACAACTTGGATTACAGCTATCTTCTTCTCGTTAACTATATTTTTAGGATTCGGCGCGTTAAACTTTGTCGGTCTCGATCAAATTTTAGCTGAAAGTAAGGCTGGTAACACAGCTGCTCCACTACTCGCACATTATTTAGGCGGTGATGTGTTAATGGCATTTATTGGGGCTGTAGCCTTTGCAACAATTTTAGCCGTCGTTTCTGGCTTAGTATTAACAGGAGCATCCGCGATTTCACATGATATATATGGAGAAATTATGAAAGGTGGAAAATTAACAGAAAAGCAACAGGTAGTTGCAGCACGTACAGGCTCTATTTCCATTGCAATTGTCTCTATTGTTTTGGCGCTGTTTGCACAAAGCTTAAACGTTTCGTTTCTAGTGTCATTTGCGTTTTGTATTGGTGCTTCCGCAAATTTACCTGTCATTCTTTATACTATCTATTGGAAGAAATTCAATTCTACTGGTGCTGTAGCAGCCATGCTAACAGGGTTAATTTCTTGTTTAATCTTAGGAGCGATGGGACCAAATGTATGGAGTCCTGTTGAAGGTGCAGCTATTTTTGTTGGTAAGCCACTTGTACCACTAGCTGTTCCGGCCATTATTACCATTCCATTAGGCTTTATTGCAGGTTATTTGGGATCAGTCCTTTCATCTAGTAAAGTACCGACTGAAGAGGCCGAGCGTATTTATAAAGAAATTCGTGTAAAAGCGAATACTGGCGTTTCTGTATCTGATATTTCACATTAATTTTTATGCACCTTATGCATAATGAACCGAAATTCAAAATATACAAAAAAATAGGCAAAAAATTCGATTTTTGGTCGAGTTTTTCGCCTTTTTTGTTATTCCACAACTAGCAATTTACTTATCGAACAATATTATTTGACTTCCAAAATACAGAAAAAAACCAATTTTCACTAAGGCAATAGTATTTAAATATGGATAAAAAATCTAGGCATTTTTATAAATTTATCGTTCTTTTTTTGTTAAGAATCTAGATTTCTCTTTGCTTCATTTATTTGTCTGAATATTCTAAAACCCTATATATTCTTGATTTAGGAGGTTATTTTCTCTTTCAGGACTATTTTCAGAAAAATTTTTTTTACATAATTTTTCTGAAATGTATTGCAATTTTGTGAACTCTTTCATAAAATGAGAATGTGAATTCACTAAACTAGCAAAATCAAGTCTTAAGGCAGAAAAAATATACACAAAATGGGGAATGTTAATGGCGAACAATCAAGCAAAAAAAGGTGTCGTGATTGACTATGATGCAATTGCAAACCAAGAATCGTTTAAGTCTCTTGTACGTAGAAAGAACTCTTTTCTTTGGTCTATGACTGCCATATTTTTATTGGCCTACATGTTGTTACCAATTCTGACATCGTACACAACAATTCTACACCAAAAGGCATTTGGGGAAATTACTTGGGTGTGGATTTATTCCGCAGGGCTATTCATTATGACATGGGGGTTATGTCATTTATATGTAGCTAAAGCAAATAGCTTTGACAGAGAAGCTAAAGCAATTATCGCAGAATACGAGAACGGAGGTGGCCACCGATGAATAACGGAATGAGCTTTACAGCCATATTCTTCTTTGTAGCCATTGTTGGTTTAACATTAGTTATCACATGGTGGGCATCTAAACGAACTTCTTCTGCAAGTGACTTCTATACAGCTGGTGGGGGCTTAACAGGCTGGCAAAATGGACTAGCTATCGCAGGTGACTATTTATCGGCAGCCTCTTTCTTAGGGATTGCAGGTGCAGTAGCACTATTTGGATTTGACGGATTCTTCTTCTCTATTGGTTATTTAGTCGCTTACTTAGTGGTATTATACATCGTTGCTGAGCCATTACGTAACCTTGGAAAGTTCACTTTAGCTGACATGATTACAGCGCGTTTCAATAATGCGAAAGTACGTGGAACAGCTGCTTTAAGCACTATTACCATTGTTTTATTCTACATGATTGCACAACTAGTTGGTGCAGGAGCACTTATTCAATTACTTTTAGGTATCGACTACTGGGTAGCTGTATTGATCGTAGGTTTCATGATGACAACTTACGTATTATTCGGTGGTATGACAGCGACTTCATGGGTTCAAATTATTAAAGCTTGTCTTTTAATGCTAGGTACAGTGATTATCTCATTCTTAGTATTAAAAGAGTTTGGCTTCAGTATTGCAACAATGTTCAAGGAAATGTCTACAGTGACTGATAATGGTGCTGCTTATTTAAATCCTGGTCTAAAATATACAGAGGGACTTGACACAATTTCAATGTTAATTGCATTAGTATTAGGTACTGCGGGTCTTCCACATATCTTAATGCG
This sequence comes from Lysinibacillus sp. F12, assembly GCF_057773605.1. NCBI lineage: Bacteria > Bacillati > Bacillota > Bacilli > Caryophanales > Bacillaceae > Lysinibacillus > Lysinibacillus sp. F12. Next base: position 707,651 of record NZ_JBYMLP010000003.1, read on the forward strand.
TTTCTTTACAGTAAAAGATGCAAAAACGGCTCGTTCATCTGTTATTTGGGCAACTTGGATTGTAGGTATATTCTACGTTTTAACCATTTTCTTAGGTTTCGGTGCAGCAGCATTCGTTGGAAAAGAAGATATTATTGCGGCTAACGCTGCAGGTAATATGGCAGCCCCTCTTCTTGCAGAAGCACTAGGAGGCGACATTCTATTCTCATTCGTTTGTGCGGTAGCATTCGCAACAATTTTAGCGGTAGTAGCAGGCCTTGTCCTTTCAGGTGCCTCTGCCCTATCACATGATATTTATGGTCAAATCATTAAAAAGGGTAAAGTTACTGAAAAAGAGCAAGTTCTTGCAGCTCGTATTGGCTCCATTACAATCGCTGTAATATCTATTCTATTAGCTCTTGGTGCACAAACATTAAACGTTGCATTCTTAGTATCTTTAGCATTCTGTATTGCAGGTTCCGCTAACCTTCCAGTTATTATTTACACAATTTATTGGAAACGCTTTAATACAGCTGGTGCTGTTACAGCGATGTTAACAGGCTTAATCTCTGCATTAGTATTAGTAGCTATGTCACCAAACGTATGGAATCCAGTTGAAGGCAAGGCGATTTTTGTTGGTGATCCGTTAATTATGTTAACGAACCCTGCCCTAATCTCTGTACCGCTTGGTTTCCTTGGTGGTTTCATCGGCACATTACTTTCTAAAGAAACTGATGATGCAAAATATCGTGAAGTTGACGTTAAAGCAAACACAGGTATTTCTGTACAGGACGTATCTCACTAAATCGATTTCATAAACCTCGTAAGTTCTTGCTTACGAGGTTTTACTTTTTCATTCATTTTCGTTACTATAATTGTTAAAAGGAGGGAATGAAAATGGCTCAATCTAGGGCGAAAAAGAAGCGGATGCATATAAAAAGAACTGCTGGCAAGGATGTAGAGAAAAATCGCCAATCCAATTCCTTCAGCACACATGAACGCACCACCAAAACAAAAACAGAGAAATTGATGCATGATTTTACTAAACATAAAAAGCAGTATACGGATAACTAATTGATATCCTATACTGCTTTTATTATTGTAGAAAACATAAGTGGCAATTGCCACGTTACCTTAAAGTCGATAAAAGTTTTTTGTATTCTGAGTGATAATTTTAGCCACTTGCTGAATAGACAATCCCTTGATGGCTGCAATCACCTCAATCGTCGAATGCATCATCCACGGAGACGTTGGTTTATTTGTAAAAGGTCCCTCAAACGACCATGGGCCATCTGTTTCTACCATCATTAAGTCAATCGGGTAGATTTGAATTAGCTGTTGAATTTCCTCTTCATACAATGCATCAGGCGTAATAGAGATAAAATAACCTCGCCGAATCATGCGTTTCATGACTGCCTCGTCCCCTTTAAACCAATGGAAATGAGCCTGACAAAGCTGATGCTTTTCTAGCAAATCGCACACGATGCTAGCATCCTCATATACAGCATGCAACACAATCGGTTTGCCCAATTCCTTAGCCAATACGATAAATCGTTCCAATAAAGCCTCATATGGACGAACATCCAAGGCTTGTTCTTGCCTTAAATAATAGGGTAAACCGACCTCACCAACCGCTACCATGTTATCACGATGCGCGCGAATCCAATCAAATAAAGCCTTCTCTTCTATTTCATCCAGTAAAGGCTGTTCAGGATGAAACCCAAAAGCCGCCTTCACCTTGGGATAGACCTTCGCTAAATGCAACGTCTTTTGACAGGAGGACAACTGCATACTTACCGCAATTAATGCCTCTACTTCTGCCAATAATGAAGGTATTTCCACGTCCTTATATTGATCTAAATGAATATGGGCATCAATCAACATTCAAATCCCCCTTTTCTTCCTGTAAATACGTGAATAACTGTTGCTTCAAGGCTGTGAATGTGGCAGAATGACGAATTTCTTCTTTGCGGGGGCGCTCAAATGGCACAATCATTTCTTTTTTCACTGTTGCAGGCCGTTTCGATAAAACAATTATACGATCGGCTAAAAAGAGGGCCTCTTCAATACTATGTGTGACGAATAAGATAGATTTTTTATGCTCTTCCCAAATGGATAGGAGCCATGCCTGCATTTCCAGTCTTGTAAATTCATCAAGCGCAGAAAATGGTTCATCTAGACATAAAATAGGTTTATCACTGACAATGGCACGGATAAAAGACACACGTTGTTGCATCCCTCCCGAGAGCTCGTATGGGTAAGCTTGACTAAAGGAAGCAAGCCCCACCTTTTCAAGCCAACCTTTTGCACGTTCAACATTTGGATTTTGCTGTAATTCCTCGACAATTGTTACATTCTCTAAAATAGTACGCCAAGGAAGTAAACAAGGCTGCTGTGGCATATAGCCAATTGCGCCTCTTTTTTGCTGAATCTCCTCTCCATTTAATAAAATCGTCCCTTGATCAACCAAAGAGACCCCACCAATTAATTGAAAAAGGGTACTCTTACCACTGCCAGATGGTCCTACTATGGCCACAAACTCACCATCCTTGACATCAAAGGAAACATGGTCAAGTACATGTAGACTGTCAAAGGATTTAGCGATGTTTTGAATGCTGAGCATGATAACCTCTCCCCTTTACCATTAATTTTTCAAGCAAGCGGATACTACTAAACAACAATAAGCTTAGCAAGACAATCGCAAAAATGGCGACAAACACTCGATCTGTACGGAAGGAAGATTGTGCTAAGGTCATGTATACGCCTATTCCCTTTTTTGCACCAAGCCATTCCGCAATAACTGCTCCCATTACACTATAGGTAGCAGCAATTTTTATGCCCGAGAAAATTGCCGGATAGGCATGTGGCCATTCTAATTTCCAAAACGTTTGGGCCTTCGTTGCTCCAATCATTTCGAAGTAATGCTTTAACTCGGGTGCTGTTTGACGAAAACCGTCCATTGCCGCAATGACAATAGGGAAAAAGCATACTAGACAAATAATGATGAGCTTTGGTAATAAGCCAAAGCCAAACCAAATAATAAGTAACGGCGCCAATACAAGAATGGGTATATTTTGCGACATAATGAGAATCGGATAAAATAACGACCGAATGAAAGTAAAACGATGCAAAACAATCGCCACGGTTAGACCACAGCCAACCCCAATAGCAAGTCCAAGTAAAGCTAATTCCACAGTAGCCAGGGCATGTGGCAGAAACGTTTGATATGATTGAAAGCCTTCCTTTAAGATTATGCTTGGTGCTGGTAGGAGCCAGGAAGGAACATCAGCGATATGCACAACAAGCTCCCATATGAATAAGAGGAAGGCGATAAACATTATCGTCCTTCCCTTTTGTAATGCCCGTTTCATGACTGATATTTCTCCGTTAATGTAGCCATGGTAATCCCATTTGGTTGATATAAAATTTTTACTTGTGTAATGACATTAATGGCTCCTAGCTCGACCATCTTAACATTCATTTTTTCAATGATTTGAAGAAGCGTTGTAAGCTCACCTTCCATTGTTGTTTCAAGGGGATGAACCTCATAGTTCACACCAGATGCATCAATAACCGCAATGGCCGCATCCACATAAGGAATGACATCCTCGTATTTCTCTGTCTTTGGAATGATTTGGACACTGATTAATGAATTTGCCATGTTAATTGGCCTCCTTTTTCGGTAGGAACTCATTCGTAAACGCCTGTTTAGCATCAAATTCGCCCTCTAACACTTTATTACTCGACATCCATTTAGCATAGTTTTCCCACACAGAAAGCTTTTGCTCCCCCCATTGATTAGCGTCATCCTGATACTTATCAGCCAACCACTCTTGACTTTTATGCACTAACTCCTTATCTAAGTCTGGTGCCGCTTCTAGTAAAATATCAGCCGCTTCATTCGGATGCTCGATGGCATATTCATAGCCCTTCGATGCAGCTGCAACAAAAGCTTTGACGCTGTCTGGATTGTTTTGAATCATTTTTTCATTGGTTGCTAAAACAGGTGTATAGTAATCTAACTGATCACTATAGTCCGTTAAATACAGCATATTAATTTTTTCCCCACGAAGCTCTGCCTCAATACCTGTCCATGCATAATAAATCCAAGCAAAGTCGATGTCCTTTTTCATCATCGTAAAGAAATCTAAATCTCCCGCATTGACAATGTCTAATTTATTAATATCAGCGTTTTCTTTTTGCATTAATGATTGTAATACCGCTTGTTCGAGAGGTGCTCCCCAGCCCCCATATGTTTTTCCTTCAAAGTCCTTTGGAGAGGTAATACCCTTTGACGCTACAGAAGCAAATCCAGATGTATTATGCTGGATGATGGCCGCTATCGAAACAAGTGGCACATCCTGAACACGAGCCTGTGTAATGCCCTCCTGATAACTCACGCCAAATTCTGCCTTACCAGAAGCTACGAGCTGATCGGCTCCTGCCTCTCCTGGCATTATAATATCAACATCTAAGCCTACTTCTTCAAAATAACCGAGCTTTTTCGCAACATACAATCCTGTATGATTCGTATTCGGTGTCCAATCGAGTACCACTGATACCTTTTTCTTTGTATCAGCAGACTGCTTGTCCTCCTTGTCGCTACAGCCTACTAACGTCAATAGAGTAGCTAATAGGATAAATAACCATTTTTTCATGCTAGGTCCTCCCAGTTTGTAATATGAAAGTGTTCATGAATGAATGTTGTCACCAGAAGAAAGCGTATTATACGGTTGGTAAGATATTGCTTAGAAAATAAAAAAACGCCTAGGATTCCTCCCAGACGTATTGCAATCAATCTCCAAAACATTTGCTTTTTTGAATAGATGTTCCCTACGCTGGTACGAGCCAAATCAGGTTCAAAGGGTCAGTGTCTATCGGACACAATCTCAGCTAGCCATAACTAGCCCCCCTACATTCTTTCGCTATGAACTTTTCGATGTTTATTATACCCATAGTTGATCTTAAATGACAAGATGCTAATTTTGGATAGTTGTGCCACTATAAACAAATAGCCCAGCTCTACTTATAGAGACTGGGCATGATGTTAGCTTGTTTTTTGTTCTTTTTTGGCCGTTAAAACATGTGAGATGGCTCCATCTGTTGCAATGTCCACTTTAAATGAACCATTAGAATGGCGATCAGCGCGCGTCAATGCATGGACATCGATAACCTCTTGTATGCCTTTTTCAGTTTCAATCACAACCTGCTCATCGTCTGTTGCTTGAATAACAGCGACAATTCGATGAGGATTTGCTTTTAATTCTGTAAGGACTTTAAGTCCACGCTTGGCACGACTTGCTATTTCTACCTCTGCGACATTCATTTTCTTTACAGCCCCTCGTTGTGTCACAATAACGACATATTGTGTTTCGTCTGGCTGTAGGACATTGACCCCGACTAAAGCTTCTCCATCTTTTAGCGTAATACCTTTAACACCGCCCGTTTTCACTCCAGTAACTGGTAGTTCTTCAATAGGGAAACGAATGGCATAGGCCGTATCAGTTGTTAAGAGCAGTTCCGCATCATCAGTTATAAACGATGCATAAATCATTGCATCGCCCGCTTTAACATTCATTGTTTTAATTGGCTTCGAATAACGCGTCACAGCATAATCTGCTAATGGCGAACGTTTAATTTGGCCATCTTTCGTAGCAGTTAAAATATACATATTTGGCTGTTCAAATGTTTCAAAGCCATAGACTGCAATAATCGACTCATCTTCACTTGTTGGCACAATACTTGAAATATGCTGTCCAAGGTCCTTCCAGCGAATATCAGGTAATTCATGAACAGGCTGATAAATATAATTCCCTCTATTTGTAAATAACAATAGATGATGTTGTGTATTTAAGTTTGCTTCATACAATAAGTAATCGGAATCTTTCATCGCAAAATCTTGACCGTTGGAGGCGGCATGGGATCGTGTAGATGTACGTTTAATATAGCCATCTTTCGTGACAGTCACTACAACCTCTTCACTTGGAACAAGGACATCTAATGTAATTTTAATTTCTTCTATTTCTTGTTCAATTTTCGAGCGACGTGGCTCTGTGAAACGTTTTTTAATATCTAGCAATTCTTGTTTAATGACGCGTACAAGTTTGGCCTCGCTTTGTAAAATTCCTTCTAGCTTGGCAATCAATTTGTTTAAGTCATCCTGTTCTTGACGGAGTTCTGTAATATCGGTATTCGTTAAACGATATAATTGCAGGCTCACAATCGCCTCTGCCTGTACCTCAGTAAAATCGAACTTCGCCTGTAAATTGAGCTTGGCGTCCTTCTTATCGTTAGATGAACGAATCGTAGCAATAACCTCGTCTAGAATAGATAGGGCTTTAATTAAGCCATCCACGATATGGGAGCGATCCTTTGCCTTTTGTAAATCATATATAGAACGATTTGTGACCACTTCTTTTTGGTGAGTAATATAGGAATCCAGCAATAATGGTAATGTCATCATCGTTGGACGACGATTATGAATGGCAATCATATTAAAATTGTAAGCTACTTGTAAATCTGTTGTTTTAAATAGGTACTGTAGAATCCCCTGTCCAGGAACATCCTTTTTCAGCTCGATAACGACACGTAACCCTGTACGATCTGATTCATCACGAATTTCAGCAATCCCTTCAAGGCGTTTATCTACACGTTGCTCATCAATTTTTTTCACAAGATTCGCTTTATTCACATCGTATGGTAATTCGGTAACGACAATTTGCTCTTTTCCGCCCTTGATAGGTTCGACCACAGCTTGTGCACGGACAATAATTTTACCGCGCCCTGTTTCATATGCCTTTTTAATGCCGTCTACACCTTGAATAATTCCGCCTGTAGGGAAATCAGGACCCTTGATAACTGTCATCAATTCATCCACTGTCACAGTAGGCTTGTCTAAGCGCATCAAAACAGCATCCAGCACTTCATCTAATGCATGCGGTGGAATATCTGTTGCATAACCCGCAGATATCCCTGTAGAGCCGTTTACTAATAAATTAGGGAAACGAGCTGGTAAAACAGTTGGTTCCATATCCTGGTCATCGAAGTTTGGCACGAATTCAACCGTTTTCTTCCCAATATCTCGTAACATTTCACCAGCAATTGCAGAAAGTCTTGCCTCCGTATAACGCATGGCTGCTGGTGGATCTCCATCAACCGAACCGTTATTCCCATGCATTTCTATAAGCATATGGCGAGCTTTCCAATCCTGACTCATACGAACCATCGCCTCATAGACTGAGCTATCTCCGTGCGGATGGTAATTACCGATTACATTTCCGACTGTCTTAGCCGATTTACGAAACGGTTTCTCATGTGTATTACCTTCCGTAAACATTGCATATAAAATACGACGCTGTACTGGTTTAAGACCGTCACGTGCATCTGGCAACGCGCGGTCTTGAATAATATATTTACTATAGCGACCAAAACGGTCACCCATTACTTCTTCTAAAGGTAAATCTTGAAACTTTTCTGTACTACTCATGCTTGGCCCTCCTCTTGTTGGATGAATTCATTTTCTAAAATGTTAGCATCATCCTCCATACCGAAGTCTACATTGGCTTCGATCCATTTACGACGTGGCTCTACTTTATCGCCCATTAACGTCGTGACACGTCTCTCTGCACGTGCACCATCCTCGATAGTGACACGAATTAATGTCCGTGTGTCAGGGTTCATTGTTGTATCCCATAGCTGGTCAGCATTCATCTCTCCAAGACCTTTATAGCGCTGTAATATGTAACCCTTTCCAACTTGTTTGATGGCCTTTTGTAAATCGTTTTCTGTCCAAGCATATTCAATCACTTCTTTTTTGCCAGTTCCTTTCGAAACCTTATAAAGTGGTGGTAACGCAATAAAGACTTTTCCAGCCTCGATGAGCGGACGCATATAACGATAGAAAAACGTTAGTAGCAATACTTGAATATGCGCACCATCCGTATCAGCATCGGTCATAATGACTACCTTATTGTAGGCTGAATCCTCCACAGCAAAATCTGTACCTACACCTGCACCGATCGCATGAATAATCGTTGAAATTTCTTCGTTTTTCATAATATCTTGTAGCTTGGCTTTTTCTGTGTTAATAACTTTCCCACGCAGTGGTAATATCGCCTGGAATGTTCGATCACGACCTTGTTTTGCAGAACCACCCGCTGAATCACCCTCGACTAAATATAATTCATTTTTCGCCGCATTACGTGACTGTGCAGGCGTTAATTTCCCAGACAGAATCGTACTACCCTTTTTGTTTTTCTTACCATTTCGTGCATCCTCACGGGCTTTACGAGCCGCCTCACGCACTTGCTGCGCACGAATCGCTTTACGCACAAGAGACGCTGACAATTCAGCATTTTCCTCTAGCACATATAAAATTTGCTCAGACACCACACTATCTACCGCTGAACGAGCCTCACTCGTACCAAGCTTGCCCTTTGTTTGTCCTTCAAATTGTAATAAGTGCTCTGGAATACGAACAGATACGATAGCCGCTAAGCCCTCTCGAATATCCGTTCCTTCTAAGTTTTTGTCCTTGTCCTTTAATAAGCCAATTTTTCTTGCGTATTCATTAAAGACACGCGTCAAGGCTGCTTTTGCACCGGTTTCATGTGTACCGCCATCTCGTGTACGTACATTATTGACAAACGATAAAATCGTTTCAGAATAACCATCATTATATTGGAAGGCAAACTCTACTTCAATATCGTCTTGAATACCCTCAACATATTTCACAGGATGAAGAACATCCTTCTCTTCATTCAAATACGCAACGAAAGCTTCAATGCCGTTCTCATAAAAGAACACATCATTTTTGCCTTCCTCGCGCTCATCGATTAATTCAATTTTTAAGCCCTTTAATAAAAAAGCCGACTCACGTAAACGTTCTGCTAAAGTATCATAATTAAATTTTGTGACAGAGAAGATTGTTTCATCAGGTAGGAAATGAACAAGCGTTCCTGTTTGTTTTGTTTGACCAATTTCTTCAAGTGTTGTCACTGGATGTCCACCATGCTCGAAGCGCTGGCGATATTTTTTCCCATCACGATGGATGGTTACTTCTAAAAAAGTTGATAGCGCATTCACAACAGAAGAACCTACACCGTGCAAACCGCCACTTGTTTTATAACCACCTTGTCCAAACTTACCACCTGCGTGTAGGACGGTAAAAATAATTTCAGGAGTAGGTTTACCCATCTTATGCATACCAGTTGGCATTCCACGGCCGAAATCGCGTACGCTAATACTCTGGTCTTTGTGAATCTTGACAATAATATGAGATCCAAAGCCAGCCAATGCTTCATCCACCGCATTATCTACGATTTCATACACAAGGTGATGAAGTCCACGGCCATCTGTCGAACCGATATACATGCCTGGTCGTTTGCGCACCGCTTCTAATCCTTCTAATACTTGTATAGCGTCATCATTATAGACGCTAGGTGACTGTTTATTCGTCAACAAAATTCCCCTCCAAAAAACAAACACATGTTCTATTTATGTTCTCATCCTAATAATAATAGCATTTCCTGTCAATAGTTAGCGACAGGTCCAATTAAATTTTTAAAAATTGCTCACAGTTTTAATAAACATTTCAATAGTAAACATCTTCAACAGTTGCTTAAAATTGGAATTTAAGCAAGACAGACAACCACTAGTATCCGTAAACACCTGACGCATCGTAGCTTATTTAGTTGCAAAATAGTGTTTCTGCGTCATTCCATGTAAATGAATAAAGTTAGACTTCTATTCTACCAAAGGAATGAACGATTGACAAAATTGCCATTTTGCCTAAATTTTAAGAAAGACTTTTTTCGTGCCTTCATCAATCATGTCTAAAAGCCTATCTCCAACTTACATTTAGTTTCTTTTGTATTGAATTCAAGACTCCTTAGGAATTCTCCTTCATAACATTGTAGATTAGCAAGAAAAAGTGTAAAATACTTGTTACAAACTATTAGTACCAAGTGATGGACTATGAATGAAAGGAGTCCAACTATGATCAATGGACTTATTATTTTATGTGCTTATCTAATCGGCTCTATACCTTCAGGGCTATGGATAGGTAAAATTTTTTATAATACCGATATCCGAGAACACGGAAGCGGTAATCTAGGAGCAACGAATACATTTCGAACATTAGGAAAAAAGGCCGGTATTGTTGTGACTGTGATGGATGTTCTAAAAGGGACTGCCGCTGTCTTACTAGCTGCACTTCCCATATTCTCAGACAGTTCTATTCATCCCTTAATCCTAGGTCTTGTTGCAGTGATTGGTCATATGTTTCCGATTTTCGCCAATTTCCGTGGTGGAAAAGCCGTTGCCACATCTGCAGGTGTTTTATTAGGCTACTCATGGCCATTGTTTGTCTTGCTCCTAATTGCTTTTCTTGTGACATTGAAACTCACAAAAATCGTCAGCCTAACATCTATGATAGCCGCTTTAGTAGCACTTATCTATTCAATCGTTTATTATTTTGTTACAGGTGACTTTGCATTAAGCATCTTGGTAGCCTTTTTATTTACCTTTATTATTTATCGTCACCGTGCCAATATTGCACGTATTAAAAATGGCACTGAGCCAAAGGTAAAATGGCTGTAGGAAGAGAGGAGCATTCGCTATGAAAATTGCACTGACAAATGAAGCCCTACAATGGTTCAAGCAAGAGATGGAAGTAGAACCAGGCGATACTATTCGCTTTTATGCACGCTATGGTGGCTCAAGTCCTTTTCACGAAGGCTTTTCACTAGGTATGACGCGAGAAGAGCCCATTGCTATTGGAGCTGAAGCAGTCATTGATGGCGTAACCTATTACATCGATGAAAAAGATTTATGGTTCTTTAACGATCATAACTTACATGTGGACGTGGATGCTAGTTTAGATGAATTACAATACGAGTATCGTACATAAAACAGTATTTTCCTTTCAGTCTTTGAAAGGAAATACTGTTTTTTTATTTGAAAAATAGTAGCTAGAATTTCATTCCTTTTTCGTTTATCTCCGCATAAAGTTGTCCATTCTATAAATAATGAACATTCATTTGAGGAGGAAAGCGCATGTCCATATCAAACAAGATCGATCCCTCCCCATCCCTTACAACGGACGATTTATTAAATACTTCCCTTGCCAAAAATATAAAGGTCATTCAAAACACTCTTGGTCATAGCAATGACATCATTATACGAGAAATTACAATTGGTGAAGCTGAACCCCATCGGCTCGCTATTATTTCCATTGATGGCTTATCCGATAAAACCATGATTTCGGATTCTGTCATTGATAAATTAATGGCGAATATTGAGGAAGAACAAGAAATAGAAATTACTACCATAAATCAATATGTGCGAAGTTCCTATTTAACTGTTGGTGACGTGATGAATATCGAGTATTTTACCACACTTTATCATGCCATACTGAATGGTGAGACCGTTATTCTATTAGATGGCTTTGCGGAAGGCATTGTAACAAGTACGAAAAGTGCGAAAGACAGAGCTGTGACAGAGCCATCAACCGAATCCGTCATTAGGGGACCTCGAGAGTCCTTTACTGAAACTTTACGCACTAATACTGCGCTCATTCGGCGCAAAATAAAAAGTCCAAACCTTTGGATTAAGTCCCGTGTCATTGGTGAAGTGACACAAACAGATGTCGCCGTGATGTATATACATGGTATCGCCAGTGACAAAATTGTTGCAGAGGTGTTAGCGCGGTTAGACCGCATTAATATCGATGGCATTTTAGAAAGTGGCTATATTGAGGATTTTATTCAAGACTCCAAAAATTCCATGTTTCCAACCGTTTATAACTCCGAACGTCCTGATGTGATTGCTGGCGAATTATTAGATGGTAAAATAGCCATTTTGGTAGATGGAACACCCTTTGTTTTAGTGGTGCCTGCATTATTTACTTCCTTTTTGCAATCTGCGGAGGACTACTACCAACATTGGATCATTAGTTCCCTCATTCGTATCTTACGTTTCTTTGGTATTAGTTTGGCATTGGTAGCACCATCTCTCTATGTTGCGATTACGACGTTTCATCAGGAAATGCTACCGACGCCCATGCTCATTAGTATTGCTTCACAACGAGAAGGCGTGCCCTTCCCTGCTGTAGTAGAAGCACTTATTATGGAGCTTGCCTTTGAGATACTAAGAGAGGCAGGGCTTCGAATGCCGCGAACAATCGGTCCAGCGGTGTCCATCGTGGGTACATTGGTTATCGGACAGGCGGCGGTAGATGCCGGTGTGGTCTCAGCAGTTATGGTTATTATTGTAGCATTGACGGCCATTTGTAGCTTTTTATTTCCTGCTTATGGGTTGTCCAATACGATTCGTGTACTGCGTTTTCCATTAATGATTTTAGCTGCTATGTTCGGTCTATTTGGCGTAATGTTTGGCATTATAGTCATTATTCTTCATTTATGCAGCATTCGTTCATTTGGTGTACCATATTTAAGCCCATTTGCTCCATTCATTATACAGGACCAAAAAGATGCTTTTTTATTACTCCCACGCAGACATTTATTAAAACGTCCACGTTTGGTGAATCAGAAAAATGTTGTCAGAGGGCATAAATATGTCACAAGAACAGGCAGGAAATAAAACTACTGAACAAATGAGGAATGAAATATGGCAAAAGTAAAAACAATTTGCTTACTATGCATCCTCCCTTTACTGTTAAGTGGCTGCTGGAGTAAGCGTGAATTAAATGAATTAGCCATTGTCGTAGCGCTTGGAATAGATAAAGTAGAGGACGAATTTGAAATTACTGTTCAAATCGTTGATCCTAGTGAGGTTTCAATGCGACAAGCTCCCACTCAGCGCACCCCAGTTATTAGCTATCATTCGAGGGGGGAAACAATTTTTGAGGCCATTCGTAAAATGACAACTATTGCTGCACGGAAACCCTATTTTGCTCATTTACAAGTAGTTGTCTTAGGTGAAGACCTCGCCAAAGAAGGAATAAGTGATTCATTGGATTTGATTGCACGAGACCATGAGTTTAGAAAAGATTTCGATGTCATTATGTCTCATGAGGCTACAGCTAAGGAAGTGTTAAATGTTCTTACCCCTATCGAAAAAGTGCCTGCTAATAAAATATTAAATTCGCTCAAGGTTTCTGAAAAAGTTTGGGGCTCTACAATTGCTATTAATATAGACGAATTGGTCACGAGGCTCAACGAAAAGGATAATGGCGCATTGATTTCTGCCATTGAAATTCACGGGGACAAACGATTAGGTGCCGATAAAACAAACGTCCAACGTGTTAAAACTCCTGTGTTATTAAAATATGCAGGATTGGCTGTCTTTAAAGGAGATCGATACATTGGTTTACTTTCAGAGGGAGAAAGTAAAAGTATTAGCTTCCTCAGTGACAAAATACAAAGTACCATTGAAATCGTCAACTGTCCCAAACAAGGTACGCTGTCGACTGAGATTACGCAATCCTCCACAAAAGTAAAGGGGTCATTTCAAAATGGGAAACCGCAAATTGATGTCCAAATAGATGTGGAGCAAAATGTAGGTGAGGTCGAATGTAATATTAATCTCACAAAAAATAAAACGATGGATTATATCAATAAAAAAACAGCACAAGGCATCGATGAACGTATTGAAAAAACGTTAGAAAAAATTCAGCAGCAATACCAAGTGGATGTTTTAGGCTATGGGGATGCCCTTCATCGTGCAGATGCTAAACAATGGAAAAAAATCAAAAATGATTGGCCAACTATCTTTCCTGATCTTCCTGTCCATGTTCGTGTAAAAGTAACGACACAAGGCTTAGGGACAATGCAAAATTCATTATTAAAAAAGCCAAAGGAGGAATAGTAGCATGGTATTAGCGGTAGCTGTCTTCATTATTTCGGTCATTATTGCATTACTATTCATCCCAAAGCTCAAAAAGCAAAAGGAAACCAAGACCATTCTTGTTTTTTCTATTCTTTTACTAATTGGGACAGCACTTAATATGGGTATTGCCCTCAAAATAAATATCCCGAGCCCTTTAGATTTCGTAACTTTTATTTTTACACCCATTAAGGATTTTATCGTTTCACTCACAAAATAGTAGACACATCGACATGTATGGGAGGACAGTTAAATGGAAAAAGAAGTCATTAGTTCAAGACAATTTACAATCATTACGTCCCTCCTTTCTATCGGTACAGCCATTTTGATTATCCCTTCAACTATTGCAAGCTCCAGTAAGCAGGATGCATGGATTGCTGCAAGCATTGGCGTTGTTCTTAGTTTACTAGTGGTGAAATTATTTTTGACGTTAGGCAACCAAACACCCACACTGAATTTTATTGAGGCAAATGAAAAAATTTTCGGTCGCTTTTTTGGAAAAATTACAGTGATTGGTTTTCTGTCCCTTACCCTATTTTCGGGAGGAGAACTATTATACTTTATTGGCATTTTTATGAAAACTGAGGTAATGCCAGAAACACCCACACTGGCATTCGCCTTGTTGTTTAGCATTATTATTATGTATGCTGCCTATTTAGGCTTAGAGACCTTTGCTCGCTCAGCAGAAATACTTTTCCCTATGTTTATCTTAATTTTTATTTTCTTTATTATTTGTATTACTCCACAAATTAAGTTTGAAAATATACAACCAATTATGGAAGTATCCAAAACATCACTGTTCTATAGTATTATTCGCTTTATGAGCGTCTTTTCTTTTTCCCTAGTTATGTTATTAATGATTTACCCTGCCAGTGTCAATGTCCAGCAATCCTCAAAGAAAGGATTTTACATAGGCACGATTCTCGGTGGATTTGTTTTAGTAACATTGATTACCCTTTGCATACTTGTATTAGGGGCAGCCAATACGGCTTCCCGAACTTTTCCTAGCTATGCTTTAGCACAGAGAATCTCGATCGGCAACTTTTTACAGCGTATTGAAATTATTATGGCTTTTATGTGGATTACATCTATTTTTATTCGAACCTTTATGTACTTCTATACAACGGTTGTGGGAATTGCACAAATTATGAAACTGAAGGATCACCGCCCACTTATCTTACCAATGGGTATCATTATGATTGGTCTTTCACAAATTATTCATCCTGATATTGTCCATTCCGACAATTATAATAATGAAATTTGGCCTATCTATTCATTTATTTTCACCATTTTATTACCTATCCTGCTACTTATTGTAGCCGTCATACGTAATCGAAAATCACAAGGGAATGCGGCTGCGAATGCTAATCAGGGGCAAGTAACTGATGTGGGTAATACGGATGCTAATCAAGGAAATCAACCTAATCCTGCTAATACGGATTCCCAACAGGATAATCAGATGAAACCTAATAATAGGGATGTCAATCAAGATAATCCAACTAACGATGCTACTACTGATTCCAACCAGGATAATCAGATAAAACCTAATAATAGGGATGCCAATCAAAATAATCAGACTCACCATGCTACTACTGATTCCAACCAGGATAATCAGATGAAACCTAATAATAGGGATGCCAATCAAGATAATCCAACTAACGATGTTACTACTGATTCCAACCAGGATAATCACAGTAAACCTGACAAAATGGATGCCAATCAAGATAATCCAACTAACGATGTTGCTACAGATTCCAACCAAGATAATCACACTAAGCCTGATAAAATGGATGCCAATCAAGATAATTCAACTAACGATGCTGCTACAGATTCCAACCAGAATAATCAGATGAAACCTAATAATAGGGATGCCAATCAAGATAATTCAACTAACGATGCTGCTACAGATTCCAACCAGGATAATCAGATGAAACCTAATAATAGGGATGCCAATCAAAATAATCCAAATAACGATGCTGCTAGTGATTCCAACCAAGATAATCAGACTCACCATGCTACTACTGATTCCAACCAGGATAATCACAGTAAACCTGACAAAATGGATGCGAATCAAGATAATCCAACTAACGATGCTGCTACAGATTCCAATCAGAACCATCAGGCTAAACCAGATATTACGGTTTCTGACAAGAAGAATTTAGAATAACAAAGTCTAATTCCTTCAGCTACTTAGCGAAGAAATTAGACTTTTTTATTGTTATTTAAATATGATATTCAATTTCGTCCACAAAGTCCCATTCATATGGTGTCTCTTGGTATACATAGTAGTTCAACCAGTTGGAGAACAATAAATGTGTATGGGCACGCCATGTATTCATCGGTTCCTTTTCTGGATCATCATTTGGGAAGTAGTTTACTGGAACGTTGATATCAATGCCCTTGGCAACATCGCGACTGTATTCATCAGCCAGTGTTGTCGCATCATATTCTAAATGACCTGTAATCATAATGTTTTTATTATCTTTAGATTGCACGATAAACACACCTGCATCCTCTGAATAGGATAATAAGCGTAAGTCTGGATGATTGCGAACCTCGTCAATCGAGACAGATGTATAGCGAGAATGAGGGGCTGTAAATAAATCACTAAAGCCTCGTACTAAATCCACTGTTAAATCAGTAATCACATGAGAATAAACGCCGGAGCATTTAGCAGAGAGCTCTATTTTTCCAATTCCATAATGATGATATAACGCAGCCTGTGCCCCCCAACATATATGTAGCACGGATGTCACATTCTTTTTAGACCAATCCATAATTTCAGCAATTTCCTGCCAATAGTTAACCTCTTCAAATGGCATTTTTTCTACAGGTGCCCCAGTAATAATCATACCATCATAACGTCGGTGACGAATTTGGTTAAACGTTGTGTAAAATAATTGTAAGTGAGATTTACTGACATTTTTAGATTCATGAGTAGCCGTGTTTAAAAAAGTAATATTGACCTGTAATGGTGTATTTCCTAGTAAACGTAATAATTGTAGCTCCGTTTTTTCTTTTTCGGGCATTAAATTTAAAATTAATATGTTTAATGGACGTATTTGCTGTGTTCTCGCACGATCCTCTTCCATCACGAAGATTTTCTCCTCACGTAAATGCTCCCCAGCAGGTAAATTTTTCGGAATATTAATTGGCATCTAGCATTCCCCTCTCTTTTTTGCTCCTTTTTCTAAAAAAATTAAAAATCCTCCACATTCCATATGAGATAGAATGAGAAGGATTTTTTTCACGTTCACTCTTATCTCTCAAAGGAAAAACCTTTGCTGGAATTAGCACCTTTCTAACATTTGTTAGAGGTTGCTGAAGCGTCATCGGGCCAAATCCCTCTGCTTCTCTTGATAAGATTATTTAATTATTTTGAATTGTAACATGGACTAGTTAGAATATCAATAATTCATAGAATATTTTGTTATTCCCATGCATGTTCTACATTCATTTGATGAACACTAAGCTTGCTGTATATGGTTATTCTACATGAAATTTTATGGTAAACATGCCGCTATTATGTTACCATATATCTTTAGTAATAGAGAGGAACGTGAATACTTTGATTAATATTGAATTTCCAAAACCAGATGTAGTTATTCGCCAACGCGAACAAGATGTAAAACCAGGTGATGTCCCAATTACACCATACTTTGGTTTCATCGACTTCCACAAAATCACACGTGATAAAGGCGGCATTTTCTTATTTTATAATGAAAAGAATGAGTTATTATTTGTCGGCAAAGCACGTAAAATTCGCCAACGCATAAAAAAACATTTTGAAGACAATGTATCTCCGATGAAAAACTATCGTGACGAGGTCTTCAAAATTGAAGTCTATGAAGTAGAAGATCCTATGGAACGTGAAATTTATGAAACGTATGCGATTAATACGTTCCGCTCCAAATACAATGTAGATAAAGTATTTTATTAATATCAATAAAAACCGAAATCTCTTTTTAGGGATTTCGGTTTTTTATTACAGCATGGTAATACGATCTATCGGCATGCTTTTGCCGTTAATATACAGTTCGATAATAGTCAGCTCCGCGCTTTTGTTGATGGCATAGACATAGGGTAGAGCTTCTTTCTTTTGCTCGCTTCCTTCCTTGAAATGAATGACTAACCTATTTTCATTAGCTGCTACACTTGCTAGCACATTTCCTTTTGAAAACATGACAAGATAGTACGTCACGTCATCTTCATACAATAACTGAATTCTGTCTGTAGCTATAATATGTTGTTGGATATGGTCAGGAACGATTGTTAGCTCTTGAATCTTAGGAAAAACCGGCAGCGGTGCAGAATCACATCCACCCATCATTAATAAATAAAGTAATACTGGCAACATCCATTTTTTCAAGATGCTCCCCTTCCCTTATAACTACTCTAAGAAAAATGCTTTACGTTCTTTAGCAATCCAGTCCTCCAATTCATTATCATCGCGTTTTACTAGTCTATTGATAAGAACATCATGCCAAATATAATCCTCTAGTAAATAAATATGCACAGGGTCATTCGTTATAAATGCGGTTTCTTGGTTGGATGGCGAGTGACCATAAATCATTTCTTGACCATCAACCGATAAAATAAACCAATGAGGTGTAGAAGTCTTTCTCGTATAGTGTGTGGCTCTGTGCATGTCTATAGATGCTAGATGTTCCTCGACATATAAAGTGATGCCATGCACCTCCACATGCTGAGATACCTCTTCAATATCCTCACGTAAGGTATCGTACATATCTTCCCACATCGATAGGATGACTTTTGTCTCTGCTTTTTTTAATAAGGTTTGACAATAATTAACGATCGTCTGCTTCCCTTTTAGCATTAATACTTTAGATTCCGCTTCCTGTTCTTTCATTTCTAGTTTTTCTAACTGATCACTAATCGATGTAAAATTCGATTGCCAGCGCTGTTGAATTTGCTGCAAAAACATCTCGACAGGAATAGAAGAATACGTCGTTTGATCCGCCGTTTCCTCTTTCAGTACGAATCCCTTTTCAACAAGACCATTTAATATGTCATAGATTCTAGCTCTTGGAATCCCAGAGTTTTTGCTAACTTGATAGGCACTGACATGACTATTTTGTACGAGTGCTGTATAGGCCTTTGCCTCATATTCTGTCAATCCCAGTTCTTTTAATTGGGCGATTAATTCATCCATATCATCCCTCCATATTTTTATTATAGGCTACTGTTGTGAACATTTGCCAATGAAAAAGTTAGGCTTTACAGCTTCAAATAAATTAGTTACTATTTCAGTAGTAACTAATTAAAATGAGGTGTAAGACATGGTTTTTGATGTGGATGTACATATTCTAATACTTTTAATTTCGTTTGGATTTCTGGCGGCATTTATCGATTCAGTCGTTGGAGGTGGCGGTTTAATTTCCTTACCAGCTCTATTGTTTGTTGGCCTAAATCCAGCCGCCGCTGTGGCAACCAATAAGTTAGCAGGCGCAATGGGCTCACTTACTTCGTCCATTTCCTTTTACCGTTCTGGTCAGCTTGAAATTCGATCTGTGCTGAAATATTTCCCTCTCGCCTTCATTGGATCTTTATGTGGTGCATGGACTGTTCATTTAATTAACCCAGCTCTACTAAAACCATTAATGCTTATCATGCTGGCAGCTGTTGGGATTTATACAATCTTTAAAAAAGATTGGGGCGCTGTCTCAACGGTAAAAAATCTGTCGAAAACCCACTTATTTTTATTTATGATGCTATTATTTGCTATTGGATTTTATGATGGGTTTCTTGGTCCAGGAACGGGCTCATTTTTAATCTTTAGCTTCTTGCTTGTTGGCTTTGATTTTTTAAAGGCGGCAGGAAATGCGAAATTTTTAAATCTAGCAAGTAATGTGGCAGGTGTTTGTATGTTTGCTTACCTAGGTCAAATCCATTATGTATATGGTTTAGTCATGGGGGTTGCTCAAATTGGAGGGGCTATGCTTGGCTCTCGAATGGCCATTCAAAAAGGAAGCGGCTTTGTCCGGACGCTTTTTATTATTGTGACAATGACACTCCTTGCAAAAAATGCCTACGATTATATGATTCATTAATAAAAAACAACGCCACAGTCCAAAATTTGCGGCGTTGTTTTACATTATATGAGGAAGTGCTCGTCCTTAAATTTATGACTAGTAGCAAGACTTACGATTACAAAAATAATAAGGGAAGCTACAATTGGAATCGTAACGGTATGCATACCGAAGGCCGTCGGATAGAACCGGTCGATGAAAATATATAAAGCCATACCTGAAATCATGGACGCAATGGCGCCATATTTGTTTGCTTTCCTCCAGTATAATCCGAGAACTACCGTCCAAATAAAGACTGCCTCAAGCCCACCAAATGCAAATAAATTTAACCACACTAATAAATCAGGTGGATGGAGTGCAAAGACGATCACTGCTAAGCCAATCACAGTCGTTACAATAAAGCTTGCGCGTTTAATTTCGGCATCACTTGCCTGTGGCTTCATGTAATTTAGATAGATGTCTTTGACAACCGTAGAGCTTACTAGCATAAGTAATGCATTGACAGTGGACATGGTAGCGGCCATTGGCGCTGCTAAGACAATCCCTGCTAAAAATGGCGGCAGCACCTTCAATGTTAAGAGTGGCATGACTTTATCACCAATGTCGATGCCAGGTAGGACAGGTCGTGCTAACACACCAATTAGATGCATCCCAAACATAATGGTCCCAATAGCAATCGTACCAATAATAATCGCTAAGTGCATACTTTTAGAATCTTTATAACTCATCGCACGCACGGCAATTTGGGGAAGTCCCACCACACCTACACCAATTAATAGCCAAAACGTTGAAACATACAGAGGCGTTAAATCCCCTTCTGCTCCAAATGGAGATACGAAATGGGGATTTTCTGCGACCAGCGAGGACATAATTTTATCGATGCCTCCACCTGCAATAATAGTTCCGATTAATAAAATAACAGTTCCAATGACCATTATCGTACCTTGAACAGTATCTGTTAAAGCAACTGCTCGGAAGCCACCAATGATAACATACACTAATACTGATATCGCAAATATAAACAATGCTGCCGTGTAATGTAAGCCTGTTAAAGACTCGATTAAACGGGCTCCCCCTACCCACTGTGCCATCATCGCTGAAAATAAAAAGACAATGATACTAATAGCAGACAGAATGACAATGACATGGCTTTTATAGCGCTCACGTAAAAAGTCAATGAGCGTAATAGCTTGGTAACGACGAGCAATAATAGCAAATTTCTTCCCTAAAATCATCAGGACAAAATAGCCCGCAGGTAGCTGTGCCATGGCAAGTAGCACCCAGCCAAGTCCTTTCGTATAAGCTACTCCTGGCCCTCCGATAAAGCTGCTCGCACTACCATAGGTAGCTATCATGGTCATCGCTAGAATAAATCCACCCATTTCTCGACCACCAAGGAAATACTCCTGTAGAAACGAGTTAGAGGAGCGAACATGTTTATTGGCCCAGAGTCCAATTCCAAAAATAATAATTAGAAATAATAGCAATGGAAATACAACTTGCCAGTGCATTAGCGCTCCTCCTCCCCATCATCAAATGGAACCTCTTTAAAGAAGAGCTTCATAACGATCCAGACGAGCAGGATCATAAAGCCTGTCCCTGCGATACAGCTATAGAAAAACCAAGCAGGAAAACCCAAAACATACGAATAATTTGCGGGATCCCCTGCACCTAGTCCATATGCAAAGCCAAACCAAATCGCAAAGTTCACAAGGACTAGTCCAATTCCAATAAGTGCCTCTCGATGCGCAATTTTAAAGCGTTGATCTTTCACAAGACAATCCCCCTAACCTACTCTATTTTACTGATATGTTGGTCTGATGGGAAGAGATGTGGACAAATAAGCGTCCTTGACTTTAC
Organism: Lysinibacillus sp. F12; assembly: GCF_057773605.1. Lineage (NCBI taxonomy): Bacteria > Bacillati > Bacillota > Bacilli > Caryophanales > Bacillaceae > Lysinibacillus > Lysinibacillus sp. F12. The sequence continues at coordinate 729,385 of NZ_JBYMLP010000003.1, forward strand.
TACGCTTTAATTGACGATTTTAATTTTCCTATGATTGGAAAGGCATCCTCATAGCCAACAACGGAGCAATTAGGAGTGGCTTATCTATGTTACATAAGCAATTGATAAACAGCTTGTACCAGCGATTGAGCTCCTCCATTTTGGAAAGCGAGATAATTGGTCCCATGTATCAAATGTCTGACCAAAATTAGGTACAATTTGCTGTATACTGAGAAAAAGATGCCTTAAAAAGGGTAAAACTGTATCATCTTCATCGGAAATACTATACCAAGAAAAACGTCGAGATTCGGGTATAGAAATTGAGTGAGGATGGTTGTCTTGCCATATCCTGCTCCACTATGAATAAGTGTGCATGTATGCTGATGACATTTTATTAATGTTCTCATAAGAGTTGCTCGATTAATACAATAATTGGATGGATTTGGAGCTATACATTTAGATTCAATGATAATATCTGTCATGTAAACGATAACCTCCGTTAGTGTAAGGTTACAAAAATTCAGGTTATTAAATGATTGACAGTTTACCATATTTTAATAGTTTTGATGGAGATAAATAAAAAACCCGATTATCAAATCAATGATAATCGGGTTTTAGTTCTGTAATTATAATAATTCTTTACGTAATTCAGCCGCTGATTTTGGTGAAAGCAGACTGAATGGGATATCAAATACTGTTTTCGCCCCTTTATCACCAGCTTGGTTCAGACGGTGTGCTGCGCGTGCATAAGCAACTAAAACACTTGATGTGAAGTTTGGATTACTTTCGAGTTTTAATGAGAATTCAAGAATTTGTTTATCGTTTGCACCACTATCACCACTTCGAATAACAAAACCACCATGTGGCATACCTGTGTGGTTTGCTTTAAACTCTTCTTCAGAGATGAAGTTGACAGTTGTATTATATTCATCGAAGTAGTTAGGCATTGTCACAATTTCTTGTTCAACTTTTGCTGCATCTGCGCCATCTTCCAGCACAACCCAGCATTCACGAGCATGTTTCTCCCGTGTTGTTAGCTCTGGATTTTCACCGTTACGTACACGATCTACTGCTTCTTTAATTGGTAAAGTGTATTGTACAGCATTTTTAACGCCCTCAATACGACGAACTGCATCAGAGTGACCTTGACTTAGACCATCTCCCCAGAACGTATACGTTGTACCAACTGGTAATACAGATTCTCCTAATAGACGATTTAATGAGAATAAACCTGGATCCCAACCAACTGAGATGACAGATACTTTACCAGATTTTTGAGCTGCTCCATCAACCGCATCGAAAAATTCAGGAATTTTCGCATGTGTATCAAAGCTATCAATTGTATTAAACCATTGAGCAAAATGTGGACCTTGCTCTGGTAAATCTGTTGCTGAGCCCCCACATAGAATCATAACATCAATGTCATTTTGGAATTTTTCAGCGTCCTCTACTACATATACGCTAGCATTGCTTGCTACGTTTACTGTTGAAGGGTCTCGACGTGTGAATACTGCTACTAGTTCCATATCTGGATTTTGTGATATAGCATATTCCACACCACGACCTAAATTTCCATAACCTACAATACCTACTCGAATTGCACTCATTAAAATTCCTCCTCACGATTACGTGACTTTGTGAAAACCTTCACGTTAAATCTAACTACAATAATACTTCGTGTTAGAAAAATTCACAATAGTTTGAGTATGAGTTTTTTTGAAAGAATATATATCAGTTTTCTATGATTTTCATCCAATGATGGTATGAATACGGTTACAAATTACTAAATATTCCATGGACCTTTAAGTTTTCGTAAAAGACTTGTAAATGACGGCTATTTTTCGAACCAGTCTTGTACAATAAATGTAACGACAAAAGGGGGCATGTTGAATGAAAAGTACTGGTTACTCATTAAGCACAACAACGGCACAAGGAGAACTACTTACATTTTCTGTAAACCAAAGCAGTGAAACGATACAAACTGTAAGGAAGCCGCTTGAAAGTTTATTACCAAACAAGCATGTAAGTATCGGTGTTCTACCTTTTGACGTTATGGAAAGCACCTTAGACAAATCCATCCAAAAAAACAGGGTTAATGAAGTAGACTTTTATTATAGCGGCAAGGAAATTGCTCGCTGGCTCATTAAAAAAAGTGAATATAACAAATCTATCCATGACTTCTTTATTTGAAGTCTGAACGACGGTTTATATACTCCACCTATTTTTAATTCCCCAACTACTGAATCTCCTGAGCCAATTGTGCGAGACGTTTTTCATCAATAATATGGTAGCCTGTCTTGCGTTTTTCTAAAATTTTCTCCTCACAAAACTGTGCCAATACATATAATAAATGGCGATAGGAAACCCCTAAATACTCACAGATCTCTGTATGCTTTTCCTTATAAACACCTTGATCAGCCGATAATTGAATAAAGGCTGCTAAACGACTTTCAAAAGGATATGCCTGATTTTGTGTATATTTGGAGGTTATTTTTGTGGCCTTTTCCCCTAAAAACACACAAAGTCGTCGTAAAAATAAAGCGTCAGCAAGTAACTTTTCCTTACATGATTGGGTAATGGAGTAACAAATTGTCTTAGATACCGTTTGAATGCCCTTTGTATATCTTGCCTCATTCAGCAATTCAATCTCCCCCATAAAACGTGGTGCCTCTAAATATTCGATGAGTGAAACCTTGCCATTTTTATGCGTCATATAGAGCTTCGCCTTACCCTCAATCATGTAATACAATGTCTCTGGAAAAGAGCCTTCCTGGAAAATCCATTCTCCTTTGTCAAATTCACAAACTTCTAAATAGGGATTAATGTCAAAGGAGAAGAAATCATGAATAGGGTATTTTTCGAGATAATGGGTGCGTGTTTCAGCTGTTAGAATATGCATTTTTTACTCTCTCCTCTGAAAAATATGAGATATCTCACATTATTGTAGCGATGAACGTGCTATTATTCAACATAGTTAAATGGAGGTACGGTAAATTTATGAATAATCAACGATGGCTTTCTCAAAATTTCTTTACATTTTTTATTACTTGGGGCATATTCTTACCCTACTGGACAGGCTGGCTTGTGGATGCTAAACATTTGACAGTATCACAAGCAAGCGTTGTAATGGGCTGTGGGTTACTCGCTAGAGCCACGTCTAATCTATTCTTCTTCCCCACGCTCGCTAAATATGTTAACAATAAACGTCTCATTACCATTTTAGCAGTCGGTGCACTTCTGACAGCACTGCTGTACATACCAAGTTCGGGCTTTAGTGCATTATTAGTGGTCACAATTTTGTTTAGTATTTTTTACCCAGCACTGTTACCAGCTGTTGAAAGTAGTGCTGCAACGCTTGTCCAATCTGGCAACATTCATTATGGTAAAAGCCGCTCCTATGGTTCCTTTGGCTTTGTGATTGCCGTATTAATTATAAGTATGCTAACAGGGGTATTCGGTAAAAATATTATCTTTTGGAGCATGATCCTTGGCTTAATCGGCATGCTGCTTATGCAGCTATTCGCTACACCAAAGGAATTGCTTATTGTGCCAACAAAGGAGCAACGTGCTAAATCATTGTCCATGAAAACACTATGGACTATTAAAGGTTTCCCAATTGTTTTATTCATTGTTATTTTATTGCAAGGTGCACATGCCTCCTATTATAGCTATGGTTATATTTATTTAGAAGATTTACAAGTAGATCCATTTTATATGGGCATGATTATTAATATCGCCGTTATTTGCGAAATCCTATACTTTATGAAGGCTGATACTTTATTTACGAAATGGCGTTCTTCTTCATTATTACTGTTAGCAGCTAGCGGGTCTTCTCTACGTTGGTTACTCATATTTATGTTCCCAAATGTTTGGGTATTTATTGCCTCTCAAACTTTGCATGCATTCTCCTTTGCTCTGGCACATTTTGCTTTTATTCGTTATCTCACACAAACCCTACCGAAGGAGCAAATTCCAAACGCACAGGGTATATATTCAGCATTAGCGATGGGGTTAAGTACAGCCATCCTGACATTTTTGGGAGGCTATTTATACGAGCTATCGCCTGGTTTATCCTTTGCAGCCATGTTAATTTGTACCGTACCAGCCATCGCTATAGTGCTCATGACACGACGCAAATATCAATATTAATATGAAACGCAGGTGAGAATTACTTCACCTGCGTTTTTCATTTCGGATAATAGGAAAATCCAGGATATTTCACCACTGGCCACTTTTCCTTTCTTAATGCTTGTATTAGCTCCGGACCAACCTGTAGATTGCTTTGTATCAGCTCATTTGGTGTTAGTGCCATCCATTGATTTAACGATACATCTTGGAATCGGTCACTTTTAAACATTTCCAAAAACCATAATGGCTCCGTACCTGTATTTTCAATATAGTGACCGGTCGCAAACGGCACATAGCCGACATCTCCTGCGCGATAATCGAATGTTCGAGCAGTTCCATCCCCAGTGAATACCGTCATACGCCCTTTTCCTTGTAAATAATATTGCCATTCATCATTATTCGGATGCCAATGCAGCTCCCGCATTGCACCTGGCTCAATTTCCACTAATGCTGCCGCAATATTTTTAGAGATTGGGAAATTGGTCGAATCAACAATGCGTACACTGCCACCCGGTGTTTTCAATGGTGGCTGAGCCAACAAACGGTGTTTAAAAGTTTGTGGCACCTTACCATAGGGAGAGTGAATTTTTTGCGAGTCAATCGATCCTGGTACATTGCCTTGGTAAATATACACCTGTTCACTCGGAATATCATCAAAGGCACGAATTGGAACACCAAAATTCGCTGATAGCACTTCCTTTGGCGTATGAGCAAACCAATCAGAAATGGAAAGCGTATTGAGATCAGAGAAATTCCCATCATCAAATACTAATAAAAATTCACAGCCGTCCGCTAAGCCTTGTATGGAATGCGGTATTCCTGGTGGAAAATACCACAAATCGCCAGGGCCTACATCCGCAATAAAATTACAGCCATTTTGATCGACCGCCGTAATACGTGCATGCCCCAATAACATGTAGGACCACTCTGCCTGTTGATGCCAGTGTAGCTCACGTACGCCGCCCGGTGTCAAACTCATATTAACACCAGCCAATGTGGTCGCTATTGGTAATTCACGTACCGTAATTTCGCGAGACCAGCCCCCTTGATTTAAGGTCATATGTGTGTCTGAAAATGAAAATCGTAGGTTCGGAATCAAACCTGCATCTGTTGTTGGGGGCACCAGCATATCGGGATTTTCTAAATCTCTCATTATATCGCGTGGTCCTTTATCTATGCCTCCTGCCCCATCACTACGTATGGGTTGGGGCACCTGAAAATAACCTGACGACAAATTTTCCAATCATTCACCTCTTTATGTTAGAAATCGAACTGAAATGCTATGATTCTCTAAAATGTATGGGTATACAGCTCGGATTATGCCCTTTACATTCACAGGTAATTATGCAATCAATCGTTTCTGTTCAACAATTTCAGAGTGTCCCCTTCTTACTTCTTACTCACTTTGCTACCGTTACCAATATCCGTAGCCTCCACTACATAATCATATAAAATTTGTAAACCCTCCTGCATTTCCTCATAGGTTGCATAGGCGTAGGATAAACGAATATGATGCTGATCTTGAGGATCATAAATATAGCCTGGGTTAATTAAGACACGATGCTGTAATAGCTTGACAAAGAAGTCCTTATCGACAACTGGATAATGGAACTTGAGCCAAATGTAAAAGCCTCCCTTTGGCTTATTCCAATCAGCTAACTCTCTAAACTTTTCCTGTAATATTTGTTCTGTAAAATCAGCACGATCCTGTAATTGCTGTCGTAAACGTATAAGATGTTTTTCATATTTCCCTGATTGTAGCCAATGTAGCACAAGTTCTTGTGAAATAGCACTTGAGCCGTAGTCCGTTTGCATTTTAATATCTGCCAATCGTTCGATAACAGTCGTTGGACCGATTAGCCAGCCAATGCGTAACCCAGGACTTAAGGTTTTGGAGACACTCCCAATATATAGAACTTGTCCACTACTATCCATTGCCTTAATGGGTGGTGACGGGTCATCAAAAAGCAATTCATGATAAACATCATCTTCAATTATAGGAATGCGTGCTGCTTGGCAGACCTCATATAGCTGTTTTTTTTCCAAAGATGTCCATACATGGTTAGTTGGATTATGCAATGTAGGAATGGCATAAAACACGGCTTGTTTTTTTCGTTTCCTTTGAGATAGTGTTTGAGCAAGCTGTTCATCTCGCTGTATCCCAATCATTTGCATACCAACCGATTGAAATGGATGAACAGAATTCAAATAGGAGGTTGATTCCTGAAAAACGATGGACCCTTGCTCTAGTAAACCAACGGCAATTAGCTGTAAAGCTTGTAATGCACCAGAGACAATACAAACGTTCTGAGGCTCCGCTTCGATGCCTCGTTTTTGTACATAATCGCAGATAGCTGCCCGGAGTTGATCATTGCCCTGTGGTGATGAGTAGCCTAATGTTTTGGGCTGCAAGGATAGCTCCCTTAGTGAAGCTTCAATTTCCTCTGTTGGTAAAAGACTTGGTGCTAGTTCTCCTGTCCCTAATCGAATCACATCATCACGCTGCTCATATTCGTTAATTAATTGGATTGTATGGTAATTTGGTTTATGCAGGCTCGTTTCGATATATTTTTGCCAATTTGGCTGTGTTTGTTGAAGTAATGCATGCCAGAAATTGCGAGTGACATAAACTCCTGAACCTACCTTTGCTTCAAGAATACCGATCGCTTTTAATTCATCTAAAGCCTGTTGAACTGTACTGCGATTTACACCGAATTGCATAGCCAGTTGTCTTTGAGTAGGCAGTTTAGTCCCTGCTGCCCAATCTCCTCGTTCGACTTGGGCAGTTACCCACTGAACAATTTGTTGCTGTAATGTATGGCCACTTTTTCTACTTGGTTGCCAGCCCATGGTTATCGCCTCCATTTAAAATTGGGTGGATAAAAAACCATCCAATTGGTCGTTTTCTTTTAGTGATACCATAGCTAAAATGATGAAGGAAAGGAGGGATTAATCATTGGAAGCATTTCTTCACGGCATCATTTTAGCATTTGGTCTCATTTTGCCATTAGGCGTACAAAATGTTTTTGTTTTCTCTCAAGGTGCTACACAACCAACTATATGGCGAGCGCTGCCAGCTAGTTTGACAGCTGCCATTTGCGATACATTGCTAATATTACTGGCGGTATTTGGTCTGTCAATAATCGTCTTACAATTTGAATGGTTACGCATTACTTTAATGTCGGTTGGTATATTGTTCTTACTTTATATGGGCTATACGATTTGGCGTTCAAGTCCAGTAACTGGCAATAAGAGTGAGGCACTTCCCGTAAAAAAACAAATTCTCTTTGCACTTTCTGTATCACTTCTAAATCCACATGCCATTTTAGATACTATTGGGGTGATTGGTACGAGTGCCTTAAAATATAGTGGTACAGAGCAATTCATCTTCACTACAGCATGTGTCCTTATTTCTTGGCTATGGTTTTTTGGCCTTACTGTAACTGGATCCTCTTTCCAAAAGCTTGATAGCTCCGGAAATGTGATGAGAATTTTTAATAGATGCTCAGCGATTTTCATTTGGGCGACAGCTTGTTATCTAGCATTTGGCTTACTGTAACCTACAGAGAAAATGCTCAGGATGAATCCTGAGCATTTCTTTTATAAGGAGATATAAACAGTGAGCTTTTCATCAAATAGCTCTGTTTCTGCCGATCTCACTTCTGTCCATTCTTCGCCATAATGTATGGATTTGACTAGTACATTGGCTTGTAATAACGCTTCATGCTGTTGAATGACGGAAAGTAGCTCTTCACTACCGCAAAAGGCGATGGATATATATTGTTCAACAGGCAGCTGCCACTTTTTACGAGAATCTTGGATGAACCGAATTAATTCTCGTATTTGTCCCTCTTGTAGCAAACTCTCGGTTAATTGAACATTCATCAATACACGGCATTTGCTATCTTCAGCTAAAATATAGTCGTCTTTCACAATCGCTTCAGCTATGACATGACTTGATAATAATGTTAGCTGTTGCTCTTCCACTATGATGGGCACTTCCCCATTTTGCTGTAGCTGTTCTTTCTCTTCATCCGTTAACGTCATCATATACGATTTTACTTGATTGACCTGTGAACCAAAAGCAGTACCAGCTGTTTTAAAATTAAGCCTATATTGGACACTTTCATAAGCTGAAAAATCATGCGTCCATATGCAAGCCTTAATGTTTAATTCCTCTTGTATTAACTGGCTATAAGCTTGATAGCCAGTCAGCTCTCCAGACACCTCAACAATAAGCTCACTTAAAGGCTGTTTGACCTTCATTCCTTGACTATTACGTATACTCCTACCCAGCTCTACAACCGTTAAAACCGTAGACATTTCTTGTTCCAGCTGAGGATTCACAAGCTTTTCTTCGTAGATTGGGTAGTCTTCTACATGCACACTCTTGCCTGTTAATTGTCGGTAAATATCTTCGGTGATAAAGGGCGTAAATGGTGCAAGTAATCGGCAAATGTTCGTTAAAACCTCATAAAGGGTACTAAATGCACCTCGTTTATCCGCTGTCAGCCCATGTGCCCAAAATCTTGCACGTGATCGACGAATGTACCAATTGCTTAGTTCTTCCATTAATTGTGCGATTTCTCTTGTAGCATACGTAAATTGAAATTCATCCATAGCTGCCGTCACAAGCTGAATTGTGTGATGCAATCGTGACAATATCCACTGATCTAAAGGTGTTCGTGTACCAGTATTTGTAGCATCATACGTAAATCCATCAATGTTGGCATAGAGCTGATAAAATTTAAATGTATTATCCAATGTATCCACTAGCTTTGATTTGGCATCCACCACAATCTTTTTGGAAAAACGCTTTGGATTCCAAGGAGAGCTATCAACTAAAAATGCCCAACGTAATGCATCTGCCCCATATTGGTCCATTAACTCTACAGGCTCTAATGCATTGCCTTTACTTTTTGACATCTTTTGTCCATGTTCATCCAACACATGCCCTAACGATAACACCTGTTTATAAGCAGGCTTTCCAGTAAATAACGTCGAAACCGCTAATAAGCTATAGAAAAAACCACGTGTTTGGTCGATTCCCTCAATCACAACATCTGCTGGAAACTGATTGTGAAAAGCCTTGACATCTTCAAATGGATAATGTTGCTGTGCAAATGGCATTGAGCCGCTGTCAAACCATACATCCATTACCTCTGGTGTCCGCGTCATATCTCCTTGACATGTAGGACAAGTACAAACAATTTCATCAATAAACGGTTTATGAAGCTCTATTTGCTGATCGACAGCTCCCTTGGCTAATTTTTCTAACGCTGTGATACTATGAGGAGCCTCCTCATGACCGCAATTCTGACAAATCCAGACATTCAACGGCGTACCCCAATAGCGGTTGCGGCTTATATTCCAATCCACTATATTTTCGAGGAAGTTGCCAAATCGCCCATCCTTAATATGACTAGGATACCAAGTCACTTGCTGATTGTTTTGTAATAATTGCTCTTTTAAAGCGGTCATTTTGATAAACCAGCTATCCGTTGCATAGTACAATAATGGAGAATCACAGCGCCAGCAATGCGGGTAGCTATGCTCATATTTTTCTTTACTAAATAAGAGCTCCTTTTTCGCAAGCATTTTTATAATGTCCACATCACAATCTTTTACAAATCGTCCGACAAGCTCTGGCACCTCTTCTGTGTAACAGCCTTTCAGATCCACTACATTGACAAAGGACAAGCCATGCTGTTGAACCGTTTTATAATCGTCCTCCCCATATGCTGGAGCAATATGCACAATCCCTGTACCGCTATTCTCCGTGACATAATCAGCCATCACGACAACATGACCTTGATGAACCGTTACATATGAAAATGGTGGCTGATAAGACACACCAGCAAATTCCTGCCCAGTATGCTCACTTAAAATTTCCACAGCTTCAGTGAAAACCTTAGAAACCAAAGATTTGGCTAAAATAAATACCTGATCCCCTTGCTTTACCCGTACATATTGTAAAGATGGGTTCATCGCCAACGCTACATTGGCGGGTAATGTCCATGGTGTTGTGGTCCAGCCTAAGAAATATTCATCACAATCAGCAAGCTTAAACATAGCTGTGACAGATAAATCTTTCACATCCTTATAGCCCTGAGCTACCTCATGTGAGCTTAAGGATGTTTGACAACTCGGGCAATATGGTGAAACACGATGCCCTTTATATAAAAGCTGTTCCTTATGAACATGACTTAAAATATGCCACACCGATTCTATATAATCATTGCTTAATGTGAGATAGGGATCATCCATATCAAGCCAATAGCCAAGCTGTTCTGTAAAGGAACGCCATTTCTGTTCATAGGTAAAAACACTATTTTTACACGCTTGAATAAAGCGCTCCACTCCATACTTCTCAATCTCCTGCTTCCCTGAGATACCTAAGGCTTTTTCTACTCCTAGTTCTACAGGTAAACCATGTGTATCCCAGCCTGCTTTTCGTTCAACAAAAAAACCTTGCATTGTTTTATAGCGGGCCACTACATCTTTAATCGTTCTTCCAAAGGCATGCCCAACATGTGGTAAACCATTTGCTGTCGGTGGTCCCTCATAAAATACAAAGGGCTGCTGTCCAGCTCGATTTGTGACAGAGGCTAAAAATGTTCCCTCTTGCTCCCACAATGTCCGTATCCGTGTTTCTCGTTCAAGCGTCGTTTCTTTCTTTTGTTCTGTTTGCATTTAATTCCTCCTATACAATTCTATTTTGTATAAAAGGCATACAAAAAACCCCGTCCCAAGAAAGGGACGGGGTTAACCGCGAATACCACCCTAATTCTATTGACGCCAGTCAATAGCACTCAGCAACGTACTATCATACGTGTTCTTTTTAACGGTAGACACCCGGGTTAGCTTACTGTTTTCAGCCAACCTTCTCAGAGAGGATTTTCATGTAACACCTGCACACCGACTTCCACCAAATGTCGGCTCTCTGTAGAACATAATGAAACATTACTTTTTCTCATCAACGAATTTGTATGCTTTTATTGTCACTCATCTTATCAGATTTACCAATTGTCTGTCAACGGTGGACAATCTTAATTAATCTCATTTAGACAAGTGATAATGCTTTGATGCAAGGTTGCATACTGAGCTTGGTGATTCGTTTGAATAAAAAAGCTCTTTAGCAATGTTTTACTATTAAACCTTACATGATAAAAATACTCTTCGTCCACTTAATCTTTTAATGTGGATAGGATTGATGGAATTTACTGGAATGATCAGACTACCTCATTTTGTGCTAAGCCTCGCTCCAACATCGCAAAAATGCGTACTAACAGCCTTTCATCCTCATCATGAATAAAGATATATTGAGGCTGTAAATAAATGGACCCTAATGCATGTAACATATCAACATAGGCAGTTTTCTTTATTTTAGGATTTTTCACAAGTTCATCGATCGCACCTGATACATGTGCTACACTATGCGCCCATCCCTTGCCAGGTACAAAGCCCTTCCATCCATTTCTTCTTTTACATAAGCCAGTAATTTTGTTTGACCTTCGTCTATCCTGTCCTGCGTTAAAAAATCATCCTCTAAATCTCTTGCTAAAATAAATGCAACCAATAAAGGTGTAAAGGAACGAGTAAAGACCCCATCTGATGCCACTTCCTCAATATCTTTCCATAATAAATGGTTCAAGCAGTAATGCCAGAGGTCTGTCCTATAACGATATCTAACAAATTTTTTTCGAGTATCCATTCATAGAAGCCACTATAAATATAGGTATCTCTTAGCTCACTATCGGTCGAGCCGATATGGGCTAGCATGGACTGTAATAGCTGTTCTTGATTCACTTGTTCCCATGTTGTTTGACGCTGTTTTATTGTGCTTAGCTTATCTTTTAAATCACCTGCCATCAATATATCCTGTATCAATTGTCAAACTCCCCTTTATTCCTTATGGTTATGTTCTCCCGGTAGAGCCCCTCTAACTTCCAACCATTATTAAAACGGACATATGTAAATTCCTTTTGCCAATCATCCGTGTGCACAATTACCCTGCTACGCCAGGGTAAGGTGGAAGCATATATTTGCCCTCTACGAACCTCAGCTATATCATCGGTTACACCAAGAAGTGTAGAAGGTGCAATTGTATGATACATTAAATATTCTTGACGATCCGGATTAGACTCAATTTCTTCCATTACCTGCCGGTGAAAAGCAATTACCTGCTCATTTGCCTGAAATAGTGAATAAACTAGAGTACCACCGAATAGAACCATGAAGGACGCTACAAGAAGTACATGCTTCTTCTTCAAACCTATGTAAAATGCCCAATTCTTTTCTTTGTTAAATAAATGGATATACATAGCAATACTTATAGGCCACAAAAATAGTAACTGCCAACATAGGACTACCCAAAACACATCTCCAAACGAGACAAAATATCGAATGCCTAAGTAATTAACAATCCATAATGACATCGACCAGCGCCAAGTGGACTCATCCCGGGACCTACTTTTTAAATAAATGAGTAGGAGTGGCAGGCTTAGGAAAAAAGCAGTCCCATTATCCAATAGAGCGAATATCAACTGACCACCTCTTTAATTAGAAAAATATTACAACTATTGTAACTGAAACCAGAAAAGATTAAAAGGTTGGATACAAACAAAAAAAAGCCTGCCATTTGAAACAGACTTAGTTATTGAACATGTTGGTCGATGTGCACATTCATACTGATTTGCCATTCGTCTCGTAATATGGCACTTCCACTCCATCACCATTTTTAAGACATTACTAAAGGGAAGCTTTGCAGAAGTCGCCTGAGCCTACATATTATCGTTAAGATCCGTAAAAGGTGTAATCACCATTTTTTCGTTTGCAGATAACACGATATTAGTAGAGGGTGTACCATAGGGCATGGTCGCATCAATAAATTGCTCTAATGTTTCTACAGAATAGGTTGCTAGCTTGACAATATAGCTAATCTCCCCTGCTACGCGATAACATTCGAGTACATCCGGGTGGCTATTACAAAAAGCAGATAGACTTTTACAATCGATGGATTTAAATAAAATAATCGCTTGAATCGTTCGGTCCATTTTTTTGATGTTTACTTTAGTGTGATACCCTTCAATCACACCTTGTTCCTCGAGCTTTTTGACGCGTTCTATTACAGCCGGAGAAGATAAATGAACAGTAGCGGCTAATTCTTTCATCGAAATTTTAGCATTCTGCTGTAACTGCTGTAAAATGTGAATATCAATTTGATCCACCATTAATCACCTTTCTTAATTAACTTTTATTTATATAATTCCTGTTTTAATAAGGAGATTTATCTAAATTACATTATATAGCTTCTGTTAACGATTAGCTTCTTTAATTACAATAAAAGCATAAAGGAGGCAGAACAAATGAAAAAAATAATGTTACTTTTAGCAAATGGCTTCGAGGCTGTGGAAGCAAGTGTTTTTACAGATGTACTAGGTTGGAATAAATGGGAGGGTGATGGAACAACAGAGGTTGTCACGGTAGGATTACATACACAGCTTCAATGCACATGGAATTTTAAGGTCACTCCTGAAAAATTGCTGCATGAAATTGATTTAGCCGACTTTGATGCCTTGGCTATTCCAGGTGGCTTTGAGGAAGCGGGATTTTATGAGGATGCCTTTAGCGAGGAATTTCAAAGGGTTGTTCGACATTTTGACGATCAGCAAAAACCAATAGCAACGATATGTGTGGCTTCCTTAATATTAGGACATAGCGGTATTCTCCACAATCGTCAGGCGACAACCTACAATCATCCAACTAGTAAACGATTAGCGCAGCTAGCAAGCTTTGGGGCGACAGTTGTCAACGAGCGAATTGTACAAACAGACCATATTATTACTTCCTCCAATCCAGGAACAGGCTTTGATGTAGCCTTTCGTTTACTGGAAACACTGACATCTACCTCAAATACAGCAAGAGTAAAAGACTTAATGGGCTTTCGTTAATTGATAAAAAAGTAGGCTACACCATATATTTGGCGTAGCCTACTTTTTGATTCACGTTTATTTGCTTACTGGTGGTACTGTTTCAGTTGTGCTTAAATCGATTTCCTTCGCATTGTCTAACACATCTTTTGGAATGGTAATAGTCGTCACAGCATTGAAATCATGATATTTGATCGTCATTTGCTGTTTTGTTTTAATGGAATTGCCTTCTACTTTCATACCTAATGTCATATCCATAGCAATTTCTTCTACATCAAATGTTTTTTTATTAATCACCAATTTGTATGTGAGGCTATCAAAAGACATATTGCCTAATTGGCTATCTAAATCAGCATCCATACCTAAATCCATGGCACCAATTTGCTGCTTCACCAACTCTGTAAATTTATCACCAGCACCTTTCAAGGTTAATTCATAACGATTCGCTGTTTCCTTTAAAGTGAAATCCTCAGCAAAGGATTGAAGCATCTCTAATTGCTCCGCTGCATCTGGCTGCATGCCTGTTTGACTTAGAACGTCGTCAAATAATTGTTTCGGGAATTTTACCCAAGCCTTCTGGTCTGCCTCATACATATACATACCATCTTTAGCTGTCATATACATTTTAATGGGTAAATTAATCGCTTCACCACTAGTTGGATCTGTTAGTGACATGGTACCATCTGCAAAGAATTGCATCGGCTCTGTAACAATCTCCATCTTCATATTGCCTTTAGAATCCATTTTCATGGTTTCCTTACCATCGTTTGCTTCTACAGACTGTGAAATCGTCATAGAAGCCTTCATGCTTTTTACCTCTTTTTGCTTAGCTAAAGCCTTAGTAAACACTTCTTCTAGCAATGCTTGATCGTTTACTTCAGGCTTTTCTTCCGTTACCGGCTCCTTATCTTCCCCAGTTGAAGGCTGTTCTAAGCCTAAGGCGTTAACAATAAATGTTGCTAACTGACCACGCGTTACATTTTTATCCACCCCGAATTCTGTTGCCGTCACGCCCTTCGCAATTCCTGCTTCATGCAATGCCGTTACAGCATCTGCAAATGGACTAGTTTGAGGTACATCCGTAAATGGACTTTTTCCTTCTGCTGTTAAGCCTGTTGCCTGTGCCACCATAACCGCCATCTGTCCACGCGTAATCGTCTCATCAGGTCTGAAAGTATCATCCTCATAGCCATTTACAATACCTAAATTAACCAATGTAACAATCGCCTTATAGTATGGACTAGTTGAATCGACATCCTTGAAATTCGGATTTTCAACATCCGTTGTTGTAAGATCGAAAGCCCCTGCAATCATCTTCACTGCTTGTCCGCGTGTTACGTCCAATGTTGGCTTAAAGGTTCCATCAGGAAATCCATTAATTATATCTGCTGCATGTAATGTAGATATACTTTTAAAATGTGCATAATCTTCGCTCACATCTGAAAATGGACTAGCTGCCGATGCAGGTACAACTGCTACAGCCGTCAAGGCCACTGCCGTAGTTGCCGCCGTAAAAAACTTTTTATTTTTCTTTGTCATGATAAATCTTCCCCCATTTATGTAAAAATTTAAAGGCTTACCCTTTAATTTTATATAAACATTTGGGAAAATGCTATGTATTTGGAAATATTCGAGCTTCTTGATTTTTCCTCTTTGTCACATTAGGGCTTTATCCGTCACTTCTGCCTCGCTATCCGTCACTTTCTCGTTTTATCCATCACTTTGGCTGTTCTCTCATTTTCTCTCCATGACTTCATAAGGATTTCATGAGCAAACAAAAAAGCCGACCTCCTAAGAGATCGGCTTTCTAATGTCATGATTACTCAGCAGCTTTTGCGCGTAGAACCATTTGTAGGATACCACCATGACGGTAGTAGTCTACTTCTACTTCTGAGTCGAAACGAGCTAAAGCTTGGAAAGTTTTAACTGTGCCGTCTTCAGATTTAGCAGTTACTGTTAAGATTTCACGTGGTTTCACGTTATCAGTAATGTTTACAGAGATTTCTTCCTTACCAGTTAAGCCTAATGTTTCAGCAGATTCACCTGGCATGAATTGAAGTGGAAGAACACCCATCATTACTAAGTTAGAACGGTGGATACGCTCGTAAGATTGTGCGATAACAGTTTTCACGCCAAGTAGGAATGTACCTTTCGCAGCCCAGTCACGAGAAGAACCCATACCGTAGTCGTTACCAGCAAGTACGACTAAGCCAGTACCTTGCTCTTGGTATTTCATACATGCGTCATAGATGTACTCTACTTCACCTGTTGGCCAGTAAGTAGTGAAACCACCTTCTGTACCTGGAGCAACTTGGTTACGGATACGGATGTTTGCAAATGTACCACGCATCATTACTTCGTGGTTACCACGACGAGAACCATAAGAGTTGAAGTCACGGATTGCAACACCGTTTTCAATTAAATATTTACCTGCAGGTGTATCTTTACCGATTGCACCAGCTGGAGAAATATGGTCAGTTGTGATTGAGTCACCGAACTTCGCCATAATGCGTAAACCGTCTAAGCCTTTAATAGCTTCTGGTTCTTTCGCAAGACCTTGGAAGAATGGTGGGTTTTGAATGTAAGTTGATTTATCATCAAATGTGTATAGAGACTCAGTTGATGTTTCAATTGCATTCCATTTTTCGTTTGCTGTGAATACAGTTTCGTATTCTTTTTGGAATAGCTCACGGTTAACAACAGTACCTAATACTGCGTTTACTTCTTCAGTTGAAGGCCAGATATCAGCGAAGAATACTTCGTTACCATCTTTGTCTTTACCAAATGAATCTTTTTGTAGATCGATATCCACTGTACCAGCAAGTGCATAAGCAACAACAAGTGGTGGAGAAGCTAAGTAGTTAGCTTTTACAAGTGGGTGTACACGACCTTCGAAGTTACGGTTACCAGAAAGAACAGATGTTACGAATAAGTCTTTTGCTTTAATAGCATCTTCGATTTCTGGTAATAATGGACCTGAGTTACCGATACATGTTGTACAGCCGTAACCTACAGTGTTGAAGCCGATTTGGTCAAGGTATGTTTGTAAACCTGAATCTTCAAGGTAACCAGTTACAACTTTAGAACCTGGTGCTAAAGAAGTTTTTACCCATTTAGGTACTGTAAGACCTTTTTCTACAGCTTTTTTCGCAACTAAGCCAGCAGCAATTAATACATATGGATTAGATGTATTTGTACAAGAAGTGATCGCAGCAATTGCAACAGCACCTGTTGGAATTTCTACATCGCCTTCAGCAAATTTAGCTACAGAAGTTTTTGCGAATTCGTCTTCAGTTAAACCGAAACCTTGTGTACCTTGTGGTGCCACTACTGCTTCTTTGTAACGAGAACGCATTTGAGATAGTGGAATTAAGTCTTGTGGACGTTTAGGACCAGAAAGGTTTGGTTCGATATCAGCTAAGTTTACTTCTAACACGTCAGTGTAAACTGGCTCTAAAGATGGATCGAAGAACATGTGGTTTGCTTTTAAGTAAGCTTCAACAACCGCGATGTGCTCTTCGTCACGACCTGTTAAACGCATGTAGTTTAATGATTCTTCGTCAATTGCGAAGTAACCACATGTAGCACCATATTCAGGAGCCATGTTTGAGATTGTCGCACGGTCAGCTAGTGGTAATTTAGATACGCCAGGTCCGAAGAACTCAACGAATTTACCAACTACGCCACGTTGACGTAATACTTGTGTTACTTTTAATGCTAAGTCAGTAGCAGTAGTTCCGTTTGGAAGATCGCCCACTAATTTAACACCGATAACTTCTGGGATTGGGAAGTATGAAGGCTGACCAAGCATACCTGCTTCAGCTTCGATACCGCCTACGCCCCATCCAAGAACGCCGATACCGTTAATCATTGTTGTATGAGAGTCAGTACCTACTACTGAATCTGGGAATGTTTCGAATGTGCCATCAGCATTTTCGTTTACGTGTACAACTGGAGCTAAGTACTCTAAGTTTACTTGGTGAACGATACCTGTTGCTGGTGGTACAGCACGGAAGTTATTGTAAGCAGTTTGAGCCCATTTTAAGAAGTTATAACGCTCAGCATTACGTTCAAATTCTAGGTCCATATTTGCTTGTAATGCAGATGCATTACCATATTTGTCAACTTGTACTGAGTGGTCAATTACAAGGTCAACTGGAATAGCAGGGTTGATTTTGCTTGGGTCGCCGCCCATTTCCTTCATTGCTGAACGAAGAGATGCAAGGTCAACAACTACTGGTACACCAGTAAAGTCTTGTAATACAACGCGAGAAGGTTTGAATGGTACTTCTGCTTCTGGATCAGCACCATTGCCCCATTTTGCTAATTCGTTTACGTGCTCTTCTTTAATTACATATGCATCATATTGACGTAAAACAGATTCTAATAATACTTTAATTGAGTAAGGAAGGTTTGAAACTTTTGCAACGCCAGCTTTTTCAATCGCAGCTAAGTCATAGTAATTGTAAGTTTTACCATTCACTTCGAATGATGCACGGCTGTTGTGTAAATTACCTTGTGCCATTTGCGGATCCCCCTAAATATATCTTTTTGAAAAGGCTTTATAAAAGTGTAGCATCTTTTCTCCAATACCCATGATAACGTATTTATATTCATAAGTAAATTACATTAATATTATCTTTTTTGATAAGCATTACTTATGACCTTGGTTTCTATCCTGATGCTTTTAATTTTTGATGTACATAATAAAAAGGGTTTGTATTTATGAGGGATTCTATACTATTTAAATAAGTGTATTTAAATGTATTTAACTGGGGTACTTTGTGGAGCACTTGCTGGGGTACTCGTAGTTTTTTTAAAAAAAGGTACCCCAGTTAGTAAAATGAAAATGTAAAAAAAGTTTGGACAGTACTATTTTATATAATATAGAAGAAAAAATTTAAAGTGCTTAAAGTTAAAAGTTAATATTATTTCTTTGCCACATCCTGTGACATTTTTTTATGTACTGACAACATCCCACAATATCGATACAATTTTATTATCTTCACCTGCTATAGCAACCTATTTGACTGAACCAAATGGAAGTGGACGATTTTCACGTGATAACCACTTTTATGTTGATTATAACGAAGCTGTCAATTGATACATTGATATCTATACCGCAAATAAAAATAACCCAATCAGTAACCAACCATAAACTGCAGGCGCTCTTGAATCATCTTTTTTAACACATGAAACTCGTTTTCAAACAGGACAATGGCGTTCAAGACCTCTAGGTTTTGCAGACTATTAGTTTCAATTAGCTCATTATTAGAAGTAAGACGGCTACCTCTTTATTAACTTCTATTAGCTTTTTTTTGTGACGCTACAACACATGTATAAATATTTGCGTATAGGTGCTTTTTAAAACTCTAAATTTTCTATATAACTATTATTGGATTTTACCAATTTAATGATTATTAGATAATTTCACTGCTTTACCAGTGATTTTAAGTTTACTTTCACTAATACTTCCAAATGTAGTAATTCTCCCTTCTTCAAAAGTAGGGATTTCATTAAAAGTTACTATTTCAGACTCTTCTAATACAACTTCTGCACCTTCTGCTATAAACATTCTAAGTTGTTCCAAAGGTAATATTTCTAAATCTTCATTTTCTAACCCTACTTCATTTAATAGAATTTCTTCTTCTTGTGTTAAACCTTCTGACGCAAAAGCATTACTTGTACCGAGAGTAACAAATAAAAATAATCCGAAAAGTTAAATGCAAATTTTTTAATTTATGCCATTATTCTTCCATATTTAGAATTAATATCAAATTACGGTATAATGAAAACGTAAAGTATATAGACAAAAATACCTAAATGAGGTGGTTAAATTGAAAAAAATAATTTTGTTTTTAGTATTAATTGTCGTAGTATTGATTTCATATTTATTATTTAATAATGATGACCAAGAAAAAAAATTACATTTAATTGGAGAACTCAAACTTGAATCTGAAAATACTCCAATAAATAAATTTAATTTTTCAGTTACATCTGCTGAAACAGAACCAATTACAATTATATTTAGTAAAATAAATGATATAAGTCTCTCGTTACAAAGAACAGAAGGAAGCAAGGAAAATATCCTGCCTGAATCATTGATATATGATATTCCTAAACGAAATATAGGCGATAAAATAACATTAAAGCCTAATGAAGCACTAGAGTATCCGATAGCAGTAGATACAAAAAAACTAACTCCAGGAAAATATGAATTAGTTGTCAAATTCTCTGCTGAAAATGTTGAAATAATTAAACAAACTATTGATATAGTCATTGAGTAAGAGTTTTTCATTGGGAAGAAGTGAATAAGTATTTACATCAAAAGAGGGACGGTTAACTGTCCCCTTTTTTGATGTAAATACTCCCTAACTTCAAAAATCGGAATTTTATGTCTATTAAGAAGGGCAATAGTATGGCTACCCATTTAACAGAATTTTTATCTTTTTATAACGATATCCCATTATTTCGTTCTCCATATAGTTCTACTTTGTCATATATACCATTCTAAGCCCCCTGTAAACCGTTCCAACCCAAGTGCGAAGTGCTTTTCGAGTGTATGGAAGTACACTCTTAATCCTACGTTGTACTTGGCTCTTTTCACGCAGCTAAGATGCCCCTTAGTAATTCTGATTCAAAAAAGTAAACTAGTTTAAACTAATTTACTTTTCCTAATAAATTGCATGGATTTATCATATTTCCCGCAAACATGGGGTTTCCATCAGATTTATATGGATTTACAACGTTAAGAAATATACACAATTTTATGCAAAGTGAAGAACAAACCAAACAAGTAAAAATACTGTTACATCCATTTTTACGTTACCTGTATAAAAAGGTGCAAGTGCTTCCTATTCGCCGTTTGCCACTACTTTCTATGTTGAAATATTCAGTATTTATATTATGCACTACATGAATAAATCTACATTTTCAAACATTACCCAATTATGTTATCCTTTATAAGTTAATGACCCAAATATTAGGAGTATATATGCTATGAAAACACAGTATTCTATAATTAAACATATCATATTTATTTTAGCTGCCCTCTTAATTTCAAGTGGAATGGGAAGATTAACAGGTTCCCTCGATTACAATTCACTTATTCCAAATAAATATGTTGCGATACTATTCTTTTTTATAGGACTTTCTGTTATGTCCTTTTCGTACCTTAGAAAACCCCGAAAGGAAAAATAATCAACGTTTCCCTTTGCCTGTCCAATTAGGCAGAAGGACCTTGTGGGATACAATGGTTCAATCATTATTTTCTCTTAAGCAAGACATCTATAACATCATATGTCCTCTGAAACTTCTGCATGTATCATTTCATCAGCCTCAACAACCTTCTGCAGCTCAACCAACTTAGAGCATATTTTAGAATTTCTTTTAGAATAGTTTTTTAGCCATACTGATTTTCTAAGGGATTGTCCAAAAAACTTATGTTTTAGTAAGGATAAAACATCCAATATAAACGGTCGGCATGTCTTTGATTAATCTTTTCATTAAATTCTGGCTATAAAAGAGAAAAAATGCCAAAAGTCATCGAGAATGGACGTCTCAACGACTTTTGGCAACAGCGTTCCTATATACCTATGTAGGTTTTCTTTTTATTACTTCTTCTTATTTACATCATCTGGATAAACAATGGTATTAAATACTTCTCCGCTAGATGCATCTTTATAAATTACTGTGACTTTATAATCTTCAACGTCTGCACCATTAAATAATTGATAGTACATACCTGTTAAAGCAAGTCCAACTGAGGCCATTGTATCAAGACTACCGTCGAACTCTTTCTTGTTTACAGTAAGTGTGAATTCTGAAAAGGATTTATTATAAGTAATATCTTTAACAGATTTGTAATCTTGACTAGCTTTAATTTCATCTACACTTGCTAAAATACCTTCTTTTAAGCCTTTCATCATTTCTTCGTGCTCAGGTTTAGACATTTTATACGTTAAAGAACCATCATCATTCTTAATGACTTCCTTAATTCCACTATTTTTCGCCTTTGAAATAACAGAATCAATATCCTGTCCCTCGAAAAATAAAGCTGGAATGGTTACTTCTACTTCCCCACCCTTATTGCTCTCTTTTTCTTGATCCTGACTACACGCAACCATCAGAACACTTACTAATAAAAGTAATGGTAACATCCATTTTCTTGCCATTAAATCTCCTCCTCCTACACAAATATACAGAATGTGAAGGGATTTCACTATAACAATTTTTAAAAAATATTTATTAATATAGTAAATACTTTTTATCAATTGCTAGTAAGTGTATATGGAAGTGGATAAATCATTCTACTTTTCGTTCTATAGGATTATATTGTCACGATTGAAAATAACAATGTATATGGTTCAACGTATGCTTCTGTAGTAAAAGCAACTCTTAGTAATATTTCTATTTATAATTCTTCACTCTACCTTCCTTATAGTCCAAAGAATCTTATTCCATACGAATAACCTATTTATAGGAATGGAGGTGAAAATAAAATGGCATCATTTGAAATTGGAGCAAGAAGTCTTTTCAACTTTCGGAACGAGCGCTTTTTTCTAATAGTTGAAGATGAAATTACAGTTCCAGATAAAGGTGTGGAGATTGACCCAGTAAATATCTATGAGATTGACCGACAAACTTTCAGATTTATTAGAGAAGAAGGAGATACACCTGTAGTTGTACCCGTTTTAAAGCTTCCACCTGTACCACCTGGGTTTGACTTAGAACGAAAATGTATTTTTTCGGTGGATAATTCCTACTTCGTCATCTATGATTTAGAAAATGGCACTGATAACCATGTTCTATTAAGAATCAGTGCAGCCCTATTTAACTCGTTAAGAAATTCTGGTGTTCGTGAATGTATTCCTCAAAATTTCATTCATTAAGCAAAAGGAATCAGTTAATGATTACAAGTCCAAGTTAAAACTGATGCTTTTTAAATAGAAAAACTTAGTAAATGTCACACATCAAATGTATATACATTAAAAGGATAGAAGAGCTTAAATAAAATTCGCTCTATCTATCCTCTTTTTACTAAAAATGACCCTATTTATTACAACAATAAAATGAATCTAATGTTTTCTTACTCCACAATCGGTCGTGGAGTAAATATTGTATAGCATTATGCAATTGGCTCTAAAGCCGAAGCAACCTCTGAAAAAATAATTTCACTTCCCAAAATTGGAGATTCCTGTTCCGTGTTATTTGACCCTGCATGGGTTTCTTTAAAAGCAGCGCTATTTTTCCATTGAGTAAAGTCTTCAATCGTGTTCCAATACATATTTACATTCAGTTCATCAAATCCGGTTAGATTTTTAGCAATTAAAACCTCCACTTTTATAAAACCTTCTGTTTTTTGTAAGGGACCTGACCTAGTGAACATGGGCGCCATTTTTGCAGCAAAACCTAATTTCGTTTTAATTCTGTTTGTTACAATGATCTTAGTCCTCCTAAATTTTCTATAAACATTTCTATCCTTTAGTAGAGGTAATTTTCAAGTTTTTAAAAGATTCATCATGTTTAAGTTTGCCATCTTCCATTCGATACACTTTATCGCAGTATTCAAGCATTCGTTCGTCATGGGTAACCATAATTGCTGCTTTGTTTCTTGTTTTTGCTTGTATAGCTATGAGTTGAACCACTTCATGAGCTCTTTTTGAATCCAGACTAGCTGTTGGCTCATCTGCCAGAATAATAGACGGGCTGTTTATAAATGCGCGGGCAATTGCCGTACGTTGGCGTTCTCCTCCAGATAACTGTTCTGGCAACTTATTCAGTTTTTCTGTTAAACCCAGACTTTGCAATAACTCCTTTGCATACTCCTTATCCTGTTTTAAAAGTTTCCCTGACATTCTTTTTACTACAAGTAATTGTTCAAGAACAGTTAAATAAGGCACAAGATTGCTAGTTTGTAGGATAAATCCTATTTCATCCAGCCGCAATTGAGCTAAGTTCTTTTGGTTTAACTGATTAAGGCTTTTGCCGTTAAGAATAACTTCACCTTCAGATGATTGGAGTAAGGCGCCTGCAATGGCAAGAAAGGTACTTTTACCCGAACCTGATGGACCAATAACAGCTATAAACTCACCTTGTTCCACAGTTAGGGATATATTATCAAGGGCAAGAACTTGATTTCCCCCCTGTTGATACAGTTTGGAGACATTTTTTAATTGTATACCTGACATTTATTCCATCCTCCCAATCGCTTGAAGTGGGTCTATTTTTGTAATTTTCCTAACTGAAACTAATGAACTTAAAATAGAAATGACAAGTAAGAACAGGGCATAAAGGACAACTAACTTAAGGTCAAGTGAAAATGGCATTTCATCAGGAAGAATAAGGGCTGTCCCATAGGTTAACAAGATTCCTGCTGCAATACTAATGAATGATAATAGAAATACTTGGGATACAATAGCTTTCCCGAGGAAACGATTGCTGGCGCCGATGGCCTTCAATATGCCAAACTGATTTGATTTTTGCAAGGTAAGTACGTAGAAGAATACCCCCAGTACAAATGCCGAAATGGCCAAAAGGAAAGCAAGCATCATCATAATTGTGCCATTCTCTTCTTTATAACCGGGCATTCCCTGTATGGCTTTGGCCTTAGTTACTGTTTCAGTATTTTTGAAGACCTGATTTAGTTTCTCGGAGTCAATTTCCTCCCCTTGCAGCATAATTGCGTTTACAGGTTTTTCAATCCCTTTATCAGAACCAGGTGCTGCAAATTGAATGGAGCGCCATTTATCTAAGGTAGTAAAAATTGCAGGTAAATGATTGTATGTTTCATTTTTTACAAACCCGACAATTTTCAACTCTTCTAATGATCCTTCTATTTTCAACGTATCACCAATTTTAAATCCCTTTTTCTTTAAAGTATCATTCGCGATTACTTCCAAAGACTGATTTGCATCGAGGGGCTTTCCTTCTTCTACAGTAGGTTCCAGAAAACTACCTGGATTGATTCCTAGAATGGCAATATCTACTTTTTCATTTTTATTCGAACTCGAATTATTTGTTACTGTTCCCATAGTGGCACCCATTGCTGATACCGCTGAAACATTAGGTTGGCTTTCTAGTTTCCCTGTTAATGTTTCACTTAATAACGATCGGCTCATAGAGGCTCTTGATCCCTCTTCAAAGGTTACATAATCGGTATCCATATTTTTAAAGGTTGCTGCACTAAGAGTAGACAGGCCGTTACCTAATCCTGATAGTATGAATACTAGCCAAGCAATTAGAATAGTTATAACGCCAATCATCAGAAAGCGTAATTTACCATACTTTAATTCTTTCATAGCAAGAAACAATGTACGACACTCCTTTATCATTAATATATAGTCACGTTTGACTAATTGAATTCTAATAGTTTCTTTTTGATTAGTCAAGCGTGACTATATAATTTTATTTTTGTCTCAAATAAAAAAAGGAACCCTCTTTGGTTCCTTTTTTTGTGGATATACTATTTAATCCGAATGAATAAAATTTTGAATAGTTTTTTCAAGAAAGACTATTTCTGCTTCTAGCATAATAATTTTATGTTCGACCGCTAGATTAACACCGGTACGTATCCCATGTGCCGGCGTTTCCTTAAATACATCTATGCGTTTTTTGTTTTTCTTTAATCGTTCTTGCAAGGCCGGGATTGCTTGATCCATAGGAAGGAAATCAATAAACATTAACCCAATATCTCCTTGATAATTAACACTTTCTGCAGAGGATAGATTATCCAATAATAATTGATAAAAATACGTTCGGCCGCTTTCATTTATAGAGTACACTTTTCGGGTAGGTCTATTTCCTTCTTGCACTAATTGAATATCTATATAACCCTTTTGATTTAGTCTATCCAGAGTAGCATAAGCGGTTGGCTTTTTCATATCTGTAACTGTACTTAAGTTTCTTTCGATAAATTCATTAATTTGATATCCATGTTGACTTTGTCCCATTAATAACCCAAGCAGAATTAGTGAGCGATGTTCCACAGAAATCCTCCTTTCTTTCAGCATTCTTTATATATTCTCTCTTAAATTCTATCTGTAGTCAATTGAGTGTTAATTTCGTGCTTGATCCGTTAATGGTGCTATAAAGAAAGGGAACTTTTATTATCTAGAAAAATAACATCTATATTTGGTGCCATTCGTAGATAGCAAACTATAAAAAATGAGATGTTAAAATGAATTTGTTACTTTGGATATCAGTTGGTTTAATCGTAGCTGGACTTTTTGTCCTTATGTCAATGAAAAAAAGCATAGAGGAAAGAAGGAAAAGAGACATCCACTAAATCCGTTGTTTGGTGGATAATAGGGGCCGAGGTGTGGGATTAATAAGTATGTTATTAACTTGTGGTGTTTTTCTGTTTATGTAAAAATGGATGCATTGTAGATAGGTCGAGAATAAATAATTCATTTTGGTGACAGTCCCTAATTAAGACAACGAGCGCGATTGTTTAATAAACGTCGCTGTTCTTCTTCAATTAGCGAGGTGCTTTCGTAGAGGAAGAGACAGTAAACGTTGTCTCCTTTTACTACTTAAATGCTATTTTGATATACTTGCTAGTGCGTGAAAAAATATGTATACTATCAACCGCTGATTTTCTACAAATGCAGCTCCTAAATCTTTAGGATGCTTTTTACACCTGTTACGATGGCAAGGGTATATCCCTTTTCTTGCTACAAAGGCTAGGCATTTGAATATGAGCGCTCGAAGCACACATCTCCTTATTCATTTATGGTACGCAAACATTTTATTTTGTATTTCAATATAGAATTGCTGTATATCAAATTGATGATGCTTTATAACATCCTCGGCTACTTGTCGAACTTCCTTTTGAATTACATCATCCTTCTCTTCTGTTAAATTGATGATGATGTGGACATGTTCTGATGTCATCGTGTGGTCGATACTGAAGACACCAACATGTTGTGCAGTCATCGTTTCAAATAAATGAGCCATAACATCATTATAGCTAAGCCTGGTCGAGTCAGTGGCTACAGGATCATAAAGATTTTTAATTGTTATTTGAAACGATATCGGGTTTAAATCATTTTTTTGAATACAATCAAGTATCGTTTCCTCTATTTTTTGTTTGGACAGCTGATTGATTGTTTCAGGTATAGACACAAGGAGCTCCATTTTCCCATTTGGCACGACAGCATAGTCTAATTGAAAGCTATAAGATTCTTTTTGCAGGGCTATGACAATATCACTAATAAGAAATTGATAATGTTGCATATAACCTAATAGTTCATCGTTGCTAGGTTGCGATAGAGACGCATTTGATTTCTCAGCATTTTGAATAGGCGTATGGGAAAAAAAGAAAAAGACGACACTAACAATGATGGAAATAAGAAACCATAAGGTAAATAGTTTTTGGATAAACATCTATAGCCCCCTTATTGGGGACTATATGCAAGGTCATTCAAGGAAATTACGATAGAATTTTATAAAATAACACACGGTCTTGATTTTCGCCGCTATAATCACTATGGATAGACATATTATCCATCACCTTGTCACCCTTCTCCATTCTAAATCCCAAATTTTTGTGAAAGGCAATGGATACTTCGTTTATAGGGGATGTAACACACTTAACGATATTACGGTGATACTGTTTCACCACATGAAAGAATACATCATATAACCTTTTTGCAATATTCTGTTTTCTATAATCAGGGTGAACCCCTACAAAATGAATGAACGCTTCATTTGTGTTGGATTGTGATAAAAAACCGACAAGAAAACCAATGATCTCGCCATCCTTTTCCATGATGAGGCTTGTGTTCGTAAAGTGATCGAAAAATAATTTAGGCAGTTTATCTGACATATTCCTTCCGCCCCACCACTCATTAATTACTGGCAATAAAGTATAATAATCTGCACTCTGTAAGCTACGAATGTTCATGGTATCCTTCCTCCCTTTCAACTTCACCTTTTAACTGGACATCGTTATGTAGGTCAAGCTACCGATGCATATGACTTTAATTTGTCCTTTGGATATCTCAGATGACTAACAACACTATACCCTCCATCTAAGATGTTTAATCATACTGTTATTTTAACCTACCAGTTATTTCAATTTCAATCTCTCCTTCAAACCTTTGCCATAACCAATGATTTTAATGTATCGCTTAAAGTCTGAATACGATTTGTCGTATCCGTCATCTTCACTAAGAGCTTATTTTCGTCCTCCACTGAATGCACTATATCACCTGTTGATGATGCATTTTGCTCTGTCATTTTATTCAGCTTTTCAATTTGAGATTGGATTGCCTCAAATTGTAAGATGGCACTGCTTAATTCGTGCATCCCCCTTGTCAAGTCTGTATTCGTTTGCGTAAATGATTCCTTTAAACTATTAAAGAAATAACTGACATCCTGTAAAAGCTGTTCCCCGTGCTGTAATGCTTTTTCACCATCATCAGAACGTTGATGAGCCTCCGTCGCTTTCTCAAACAACGTTTTCGTCACATTCGTAATACTGACCGTAATGGCAGCACTTTCCTCCGCTAGCTTTCGTACCTCTTCCGCTACAATAGCAAATCCCTTACCATGTTCCCCCGCCCTAGCAGCTTCAATGGCTGCATTTAGTGCCAATAAATTTGTCTGCTGCGCAATATGTGTGATCCCCTGTAGCAAGCTATCCACCGTTTGCAAACTGAATTGAAGCTCGTTGACGGTTTCTCCGGTTGAGCTCATGGCATGACTCATCACGCTCATTTGAGCCATCGCGTCCTGCATTTTAGCCCATCCTGCCAAAACCTCTTGCTGAAGTTCAGTAGATTTCTCCACTGTGTCCTTTGAAATCGTCAACGTTTCATTTACAAAATGAACAGAATCACTCATAGTGACATGAATCATTTGCAAACTAGAAGCCTCTTGCTGAATACTGGCAGAAATATCCTCAGTGGCTAATAATATTTGTTTACTAGAGCCAGAAATACTTTGCATGGTTTGCTGGAATTGCGTCACATGTTCGTCCAAAGCCTGACTGCTTTTCTCGATTTCCTGGAATGTATTTTGTAATTGATTGAAAGAAGCTTGGACTTCATTTTGCTGAATTTCAGCATGTTTAATAAGCTCATTCCCCCATTTAGCAAGTAAATAAAAAGCAATAATGACACCGTTCATAATCGCTAGAAGCGTGATGAAAACAATGATGTCATCAAAGGGCCCTAATAAAGATGAAGAATTGACCAAATATAAAATGATAAAGCTAATGTTAGTTAGCAACCCAAAAAACACAATTAATTCCTTTTTAAAATAAAGCGCGATAATGGCAATGGTGCACAGCAAAATATAATGTTTATTCAATGAAAAACTATCTAGCAAAAATAATGTAAACACTATACTTGATGGAATAAGACCAAAGATAAACCCTTTTACATAAGCTTTTATCGGCAAAAAATAATTGCATATAGCTAAGGCGATAACGGCTAGTCCGACAAATAAAAATAGTATTCCTTTTGATATAATCATAGGTCCACAAATTAGAATGGCTAAAATCGATATTATTGCCAAATTAACTCGGTGCACTTTCCTTGTATCATAACGAATTTTGTTCTCCATAATGATCCCCCTAAAAAATGAATGGACATTCAGTTTGATTTTCTATTATTATATAGTATAACTACTACTTTTTGTAGCTAAAAATTGACTTTTAGAGCATATACTTCACATTATTGAAATTAAAGGGGGAATTCTTTTGAGCAGAGTCCAACAAATCGCCGCAAATTTTTATTGTATTGATACACATGATCTAAATAGAGAGCAACGAACAAGCTCCTATCTATTAATTGATGAAAAAATAACCTTAATTGAAACGTCTGCTAGTCCATCCGTTCCATACATTATGGAAGGATTAAAGGAATTAAATATCGCTTTAGAGGATATTCACTACGTCATTGTGACACATATTCATTTAGACCATGCCGGTGGTGCAGGCTTATTTTTACAGAGCTGCCCTCATGCTAAATTAGTTGTTCATCCTAGAGGGTCGGCCCATATGATCGATCCGGGAAGACTCATTTCCAGCGCTAAAGGCGTTTATGGGACCGAATTTGACCGCCTTTTTCATCCGATTGTGCCGATCGATGCAGCCCGAATTATAGAAGTAAGTCATGAACAACAACTCCATTTAGGACAACATCATTTAACGTTTTATCATACAGAGGGCCATGCAAAACATCATGTTTCTATGCTTTATTCCGCTACTAACGGTCTTTTTGTTGGGGATACAACAGGTGTACGTTACCCAGAAATGGACGGTGAAGCAATTGATCTAATCATACCTTCCACTTCCCCAAATCAATACAATCCTGAAACGATGGAGCATTCCATTCAATTGTACGAAAAGCTACAGGCAAGCGAATTATATTTTGGCCATTATGGAGCTTATAAAAATCCAGCAGAGGCCTATCGTCAAGTACGTTATTGGACACCTCTTTTTTTAGAAGAAGGCCGTAAAGCACAAGGAGCATCCAGCCAGCTCCAGGAACAAATTCGCGATTTAGATGCTCGATTAAGGGAGCTGTTATTTAGCTACTTACAAGCAAATGGTCTATCACCCGACCACCCTGTCTATCAAACCATTCCATTCGATACGATTGTGTCAGCGATGGGAATATTGGATTATTTAGAAAAAGTGAAAGCACAGGTTACACTTTAATCATAAAAAGGGTCAAGAAGTAGCTTACAATACTTCTTGACCTGATGAGCATTATTCATTTATACGATCTAAAACTGCTTGAAAGTCCTGTTGTTCCCCTACTTCACGAAAGTATTTAAAGGGATTGCTTATTTTCTTCATTCGCTCCATAACAGCAGGAATCGAAAAATAATAGGGTTTTAAATCGTCATTAACCTCTTCCCAATGGAGTGGCGTTGCGACTAAGCCTAATTCATTTCCACGAGTGGAATAAGGGGCAATTATCGTCTTACCTTCAGCATGCTGCACATAATCTAAATATAATTTATTATGGCGATTTTTTTTAAATCGCTCGATTGTATATAAATGTGGCTTTTGTTGGCATAAAAAACGACAAGCAAATTCAGTAAAAACGCGAACCTCCTCATAGGTAAATTTATTTGCTGGTAACGGGATATAGAGCTGTAACCCTTTCCCGCCTGAAGTTTTGACAAATGATTGTAGCTGAAAATAATCAATAATTCCTTTTAAATCTAGTGCCCCTGCAATCGCCAAAGAAAAATGGTCCGTTGAAGGGGGATCTAAATCGAAGACAATCTCTGTCGGATTCATAGTTTGTCGTGTTTGAAATGGAATATGCCACTCTAATGCTAATTGATTGCCCAGCCATAACAATGTTTCAAGATTATTACAGACCATATAATCAATCTCATCCATCATCGCTGTGCCTACAAAATCAGGTAATTTATCTGGTCTACTTTTTTGATAAAAGCTTTCCCCAGGAACACCATGTGGATAGCGTATTAAAGTTAATGGGCGATCTTGAAGAAATGGCAATAAATAGGGCGAAACACTTTGTAAGTACGATAAATAATGATCCTTTGTTACACCTATTTCTGGCCATACAGGTTTATCAGGATGTGTTATAGGAACTGTTTCAGGAATAGGAAACAGCTGTCGCTGCATATGCTGCCATTGGCAAATATCTGGTGTTAATTCCAATCGAAAGGCATGAAATTTTGGTTCTCGGAGCTTACTACCATCAAAATCTATGCAGGCAATATCAACACAAATAGAAGGCTCTAACTCCCACAATTCTTTCTTACGTTGCCCTTGAGCCTGAAAAAAAGCAACGAGTGTTTGATGCTCTTCCTCCTTCATGCCATGTTTAAATGTAACAACCTCTCGTAAATTTCCTCCGTCATAAATGGAACCTTGGAAATAGCCATTACTATGATCATATTGCGTCACAATGACTGTCACATAACGCCAGTTTTTAATTTTCAACCAATGGCTTGAGCGTGTGTTATCCAGCCATTTACTAGTTTTCTTCTTGGCAACCATGCCCTCCCCATTATAGACCTTAATCGCCTGCCATAAAATATTACTTTCCTCCTTAGCCTGCACAATTTGTATGACCTTTCCATCTTGATCATCTACATTGGGAAGCTTTACCTTTGCTGCTAGCTTTGCCAATTGCTCTTTACGAGTTTTTAAATAACGGTTGCTAAACGATTCCCCTTTGATCATTAACATATCAAACACGAGAAGCCTCATGGGGAAGGCTTGAGCATGCTTTGCAATGACATCTTGATTTTGCATTCTCCCTCTTTGCTGGACAACAGAAAATTCACTTTTATATGGATTGCTTAAATACACAAGCTCCCCATCAAAAATGAGTGGTAAAAATGCTTTCACTGAAGCATGTATTTGGTGACAATAATCTATAATTTCAGGAAACGAATGATTTAAATTGCGCCCGTTCCTACTAATAAGTATCGGTTGCTCATCCCATATTAAGAGGCATCGAAAGCCATCATATTTCGTTTCATAAAGCCAGTCATCCCCTATTGGAATTTCATTTGCTTCCGTTAAAAGCATTGGTTTCATGTCACAATACCTACCTTGCTTTTTATCTACAGTGTTTGATGATTTCGATTTACAATACATAAAATACTGCAAAAAATATCATAGTAAGAAAAAGAGGTGACATTTGTATGCATACAGTATGGAAAGGAAGCATTTCCTTTGGACTTGTCAATATCCCAGTAAAGCTTCATGCCGCTACGGAAAATAAAGATATTAAACTGCGACAGCTCCATAAGGAATGCCATACACCGATTAGCTATAAAAAGGTTTGCGAGGGGTGCAATCAAGAAGTAAAAGATGAGGACATTGTAAAAGCTTATGAATATACAAAAAATAAATTTGTCGTACTGGATCAAGCGGATTTAGAAAACTTACGGAAAGAAAATGAAGATAAAGCCGTAGAAATTATTGATTTTGTACAATTGACGGAAATCGATCCGATTTATTTTGAACGCACCTATTTCCTATCCCCTGATTCTACTGGTGCTAAAGCCTATTCATTATTGCGTAAAACATTAGAGCAATCTGGCAAAATCGGCATTGCTAAAATCATTATTCGTTCAAAAGAACAGCTTGCTGTTGTGCGAGTGTATCAAAATGCACTCGTGATGGAGACCATTCATTATCCTGATGAGGTGAGGAGTGTCGGGGATGTCCCGAATATTCCAAGTGAGCAGGACGTTGTACCAAAGGAGTTAGAGACAGCTCTGATGCTGGTCGACCAATTAACTACCACATTTAACCCAGAGAAATATACAGACGATTATCGGAATGCATTGCTGGACTTAATCGAAGAGAAAAAAGCAACCAATACGGTAGCTACGAACGATCAACAACGACCAGTTCCCGATAATGTCACAGATTTAATGACTGCGCTACAGGCATCCTTAGATAAAACGAAAAAGCCTACTACAAGAAAGCGTACAACACGCACAAAGAAAAATGCCTAAAAATGAAGCGTATCCACTCATCGGGATACGCTTTTTATTGATTGAAACTGACGAAAATAATTGTCTACATCCTTTTGGTGCTGAACTAATAATACTTTATCTAATAGATCTTCCCTTTTTGTAAAAAATTGTGGCTTCCCCACCTCTTCAAAACGTTTATTCCATCGAAACATTTTAAAAAAAATCGAAAAAGTTGGCTGATAATGGGCTTTTTCGATTCCTATTTTTTGTTTGACGAACCTCTTTATAATCCGAGCAGTACGAATTTTATAAGGCGTATCTAGAAAGATAATACAATCCGCTTGCTGGAAGCTTTGTGTCACCCATTCCTCCTGATGGATTCCTTCAATAATCCACCCGTCTGTTTGGATAATACATTGTAGATATTCCTGTCTCTCTTGCTCCGTCCTTCTAATATCCCCCGATTGTTTACGAATCCAAACTACATTGTCTAATTCATGAAAAGAAAGCTGAAGCATTTTGGATAATGAACGTGCTAATGTTGTTTTCCCACTACCAACAGAGCCAATAATATGTATTTTTCGCGGAAGTTCCAATGACATTGTAGTATCCCCCTCTGTATCCTTGTAGAAATGTCCATTTATTATACAATAAAATAGGAGGACCATACATGAACCCACCCAATATCCAAAACAATGTACAAACCTATTATAATCCTTCTGATTATGAATCTCAGGTATGAAACAACACCAATGAACGCTAAGTTTAATCTGTAATATCTCTTATCATTCACTTCAAATTGTCTCCTTTTATCCAAATGGAAAGAACATTCCTTACTGAATATACTAAATTTTTAAAATAATAGCTTTGATAACCAACACTTGTTTAAAAATGTTAATCTATTATAAAAAAGGGTGATCATTTGTCAAAAAACTCCTATAAATATTTAAAATATATAGCGTTATTTATTCTCATAATTCAAGCCCTATATTTAGGAATTCCAGATTCTGTTGAGCCTGTGTTGGTTTATGAGTACATTCTATTTTTCGGATTCGCTTATTTATTTGCTATTCTTCAAGATTTTTTTAATCCAAGTGAAAAAACCGCTATATTATTACGTGTAGCCCTTATCATCAGTTCAATTATCATGGCTATTATATCCATCTATTATAAAGAAATGTTCACGATTATTTTTTCTATAATAATGACCATTGGGATAAGTTTCTCATTACATTTAGCAATCAAACATAAGCAAAAGGATTAAATACTCTTTGCTTGTTTTTCTAAACCAATGGTACGAATATGTTGTTTTTGTTAAGTAATTAATATTGTTGCCAATTCAAAACGGATTGTACTGTTTGCTGTGCAGGTCTTTTAAAAAGGATTTGCAACCAAACTAACACCTAAATTTTAATAAAAGGTGAGACAATGAGAGAAAATTTAATTTCTAATCTATTACTTTTATTTGGCACGTTTGTTTTACTAGGGGCCTTCGCTTATCGGTTATTGATTACTTCTGATATACCCGTTTCATATACAATTGATGAAGCCATGATTCTACATGTACTCCTATTTAGTTCCACACTGTTATTTGTGTATGGCTCAATTATTGGCTCTCAAAATGCCATTCGCTACACTCTAATAGCTGTATTAATGCTATTTACGATGCTGAACACCTTTCTTTTCGATACCGATGCTGAATATTTTGGCGCTTCTTATGCTCAAATAGCCATAGCATTTATCATGCACCCATTATTAGTTATATTAGTGAATATTTTTATGCAATTAAAAACAAGATGAACCGATTGAGGCTGGTCTTGTTAACATAACAGATACAGAGTCAAGCAAGTTCTTTTTCATAATAAGCAACTTATTATTCCATGAAAAAAAGGATAGATTTTCTTCATCTATCCTTTCCTTTTAATCCGTACTACCTTACTCTTCTTTTCTCACCTGATAATGCATTTGGACCATTTGACCGTATCGCTTTGTCTCGAGTAGCTTTAAATCTTCAAATGGACGCGGTTGTTTAAATAATGGAATACCTGCCCCTAATAAATGCGGGGTAATGGTGATAATCCATTCATCAACCAACTGCTCCTGTAAAAAAGCATCCAATATATGAGCTCCACCGACCATCCAAATTTTTGCGCCTGATTGTTGTTTTAATTTCTTAGTGAACGCCACAACATCCCCTTGGACAAATTCCACATGCTCATCTTTCCCTGTTTGAGATTTGGTGAACACATAACATTTCTTATCAGGATAAGGGAATGTATCGAGATGCTCTTTGACATAATCATATGTTCGTTTCCCCATAATAATCGTATCGATGGTTTGATACATATCAGCATAGCCATTATCCCCTTCCCCCTCTGTTTCTTCCAGCCATTGTAAGTCATCATTTTCTTTAGCTATAAACCCATCTAAACTTATTCCGATAAATACCACTATTTCTCGTGACATCATGTCAGCTCCTCTTCTTTTGAAAATCTTTCGTACAATGTATATACTAAACATAAAACATGACAACTATTGACATGATTAATTAAAAAAGGTGAAAGAATATGTCCAAGGCTAAACGATTAATTGATATTTTGTTATTTGTCAGCGCTAAAAAGCAATTTACAGCCCAGGAAATTGCCGATGCCTTCAACATTTCTGTAAGAACAGTGCATCGTTACCTGTTAGATTTAAGTGATATGGGGCTGCCAATTTACGCAGAGCAAGGAAGAAATGGTGGATATACAGTGCTTTCAAGTGCCATTCTTCCCCCTATTTTATTTACAGAGGAAGAAGCGGTTGCTATTTTCTTTGCGTTCCAATCTCTGCAATATTATCGTGATTTACCATTTAATACGGAAATGAAGTCTGTTTCACAAAAACTATATGAATCGTTACAGAAAGAGGCGCAAAAAAAGGTAGATAGTCTGCAATCCTATATTGCCTTTTGGAATCCTAAACGCGCTATTTCTACACCTCTATTATCAGACGTATTAGAAGCGGTTATTAACCATTTACAATTAGACATTCAATATGAATCAAAATCAGGCATCACAACTAAGCATGTCCATCCTATTGGCGTGTATGCGCATGATGGCTTGTGGTATATGCCTGCTATTCATTTACAAACAGAGAAAATCCTTCTATTTCGAGTTGATCGCATTCATTCAATGAATAAAAGCGATAAAGGCTATGAGACATCTGTTCATTTACAGCAATGGCTAGAGAGTCCCCATGAACCTCAGCAGCCAATACGCTTGTATGTCGAATTAACAAGAGAAGGTGTACGACAATGCAGAAGTGAGCCAAATTTCGAGAAGGTGGTGGTTGGTCATAGTGATGGAACTGGCTATATCAATACAATGATTGACCAAGGAGAGATTCACTTTATTAGCCCCTTTTTTTATCGCCTAGGTCCGGATGCGATTGTCAAAGAACCACCTGAATTAATTCAGCTTTTGCGTCAACATGCTCATGCTATATTAGCGACATACCTTATAGAAAGCTAATTCCAAATATGACGATTTTGTAAGATTCACGTAACATTCTTCGTTACTAATTTTTAGGAAACGACCTTATACTTGGTTGTAAGGAGGAGATGACGTTGCAACCAACCGACAACAACAAACGTATTGATACTTTAGATTATTTAAGAGGGTTTGCCTTACTTGGCATTATTTTAGTGAATATCCCTGCATTGATGTGGATTGCACCACCACAAATAGCTAGTGATATTGCCTATAGTCGATTTCTCACGCTTTTTATAGAGGGTAAATTTTTTATTATTTTTTCTTTTTTATTTGGCATAGGATTTTATCTTTTTCTTTCGCGTGCAATGGCTAGAAATGATAGAGCCTATGTATTATTTAGTCGCAGACTTTTACTATTATTATTAATGGGGCTTATCCATTTCTATTTTCAACCAGGAGAAGCATTAACTGTCTATGCCATCTTTGGTTTTTTAGCCTTACCTTTTTATAAAGTACGGAAAGAAATCAATTTAATAGTTGGGATCATTCTATTAGCCCTGTCAGCTTATTTTGGGATAAAGATCCTCATGCCTTTCCCACTAATTTTGCTAGGTTTAACTGCTGGACAATACCGCCTATTTGAAAACATCTCTGTACATCGAAAAAAAATAATGCTAGTGACGATTGTAATGTTCTGTGTTAGCATAGTTAGCTGGCTTTATCAGTGGCACTATGTCCCTACAGCCAATGTTAATATCAATCATTTATCCAAAATTCAACTGGAAGAGCATATTACTAATATGGAGCAATTTGCGTTAATTGGACTACAGTTTAGCCCATTTGTTTCCGCTTTTTACATGGGGGTTATTATCCTATGTTTACAAAGTGTATTATTCCAACGACTATTATCACCATTAAAGGCGTATGGACGCATGGCCCTAACAAATTATTTAGGGCAAACTGCACTCATTTTAATAATCGGTCATACATTTCAACTAATTGGGCAAATTCGATTCCTCGAGTCACTATGGATTTGTCTAGGTATTTACGTTTTACAATTAATCTTCAGTAAGCTATGGTTACACTATTTCCGCTTCGGACCACTGGAGTGGCTGTGGCGAATGGGGACCTATTGGACAGTCCCTCCCCTTAGAAAAAGAAAAGATTTTTAGCCAAGGATATATACCTATCAGCATAAAGCAAAACGTCATATATTGGTAATGTACCCTACTCGCTTTCCATCTTTGCTCATATCTTCAGGAAGATACACATCCCCATTTTTTTTGGTCACTTATTGAAAAATAAGTGACCTTTTTTGGCTGCTAGTCACCATGGTTCTGCACCTGTCTCTTACAGCATGCATACTATACATATAATACCCTTTTTTGCAGGGAGGATTTTATGAAAAATAACAAAGGCTATCGGAA
Organism: Lysinibacillus sp. F12; assembly: GCF_057773605.1. NCBI lineage: Bacteria > Bacillati > Bacillota > Bacilli > Caryophanales > Bacillaceae > Lysinibacillus > Lysinibacillus sp. F12. The sequence continues at coordinate 767,752 of NZ_JBYMLP010000003.1, forward strand.
TAGTGAAGGAGCTGAGTCAGTGAGTCAAGCTGCTAAGCTGGCTGTTATTGCGGGAGCCATCACAACACTTGGTGATGCACTAGCGACCATTGCAGCAGGTCTTGCCTTGGAAGATGAGTTACAAGAGAACCAAGGTAAAAATAATGATATTGATAAACTGCAAAAGCAAATTGACGATTTAAATTATGAAATGAAGCAATTAAAAAGAATGCTTCGGTAAAATGTAGCCATGAACGTAAAAAAAACGACAATATTCAAAGGATATTGTCGTCTCAGACTGTAGACAAACTCAAAAAATTTGAGAGTTTGCTTACAGTCTTTTTTCTTTTACAATGAAATAAAGTAAAGCTGTTGATTTCCACTACGGGCGGACGCTTTCCGCGGGCGGGGTCGAGCTGCTTCCCTCGCTTCGCTCAGTCCAGGATCTCGACTTTCCCGCTTTTCCCGCAGGAGTCGCCGCCCTTCGTTCCCATCAACTTCTACATAAAGTACTTACTTTTATCTACATAGGGTGTTGAAAAGTAAATTCTCCATGCAGAACATTTATTTATCGATTCCACGCATGTGAAAGCGAGTGCGAATAAACGGAAGGATGATAAAAAGGTTGTGCGAAAAGAAACACGGGCTTATGAAGAGAAGCTTCAATTAGAGGTAAATATGGATCGTGAGGAACACGGAAAAAAGCCCTTTCCCCTGAAGAAGTTTGAAAAGGAAGAATGGAAAGAAATAAAGGAAAGTACGACAGATCCTGAAAGTGGCTATTACGTGAAGGATGAACGTACGAAACAGCTTGCCTATTCTTTCCATGCAGGCGATGCTTACTTTTGCTGCCATTAATTTAAAGAAACTAGCTACTTGGACATGGCAGACAGCTTAAGAGAGCATCTATGCTCGAAGAGGATGTTGGATACAGCAATGATATACCAAATATTGAATATGAAAGAGAAAGAAAAATGACAAAAGCCATCGAGAATGAACTTCTCGACGGCTTTTGTCTACAGTCTGAAACGACAATATTCAAAGGATATATTCGTTTTTAAATTTTACAATGAAATAAAGTTAAGCAAGCAATCTTCACGGTGGATGGTCTGTTTTCGGTGGCGGAATAGCCCTTCCTTCCAACTGTCTTCGTAAAATGAACTTTTAAGGGTATAAACGATAATGACAAATCATCAAATCATTTAGCAGCCCAAATATCAAGCTCTATTTTAATCTCTGGCAAACCTAGTGCTGATACATAGGCTATGGTCATTGATGGATAGGAATCGCCAAACATACCTTGCCATTGCTCGTCGAAATAATCCCAATCTATTTCCTCTGTAGCCCAAATATTGACCTTTACAATGTGAGAGGCATCAATTCCCTCTGAAGCTAAAATCGTTTCAATATGATAAAAGGTATTTGTTATTTGTTCCTCTAATGTCTGTGGTAATTGATCATCTTGGTCCAAACCAATTTGACCAGAAAAAACATACATTGTTGCATCTTTTGGAATAATTGTGACATGACTATATTTCCCTACAGGCTTTGGTGCCTGTATTGGGTTTTTACGCACTAGTTTTGATTTCATGTTGAATCTCCTTTAGGTTCTTTTTTTCTAAAAAAGTGCAGACTTATCCCTTGTTCAACTATTCTAGAAAAAAACAGCAGTGGAGAATCCAATGCCCATGCTTAAAAAACGGATAGATCTTTTTTTCATAAGCTTTCTCCCCTTTACCTAAAGTTATTGCCATATTACCATTTCTATCCCTCTTTTTCAATTTATAACTGAAATTATTAAGAATTTTCTTTTTAAGACTCTGAGGCAATTAACTATTTAAACATAGCGAATCTAACATATACTTAATAGTGTAAAGCTAAATTAGCCTTACACCTCCGAAATTGTTACTAGGGTTACTCCATCCCAAGTGGCCCTTCCTTTTTTCACAATTAAAACTAGGTACTCTCTTTGTGGAGTACCTAGTTTTTTGGTTATTATGCGTGTTCATTCACAGAATACCATATCATCCTCTACAATTTTTCAACAAACTTCCAATAGGTGCCGTAAGCATAAACCATGATTGAAGTGCGCTTATATGTACTGGCATGATATTCTTTTCTTTTTACATCAAGTAAGGTATACAATTTACAAAATAAGTAAATGATATGTTTTGTAAGGGGGGAATCGCTATGAACACTAATGTGACTAAACCCTAAACCCTTTATTCCATCCCCAAGTTCATAGCGATTACCGTTCTAAAAAATTCAGGTCTCATTCGAGTACCTGTTTTTTTTCATCGTTTTTTATAGTTTTTAGGGCATTATCATTTACTACGTGTCGGATGTCCATTGATATAATTTATACTGTCTTTCATTTCTTCTAATAATTTTGTTTGTCTTTTTAGTTGCCTAATCGTACTAATAGCAAACCAAATTATAAAAATAATCGGAATTATGTAAAACAACAGTCCTACTATCGAAAATAAACTAAATATAATATCTCCATTATTATAATTATTCAAATCCTAAACCTCCTGTCTTTAAACAAGATTGTAGCATACTAGATTTCAATTTGGTATTAAAATGGAAAATGTCAATGTGTTATAACGATTATTCTTTGCAGGCTACTCACTTTTCCCACAGAAAACGAGTAGCCCTCTTCTACAAAGAATTAACCTGAAATAAGACGTTTTTCTTTTAATGATCCCACTTGACCAAGAATTAGGGCTCCGAACATTTGTATAATCGTCTTCACTATAATTTGTCCTACAATAGCGGCAGGTACTGCTTCCCAAGGCAATATATTAGCTCCAAGTGGACTCAATCCAATGACTACAAAGATTGCAGAATCCAAAAACCCTCCCACGATTCCACTGTAAAGCACTCGCCAAGCCATTGGTAATTTCAGTCGACTATAGATTTCTGTATCAGCTGTTTCAGCCACAACAAATGAGACAGCCGATGCTACCACAATTAAAAGTGTATCCCCGAGTATGAATGACACTACTGCTGATAAAATTAAAGCTGTAACGATAAAGAAATATGTCTTTGTTCTACCATATTTATTTTGCACAAGGTCCCTGAAAATAAAGGTCGCCCCTATTAAAAGCGTCCCCATTGGAACAATAAACATCCCAAACTGTAATGGCGCAAATGCTGCTGTTACCACATTAGCGATGATAATCGATAATAAATAAAATAAAATTCTCATTCTGGTACTCCTCTAATACATTTATAGACATTTCGTAATGGCACACTATACACCTCTTTTATTTCCCCATACAAGAGTGTGCAACTGTGGCAATACTTTAACATCCTTTAATTCTTCATCTTTCAACACGCTATCAATCAGTGCATGATATTTATCTAGTAAATTTTTCATTAATCGCGAATTGTCATTCGTTGTGAGATCATCATTGCCGACTTGAAGATAAAAGGGGATAGTTGGAAATTGATGGTGAATTTGTTTAGCAAAATCGTAATCCTCTTGAGTAAAAACGACTATTTTTAGAGAAATATGGTGATGACTATTTCGCAATCTAAGTTTTCCAAAAATATCCACCAACACTGAATACTCTGTTGTCATACCTGAACTAGGCGCCTTGGGAGAAATGGTCAATTCATCAATGTCGTACATCCAGTTCTGCCACCTACTTCCTTGTGTTTCCACCGCAACCTTTATGTTGTTTTCTTTTAAAATGGCAATAAGCGCCTCTAAATTAGCATAAAGTGCAGGATTGCCGCCTGAAATCGTAACATATGAAAAGCCATTACCCCCAAGACGCTTCAACTCTGCCCAAATCTCTTCCGCTGTCATTTGAACAATAAGATGCTTTCCGCTACCGTCCCACGTAAACGACGAATCACACCACGAACAAGAATAATCACAGCCAGCCGTTCTTACAAACATGGTCTTTTGGCCCACTACCATTCCCTCGCCTTGAATTGTCGGTCCAAAGATCTCGATAACAGGTATCTTACTCAACTTCCATCCACTCCCGTCTCGCTTCTGCATAGCTTGTTGGAGTTTCATATAGTCTGATAAATTCTACACGCGCACCATTATTTCTTTGCTCATCACGCAAGGCCACTACCATGGTATCGTAAATCCAAACAACTATATTTTCTGCTGTAGTATTCATAGGTGGAAGCGTTTCGTTTAAATAACGGTGATCCAGATGAATCTCAATTTTTTGTTTCCATATTCTTTTGATATCACCAAAATCAATCATCAAGCCGCGTTCATCTGTATATCCACTAAGTCCCAATACAACACGATAAGTATGGCCATGTAGGTTTTTACATTTGCCCTCATAATGATGTAAATGATGAGCAGCATCGAAGGTAAATTCTTTGCTTACAAGCACACGCTTAGCATGATAGTTCAATTGATTACTTTGGATATCTACCCCTATTTTTTGGAGCTTATCGACGATTTTAAAATCTGACATGCTTAAAACTCCTTCCTATAGCTTAGATACTCATCAAGCCCTTTTTTTCGCAGTTTACATGCGGGGCATTCCCCACAACCATCTGCGATTACTCCGTTATAGCAAGTCAATGTTCTTTCCCGAACAAATTCTAGAGCCCCAAACTGATCGGCAAGCTCCCATGTCTGCGCTTTATTGAGCCACATTAACGGTGTATCAATCACAAAGGAATTATCCATCGATAAATTTAACGTTACATTCAAGGACTTAATAAAAACATCTCGGCAATCCGGATATCCACTGAAATCCGTTTCACATACACCAGTTACAATATGCTTGGCTCCTATTTGACTTGCTAAAACACCAGCGAATGAAAGAAAAAGAAGGTTTCGTCCAGGTACAAATGTCGATGGAAGCTCACCATTTTGACCGTCTTCCACTTTAATGTCTTGTCGTGTCAATGCATTCGGAGCAAGCTGATTTAAGAGGGTCATATCAAGTATGTGATGCTTAATACCAAGCTCCTCTGCTATCTGTTCCGCACATTCAATTTCAAGGCGATGTCTTTGTCCATAATTAAAAGTCACGGCCTCAATCTCTGCAAAACGTTCTTTTGCCCAAAACAGACAAGTTGTACTATCCTGACCTCCACTAAATACAACAATTGCTTTCTCCTGCTTCATCTATAAAAACTCCCTTTGATGGAAAAAACAGCACGCTAAGAAAAGGTGCTGCTTTCTCCTTAGTTTTTTTAAGAGGGTAGCTAAAAACCTCTTTTTTGATTGGACTAACTAATTTCTCGTTATCGATTATCAATTTTTTCTGGATAAAGGTCATGGTTCATTAAACGGTAATTTGCGATTTCTTCATATTTAGTCTCTGGCTTCCCATAGTTACACCACGGATCGATTGAAATCCCCCCACGTGGCGTAAACTTCCCCCAAACCTCGATATATCGAGGGTCAAGCAATGTAATTAAGTCATTCATAATGATGTTAACGCAATCTTCATGGAAATCACCGTGATTTCTAAAACTGAATAAATACAACTTTAGTGATTTACTCTCTACAATTTTTTTGTCTGGAATATACGAGATGTACATCGTTGCAAAATCAGGTTGATTGGTAAGCGGGCATAAACTAGTGAACTCTGGACAATTAAACTTAACGAAATAATCGCGATTGGAATGAAGATTATCTACTGCCTCCAATACCTCAGGTGCATATTCAAATGAATAGTTCGTTCCTTGATTACCTAATAATGTTAAATCCTTTAGTCCTTCTTCATGACTTCGACCAGACATAAAAAAACCTCCTTGTAAAATGTTTCCCAACACTTTCAAGAGAGGCTTTACCAATTCATCTATTAAAACATACGTCTAAACATAAAAAAGCCACGTCCGATATGGACATGGCAAATTGTCATGTTTCCATAGTTTTTTATAGAGGGTATCAGCTATGAACCTCTCCCGATCAAGTTCGGGCATTCTTTTCCTCCATATAATACGAAAAATAGTACGAAACGTCAAATAGATTTTTTCATACAAAATCCCTGAATTGCTTCTTCTGAAATTACACTGTCATTCTAGGCTATATTTTAGCAGCTCATAAAATCTTAGCTGGGCATAGTTTCATTACTATTCGTAAAAAATAAAACCTGAGTGTAGTATTACTTAAATCCTATAATCCACTCTAAAGTAATACTATTATAGTCGGTTAGAAGTGACCTTTCTCAGCTCTATTAGCGCAAAATTAGCTAGATAATGCTCCCTTAAAATGAAAAAGCTCCTAACATATTTTCAAACTGAAATAAATCAACTACAATGGACAAATGGTAGAAATTCTAAAATCTACCCAATTACCTTAATTTATACAAATTTACTGTGAAGGAGCACGAACATGAAAAAGAAGTTTTTATCCTTACTCATGACCGTCATAATGGTCCTGTCCGTAAGTGTAGCGGTGTATGCTGATGAAAAGTCACCACCTGCGACAAGAGGAGAAATTGTTAAAACCTTGTTGATAGCTGCAGATACCTATCAACCAGGACTAAATAAGGAGGCAATTATACAAGGCTCTAAAAACAAAGATTTACGAGAAAATGAGCCAGCGAAGAAAGTTGAAGCTTTAGTTATGTTGAGCAGAGCATTCGGCGAATTGCCAAAGCCTGTTGGAAATGATCTTCGCAGTGGCACATTTGGAGTTGAGTATACTGATGTACCTACATGGGCTAAGAAAGATATCGATAAACTGACTAAAGCAGGCATACTGACAGGCAACCCTGACGGTACATTAGGAGCAAATGAAGAAATTACTATCGATGAATTCCAAAACCTGATTGCCAGAATATGGACACTTAAAGGTTCCCATTTAAACGATGATTTTTATGAAGCCATCAATAAGGAATGGTTAAATAAATCGACTATTCCAGTCGGAGAAATCATGGGCGGCGGATTTTCTGAGCTTCAAAAACAGAATACTGATAAAATCGAAAAGATAATAGATGAGCTCTCTGGCAAACAATTTGCAAAAGGATCAAAAGAGCAGAAAATTGCCGATTTCTATTCGACAGCATTGGATACAAACAATAGAAATAAACAAGGAATTGAGCCCATTCAAACATATGTAAAAGCAATTGATGAAGCTAAAACTCTTGCTGAACTTGTGCAAGCAGATCTTCATTTGGAGAAAGAATTAGGTATAAGCTCACTATTCAGCTTTGCCATTATGAACGATGCAAAGAATAGCAGTGAAAATGCTTTGTATTACACTGGGTTAGCTACTGGTTTGGATAAGAACAGTTTTGTAACTGAAGACTCTAACGCGAAAAAAGCCTATATTCAGTATATGACCAGACTATTAGTACTATCGGGCGAAAAAGAATCTACGGCAATTGCTCTAGCAGAGAAAATTTATGAAATGGAAAAAAGCTTAGCTTCCGTATCACTTGACCCTCATGAACAAGGCGACGTTAAGAAATACTATAACCCTTATACAATCGAGCAATTTAACAGCATGTTCAAAACAGTAGATATGAAACAAGTTTTAAATTCGATGAAAGTTGACAGTGTTGATAAAGTCATCGTATTTGATGTGAAGCTGGCGCAAAAAGGCGCGGAGCTCTTGAATGAAAAGAATCTTAATGTGCTGAAAGCTTACTCTAAATTGCAGCTCCTTATGGCAACTGGCGGTCTGTTGTCAGATGAATTCGGAGATGCTGCTAATGAGTTTTCTGCAACGTTATATGGAGTTTCAGGCGTAAAAACAGATAAGGAAATCGCAATAGCTAAGACAACTAGCACAATGAGCGGATACTTGGAGCAACTGTTCGCCGAAGAACATTTTTCACCAAAAGCTAAAAAAGATGTTGAACAAATGGTAGATAAGTTAATTGCTACGTATGAGGAAAGAATCAAATCCCTTGATTGGATGTCAGAAACAACAAAAGCTAAAGCAATTAAAAAGCTGGATACAATGATTGTTAAAATCGGTTACCCAGATAAGTGGGATACGACATTAGATAAAGTAACTATCAAGACATATGACGAAGGTGGTTCGCTATTTTCTAATACCTTCACAGTAACCAAAGCATACATTGATAACACAAAAGCTAAGCTAGGAAAACCAGTAGATAGAACGGCATGGGTAACGAGTGTCTATACCGTTAATGCTTTTTACAATCCTCTTAATAACGAAATTACGTTCCCTGCTGGTATTCTTCAAGCGCCTTTTTATGATATTAACGCTAAACCTGAAGAAAATTATGGTGCCATTGGCATGATTATTGGTCATGAAATCAGCCATGCATTTGATAACAATGGATCTGCATACGACGAAAATGGAAATGCAAATAACTGGTGGACAGAAGAAGACTTTAAGAAATTCGAAGAGAAAAACCAAAAGCTGATTGAGTTTTATAATGCCATTGAGATTATTCCTGGTGTTTTGAATGACGGTCAGCTTACATTAAGCGAGAATGGCGCTGATTTAGGTGGAATGGCGGCTTCACTGCAGGTTGTCTCTCAAATGAGTAATCCAGATTTTAAAGCATATTTCGAAAGTAATGCAAAAATGTGGAAATCCACAACAACAAAAGAATTTGCAGCAATTTTGAGCAAAAATGATGTACATTCATCCAATAAAGTTCGGGTAAACCGCACGATTGTAAACTTCCAGGAATTCTATGACACCTATGGAATTAAGCCTGGAGATGGCATGTATGTAGCTCCGAAAGATCGAGTTTCCATCTGGTAAACAGCTAATTCAATAGCTCTTACATCCCTATAAAAAAGTTAAGTGACTGTCTAGAGAAAGAGTATGGCGCTTTACTAAGATTGTTGCTGTTAAAACAAAAAGGCAGATTTAATCTATACATTTAGATTAAATTCTGTCTTTTGTTTCAATATTTCATGCATTAAATTTATCCATATTAGCAACCTTATCATTTTGGCTTACCTACTAAAACAAACGAGTAAAAGTTTCTCTAAATATTACCTATCATCACTTCATGTACTTTAAGGGGATAAAAAAACATCTTTCACCCAAACTAATGGTGGAGGTGAGATGATGATGGGTAATAATAAACATAAAAATAATAAAACGCAAGACAACAAAAAACAACAGAATCAAAATCAAAATGCTAACAGAGAGCGTAAAAACAGAGAAGAGTTCGCAGAGGAAATAGATTTCAGTCAAATTATAAATGAAAAGAATAAATAATTAATGTGGAACGTAGCCCCAATATCCTTTTAAAAAGCTGTATATTGGGGCTTTTTGTATTTCCTTAAACGAACCCCCTTCTATTGGCTATTTATACATTACCTAGATAGCTTCGTGTTATATTCTGAAGAACAATTTGTCCATTCTTACTGTATTTTTCGAATAACCCCGACAGGAGAAAAATGAAATTTTCATATTCGTCGTCGTGTTTTTTTGGAGCATACGAAGCTGATAAATTCCTTCCCAAGAAATCCTCATAATTAAAAATCAAATCATTTTGATACTTTATAAGCTCATACTTTCCATCCTTAAAAAAGCTGTTAAAAATTGCTGGAGTATCTTCCATTCCACCGCTAAATCCTTTGAAATTCGAACAGGTCTTTTGGCAAATTGCTGCATTCTCTTGAATAATTGGACTAGTTAAATCTCTACTATTCCACACAAGAGCAACATTTGCATTTTGTTTTAATATCCGTTGACATTCCATTTTAAAAGCTTTTTTATCAAACCAATGAAATGCCTGTGCCACAGTTACTAAATCAATACTATTGCCTTTTAATGTGGTATGTTCAGCAGTTCCTTTTATTGATTTAAAACGAGAATGGAAGCTTAAAGACTCCTCAGCCATCTTTCTCATGTCGTCATTTGGCTCCACACCAATAACATTCATCCCTTTTTCAAGTAACTGACGGCTCAATATCCCCGTACCTGAACCAATATCTGCCACCGTCTGTTCTCCTTTAAGTTGGTTTGCTGAAAACAAATAATCAATATATTCATTAGGGTAACTAGGGCGATATTTCGCATATATTTCGGCCTTGTCCGTAAAATTTTCAGTTGTTTTCACTGTACACCCTTCCTCCCCACACTATTTTCTTTAATGTTTTGATAATGAGATAAGGATCATACCTTACCAAAATTCATTATCACTCACACTTTATTAGCCCTCCGAAGCTTCAACACTTTTACAAACCATTAATACATTTCCTTCTAAATCTTTGAACACAAAATAAAAATCATCCTGTATTTCTGTTAAAAGTTCAACATGATTGTCTTTCATAAATTGATAAGAAGCTTGGATATCGTCCGTCACAAACTGAATGGATGGAACTTGGTAGGTGGCAATATCTCCATCCTCTTTTCTCCACATTGGCATAGCATCTAAAATCAACCCAGCCGTTCCTTCCATGGGTGCCACGAATAAATGCCCAAAATGTTCTTCTCCCCCCTCCAAACCAAATATTTTCCTGTACCATTCTATTGCCTTCTCTAAGTTACGAACTGGAACAAACACAGCACCCACTCTGTTTTTAATTGGGGTACTATTGTTAGAAATAATCATTCATACACTCTCCTTCCAATCAAGCATTCCATATACTTTAGAATTCTACCTCACCCTACTATTCACCTTTATTAGTTATCTATTACAACATCACTATCACAGCAAAAAAAAGCGTTAATCGATGGAGGATTAACGTCACAAATGTTTCTTTATTTTTATCTCTCATTTTAACCTCTAGCTTAAGATCATTCATCTATCCTGATTTTCATAATAAGCTTCATCCGCATATTTTCGGTCTGTTCCTTTTAGGTAGGCTAGGATGATTGTCGGACGCTTAAGTAAAATCCAATCCCCATTTTTATCAAATTTTCTACTTGATGTGATCATTCCATTTTGAATTGTCCCATATTTTTTCCCGTTCTTTTTTCCCCACATTTTTAATCGTTTAGCAAAATCTGCATCTTCTGCCATAAGCATTTCTTCATTAAAACCATTAATCGATTTAAAATCCTTTTTATTACACCAAAAGATTCCCACAGATATGGCTCCATATTTAAAGAATAATGGACCAATCAATAACATAGCTGAAACAAAAATTCCTAAAGACATTCTCTCAAACTTCCCTGTAACTCCACCGCCAATGTATTTTCCAGAGCTTAAATACTCCTCTGCCTTTAACAACACATGGTCATTCATCCGTGTATCTGCATCAATCGTTACGATGATTTCACCTCTTGCTATCTCAACACCAGCATTCCTTATCTTAGAGAGGTTCTTGTCGTTATTCTCTAATACGATACAATTGTACGATTTTGCAATATCCTCCGTTCTGTCTGTACATCGATTTAATACAACAATGATTTCCACTTGATGTTCAAATGGCTTGGAAGCTTTTAATATGGATTCTATGCATTTTCCAATGTACTGTTCTTCGTTATGCGCGGGTATTACAACTGAAAATTTTATATCCTCTTTATTTTTTTCCTTTAAAACGTTCTCCTTCTCATTCATGTAAAATCTCCCCTTTAACTAACAGTAACTTACATAAGAGTGAATAACATGGAAATAAAATCAAAGTGGCACTACCTATTCACTTTATTTCCAAACCTACCCATTAATTATTATCTCATTGAATTAATGGTCTCAGCTAGTTAGAATTTGAATTTTTTTCTAATTATTATGTATTGTAGAAATAAAAAAATTAGAAGTCTTTATCAACATAAGTTTTTCCTTTTCCCACATTTCAGAACGCCTAAATTTCCTTTCGTCACCTTCTAGAACATTATGTGAATAAGCTTCTGAGTTCAAATTTACAACAAACTGCAAAACCAAAAGGCATAAACCCCTTGAAGTGATGCTGTTGCGTTTTTAATCAAGAGGAAATGATGAGATGAAAAGATTCGTGTAGAATATCAGCTACACAAGCTTGAAGTGCGTGCCAACACATCCCTTGAACTTGAACACCTGCAAGCTTGCTTTCTCAAGAGAGCTGATTGGGATCAAAGCCCATTCAAAATCTATTTTTTGCCATCAAAGAGTACGAATTATTCAAAAGAAATGGGCCATTAAATAGAATAGTATGCTACGGGAGAATGAGAACGTGGTGAATTGAGCAAATGTAAAGTTCACTGCTCCTGTAGAAAGTGCGGTTATAAGCAGATCACACGTTAACAACAGATAAATAGACAGGAAATAGACGATCATGACTATTTCCTCTTTGTCGATATGATTTCATTCCCCCATGATGATGCATTATATTTCCCTTGTGAAAAGCTATCTAGCTAGGAAATAAAAAAATAATTTCCCGGGTAAGCGCAAGAAATGACAAGTTTAGTCTCCTCTTTTAACACTAGACGACTGATTTCATCATAATCCTTGACTTACTCAAGCATCTGAGTAGTATTCTTACCCTCATCATATTGCCTTTCAATAATAGTCGATAGGAAATTTCCAAAAGAATGTTGTATCTATCGGCCGGCCATTTTTGTCTTGCCTCGCGCGTGTTTATGCAGTGTTCGGCCATCGACTGCCTCCCATTTCCCATTTTTTTCTAATCCTATATTCAATTTTTTTAATAGACACATTACCAATCATCTTCCATATTCGATTCATATACTATTAATGAAAATAAGATAAGATGTATTTTTTTTAAAACTTACATGTTTCACTGTGAAAATAATCAACTTTTTTCACCCGTATAACTCTCGTAAATCTCATTGGATAGGTAAATGAATTTGAAGTTTTTCAGTAAATATTATTGTTTTGGAAGGAGGTGAAAAAATGGCACTTTCAATTATAAATATTCATGTAAATGTTACAGGAACTTCGACTAAATTCTTTAATATTTTAGCAGCCAATTTAACTGTCACAGATGGCACAACTATTGCTGCAACTGCCTTTTTAAACGATAGTGGAAATGCCGCTACTGCTTTCCCAGTAGTAACTAATGGCTACTATAATTTCTATATTAATGGCGTATTACAAGAAGGCGGCTCCTATACAGTTTCTGCGACAGAATTAACATTTAATGGCGTTACAGGCACGCTTACTGCAGGTACACCTTTAGTAATCGAAGCAGTAGAATTAGTTACACAAACGTAATGAGTTATTAATTCACATTCCTTTTGTTCGAGGGTCACTACATCCCAAGTGACCCTTCAAATACTTCAAGGCATTGCCACTACAGCAAAATTTTAATTTTCTTATGCACTTTAATAACTGATTTAAAAAAGTAATAAACTAATAAAAAGTTCATAGAATAGCATTGCATCATTCATAAATAATTAGGATGGGTACGAAACTATTTAACGAAGGAGAATGTTTATGAGCATTGAAATTATTAAACTCGCACCAACATTATTACATGTATTTAAAGCTGGAGAGTCGATTCCTAAAAAAGAAAAGCGCGTTATTTATGGACAAGCTACATCAGATGCAAATGGTATCGCTACTTTTTATTTCACAGACAATGCAATAGCGAGTGGCAATCCTTTGTTAACAACTATTGATTTCGCAGTATCAAGCGTATACTCTACAAATACAACCATTAATTTAAGACCTCGGGTACAAATGAGAGAGAAGAATATTGCCGCAAAATATGTTTCTGCAAATGTGACAAATATTAGCGGTGTAACAGTATTAGGCATTAATGTATTGGGGTCAGAAAATCCAGTAAGTGGTGTTGTTGTAGATTTCATGGTTCTAGGCAGCTTTGATCAATCCTAATGCATCTACTAAATGATGTAATAAAAAAGATGTCTAGAAAGGAGAGCCTTTTTGAACATCTTTTTCTTATTGCAAAGGAATATTCAGTTCAATATTTTCCCCCATGGGATTGGCATCATAATTCAAATAAGTTTTTGCTTTTCCATTATATTCTTCAAATTGTGTTCTCTCCACTACGTATTACTCATCTCGTGAAATCGAAATACCTTTGCGTATTGCGTGCCTTTCTAATTCAAATTTTATCCTTTCCACCTCCTTCCTCCATTAGATGGAGTAATTCTTCATTCCGTTCAAAAATTTAATTATCACCAATAGAACAAAACCAGCAAAACACAATATATCTGTGTCTTACTGGTTTTGTAGAAGCCCACCCTTTACCGTGAGATGGGGAAACTCCAAGTTCCGTGCATCAGCAAAGGCATGTTACGTTTGTTTCACTTATCTATAACAATTCGTACATTTCTATGTATTCATTACCTCTTTCTGTGTAGAAATATACAGGGTATTTCTGTTGGAGGAATAATCTTTTTGGTACCTGAACTCAACATAAAATGTTTTTTGAATATGGTTTACTGCGTATACACTCCGATGAATCCATCATCGTTCCCGTTATTAACGAGTTTGATTTCATTATATGGATTCTTCTTATAACTCTCTAACAGAAATAGCGTTTTTTTATTTGTATTACTTCCTTCTGTCGTTGTATAGGTAAGAGTTAAAATTTTCTTTTCCTTATCAAATTTAAACGAGTAATCAGAGTAATTCCTAGTAGTTGAATTTATCAAAATATATGTTTTATGCTTATTCTTGTCGTAAGCATAAATTCCATCCTTTAAATCATCTCCAAATGTGTTAAGAACCCTTTTACTTTCTTCATGATTAATATCCAGTTCTAGTACTCTTACATTTTCCAATTTTGTATTTTCGGAAATTACCATTTCAGGATTGCTCACTTCTTCGTAGTTAACATTTACTCCATAGCTACAAGCCGTTTGCATCAACAATAATCCGAGTAAAGCACAAAATGTTAACCTCTTTTTCACGACTCTTATTCCACCTTCTCTTAAAATTTAATAACATTGGTTAATACTTACATATTATACAATAAGCAAACCTTCTATATACAAATATTGCCACTTAGTATATAATGGAAATTGAATTACAAATATAGGGGAGGTTGTTAAAAGATGACAGCAATAACTGGAAATAAGTTACTTAGTTCGTTACTCTTTAGCTTTGTGTTATTTTTAGTGTTTAGTTGCAGTAGCCTTTTAGTCCATGCAGCCGAGAGTGATTCAGAATTACTACCCTTTGAGGAATTAGAATTAGTGACAGATAATAGGTATAGCATAACAACAGAAGATGGCGGCATGATTCTGTTTGAATCAGAAGCAGACTATCAATCCTATCTGAATAACAGCAAACAACTATTATGTGCTACATGTAATCAAACAACTCAGACTACACTTGAAAAATATACTGTTTCACGGGCATTTATTGGTTACCACCCTGCTACACCAGGTTGGGATAAAGTGAAAAGTGTATCCATTGCTGGTGGCATCACTTGGAGTATAAACGGCTCCTTTGCACAAGGTTCATCGACGTTCGGTATTTCATTTTCACATAGCTTTACTTCTACAAGGACTTATGAATCGCAATACCCTAATAAATATGTCCGAGTTGGTGTTAGAAAAGACGTTATTTACCACAAAGTAAAAAATGTAGTGAAAAACCCTATGGGTACAATCATCAACACGTATATAACTGAAACTGCAACTCCAATTGGTGATACGTATACTGAATTAATGTATAAAAATTAAGTAGCTATTTAGCAGTACAAGCTATGAATATCCTGCTACGAAAACCCAACTACAAACTGTTTGTAGTTGGGTTTTTAATGACTTCGTAAAATAAAAGCAACTCAAGCATACTCATTTTAATTAAAATAGAATAAATATTGTCCATTGTGGCGCACAATCATAAGAGAATGGCGCATTAAAGTAATTCTAGAGGATATTGTTAAATCAATGTTTGTAAAAGTAAATCAAGTGGGGGTGTACGACCGTTATTGAAGTTTGTACCCCAGATTATCGGTTAGCATAATAAGTATTATATGGCAGGTGTTTGAAAATCTCTACTTAATTTAAAATTGTTTAATGGTTTAGGACTTTCTTTTGAAATATCTTTATTTTTTCAGAATAATACTTATCGCCTCCCCATATATTGCACTGATGCAAATGATTATAGAAGGGAGGATATCATGTCTTCACAATATAAGTATTGGAAACCTTATATCGGCCCATTCGATCCATGTCCACCTATAAAAGTTAAAGTTTATGCTACACCCCCACAATTATATATGGGCTTTCAACCACCCGGATTACCTCAATTCCCAACCCCTCACGAAGCACTTCTAGCCGGAACTTTATGGCCTCAATTGTTTAGTCCCTACCCACCACCAAAAAGGAGGGATGAAAAGTGAGTAAAAAGATGCCACCTGAATTTTATACCCTACTTGAAGAAATACAAGCGATCGATTTTGTCATTGTTGAATTAAACTTATATCTGGATACTCATCCCGATGACTATGATGCCATTCAGCAATTTAATGAAAACACTGAAAAAAGTATGAAACTTAAAGTCAAATTTGAGCAAAAATTTGGTCCATTAATGAATTTTGGAAGAAGTTATTCTGATTATCCTTTCAATTGGGTTGATACACCTTGGCCATGGCAAGTATAAATTCTGAGTCCGGGAGGAATAATTTTTGCGGTTAAGGTTAGTACATGTAATCCCATGCTCGCAAAGTATTTAACGGAGCAATATGGTGATGCTGATGGGGAATTAGCTGCAGCTCTAGAAATTTTAAAGGATGACAGAAATCAAAAGAAAATTTTCTAAAAATGTAGTAGACCACTTTTCTAGGTGGTCTCAGACTGTAGACAAACTCAAAAAATTAGAGAGTTTGCCTACAGTCTTCTTTTTTCTTTTACAATGAAATAAAGTAAAGCCGTTGATTTCCACTACGGGCGGGGGCGGGGTCGAGCTACTTCCCTCGCTTCGCTCAGTCCAGGATATCGACTTTCCCGCTTTTCCCGCAGGAGTCGCCGCCCTTCGTTCCCATCAACTTCTACATAAAGTACTCCATCTACATAGGGTGTTGAAAAGTAAATGCTCCATGCAGACCATTTATTTATCGATTCTACGCATGTGAAAGCGAGTGTGAATAAACGGAAGTATGATAAAAAGGTTGTGCGAAAAGAAACACGGGCTTATGAAGAAAAACTTCCATTAGAGTT
>NZ_JBYMLP010000004.1:0-271057 GCF_057773605.1 Lysinibacillus sp. F12
AGCATTTCAGAAGTTGTTTTTGCTTGCATGTGAAGTTGTAGGTAGTCTGGGCCACCAGCTTTTGAGTCTGTACCTGACATGTTGAAGCCACCAAATGGTTGGTAGCCAACAATCGCACCTGTACAACCACGGTTGAAGTAAAGGTTTCCAACATGGAATTCTTCACGTGCTTTTTCTAAGTTCATGCGGTTTGTCGTAATGACAGCACCTGTTAAACCGTATTCTGTATCGTTCGCAATTTCAATCGCATGATCGAAATCCTTTGCTTTTGCAATCGCTACTACTGGTCCGAAGATTTCTTCTTTCATAATACGTGCAGAAGGCTCTACGTCCGCAAATACAGTTGGTTGTACGAAGTAACCTACTGTATCATCTGCTGTACCACCAGCTACTAGACGACCTTCGCCTTTACCGATTTCGATGTATTCCGTAATTTTATTGAATGCTGCTTGGTCAATAACCGTTGCCATGAAGTTGCTGAAATCTGTTGGATCTCCAACTGTTAGTGCGTTTGTTAACTCTTCTACACGGTTCACTACTTGGTCATACACATCTTCTACGATAACAGCACGAGAACATGCTGAACATTTTTGACCTGAGAAACCAAATGCTGATTTCACGATCGATTGTGCAGCTAATTCAAGATCTGCTTCTTTATCGACAACGATTGTATCTTTACCGCCCATTTCAGCGATAACGCGTTTGATCCAAATTTGACCATCATTTAGGACAGATGCTCGTTGGTTAATACGTAAACCAACATCACGTGAACCTGTGAAGCTGATGAAACGAGTTTTTGGGTGATCCACTAAGTAGTCGCCCACTTCTGCACCAGAACCTGGTACAAAGTTAACAGCTCCTGCTGGAAGACCTGCTTCTTCTAATACTTCGATAAATTTATATGCCACTACTGGTGTTGTAGAAGCTGGTTTTAGTAATACTGTGTTACCTGTTACTAAAGCAGCCACTGTTGTACCAGCCATAATCGCAAATGGGAAGTTCCAAGGTGAGATGACGATACCGATTCCTAGTGGAATATAGTCATAGCGGTTGTATTCACCTGGACGGCTTTCTACTGGTTGACCGTTTTTAATGCGTAGCATTTGGCGACCATAGTATTCTAAGAAGTCGATTGCTTCTGCTGTATCTGCATCTGCCTCAGCCCATGGTTTCCCAGCTTCTTTTGTTAATAATGCTGAGAATTCATGTTTACGACGACGAATAATAGCTGCTGCTTTGAAAAGAACGTCTGCACGAATAGCTGGATCTACCTTTTTCCAAGTTTTGAATGTTTCATCTGCTGCTTGCATCGCTTTTTCAGCTAAATCTTTGCTTGCTTTTGACACACGGCCGATAACTTCTGTTTTCTTTGCAGGATTGTACGAAACAATTTTATCTTCCGTTGTAATACGCTCACCACCGATAATAAGTGGGTAGTCTTGCCCTAAGTAACCTTCAACTTTATTTAAAGCCTCTACATAAGCATTGTAGTTTGCCTCTTGTGAAAAATCTGTGAATGGTTCGTGTTTGTATGGAATCATACTTAATCCTCCCTTGTGAGATGTATTTGGGTATGCAAAAAACATTGACGCAAAATATCTTTGCGTATAAAATATTCTTACACTTATTATAATGCAAAATTTCGTTGCATATTTCAAGTAAAAAATTTTTGAGGTGCACATTTTTATGAAAAATTCTGAACCTTTACTACCTTTTTATGAGTTTATTGCAACAAATGTATCCGTTGGTATTCATGCAGTAGACCTATCCGGCAAGACGATTATTTATAATACAAAAATGAAAGAAATTGAAGGATTCCATTTTGATGAACTTGCGGATCGTTCGATTATTGAAATGTTTTCCTTCCGTCAGCACGAAAGTACATTAATGCGTGTATTGCAAACCGGAAAGAAAGAAATTAATGTTAAACAAACCTATTGGAATAAAAATGGCCATGAAATTACAACCATTAATGATACTTTTCCACTTATTGTAGAAGGAAAACTAAATGGTGCAATAGAATTTGCACGTGATATTACATCATTGGAAAAGCTTGTTTATCAACCCCTTCGTCGTTATGATGAGCCTTTGACGTTTGACATGATAAAAGCTAAATCTGAAGCAATGAAGCAAGTCATCGAAAATGCTAAAAAAGCAGCGGCTGTAAAATTACCGGTATTATTAATTGGGGAATCCGGGACAGGCAAGGATTTAGTAGCTGAAGGCATCCACCACGCAGCTTCACCAGATCCTGAAGCCTTTATGACACTCGTTAGTCGTCGTTCAGCTCAATCGGTGCTTGATAAATTAAATCAGCTTTTAGAAGAAGATAAAGACTATACCTTTTTCTTTGAGCGCATTGATTTTTTGAGCTTAGACATTCAAGAACAGCTATTAGATATACTCCAATCTCTACCGCAGTCCAAGTATATGTTAATTGGCAGTGTAGGTAGCGATCCGATTACATTAATTGCTGAAAAAAAACTGTCCAAATCACTTTATTATTTCTTTGCAACGATGGCTATTACGATTCCCAATTTAACTGATCGAAAAGAAGATATTCTCCCATTTGTGGATGATTATTTTAGCCGACATCGAGAACGATTTGCTTCACAAGTTACAGAGCTAGCACCAGATGTACAGGAATTATTCTTACAATATGATTGGCCTGGCAATTTAAAGGAACTCGAGTTATTATTGGATGAAATTGTTTCATTTATGACGATAGAATCTACGGTTACCTCCGATCTATTGCCGCTTCATTTCCGCTTCAAGGTACAGCAGCAAGATACCAATAACCGTGAACCAGAATTCTTTATGTTCCATCAAAATCACGATGTCATGCCATTAGATGCTTATTTGCGCGAAGCCGAATCATATTATGTGCAAAATGTCTTAAATTTATATGAGGGCAATATTACAAAAGCAGCGAATGCACTTGGGATGAGTAGACAAAACCTTCAATATCGAATCCGAAAAATAAAAAAGCAATAATAAAAAACGAGGAATACCTTCACGCTGAAAGTATCCTCGCTTTTTTATTGTCCAGATTGCTCAATCCAGTCCTGTAATTTATCTTTTAAGGAATTAAAACCATTCGCATCCGATTCATCTACACGGTCCTGCAATGATTTTCGTGGTGGTGATTCTTTTTTTCTTACGGTTACTGGGCGTTCCTGTAGCGCTCTCATCGATAAACTAATTTTTTCGGCCTCTTCATCGATTTCAAGTATCTTGACCGCTACTTCTTGCCCAACAGCTAAAAATTCACTAACGTCCTTCACAAAGCCGTATGTTATTTCCGAAATATGCACAAGGCCTTGCGTATTGTCATCTAATGCAACAAATGCACCGTATGGTTGAATACCTGTAACTTTTCCGGTCAACACGTCTCCTAATTCATATTTTTTTACCATAACCTTTGCCCACTTTCTTTTGGTTTGCTACGTATATATCGCTTAAATTATAACATACGTGTAAAAACGGGGCAAAAAATCTCCTTATTCGGGAATAGCTGTAATGATGAAACGTTTTTCTCCTTTTTCTATAGGAACTGTACCTAATTGGAAGGTTAAGCGCTGGCCAATCATTTGAATGGATTCTGGTTTAACACCTACTTTAATGGTTGTTTGGGATGTATCTGTTGCATATAGAACTGTAAAATGTTGCATACCATCAAATTGAACCAATTTATCCACATCTACAGCTTGAGACACTAACTGTTTTACTGTTTCTTGATCGCCTTTTCCTTGTGCATATAAGAATAGGCTCACAACATTCATTGGGTTTAATGAATCTAGGATGGTATCATCTTTACTTGACACATACGCGTTGTATAAACCTTCCGTTTGGATAATCCAACGGTTATCAATTTGTAAACCTGTTGAACCATCATATATTTCTATATAGACTTCATTACTCAAATATGAAAGCTCCATCCTAATATCCTGTCTTGTTAGTTTGTCTATGGTTTTGGATGTTCCTTCTCTCTTAAATTCTTCGAGGATGAATTGTGCGGTCAAACGCATCGATTCCCCATACTTCCCATTAGCCGTATCATTTAATAGCTCTATATGTTCTGGTGAGTATCTAGTTTTGTCATCACCTTTCAAAAGTACAAGCCACGTATTTTCAAACTCTTTGTTTAAATTTCGCAATTGGAAATCGAGGTATGAATTTGATAAATCATTAACTAATGTTCTTTCGTATAATTTTAAAATACGAGCAGATTCTTCTGCAGAAAAACGTAAATCCTCACCATTGAATAAAGAGCCTGTAGCCAAATATTTAAAATAACCTAATATATCAGGATGAAGACGGTCAATGGATACTGGTGCATCTTTCATAAAAATCGGATTCGTTCTAAAACTATAGTTTTGTCCATCATAAGACAACTCGAAATATTGTTTTTTGGCCGTTGCAATTAATTGATTTAGTTCTTTAGGATAATCTTTCTTTTTTTGTGACAGTACTTTATTATATTGGGAAAGTTCATTTGTATAATATTGCAAAACATCTTTTGTTGGGTAATATATGCTAAAGAAATATCTAGACTCGGCAAATGACATCGGATTTTCGTACGTTTCAATCCGCTCTATCAGCTCTCGAGGTGTTTGCAAACTGTCTAGTATCTCTTGCTCTAACTGTGTTAAATATTTAGGATCATAAGCCATTTTATTTAGTACTATTTTTTTATTTTTAGCTTTATCATTGTATTTATAATCAGCAGATTCAACAAACGAGAGTTTCTTAAAGTCTTCCTCAGGTATGTCAAGCTCAACACGTGTTTTTTCACGTTTCTCTTGATACTTCTTTTGTAAGCTAGAGAACCATTCTTCATAGCTGCTTTCTATCTTTTCTTCATTTGAATGCACGAGAGTTGATGGGTGGAGCATAAACGATGATATTAATAGTCCAACTAATAAAACGCTGGCGATGCTAGCAATCCAAACAGCAGGCTTTTGCCATTTTGCTGAAGACTTTAGAATCGTATTTATGGTTTCTTGAGAATCCCTAATGGCATCTTCATTTTCAATTTGCTGAAGTACATGTTGTGGATCTAGTTTTGACTCCATTCGCTCATAGGATTTTTTCAGTAGTGCTATACGTTGATTAAATTGTTTATCATCCATTTTCAACACTCCCTTCTTGCATTAATGCTGCCTTCAACTTTTCTTTCGCACGTAATAGCCGTACTTTGACCGTTGATAATGAAATATTTAAAACCTCTGCGATTTCTTCGTATTTTAACTCGTGAAAATAATACAGTACGATAGGGTACCGATATTTTTCATCTAGGGATTGAATAGCATTATGTAAAGTTCTATCTTCTTCAAATAAAAGAACATCGTCTTCAGCAGAGAGAAAAATAGTTTGACGATGCGCATTAAGCTTGTCCCCTTTCGCCAGTTCTCTCTGTTCCTTCCGATAATAATCCCGTGTAGCATTCAATGTAATTTTATAGAGCCATGTCGTAAACCGATCCTGTTTAAATTGATGTAAAAAGCGATACAGTTTAACAAATACCTCCTGTGAAACATCAGCTAAATCATTGCTATGTACGCCACACTGAAAGGCAAACCTTTCAACTGTCTGTTGATGAATTCGAATTAGGTCGATATAGGCATCTTTGTCTCCTTGCTGTGCTCTTGCTATTAAATCGGCCTCTACCAAAGCGATCCCTCCTTTTGTTTATGGAACGACAGAAATATCCTAATTGTTACATATCAATAAGATTTTTTACCAATAAAGGAAGTACCCAACTAAAATTCCATCTCAATGGCTACTAGTGTAGAAACACCCTAGTCAATATTCAGATATTTGCTTGTGTTATGAAAATAATGCGGTAAAATAAAACTTTAGTATAAGGAGGCTTTATTTTTGTGTCATCAAGAGATCAATTTACAACTAAAATTGGGTTTATTTTAGCTGCTGCTGGAAGTGCTATAGGACTAGGAGCCATTTGGAAATTCCCATATATGGCTGGTACTAATGGTGGTAGTGTCTTTATTTTATTATTCGTTTTATGTACATTCTTTATCGGCTTACCAGTACTCATTGCAGAGTTTATGATTGGTCGTCGTGGACAAAAGGATGCTGTCACATCCTTTAAAGAACAGGCGCCAGGAAAGCCATGGTATTTAATTGGATGGGGCGGTATGGTCATTGCGGGCCTTATCTTATCTTTCTATAGTGTTGTAGGTGGGTGGATTTTAAGCTATTTGGGTCGTGCCTTTACTTTTAAGCTAACGAATGCAGGTTCTGACATCAATTATGCAGATTTATTTGGCAATATAATTGCGAGTCCATTTGAAGCAGTTCTTGTGCAAGGGCTATTTATGTTATTGACAGTAGTCATTGTGTCAGCTGGTATTAAGGGTGGCATTGAAAAAGCCAGCACATGGATGATGCCGCTCTTGTTTATTTTCTTCATTATATTAGTCATACGCTCTTTAACATTGGATGGAGCAATGGAAGGCGTTAAATTTATGTTTGTGCCAGATTGGTCTTACCTGAATGCCGAAACATTTTTAATGGCATTAGGACAAGCATTTTTCTCATTAAGTGTTGGTATTGCGGTTATGATTACCTATGCTTCCTATCTATCGAAAACAGAAAAAATTGGTAACTCAGCCATTAATGTTGCATCTATGAACATCATCATCTCTTTACTTGCTGGTCTTGTTATTTTCCCAGCAGTATTCGCACTTGGCTATACACCCGATCAAGGACCTGGCCTCGTATTCATTATTTTGCCGGCTGTTTTCGAGCAACTGCCTCTCGGTGCTCTTTTCTTAACCATCTTCTTTATTTTATTACTATTTGCCACAGTTACATCTTCCATCTCCATGTTAGAAATTGTCGTAGCAATAGCAATCGGAGATAAGCCAGAAAAACGGAAAAAAATTGCATGGATTGGTGGCATCATTATCTTTATTGTTGGTATTCCTAGTGCATTGTCATTTGGTATACTATCAGATGTGAAGATTTTAGACCGTTCTATTTTTGATTTTGTTGATTTTATGACCAACAGCATCGGAATGCCTATTGGTGCTCTGCTCATATCAATTTTTGCAGGTTATTATTATACAAAAGATATTTCACGTAAAGAGCTAGCCGCATCTAGTTGGATATTTACAATTTGGTACATGTTAATTCGCTACGTGTCCCCTATTGCTATATTAATTATTTTCATTCAGGGCATCTTACCATTATTTAAATAAGAATAAAGAACCTCTAACATTAGGATGAAAAAAGAGGTTGTCACATGACAACCCCTTTTTTATAGGAAATATGCAAAATATTTTAAATAATACATTTTGCTTCAAATTTAATAGCAATCAGTTTGTAAGAAATGGCTACACATTCCTCAAAAGGAATCCATTGCTCAAACGAATGCTCATATGTTTCTTGAATAACTTTTGCAAGTGTCGACGGATCATCGATTCCTTGCAATGCCGCTACAACATCTGCTGTTTCCGTATCATAATGGTCTGGACCTAAGTGGAATGGATCCCACTCCTCTAGCAGATGCACAGCTGCTTGATTCATTTTTACATTTTCCAAAATACTCACCTATTTATCCTTTGATCATAATCGTATGATACCATAGTAAATAAAAAAGAAAAGAGTGATTTGCTTGTCTATTTTTGATCAAACTATCAAACGCCGTTTTACAAACTCCGTAAAATGGGACGCAATGAAAATGGTTTATGGACTAAACGATGCGTCCGAGATATTGCCAATGTGGGTAGCTGATATGGATTTTGCTGCTCCGACAGCCGTTTCAAAAGCATTGCAGGAACATGCTGAACGTACTGTTTTTGGTTATAGCTTTATGAGCGAGGAAGCAATACAGTCAATAGTGGACTGGCAAAATACTCGTCATGATTGGCAAATTGACAAGGATTCTATCGTATTCTGTAATGGTGTTGTTGCCGCCTTAGCAAATAGCATTGTAGCCTTTACTAATCCAGGAGATAAAGTCCTTATATCAACACCCGTTTACCCACCATTTTTTAACATTCCAAAAAGCAATGGACGCGAAGTGGTAAGCTGTCCGCTAGTTGAAAAAAATGATGGTAAATTTATCGTAGATTTTGAAGCTTTTGAACAGGCACTAGCTCAAAATGTGAAAGCCTACATATTATGCAACCCTCACAACCCTGGAGGTTATGTATGGGATGAAGCTACTTTAAAGGAAATTGTAAGACTCTGTGCTCAATACGATGTTCTTATTATTTCAGATGAAATTCATGCTGATTTAATGATCAATGGAGAAAAGCATATTCCTATTGCCAAAATAGCAGGCGATGAAATCAATCGGATCGTAACGTGTATGGCTCCTACTAAAACATTTAATTTAGCAGGTATTCAAGTTTCCTATATGATTGTGCCAGATAAGAAAAAACGTCTACAGCTAGAAGCCGTGAATATGGCAAGTGGACAAGGCTCTTTAAATACTTTTGCCTCTGTAGCATTGCAAGCTGCGTATACGGAAGGCACCCCTTGGCTAGATGAATTGCTGCCGTATATTTCAGCAAATATGGATTATGTCAAAGCCGAGTTAGAGCAGATTCCAGGCATTCGCATCATTAAACCACAATCCACTTATTTAATATGGATTGATTATCGAGAGCTTAAGCTTGAAGAAAAAGACATTATGAAACGACTATTAGAAATTGGTCAACTGGCATTAGAGCCAGGTACAAAATACGGAGAAGAGGGTCGAGGCTTCCTACGTATGAATGTAGCTTGTTCATTTGAAACAGTACGAGACGGCGTAGAGCGCTTTAAAAAAGCCTTTGAACAATAAAAATAAGAGAAGGAATTCTGATTATTTAGGATTCCTTCTTTTTATATGTTTAAAATTCTTACGATGTGGAAAAGTTTCTTAACAAACGGATGGAAAAAGGGGTGTTTTCAAATGGACTTAGTTCCTTTAACAATTGAGCGTGCATATATGACATTCTTATTTCCCTTCGCCTACCAAATAAAAGATCGGCAAAAGATTGGTCATACCCTTTTAGAAGAAGGATTTTCTTTTTTTGAATTGAACAACGCTAATCTTGAACATGCCTTTTATGGAGACATAACAATTATACATGAGGAGCTTGCCCAATTTTTCTATCCCTTTCTTGAGGATAAATTATTTCCAAATAAAATGGATAGCCCAGACTTTCTTCGCTTCTCAAAAGCATTCTATACACAAGGAGCCTTACACCATCATGAAAATTGTATTAACTACGAGCTTATGAGCATCGATGTGACACTATGCCCTTTCGGCAATGGCATCGTCACCGTTCGAACAAGCATAGACAACCAATATGATATTAGTGATATTTTAAATTTTATTCATTACTTTAGGGTGCTGGAGGCAAAACTGCGAGAGGAAAAAGGCGCTAGTCATCATTTCTCATTCGGTCATTGTGATTCAACAAGTGAACTATTATTCAACTATTTTATCCCCTTCTTAAAACCGTTCCTTCAGCATCACCAAGACCATACCTATGAAGGGTTACCTTTTTTTGAAGATGAGCGAATGTTTTCCTCAGCCTATTTAATTTGTGATGAAAAAGCAGAACTATTACCTGAGCATCTTTTTCGATTAGGGCAAGTAGATGGAAGAACACCTGATGGCAAGCCCTTTATTTCGAGTACTAACTCTCAATATATTTCAAACTATGTGCAGGAACACGCCCATACACGGTGGGCACCTAATAGTTTTATTATCTCTTCAGCACAGTCACAAATGACACTTACAAATAGGCCTTTTGAACATTGTTCACATAGCATTCAGGAGTTTATGGGGACTCACTATTACAATTTATTCATTCATTATTTTTATAAAATGATGCTTCTAAAGCTTTCCTATGAATACAGTGAAATTAAATGGGGGAAAGATAAACAAATTGTTAATGAATTAATCGAACTTATCACAGAGTTTTCTGCACGTTATTATTTTGAAGAGGTCGTTGTTCGGACTGAAGGTAGAGAAATAGCTCAAATGCTACGAAAGCATTTCCGTATTAATGAACATTATGTAGGAACAAAAGCGACATTGAACAGCCTATATCGAACACAAGAAGATCAATCCGATAATCGAAGCAATAATTTACTATTTATTTTAACCGTATTTACGGTTATTTCCGGTATTTACGGAATGAATTTAGTCATTGAAGAATGGAAGGACAGTAATGATTTAGATAGTGTTTGGAGCTATACACCGTTCGAATGGGTTGCCTTCATTACCGCCTTAAGTGGAATTGGCCTATCCATTGTACTCGTTTGCTTCCATGCCTTCAAAACAATACAAAACATGGTTCGTCGTTCAAAAAGAAAAATTTAAAATAAAGAATCTGTCTCCATTGGAGGCAGATTCTTTTTCATTAGACATTTTGTTGGTTGTTTGTGCTTTTCTTTTCTGCTAATATACGCGCTTCAATTTCCTTTGATTTCATTTCCTGCTTTTTAGAAATTTTTCGGAAAAGCGTAAACACGATTACACATAAAATAAGCATGATTAAAAATTCAAATGCTGCTGGAATATATCCTGATTTATCTTCAGGGAAATATAAAAATTGATACATTAAGTTTTCCATGCTCTACACGTCCTTATAATTATTATTCAAAGACTGTAATTGACTCAATTTTCACATCTTCTAATGGCTTATCACGAGGATCTTTTTCTACATCCGCAATTTTATCTACAATATCCATTCCTTCTACAACATGACCGAATACAGTATGTTTATGGTCTAACCAAGGAGTACCACCATTTTGTGCATAAGCTTCGATAATTTCCTCTGGGAAGCCTGCTCCTTGTAATTGACGAAGCATATCGCTTGGAAGATGTTTCATTTGTACGATAAAGAATTGAGAACCATTTGTGTTTGGACCAGCGTTAGCCATTGATAGCGCACCACGTAGGTTAAACAATTTATCTGAGAATTCATCTTCAAAAGAATCACCCCAAATTGACTCTCCTCCCATACCTGTTCCTGTTGGGTCACCACCTTGAATCATAAAGTCTTGAATAACTCGGTGGAAAATGATGCCGTTATAATAACCTGATTTAGCATGACCCAAAAAGTTTTCAACAGTTTTTGGTGCAAACTCTGGGAACAGCTTAATTTTAACTGCACCTAATGTTGTGTTCATTTCTACAAGCACTTCGCCTGCTTGTACGTCTGTTGTTAATTGTGGAAACATGGAAGTCTCTCCTTTAATGATAATTTTCAGTTTCAATGAAAAAGATGACAATTCATCCTTCTTGACCTCATTTTAGTCTAACATAATTCCGATTGGTTTTCTTCAACAAAGTATTGACGATTTATGCACTTTTAACTTCCTTTCTAAAAACAATGGAAATAGGTCTGACCGAGTATTTGGAATCAATCCAAAATATGTTATTCTGTTGAAGGATTCATAGAAAGAGTGGAGGCACACATGAAAAAGGCTTTTGGGTTTTTTATTATACTTCTTTCCCTACCTGTTCTATGGTGGATTAGCACAAACATACGAACAGAAATCAATACAGCACAAGCACATGAAGAACAAATTTCACAGGCGATTCATTTACCTGAAGTACAACCCCAGCTCCCTATAACACTTAAGGATCAAAATGGGCAAACATTTAGTGAAGAATATGTCGAATGGCGGCAGCCATTAACATTGCAAGAAATTCCACAAATTGCCCAGGAAATATTCATTGCAAGTGAGGATGCCGACTTTTATGAACACATTGGCTTTGATTTAAGTGCTATTATGCGTGCAGTAGTCGCCAATTCAAGTACAAGTACTAGCTCACAGGGTGGCAGTACGATTACACAGCAGCTTGTTCGAATGCGTTATTTATCTGATGAAAAAACATATGAACGAAAATTAACCGAACTTTTTTATGCTTATGAATTAGAAAAAGAATTCGATAAAGAAGCAATATTAACCATGTATCTTAACGAGTCCTATTTTAGCAATCAAGTTTACGGTATTGGTGGAGCAGCAACCTATTATTTTCAAAGACCACTTCAGCAATTATCTATAGCTGAAATTGCTTTTATTGCAGCGATTCCCAATAACCCTTCACTTTATAACCCTTTAAAAAACTTTGAACAAACTAAAGCACGTCAAGAACGCTTATTAGATACACTTGCCGTGAAAGGTAGCATTACAAAGGAAGAAGCGACAACTTATAAGGCAAAACCGATTACATTGCATATTAAGGATAAAATTCAAAGCTATCCTATGTACAGTACTTACGTTCTTCAAGAATTAAAATGGTTAGTTGCAGAAAAAGAAGGCTATGCGGATCGACTTAACCATACAGATAATGAGGAAGAGAAGAAAAAAATTAAGACACAATTAGACAATCGACTTGATTCATTATTTCAAAATGGACTGATTATTAACACTGCGTTGGATCCACAAAAACAGCGGCATGATGAACAACAAATGACAGCTACCTTAGGTGCCGGTTCATTGCAAGCAGCAGGTGCTGTTATTCAAAACCAATCAAGAGAAATCGTTAGCTTATATGCAGGAAAAAACTATGAAAAGTTTGATTATCATCGTGCATTTCAGGGAACACGGCAGCCAGGTTCCGCGTTTAAGCCACTGGCCGTCTATGCTCCTTTCTTTGAAACAACAACACATACACCTGATTCGATTGTAAATGGTGGCAGTTATTGTGTCGGATCATTTTGCCCTCAAAACTACGGGGGCTACAAGTATGGGGATGTGTCGCTGCGCACTGCATTTCGACATAGCTACAATACATCGGCACTGCGACTCTTCCAGACAGTTGGCATTGATACAGCATTTCAATATTTAGATCGCTTTCATTTTCGCTCCATTGTAGAAAAGGACCATAATTATGCAGCTTCCTTGGGCGGGCTTACTTACGGTGTAACAGCTTTAGAGCTAGCAGATGCCTATACAAGCTTTATTGATGGATCTTATGTTCTAGCACATAGCATTCGTAAAGTGACAGCTTTAGATGGAACAGAACTCTATAGTTGGGATACACAGCGTGATCAAATTTGGTCTCCTAAAACAGTAAAATACATGCGTGAGCTACTTGCCGATGTTGTGACGAACGGTACGGGACAGGGAGTCTACAGTAATAGCAGCTACGTTGGGGCCAAAACAGGGACAACGAATGACTATCGAGACTATTGGCTTGCCGGACTTAATGATACCTATACAGCGGCCGTATGGATTGGCTATGATAAGCCTCAATCCATGCAAAAATTAGAAGAATACAAAATTCATCATCAATTATTTAATGTTTTACTTGAGTAAAATTAGTAGTTTGGTTGTATGACAAAAAGGAACGGGTTACTTGGACGTGCCAGGCAAAATAACAGAACCCCCATGCAAACCGTCATTTAAGAAATAGCAAAAGCCCTCGAGATTGAGATTCTCGAGGGCTTTTGCCTACAGTATGCATTTATTGAGCAAATGGCAGACTTGCTAATATTCCATTATATAGTTTCAATACAACATAAACGATGAATGTTAATAGAATAGTCCACATAAAAAGCTCAAAGATTAATAGACCGATTGTGCCGCCCATTGACATAAATTGACTCATTTTGTAAATAAGATAAATGAAATATGTAAAAACAGTTAGAACAAAAATTCCTATTAACACATAAATAAATTGGATGGCAAATGCTGAACACATGGCACCAATAAACAAAATAATATAGCCGCCTCGTGCTTGACTAACAGTTGCTCCATCGTTGTCTTTTGAAAAAAAGAGCATTCCTAACTCATGGATTGTTTCTCCTACTAGTTTGAGTGCTGAAAATAGCATAAAAAAAACAATAGCAAACACAATGAGTAAAAATACACGTAATTCAACATCAGACAAAAATTCTCGCATACCTGAATATACACCGATTGCTCGAAAAATTTGTAAAGATTCTCCAACTGCATACATACCAAATGTCAAACTAAACAATAAAATTGTAATTAATGGTAAATAACCATAGATATACGGATTCTTCATAAAAAATTTTTTCCTCTATTTTTATTGATAACTTCCTATTTATAATATAACGAAAATTCTCCTACTACCGCAAGCTAAATCCCAATAGTACGTATGCATTCCCGATTAAAGTACGTTATAATTGATATACTTACCTGCATAAAGGAGGGTTTTTTTGTTACAAGTACTTTATATTTTCATTCCCATGCTTGCTGCAATATTCGTACCATTTTTATATAAAAGCATAAAGAATATTCATACTGGCTGGTTTGTTCTCGCTGTTCCAGCTACGCTCGTGGTGATTTATGCATCTTATATTGCACAAGTAGCTAAAGGTGGAGTGTTTACAGCTAAACTTCCTTGGATTCCATCGCTTGATATTTCCTTCGTCTCCTATTTGGATGGCCTTAGCTTATTATTCTCGCTACTAATTACTGGGATCGGATCATTAGTTGTCCTCTACTCCATTTTTTACTTAGATAAACATAAAGAAAAATTACATAATTTTTATGTTTACTTACTGTTATTTATGTCTGCAATGCTTGGAGTAGTACAGTCAGATCATTTAATTACACTTTATTTCTTTTGGGAATTAACGTCCATTTCCTCATTCCTACTCATTGGTTATTGGTATAACCGTGATGCGTCACGCCTTGGAGCACTGAAGTCAATGATGATAACAGTTGGCGGTGGCTTAATGATGTTAGGTGGATTCGTTCTTCTCTACTTAATGGGTGGAACTTATTCCATTCGAGAGCTAATGGTTATGGCTCCAAATCTAGTTGATCACCCTTTATTTACTTGGTCGCTTGTGTTACTCCTTCTAGGAGCATTTACAAAATCGGCTCAATTCCCATTTTACATTTGGCTACCAGATGCAATGGAAGCACCTACACCAGTAAGTGCATACCTTCACTCTGCCACAATGGTCAAAGCAGGTATTTATTTAGTAGCACGCTTTACCCCAATTTTTGCGGCTTCTGAGCTCTGGGTATGGCTTGTAACAGGTATAGGTATTTTAACTTTATTCTGGGGTTCATTCTTTGCAGTCAAACAAACGGACTTGAAAGGGATTCTTGCCTTCTCGACCGTCAGTCAACTTGGACTTATTATGTCACTACTTGGGGCAAGCGCAGTTGCGTTTCATGCCAACGAATCCTTAGATACAATTAAATTTGCGGCATTTGCTGCCATCTTCCATCTGATCAATCACGCTACATTTAAAGGTAGCCTATTCATGATTGCTGGGATTATCGATCATGAAACAGGGACACGTGATATTCGTAAATTGGGTGGGTTAATGAGTATTATGCCTATCAGTTTTACAGTTGCGGCAATAGGAAGCTTATCGATGGCTGGTCTTCCACCGTTTAATGGCTTCTTAAGTAAAGAAATGTTTTTAACAGCCATGCTCGCGCTTCAAAAGTTTGAGTTTTTTGGCTTCGATACATGGGGAGTGCTCTTCCCAATCGTGGCTTGGGTTGCTAGTATTTTCACATTTATTTATAGCTTTTATTTTGTTTTCCGAACATTTAATGGCAACTACAAACCAGAACAATTACCGCATAAACCACATGAAGCACCTATTGGGATGCTAGTTTCTCCAATGCTTTTAGCAGGATTAGTTGTGCTTATATTCTTTATCCCGAATTTTATTGGTGATACATTTGTCAAACCTGCTGTACTAGCGATTCAGCCATTTTTATACGAGGTACCACAAGATATTGACATTCATGTATCTGCCTGGCATGGAATCAATCCAGAGCTTCTAATGACGATAGGAATTATTATCATAGGAGTACTGCTATTTGTATCACTACCGAAATGGCAAGGGATGTATCAACGATTCCCAAAGGCTTTCACCTTGAATAATGCTTATGACAAAATTATGCAGGGGTTAGATGTTGGCTTGAATCGCCTTTCTCGACTCTACATGACGGGGTCAATGCGTCATTATCTACTTTATATGTTTAGTGGTATTGCTATTATCGTCATTGGTTCGCTTTTTGTGAAAAATGCCTTTAGTTTTTCATTCCAAGAGACAGCTCCAATTAGACCCTATGAAATTATTTTAGTCGTGGTTTTATTAATTGGAACAGCTATCACTATACTAGCCAAATCGCGTTTAACAGCCATTATAGGTCTTGGCTCTGTTGGTTATACGGTAGCATTATTTTTTGTTATTTTTAATGCGCCAGATTTAGCCTTAACACAGCTTGTTATAGAGACTATATCTGTTGCTCTCTTTTTAATGGCATTCTACCATCTGCCAAAACTTGGTAAACGAGAAGAACGTATGAGATTTCAATTAAATCGAGCTGTTGTATCTATTACAATAGGTGCCATGGTAACACTTGTCGCATTATCTGCTCATTCACAAAAACTTATTCCTTCTATTTCTAAATACTATGAGGAAACCGTTTACTCCTTAGCGGGCGGAGGAAATATTGTTAATGTAATTTTAGTAGACTATCGTGGCTTTGATACATTGTTTGAAATTACAGTGCTCGGTATTGCTGGAATGGCCATTTTGGCTATGATTAAATTGCGCATGAATAGAAAGGAGAAAACACATGAAAACAAATGATGTGATAATACAATTTACGGCTAAAATTGTATTTTTCATTATTTTCTTCTTCTCCATTCATATTTTTTTAGCAGGTCATTACACGCCTGGTGGTGGCTTTGTTGGAGGACTTTTAACCTCCAGTGCCATCGTGCTATTAGTGTTAGCCTTTGATATTCGTACTGTACGACATATTTTACCTATTAATTACACGTATTTAACGGCTATTGGTTTATTATTAGCCCTTGCCACTGCGGCATTTCCTATGTTTGTTGGCGAACCTTTTTTTACGCATTTCTTTAATTATTTCGATTTACCGCTTCTAGGCAAACAGTCTTTACACACGGCTATGCTTTTTGATAGCGGTGTCTATCTGGTTGTTGTGGGTGTTACGATGACCATTATTCAAACGATTGGAGAGGATGAATAATGGAAATAATTATGGCCTTTGTCATTGGCTTCCTCTTTATGGCAGCTGTCTATTTAATTTTATCAAAAAGTTTATTACGAATTATTATTGGTACGGGACTTTTAAGTCACGGTGCTCACCTACTGATATTAACGATGGGTGGTCTTGGTGGTGAGGCTCCACCCGTGTTAAACGAAGGAGCTAAACCCTTTGCAGATCCATTACCCCAGGCACTTATTTTAACCGCTATTGTTATTAGCTTTGGCGTCACAGCGTTTTTCCTTGTGCTAGCATATCGTTCCTATCAGGAGCTACAAACTGATGATATTAGCTTAATGAGAGGAAGTGATGAGGATGAATAACTTCCTACTGCTGCCTATCATCATTCCGTTTTTCTTCGGTATGATTTTAATGTTTGGGCAAAAAAATTTAATGTATCAACGAACATTTTCATTACTTGGAATCGGGATATCCTTGATTACTGCCATTTCACTTCTATTGAAAGTGAAACATGATGGTATCCAAAAGGTTACCTTTGGAGATTGGCCTGTCCCTTATGGCATTACCATGGTTTCTGATATGGTATCCGCATTGCTCGTTACAACAACATTGTTAATTGCTTTTTTTGTTGTTTGGTATGGCTTTGGTTCTATTACGAAGGAACGGGAAAGATTCTTTTATTACCCTGGTATCATGTTTATTTTAACTGGGGTTAATGGGGCTTTTACTACAGGTGATATTTTTAACTTATTCGTTTTCTTCGAAGTATTATTAATGGCTTCATATTTACTGATCGTGCTAGGTGGCGAGAAAGGGCAACTGAAAGGATCGATCAAATATATTTTAATTAATGTTATTTCGTCGGCCTTATTTGTCATTACCGTAGCCTTTTTATACTCGGTTGTAGGAACATTGAACATGGCTGATATTGCCGTTAAAATAGCTGAAATCAATCAGCCAGGTATCATTACGGTTATAGCTGTACTCTTTTTAATGGTTTTCGGATTAAAAGCAGCCATTTTCCCATTGTATTTTTGGCTTCCTACTTCGTATGCAGCAGCGCCTATACCTGTATTAACACTATTCGGTGCATTGCTCACAAAGGTAGGTGTCTATGCAATTACACGTACCTATACACTATTCTTTGTACACGATTTATCATATACTCATGATTTATTGATGGTACTTGCCATTGCTACAATTGTAGCTGGATGCATTGGGGCACTCGCCTACTTTGATGTCAAACTTATTATTATCTACAATATTGTCATTGCTGTAGGAGTTATTTTATTTGGTGTCTCACAAATGAATGAAGCTTCTTTAAAGGGAGCGATGTTTTATTTAGTACACGATATGCTCATAAAGGCTGCACTCTTTATGTTAATCGGTATTATCATCTACATTACAGGTACATCTGATTTGCGTAAGATGGGTGGCCTGATGAAGAAATACCCGGTGCTTGGTTGGTGTTATTTAATTGCAGCATTTGGCTTAGCCGGAATTCCACCACTTAGCGGATTTGTGGGCAAACTTTTGATTGTTCAAGGTGGTTTTGAAGCGGGAAATATGTGGAGTAGTATTTTCATATTAGCGTCCTCACTGCTCGTACTATTATCAGTCATCCGTATCTTCATCTATGCCTTTTGGGGCGAGGAGAAAGAAACAAAGGGTACCGTTGACAAATCTATCTACAAGATGCTGTTTATGCCTTCAGCCCTATTAGTACTTATTTCTGTCGTATATGGTGTGGGTTCCGAATGGATGACGCCATTTATGGACGATGCAGCAAAACTTTTAAATGATCCATCAATCTATATAGATGCTGTGATGAAGGGGGATTAACGCTATGGCATTTCAAATGATTTTAAACTTTGTACTTGCCTTCGTATGGATGTTCCTATCCTCTAATTACACAGCAACCGGCTTTATAATTGGGTTCTTAATGGGTATCATTCTGCTCATAATAATGCGAAGATTTTTTAAGTCTCGTCTTTATGTCTACCGACTATGGGCCATTTTAAAATTGACTTCGCTGTTCTTTAAAGAGTTAGTATTAGCGAATGTGCAAGTCCTGAAGGTAGTATTAAAGCCTAAATTGGACATGCAGCCTGCCTTTTTTGCTTACCCTACTGTATTAACGGAAGACTGGGAAATTACTTTACTATCCAGCCTTATTACTTTAACGCCCGGGACTGTAGTCGTACATGTATCCGATGATGCTAAAACATTATATGTACATGCTATTGATATAAACGATGTGGATGAGGCTGTTGCTTCCATTCGAGATTCATTTGAGAAAGCGATTTTGGAGGTGAGTAAATCATGACAACATTTATTATTGCAGTCATTGTAGTGATTTGCTTATCGATGATTGCGGTCATTTATCGAATGATTAAAGGACCTTCTGCATCTGACCGTGTTGTCGCTTTGGATTCACTGGGTGTCTCTCTTATTTCCTTGATTGGATTATTTTCAATACTAGTGGAAACAAGCTTCTTCCTTGAGATTATTTTATTACTAGCGATTTTATCATTTATTGGGACAGTTGCTTTCTCTAAATTCATAGAGAAAGGAGATATCATTAAACGTGACAATTCTCGCTAATAGTTTAGTTATTTTTTTCATTTCTGTTGGAGTACTTTTTATTGTCGTCACAGCCATTGGGCTTATCCGCCTACCTGATTTATATACGCGAGCACATGCTGCCTCAAAAAGTGCTACACTTGGTGTTATGTGCGTACTAATTGGTGTATTCTTTCACTTTTGGCTAATTGAAGATCATTTTAATCCACGTATATTATTAGGTATACTATTCCTCTTCATCACTGGCCCTGTTGGAGGACATATTATGACTCGATCCTCTTATATTGCTGGTGTAAAGCCTTGGAAAGGTACAGTACGTGATGAATTAGGCCCTGAAATTGACAGAATGAAAAAAGAACAAGATGTTCGATAAAACATATAAAAAATCTGCTCAATCATTATGAACGAGCAGATTTTTTTATTGGTTAGTTAAATATAGCCTTTGGCAGTTAAAATACTAGTCAACTGTTCCACACATTCTTCTACAGTATGATGTTCTGAATCTAAAATAATTTCTGGGTTTTCGGGTTCCTCATAAGGAGCGCTAATACCAGTAAAATTTGCAATCTCTGCTTTTCTAGCTTTTTTATATAGTCCCTTTGGATCCCTTTTTTCACATGTTTCTACTGAACACTTTACAAAGACTTCTATAAATTCACCATCTTCAACAAGCTCACGAACTACTTGACGATCTTCTCGATAAGGTGAAATAAATGCCGTTAGCACAATTTGACCGCTTTCTATAAAAAGCTTCGAAACTTCCCCTATACGACGGATGTTTTCTTTACGCCCTGACTCATCAAAACCTAAATCCTTATTTAAGCCATGACGGACATTATCGCCATCCAACACAAAAGCTTGATTACCCCTTTCATATAATTGACGGGCAAATGCATTGGCTATAGATGATTTTCCTGAAGCAGACAAACCCGTAAACCATAAAATAAAGCTTTGATGTTTATTTTGAGAGCGACGCTCATCTTTTGTAACAGAGGCTTCATGCCAAACAATATTTGAACTCATTTGACTACCTCCTTCTGCATGCCTTTTATTAGTACGTCTACTACCTCTTTACGGCTAAATGTACTTGGTGGTACTTCTCCATTGCGAAGCATCTCTCGTACTTTTGTACCTGATAAAATAATATGGGCAGAGCTATCATGGGGACAAGTTTTTGTAGTAGCCATCCCTTCACACTGCTGACAATAAAAACTATGCTCAAACTTCAATGGAATAATCCCTAATTCATCTTCCGTAAACTGTTCAAAGATTTTTTGGGCATCGTACGTGCCATAGTAATCCCCAACACCTGCATGATCTCTACCCACGATAAAATGTGTACAGCCATAATTTTTCCTTACAAGCGCATGGAAAATGGCCTCCCTTGGTCCTGCGTAACGCATAGCAGCTGGAAATACACCTAATTGCACACGATTTTCAGGATAGTAATTTTTCAATAAAATCTCATAGCTCTCCATACGGATAGCCGCAGATACATCATCCGATTTTGTTTCACCAACAAGAGGGTTTAAAAATAAACCATCTATCGTTTCAAGTGCTGCCTTTTGGATATATTCATGGGCCCGATGCACTGGGTTACGCGTTTGAAAGCCCACAATGGTTTGCCAACCCTTTGAAGCAAATAGTTGTCGGGTTTCCACTGGATCAAATGAATACGTAGGAAACTTTTGTGCTAGACGTTTAATTAACGTAATTTTTCCACCAACATATATGGCAGGACGTTCATGTAGCTTGTGAACTCCAGGATGTGCTAAATCCTCAGTGCCATAAACAAGTAAAGCCTCTTTTCGCTTATTCGGCTCAAAAATATCAGCCACCTGAATAACACCAAAAGTTTCACCTTGATAGACTAGTTTTACCTCTTCACCAGGTTGTAAGGTTGCTGCTTTCTCTTCCGTCACTGGGAGGGTAATTGGAATACTCCATACTATACCTGATACTAATCGACTTTTTTCCACCACAGATTCATAATCTGCTTGTGTTAAAAACCCTTGGATGGGACTGTAGCCTCCTATGGCAATTAACTCTAAATCACTCAAAGAAATGGCATCCAGCTCAATCTCCTTATGAATAGATGTTATTTCCTTATCGGGATGAAAAGCTTGCACAAGAAACCCTCCATGTGGTTGTAAACTCATATTATCTCCTCCTAATTCTAGTTAAATACTAAGTTTAATAGTAAGATCAACATCAATGATGTAGTAACACTAGTAAAATTAAATTCCCTCACCTGCATCATATATGGATTGCTCTTCTTCTCGAATGGTACGCATTAAACTAATAACTCCAAGCGTTCCAACGATAATGCTGCCATTTATAATAACCGCATATAGATCTTTTTCTAAAAACAACTGTACTAAAAAATAAGAAATGGCTAATGAAAAGATGGGGGATACAACCCATATACGAATAATCTTTTTCACAATATGCTTATGAAAAATTTGTTTTCCGTTTTTCGCCATTCCCATGCCGATAATAGAGGAAGATGTTACTTGCGTTAGTGGTACTGGAAGTCCAAAAATAGAGCTTATGCCTACGAGTAGCGCCCCAGTACTTGAAATTAAAATACCCTCTGCCTTTTGAAAACGCATAATTTTTTTACCGTTTGTTTCAAGAACTCGTTTACCAAGTAGGATAGCTCCTGCAGCTACAAATGCACCCCCAAGCATAATGCCGATAGTAACATCCATCATGCCAGCACCTACCAGCGGCCCAACTGCATTCGCCACGTTATTCATACCTGCCGAAAAGGCTTCAAAAAATCCTGCTAATACAAGTAGAATCGTTAAAATCGGATGATCTTTTAATAGCCCCCTAAGTTGTAATTTATATAACAACTTCCCCAATATAAGGGCCATTACAAAAGCTATAAGTGGGACAATAACCCAAAAGGACATAATGACCAGCAAAGATTGGACGAATAACACTTTATAAGCTATTCCCACACCAACAACTGCGCCGACGGTAACCTCACTGGTAGATAATGGGATGCCTAAAAGGTTGGCAAAAAATAAACTGCTTGTTGCAGAAATTAAAATAATGATAACAATTTTAACCGTAATGTACTCCTGAGGCATAATACCTGAGCTAATCGTTTTGACTACTTCTCCTCCGCCCAACACCGCTCCGCTATAAACGCCTATGGCGCATAATAATAATGCTTGCCAAGCCTTTTTAATAGCACCTGCCCCATAAGCAACTCCCATTGAAGCTGCTGCCCCACTTGCACCTATATTCATGGCAAAAAATAAACTAATAGCTATGGCAAAATATTCAAGCATGGCATAACTCCTTTATTCATGTAACCCACATTCTGTCTTCCCAGAGCCTTGCCATCTACCTGAACGTAAATCATCCATCGTAAATGCCGGCTTTGTACAATGCTCACAACCGATACTTGGATAGCCTTGATCATGCAACGGATTGTATGGCAGATTGTTTTTCGAGACATAGCGCCAAACATCCTTCCAAGTCCAATGGATAAGTGGGCAAACTTTAATCGACTTAAATTTATCATCACGATTAAGAAAATTTGTTTGTTGACGTGTTGGCGATTGTTCACGTCGTAAACCAGATATCCAAGCCTTTGTGCCTGAAAGGGCTTCATGTAGAGGCTTAATCTTGCGTATAGCACAGCATTGATTTGGATCTGACTTCCAAAGTTCTTCACCATATTGAGCTGCTTGTTGTTCAAGTGTGAGTGCAGACTTTTTCATCACAATGTTTAATTGTGGATATTTTTCTTTTACTCGCCGGATCGTTTCATAGGTCTCTTTAAAATGGACATCTGTATCTAAAAAGACAATGGTTGCATTTGGCTTTACCTTCGAAATGAGATCAATTAAGACTATGCCCTCAATCCCAAAGCTACAGGCATAAACTATTTCATTCCCATACTCTTGATAGCTCCATCGTAAAACCTCTAATGCTCCCCTATACATTTCATCAACTTGAAAATTAATGTTTGGTTCTTGCCAATTTGCATGTGTTAACATAGAATCCCCCTCATAGCAAAAAAGGCGTTCTAACTAAAGACACCCAAAAACATGCCTTTGTTAAAACGCCTCTAGTTTGACTAGCCAGCTCATTATTCAACGATTTTTCACTAGTAATTGCTACCTCGTTCTTTAATCGTTTTTCTTATTACCAAATATATACTAAAGTACACCAAGCAGTCAACTAGGTTTTTTCAAATATCTTATGCAATAAACCCATTTTTGACACTCTTAGTTGCATAAGATAATTGACAGCTAGGTAATCACCATGATTTTCAACATTTTATAATTCCTTGTTGACTAATAGGAAATATGTGTTTAATGTATTATCTAAAGCTTTGACACAACTACTAAAATGCTGATCAGAGGATCTGAAGGCCATCTACCTATGACGAATTATCGTTATGGGGGATGGCTTTTTGCATTCTTCAGCCAGAAAGGGAGCGACATAGAATGAAGAAAAGAAAGAATGTCTTTCAATCTTTGGCACTGCTAGCTGTATTAACTTTATCTGTAACAGGATGTAGTAGTGCTAACTCAAATGAAGATACAAGTGGCCAGGAAGGTAATAAGTCCGTTGAGCTATTAAATGTATCCTATGACCCAACACGCGAGCTTTACGATGAGTTCAATCAAGATTTTATAAAAAAGTGGAAGGATGAAACAGGGCAAGATGTCACGATTAAACAATCTCATGGAGGCTCAGGAAAACAAGGTAGAGCAGTGATTGATGGTCTTGAAGCAGACGTTGTCACCCTTGCTCTCGCCTATGATATTGATGAAATTGCCCAAACTCGTGAGCTGCTGAATAAAGATTGGCAAACCGAATTTGACCATAACTCTACTCCCTATACATCCACTATTGTCTTTTTAGTACGCAAGGGCAACCCGAAAGATATACAAGATTGGGATGATCTCATCAAAAAAGATGTATCCGTCATTACCCCTAACCCAAAAACATCTGGTGGTGCAAGGTGGAACTACCTAGCTGCTTGGGGCTATGCTGGAAAGTTATATAACAATGATGAAACAAAAATCAAAGAATTTATGAAATCACTATACAGCAATGTTGAAGTACTGGATTCTGGTGCCCGAGGTGCTACCACAACTTTTGTGGAACGCAAAATTGGGGATGTCTTAATTGCATGGGAAAATGAAGCTTACTTATCACTTCATGAATTAGGGAAGGACGAATTCGAAATAATTACTCCATCATTAAGTATTTTAGCGGAGCCACCAGTGGCGATTGTTGACAAAATCGTCGATAAAAAAGGAACACGGGAAGTAGCGGAGGCTTACTTACAGCATTTATATAGCGATACGGGTCAAGAAATTGCTGCCAAAAATTATTACCGCCCTCGCAACGAGGCTGTTCTAGCTAAATATAAAGACCAATTCCCACAGCTTGAACTTGTTTCAATCGATGATTTTGGTGGCTGGACCAAAGCACAAGCAACTCACTTTAAAGACGGCGGTACCTTTGATGAAATTTACTTGCCACAATAAGGAGTGTTCTGATGAGTAGTTTAACCCTGACGAAGAAATCACGTCGCATTATTCCAGGATTTCACCTATC
Organism: Lysinibacillus sp. F12; assembly: GCF_057773605.1. NCBI lineage: Bacteria > Bacillati > Bacillota > Bacilli > Caryophanales > Bacillaceae > Lysinibacillus > Lysinibacillus sp. F12. Next base: position 25,141 of record NZ_JBYMLP010000004.1, read on the forward strand.
TCTTGGATATACGATGTTATATGTTAGTTTACTAGTGTTATTACCACTTTCTATGATCTTTTTCCATACAATGTCCTTAAGCTGGACAGTGTTTCTTGATATTATCACTGATCCTCGTGCTGTTGCTTCCTATAAAGTTAGCTTTAGCACAGCCCTCATTGCAGGTCTATTAAATGTACTTTTCGGCACAATTATCGCATGGGTTCTGGTTCGCTACCAGTTCCCTTTTAAAAGAATGATGGATGGATTAGTAGATTTGCCTTTTGCTTTACCTACTGCTGTAGCAGGGATTGCTTTAACATCTCTCTACGCCCCCAATGGTTGGATTGGCCAGTTTTTTGATTTTAAAATTGCCTTTACGCCCCTTGGTATTATTATTGCCTTAACTTTTATTGGGCTTCCTTTCGTTGTACGAACAGTACAGCCAGTATTGCAAAATATTAGTGCTGAAGTTGAGGAGGCTTCTGCCAGCCTTGGAGCAAATCGTTTACAAACCTTTCGTAAAGTCATTTTGCCAGAGTTATTACCAGCCATATTAACGGGCTTTTCATTAGCCTTTGCTCGTGCTCTTGGTGAGTATGGCTCAGTTGTTTTCATTGCGGGAAATATGCCTATGAAAACCGAAATTACCCCTTTAATTATTATGACTAAACTTGAGCAATACGATTATGCTGGTGCCACTGCAATTGCGGTAGTCATGCTTGTTACTTCATTTATTTTATTATTAACCATTAACGTCATACAATGGCTAGCCAATCGTCGGTTTGTACATTAGGAGGAGCTTTATGGAACAATCAGCATTTATTCAACAGGCTAGTCCTGAAAAAAATAAGGTACCTAAGTCTGTCGCCCTACAGGAGCCTCGTGTTATTCGCTATACACTTACATGTATTGCACTAGTCTTTTTAGCTTTTTTTATCGTCCTGCCATTAGCTTCAATTTTTATTACAGCCTTTCAAAAAGGTGTGGATGTTTACTTGGCAGCTATCACACACCCAGATGCATTAGCTGCTATTAAGCTCACTTTAACAGTTGTAGCGATTGCTGTACCCCTAAATGCAATCTTTGGCGTAATGGCTGCATGGACCCTTACAAAATTTAATTTTAAGGGGAAAAATCTTTTACTAACCATTGTTGATTTACCTTTTGCGGTCTCCCCTGTTATCGCAGGTTTGGTATTTATTTTACTATTTGGATCGCAGGGATTATTTGGTGATTGGTTATTCGCCAAAGATATTAAAATTGTTTTTGCGCTACCAGGCATTGTCCTTGCGACGATATTTGTCACACTGCCCTTTGTTGCCCGTGAGCTAATACCTCTAATGCAAGCACAGGGAACGTCTGAGGAGGAGGCGTCGATTTCTCTTGGTGCGAGTGGCTTTAAGACCTTTTGGTACGTCACCTTACCCAATATTAAATGGGGTTTATTTTATGGTCTCATATTGTGTAATGCACGAGCTATAGGAGAATTTGGTGCAGTTTCAGTTGTATCTGGCCATATACGAGGCATGACGAATACAATGCCCCTTCATATTGAAATTCTCTATAATGAATATCAATTTTCAGCCGCCTTTGCTGTTGCATCCTTAATGAGTGTCATAGCTATCTTTACATTAATTTTAAAAGATATCATTGCATGGAAGTCCAAATCTAGTTAAAAGGAGATAATTAACATGAGTATTCAAATTCAAAATGTCTCGAAAATATACGGATCTTTTCAAGCATTAGAGGATATTTCTATTCATATTCAGTCAGGGGAGCTTGTTGCATTGCTCGGCCCCTCTGGATCAGGAAAAACCTCTCTATTACGTGTTATTGCAGGGCTGGAAACCGCCGATACGGGTGATATTTTTTTTGATGGACATTCCATGACGGATCGACATCCAAAGGAACGTAATGTAGGCTTTGTGTTTCAGCATTATGCTCTATTTCGTCATATGACCGTCTTTGAAAATGTCGCTTATGGCCTAAAGGTTCGCACTCGGAAAACTAGACCTACTAAGCAAGAAATACGAGACAAAGTGATGGAATTGCTACAATTAGTTAAACTTGAAAATTTCTCTGACCGCTATCCCACACAGCTTTCAGGTGGTCAGAGACAGCGTGTGGCACTAGCGAGAGCACTTGCAGTAGAGCCAAAAGTTCTTCTACTCGATGAGCCATTTGGAGCACTCGATGCAAAGGTTCGCAAGGAGTTGCGTCGCTGGCTACGAAAGTTACACGATGAATTTCATATTACAAGTATTTTTGTTACGCATGATCAAGAGGAAGCATTGGATGTAGCAGATCGCATAGTTGTCATGAACAATGGCAAAATTGAGCAAATCGGAAGTCCAGATGAAGTATATACGCATCCTAAAAGTCCATTTGTCTATGATTTTTTAGGGAACGTCAATCTTTTTAAAGGACGCTTACATAACGGTAAGCTGATGCACGGAGAAGTCGCACTGGATGTGCCTGATGTACAATCACATAGCAAGGATAATGTGATTGGCTATGTTCGCCCCCATGATATACAAATAGAAAAGGTAAATATTCCAGGTACGGTACCCGTCAAAATCAATCATATCCATCTGTTGGGACCTATTGTCCAAATTGAGCTACGCCGTGAGGATTTAGATGAATTTTTAGAGGCAGAATTATCAAAAGAACAGTTCCTTCACCTTCAGCTTGAAGTGGGTGATCATATATTTGTTAGGCCGAAGCAATTAAAGGTCTTTATCCCCGAAGATTACTCCATTTAAAAAACCATGTAGCAAATTTCTTTGCTACATGGCATTTATATTAGACGTGAAATTCTCTACCATCATAAACAGCCGTCACATATCCAGCACGAATGACAAAATCACCAAAATGCTCACCGACTAAACGTTCCTTCGCATAATGTACAAGAATTGGTCGGAGCTCCGCTAGTATCTCTTCCTCCCCTATATTTTCACGATAGATTTTATTCAATCGATTACCAGTAAAACTTGCCCCAAGATACAAATTATATTTTCCAGGACCTTTACCGATAAAGCCTATTTCAGCCATCGCTGCGCGGGAGCAACCATTTGGACAGCCTGACATCCGGATAACAATTTCTGTATCATTTAACCCTGTTTCATCAATGATTGTTTCTATTTTAGTAATAAGAGATGGCAAATAACGCTCCGCCTCTGCCATGGCTAAACCACAGGTTGGTAAGGAGACACAGGCAATAGAATTACGACGCAGTGCGGAATAATGTGCACCATCTGTCAGCTTATATTGCTCGATAATAGCAGCAATCTTTTTCTTTTTCTGTGGTGTTACATTACTAATCATTAAATTCTGGTTAGGTGTTAAACGAAAATCACCTGTATGCACCTTAGCTATTTCACGTAACCCTGTTAACAGCTTATAATCTTGGAAATCTTTAATGCGACCATTTTGAATAAATAGCGTATAATGCCATTTACCCTCAGCCCCTTTAATCCAACCGAACTCATCTCCTGTACGCTCAAACGTATAAGGACGTGCCTCTTGAATGCTCCAACCCAAACGTCTAGTTAGTTCTTCGTTAAACCATTCTAGTCCTCTCGCATCAATCGTATATTTGAAACGTGCATTTTTACGGACAGAGCGATTCCCATAATCCCGCTGAATTGTTATAATCTTTTCTGCTGTTTCCAATAGTTTATCAGGTGTAATAAAGCCAATTTCTCGCGCAAGCTGTGGATAGGTAGCATGATCTCCATGCGTCATCCCCATTCCTCCACCAACAGCTACATTAAAGCCAATAAGCTTTTCATCTTCTACGATCGCGATAAGCCCGATATCTTGTGAGAACACATCGACATCATTACTTGGCGGAATCGCAATGGCAATTTTAAATTTACGTGGCAAATATTGTGCTCCATAAATCGGTTCAATTTCATCATCCTGACTGTCTATGACCTTTTCTCCGTCTAACCATAATTCATGGTATGCACGTGTACGAGGTAGTAAATGCTCACTTAGTTTAGCAGACCAGTTATAAACTTCTTCATGTAATGCTGACTGATTTGGATTTACATTACACATGACATTACGGTTTACATCCCCGCAGGCAGCAAGAGAATCCAATAACACTTCATTAATTTCTTGCATATATTTTTTGACATTCCATTTTAAAATGCCGTGTACCTGAAACGCTTGACGTGTCGTTAGTTTTAAGGAGCCATTGCCATACTTTCTAGCCATTTCATCCATGACCAGCCATTGAGCTGGAGTAGCCGCTCCTCCAGGTGTTCGTACACGTACCATGAATTGATAGGCAGGCTCTAGTTTTTGTCGTTGTCGTTCATTGCGAAGGTCTCGGTCATCCTGTAGGTAACTACCATGGAATTTCATTAAACGATTGTCATCCTCAGGAATACCAGAACTTAATGGATCATTCATAGTCCGTTCAAGTGTCCCACGAAGATAGTTACTTTCAGTCTTAATGCGCTCTACATCACTTGGTTTCCCTGATTGTGGAGGCAAAACAATTTTCTCTGTCATTCTTTATCGCTCCTTTAACCTCTCCAGAGGCTCCGCTTGCTAGCAAATAGTCATCTTCCTACAAGGAAGTTTTTTTCCCGAATACAGTTAATAAACATCCCGCTGGTATCGTTTTTGTTGCTTTAGTTCTTGTACAAAGGCTTTTGCTTGCTCAGACGATTTTTGCCCCTGCTGTTCTATAATACGGTGAATAGTTGCATCCACATCAGCTGCCATTGATTTCTCATCGCCACATACATAAATGACAGCACCTTGTTCAAGCCATTCATAAAAATTTGCCGCATTCTCTTCTATTTTGTGTTGAACATAGATTTTTTTATCGGTATCACGTGAGAAGGCTATATGCATTTGGCTTAAAGTACCAGAAGCTAGCCAGCGTTGCCAATCTGTTTGATAGAGGAAGTCTGTAACAAAATGCTGATCCCCAAAAATGAGCCAAGCTTTACCCACAACCCCTAACTCTTCTCGTTCCTCTAGAAAAGCTCGATATGGGGCTATACCTGTGCCAGCACCAATCATAATTATTGGTGTTTCCTTCTGCTCTGGTAATCTGAAATTTGGATTTTTATGAACATAGATTGGTAATGTATCGCCAATTTGAAGGTCCGCCACACTACCTGAACAAACTCCCAGACGTTGTCGACCGTTCGTCTCATAGCTTACCTTGCTAATCGTTAAATGTACCTCATCATTATTCGCCAATTGGCTACTTGCAATAGAATACAGTCGTGATGGAATTTTTCGCAAAATGTCCACGAATTGCTGCGCACTCCATGTGAAAGGAGCAAAATCTTCTACAACATCAAGTAAATCCCTTCCTTTGGCATAATCCTTCCACGCATTAGGTTCTTCCAATAACCTTGAAAACTCATTATGTTCTGTGTAAGCCTTAATTTTTTCAAGAACAGGCTTAGATAACACTGTAATTTCCAATCTTTTTTGTAAAGCATTTTTTAAGGACAAGATTTCATCAAAAACAGTCACCTCAGTAGCTGGATCAAATTGCAGAGCTACCAGTAATGCATCGACTAATGATTCACTATTCTCTGGTTGAATACCAATGCTGTCCCCCGGCTCAAATTGAAAATTAGCACCTTCAATGGATAATTCTAAATGTCGTGTTTCTTTGTTGGATCCACGACCATTTAGATTAATATTTTCTAACACTTCAGCGTAAAATGGATTTTTTCTTGAATATGTAGTAGCTCCTAGGATTTCATCGCTCTCTGTTGAAGTTACCGATATTGCAGTAGCTTGTTTGAGAAATTCTTGTTGAACCGCTGAGAACCATTGTGCAGCCGCGTCATCATAATCCACATCACAATCTGTACGAGGAACCATTCTTGTTGCACCTAGTTTAGCAAATTGCTCATCAAAGTCTTTACCTGTTTTGCAGAAAAATTCATAGGAACTATCCCCTAATGCCAGTACCGAATATTGAAGATGCTCTAATTTTGGTGCTCGTTTACTATGCAAAAATTCATAGAATTGAATCGCCTGATCTGGCGGATCACCCTCACCATGTGTACTCACAATAAGTAATAGATTTGTGATTTTCTTTAAGTTACTTGCTTTAAATTTCCCTAATGATGAGACAGTAACGTCTACGTTTTGAGCCTCTAATAGAGATGCATATTTTTCAGCTAGCCCTTGACTATTACCAGTTTGCGACCCATATAAAATCGTCATCGTTTTCGTAATCGATTGAGTTGTAGCTGGAGCAGTTACAACTATGGGCTCCTGAGTAGCTTGTGCTGCACTTAAATAACCGTTTAACCAAATTTTTTGCTCCAGTGTTAATTGAGGTAAAAGTTCGTTTAATAATTTTACCTGCTCTTCATTAAATGGACTGTTTATAACTTGCAGTTTCAATCTTTGCCACCTCGCGAATCGTCATCATTTCATCCTCTAAAAAAATTATCGGAGTCTTATTTTTTCTTTTTTTTCGATTTGAACCACATAAGAGTTTTGAACAATCAATGTAATCGAACCATGGTTCACAGTATTTAGCATTTGGCGGACATTATCTAATGCTAGATTTACATTTTCAAGCCTTTTATCTACCATTACGAAACACCTTCCTCTTTGAAATGTAGTAATTCATTAATACGTTCCACTAACACTTTTTTTACATTGACGTCATAACCCAAGCTTTCACATAACACCATGTTGTTGTTTGATAACCCTTGTAATCGTTTTGCAATGCTTTGCCGTAAAATACCTGTAAATAAGAGATACGGCACAATAAAAACTTGATGCTGCCTCTCTTTTTCTTGCTGGAGCCAGTCATCAAAACTCGGACCCATTCCATATAAGAAGCAAGTATCTACTGTTTGATAGTTGTATTTCATTCGCAACCTTGCTGCAATTTCAGCTAAATCTCTCTTTACGGCCGGATCACTACTGCCACGTCCTATTAGTAAAACACTGGCTTCATGCTTAGGCTGCTGCTTTTCAAGAATTCTAGCCTGTAACGAGTCGATGATTCGTTCATGAATGCCTAATGGCTCACCATAGGAAAATAGGATATGTGGAAAGAGCTTTTGAGCTTTTGCAATTTCTATTGGAATATCCTCCTTTGCATGCTGTGCAGCTAGCAGTAGAATGGGTACAATAGCAATCCTAGTTGCCCCTTGTCTAACACAGTTTGCAATCCCCTCTCCAATGGTGGGTGTTGCAAGCTCCAAAAAGCATATTTCCTGAATAGAAACCTGAACCTCTTGTTGAACCCCTTGTAAAAAAGCTACAGCTTGATCTACGCCTGCCTTAACACGACTACCATGGGCAATATATAAAATAGCCTGCATAAAGTCACATCCTTATCCCGTAACTTGAATTGGTTGTGGACCGTTATGCTCGAACCATTGAATAGTTTCTCTTAATCTCACAACCTCCCCAACTAAAATGATACTCGGGTTCTGAATATTTTCTGTTTGAACGATTTCTTCAATTGTCGCTAAAGTACCCGTAACCGTTTTTTGCTTAGCAGTAAAAGTTCCCCAATGAATAACAGCTACAGGCGTTTCTTCTCCACGCCCATATTGGAGAAGTTGCTGTCGGATGTACGGCAGATTACCTACCCCCATATAAATAGCAATCGTATCGATCCCTTTCGCAAGACTTTCCCAACGTATTGCATCATCTTTTCCTTCCTGCATATGTCCAGTAACCATGGCAAAACTTGAGCCTAGGTCCCGATGTGTCACAGGAATTCCTGCATAAGCAGGGGCTGCTATACCTGAAGTAATCCCTGGTACAATTTCAAATGGGATATGATGCTTGACTAGCACTTCAGCCTCCTCTGCCCCTCTTCCGAAGACAAATGGGTCACCTCCCTTTAATCTGGTAACGATTAATCCTTGCTGTGCATAACTGACAAGTGTTTGGTTAATATGTTCCTGAATCATGGCATGTTGTTGTGGCAGTTTTCCGCAAAATATCAATTGAGCATCTTGTTTAGCATAGTTTAATAGCTCTTTATTAATGAGTCTGTCGTATAAAATGACATCTGCACATTCAATACAACGTAATCCCTTGACCGTAATGAGATCAACATCTCCAGGACCAGCACCAACGATATATACTTTCCCCATTCCATTTCACTCCTTCTATTCGTTGTGCCCGCGTCATAGGGTCCAGTTTTTTAGTTAACGAGTAGTTATCACCACACTCTTTGACATCTGCAAGAGGCGATGTCCCCATTGGGTGGACATTTGAACAAAGCTTTTGATTCTTCCTATAGAGGAAAAATTTTCTATAAACAAGATAAAGAAAAAAGGCCAATATTATCCCTAGGCACAAAAATGCCTATGGACAATAAAAGCCTCTAGTTTGCTAGTCAGCTACTTATTTAATTCTTAGTAATATAATAAGAATAATAAATAATTTAGTATATTCTGTCAACACAAAATTTGATACTTCCTCCACACAACAAAAAAACCAGTTGCCGATTTTTGAATAGGCAACTGGTTTTTTCATTTTATGTTCTTACCAAGGTCTACGATACCGTGGTCCTGGTCGGTAAAATGGACCAGGTGGATACGGCCGATAGTTTGGATAATATGGATTGTAAGGATATTGATTAAATTGAGAGCCAAGGAAACTTCCTAAAAAGCCACCAAAAAACGGTGCACCGAATGGCCAAATAAAACCTCCAAATCCTCCTCCTGGGTAACCTCCGAAATTACGCATATGCTACCTCCCTTTTTACTCTATCGTATGAAGGAAGATACATCTATCATATGTACAATGCCTATTCTATCGGGATAAGTACTTAAAATGCAAAGAAACAGCGGGAAGACAACCCCGCTGTTTCAAATGCTCTCTTATTTTTCTTCTCCTAAACGTTGCACAAAATTAGCGAGTGTACGTACCATTACACCTGTCCCACCTTTAGGACCTAGATCGTGTGCAGCTACTGCATCTGATGTTCCAGCAATATCAAGGTGAATCCAAGGTGTTTCACCAACAAACTCGCAGACAAAGCCCCCACCAAAAATCATATGACCATCACGGCCAGGTGAATTGTTTAAATCTGCCACATCAGATTTACGAATTCTCTTTTTATCACTCTCTGTTAAAGGCATGCGCCAAACAAATTCATCCGTTTCCCCTGCTGCTTCCATAAATGCTGCAAAAAATTCATCATCATTAGAAAGAGCACCTGTTTTATCCATACCTAGCGCAGTAATAACGCCTCCTGTTAAAGTAGCTACATCAATAAGTGATGCAGCCCCCTGCTGCTTTGCATATGTAGTTGCATCTGCCAGAACTAAACGTCCTTCTGCATCTGTATTTAATACTTCAACTGTTTTTCCACTATACGTTGTAATTACGTCATCTGGTTTAAATGCTGTGTCAGATACCATATTATCAGTAGATCCGATAACGGCTACTACATTTTTATTTGGACGTAATTCACCGATAATTTTCATAGCACCGAGCACTGCTGCTGCACCGCCCATATCGCCTTTCATCCCAACCATTGAGTCCTTTGGTTTTAAGGAATAGCCACCTGTATCATATGTTACACCTTTACCAACGAGACCAATTGGATTTTCAAAATCATCAGTCGCTTTATATTTTAATGTGATTAATCGAGGTTCCTCATAAGAGCCTTGGTTGACACTTAAAATACCGCCCATTCCAAGTTCTTCCAATTGCGCTTTACCTAAAATCTCTACTTCAAAGTTATATTCACTTGCCAGAGATTCCGCATAGTTTGCTAAATCAGTTGCTGTTAGTAAATTCGGTGGTAAATTAATGAGACTACGTGCCTCATTTACTGCATCCGCATAAATGACGCCGACCTCGAAGCCTGCTACAACTTCATCTAAATCCCCTGCTGTTGTCACAAGATGAACAGCTTCAATACGTTTATCCACTTCGTTTGAAGTTGTTTTGTAATGAGGAATAGAATAATAGCCTAGACCAATTCCCTCACCTGCTAAGAAAGCTACATCTGTCACTGAGATTGTTTCCGTTGTAAATGACTCAAGCCAGATCGAATACTCTTTCACTTTTAAAGCCCTTAACTCTTTCCCAACTAAACCAAAGGCTGCTCGAACATCCCCTTCTGTTAAGTTTTTACGCTCATCCAGCCCTACAAATAAAATACGTTTTAGATTGGCATGCTCCTTCACAAATGGTAACTTCGTTAACTTCTTAAGTTCAGTTGACACATCTCCTGCGCTAACCCACATATCAAGAGATTCACCATAAAAAGATGAAAAGCTTGTCCAATTCTGCATTTGTTCACGGTGTTTTGTGACACCCACCACTAATAATTCAGTCGAAATCGTTTCAAATGTCTTTGCTTCTTTTAAAATATTCATGTAAATTCCTCCATTCCATCTCCTATTATAACGAAGTTTCTGAAAAGCGCGTAATATTTGCCTATATCTTCTTTTAGAAAATAATGAATGTTATAATAAAAGCAATTATTTGCGAAGGTTGTGATGAATATGAGTTTACTCCAAAACACCCCATTACTGATTGCCCTCTTTTCAGTTATCTTTGCTCAGTTTGTCAAGATTCCCATTCATTTTCTAATGACCAGACAGGTGAAATGGAGCCTCTTTACTTCTACAGGTGGAATGCCTAGCTCTCACTCCGCTTCTGTTACTGGACTGGCAACATCTATTGCCTATGAGACAGGTTTAGCATCTCCAATTTTTGCGGTAGCCGCTATGTTTTCCATCATTGTTATGTACGATGCCAGCGGTGTACGTTACCAAGCTGGGCAACATGCTGCGATTTTAAATCAATTGCGTAAGGATTTCCAAACACTACTTCATGATTTAAAAAAATGGCCTCAGATGGATGGGCAAGAGAAAATGGAGGAATTAAAAACGTTATTAGGACACAAACGAAGCGAAGTATTTTTTGGGGCTCTCACAGGTATTTTTATCGCCATCATAACCTACGAATTTTTCATATGATAGCTAAGCACATCCTTTTAATAATGAAGGATGTGTTTTTTATCGAATAAAAAAAGTACTCTTCTTTCATCAATAGAAAGAAGAATACTGAGCAAATTAGAACATGCGATATCCACTTTTTCGTAAATAAATCATCACAATACCTGCAACGATTGAGCCTGCCAAGCCACCTGATAAAATAGCAATATCTACAAACTGAAGAGCTTGTAATTTATCGATTAACGCTGGAAATGCAGAACCTGGCTTGAAAATATAATCTAAGAAGCTTACTTCATCCACGATAAAGATCACAACAATTGGATATACAATCGCCATTAACCACGTCATACGTAACAGCATGTTTAATAAGAATCCGATACCAAAGAACATGACGAAAAATAACAAAATAGAAATGATTAACTGTACTAATGAAACTGGACCATCCATGTATGTATAACCTCCGTTTTCCTCTCATTAGTTTACATGATTACGACAACGCTTTCAATGAACATATCCTTGTTTTCGCTTGTTCGACATATTTAGGAAATCATTTTCATCGATTGTGATTAATCAGGGATATTTTATCCTAGCAAATACCACAAAAACTATTGAAGACAATTTCTTATCTACAATAGTTTCTTCTCTTACATTATGAAGTTGATTGAGTTAATACAAACTTTTGAGATTTCCACAGCTGTGCCCATTTCTTAAAGGCTGAAATAACAATGAGTAGCCCAAGCATCAGCATAATAACGGATAAGATGCCGTTTAACATATTGAAGCCGGCTGCTGCTGGATTCCAATAAACATTTTTAATCATCCAATAGCCTGCAACATTCACAGTGATATATAAATAAGTTAATGGGATAAAACAAGTTAGTGCATAGATTCGTTTATCTGCCACCTTCAGTACCATCGTCACTCCACATACTAAACCAATTGCTGCCATGAGCTGATTAGAAACACCGAATAATACCCAAATGGAGCTAATATCCCCTGAATACAATAAGTAACCCCACATAAAGCAAGCCAGTGCACTAGCAAAAATTGTGCCCGGTATCCAATTAGTTCGCTTCAATGGCTTATAAACATTGCCCCCAAAGTCTTGAATTAAATAGCGTGCCACTCGTGTTCCTGCATCTATCGCTGTTAGAATAAACACAGCCTCAAACATAATGACAAATTGATAGAAATAGGAGGATAACTCCGCAAACCAAGGAATACCTGTAAAAATATCCGTCATTCCGACAGCTAATGTCACGGCTCCTCCTGTTCGTCCCTCTAAGTCCATTCCAATACTTTGAGATAATGCTTGTAAATGAACAGGCTCCATTCCTAATGTAGCAAAAACTGCTGGCGCTGAGTTAATAGCAAAATAGTCTGCCGGATGAAGAGCGGTAGCTGCAATCAATGCCATCACACCTACTAACGACTCAACTAACATTGCTCCAAAGCCAACAATTCGAATATCTTCCCAACGGTCAATCATTTTAGGTGTCGTTCCTGAGCCTACAAAGGCATGGAAGCCAGAAATAGCTCCACAGGCAATCGTAATGGATACAAATGGCCACACAGGACCAGCAATTACCGGACCTCCACCATGAATAAACTCTGTAAATGGTGGGAACTGAATAGCTGGGTTAACGAAAAATACGCCAATAATTAAAGCGATGAACACCCCTATTTTCATAAAACTACTTAAATAATCACGTGGAGCCAATAATAGCCACACAGGCAATGCCGCCGCAAAAAATGCATAGATAGGTAAAATAATTGCTAATGTATCACGATCAAATGTTAAAAAATCACCAAATGCAGTTCCTTGAATAAGCGGTCCAATAAATACACCTATCATTAATAAAATAAACCCAACTGCTGACGTGGCAAGTAAATTGCCTGTTTTACGATAAGCAATACCTACAAGCATAGCAATTGGAATGGTGATCCCTACGGCAAACGTCCCCCATGGATTTCGTTCTAAAGCTCCTAAAACCACCATAGATAGACCTGCCATTGTAATTGTAATAATAAACAGCATCGCAAGGCCTGTACAGAAGCCAGCTATTGGGCCGAGCTCTTCCTTCATCACTTCTGATAAAGACTTCCCACCATGGCGCATAGAAGCAAATAATACCACTGCATCATGTACAGCTCCCCCAATGACCGCCCCTATCAATAACCATAGAAGGCCAGGTAAGTAACCAAATTGAGCAGCTAAAATCGGCCCTACCAATGGGCCCGCAGCAGCGATTGCTGCAAAGTGATGCCCAAAGGTTACCCATTTATTCGTCGGAACATAGTCTTTACCATCTTCCAAAGCGTGGGCGGGCGTGGGCGTGTCATCTTTTATTTTGAGTACCTTTTTTGTAAAAAATATGCCATACAAACGATAGCTAATCACCAAAACACAAATAGAACCTATCACAATTGTAATCGCATTCATATCAACACCCCTTATACTTTTTCCACATCATAGCAAAGGAATGTCCACTATATTCGCAAAATTAACTGAAATGTCAGAATTAAAAGTTGAAACGTAGTATTCTTCTGTTGAAATGCAATTATCTCGATAGGTCAAAAATTTTTCGTACATCCTTCATATAGAGCCTACTGACTGGAATGGAATGTCTGTTGTACAATATTAAATTATATTTAGAGCTACTCCAAGGCTCTAGTTCCACAATATGCTCTAAATTCACGATAAACGCACGATGGACACGCACAAATCCTTTTAATGTCAACTTCCTTTCTAATGCCGCCAATGACTCCGAAGCAAAAAACCTCCCTTGCTCTGTCACAACCACCGTTTTACTGTCCTCTGATGTACAATATAAAATATCCTGTATTTTCATTAATAAAATTCGATCGTTGACATAAACCGTTAATTTATCAAGCTTGTCCAGCTGTGAAACTTTTATTTCTTCTATTGTTTTCACCTGTGCGGCTCTTCTTTTAGCTACTAACTTTTCTACTGCAGCTTGTACTCTCTGTGCTTCGAAAGGTTTCAAAATATAATCAAAAGCATTGACCTCGAATGCCTGTAATGCGTATTCATCAAAGGCAGTAGCAAAAATAATTTCTGGTTTTTGTTCATGCAACAGTAATTGCTTAGCCAAATCGAGCCCATTATTCATGCCTAACTCAATATCCAAAAATAAACAATCTACTTGTTCATACTGTGTCGTATGGTAGAATTCATCTAGACTTTCAGATTCACCACAAATATTTACTAACGCTGTTTGCTCTAATAAATAGCGCAATTCAGCACGTGCCAACGGTTCATCATCCACAATATATACATTCACTCTATTCTACTCCCATCTAGTCGCCTTTAACGGCAGCTGAATCATTATTTTTGTTCCTACATCCAATGTACTGGTTATATGAAAATCAGCCTCTGTGCCATAAATTTCATGAATACGCTGATAAATATTCCATAAAGCCGTTCCAGTCCCTTGCTCCGATTGCATAATCCGTTTACCAAGCTGCTTTACCTGCTCTTTTCTCATGCCACAGCCGTTATCTTCTGTTAACAGGACTAGCTTATCGTTTACTCGTTGTACTTGGACAAAAATCTTTCCTTCCTTACGATTTTTAAATGCATGATAAATAGCATTTTCAACAAGAGGCTGTAATGTAAATGGTGGAATCTGTACATCGAAAAGTGATTCATCCATAAAAAACTCAACTTCGTAACGATTAGGAAACCTTGTTTGCTCAATAGATAAATATGCCTCAACATGATCAATTTCATTTTTCAATGGAATGAGCATTTGCCGTGCGCCTTGCAAATTGCTTCTAAAAAAAGTACTAAGTTTGATTAATAATGCTCTTGCCTCATCTGCATCTGTACGGATCAAGCTTGATATGGTATTAAGGCTATTAAAGAAGAAATGCGGATGCACTTGTGCCTGTAACGCTTTAATTTCAGCGTCCTTTAATAACTTCCGCTGTTGTTCAATTTCAGCATATTCAAGCTGTGAAGAGAATAGTCTACTTAAGCCCTCCGCAAGCTCCTTCTGCACCCCTGTTAATGAATCTGCTTTCGTGAAATACAGCTTGAGGCTTCCAACAGTACGATGCTGTACCATTAAAGGTAAAACAATGGCAGCGCTTAAAGGACAATCCTCATGTGGACATTGAATTTCCGTTGCCGAGGTAGCCATTAAAATTTTGCCTTCCTCTAATACTCGCTTCGTCAAAGCCGTCATAATTTCCCGATGAATTAAATGATGGTCCTCTCCAACACCAACATGTGCTAATACACCGTTTTTATCGGTAATAGCGACCGCCTCTACTTTAATTTCTCTTTTAATAATTTCAGCCACCGTTTGACAGGATTCCTCATTCAATCCTTTTCTGAAATGCTCAATCGTTTGTTGGGCAATTGAAAAAGCTTGATGTGTTTGCAATGCCTTTGTTCGTTCTTCTTCATCAATAAATGTTTTTATAATCATAAAAAATAAAAAGATTCCAAAAGCATTCATCAAAATCATTGGCATGGCAATTAACGTGACTAGCTGCAAAGCTTGCTCAAATGGTTTCGCAACAGCTAAAATCACAATCATTTGAATCGTTTCCGCACAAATTCCAATGATGACAGCTTTCTTGTAGGAAAAAGTTTGACGTATTTTGAAACGTTTGCTTAAACCACCAGTCATAAAGCCCGCTAAAATCGTCGAAATGCCACAGGCTATTGCTGTAAAGCCCCCAAGTGTCATGCGGTGAATACCTGCAATAATCCCCACGCATACACCAACAAGAGGCCCACCAAAAATACCTGCAATGGCTACACCGATCAATCTCGTATTGGCAATAGCCTCCTCAGCGTTAATCGTACTATGTATCATCTGATTTAAAGGATGTATCGTACCGCTTTCAATTTTAATCCCTGTATAACTACTAATAATACATAAGCTACTAAAGGTAATGATGAGCCATATTTTCTCCTTCGTCCCTTGCTCCTGAAATAGCTTCTCTCGAAACAGTCTCCATCTCGACATTAAAAAGGCAAACACAATGATCAGCCCAACTCGCTCTAACATAAATAAAAATAGCTCCATCATAGGTCCCCTCTCGAAGTCATATTATTTTTTAAAGAACAGTCGATAAGAGGTATAACCAAAAATATCCCCAGGATTAATCCCCTCTATCGCTTCTAATTGATGCTTTTGAAATTGATTAGTTGCCATTTCTTTTAACATAACGGAGGTTGCTTCATCTTGTGCGAGCTCCTGAGGATACAACCATTTGGCTTCTAGTATTTCTTTCTCCTGAATGCATACTTGCTGCTGTTCATCCAGCATACGACAATAAAAAATTGCCATATTATCGCTGATATCCTCACGGATGACGCCTGTACGAAATCCAATTAACCCTGATACGCTGCAATCTATCCCTGTTTCTTCTTTTATTTCACGAATGACTGCCTCATCCACGGTTTCTCCTGCGTTAACAAATCCTGCTGGTAATGACCAACGTCCTTTCAATCCACTATAAGCCTTTTTCACCACTAACCATTGTCCAAGCTCATTAACTGTAACACCTGATACACCCAACCATATTTTCCCTCGATCTTTTCTCATAACCTTCACCTCTATATATCTATTATACCTGCTTGCTTTCAATGGAAAAAAGCTTTTATTCAGAATTTTAAGACCAATCCTTATAAAGTGAAAAAATACATTTACAATCCTCATTTGTCAATATGTTACACTTAATGAAACTCATCATTTTAAGTACGAAAGGAGGATTGTATGTTACATGCACTATCAGTACGAGCAAAGTACTTTATAGTAGCCCTTATATTCGCGATACTCACGCCTTTTTTAGCCTTTTTTATGCCTCTAACCATATCGCAGACATTCTATGCTCATAGAGAGGATGTCGTCCTGATGACACCACCTAGCAACTTTATTATGCTTTTAATCGCCTTAGGATTGATTTTCTTAGTTTTACTAGTACTCGGTTTAAAAAGGAATACAAAAATCTACATCCTCGCATGTGTAATCATCTTAGGTAGTATCGTCTTAGGTTATTGTTCTTTATTAAGCTATAGCGCTATAAAAAAGGAGGAAATCGTTTTTCAACAGTATCACCACCAAACTATTTATAAATGGCAAGATATAAAGGAGGTTACCTATGAATACGAAATAGGTACAGTGGGAACCTATTTTTTTCTAACAACAAACAATGAACAATTTATGATTGTGGAGAACGGACAATTTGGTCTCGACGAAAAGAGGGCCATTTATAAGCTAGCTGTTTTAAATGGGGTAAAGTTTACGGAACGCGAAAAATTGGATTAACTCAATGCGAAAAGGCTTTATTGATCTTCAGGAAAAGACCACTTTTCTGATATTTCAATATCCAGCAGGAGCTGAGAGATGATATAGATTTTCATAAAATAAAAGCCCTTCACGTCCTCACGTCCTACCTCATGGATGAATACAGAAAGGGAGAGTAAAATGATTATAAAAATGACTTCTTCTAATATGAAGGATTATAATAAATCAAACCACGGTTTTATAGTCTCAGGAAAAATTATACCGACATACAAAAATAAAGTTTGGACATTTACAGAGGAAATAGGCACTGAGCCTTTTTTTAAAAAATATGAAGATGATGAAATTGACCTTAGCTACATAAACGATATGGAGAAAGCCGTATTTTTTTACTATATTGAATCCAATTGTGTAGGGCAGATTAAGTTGTGCTCTAACTGGAATGGATATGCACTTATTGAAGACATTGCTGTTGCAAAAGATTACAGAAAAGATGGCATTGGTACAGCTTTAATAAATAAAGCCATTGAGTGGGCAAAAGAAAGGAATTACTGTGGTCTCATGCTTGAAACACAGGATATCAATGTTTCAGCCTGTCATTTTTATGCCAAAAATCAATTTGTAATAGGTGCAGTGGATACCATGCTTTATTCAAACTTTCCAACAGCAAATGAAATAGCAATTTTTTGGTATTATAGATTTTAAATAATCCGAATGCGTTGTTTAATTATGTAAACAGGGCTTTTGTTTTAGGTTTTGATGTTTTCAAGCCATAGTAAAAGCCTCTTCAATTTGTTGTTATCAAAACAAACAAATCAAAAAGGCTTGGTATTCACAGCCCTAAATACGCTATTTTAGGGTTGTGTTTACATATAATCTGGATTGTGTACACATCAATTCTAACCGTTATTTACAATCCTTCTTCTACATTTATATGACGTTTAATTACTCACAAATCTCAGGTGTACCTTCACGCTTTGCTGTTTTGAAAGATGTACCGCAGCCACACGATGCAATGGCATTTGGATTATCAATTGTGAAGCCACCGCCCATTAGCGATTGTTTATAGTCAATTTTTGTTCCCATCAAAATCGGCGCATCTTCACGGGAAACAAGAATTGTTAAACCATGTTGTACATCTACAAAGTCATCCTCTTTTTTCTCTTGATCAAAATGCATGCCATAGGATAGTCCACTACAGCCGCCACCGTTTACTACTACACGTAAAAAAGAACCTTGCTCTTCGTTATGCTCCATCATTTCATTAATATGAAAGCCGGCAGCCTGTGTAATTTCAATAACTTGCTTTGTACTTGTCATCCCCATCACCTTCCTTCTTACGTATTATCATATCAATTTTGACCAATGTATGACAAACATTCAGCTTCAAGGTAAATTTTAGTGATAGTTCTTATATTTTTCACATGTTTAGGATTTTTTGTTCATGCTTCTAACAGCTCCATTGGTATAATAGTTACAATGACTTCTATGTAGGGGGTAATATATATGGATATTTCACCGTATTATGAAAAACAAATTCAATGTTTGAATTGTAAAAAGGATTTTCCGACGTTAAAAGTACGTTCTAAATTTATTAAAGTAGAACATACAGAAACCGATTTCCACCCTATTTACACAGATGATGTGAATGCGCTTTATTACAATGTCTTCGTTTGCGAGCATTGTGGCTTTTCGTTTACAGAGGACTTTACAAAATATTTTGCACCAGGTATTCAAGATGAAATACACACACAAATTACAAAAAAGTGGGTGCATCATGATTTTAAGGGAGAGCGTACTGTTTTTCAGGCCATACAAGCTTATAAATTAGCTTTCCTCTGTGGCACAATAAAAAAAGAAAAACATGTCGCTATTGCTGGTTTAGCTTTACGTCTTGCTTGGCTTTACCGTTCGCTCAAAAATAGTGGGCAAGAGGAACGCTTTATGAAACTAGCACGTGATCATTATATGGAATCGTACTCCACAGAAGATTACAGTTCTACACAAATGTCTGCTGTACGCATCATGTATATGATTGCGGAATTATCAAGAAGAATCGGAGACATTGAAAATGCGACACGTTTCTTTTCGAGAGTGATTGAAAAACAAAGTAGCGGTGGCGAGGCTAAAATTGTAGATATGGCAAAAGAGCAATGGGCTATCATCCGTGAAGAAAAAGAGCATGCGCGCCACATATAATTTAAAAAAAGTTCTAGTCTGAGATTCAGCTAGAACTTTTTAATGTCTTAGAATACTTGCTCTACTTCCACAATACCTGGTACTTCTTCCAATAATGCACGTTCAATACCAGCTTTCAATGTAATAGTAGAACTTGGGCAGCTGCCACAAGCACCTAATAAACGTAATTTTACAACGCCATCCTCAACATCTACTAATTCACAGTCTCCACCGTCACGTAGTAAGAATGGACGTAATTTATCTAATACCTCTTGAACTTGGTCGTTAATTGTTGCTTCTGCCATTTTATCTCGACTCCTTTCCTTATAATGATTATAATGTTAGCAACAGAAAAAATCCAATATTGAATCACAAGGAGAGAAAATACGATGCAACCAACTAAACCTATGATTGAAATTTATGGAACAGCTGTAATTTGCGCTAGCTGTGTCAATGCTCCATCTTCCAAAGATACATATGAGTGGCTACAAGCAGCTATCGATCGAAAATATCCAGATCAACAATACGATATTCGCTATATCGATATTGAAGGACCAATTGAGAATGAACGTGATCAAGACTATGCGACTCGTATCCAGGAGGATGAGTTTTTCTATCCGCTTGTCCTCATAAATAATGAAGTTGTAGGCGAAGGTTATGTACAGCTGAAACCTGTATTTACTGCACTTGAAGGTTTAGGTTTTGTCCCAGATGAAACAGTATAACCAAAGCTAAGGGATTGTTTCAAATGGAAACAATCCCTTTTACTAACTAATCATTTTGACGTTTATAATACCATAATAGTCCGGATTTCATTAAACGAGCAATACGGCCTGTAACTGTTGTATCTGCCAAATAGACAAAGCCTTGTTTTTTACCAAGCGCACCCATGAAACCTTTTAATTTAATTTCTGGCATTTTTTCAGGTAATTGTTCGCCCTTCCAACGCATACGAAGTACTTTTACAATTAGCTCTGCTTGTTCCTCTGCTAACTGTGCCGTTGGAGGTAAATCTGAGGAAGCACAATCCCCAACAATATATACATGTTCATCGTCAAGTACATTAAAATACTGTGTTACTAGTGGACGACCATGTTTATCCTTCTCAACATCCATATCACGTACGATTTTGACAGGCTGTACGCCAGCAGTCCATACCACCTTGTCGAGTAAAATTTCTTCCTCATGATTGAAAATTTTACCTTGTTCCACTTTAGTAATATTGGAATTGGCAATAACATCAACGTTATGCTTAACAAACCAATCTTTTACATATTTACTTAATTTTTCTGGGAAATCCTTTAAAATACGTGGCCCTCGGTCAAATAGCTTAATTTTTAAATCAGATCGACTTTCACGGAGCTCACTTGCAAGTTCAATACCACTTAAGCCAGCCCCTACAATCCCAACTGTAGAACCAGCAGGTAAACCACATAGCGCTTGAAGTGTGGCACGTGATTGCCCCATCGTTTGAATGCTATAAGTGTACTCCTCTGCACCCGGTACACCATGATATTTATCTTCGCAACCAAGACCAACGACTAAATCATCATATTCAATACGTTGTCCATCTTCTAAAACGACTACTTTTTCCGCACGATTAATTTCAGTTATTTCTCCATATACAGGCGTTAAACGTTCATGCTCAGGGAAGCTTACACGAATTTCTTTATCGGTAGCAGTTCCTGCTGCTAGCGCATAAAACTCCGTTTTTAAACTATGGAAAGGGGCTCTATCTACTATGACTACCTCTCTGTCTAATGGCAGATTATTTAATAGACGAAGCATGACACGCATATTGCCATAGCCGCCACCTAAAAGTACTAATTTACCCATAATATTCTCCTTTTATATCTCTTTTAATAATTGTTCACAAAGTATCCACAAACGAGTATAACCGATTGTGAGAAGTTTCACAATATCAGAATGAAATTTTGTGAAAGATTTCACAAAATAAATGAAAAGATGTTCATTTCGATAGACTTTTAAGCAATTAATAACGGTTTTCCCTTTATTTTTTATATAAAAACACTTTAATACTTTCAACTTAAATAATTGACGAAATTCGTAAAACCGAGTAGCATTACTTTGGTGAGGTGACATGGATGAATCCAATGGTTGAATTTTGTATTAGTAATTTAGCAAATGGCTCTCAAGCAACTTATGAAGTACTCGAACGCGATCCGAATATTGACGTTTTGGAATATGGCTGCCTCAGTTATTGTACAAAGTGCTCAGAATCTTTTTATGCTATTGTCAATGGTGAATTAGTAGAAGCTGATTCTCCAGAAGCGTTAACGAAAGCCATTTATCAGTTTATTGAAGAAAACCCTTTATGGTAGGTTCCTAAAACGCACCTATATAAATAAATTTGAACAAAAAAAATGGATGTTATGCTAATAAATCTGCATAACATCCTTTATTTATTGTAACGCATCCACTACATATGTAGGTTGAAGTTCTTTCTCTTGTACAACCTTTGTGGGCGTAACGCCTGTATTCACATGGATTGTATCACAGCCAAAATTAATACCGCACATAATGTCCGTATCATAATTATCACCAATCATAACCATGTCTTCTTTAGAAAAATTGTGTTCTGTCGCAATCACTTCTAGGATAGCAGGTGATGGCTTTCCTATATAAATAGGATCAACGCCCGCAACCTCTCCTACTAAACGAGCAAAAGAACCATTCCCTGGTAAGAAGCCATATTCTGTTGGGAACTTAATATCCTGATTAGTGGCAATAAAAATTGCTCCTTTTTGGACAAAAATTGCCGCTCTAGCAAGTGCCATATAATCAAGCGTTCGATCAATCCCCATGACAAATACATCCGCCTCGTCTTCAACAGGCACAATATTTTCACTAAGTAATGCCTGACGAATACCATCTGAACCCATCATAGCTACTTTTTTTCCTGCATAATGGAGTGCTACATACTTCGCTGTGACGGACGCACTTGAATAAATATGCTCTAATGGTGCACGAATCCCTATAGACAGTAAAGCATCTTGCAGTTGTTCTCGCGTTTTAGAAGAGTTATTCGTGACATAAAAAGGCTCAATTCCTGCTTGCTGTAAGCGATGAATAAATGCAATCGCAGAAGGAATTCCTTGCTTTCCACGGTAAACAGTGCCGTCTAAATCAAAGCAATAGGCCTTATACGCTCTCATTGATGATCCTCTGGTAAAAATGCAGAAACTGGGCCTAGCTCATTTGTTAAATAATGATGGACTGCAGGTGAAAATTGCTTTAATGCCGATAAATTGGCTGTAAGTACGTGTATAACTTCATCAATATCTACTTCTATAAACTCACGTACAAGCATTTTACGCAAGCCAACAACTGCTTTATATGGTGCCTCCATTTCAGCAACTACGACTTTTTCATCGATTAATATATCAATAATATCCTCGTAGCTTCCTGGATCGCGCATTATGAAACCGTCAATCATTAAATTTCCTACGTCCATCATTGACTCCATAATGTTGTGTCCAATTCGCTCGATAGCTAATTTCTTTATATCATTTTGAGACCAGTTATTCTCTGTCTCCAAAATGGCTAATAGCCCATCTAAGTACTGTAAATTTTTTGTGATTTTATTACGATCTACAAAATACACAAGGAAAGCCCCCATTCAAATCTTTAAAAGTTGATAGTCTTTTCTCTTCTATAGTACCATAACTATAGGACTGGAAGGAGATTAAAAGATGGAACGTTTTTTTTTATATGATGATGTAGAAGATACAAAAACACGCTTTGTTAGCTTTGCAGGAAAAAAACTACGCTATGATTTAGCGATATTACAATCTGGCCGCTTCTTTGGGAAAGTACTTGTCATGGATATTCAATTTGGTCGCTTTGCTATTATTGGCCCTGATGATGTAGAAGAGCCTGGCTATTTAGAACATGTTTACAATCGGACAGAAGACGAAACCGAAGAACTTCGAGAATATTTACGTGAACTATTGAATTAACACCCTTTTTACAGGGTGTTTTTTGTATGACATCATTACATTGCACTAGATATTTTTCTGAGGATTTTTAAATCAAGATAAAAAAATTCCGCTCACCAGTCGGCTTTTGCGAAATCTTTTAAGGTCGATTATTTATTGAGCGTGGATGGATTATCCTTATTATGTGGCTTGTCTTTATTTTCATTGTCATTTTGCTTTTTCGCTTCATTATTTTGACCAATAACGCCTAAATCATCTACACTAATATCAAAACCATATCCGTATTCTTCACGATCTAGGTGCTTTTTATTGCGCTTATCCTTCGTCAACATCATCACCTCCACTCATAAATTATCCCTTTTTCAAAGTTTTATACTTCTTGTACCTTCATTGCTTAAGCTGTTGCATCTTTTATGATCCATCGCGCAGCTCTCATCAAATCAGGAAAAATTGCATCTGCTAAGGGGTCATCCTCGCCTAAAAATACGCCCTTTGTACCCGCTTGTTTTCCCGCTATAATATCTGTATCCGTATCGCCAACCATATAGGATTTCGATAAATCAATGTTATATTTCTTTCCTAAATCAATAATGAGCTTACTATTAGGTTTTCTACAGGCACAGCCCGACTTAGGCTTATGGGGACAATAAACAACTTCATGAATAATGGCGCCTTTTTTCTTTAGCTCCTTCACCATATGTTCATGTATTTTTTGCAAACCACTCTCGCTCATAAAACCTAAACCCACGCCACCCTGATTTGTCACAACAAAAATATAGTCAAAATGTTTATTTAATTTTCGAATGGCTTCTGGAACTTGGGGTAAAAAGTATAAATCCCTAGGTTTATTAACAAATTTCACACGTTTTGTTAATACTTCATTGATCACACCATCACGGTCTAAAAAGACGGCTCTTTTCATTTGTATCTCACCTTTAATCAGCTGTTTTGAGCTTTATTATTCCCCAATTATACAAAAGCTAATAAAAACAAAGAAAAAACTTGATGTATTATCACATCAAGTCAGACTGTAGACAAACTCAAAAAATTTGAGAGTTTGCCTACAGTCTTTTTTCTTTTACAATGAAATAAAGTAAAGCCGTTGATTTCCACTACGGGCGGACGCTTTCCGCGGGCGGGGTCGAGCTGCTTCCCTCGCTTCGCTCAGTCCAGGATCTCGACTTTCCCGCTTTTCCCGCAGGAGTCGCCGCCCTTCGTTCCCATCAACTTCTACATAAAGTACTCCATCTACATAGGGTGTTGAAAAGTAAATGCTCCATGCAGACCATTTATTTATGATTCCACGCATGTGAAAGCGAGTGTGAATAAACGGAAGTATGATAAAAAGGTTGTGCGAAAAGAAACACGGGCTTATGAAGAAAAACTTCCATTAGAGTTAAATATGGATCGTGAAGAACACGGAAAAAAGCCCCTTCCCCTGGAGAAGTTTGAAAAGGAAGAATGGAAAGAAACAAAGGGCAGATATTGAAGTATGCGACAACGACGAAGGAAGGATATCGCCAATATAAATCGAATCCTTTGATTTGTGCGAGGTGTCCAAGCCTTTCCCAATGTACAGAAAGTAAGCATCATCAAAAACTCATTCAACGTCATATTTGGGCGTCGTATGTGGAGGAAGCTGAACATTTACGCCCTTCCTATGACATCAAACAGATTTATGCCAAGCGCAAAGAAACGATTGAGCGTGTCTTTGCGGATGCAAAAGAAAAGCATGGTATGCGATGGACAACCTTAAGAGGTCTAAAAAAATGGTCCATGTGCAGGCGATGCTTACTTTTGCTGCCATGAATTTAAAGAAACTAGCTACTTGGACGTGGCAGACAGCTTAAGAGAGCCTCTATGCTCGAAGAGTATGTTGGATACAGCAATGATTTACCAGATATTGAAAATGAAAGAGAAAGAAACATGACAAAAGCCATCGAGAATAAACTTCTCGATGACTTTTGTCTACAGTCTAACTTGATGTATGATCACATCAAGTTTCTTCTTTTTATTCTGCTAATGGTTCTTGGTCGGTTGGCTGTGCAGTTACTTCATTCACATCCAGCACCTCTGGCTGTTTCATAACTTTCCCTGTTTTACGTAAGACAAAATAAGCGCAGCCAAAATTACAATATTCATATAAATAATCTTGAAGCGTGCTTATTTTCGTATCAAAAGTTGACTTTTGATTTTTATCATCAAAAAAGCCCTTTAATCGTAATTGATTATAGCCCCAATCACCTACTATATAGTCGTATCTAGCTAATATATCGGAATACCTTTCCTGAAAAACTTCCTCCTGAAAGGCTTCGCGAAAATCTTCTAATAGTTCATATTCTAATCCTTCAACTATGATCAAAGTGACACCACCCTCTTGTTCATCCTTGACGTTTAGAGCTCTGCTTGTAACTGACGTTCTTTTGTTGCAGCATTTACTTGTTCGTCAGCATGATAACTACTACGTACAAGTGGGCCAGCTTCGCAATGTTTAAAGCCTTTTTCCATAGCAATTTTTCGCAGTTTCCCAAACTCTATCGGTGAATAATATTTTTTAACTGGTAAATGCTTTTTCGTAGGCTGTAAATATTGACCAATCGTCATGATATCCACATTATTTGCTCGTAAATCATCCATTACTTCTAAAATTTCTTCATGCGTTTCTCCTAAACCAATCATTAACGATGATTTCGTCGGAATTTCTGGTTGCATTTCTTTAGCTAGACGTAGGAACTCCAAAGAACGCTCGTATTTTGCACGAGCACGGACTCTTGGTGTTAAACGACGTACGGTTTCAATGTTATGGTTTAAAATGTCTGGCTTCGCATCCATTAGCATTTGAAGATTCTCCTTCATACCACCTAAATCAGATGGTAATACTTCAACAGATGTGAAAGGACTTTTGCGACGAATAGCACGTACTGTTTCTGCTAAAACTTCCGCTCCACCATCTTTTAAATCGTCACGCGCTACCATAGTAATGACAACGTGTTTTAGGTTCATAATAGCTACTGAATCTGCAACGCGTTCTGGCTCTGCCAAGTCTAACTCATTTGGTAAACCTGTTTTTACTGCACAGAATCGACAAGCACGTGTACAAACCGAACCAAGAATCATCATTGTAGCCGTACGTCTTTCTCCCCAGCATTCATGAATATTTGGACAGCGAGCCTCTTCACAAACAGTATGAAGATTTTTCTCACGCATAAGCTTTTTAAGACCTTTATATTCATCATTAGTGTTTAGTTTTATTTTTAGCCAGTCTGGTTTTCTTAAATGTTCTTCTTTACTTGTAGGTTTACAAGATGTCATACGGATATCGCCCCTATCAAAAATATGCATTTTTTATATTAACTATCTTCACTGTTGTCAATGTAACATATTAAATGAACTCCAACAACTATCACAGTAAACATTTCTATTTAAAAGGCACAGGTATTTCAATGGAAGGTTGAGGTGCATCACTGCTATTGGTATAGATGTTCGGTACTGGACCTCTAGTTAACCCCATAGCAACAGGAATATCCTGTGCAACGGTTGAAGATTTACTTGCAAAAGGAACAATAATTTGGACATTTACCTCTAAATGAATGCCCACCTCAACATACGCACTATTAATCCCAAATTCCTGAATAGATGAGGTCACGTTACTATGGACATTTCCTATCACATGGAATCGTATAGGGATTTTTGGTCCTAAATTTCCGAGCAAAGGAATATTCGCTGCTTGCCCGAGTGGTACAAAAAAGACAATACCATCCCCTTCCTGAATTCTATTAATATCATATTCAACATTATCTAATTCAGGTAAATGTGATAGTTCTCCTTGTTCTGCCTGCTCTAAATACATTTTTACAAGCTCTAATGTCTCCGCTCGAACGCGATTAATAATTTCCGTATTAAACTTGGTTGTCATCATATCAGAACTACCTGGAGGAATATCTTCAATGATATCATTTACATCTAATACATTGGAGGTACGTGAGTTAATGGCTTTACTTACTACATATGATGCAATTTTTGTAGTTTGTACTTCTGCATATTGCAAATAGGTGGGCATGAGCCGTTCATTTAAATAATAAATAAATAATATAAGACAAACAACCATACTAACAATTAAAATGGTTAAACGATTAAGACGTATTCCCCTTTTATGATAAGAGCGCAATTTCATCCTTTTTCGAGGGAAAAACAAAAAAATCTCCTCCTGTTCCATAACGTATGAACAGGAGGAGTATTTTATTCTACCTTTGCAGGAACCATGTAATCCGTCTCAACATTTTCAATTAGAATGCTAGGAAAGTCCACTAAATTGATTTCATATGTAGCTGCGAGCAATTGATTTTGCTCCTCAAAAATACGAATCCATGGTAATGCGGCATCCAACGGGTTTTGTCTAGATACTATGCCACGTCGACCATCTGATAATTTTAAGATAACTCCATTTGGATAATGAACGACTGCTCTTTTTAGGGCATTTACAATGCGAGCATCATATAGCGTACCAGAGCCTGCCTCTACAATAGCTAGTCCCTGTGAAGGAAGCATTTTTTCACGATATACTCGATTAGTCGTAACCGCGTCAAAAACATCAGCCACGCCAATAATCTTGGCAAATGGGTGAATTTCAAAATCAACTAGTCCTCGTGGATAGCCACTACCGTCTATACGCTCATGATGTTGAAACGCACAATGGGCCACAAGCAATGAAATAGAATGTAAATTGCGTAATAAATCAAAGCCATAGCGGGCATGCATTTTCATGGCTTCAAATTCTTCATTGGTTAAGCGACCTGGTTTCGTTAGGATATCTTTTGGTACCATTAGTTTACCTACATCATGTAGTAATGCACCTATCCCTACTAACCGTAAATCCTCAGCAGAGTAGCCGAGCTCTTTGGCGATGGCTATCGAGTAAAGTGTCACTTGAAAGGAGTGTTGATATAAATACTCATCAAATAAATAAGCATCTGTTAATATCGTTAAAATTTCATCATTTCCAGTAACAGCAGAAAGTAATTCATCTACAATCGAGACAATTGTCTTTGATTGTTGATCTAATATATAAGAGGCATTTACTGAATTTAAACCATCGATTGATTGAAATGAATCTTTAATTGTTGTAATGACTTTATTTCGCATTGCAGGTGGCACAGTTTCTTCTACTTCAATGCCCTCCGAAATATCATCGTCAATGTATAGGTAATGTGTATTTAACTGTTGAAGTCGCTGAATAATACGGTCATTAATGATAACATCCTTCTTTAAAAGCGGATGCCCCGCCTCATTCCAAATGGTTCTGCCTAATACCATTCCTTCTTTTAATACATCGATTGAAATTAATCGCATGATTTCTTCCCCAATCCATTCTTTAAGCTCACTCTATTACTTAAAGAAACTTTGACCATAATCTATCATAATGTTTCGTAAAAATTCTGGTAAAATATATTGCTTCTTTGCATATTTGAAACTTGGATAAAAATATCCAAAAGTAAACAAATCTAATGTAACAAGTTTATAGATGTGATTGTCATCTGCCAGCTTACCATTAATTAACAACTGACGATTGTCGTTCATGGAAAAACCATATGTCAACATTTTTCCAAAGATCACACCTCTAAACCCTAATCCTTTTAATTCAATATAAGGCCATTCCTCATTTTTGGATTGCATATAGATTTCCTTCATTTCCATAACAGATAATTCAATTGTACATAAATTAATAGGATGTGGAAAAATTCGATGCAAATCTAATGCTGTCACAGTTCCCTTTGGGAGACCGTCTAAAAAAATACCAGCATTAAACAAGGCACAATCAGCACCACTTTTTTCTAAAATAGCATGTGCAAATAAATCAGATAGCTGTGAGTAGTGGAACCATTCCTTATTATAAGATTTCTTTGTCGTAAATACTGGCGTATCCAATATTCTAATTCCTTCATCCTCTAGGGATTGTACAATTTGCTGTTCGTTTTGGATATTTGGCAAGTCCTTATTATGAATTAAAGCATCCTTTTTTTCAACAATTTTCCTCATTTTTTTATCATATTCGATAACAAGATGTCCTGTGTATTGACCAAATTTTCCTCCACCTGTCAATAAAACACCATTGACGAGTTTCCCTTCTGGCAAGACATGATGTGTATGTGATCCAAATATGACGTCAATTTCTGGACATTCCTCTGCTAATAGCTCGTCTTCAGTTATCCCTAAATGGGATAGGCATAAAACAATATCAACCTCTTTACGTAGTTGATGAGCTAAACGAAGAAGTGTGCTTCGTGCTTCAACCATTTGCCAATTTAACGCCTGATAATACACTTCAAACATAGCCGTTGCTGCAATTATTCCTAGCTTCGTACCCTTTTCCGTTGTAAGCACAACATAGGGCTTCAGCCAGGCTGGATTTCTCCCCTGATACGCATCAATATTACCTACGACAACATCAAAATTCGCATCATCATATAAATGAAAAAGCTCATCATGGGACAATGTAATGCCCTCGTTATTCCCAATTGTCACTACATCGTATGCTGCCTCATTAAGTAATTGTACGTTCCCCTTACCAATCGTCGCTTCAGTATAAATATTAGAGCGATCTAAATGATCCCCCACATCAAACAAATAACTTGTTTCCCCTATTTTCGCTAGACTGCTGCGCTTCTCTTTCACATAGCTTTGCATTCGTGGCCAATACTTAAAATGACTATGCAAATCATTTGTGTGAAAAATATGGATTTTTTCAAGCATTAAAGCCACCTCATTTCATTCGCTAGTATAGCCGATTAAGCCAATATCCCTTCAACGATGGAACGAATTCCTAATAATAATAAAATAATCCGAAGAACCAGTACAAGCGTATCTGATTTAATTTTTTTATTTAAGGCTGCACCTAGCTTCGCTCCAATATATGCTCCTGGTATTACGGGAATTGTATAAAGCCATGGAACATGCCCTAAATATATATGGCTAGCCGTATTTACAACAGACGTTAAAAAAACTAAAAACATCGAAGTTGCTATTGCTACATGTGGTGGAAATAAGAACAAAATAATCATAGCTGGCACAATCATTGAGCCCCCACCTATACCAAACAGACCTGAGGCAAACCCTACCCCAAATGTAAATAAAATGGCAAACCAAATCGGATAGCCATAGACAAAGGTTTTCCCTTGTGCATCAGTAAACTCCTGTTGCAGGCCATTTTTCACAAACCATTCTACCGGCTTCAATTTGTCGCGGACAAGTAAAATAATGGATAAAATAATAAGCAAAATACCAAAGTATAAATTGAAGGATGGTAAATCTAATCCTTTATTAACCCATGCACCCAAAATGGAGCCTGGAATACTGCCGATAAAAAATATATAACCAGTTTTATAATCCACCGTTTTCGATTTCATATAGCTTAATGTCGAGGCAAGTCCTGTAAAAATCATCATGACAACAGATAAACCAACAACTTTTTGTGGTGTTATATCTGGGATCATACCAAGGTTTAAACCGATATATAAAGTTGCTGGCACTAATACCACGCCACCACCAAGCCCAACTAATGAGCCAAGGAGACCTGAAAATAATGCAATAATTACTAATAAAATAAACGCCATTATACTTCCCCTTCAAACATGTTTAATTGTTTAGGCGCTAACCCAACATCTTTAATATTCAAAACACCCTGTAATTCCTTTGCGTTCTTCGCTGCATGATTACCTGAATTATTATTAAATAATATAAAAAGTTCCTGCACCTCTGGCTCAAGCTTGAGAATTTGCTGCCCAAGCTGTTGCAATTCTTCTTTATTGTAGTCATATAAAAAGCGCACTTTGCGCCAGTTTTCTGCATTCCCTGTATTACGCCAGCCATGTATATTTCGCCCATGAATACGCACCAGCGCCTTATCGGCAGTTACTACAGGATAGAAGGGTACCGATCCTACGCCAGCCTGCGGCTCATCACAAATCGTATGAATAAATTGATGCTCTCTTAAAAAGTCCATTGTTTGTTGTACTACATTATCTGCATACCATGTTTGATTGCGAAATTCGATAGCCACTTGGAAATCCTTTAATTGTTGACGAATATACAATAAGTATTGAACATTTTTTGACTGACAATCAAACCATGGTGGAAACTGAGCTAAAATCATTCCTAATTTTCCAAAACGTTTAAATTCTTGGGCACATTCAATAAAAGCGTTAAACATATCATTCTTTGATTCAAAGGGAATATCTCCCCGTAAATGTCCAGTCATGCCTTGATAGGCCTTCACTACAAAACGAAAATTCTCCGGTGTATTCTCACACCATTTACGAACATTATCTTTGGATGGTATGGCATAAAAAGAAGTATCTACTTCCACCGCTAAAAAATGACCTGTATAGTCAAATAATTTATCCTTTGAAGAAGTCACTCCACTATAAAGTGAAGGGTGATCGCCCCATCCAGTTAATCCAACTACAATCATGTGACATCCTCCTTTATCTACAACATAATCATAGCATACAGTCTTCTCCTACAATTAAACATCATGTAAAAAAAATATAGCTTTTCACAAGAAAAAGCATGAGTCCTTATAGGATTGAACTCATGCCAAACAAGCTATTTATCAAGATTTTGTTGGATTGCCTCTAAAAAAGTAATACGACTAAACGCTGGGCCACCTTCCATTAGTGGGTCCACAACATTAACAAACACTTGCTCATTTTTAAAGGCATTTATATTTTGGATAATGGGATTCTGTTTAAAATCTTCTAACGCATTTGGAGCATCCGCATTTTCATCCGTTGAAAACTGGACAAATAAAAAATCTGGATTCATATCCGCTAGTTGCTCAACAGAAATCGCTTCTTGAGATGTTGCCTTAGCAATTTCAGCAGGAACTTCTAAACCAAGCTCACCATATAGAACAGGGTTTAAAAATACTTCTTTTGGATAGACATAAGCTTGTCCCCCACGAATTCGAATGGCTGCTACTTTTTTGTCTTCTAGTTTTTTTGTTAAGCTAGACTTTGCCGTTTCAATATCTGCCTTATATGTAGATAATATTTTTTCTGCCTCTGCTTGCTTGCCTGTTAATTCAGCTAATAAGTTTAAATTAGATTCCCAATTCGTAGAGATATGCGAAACTAAAATGGTTGGAGCAATTTTTTCTAATTTACTTTGTACTTCCTCTGGAAATTTCGTTGAGCCTAAAATCACATCTGGATCTAATTCTAATATTTTTTCAAAGTTTGGCTTAATCTTCTCCCCAATCGACTCTGCCTTATCTGTAACAGCAGCGTATAACTCAGGGAATTTACCACCAACCGCAATCGCTCCTACTGGATGGACATCAAGTACCACCATATCTTCCATGGCTTCCATCGCACCCGTCACAACAATTCTTTCGACCTTTTCTGGCACTTCATAGCTTTCTCCTAGATAATCTATTGTTCTTGTCAAATTTTCATTGGTAGTACTATCTTGTGTTTGTGCCACTTCCTCTTTCATCGACTCTGTGGACCTATCTTCCTCTGTTGTTTTCTTCTCTCCGCATGCAGCGAGGCTCAGCATAAATACCGCTATGATACTAATAAATAGAAACTTGTTTCTCACGTATTCATTCTCCCTTCTTTAATTGATATTGATTCTCATTATCATTTTAGTATGTCTCCTTATAAAAATCCACTATTATTTCAATATATTAAGGAAGTTGTTTTCTTTACAAAACAAAAACCCTTGCCACACACATCGTTGTGACAAGGGTTAATTGATAAATTACCCAATAGAACCTTCCATCTCAAACTTGATAAGACGGTTCATTTCTACTGCGTATTCCATTGGTAATTCTTTTGTAAATGGCTCAATGAAGCCCATTACAATCATTTCTGTCGCTTCTTCTTCAGAGATTCCGCGAGACATTAAATAGAATAATTGTTCTTCAGACACTTTTGAAACTTTAGCTTCATGCTCTAAAGAAACATTATCATTAAGGATTTCGTTGTATGGAATTGTATCAGATGTTGATTGGTTATCCATAATCAGCGTATCACATTCAATATTGGCACGAGCACCACTAGCTTTAGGACCGAAACGAACTTGTCCCATATATGTTACCTTACCACCTTGTTTAGCAATCGATTTAGAAACGATTGTAGAAGATGTGTTTGGTGCCATATGAATCATTTTCGCTCCAGCATGTTGATGTTGACCTTTACCTGCTAATGCGATAGATAGCGTCATACCACGAGCGCCTTCACCTTTTAGGATACATGCTGGGTATTTCATTGTTAATTTAGAACCGATGTTACCATCAATCCATTCCATTGTACCGTTTTCTTCAACAACTGTACGTTTCGTTACAAGATTGTATACGTTGTTTGCCCAGTTTTGAATCGTTGTATAACGGCAGTAGGCATCTTTACGAACAACAATTTCTACAACAGCTGAGTGTAAAGAGTTTGTTGTGTAAACAGGGGCTGTACAACCTTCAACATAGTGTACATGTGCGCCTTCATCCACAATAATTAGCGTACGTTCGAATTGACCCATGTTTTCAGAGTTAATGCGGAAGTAAGCTTGTAGAGGTGTTTCAACTTTAACGCCTGGTGGTACATAGATAAATGATCCACCTGACCATACAGCTGAGTTCAATGCCGCAAATTTATTATCTGTGTATGGGATTACTTTACCCCAATATTGTTTGAAAATATCTTCGTTTTCACGTAATGCTGAGTCTGTATCTTTAAACACAATACCAAGATCTTCAAGGTCTTGCTTCATGTTGTGATAAACTACCTCTGACTCATACTGCGCAGATACACCCGCAAGATATTTTTGTTCTGCTTCTGGAATACCTAATTTATCAAAAGTAGCTTTGATTTCATCAGGAACTTCATCCCATGATTTTTGTGTCGCTTCTGATGGTTTCACATAGTACGTAATTTCATCAAAATCTAAATCGCCAAGATCGCCACCCCATTGCGGCATTGGTTTTGTATAAAATGTTTCAAGTGCCTTTAAGCGGTACTCTAGCATCCACTCTGGCTCTTGTTTCATATTTGAAATTTCACGGACGATTTCTTCAGTCAAACCACGTTTTGAACGGAAAATTGATACGTCCTTGTCATGGAAACCGTATTTGTAATCGCCGATATCAGGCATTTTTTTAGCCATCGTTTCTCCTCCGTTCATTGAGCTATATTTTCGAGGTATTCAACCTTTGCCATGAGTGAAAGTATGTCACTTTCACCCAGCTGACAAGGCAGTATGCTTTATTTCACACCTTTTTCCATTGCTTTCCAAGCTAATGTTGCACATTTAATACGTGCAGGGAATTGAGAGACACCTTGCAGTGCTTCAACATCCTCAAGGTCATATTTATCGCTATACTCTTCACCCATCATCATTTTAGAAAAAATATCAGCAAGCTCTAAAGCTTCATCTACCTTTTTCCCTTTGATAAGTTGAGTCATCATGGATGCAGAGGACATAGAAATTGAACAGCCTTCACCTTCAAATTTGGCATCCTCTACAACACCGTCAGTCACTTTTAATGTTAAGTGTATACGGTCTCCACATGTCGGATTGTTCATATCAATCGTTACAGCTTCACCTTCTAAAGAACCCTTATTACGAGGATTTTTATAGTGATCCATAATGACTGAACGATATAGTTGATCTAAATTATTAAAAGACATCGCCAAAATACTCCTTCGCAGAACGTAACCCTGCAACAAGACGGTCAATATCCTCCTCTGTATTGTACAGATAGAAGCTTGCACGCGCTGTCGCTACTTGCTGAAGACATTTCATTAGTGGTTGCGCACAATGATGACCCGCACGAACAGCAATACCATTCATATCAAGCACCGTTGCCACATCATGTGGATGGACATCATCCAAATTAAATGTCACAAGTCCACAACGTTTCATTGGGTCACGTGGGCCGAAAATTTTCAAACCGTCAATTGTTTCAAGCTGATCCATTGCATAGCCAACAAGCTTATGTTCATGTTCTGCAATATTATCTAGCCCAATCTCAGTTAAGAAATCAATAGCAGCTCCTAATCCTATTGCACCTGCAATAATAGGCGTTCCACCTTCAAATTTCCACGGTAATTCCTTCCACGTTGAATCATATAACCCAACAAAATCGATCATTTCGCCACCAAATTCAATTGGCTCCATCTTTTCAAGGTGTTCCTTTTTACCATATAGTACACCTATTCCAGTAGGTCCGCACATTTTATGCCCAGAGAACCCTAAGAAATCTACATCCAATTCTTGCACATCAATTTTCATATGCGGAGCCGCTTGAGCTCCATCAACTACCATAACAGCACCATTAGCATGTGCAATTTGCGCAATTTCTTTAATTGGATTTATAGTTCCAAGCACGTTTGATGCCATTGACACCGAAACGATTTTCGTTTGAGGTGTAATCGTTGCGCGTACTTTTTCTAGACTAATCGTTCCATCAGCTTCTAGCTCAATGTACTTCAATGTCGCCTTTTTTTCTTTGGCTAACTGTTGCCAAGGAATAATATTGGAATGATGCTCCATTTGAGTAATGACAATTTCATCACCCTCAGCAACATTTGCACGTCCATAACTGGCTGCTACTGTATTTAAAGAGGTCGTTGTTCCACGAGTAAAAATAATTTCTTGTGTTGATTGAGCGTTAATAAACTTACGAACCTTTTCACGTGCACCTTCATATTTATCTGTAGCACGGTTCCCTAGAGTATGCACTCCACGGTGAACATTGGAATTATCAAATTCATAATAGGCTTTAATTGCCTCAATCACTTGAACAGGTTTTTGAGACGTTGCCGCACTATCAAGATAAACAAGTCTATGACCATTTACATCCTGATTTAAAATTGGGAAATAGCTTTTAATGTCTTTATTCATCATTAGCGAACTTTCCTTTCGATAACCTCCGTCAGTTGCTTTTGAACGCCCTCAATTGGTAATTGCGTAACAACTGGCGCAAGGAATCCATGGATAACAAGGCGCTCTGCTTCTGCTTTCGAGATACCACGGCTCATTAAATAGTAAAGCTGTAATGGATCTACTCGACCAACAGATGCTGCGTGTCCTGCTGTTACATCATCTTCATCAATTAATAAAATTGGATTTGCATCCCCACGAGCTTTTTCTGAAAGCATTAATACACGTGATTCTTGCTGTGCATCTGCTTTCGTCGCACCATGTTCGATATAGCCAATACCATTAAAGATAGATTGAGCTGCATCTTTCATAACACCATGCTTTAAGATATGCCCGTTTGAGTTTTTACCCCAGTGACGAACCTCCGTAGTGAAGTTAAGTTTTTGTTCTCCACGACCAACAACTACTGTTTTTGTATCTGCATGTGAACCGTCACCAATTAGATGAGTAATATTTTCTGAGATTGTATCTGAGTCATTCATTAAACCAAGAGCCCAATCTACTTTTGCGTCACGTGCTAAGCGTGCACGACGGTTTACATAAGTCGTAAAGCCTTTTGCAAGTACATCTACTGCTCCATATGTTACTTGCGCATTATCTTGGACAACTACTTCCGCAATAATATTTGCTTGGCCTTTTGCTTGTTCCACCGTGGAAACATATGTTTCCACGTATGTTACAGCAGAATTTGCTTCTGCCACTACTAATACATGGTTGTATAATGATGCTTCAGCATTATCGTTTAAGAAAACAACTTGAAGTGGTTGTTCAATGACTACATTTTTTGGGACGTAAACAAATACGCCACCATTAACTAGTGCTGTATGAAGCGCTGTTAACTTATGTTCATCCACTTTAACAGCTTCAGTCATAAAGTATTTTTGAACAAGCTCACCATGTTCACGAACTGCTGTAAAAATATCCGTAAAAACAACGCCTTTATCAACAAGCTCTTGTGATATTTTAATGTAAGCTGGTGTATTATTGCGCTGAATATAAAGATTCTCTTGCGCTTCAAGGTCAATTAACCCTTTTGCTTCTTCAGGTAAAGCATCCAACGATGGAAATGCCTCACTATGAACTGTAAATGCTGGGAAGTTCATGAAATCCCATTTTGTAATATTAGTTCTATCTGGTTTTGGCAAATCTAAACCAGTTACTTTGTCTAGTGCTGCCGCGCGAAGCTCTGTAAACCAAGTTGGTTCACCATTTGCTTCTGAGAACGAGCGCACGTCCTGTACTGTTACAGGCAAGTTAAGTTCCACTGTCATGCTAGTTCGTCCTCCCTCTTATGCTTCTTGTTCTTCTGTTTCTTCTTCAATACCTAATTCTTTTTTAATCCAGTCATAGCCTTCTGCTTCTAAGCGTTGTGCCAGCTCTGCACCACCTGATTTCACAACACGTCCCTGCATCATTACGTGTACATGGTCTGGTGTAATATAGTTAAGTAGACGTTGATAGTGCGTGATCATTAAGCAGCCAAAGCCTTCACCGCGCATTGCGTTAATTCCTTTAGATACTACTTTAAGTGCATCAATATCAAGTCCAGAGTCAATTTCGTCTAAAATTGCGAACGTCGGTTTAATCATCATTAATTGAAGAATCTCATTACGTTTTTTCTCACCGCCAGAGAAACCTTCATTTAAATAACGCTGAGCCATATCTTCGTTCATTTCTAGGAATTCCATGTTTTTATCTAATTCACGGATAAATTTCATTAATGAAATTTCATCGCCCTCTTCACGGCGAGCATTGATAGCTGAGCGTAAGAAATCAGCATTTGTAACACCCGCAATTTCAGATGGGTATTGCATAGCTAGGAATAAACCAGCTTGAGCACGCTCGTCTACTTCCATCTCAAGTACATCTTCGCCATCTAGCTCAACAGTACCCGAAGTAACCTCATATTTAGGATGACCCATAATAGCAGAAGCTAGTGTGGATTTACCAGTTCCGTTTGGTCCCATGATTGCGTGAATTTCGTTTGTATTAATTGTAAGATTTACGCCTTTTAAAATCTCTTTTCCGTCGATAGCAACGTGAAGATCTTTAATAACTAAAGTTGACATGAAAATACCTCCATAGTGTTCAGTGAATGGGTCAACCATTCCTTAATTATCATCATTCTAATCTTAACTGAAAATCGTTCTCTATGCAAACCATTTCAATTACTTTCCTTCTCCTCAAATAAAATCTTGAAAAATAAAGGCTTTGTAAGCATTTTCAGATTATTACTATCTGGAATAGATATTGAGAATAGACTTTCTTCATTTTCAATGAAATATCTCTAATTGAGAATTGATTTCATCTAGCTACATAGTGTAAACCTCGTGAAAAGGGCTAATTGTAGAGGTTTTGTGACAAATTTGCAGTAACAACCATAACTATACTATAACCTATTTCATTAAAATGGAATCAATTAAAAATAAGATATTTTCATGGCAGTCTCTTTTACACACTAAAAAATTCTATTGTGCAAGATTACTGAATACTTAAACTTTTTTTGTATTTACAGTCACTTTTTATCTTCAATATTATATAATTGAGCTATAATCAATCTTATTTTTAGATTAATAGAGGTGAAATGTTAGTGGAGTTACGTCAATTACGCTATTTTGTGGAGGTTGCTGAACGCGAGCATATTTCAGAAGCTGCTGAGCATCTTCACGTCGCTCAATCAGCCATTAGTCGGCAAATCGCAAATCTTGAAGATGAGTTAGGCACTCCGTTATTTGAACGAGTGGGACGCAATGTGAAATTAACGCCGATTGGAAAGACCTTTCTTGAACATACCATTACGGCATTGAAGGCCATTGATTTTGCTGCCAAACAAGTAGAAGAGTATCTTGATCCTGCTAAGGGCTCTATTAAGATTGGCTTTCCAACAAGTTTAGCAAGCTATGTACTGCCAACCGTTATCTCAGCCTTTAAACGAGAGTATCCCAATTTGCAATTTCAGCTACGACAAGGATCTTATCGATTTTTAATTGATGCTGTCAAAAATCGAGAGTTAAACCTTGCCTTTTTAGGTCCGCTTCCTCCAAAAGATGAATCCATTGAGTCGACTATATTGTTTACGGAAAATATTGCCGCTCTTCTACCAGCTAATCATCCGTTAGCAAAAAGAGAGAGTATTCAGCTTGCTGAATTGAGAAATGATTTATTTGTGTTATTTCCAAATGGTTATATATTACATAAAGTGGCAATGGATGCTTGTCGTGCTGCAGGCTTTATGCCTAATATTATTTCAGAGGGTGAAGATTTGGATGCACTTAAAGGCTTAGTAGCAGCTGGAATAGGCGTTAGTCTGTTACCAGAAAGTTCACTTTACGATTCTGCTGCTCGCTTTACTGTAAAGGTGCCTATTGAATCACCCTCCATTCCAAGGACGGTTGGTATTATTTCTCCTGTAAATCGAGAAATCGCCCCATCAGAAGCCATTTTTTTAAATTTCGTCAAAGATTTCTTTTCACGTCTATCTCAATTTCAATAAAAAAATTGCCTTTACTGGCGATTTGGGACTATAGATAAACTCAAAAATTTTGAGTTTGCCGATAGTCTTTTTTTACAATCAAATAAGGTAAAACCTGGATATGACGGCCGAGGCGAGCCGCTTCCCTCTCTACGTTCGCTCGACTTTCCCAAATTGAAGGGTTTTGGGTAACTAATTGGCAAATCGTTACGTTTATTGATTTCATTCTTTGTCAACATCATTTCTGTTTTGTTTCTCCAAAAATCGAACAAGAGAATGACAAAAAGCCATCGAGCGTGAACTTCTCGATGACTTTTGTTGAACGTGTCTATATTACCGATTTTTTAGGGAGACAAACGCTCACCAGTTTCTTGCTCATTAATCCACTGTAATGTTTTGACACCTAATCCACCAGCACGCCACAACACTACATCATGATAGCTTTTCCTTTGGACATATTTGACCCATTTTTCAAGTGTTTCCTGATCAGCATACCAAATCTCATGACTCATATTGCTAGTATCTGTATACGTAAAATAAACAGCACCACTTGCTTTATCTCGTTGTTTCTTTGCGTTTGTTTCAGCTAATACTTTCTCCGCCTCAAGTTCCGTTAATGCAACCGTATTACCTTGAGCTACCCAATCGAAACCACCTGTAGCAAAGGCGATAGCTAATTTTTGGTTGGATTTTTTGATATTTTTTATTAAATCATTAAGAAATGAAAATGTAGCCTTCGCACCTGGACCACTATGATAGCCATGTACATTATAAGCCATTACGGTATAGCTAGGCCCATTCGGTAACTTCACATCAAATGGAAAGCTCGGCTCTAGCACTACATGCAGTGTAACATTCTTTTTCGCAAGT
The DNA here is from genome assembly GCF_057773605.1 of Lysinibacillus sp. F12. NCBI lineage: Bacteria > Bacillati > Bacillota > Bacilli > Caryophanales > Bacillaceae > Lysinibacillus > Lysinibacillus sp. F12. Next base: position 65,762 of record NZ_JBYMLP010000004.1, read on the forward strand.
TCTCGGTATAGCTCCTTTAAAAATTGAACATATTTTGAAAGGTCTTCTTTAGCTATCTTTTCATAATCAATTTCAATGCCATCTGGTTGGTATTGTTCAACTACCTGCAATATATTATTGATATGCTTTTTTCTTGCTGAAGAATCCTGTACTAACCTATGCAAAAGTGTACTATCCTTTTGAACAGAAGAGGCATTATCTGTCACATAATCATTTATAAGCGTTAGAATTACATGATGTGATTCATTGAATTGCTGCTGTGTCTGTCGCAACATATCGACTGCATTATCCGTTAATAGCAATTCATCTTTATGATTAAAATAGGCACCGAAAACGCGCATATCTTGTAATCCTTGTTGGGAGTTTTGGACATCTTCTAAGGCTGATTGATTTTGCCATTCAGGTAACCACATCGATAAACGCAACTTCGCTTTATCCTTTAATTCTTCCTTTGCTATAGCAGGTGGTTCTTTACTATTACTACAAGCAGTGATAAACAACAGGGCTATACAGATAAATAATATAAAATTTTTCACTTGTTTCAAATTTCACCCCAAATTAGAAGGTTTCAATAAAGAAATCTACAACATGATTAAACAATGTTGTGCTTTTATGCTTAACCTTCTCGAAATTCGTATATTGGTTTGTAAAAATAGTTTGATCTTTCCTATCTGTAATTAAAATATCTTCAATTATTGTATCGTATATATCATCTGCATACTGTTCATGAGATGTATCTTTATGGCTAAACAATGCTCCAAATCCAATTTGAGAGCCATGGAGGCCAGGGTTTATTTGAATAGTTTCAGATAATACATGATCTACATCTACTTTTATTTTATCCTTATTTACTGTAATGTTAAATACTCTATTTTTAGTTAAGTTTCTTGGGTATTCTTCTTCAACAATCCGCGATCCCTTTTGGGTGTCCTGATACGTATAGACGGTCGCCTTATTAAACGCATACTCCTCTTCATTCCACTTAATCTCATTCAATGGGAAACGAGCCTTTTCCACAATATCTGAAGCAGGTAATTTTTCACTCACTACAAGCTCATTGTCTACCAAGGCAATACGTAAATAGCTATTTGTTTTCTCATCATAATTTACATACAACGCTTGTTCACCAACAACATTACCTTTAAATGTAAAGTTCACGTTATATTGCTGTGGCATCATCTCCTTTAAGAGAATCCTACCTTCACTAGAAGGAGCCGATGTTAATGTAACTTCATTATTATCAAATTCTGCTGCCCCATTAATGGTTTGCCATTTTTGGGCTAATTGAGGATCTCCTATTTTAAATTCGATATTTTGATTACTTGCCTGTTTAATTTTCATCATGACATGATTGGTTGACCAATAAGGAGAAACTTGTAATCGATTCAAGTTATATAGATCACTATCTTTATCATTATAGGCACTCAATTCTAAATTAAAGTGCATACGAAACTTGTCTTTAATTTCCTTGTCATTCACACTCTGCACCAGAGGGTCCATATTATTATACAATGAATTAGCATGCATAATGGCATAGGCTTTAGGAACTTCCCCAAACTCTTGCTGATAAATTTCCTGCATAAGCTTGTAATCCTTCTTAATTCGAGCTTCCATCTCTTGTCGAGTTTCACTTGGGATCATATATTGATTACGAATAAAATCCATTAAATAGTGGTTATAGTATTCAATTGTTGTTTTATTCGGTATATTATTTTCGTCAATCATCCCTAAGGACTGCCCTTTATCATTAAAAATATTAATGTAGGTTAGTCGATATCCGTTAGAGCCTAATTCCCAATAGCCGCTTTTCTCCATCAACTTCAAATCTTTTGGCTTTAAAAATTTATGGTCGCGGGTATCCATTTTATTGGCATACGTAAACATCGTAGCCTTATAATTTAATTTTTCCATAACGTTTTGTGCGAAAATACTAGAATCGGTACGGCCATCCTCAAATGATAAAAACAAGGCTTTTTCTGGTAGTGGTTTATTCTTTTGATAAAAATCCAATATATCCTTTTGTGTAATCGTTTGATAGCCTTGTTTTTCAAGCAATGTAAGCTGTTCTTCTAAATTTTTCTTTGACACGTATTTAGAGGAGTCATTTCTACTTACACCAAAATAGGACAGTGCAATAAATCCGTCTTTATTGTTTAACGGGACCGCCTCAGCAAATCGCTTGTCTGTCAGAAAGACGGCTTTAATTAACACGACTGCTAAAAAGATAACAACTACTAATTGTATAATCGAGCGTATAATTTTCCTTCGATTTTTTTTAGCTGGCTGTAAAATTACATTTTTTTCTTTCATTCCTTCTCACCCATTTTTCTAATTTTCAACATTGAAAATCGGGATTTTCGTAATTTTTGCTTTTCCATTTTCTTTTCTTTTGCCAAAACGTCTTGTGGTGTTTCCCTTGTTCCCCATGTTGATTTCCAGAATGTTACCCATGCAACTGGCATTTGCCAGAGCAAAATAAATTCATAATAAAGAACGAAGATAAACCCGAATAACCATAATTTACTTTTCCTAAAGAATAGATGAGCCAAACTCATGAGCATGGCCATTAAAAGTAAGCCTAGTAAAAAGGTAGTCGGAAAAACACCATACATGATTGGCACATAGATTAAGTTGTAGACGACGACAATTGGTGCCGCAATTGGGACAATTAAGCCTATTATGAAGAAAAGGAACATGAAGGGTTCTTTTTTCCACATAAATAGAAAGGCTCGTAAAGATTCTCTTAGCCAAGAACGTTTCCATCTCATTTGCTGAGATAAAAAAACTTTAGTGTCAGAGGGAACAATCGTCGAACAAATGGCATTATCCTGATAACCTGTTCGATGTGTTTTCAAAATATAGTTTGTCATACTACGATCATCACCAAATGTAGCAGGCTGCCCAAGAAATTTTTGATTGAGCCAGGCTGTTTCATTTTTTAAAATAAGTTCTTTTCGATAACAAGCTAATGGTCCTGATAAGCAAGTCACCGTATCAAACCAAGATTCAGCGGCCTTCATAATACGAAAGGCAATATAATAACGAACTGTCTGTAATTTTGTCAGAGCATTTGTAAATTTATTTTCTACCTCTGTCCGTCCAGCTACACCACCCATTTTAGGGTCTTGGAAAGGCTGGACTAGATTGCGGATTGCATGTGGCTCCAAAAAACTATCGGAATCCACAAAAACCACTAAGTCATGCTTTGCTTGATGAACACCGGCTACCAGCGCTTCACGTTTTCCACCATTTTGAGGAAGCTTAGAAAACTTTAAGCGATCGGTAGTTTTAAAACGCCCACCCTCAAAATGAATAAGATCTATCATTTCCTTAGCTTTTTCCTCCGTCCTATCCGTAGAGCAATCATCCACGACAATGACTTCTAACTTATCTACAGGATAGTACTGATTAATACAGCTTGAAATCGTGCGATGTATCCATTCTTCCTCGTTAAACACAGGGATAATTATGGATACACCGGGCTCATAGTTTGGATTGATGGGTACATTTTTATAAAAAATACCAAATAGGTATCTACTTAATAGAAACGTTGCCGCTATAATACTATAAAGGTATAAAAATTTATTGAATCTAAAATAAATAACACTTTCTGCTCTCATCAGCATGACAATAAGTGAGACAACCAATAAGAATAAACTCGCCATAAAAACAGAAATGCCCCAACGTTTTTTTACCATATATTTATTTAAAGGTTGGAGAAATTCGCAAGCAAAGTAATATAGCGTTTGACCATCTACCTCTTTGGTAAAATGCCGGATCACCTTTGCCTTCAACTTCACTTTTGCCTCATATCCTTCAGGCATTGCCCCACCTGGGATCGTAAAATTCATTTCTAAAATTTCATCAATTAATAATTGCTGAGGCTGTTGAGAATAAACAAGAATTCCCGTTACGGAAATATCTTCAGCATAGTATTTGTCTGAACTCATTTTATGTCTTGCTCTTCTAACCTGAACCTCAAAATGAGTTTCATAGCGTAAGCTAAGCTGTTGAAGACGATAAATTTCATTGACATCTGTCGGATCAATTTCTTCTTTCTGATAAGATGCACCTCGACGATTGACAAGGTTTCGGACATTTTCGGGATCAGGAATATTTGATAGAATCCGACGATCTGAGCGCGGTACTGTTAAAACCTCTTTTTTCGTTTTTATCATTTATTCACATCCCCATTTGCATCTTCTTCAATCCAATTTGACATTTTACTAAAGCTATAACCATCTTGTTGCAACTTTTCAATAATTAATGGAAGTGCTTCAACTGTTTTCGTACCGTCTAAGATGTGCATGACAATAACCTTTCCTGGTGCTGCTCTAGATATGACCCGATCATAAATGTCCTGAGCACTGTAATCTAAATTCCAGTCAAAGGAAGCAATATCATACATGGCAATGGTTTTAATTCCGGCAGCGGTAATCACTTTAGCAGTACGCTCATCCATAATTCCTTGTGCTGGTCTAAAATAAAGTAATGGTGGCTCCTGTAACGCATAAGTAAGAGCATTATGGGCCTTCACTAAATCATCTTGTATTTCCTCTGGCGTCATTTTAGTTACATCTAAATGGTAATAAGAGTGACTTGCCACTTCATGACCTTCCTCTAGTATTAACTTGGCTAATTGTGGATTTTTCTCCACCCCACTACCGATTAAAAAAAATGTACTTTTAATATTATATTTTTTTAATACATCTAAAACAGCTTTCACCTGCTGTTCATGTGCCCAATCATCAAAGGTAATGGCGATTTCTTTTTTAGAGGTCTCTTTTCGATAATACAAATGTGGTTCAACATTTTCATAATTCAAATTAGGTTTGACGGCATCATAACCTGCTATTTCTTCTAAAGACTTTGTTAAATATCTCTCATCTATCACATCACTTAAAGTCGTAATGGTGTAATCATGTTTTTCTGCTAATTGTGCTAGTAAAGGAATGGCATCTATAATAGCAGGATTAATATAAGTGTTGAGATGAATAATAGAACCTCTATCAATATATTTGTCAATATAATCAATCAAATCTTGGGCACTTTGCATTTTTCGATCAAGTGGATTAATGGATAAACCTATCACTGCCTTCATATCCAGTGCAGCAGCTGCTAAGCGCATATTATCTGTAATATCACCTGAACGACTTCGAACAAATTTCGGCTTATATCCTAAATGTTCTTCAAATATTTGATTCGTTAAATAAATCTCCTCATAGGTTTGGTCATAGTTTAAACCTGTGACATCTGGAAATGACAATGTACCGTTTTGTACATCATGGCCTCTTTTTAGAATGTCTCGAACAAGCTCTGGTTCCTGTGCCACACGTAGCCCCTCTAAGAAAAAGGTGGCTTTCATATTAGATTCATCTAATTTCGCCAATAGTAGCTCCATTGTTTGATTATCCGCAAAGCCATTAAACGTTAGAGCTACTTTTGGCTTAATAATATCGACATGACTGATTGAATCACTCATCGTACCATCAGATTCCTTAATCTCTATAGAAGAATCAATTGGTTGAATCGTTTTTTGTGGAGTGGATTGACATCCTGCTAAGAACATCAGGATTAGAAGCCCACATATTTTTAGCTGTTTCATGTCCCACGAACTCTCCTTATAGTCTGTAATAATTTTTATTCTTAAATAAAAAATGGGTATTACGAGTATCAAAAATTAATGAGGCTTCCTGATCAATTAATGAATAATCAATGTTGGAATGATTGGTTAAAATCAACACAGCATCTGCATCTTTAACACTTTTCTCTGTTAAAGGAACTGTGTTTAAAAGAGTTTGTTCTACCGGGAACGTTTGTATATAAGGGTCGATAATCTGTAATGAGCTCTGACTATCAAGTAATTGCTGAATGACTCGTAGTGCAGGAGATTCGCGTGAGTCGTTTATATCTGGCTTATAAGTGACACCAATAATAACAATTTTTGCGTGGCACAGCTCAATATTTTGAATACGTAAGTACTGTTCCAGCCTCTCCACAACAAAATTAGGCATCGAATCATTTATTTTATCTGCTGCTTCAATTAAAGTTGCTGAGATACCATGCTGTTGACCCGCCCATAATAAATATTTGGGATCGACAGGGATACAATGCCCCCCTACTCCTGGGCCAGGCTTGAATGGCATAAACCCATAAGGCTTTGTTGAGGCAGCATCTATGACTTCCCAAACATCAATGTTCATTTTATAGCACATTTGACTGAGCTCATTGACAAGGGCGATATTGATTTGGCGAAATGTATTTTCCAGCAATTTCTCCATTTCGGCAACTTTGGGACTTGTTACCGTAAATACACTAGTATGAATGACTGTTTCATAAAAACCCTTTGAAACTTCCAAACAATTAGAAGTAATACCGCCAACAACTTTGGGTGTATTGGAAACTGAAAAATTACTATTACCAGGGTCCACTCGCTCTGGTGAATAAGCTAAGAATAAATCTTGACCCACAGCAAAGCCATGCTTTTGCAAAATAGGCTGAACAATTTCCTCTGTTGTCCCAGGATAGGTCGTACTTTCAAGAATAACTAATGCATTTGCTTTAATATAACGCCCGATGTCATGTGCTGCCTCTTCTATATAGGAAATATCAGGAGTATCATCCACTGTTGTAGGAGTCGGTACACAAATAATGACGACATCTACAGAAGCAAGTTTGGAAAAATCAAAGGTTGCTTCAAAATGTTGATCTTTTAATATTTGCTGTATATTTTCTTTCGGGATATCAGCTATATAGCTCTCACCGTTTTGCAGCATGGCGATTTTTTCTTGATTTTTATCAAAGCCTAAAACATGAAAACCTTTCTGGACAATTTCAATGGCAAATGGTAGGCCTACATAGCCGAGACCAATTACCCCAATTGTCGCTTTTTTTAATTGAATTTTATTTAATAAAGCTGAGCTCATCGATTTCGTGTTTATCGTCATAACAATAACTCCTTTGGCTAAACTTACATGTAATTTTTATCGCCATTTTTCCGTTATCTATTCATCCTCAATATTTAGTCATATCGAGTATTTTGCAACGTAATAGGTTATTTCTTTTCCTCATCGCCATTCTGTACAAACCCCTTTCTTCTCCACATACTTTAGTATGATTTTTTTAGTCAAAATAGATTAATAAAATCCAAATTTCACAAAAAAACTTTTCTAACAATTATATAGTACTACTCGTAACTAAACAATTTCTAAATAATTTCTTTACTCACGAAAAAACACCTACTTTTTTTCACATACACAACAAAATAATTCATTAATTACTAAGATATTTAACAAATATATTCAGAGTCACTTATTAAGCGTAAACGAAAAAGATGCTAGGCAACACTGAAGAATGTTAATAAATAGGAATTAACATTTTTCCTTTTCAGGAAGTTGCTAAAAATCCCTCACAGCATTGGCTTTCACCGATACTGGAGGGATTAGACAAACATGTAGAATAGGGGATTATAGGAGCTTTTAAATACTTGATATAGCTATTTTTATTTCCACGGAAATCGACATCCTATCGATAATCACTATTAAAAGCAGGTAAGCAACCTCAAAAGAAAAGAGTACGTAAGTAACTCAATACTTACGTACCCTTTTTTGTAGATTATTGAACAGGTACTACTGCACCTTTCCATTCTTCTAAGATAAAGTCTTGGATTTCTTTAGAAGTTAATACTTCTAATAATGTTTTAATTTCAGGTCTTGTTTCATCTCCAGCACGTACTGCGATGATGTTAACGTATGGTGACTCTTTGTCTTCAAGAGAAATAGCATCTTCAATAGGGTTTAAGCCATTATCAATAGCAAAGTTAGAGTTGATAAGTACTGCGTCCCCTTCATTATTTTCGTACATTTGTACAAGCATTTCTGGTGCTGTATTCGCATCAAATTTAAAGTTTTTAGGATTCTCTTCTATATCCTTAATTTCTGCTGCTGTTTTATCAATACCATCTTTTAATTTAATTAAGCCCTTAGCTTCTAATAATGACAGCATACGACCGTGGTCTGATACCGAGTTAGAAAGTAAGATTGTTGCGCCTTCTGGAAGGTCTTCTAAAGACTTATACTTTTTAGAGTAAATACCAATTGGCTCAATATGAACACCACCAGCATTGACGAAATCATAGCCATTGTCTTTAATTTGCAACTCTAAATACGGAATATGTTGGAAGTAATTTGCATCCAGCTCTTTTGATTCTAAATCTTGGTTTGGTAGCACGTAGTCTGTATATGTTTCTACTTTAAGGTCAATACCTTTCTCAGCTAAAATCGGTTTTGCTTTATCTAAAATTACTGCATGTGGTGTATTAGAAGCTCCCACTGTTAAAGTAACGTTTTCTTTACTATCTGTTTTATCACCAGATGCTGCATTTGAATCCTCTTTTTTATCAGTACCGCAAGCTGCTAATGCTAGTACAAGTATTGATAAAAATAATCCTGTTAATAACTTTTTCATGTATGACACTCCCTTTATTTTAATGAAAATATGTTAGCGGTAAGAACCGGAATAACCTCAGTTTTATTAACGTTTATCAATTTTTTCTGTAATGAAATCACCTATCCATTGGATGATAAAGACTACTACTAAGATCAAAATAGTTGCCATTAATGTCACATCTTGGCGATTTCTTTGGAAACCGTCTAGGAAGGCTAAGTTCCCGAGACCCCCTGCACCGATTATCCCTGCCATTGCTGTATAACCGACAAGTGCTACAGCCGTAACAGTAATACCCGAAATGAGTGCTGGTAATGATTCAGGGATCAGTACTTTCCAAATAATTGTGGCTGTTTTAGCCCCCATTGAACGAGCTGCTTCAATAACACCCTTATCAATTTCTCGTAGCGCAATTAATACCATACGCGCATAGAACGGAGCCGCACCGATAATTAAAGCAGGTAAAGCAGCATTGGCTCCACGGATTGTACCAAGTAAAAACTTAGTAAATGGAATTAATAAAATAATTAACACGATAAATGGAATAGAACGGAATATATTAACGAGTGACCCTGTTAAAAAACTAACAATTTTATTAGCCCATAACTGATTCGGACTAGTTAAAAACAGAACAATCCCAATGGCTAACCCTAGAATAAATGTAATAACTGTTGAAATGGCCGTCATATATAATGTTTCATATGTAGCCTGCCACATGCTATCCCAGTCTACATTCGGAAAGAGATTAGTTAGCATCTGCAATCACCTCCGTTTGCACTTCCACTGTATTTAAATAGCTTAAGGCTTCAGTCACGTTTGCTTTCGACCCATCAATTTGCACAATGAGAGTACCATATGCACCATTTTTGGTTTGCGAAATATTCCCATGTACAATGCTTACTTCCACATCGAATTGCTTTACTAGATGTGAAATAACTGGCTGTTCTGTTTTTTCACCAACAAAAATCAATTTGACAAGTTGTCCAGTTGGATAATTTGCTTTGATTTGTTCTACTGTATCCTGTGTTTCCTTTGTATTGGTAATTTGCGCTACAAATTTCTTAGTAATGGCAGCCTGAGGAGCCTGGAAAACTTGCAATACTTCTCCACGCTCTACAATTTCGCCTGCCTCCATCACTGCTACACGATGACAAATCTTGCGGATGACATGCATTTCATGAGTAATGAGGACAATCGTTAACCCTAAACGTTCATTAATATCCACCAGTAAATCAAGAATGGCATCTGTTGTCTCAGGGTCTAGAGCAGATGTAGCCTCATCACATAGTAAAACCTCTGGATTATTGGCTAATGCTCGCGCAATCCCTACACGTTGCTTTTGTCCACCAGAGAGCTGTGATGGATATGCTTGATCACGACCTTCTAGGCCAACAAGTGCTATCAATTCCTTCACCCGTGCCTCACGTTGAGCTTTTGATACACCTGCGATTTCTAATGGGAAGGCAATGTTTTCTGCAACTGTTCGTGACCAAAGTAGGTTGAAATGTTGAAAAATCATACTAACCTTTTGTCTAGCTGCTCTAAGCTTTTGACCTTTAATCGATGAAAAAGCCTGATTGTTCACTGTTACTGTTCCTGTTGTTGGTTTCTCTAAGCCATTAAGTAAACGAATCATCGTACTTTTACCAGCGCCACTATAGCCGATAATGCCAAAAATTTCACCCTTATTAATAGTCAGGTTAACATCTTTGACTGCCGTTAATTCGCCATTTGCTGTTTTGTATTTCTTCGTTATATTTTGAAGCTGTATCATAGCGAATACTCCTTTTCTTATATAAAAAAACCCCTCCACTTATAGACAAGTAGAAGGGGTCACGTATTATACGTTGAACCGTTCTCTCATCTTTCAAAGAAAAATCTTTGGGTGATTTGGCACCTTTTCACTATGTGATGGTTGCCGGGCTTCATAGGGCACTTCCCTCCGCCGCTCTTCATAAGAGTTCGATATATTTAATGTTTTAGTAATATATTTGTTACTTTACCACGCTAATAAAGTTCAGTCAATTGATTTTTTTAACAATTCGTACAAAAAAGGTACGGATTGAAAAGCATAAATCTTTTCTGTCACTTTGCCACCGTCACAAACAAGTAAGCACGGAACGCTTTCAATTTGATGCTCAAAAGCAATTTGCTCCAAAAAATTAATATTTGCTTTCCCTAGCTTTAGGTGAGGTAATAGTTGTTCTACAATTGACATCATTTTCGATGCCACTGCACAAGTACCGCACATCGGTGTATATAAATAAAACGCAGCTTTTTCTCCGGACTGTAATGCCGTTTCCCACTGCTCTTTCGACCATTCTTCCATTTAGTTCACGCAACCTTACAAAATATATTCATTATGGATTGAGAAATGCGCACGAAGTAAAATCATGGCTAACACTTTTCTAGGTGTCGTTTCTACTTCCTTATATGTTGGCATTGTCCGTAAATGCTCCGCTTCAGGATAATGTCTGTCCATTAATGCACGTAGCTTATCGCCTGAAGTATCGGCATCAAAAAAGGTAAATAGCTCATAGCCCTCATAGGGATCGATTAGCTCTTCTAATTGATGCACACCAATTGTTCCATTCGTACATAGTATTGTAACATTCTCGTTTAAAATTGGCTCAATTTGTAGCTTATCTGAGCGTCCTTCTACTATCAAGCATTTCCCATCGAACATTACGCCACCTCCATTTAGACATTCCCACTTATACGTTATTATATAATAAAAAACGCCGGTAGTTTCCGACGTTTTTTGATTATGGCTTGTCTTATTCTGCTGTCATCTCTTCGTATTGTTCTGCTGTCATAAGTTTATCAACTTCTGATGCATCAGCAGGCTCTACGACGATCATCCATGCTTTTTCATATGGTGATTCATTAACGAATTCTGGGCTATCTTCTAAATCTGCATTAACTTCAACTACAGTACCTGAGATTGGTGCATATAATTCAGAAACAGTTTTTACTGATTCTACGCTACCGAATGGATCATCCGTTTTGATTTCATCGCCAACTTGTGGAAGCTCAACGAAAACGATATCTCCTAATTCAGATTGTGCGAAGTGCGTAATACCAATACGTACTTTTCCATCTTCTACTTTAACCCATTCATGCTCTTCAGAGTAACGTAAGTCTTTCGGTGTGCTCATGCAAAAAACCCCTCCATAATTATGTAATATATTCACTTTCAGTGTGCCATACTTCTCCTATAAAAACAAGAATAAAAACGGCTATATCCAAGCTTGCTCAAAATCAGATTCTTTAAACCCTAAAGTTACTTTTTTTCCATCTGTTACGAGTGGACGTTTTATTAACATCCCATCCGAAGCAAGTAGCTCAAGCTGTTCTTCCTCAGTCATATCAGCTAGCTTGTCCTTCAAACCAAGGTCACGATATTTCATGCCTGAAGTATTAAAAAACTTCTTCAAAGGAAGACCACTGACTTGCCATAAAGCTGTTATTTCATCCTTTGTTGGCGGCTGCTCTACGATATGTACCTCTTCATAGGAAACGTCATGATCATTTAACCACTTTTGCGCTTTTTTACATGTTGTACATTTGGGATAATGGAAAAATTGAATCGTCATTAAAATGCTCCTTTGCTGTCTTTTTCTGTAGTATACCATCATAATCATCGAGAATGGTGGAACTTCGCTCATTTCCGTAAGTCTATCCATCCATTTTGTATTTTTATCCGTTACTTTGACAAATAATTTATTTGGCACAATAAAAAACTAGCTACCCACTTACGGATAGCTAGCATTTTCCTACGATTAAACGATATATTTTTCTGCTTCAATTAATTTCACAGATGCTTCACGTTTCTTCGTAATGAGGTTGTATGGATTATTACGTGTTAATTTACGTAATGCAGATAATGTCATACGTGCTGCATCACCATCTGCGGAAGCCAGAATTGTATCTTTTGCTTCTTTTTCGATTTCTGCAAATGCTTCTTGGCAGAAAATTTGAGTGTATAGCAATTTTTGATGTGCTTTTTCAACGCCATCACGAGCAATCGCTTTTTCTGTGCGTAATACAGCTGATTCCATTGCAAATAATTGATTAGCGATATTAGCAATATTCACTAATACTTCTTGCTCTTGATCAAGCTTCGCACCAAAGCGTTGTGCGGCTAAGCCTGCAGCTAATACAGCAATCTTCTTGGCATTTTTCACTAAGTATTTTTCCTGAGCTAGTGGTTCAGTGCCGATATCCTCTGGCATTAGCATTAGAAGCTCTTGCTGTAAATTTTGCGCAACCTGTAATAATGGCAGCTCACCTTTTAGTGCCTTTTTCATAAATGTACCTGGTACAATCATGCGATTAATTTCATTTGTACCTTCAAAAATTCGATTAATACGAGAATCACGGTATATACGCTCTACCTCATATTCAGCCATAAAGCCATAACCGCCGTGTAATTGTACAGCTTCATCTGCAATATAATCTAATGTTTCTGATCCAAATACTTTAGCAATGGAGCATTCAATCGCATATTCAGCGATAGCACCTGCAATCACTTTTCCTTCCTTTTGCTCCTCTGGGCTTAGCTGGCTTAAACGGTCTTCAAATAAACCCACAGTACGATAGTTTAATGACTCTGATGCATACAAATGAGAAGCCATTGTTGATAATTTTTCTTTTGTTAGGTTGAAGTCAGATAGCTTTGTTTTAAATTGCTGACGTTGGTTTGTATATTGTACCGCTAGCTCAAATGCGCGTTTTGATCCACCAATTGTTCCAACCCCTAGTTTATAGCGACCGATATTTAATATATTGAAGGCAATGACATGCCCACGACCAATTTCACCTAATAAATTTTCTACTGGCACTTCTGCATCTTCTAACACAAGTGTACGGGTAGATGAAGACTTAATCCCCATTTTCTTCTCCTCAGGACCGACTGAAACACCATTGAATGTACGTTCCACAATAAAGGCAGAGAACTTATCACCATCAATTTTAGCATAAACAACAAATACATCTGCAAAGCCCGCATTTGTAATCCATTGCTTTTCACCATTTAAAATATAATGTGTGCCTGCATCGTTTAGTTTCGCAGTTGTTTTTGCCCCTAAAGCATCCGAGCCTGAACCTGGCTCTGTTAAAGCATAAGCAGCAATTAATTCACCCGAGGCAAGCTTAGGTAAATATTTTTTCTTCTGATTCTCGTCACCGAATAGCACGATTGGTAATGAGCCAATCCCTACATGTGCACCATGAGTAATGGAGAAACCACCTGCTACAGACATTTTTTCTGCAATTAATGCTGAAGAAACTTTATCTAAGCCTAGTCCTTCGTATTCTTCTGGCACATCTGCTCCAAGCAAGCCTAATTCACCAGCACTTTTAAGGAGACGTACTGAGTGCTCGAATTCATGATGCTCTAAATTTTCAACTACAGGTAAAACTTCATTTGCTACATATTCTTCTGTTGTTTTGGCAATCATTTTATGCTCGTCAGTGAAATCTTCAGGTGTAAACACACGATCTAATTCCACATCTTCAATTAGAAATCCGCCGCCTTTAATGAAATCCGTTGTTTTTTCAGTCATATAAAATCCTCCCAATTTATCTATTTTGATAGTTTAATCCCCTATTGAATGCTGCCTCTTCAAAATCTGTAGTATTTGCTCAGAGGCTTGATTTTTATTCAGCCTACTCTCCTACCTTTTAGAGAAGGTTTCTGACGCTTTCATTTTGGTCCAAAAACCTTTTGCTGAGTGAAGACAAATATATAGAAAAGCTTGAAATATACTTGCTCGGAGGCAACCGGAAACAGTACACCTCAAGCTGATCTAGTGAAAAATTATAGAATTTCAAATACTCCAGCGGCTCCCATGCCGCCACCAATACACATAGTTACCACGCCATATTTCTTACCTTGACGCTTTAATTCATGAATAAGTTTTAGTGTTAAAATAGCACCCGTTGCACCAAGTGGATGTCCTAATGCGATAGCTCCACCATTTACATTGACCTTATCTTGGTCGATGCCTAAATGACGGACCACCTGTAAGGATTGCGATGCAAATGCTTCATTGATTTCCCATAGATCAATCGCATCTATTGATAAACCTGCGATTTCTAACGCTTTTGGTACCGCCACAATGGGACCAATCCCCATTACTTCAGGTGGTACACCACCCACTGCAAAACCTAGGAATTTTGCCATTGGTGTTAAACCTTGCTTGACTGCCTCTTCACGCTCCATTACCAATACAGCTGCTGCACCATCAGATGTTTGAGAAGCGTTCCCTGCTGTCACACTCCCTTTCACATGGAAAGCTGGACGAAGCTTCGCTAAACCTTCAACCGATGTACCTGAACGGACACCCTCATCCATGCTGAAAGTGAATTTTTTCACCTGTGGCTTATTGTTCTCATCAACATAATGTTGTTCCACTTCTATAGGTACAATCTCATCATTAAATTTACCTTCTTTAATTGCCTTTTCAGCAAGTGCATGTGAGCGAACAGCAAAAGCATCTTGATCTTCGCGACTTACATTGTATTGACGAGCTACTTCCTCAGCTGTATGCCCCATTCCCATATAATATTGTGGAGCTGTTTCAGCTAACGTTGGATTTAAGCGGGGCGTGTTCCCCACCATTGGTACCATACTCATTGATTCAACACCACCAGCGAGGATGGCCTTTGAGTGCCCGAGCATGATTCGCTCAGCTGCATAGGCAATCGCCTGTAGACCCGAAGAACAAAATCTATTAATGGTTAGTGCAGGAGTTGTATCTGGTAGTCCGGCAAGTGCACCGATGCTACGAGCTACATTCATCCCCTGTTCTGCTTCTGGCATAGCACAGCCTAAAATTAAATCATCTATCGGTCCCTCATAGCCTGCTCTTTTTAATGTTTCTTTGACAACGGCAGCACCAAAGTCATCTGGTCTTACTGTTGCTAAAGAACCTTTTTTTGCTTTTCCAATTGGAGTTCGTGCTCCTGCTACAATAACGGCTTCACGCATCGTATAATCCCCCTTTGTTTCATGTGCAAGTTTTGTCTATTTCGTCCATTAGTTACGAAGTGGTTTCCCCTTTAACAGCATATGTTGCATTCTTTGCTGTGAAAGTGGATCAGCAACAAGGCTAAGGAATGCCTCACGCTCTAAGTTTAATAGATACTGTTCATCTACTAATGTGCCATATGGAACCTTACCACCCGCAATCACATAAGCTAGCTTTTTAGCAATTTTCAAATCATGCTTACTGATAAAGCCTGACTCATACATACCTTGCGCACCAATGAGTAATGTACCGTAGCCTGATGCACCCACCACAGGAACTTTTGTTGGGACAGGTGGTTGATAGCCTGCTTCATAAAGTGCTAAAGCCGCTTGTTTCGCGTCATATAATTGATGGTCTGGGTTAACAGAAATTCCATCTGCGAAGTTTAAGAAGTTATTTTCACGTGCTTCCTCACCAGATGTTGAAACTTTCGCCATGGCAATTGTTTCAAATACTTTATTTGCAATATGTTGATAGTCTATTTCTACACCATTTGGTAGACCCTTTAGGAATTTTTGATAAAGCGCTTTATTCCCTCCGCCACCTGGAATTAATCCAACGCCTACTTCTACTAAGCCCATATATGTTTCCATCGTTGCCTGGATATGTGCAGCAGGTAAGCAAACCTCTGCACCACCACCTAATGTCATCGCAAACGGAGCCGCCACAACCGGCTTACGTGAATATTTAATTTTTT
Organism: Lysinibacillus sp. F12; assembly: GCF_057773605.1. NCBI lineage: Bacteria > Bacillati > Bacillota > Bacilli > Caryophanales > Bacillaceae > Lysinibacillus > Lysinibacillus sp. F12. The sequence goes on from NZ_JBYMLP010000004.1 coordinate 81,938, forward strand.
GCATCGCATCTTGGAAAGCCTTAATGACAAAGTCTAGTTCAAAGATATTATCATCCTGTGCTTCGACTAAAATCATTCCTAGATTTGCACCAACACAGAAGTTTTTCCCCTGGTTTCCTATCACTAAGCCCTTATAATTAGCTTCTACCTCATCGATGGCAAAGTTTATCATTTGAATAATATCCAAGCCTATAGCATTCGACTGTGAATGGAACTCTAATAATGCAATTCCATCACCTAAGTCTATTAAACTAGCACCTGTATTGGATTTAATCACGCCATGTTTTTTCTTATATCGTTTTAAATCGATTTCCTTTTCATTGACAGGCACTTTAACATACTCCGACCCATTATAGTAAGCCAAGTCACCATCTATATCGGAATAGAAAGTTTCAAACCCATTGGCTATCATCTCTTTTACAAAGGCAGGTACTTCTCGACCTTCTGTCTCCATTTTTGCGACAGCTTCTTTCACGCCAATAGCATCCCAAATTTCAAATGGTCCTTGTTGCCAGCCGAATCCCCATTTCATCGCATTATCAATAGCCACAATATCATCTGCAATTTCACCGTATAGCTGAGCAGAATAAATTAATGTTGGAGCAAATATCCCCCATAGTAATTCACCTGTACGATCCTTTGCATATGTTAAAGCCTTCACTTTATTAGCTAATCCACGAGTTTGTTTCGCCATTTCAATGGAAGGTGTCTTTAATTTTTTCACAGGACTATACGCCAAAGTCATTGGGTCAATTTCATGAATCTCTTTTCCTTGCTTTATGAAGAAGCCCTGGCCTGATTTTGCCCCGAGCCAACCGTTCGTGACCATTTTTTGCAAAAACTCTGGTACAGCAAATACTTGCTGCTCCTCACCTGTTGTTTGATCGTAGACATTTTTAGCTACATGAATAAATGTATCTAAACCAACAACATCTAGCGTTCGGAAAGTTGCCGATTTAGGACGACCAATAAGTGGACCTGTCACGGAATCCACTTCCCCAACTGAGTAACCACCTTTTAACATTTCTTGTAACGTGATGAGTAACCCATAAGTGCCGATGCGGTTAGCAATAAAATTAGGTGTATCCTTTGCTAGCACAACGCCCTTTCCAAGCACATCTTCACCAAATGTTTTCATAAAGCTCACTACTTCAGGTGCAGTTGTATCAGCTGGAATCACCTCTAATAATTTTAAATAGCGAGGCGGGTTGAAAAAGTGTGTGCCAAGAAAATGCTTTTTAAAATCCTCTGAACGTCCTTCTGCCATTGCATTAATACTAATCCCGGATGTGTTTGAACTAATAATTGTTCCAGGTGTACGAATAGCATCGATTTTTTCATATAAACTTTGTTTTATAGGTAAGTTTTCTACAACAACTTCAATAATCCAATCTACATCTTTTAGTTTCCCTAAATCATCCTCAAAGTTGCCGACCGTTAGTAGTGATAAATTTTTCTTAGAAGTAAGTGGTGCTGGCTTTTGCTTTAACAACTTTTGCAAAGCTCCATTAACAAGACGATTTCTTACAGCTGGATGCTCTAAGGAAAGACCTTTTGCCTCTTCCTCATGTGTTAGTTCCTTCGGTGCAATATCTAATAGTAATGTTGGTATACCGATATTAGCTAAATGTGCTGCAATTCCAGAGCCCATCACCCCAGAACCTAGAACAGCAGCTTTTTTAATGTTATAAGTCACAAGCAATTCCCCCTTATTCTTCCATTGAATGAATAGCCATTCATTTTTTGGCCAAAAAAATATCAAGTGTACCTTAGTGGATTTTTGTTCCTCTGCTGAATGACTATTTACTCAATTCAACCAAGGAGCCCTAAGGTTTATCTCCGTTTCAAAAGATTGCTAATGAATGAAGATAAAACTACTTTTCTATTTTTAGTGTAGATTATTTTGTCTAATTTAGCAATCTTTTTTCAAGAATTATTTTCGCGATATACATCTTTTTTTGTTGTTTACGAGCTAAAAGGAGACAATAAGTAGCTATCACCACAGTCAAACAGAAAACTTTCAGGTTACGGGAAAAATGTGTAGAATGGTAAGCAAGGAGAGTGAATACTTAATGAAAACAATTACTACTGCAGAACAATTTAATGAATTAATCAATGGCGACCAAAAAGTACTAGTGAAATTTTACGCTGGCTGGTGCCCAGATTGTACACGTATGAACATGTTCATCGACCCAATCATTGAAGAGTATAACCAATTTGATTGGTATGAACTAAACCGTGACGAGCTTCCAGAAATCGCAGACAAATATGATGTAATGGGCATCCCAAGTTTATTAATTTTCCAAAACGGTGAAAAGCTTGCTCACTTACACAGTGCCAATGCAAAAACACCTCAACAAGTAACGGAATTTTTATCTGCTCAACAATAACAATAATGAGAGCTGCATTTCTTCATGAAATGCAGCTCTTTTTGAAAGGAGATACCATTATGCGCCAACAATTGGGACTACTCGGAAAATCACAATATGATGCATCGATTGCGCCAAACTATCGTAATTCTGCTTGTGGTCCTACTACAGTACACGTTATTTTAAATTATTTGAATGGGTCCGCTCCTTCAATTAATGAACTCTATAAACAGCTTGGTAGTACAAAAATTGGTTTATTCAAATGGCGATTGATTCGCAAATTACGCCAATTATATCCATCGTGGGATGTTCGTACTTGTTCATTAAAAGAAGCTTTGCAGGAAATTGATGCAGGGCGTCCAGTTGCTATGCGTTTTGATCGTTATTTTAGTTTTCGTTGGCGAGATCAAACCTCTACTTTCGCCTATCATTGGGTACCGCTAATTGGCTATGATATTAAAAATAATCAGCTATGGTTAATTTTCCATGACAATGGTACATCAAATCGTGATAGCATCATTCGTCAGGTACTCTATCAAAACAATGAAAAAGTATTATCCTTTGTAAAAATGGTTCCTCACTAGAGCAACTATCGAATAGCCTACTATTTGCTCTCTATTCTTTTCCCACCAATAAAAAAAGCAGAGCATAATACTATACTCTGCGATAACTGATTAAATAAGGGAATACAAAGAACGGGCATGCTTGGCAATAAGCGTGTAGCCACTCTCTTCCATCTCTTTAAATATTTGTGGCTCATAATTTGGTAATACGAGGCTAGAAAGGTCTGCTTCAATAGGGACATCCGTTTGAATCGTTGCAAGCTCATGCGATAATTTCAGCATATCTATTTGGTCTTGAATTTTTGTTCGTTGACCTGGCTTTAATTCACCGAGCGACGCTAGCACACTATCAATCGAGCCATATGTTTGGATTAATGTGAGTGCTTGCTTAGGACCAATACCTTTAACGCCTGGATAACCATCACTCGTATCTCCCATAAAGGCTTTCACCTGTGCAAACTGCGCTGGTTCAATACTATACTCCTCTTTAAAACGCCCATGCGTATAAATATCATATTCTGTGTAGCCCTTTTTCATAAAAGCAATCTCTGTAGATGGTCTTAAAAGTTGAAGTAAATCTTTATCCCCACTAATTACGGTAATATCTGCGTCGTCCTGCCATTTGGCAATCATAGAACCAATTAAATCATCAGCCTCCATGCCCTTCACGCCAAAATTTTGCCAGCCCATTTGGAGAGATAGGTTTTTTGCCATATCAAATTGAGGCAACATTTCCTCAGGTGGCGCTGGGCGATTTGCTTTATAGCCATCAAATAGCTCATTGCGGAAGGTATGTGCCCCCATATCCCAGCAAACTGCCATATGTGTTGGCTTCATTAAAGATTGTGCAGTTAGTACATGTCGTACAAAGCCTTGTGCTCCGTTCGTTGGAGTGCCATCCGCCAAGCGAATAAAGTGGCCCATGGCAGCCGAGGCGAAAAATGAACGGAATAACAATGCCATACCGTCAACAATCAGTAGTTTTGGTTTTGTTGTCATCATAAATTTCCTCTCTATAACCGTGCAAAGTTTATATAAATTTTTGATACCTACGAAATATTATAGCAAACTTTTAACAATCGGCATTGTCAATACACGGCAATATGCTTATAACGTCACTTTTCCTTTATTTGAGATGCGATTGCGATGATCAAGCTGAATACCTGTTAGCCATTGTAAAAATGCTGTCACACCAATCTTAACGGTTTCTGGACGTAGCGTTCCTTCCTTAGGGTCTGCATAAACAAAATCAATATGGCGAACCCCTTCATTTTCACCTATAAGTTTGAGGATATCAAATAATTCATAGGCTGTTAGACCGCCTGGTGTGGCAGCTGGAACATCTCGTGCAAACATAATATCAAGTGCATCTAAATCCACTGAAACATAAATTCGATCAACCTCATACATAAGCTGACGTAACATTTCATGTATGGTGAGCTGAATACCGTCACGTCGCATTTGCTTTAATGTAATCATATGAATGCCCTGTTCTCTAGCATAATGAATCATTTCAGGTGAATTAAAAAAACCGTGCAATCCGACATTATATATATGTCTCCCTTCCACAATGCCTGAGGCAATCAATTGATGGATAGGAGAATCTTGAGCCAAGCCAATTTCCTCTTGGTTTCTTGCATCTAAATGTGTATCAATTTGAATGATACCAATACGATCCTGCGGAAAGGCATTCTTTATTCCTTTTAGTGAACAGGCGGTAATGGCATGGTCTCCCCCAATCAAGCAAGTAAAGCTTTTTTGAAAAGCTATACTCAAATTCTCTGCTGCAGCCTCGATGGCAGATTCAGAAAGCATTCTATCTTGTTCATGAATCGCCACATCGCCAATATCAACGACTGATAATGCGCGTAAATTTATTTGCTCGTCTAAGTTATATGATTGGAAGCTTGGCCATACTTTACGAAACGCAGTTGGATATTGCGCTTTTCCAGATGCTTCTTCTGCATATGATAAAAGAGCCCCATACACGACAATATCCACATCATTTGGGTTTGGATTTGTTTGCTGCTTTATCCACTGATGCATGGCCGATCCATTCTCTTGCTTCCATCGGCATTCCGGTTCTATAAACATATACATCTACCACCTTTATATCTTTTCTATTCAAGTTAAATGAACCTACATTTTTTCACATGTCCCTCAAATGTCCTACCCAATTCCTACTCTTTCTATATAGTACCATTCGTACATTCATCTTCGTCATTTTTTTCTTTTTTCCTCTTTTCTTTTTAAATTTGAAACACAAAAAAGCAAACTAAAAATCAGTTTGCTTCAAATTTCATATGAGTTGGCGCAGTGTTCAATGAGGTTTTTAGTTTGTTACTTTTGTTGTTTGGAAATATTTTCACAAAGTTCAGCTACCTCATACATGGAATAGCTTTCAAAATTGTATTGACTGCGTAATTCTTGAAAATAACGTAATAGCTCTTCTAGCATCGCTAAATTTTTAGCTGTATTCTTCCCAAAATTATGGGGATGCCACCATAAATGATAAAAAGCTTGGGCCTTTGCAGCTTCGAGCATACTTTCCTTTATCCGTTTTACCTTTGAGCCCTCGAATACATGCAATGGACGAAAGTAGGGTCTTAAAAAGGCACTTGAACGAATATTAATCAGTTGCTCGTCCCGCATTTCCTCCAATGTTGCCATATGATGACCAGTAAGATTAATATAGCTATCAAGCCATTTTTTCGCTCCCAAAAATCTGCCTTTTTTCGTAAACTTTTGAGCATCATACAATGGATGATTTTCTGTTCCTCTGTAACAAACATAGCCCGCTTCTACACATGCTTTAAAATAGTCTTTATTCACTTGATTTCTCGGAAAAACCATGGACTTCATGGGCGGAATATAACCCTCGATTATGGTCTTTGTCGCGTCTAAGTCTGCACAAAAGGCAGCTTCTGTTTGACCTTTTTCCAAGCAGTAATAATGGGAAAAGGTATGGCTACCAATTTCCTGATGTGGTGTACGTTTAATCTCCTCTATCAAAGATTTACCAAAATGTAAGAGGTCCTCTTGTTCGTTTTCGCCTACTTTAGCTAGCTGGCTATGTGCTGCATAGCGCATATTGTCATACTTAACAGGGATACCTCGTAAATAATGAGCCATTTCAGCCTTTGATTCTGCAAACAATAGTCCGACTGTCGCCCAAGTTGCATGAATGTCATATTGCTCAAATAACGCAAGTATACTGGGCAAGGCTTTCCGTACACCATATAGGTTTTTATTGTATTGTCCATATCGAAATACATCATGGACGCCCCAATTCAGCTCAAAATCTAATGAAATAACGAGACCCCCACCATTCATGTTGCTACTTCCTCCATTTTTGCACGCCTAGTAATAGTGCACGTATTTTTGATTGGGTAATGTAGCCTGAGTAAACATTGACAACTTGTCCACCAAAGCTTAGTTTGAAGGCACGTACATTTCGATTATCGGTTAATTCACCCATATCATATAAAACAAAACCTTGCTCCTTAAAATGAAGAAGATTATGCCAGATTAAAAAACGATTTGCATAGCGGTAAGGTCTCTTTAAATGTGTCGATATGGCTGACGCCGCACAGGTAGCTTCATAATAAGACATCGCTTTATTCTCATGTACAATATCCAATCGATAGCACAGTGTCTGTCCACAGATACTTTGGATTTCAGATAATAATAATGCTCCCTGTTTGTTGAGAAGCATGATCGTTTCCATTTGTGATTTACCAATACCCTCAAGCTTTTTTCTTTTAGCAAAATGATTATAAAATTGCTGAAAAGCTCGTAAGTTTTGGACGGAAGGTTCTTTATATAAAATAACTTGGTAATATTCTTTATGTGCCCGTCGCAATATTTTACGATTCCCTTCAGAAAGTGCTAAATACAATGAAAGTTCATGCCCTTGGAGATCAATATGAATCGCTTCACTTTTAACAAGCTTTCGACTTGGTACAAGTGAATTTGTATAGCCTATTACTTTCATGGATTTTCGAACATTGGCTGGCTTTTCTAAAAAATAAAAATGTTGCATCGCAATATTCCACCGCTTACTTTTAATGGACAGAATGAACATCGCCCCCACTCTCCGTATTTTTTTGTACATGTTGTCGCTCAAAACGAGCAACTTTATAATGTTTCATTCGAATAATAGGTTTATAGCCTAGCTGTCCTAAGCGCTTCCGTTTTCTCCATTGCCAAAAGCTTGCCGTTACCCACAATGTTTGTCGCGGTTTGACTTTTCTGAAATAGGCCGTTATAATTTCGATCTGCTTGAACATATCATAGGCTAAAAAATACGTTTGCTTCGGTAATGCTTCTATTATTTGCAGCGAATCTACACGCCAATTTGTCGCGTGTAATGCAAATGCTGGCTTATTTGTCTCCGCAAAGGAATCCTTATAAACCGTGTACCCTTTATAATAGAGAGCAATGACTTCTTCCTGATCAAGCTGCATCGCTTCCTGAATAGTCATTTCCTCAAATAAGTTGCCCACAGGTTGCTGTGGTGACACATCCTCTGTTGGAGATAATTCATAGAGCTCCACGTGCTTCAAACGAATAAACCTATCTACGAATTGTTGTCCATATTCTAGCCAATCTCTGAGCTTTCCATACTTTACTAAATAGCGAAAACGGCCAAGTGTATTGCGTTTCCAGTCTACAATTCGTTGATTACTTTTTACATATTCCTTGAACCGTTCCTTTAGCAGCATTAAACCTGTCACTAGCTTTGCACGCTTTGTCCCACTGCTGGCAAGCATCCGCCTAGTAAAATCGATATTCGTACGCCAATCAAATTTGTAAGGCTCATAGCCAATGCTCATATCAAATAGCCGATAATTAGCAGCAAAAGTTCGCTGAATAGATTCCTGATTGACTATACGCCCGGGACCAAATACATTAAATGTCGGTTCATGGGCAAGCGCGTAGGTTACATAGCGTCCACGACAAAAAAGTCCATATGTGAAAGCAATCCACTGATTTTCAAAGACAAGTGCATCAACCTCTACTTGTAATGCCTCTCCATTAAGCATGGTTAAGCGCTCAAAAAAGTCTCTTTTCTTCCCTTTTGTAAAGTCACTCGTATCCAGTTTTTTTGCCCATCGTCGATCAAACAATCGAAACATTTGCCAGAGCTCGTCCTGTGCGGGAACTCTCCTTGTTACTGTACCTAGCTTCCGTAGCTTTCTTTCCCGCCGATCGACCCCATGCAGTTTCCGGCGTTGCTGGAAATGTTGTAGAAAATCTACCTCAGAAAAAGCGAGATAGGGAGTGACCACACGGAAAATATTTGCTCGTAACTGTCTTTCCACGAAATATTGTTCAATGACTTTAGTAGACACTTTACTTTCTAATAAGCCATGCAGTGAAAAAATTACGTGCCGATGCTTTCTAATAAGTTCATCGAACACAAAGGTTGTAGTGTTCATTAACCACTCTTTTTTGACAACAACCCCTGTATAATTGGCAATACCTTCACCCGCAAAGGAATACACCCTAATTCCCCATCGACTAGTCACCGTAAAGGGGAAAAAGGCTAGGATGACTCCTTCATGTTCAATAGCGAAAAGCTCTACTCGTTCTTTTCGCCCAACTATTTGCCACCAATTATAAAACCAAGCAAATTCAATAAAAGGATTATCATTGTCCTCTTCCTCTAAAATGCCATCCCAGATTTCCTTGTACCACATGAGCTCATCATCTGTTCTTATGCGTATTAATTGCAAGTTAATCTCCTTTCTTTACGAGTTCTGAAACAGCTTGTTGATAGACCATTAACGTTTTTTGATACATAGGGGTAAACGTAAAATACTGTAAATAGCGTCGTTCACTCGCATTGCCCATTTTTTGGCTTAAGGTAGCATCCAATAATAAATGACGAAGCCTCTGCTTCAATAATTCTTTATCCTCTCGCTCTACTAAAAAACCATTGCCATGATCCACAACTAACTCTTTAACACCACCCACATTTGTTGCAACAATAGGGAGGCCTATACGCATGGCTTCAATAATAGAGATTGGCAGCCCCTCCCAATCTGACAACAAAACAAATACATGACTTTTCTCCAAATAGGTGTGTACATCTAATTGATCACCTAAAAATATTATGCGATCTGTTAAATTATGCTGTGCAACAAACTCTTCTAGGGCAGGTCGTAGAGAACCATCTCCAACTAATTGAAGTTGCCACGGAACATCCGTCAGTTCTGCTAAAGCCTCCAGCAATAGATCTTGTCTTTTTGGCACTTCAAAACGAGCAACCATCACAATGACTGGCTGCTCCGTATAAGTCTTTTCTGTTGAAGGATTACTGTCTATTGGAGCAATACCATTATGAATAGTAAGCAGTTTATGAGCTGGAGCAACTTTTTTCATGAGTGCTAGCTCCCGATCATAATCAGATACCGTTATAATTTTTGTGGAGAATCGCTGAACCGATTTTTCCATTCGATAGTAAAGCATCTGTTTCCTTTGAGGAACACCTTCTGTAAAGCTCCAACTATGTGCAGTAAAAACTGTTGGGATGTGCAGTAAACTACCCACTATACGACCTATCACACCAGCCTTAGATGAATGTGTGGCTACCACATCAGGGTGTAAACGTTTGATAACGGCTCTTAATTGCCAAAATGTGCGGAAATCCTTTGCTAGATGAATTGCACGTTGCATAGCGGGAATACGGATAACCGTAATTTTTTCCTCTTGTAAGCGCCAAAGGGATGGCTGGTAGGAGCCAGTCACGACAGTTACTTCATGCCCATCTTGCTTGAGTTGGATGGCTAATGCCTCCACATGCTTTTGTGCTCCACCGATTTTATCCATTCGTGTAATAAGCTGAACAATTTTCAGTATGGCCACTCCCCGTAATTTAATAGGCACCCGTTCTTGCTAGGACTACATAAAGGGTTTTCAAAACAATTTGGACATCCATCCAAAAGGAGTAATGATCAACATATTCAATGTCATATGAAATTTTTTGTCCATGGGAAATATTAGAACGGCCGTTAATCTGGGCAAGACCTGTTAAACCTGGTTTTACCTCTAGTCTTCTGGCCTGTAAATTGTTATAGGCATTTGTAATGGTCGGAACCTCCGGACGAGGCCCCACAATACTCATTTCTCCTTTTAATACATTTAACAGCTGTGGAATTTCATCAATACTTAGCTTTCGAAGGATAGCCCCTACTTTGGTAATCCGTGTATCCTGCTCTACTTTAAAAAAGTAGTCATCTGGGATACCATTCGTACATATAGCTGGCATATTGATTGGAACTGCCTGTATACACATTGTGCGTAGCTTCCAAATAACAAAGCGGTGATGATCCAGGCCAGTTCGTATTTGTTTAAAAAAAATGGGGCGACCTGTTGTGAAGAGTAAAATGAGGAATACAGCTAGCATTAGAGGGATTGTCATAAAAAGTAATAATAATGCCCCGGTAATATCAAATATTCTTTTGCCATACTGACCATAGAATGTGAGATTCTTAGTTGTCGAAACGTGCACTTCACCATCCTTTGCATTTTTTTACTACTTAACACTATATATTCATTTTGAACATTTATAGAACTATTTTAAGAAAAGTGAGTCTAGATGAAAAAAAGAGTTATACCAGCGGCACATGCTGAATAACTCGATTTTTCTTATTATATGCGCGCTCCTAAAATTTGGGCATCACATTCGATTTCCACATTACCCTTTAATGCTTTGCTAATCATACATGTTTGTTCCGCTTTTTGTGCGAAGCGAGTAATTTTTGTTTCAAGATGCTCTGTTAAATTTAAGATAACTATTTTAGGCTTATGAATAATTTTTTCATAGGTAAACACACCATTTACTACACTGACATACCCTTCAGACTGCAGAGATAAATCATGTACAGCCACCTCGGATCTTTCAAGAAGAGCCGCTAATGTAATTAAATAACAAGTCGCTGAAGCCCCTAATAACATTTCATCCGGATTTGTACCAATGCCAGGTCCATCCATCTCCTGAGGAATAGAAATTTGCGTTTTCAGATTGCTAGCGTTGATAGTTCCAGTACCATTTCTTCCATCCGACCAAGTTAAGTCCATTGTAAATTTATGCTGAACCATTTTAAATCCTCCTTTACGTACGTATGACAGAAAAATGCTCGTTCTCCCGAGAAGACGAGCATTCAACGCCAATTATGATAAGAGATACGTAACGCCACCATTTTATGATACTGCTGTCTCTAACTCTACCACATTTTAACGGTATGCTCGAAATAAGCGTTAAGTTCTAAAATAGGAATATTTTACTTTACTACATAAAAACTAACTATTATTTTACAAAAAACAATGTGATAAATTTTATGGTAGAATAGAATAAATAATTCATTAGGAGATTTTAAAATGATTTTAACAAAGCAAGAAGCAATACAGGCACTTAAAAAGAACAAGTTTATCGGTTTTACTATTACAACAGGTAATATTATTATGAAAAAGATGAATAAAACCGATTATAATATTTTTGTTTTTGAGGAAGGAAAAGAGAAGCCATTACGTTATGTTGGTTCTATTATGAATGTTATGGCAACGATGAGTGACAAAGCATCCAATAAGGATTTTGTCATTGTAGAACAGCTTCCAACTCAAAATAACGTTGCTGAAACGCAAACATCTGAAAACGAAGCAACGTTAGAAGAGAAAGCTGTAGCAGCAGAAGTAGCAGAAGTAGCAGTCGTTGATGAAACCGAAGAAAGCCGTGCTATTGCAGGCTATGAAGACCTATATAAAATGACAGTAAGTGGGCGCATTATTACTGTACGTGAAAATCGTCCATTAGCTCGTTGTAATGACGAATATGGCTTCCATATTGCACGACTTACAAAGGACGGAAAGGCTTCCAGTCATAATGTCTTTGAACTTTGGAAACAAACATTCCCTGAGGTAGAGCAAACTCAATTCAAAGGTGCCTTAAAAGCAAAATACGGGACAGGTTGTAAGCTAATCGATAAACCTGGTATCCATTTTTAATCTAATTCTCTACTAAACAGTAAACCCTCAGTTGAAAACACTGAGGGTTTACTGTTTAGCATGAAATTCTTTTCGCCATTTGAACAACCTAACTAAGGTAATTTGGCTCACTTTATGAAAACCCGCCTGCTTCAGCTTTCGTCGTCTTCGCCCCTCATACCACGGAGCGATTGTACAGACGGATCGCCCTTCACGCTGCACTTCTACAACAATTTCCTTTAGTAGCTGGGTGTCGTATTCTCTGATGAAAGACATATTGGCAGATAGCTCGTACGTATAGCCGCTCACTTCTTCGTACGCTATATGATCGTGCCTCCTATAAACAATTTGATCTCCATCACCAAAAAAACGATTTCCCTTATAAAAATGCGCGATATAAGCAGGCCGCTCATTCAGTGTCATAATATCCTTCATATGTAGCTCTTCAAAGGGCATATATCCTTGATCGTATTTTTGCTCCGCGATATAGATGTCTATCCTATGAATAGCTACGATTCGTTGAAGGACCCCTTTCATTAATCGTAACCATTCTCTTGTTCGAGCATGCTTTAAAAAATACAACAATTCCCCTAACCTGTCCCGCTTCAATTTCACAAGCTGGTGATTGTTTGTTAATTTTCCTTTTACCCGATCTCGTAATACCATCCATGATCGAATAAAGCCCTCAGTAGTGCCTTTCGTACTCATAATAAATTTTCGTGTAAAATCAATATCGGTATACCATTGAAACTTATAGGGCTCATAGCCACTACCAAAATCATAATAACGAAAGCCTGAATCATGTGCTTTGAGCATGTTTTCCTTTTCTATTAAACTGCCAGGGCCAAACCTATTGAAATCAGGCTCATGGCCCATAGCCTGACAAAAATTACGATCTCTACAGCATAAATCAATAGTAAAGCTAATCCAATGCCCTTCAAATTGCAAACTGTCAACCTCGACTCTAAAGGCTTCATTAGAGACATCAGCCAAGCGTTCATAAAACAATCGAGTCTGTGCTTCGGTAAATCGACTTTTGTCCAGCTTCTTGCGCCATCTTCGCGTAAAAAGCGTAAACATTTTATGAAAATGATTGACGCCAACGTCCTGAAAGTCAAGGTGTCCAAATAATTTTAATTTCTTCTCATAACGCTTAATGCTTTTAAATGTCTTGCGATGCTTTTTTAAAAAGTCATCAACTGTCATTGATTGAAAATCTATAAATGACGTTACAGTTCGAAATATAGAATAAGGCATCTGGTATTCTATCGCATATTTCTCAAGTTGTTGAGAAGTATCTTTACTTTCAATGAGCCCCTGAAACACGAGCAAATAACGCTTATATTTTTGCGTGAACACCTTCAATATATAATGAATGGCCCGCTCCATCCATTGCTTCTCTGCTATCACTTCCATATAAGTCGCATACCCTTGTCCTAAAAAACCAAAGTAATGAATTTTACCAAAACCGACAGTATGAACTAACGGAAAAAATGCCACAGCGGTCCCTTGATGCTCGACTATAAATATTTCTACATTGTCATGTATACCAAGCGTTGCCCACCATGTCGTAACCCATTCGTATTCAATAAAAGGATTATTATTTTTTCCTTGTTCGAGTATACCTGACCAAGTACTTCGATAGGGCTCTAACATGTCCATTGAAGTGATTATTTTATAGTCTAGCACCGCACTGAATCGCTCCCTTTTCGTTATCCTCACCACATATTTAGTAGCCACTATATTCCTAGCAAGAAAGTATTAGAACAGTCCACCAACGTGAAACCCTCCCTATTCAAATGAATAGGAAGGGTTTCGCACACACTATACCTTTATAAGTGGTTCCTCTATTTTAGTGACGGCATTAGCCATATGTGTAGTTGCTATATAGCTAAGTGTCATACCAGGTCCAATCGTTGCACCTGGTCCTGGATAGGTTTCCCCCATAATAGACGCTGAGCAATTACCTGATGCATACAATCCTTCTATTGGTTGGCCATCCTTTTTCACAACACGAGCAAATTCATCCACTACTACTCCACCCTTTGTACCAATATCTCCAGGATAGAGACGCAAAGCATAAAATGGAGCTTTCTTTAACTCTGCTAAATTAGGGTTAGGTAATGTCGGGTCCCCGTAGTAATTATCATAAGCACTATCGCCTCGATTAAAGTCATCATCATGACCATTGTGTGCAAAGATGTTAAAACGATTGACCGTCTCGACTAAGTTTTCTTTCGGCACATCCATTTGCCTCGCAAGATCCTCAATCGTTTCGGCACTTTTCACGATTCCATGGTCATACCAGCTTTTCGGAAACGCTTGTCCAGGAAACAGTCCTGTAAAAATATAACGGCTTTTAGCAGCTGTATCAATAAGTATCCAGGAAGGTACAGCCTGCTTCGTCTCCTCTTGATGTTTGTACATTGTATCTACAAACTCATGATAAGGTGCTGCTTCATTGACATAGCGTTGTCCTGCACTATCTACAACCACCATATTAGGTACACCCCTATCAGCCACAAGGAAGAATGGCTGTCCTTGTGGATCAATAACAGAAGGTGCTCCCCATACCTTATCCATTAAATCGAGAGTAGCTCCAATTGTCACACTAGGTTCAATGATATCCCCTGTTTGCCCCACAGGTGAAGATGTCCAAGCAGCATTAGTAGGAGCTGGTAAATACTTTTCCCTCAATGCCTGATGATGTGAAAAGCCACCCGACGACAAGACAACACCTCTTTTTGCCTCTATCCGCTGCTCTTGTCCATCACGTTCAATTATCACGCCAACTACTCTTTCATTATCCATTATGAAATTTTTAAAAGCCGTTGATAACCAAAGCTCTCCATTTGCTTCGGCAAGTGATAATCGTAGACGAGCCACTAATGCTTCACCTAGCGCTACTGGCTCGCTCTTTGTCACCTTAGATTTCACTAAACGTATTCCTAATCTCAATGCTGTTGTTTTCCCTTTGAACGTTCGCGTAATCATATTGACCTTATGAAACTCGTAACTATTCATCGTAAAGCCTTTGGTCGATAGAGTTGCTCGACGCATATGATCAGCTAGTGAGCCCATTTTTGTTAAATCGAAAATAAGTGGTTCAATGGAGCGTCCCTGCGACAAACCACCCAATTTTTCAGGATAATAATCGGAATAGCCTTTGGCATATTGGAAGCGCATATGGTTCGTTTTATTGTATAAAAAACGCAACATTTCTGGCCCTTTCGTGATATAAGCTTCCTTTAACGCTTCGGGTACACGATCACCTATTGTGGCATCTAAATATTGGCGTGCAAGTTCATGTGTATCTGGGACACCTTCACCTTTAATAACATGATTATTGGGAATCCATAAGGCACCACCAGAAATTGCAGAAGCACCACCATAACGATCTGTTTTTTCAATGACTAATGATTTCAATCCTTGTAATTTTGCTGATAAACCTGCTGTCAATCCCGCTGCTCCAGACCCTACTACAACTACATCAAAACTTGCATCCCACTTCATTCAACCATTCCTCCCCTATGAGCTAAATCGATGAATATAATCTCCCTCTTAAAGAAGTATAGAATTAAACTAATTTTCAGTCAATTTAATAGGTTCGCCATTTTCCTACATAAAGCTGACATCCCATTTCAAGAAAGTTTGCTACAAGCATATTCAACTTTACTTAGCATATATTTGAAAAAACGACTTTAAGTTTATGATGAGGCGGGGGATTTTACAGGTGAGTGCAATGATACTTGGTGGATTTCTATTTTTCAGTGTGAGCTTTGGTGGCGCAATTGCCTGGATTTTCTCTAAGCTATTTCAACATACAACACAAGGGCTGTCATTATTATGTGGTGGTTTTCTAGTAGGCCTACTCGTTCTAGATATCATTCCTTCTTCCTTTCAAATCTATCAATCATTTGGAATTATACTCGGTATTTTTATTGGCTATTTCATTTTTCAACTGTTAGATACTTTATTCCATGCTTCTCATGCGCAAAATCCCTCTGTCTCCCTACTAACCCTTGCCATGATTATTCATACCATACCCATTAGTCTTACTGTTGGCAATTTACTTGGTAATGCAGCACTAAGTATTTCTCTCACAGCCTCCATTATTCTTCACCATGTTCCTGAAGGTTTTGCCCTATCAACCGCACTCATTTCTCAGGGCGAGAGGCTATGGAGACTTTTTATTTATTTCTTTATCTTCTCTGTCTTTTTCAGTATTTTCATCTGGTTTGGGCAATATTGGGCATTACCCGAAAAGGCACAGGGTATCTTAATGGGCATATCTATAGGGTTGATTGCCACAGCCAGCATCTCTGAATTCATTTTGCATCAACTAAGGTATGTCTCGTTCAGATCATTTTTTATGTATCTCATTTTAGGCTATCTCCTAAGCTATATCTTCCATACACTGGTCGAATAGACTATGAAATTAAAGTAAAACCGTTTATTCCTACTTGCTTTGCCATGAGCTGCGAGAAAAAATGACAAAGGCCATCGAGAGTGAGCTTTTCGACGACCTTTGCCATGAATTCAAGTAATCCACAATCATAAGGTGGATTGCTTTTTATTGTTATTCCTCGTCACTTAATTCCATTAGTGTGAGTGTAAGAATTTTTGAAACCTCTGCACGAGTAAGATTTCCTTTCGGATTAAACTTACCATTCGTACCATTTAAAATCCCTAATTGCTGCAATAAACCAATAGACTCTACTGTTTCCTTGCGCATTTGATTTTTATCTGTAAATGTATTGGTCTTGCTTACTTTAGAAAGATCCACTTCCATAGCTTCTAAATATCTCGCTGTCACGTATGCCATTTCCTCACGTGTAACAGGTTTTTTGGGCTCGAACTTACTACCATCGAAAATATCAATTAAGCCATACTCTTCTAAAATGGCTACTTCCTTCGCACCCCAAAAGCCATTAAGGTCCGTATAAGTAGCTGGTCCTTCATAATCTTCATTTACATCTAAACCTGATGCTCTGAAAATAATAGCTGCCAGTTCTCCACGAGTAACTTGTCCATTTGGATTAAATGTTGTGGCAGATGAGCCATTTATAATATCTGCTTGATAGAGCAATTGAATATAGCTCTCTGCCCAATGTCCAATTGCATCCTTGAAGTACCCACCTGGTTTTAATTCCACATCTGCACGAGCAAATACTACTAACATACTATTTAAATCTGCCGCACTTATAGCTTCCCATTTATTTGCCGTAAAGATTTCACTCTTAAAGCCATTTCCAGTTTGCGTAATTCGAATTTGAATAGCGTTACCGAATAATTTCTTAATTTCTTCATAGTTTTCCGTAAAATCTTTTTCGCCTTCCGGATAAAGATTTGTACCATCTTTATAGGATTGAAGAATCGCCTCTAGTGAAATTTTCACGGTTATATTTGTATTTGTTGTAACGATTGTAACCTCATTATTTTCATAGCCTACCTTAGATAGTAGTAATATTTTATAGATATCTTGATAGGACATGGCTTGTAATTGATCAGCAGCTGCTACTGTTTGCTTTTGATGAATCAAATTTGCAACATCTACCGCTTCCTGTGCATACGCTTGTCCACCAAATCCTCCTGTAAAACATACAATGCTTAGTGCTCCGGCTAACAATATTTTCTTCATTACTATTTCCTCCTTTGATCTATAAATTCAGTGTACTAAATCAATAGTTTGTATTTCTATAAAAATATGTAAATTCTACAATAATTATATAAAAAGACCTATTTTCGTCCTATTATAATAGGACTACCTCTATTTTCACTCACAGCAAAGACCATTGAAGAAATAAGATAAGTTTTTATGTTATGTATGCATAGGCTAGTCATTTACAAAACATCATTCCCCTTATATATGCTACTAATGTAATAAATATGAAAAAATAGGTATAAAGTAACTAGTCCTACATTGAATCACCATTGACATACAATAGTGAAGATTAACCTTCAGGAGGGTGCTAAATGGTTATTACCCCTGGTATTTCAGATTTACCTTATAGAATTCAAGTAGATGGAACAAAGCTGTTCACCTTGACTGCAGAGGAAATAACATGGGAGCTAGTAAATGGGATATTCATTCAGGTATGGGGCTACAATGGTTCTACACCCGGTCCGACCATCCGCGTTTTTCCAGGGGATCGTGTTTGTATTCGTGTAATTAATCGGTTGCCCGAAAAAACAAGTGTACATTGGCATGGCTTAATGGTGCCAAATGCTATGGATGGTGTACCACCTATTGAACCATCCCCTTTTATTGAACCGGGGCATTATTTTGATTATCACTTTACGATAAAAAATCCACCAGGGACGTATATGTATCACTCTCATGTAAATGTAGCTGTGCAAGATAATGCTGGCCTATTAGGAGGGTTTATTGTTGAAGATCCAAGCAAACAGAACCTTTCACAGCACAAAGATTATTTATGTTTATTACAGGAATGGGCAGTTGATCAATTACCCTGGGGGGCTCTTACGAAGGGCACGTATCCTTTAAATTTTAAGAAGCCAGAATTTAATTTTTTTACGATGAACGGGAAGTGCTATCCCTTCACCAAATCCTTATCTGTAAATTTCGGTGATACAGTAAAAATTCGTTTTGGCAATATCCAAATGCATCACCATCCCATCCATTTGCATGGCCATCAATTTCATGTTGTTGGCGCAGATGGTTTTCCAATTGCTCGTCATACCCAAATCGCAAAAAACACTATTCTTGTGGCATCTGGTGAAACGTGGGATATAGAATTTCTGGCCAATAACCCAGGCATTTGGCCTCTCCATTGTCATATGCCTCACCACGTTACCAATAACGGCGCTCCTGATGTTGGCGGGATGTTTACCACAGTGGATTATTGTTAAGACATGGACAGCTTAGTTGCTGTCTTTTTTATTTCTACAGTTATGTTTAGTCGATATTGGGTACATACTTGTAAAGGAGCAAGACCATAAACTTTATATCATTATAATAATAGAGGCTATCATTTGATTTTATATTACCTAAAGAAGTAGTATGGAATAGTATCGAAGGATTTTTTACATATCCACACTATTATATTAATGTAACAATTTTAAAGGAGGAATTTCGATGAATTATCAAAATATTACGGTCGCAGGTAGCGGTGTCTTAGGAAGTCAAATTGCTTATCAATCTGCTTTTAAAGGTTTTCAAGTAACCATTTACGATATTAACGACGAGGCGTTGAAAAATGCACAGGATCGTATTACAAAATTGAAACCACTTTATCAACAAGACTTAGGAGCTACACAAGAAGAAGTAGATGCTGCCTATGCTCGACTAACATTTAAAAGCGACTTAGCACAAGCTGTTGCTGATGCTGATCTTGTAATTGAAGCAATCCCTGAAGTTGTCCAAATTAAAACAGAATTTTATACGAACCTTGGCAAAGTAGCACCTGCCAAAACAATTTTTGCGACTAACTCATCTACTTTATTACCTAGCCAATTTGCAGAAGCAACAGGCCGTCCTGAGAAATTTTTAGCTCTACATTTTGCCAATACTATTTGGAAAAACAACACAGCTGAAATTATGAAACACCCAGGCACAGATATGAAAGTATTCGATGAGGTTGTTGCATTTGCACGTGCAATCGGCATGGTTCCACTACCATTATATAAGGAGCAACCTGGCTATATTTTAAACTCATTGCTCGTACCATTTTTAGATGCCGCCGAATCTTTATTAGTAAAAGAAGTGGCAGACCCGGAAACGATTGATAAAACATGGATGATTGGTACAGGCGCGCCTCTTGGTCCATTCGCCATCTTAGACATCGTTGGTATCAACACTGCCTATAACATTGTTGAAGCAAAAGCAACGGCTACTGGTGATGAAAACATGAAAAAGCTTGCCAACCTACTGAAAACAGAGTACATCGAAAAAGGTAAGCTCGGTCGTGCAACAGGTGAGGGCTTCTATACCTATCCAAACCCAAGCTTTGCTAAACCAGATTTCTTAAAAGGTTAATGAAAAGAGAGCAATTGTCCACAAACAAGGATAATTGCTCTTTTTTTGGCTTAGGTGAAGAAATCCCAAAAGCTAGGGGTATTGATAAATTCCTTTGTCGCAAGTTTTTCAATAATTTTTAATTTAATCTCCTGCTCCAAATCTTCTCTTTCCTGATAGCTTGTCTGATGGAGACATTGTTTAATTTTAGGTGAAAAATTCTCGATGAATTGAAGTGACTCCTCGTGATAGCTATTTTCCCTTTCCATCCCTTACCCCTCCTCTTTACGAAGCTTTTGTTGTAGTTTTTTTAATGCCTTTCGATGAAGATTCGATATATTTTGGGGTGTTGTTTGTAATGTTTCAGCAACAGCTTTTATCGAATAATCATGAGCATAAATCATTTCTAAAATTTGAAGCTGCTTATCCGTTAAGCTTTTCAAAGATTGAAATAATTCTTCGTTTTCAACAGCGTCTAATAACCCTTCTTGAATGATTTCGTCCTTTCTCACCATCCCAGTCTCAAATAGACCATCGTCTACAATTAATAAGAAACGGTCGTGTAATCTTCTCCTTTTTTTATCAAAATCCAAGCTATAGAAATAAATTAAATTACTGACATATTTTATTTTTTGAACATTTATATAGTGTAATTGAAATGTTTCATCAACCAATTTCATATTACAATCAGTTGGATATAAAATTGCTTTTTCAACCAAATAAAGGTTTTTAGCATTAGCCAAAAAGCTTTTGATAATTGGATTTTTTATCTGTTCCATATTCCTGCCAAAAAAATTCTCGATTTTATAGTTCTCGTTTTTCATCATCATCACTCCTATCTATCCGCCTTCTTGCTAAATAAAGTGACTATCATCTATCTATTATAAACCAAAATAAGAACAAATGTTCTTAAAAATCAAATTAATATTGTTTTTATTTAACTTAAAACCACTTTTACATATGTAAGACACAACATTGGTGAAGGAGGAAGATGTCATGCTAACACCCGAAAATATTCAAATGTGGATGAACTTAATTGGTAATTCAGGATTTCCAATGGCCATCACCATCTATCTCTTTATGCGATTTGAAAAGAAAATGGAAAATTTAGAAGCTGTCATCATCAGAAGTTTAAATAAACATGAGGAATAGTAAAAAAAATACGGCAGCATCCTATTAATGAATGCTGCCGTGTGATTTCGCTCTGTCTTTGCATACAATATATGTAAAAATAAATATTTCTGAGATGGGAGGGGATTATGATTACTCACAATACAATGGTATCAGCCGATATAGCCATAACCATTTTTTTCATGCTAGGCATCACTTATAATTACTTTTATGATTCATTCCCCATTCAAATTGAATACTTGGGCAATCTTGTATTTTGGCTGATACTCCCATTATCAATCATTATTGTTGCGCTAAGCTTATGGTTACTGAAAAAGAAAGTAAGTACGGTTAGCACTTTATTAGCTCTTTTTATTGCGGTCATTACTTTATTCATTGTATTGTTTTTTTGAATTTTGCATAAATGCCTTTGAAGTTTGGATTTACTTCAAAGGCTTTACATATAGAACCATATAATCTTCATCAAAGCATTGCTGGTCTATTTTTAAAGCTCTCTTCTCTGTCCCGAACATTAGAAAGCCTAATGATGTGTACAGTCCTTTTGCCGATTCATTAGAAGATACTACGGTTAAGTTAATCTGCTCTACATCGGCTAATTGCTTTCCTTGCTTGATTATTTCCTGCATCAAACGTTTACCTAAGCCATGCCCTCGCTTTTTGGGAGACACATAAACAGCAAAAATGCTTGCCTTATGCTTTAGCTTCATTTTGCTTTCCTGCACTAATGTGGCAATCCCACACAACTCATTCTGATCAAATGCTCCGAAGGTAAAAGAACCTTGCGCTTCCAGTCTATTTGCAAACAACTCAAGCGCCATATCTTTTTCCTCTTCAAAGCTTGAACCAAATGCCTCAGGATTTGTTTGTAATCCCTCTAATCTTAATGTTCGATAGGATGTAGCATCTTGTGCTGTTAATAACCTAATTTCCATATGTCTTCCCCTCCCATTTCTATTGATCGCTAACAACGTTTTTAAAACGTTAAAAACTTTTTTCTAAAGTAACATCCGTAAAAATTGTTCAAAATGAACACCTGCCTCGCGCGGTACTTGCTCCTTGGAAGTCGCTTCAATAGCAGCTGCTAAAAACGTCTCTGCTAGCTTCATGGATTCCACTAAATCCTGCCCACGCATCATGCCGCCCATAATAACAGACGCAAATAGATCACCCGTGCCTGAGTAGCTTTCACCATTATAGTCACGAATACTATGGAAAGACCGCTCCGCATCGACAAACATATTGCCCACATAACGCTTGCCCGCAGCTGTTGGTGGATTCAAGCCAGTTATAATGACTTTTGCACCAGTGGCCTGTTGGAGCTGCTGACCCGCTTCTTCTAGGACCTGAATATAATCTATTTCATGCTGATAGCTTTGCATCCTCTCAAACGACAAACCTGTGAGCAAGCAACATTCCGTCACATTTGGCGTAATAATGTCGGCACACTTTACTAGCTCCTTCATTCGCTCCAGTAAGTCGCCCGTAAACATTTTATATACCTCACCGTGATCCCCCATTACAGGATCAACTAGCAAGGTTGTATCTGTTGAGTGAAACACGCCTAAAAAACGAAAAATATTATCGATTTGCTCTTTCCCTGTAACAAAGCCCGTATGAATGCCATCAAAGCTCGCCCCAAGTTTGCTCCACTCATCCATAAAGTAGTCCATCCTTGAGGTTAAATCCTCACAATAAAAGCTCGAGTATCCTGTTTGCGCCGTTAAAATCGCAGTTGGCAATGGCACCGCCTGCATACCCATCACAGATAATACAGGCATTGCAGCCGTTAACGAGCACTTCCCAAAGGATGACATATCCTGAATTACAGCCACTTTTTTCATCATACATTCCACCTAACTCATCCTGTTTATACTCACCTCATCGTATCACAATTCGTAAAATGCGAAAATATCCATCAACTGACCTCTAACTTTTTTATAAAATTGACACTTTTACAACAGTCAGTCCTTTGCTAAAGTAAAAATCATCAAAATATTCATCATAGTGAGGAAGATAAAGATGCAAAATATACAAAGATCATCCTATACAAGACCACGTACGAAAACATTTGATTTAGTCATTACAGCCATTTTAGCGGCACTTGTTTTCGTTGCAACCATGTTTATTAATCTAAAATTACCTTTTGGTCAAGGTGGGCTGATTCACTTAGGGACATCCATGCTGTTTATCTCAGCCATTTTATTTGGTCCAAAAAAGGGAGCACTTGCAGGAGCCATCGGAATGGGCTTGTTCGATATCGTAGGGGGCTGGTTAATTTGGGCACCCACTACTATTATTTCACGCGCATTACAAGGCTTTATCGTTGGTAAAATTGCTTGGTCAAAAGGATATAAAGGCGACCATATTGGTTTAAACATTTTAGGGGCTGTTGTATCCATGCCCGTAATGATTGCCGTCTATTATATCGGGCAAGCGATTATGTTCAATAGCTGGATTGCACCGTTAGCATCCATTCCTGGTGATGTTATTCAAAACATGGTTGGCCTAATTATCGCTATTCCAGTATGTGTCGTTCTGAAAAAAACCCCCTATTTCAAAAGGAATTTTTAATATAAACACGCCATCCTGCTCATTTATTTTGCAGCTCGAATGGCGTTTTTTTCTTTCCTCGTATATAGAAAACGGCTAATTTTCAGGATAACGTGAAATTAGCCTCGATCATTTTCATACTATATGGTGGAGGTGGTAAAAATGCCAAGAGTAAAATACCGTGATGCAGACGTTGCATTAATGGCAAGGATGATGCGAGCAGAGGCTGAAGGTGAAGGACAGCAAGGTATGTTATACGTAGGCAATGTGATTGTCAATCGCGCTGTTGCATCTTGCTTAGACTTTAACGATGTTAGAACTATCGAGCAAGTGATTTATCAAGTGCAAGGAGGAAATTATTCATTTGAAGCCGTTCAAAAAGGCAATATGTTTTACCAACGTGCCAGAGAAACGGAAAAAAGATTAGCCAAACAGAACTTAGACTTCTGGCGTCAGCACCCAGCCAAATACGCCCTTTGGTACTTCAATCCGTATGCCCCATGTCCCCCAACATGGTACGGCCAACCGTTTACAGGGCAATTTAAAAATCATTGCTTCTATGAACCAGCACCAGATACTTGTGAAAGTGTTTATATGGGGTAAGTCGTTGAAAGAGGAATACCTTATTTTACAGGTATTCCTTTCATCTATTTGACATTTTTTGCCTGCTCTCATACGCTGTTCCTTCAATAATAGTACTCCCATCAAGCCAATGGCGGAGAATAAAACTGGGGTGAAAAACCCATAGTAGTACCCATCCCCTAAATAACCTGAAGTGGATTGAAAATAATCCAACACATAGCCAAAAATAATCGGTAGTAATGCAGCGCTTAAAAAGCCTCCCGTATTCGCAAAGCCAGAAACGATACCAGATTCACTGATAGGAAAAGTTTGGCGAACCGCCGCGAACGTTAAGGCACTTGCTCCATATCCAAAGCCGATGATGAAGAATAGTATAATAAGTAAATAAAGGGACGGATGCCCCTTCCGTAAGAGAAAGGATAACCAACTCAATAAAACAGCCAATTGAACACCTATATAAGGCTTCTTAATCGTTTCTAGCCGGCCAGCTAGCCAGCTTGTTAGAGGAGCCCCGATAAGTGCTCCAAAAAGACCAATCATAATTAGCTGACTGGCCTCTGAACGTGTCATCTCATACATATGGATTCCGTAGGGAACAGCCCACGAACTGATAAAGCCAACATATCCCCCAACAACCCCAAAATGGCAAAAAAATAAAGCCCAAGCTTGTCGATTTAAAAATATTTTCCGTAATAAAACAGACGTTTTCTCACGTTGTAGCACTTCAGCTTCCACTATCGATTTTACTGAAAAGATACGTTTCGCATTTTTAACAAGTACAAAATAAAGAAGAACACCACATAAACATAATAAGAGTCCCGTTGAAAAAAATGAAATTCTCCAACCCAATAAAAGAATCAAAGTAGCAAAAGGAACCGTCGCCAATAAGAACCCTAGACTACCTGTCATACCTGCAAAGCCAATTAAACGAACAAATTCCTTCTTCTGAAACCATTGTGCCAAAATAAGCACCATATTCACCCAAATGGTCGCGTCTCCTATACCAGTAAGTATTCTAGAAAAAAATAGGATGAATTCATGTGTACCTAGACTATACAGAATCGTGCCTAGCCCTGTAAGGAGAGCACCCATTATAAGAAACAAGTTCGGTCCAAACCGATCAGCTAAAACCCCCATCGGAATTTGTAAACTCGTATACACAAAAAATTGGATACTCGTCAATAGCCCAATGGTCGATGCCATCACCCCAAAATCGCTCATCAATTGGTCTGTAATTAACCCGGGAGCAGTTCGTTGACTGGCCATTAACAAATACGTAAACAATACCGCAACAAACACAACCCATCTATACCTGTGATGTTGTTTGTCCAATAATCACTACTCCTATTAGTTTTTACCTTATGTATATGAATTGGTGGTTGGGGGGAGACCTTTTTTTGCCAGTGTCACATTTAATATTTCAAACCTATTTCAAAAATTTCAAATACCCAATTGCACCCAACTGCAAGCTAAATGTTGGAAATATATGGACCATATTTAATTTCTAGAAAATTGAACTTAAAAACACATAAAGACCTAGGTCCTAATGGATGAGGAAAAATCACATAAACTGGATGGTCTAAAAAATGTTAAACCCTTTAATATATAACACGTAGGTTGCTTAACATCCTTACAGACCTTTTTAGTAGGGAAACATCGCTTTCCAGCTAAACATGTCCTATCGCCTATTTGTCAGAATCATAGTTTGAAGCCGGAGATGATATATTTATGGACTATGCAAAATTAATAGACCACACATTACTTTCACCTAATACGACCGAAAAAGAAATCATTCAATTATGCCAAGAAGCCATACAATACGGGTTCGCATCTGTATGCGTGAATCCTACATGGGTGAGCTTATCTGCTGATCTATTACGTGAGTCGGATGTGAATATATGCACAGTAATAGGATTTCCTTTAGGTGCAAACACAACTGAAACGAAAGTATTCGAGACTTTAAATGCCATTGGTAACGGAGCCACCGAAATAGATGTAGTGATGAATATAGCAGAATTAAAAAATAACAAAAACAACATGCTAGTGGAAAAAGAAATTTCAATGATTGTCAACGCTGTACAAGGAAAAGCGCTAGTAAAAGTGATTATAGAAGCATGTCTCTTAACAGATGAAGAAAAAATTCGTGCATGCCAAATAGCCGTAAAAGCTGGCGCCGATTTTCTTAAAACCTCCACAGGTTTTTCACTGCATGGAGCAACTGCTAAAGACGTTGCGATAATGAGACAAGCAGTCGGACCAAATGTTGGGGTAAAAGCTTCAGGCGGAGTAAGTACCATGGAAGATATAAAATTTATGATAGATGCAGGTGCCTCAAGAATAGGCACTAGCTCTGCTGTAAAAATACTTCGTTAAAAGTGAAAAAAACCGTCCAAATGGGCGGTTTTAAATCACTTAGCCATATGCATAAAGGGAAATTTAAATGAGCGTTTATTTGTAGCACCCATGAGGCTTTTACGCTTAATTGATGACTCACCTAGTTGACTCGACTATGTTACAGATTAGCTCACTACCTTACCACTTTCATAAATTCTCTTAAGCTATCCACAATTTCTTTTGCTTGTGCACGATACAAATAATGATCCCCGTCAAATGTCACGACCTGACCATACACTGAATTTTTTATTTGCCTTTGATGCTCTGGTACCCATCTATCAGTGACTGGATGATTCGCTTGGATAAAGAAAATAACAGGAAGATCTTTTGGAAATGATAAATTTTCAGCTGCTTTAAAATTTTCATACATAATTTCAGCTTCATTTAACTGAGTGGAATTATACAGGTTTTTATGCTGTAGCATTCTTAATTGTTCTTTTGTTTTTTCATCATATGATAGCTCGGCGTATGGGTCATCACCCAGCTTCACCTGCAATCTTGCTAAACCCGATTGTTTAAGGAATTTTATAGTGGTAATGATGGAAGCACCAATCTTTTTCTCGCTAATCGTCGGTACACTACTATCGAGCCCCACAAATCCACTCACTTCATTAGGATATTTATTCACATAATCCAGTCCATAAAGGCCCGAAATCGAATGACCCATTAGAATATACCGCTCAATATGAAGCTGCTGTAAAGCTTCATGTACTTCACTAACAATATTTTCTGAACTCCGCTCCTTCTCAGTTAAATCACTCAATCCATAACCAAATGGCTCAACGACAACAACCTTGTAAAATGGAGACAATTCATCTACCAATGGTTGAAAATCAAGTCCCGGTGCTGCCGTTCCATAACCAGGTAAAAGTACGACAATTTCCTCGCCCTCTCCCTGAATGAAAACATTCATATTTTTTCCGTCTACTCTTACAGACTGACCATACGTTTCTATTTTCCCCTGCTCCATTTTGCTGCAAATTGTATTGACTAAGAAAACAATCAATAAAAAAAGTAATATAGCTATAACTAAACCCGCTAGTATTTTACCTATAATGGTTATCTTTTTTTTCATTCTCTTTGCACGACGATATAAAACAGCCAGTGAAAGCCTTTTACTATTTTGATCTCGTGCCACTCCTCCCTTTCGTTATCAACTTCGCCTCTTCAATCCCGGCCACTTTCGCAAGCCGTTAAGAATACCCTATACAATGAAGATGTCCCCCTCATGACAACCATATGAACAGAGGATGAACAAATAAAAAAATGCTAGGGCGGTTCACGTAATGTCAAAATCTATTAACAAAGAATGGATACCTGATGACGAGTTTTTGTCAAGAATCAAAAACGCTATTATCAAATTGAAAAAACATAGGGAGATATTCATCTTCCTATGTTTTAATTCATATTATTGATCTGTTTGTTCTTGCTTCTTTTTCAAATACTCCGCACGTATTTTCTCAAGTTGCTGCTTTTTATCAAATTTGGCAGGCTTGTGTTTTTCATGATACTTTGCCACAGCAACCTTACCTTTAGTATCTAATTGATATTTCCCCATGTTGGTTCACCTACTTTTCCTGTCTTACAGATATTCTATTGTACCTTAATTTGCTGATGTATACATTATAGGCATAGCCAACCGAGTTAACCAAAAGGACTTTTTTGATGTTAAATGAAATGTTGTAACTATTTTTTAATATTGATACCTTTGTATCCAACAAATAAGATGAAAAACCAAATTGGTGCGACATATAGGGCAACACGCATGTCCGGAATAAACGCCATTAACACAATAACCATTAATAAGAAGGCAATGGCAATATACGTAGAAAGTGGATAAAGCGGAATTTTGAATTTTAGTTCAGCTACTTCTTCTTTCGTTTTTGCCCTTCTAAATTTCAATTGTGCAAATAAAATAATCATCCAGCTTGTAATGACTGCAACAGTCGCAACAGCAGAAATATAGATGAACACTTTTTCAGGTACTACATAGTTTAAGACAACTGCCATTAATAACACCGCTGAAGAAAATAAAATCCCTCTACGCGGACTACCGTTTTTGCTTACCGTTTTAAAATAGTTTGGACCATTTTTTTGTACCGATAAGTTGTGAAGCATACGTCCTGAACCGTATAAACCACTATTAAATGCAGACATTGCTGCTGTAATAACAACAAAGTTAATAATGTGAGCTGCAGCAGGGATGCCGACGTAATCGAAAATTTGAACGAACGGGCTACCTTCTGAACCAACTTCGTTCCAAGGATAAATAACCATCATAACGCCCAATGCACCAATGTAGAAAATTAAAATACGCCAAACGATGTTGTTAATAGCAGAAGGAATGGACTTGCTAGGATTTTTTGCTTCTCCAGCAGAAATACCAACTAATTCAACCCCACCGAATGAGAACATAACTAATACAAGTGACATTAAAATACCATGGAAACCGTTTGGCATGAAGCCACCGTGTGCCCATAAATTTTCGAAGCCAATTGCTTCACCGTGGTTACCAACACCGAAGAAAATAATGGCTAATCCAAGAACGATCATCCCGATAATCGCAACAACTTTAATCATCGCAAACCAGAATTCAAATTCTCCGTAGGCTTTTACATTTGCTAAGTTTACAAGCGTCATCATAACAAGTACTACAAGAGCAGTTACCCATTGTGGAATATCCGGAAACCAATAGTTAATGTATACACCGACTACTGTTAATTCTGCCATACCAACGACAATCCACATAAACCAATACGTCCAGCCCGATAAGAACCCCGCAAAGCGTCCTAAATATTTATTCGCGTACGTACTGAACGAGCCTGATACAGGTTCCGCTACTGCCATTTCACCTAATGCACGCATAATGGTGAAAATAACTAATCCGCCAATTAAATAAGCTAGTAAAATAG
This sequence comes from Lysinibacillus sp. F12, assembly GCF_057773605.1. Taxonomy (NCBI): domain Bacteria; kingdom Bacillati; phylum Bacillota; class Bacilli; order Caryophanales; family Bacillaceae; genus Lysinibacillus; species Lysinibacillus sp. F12. Next base: position 111,405 of record NZ_JBYMLP010000004.1, read on the forward strand.
ATGGTCCAGCCATTTGAATGGTTGAACTAGAGCCATAAAATAAACCGACCCCAATGGACCCGCCAAGTGCAATTAATTGCATGTGACGAGTACTTAATCCGCGTTTTAGCTGTGAATCTTGATGATTGTCATTCATAATGTCTAACTCCTAATACGTATAGATTTTCAAATACTTTGCTCAAAAAAGGAATAAAAAAAAACGCCCTTTTGGATTAACCAAAAGGACGATTCAACTCGTGTTACCACCTTTAATTTATAAGCAATTCACATTACTTACCTTAAGAAGTACGGTCATTTGACGATACTCTCGCACATGATTACGGATGCTTACCGGTGTAGCCTACTCAGGAATGATCCTTTCGGTACACAGCTCCAAGATGAATTCTCAATCGTTTTACATGCACCTCTCATCAACCGGTAACTTTCTGTTCGTAAAAATAACTGATACTATTTCTTTTCATAGCCTTTGTTCTATACAAATATTTTTGAATTGTTTTTCATTTTACAGAAAAAAAATATTTTGTCAATACCATTTTCTTCATAACCCGCTTAACTTATATATGACATTTTACTAAATACATACAACTCACCAAATTTTATTCAGTAATTTAGCCCTTTTATAAAGAAAGACGTTTTACTTGTTATATTATTTGATTCAAATATTGCCAAATTTTAATGATAGTCTTTAACTAGTTTTTAACTTTCCTTCAGCATACTGGCCAATAATAGAATTAAATTCATCCTTTTAATCATAAGAATTTGCTTCTAGTTTATGATAGAACCTTTAGCCTACTATAAAAATAATTTCCATACTATTGAATTATGTAGATTACTGTCGAAATATACCTATATATAGTTGCGGGAGGAAGCGAATGATGAAGAAAAATTTACGGTTACGAAGCATCTCTGGGAAGTTAATGCTACTAATCACAATTATTATACTTGTAACAGTTGTGATTATCGGCTCAACAAGCTATTGGGTTGCCAAAGATCAGCTCTTAGAATCAGGTCAAAGAGAACTCCAAAGCATTGTCAAAGGGGCCTATACTTCAATAGAATTGATTAATGAAGAAGTGGAAAGTGGCAAAATAACATTAGAAGAAGGAAAAGAACAAGCCAGAATTATTCTAAATGGACCCGTCAATGAAATGGGAGAGTACGATTATCAAAAATCCAATTTTACTTACAAAGAAAATGGGTATATATTAGCTTTTGACGAGGATTTAGTGTTACAACTCCATCCTTCTAAAATAGGGGGAGCTCCTGCCGATGACCTGAACAGAAGTAATCGCGAAAAAATCATTGCAGGCGGCAAGTCCAAAAATGAATCAGATCGCTTTGTCATTTATTCTGATAAACAGCCAGATGGTTCTTTTAAAGATAAAACAGCCTATACAGAATATTTTGAGCCTTGGGGCTGGACTATTGGAATTGCTGTCTTTCAAGATGAATTTTATGAAGGATTAAACATTTTACAATATATTATCTTTGGTGCAACAGTCGTACTTATTACTTTAAGCTCACTGGTATTTTATTTAGGTATTCGGAAGAAATTAAACACGTTAAAAGAAGTAGCTGAAGCCGCAACGAAAATTTCTGATGGTCATATAATGGTTACCCATCTACCTGAATCAAATGACGAAATTGGACAACTTGCGACCGCTTTCAATAAAATGTCACAGCAATTATGCACGCTCGTCGAAAAGACTAAAAATACAAGTGAACATTTATTGGATTCAGCAACTAACTTATCTGCCGTTTCAGAAGAAACATCTGCTAGTAGTGACGAAGTTGGTAGAGCCATTACTGAAATTGCTACTGGTACACAGGAACAAGCCCACGATTTGGATACCATAAACCAAACAGTAGAGCTATTATCCAATTCTATAGAAACCACAGAAAAACAAAGTAAAGTTATGTACGACATTACAAAACATGCAGAAAAAATATCATCCGAGGGAATTGAAATAGTACAACAATTACAACAGTCCAATACTATTTCACTAGCAGCCTCACAAGAAGTCAGTGATGAAATTAAAAAATTACATGATCAAATAAATCAAATCACACAGGTGATGGAAACCATTGAAACAATCGCAGAACAAACCAATTTACTAGCTTTAAATGCGAGTATTGAAGCTGCAAGAGCAGGTGAGTATGGTAGAGGATTCTCAGTGGTTGCCGATGAAATAAGAAAACTAGCAGAACAATCGAAAATGGCCACCCACCAAGTACAAGGCGTAGTTTCATCCATTGTTTCAGAAACTACTAAAACAGTTGAAACTGTAGAAGGAACAATGGAAACTGCTAAAAAGTTAAATGATGATGTAGCCCTAACACAAAGTAAATTCAATCAGATGTCTGATTCTGTTAAACAAATTGTAGATTCCATATTAGCCGTTAATAAAGAAATGGACGTGATGACATCCTATAATAAGTTGATGAGTGAAGGAATCGAAAGTGCGTCCAGCGTATCAGAGCAGACGGCCGCTTCAGTACAGGAAATTGCGTCTTCCATCGACGAGCACATTAAAGCAATTACAGATGTAGCTCATGCTGCTGAAAAACTAACGGAACTAAATCGTGAATTAAATTCTTTAATGGAGCGATATACTATATAAAAGTTAGCAATGTTATGAACATTGAACATGGCCTAAGCCGAAAAAAATAACCGGTTTAAAGACTTTACAAAACTGAAGGCATTCCAGACTGTTTGGAGTTTTTGATGAAACATACACTAGATTGTAAAACAAAAGCAACGAATCAAATGATTCGTTGCTTTTGTTTTTCGGTAGGTTGATACTTCAATTTCAAAAAATGATATCCATACTCTTTTGGTGTTGTTTAACAATATGGCTCTCTTGTTGAAAAACAACTTTATTATTAATAAGACACTTTTTTAGTGAATTACCTAAGAAGTGAATAATATTCAACTGTAAAATTCTTAAAAGTATAAAATTTCCATTTATAAAATTTATGCTTTAAGTCACATGGTTTTCCATGAAATCTAATAATTTTGTATGATGGAGACGGCGGGAGTCGAACCTACCGTCTCAGAATGTTGTTATCTCAATGCTTGCGGGGGCAATTGATTTTTTTGACTACGTTTTTGACTACGTTTTAAATGTATTACGTTGCGGGGGCAAGACAGTTTCTTTATTAATCCTAAAGTCTGTGCATCTTAAGTTATTCATAAGGTATTAATTGTAAACCCATATTTCTGATTATACCCACACTAACTCCACATGTGTAAACATGGTCTTATAGCTATTGGACCATGTAATACCTCGTACCTGTATTTTGTTACCCAGATTTCACGATATAAAAAAACTAATGACTATTCTTTTGTTTTCCCTCCATACTTTTCACCTCACCCCAAGTATGGAAAACGATAGATAAGGCAAATAGCGTATACTGTCTATAGACGATGGAGTTAAACTAAGAATTATGAAGATAAACTAAAGGTTTATTAGGTAATTTTATAGCAAAAAAACTATACTATTAGACGAAATAAAAATAGCGACACAACCCGTAAACCCTTTGAAATCAAGGCTTACAAGGTTATGTATCTTTGTTTTAGCAGTTTTTGGAGTATCCAAGCTTAGCGAATTATGCGATTTTTCGATGAAGGGGTGCTTAAGATTTGACTCGCCCTCCCCTTATCCTTAACCTTGAATACCCTATTCTAGTGTGATTTGTCCATTCATAAGCATCGGCATCAGCCAATCACGAATTTTTGTTAGTTCAAGGTTTTCAAATATCTTACGGGAAATCAATTTATACATAGGATCAATTTGTTTAATAAATTGATCTGCAGTTCTCATATCTGGAACAACTATTAAACAATCCTTTAAAAATTTGAAATGCCTCGCATAGCCATAGTTGGATAAATCAATTTTATTTATAGTATGATAAAAAAGTAATTGCGGCATTTTATCTAGGTTATTTGAAATTAATACTTGTGTTCCGTCAGCTCCTCTTGCAAAGTCAAAGTCAATAAATTTAACAATTCTTGTATGGTCACCAAAAACAATCACACCACTATCTATTGAAATTATAGCTGATGTATCATCTGTGTATCCTGCAATAAAGTCTGTACTTTGGTCTATTATTGGAATTGAACCTGCTGACATATACTCCGATGACTGAATGCGAGTAGTATTAGGTGTTCTGTCAAGTAGTTCGCCTACTGAACAAGATTCCCACCCCTTAGGTATCTCCCTCTTCAGCTTTTCATTCCATATCATCTCTCCACCAGAGCAACGGTATGGTTTACCTTCATTATTAGGAAAGTCAAACTGAACAAACCAATAGTCATAGATTGTTTTTGCAACTGTCTCTAGTTTGTTTACTGCTTGAAGGTTTAATTCAATTTTACGATCAAGAAGAGTCAAGATTTGAACAATTTTATCCTGATAGTTTTTTTCTGGAACCTTAAAATCAAGATTTTGAAGGTATTCGATATTAATATTATCTTGAATACTTCCATTTACCGAGTTTTGGATAGCGTTGCGAATATAGGTAAACACATAGTGCATAAAGGCTTCTGAAGATTCTGTAGGAAATGCATTAAAACCAACAATACTGTCTGGAAAACACATTGGATATGCAAGGATTCCCGTTTCTGCTATATTAGCAGCAATTGTAATACACAGAGTTCCCTCTTCCCACAATTTACTTTGTTGCAATCCGAATTCACCATATTCCTGCTCATGTTTATTAATCAAAAAGTTAGCCGATTTAACATTCCCAGTCTGGACTAAGGGGTATTTCCCATGCTCAAATAGTTTTGGATCATTTCTAGGTCGATGCTTGGATTTCCCACGAGAAAAATCACCAAGCTCATTTAATTTTTTTGTATCCCAATGTTTATTGTATATCGTTTCATTATATATCATAGTTTAACCGCTCCATGACAGCTATTATTTCATTCTCTATCTTCTGCCCCTCTTGAAAAAGTTTTTGAAGCGAATTTTTATGATTATACAATTTAGCTTTAAACTCATCTTCAGTAAGTTTAGAGTATTCTATCTTAACTTCAAAATACTGCCCTGCAGAAAAAGACAACTTCTTAGCTTCAATATCCGCATAATCTACAGCTACACTGAAATTATCTTTTGGTTCAGCAGAGTTAAATGTATCTATAATTGTATTGATTTCTTTTGCACTCATAACTGTCTTTTGATTTTTACCATCTTCTTTGACCTTTGTCCCCATTTTTGAAGCATCCATCAATACAACCTTGCCTTCTTTATTCTCACGGTCAATGAAAAGTATAGATACATTTGTACCTGTGGTTGCAAAGATATTAGAAGGCATAGAAATCACGCCACGAAGCATTCTATTATTTACAAGATGCTCACGGATTTTCTTTTGAATTCCCTTACCATCAGTTAAAAATCCAGTCGGTACAACAACTGCCGCTTTCCCCTTCTTTTCATCCAGCGAATAGATTATATGTTGCAAAAACATCAGATAAATTGCCATCCCGTTTTTATCCTTCTTAGGGATATTAGGTACCCCAGCAAAAAATCGTTTCTGATACTTCTCTCCAGCCAAAATATCACGGCTCTCAGAAAAATCCACATTGAACGGCGGATTGCTCACAATGTAATCAAATGTCATCAATCCGTTTTTTCTTTGGTTAAGATGTCGTGGATTGAGTATCGTATCATCGTGCACCACGTTGGGAAGGGAGTGAACCAGATTATTTAAAATCAAGTTCAATCGCAGAAACTCATTAGATTTCTGAGATATGTCCTGTGAAAAAATGGTGCAGTTGCTTTCCCCAATCTCATGGGAAAGAGCCAGTAGCAGTGTGCCAGAACCTGCCGCTGGATCATACACCGTTACGTTTTGTGTTCCGTCTGGCACCATTATTTTGGCTATAATACTAGCAATAGAATGCGGTGTATAATATTCAGCATATTTCCCAAAATCCTTATTATAATCCTTGATAAGGTACTCAAAAATCGTAGCAAAGAAATCGTACTTTTGAGCAAACACATTGTCAAAGCTGCAGTTAGCTAGTTTGTCAATGATAGCTCTACAAAAATTATCTTTCTTTTCCTCCTCGATAACGTACTGTGAAAGGGCTTCAAACAAGCGAATTTTTGATTGCCCACCCGTTTGCACAGAAAATATGTCTATATTATCGTTCGCAATATCAATGAGCGTATCATCAAATAATTTATGAAAATCTTCTTGGTGCTTACGGTTGAATAGATAAGAAATATAATGCTCCCTTTTCAGTTGTGCTGTTGCACCACTAAAATCAAGCAACATCAGTTCATAGTCATCCCCTGACATATTAACCATTGCGGCTTCTACTTCTGCAGCTGTCATCTGTGAAAAATGAGGGACAACTTGTCTTGCCTCATATATAAACTTGTCATTTATAAATTTGTATAGAAAAACCTCTGTAATAATTTTATACTCACTACTGGCATTGCCAAGACCATAGTTTGTACAAATAGCCTTGAGATCATCAATCATGTTTTTAGTTTGTAATGTTATATCTGAAATCTGCACTAGCTTATCCAGTTCCTCTCACTTAAATATTCATTTGAAATGCAGTTACCTACATATTTAATTTGCGATGCATTAAATGCTACACCATTTGTATTCAACTCTTGCTTTATCAAAGGAAACATATCTTGTAAAAAATACGGCTCGTTATTTAAAAGCCTTTCATTAGCAAGGATGCGGCTATCAACTTTATGCTTCAATGTTAACAGTACTTTATGGAGAAGAGGGTCAGAAGCAATAAGTGTTGGCGTTTCCTTTAGCCTTTTATGTGTTCTCATAAACTTAGGGTCATTTTCATATTTTGCAGTAAGCATCTGATCTACAAGATTCCTTTTTTCCGCTGCCTTACGGATACGGTCAAGTTCAGCTATATTTTCCGTCATTTCTGCTGCATTAAGTTCTTCTATATGCTTCTTACTTAATAGCCTCTGAAGTTCATCTATCAACTTAACATACTCTGGATCTTTAGGGTCTAGATTACGTTGCATTTCCTGACGAGTACGTTCAAGACTGTCCCTAAATTTATCTGCTATTATAAGTTCATCTTCTGAAATCTTTTTAAATTGGAAATCAATCTCATCCATCGCCATATTTAGTAGGGCACTCATATCTTCCGCATTTTCAAGATTTTGCTTTAGGTTAATCAAATTAATGCGGTTGTTTACCTCATTATAGAGGGCACTAATATTTTCTAATTCGAACTTTCCAGATAGCTCCTCATAATCGAATAGTTTAGTTATATTATATAATTCCTTGTACGTTTCCAGAGCGTTACGAAGTTCAATTAAAGCTGCCTTATCGTCGAGGTTAGATATCTGTTGTGAAAATACTTCTGCATTAGATGTATCAAAAAGAAATAACTTTTCTGCAATCAACTGTAAATCCATTTGAATCTCTTCTGGGGTTTTAAAGATATTGTTATACTGCTTGAACTCATCACCAAGTTCTGCTTGTAATTCTTCAAAATACGCCTTGTTGGTCTTATCAAATTCAGAACGGATATCGGCAAAATCCACTACAAATCCAAAGCGAAAATTCTCGTATGGGCGATTAACACGAGTCAGTGCCTGCAACAAAGAATGGTCTTTGATTATACGTCCAAGGTACAATTTTTTCAAACGTGGCGCATCAAAGCCTGTTAGCAACATATTGTAAACAATAAGAAAATCAATTCTCCCTTTTTTAAAGGCATTCTGATATTGCTTACGTGTATCTTTGTCATCCTCATCATGAAGAATAAGTGCTGATGAGAATTCAAATTTCTTCATTTCTTCAAACACTGCTCTTGCCTGTTCTGATGAGTCACAAACAATCATCCCACCAATTGTATTATCATTATATAAGATTTTACTCTTAGTAAAGTCTTCTGTAATATACCTCACAAGTTCCTTTACATACTTCGGATGTGCATATAGTTCTTTTTTTGAAACAGATCCCTTCAAAGTTTCTATCTCGTCTAAGGCTACCTGCATTCTCTTTTTATAGGTTGTAGCTATACCTTCACGGATAAGTCTTAAAGTGTAACGGTCTCCAATTGAGCGATTATAGTAGTATTTATGAATGTACGCACCAAAAACATCTTTAGAATCATAACCTTTCCCTTCAATTGGTAGACCTGTTTTGTCATCATATATCGTTCCTATCAATGGAGTACCTGTAAGGGCAATCATGACAGCATTACGGTCTGAAGCGAGAAGATTAGACAAGAATGATCCTGTAGGCTTATAACTTCGGTGTGCCTCATCAAGGAAGTAAATTCTTTGTACATTAACATTATAATCTGATACTCTAGCTACTGATTCCTTTGAAAACTTCTGTATATTTAGTACCGTGATGGTATCACGACCAGTATTATTTTTTGTGCCTGTCGCACTGATATTTGAAATAAAATCCTCTTTTGAGTTTACTTCTTCAACAAATAAACCACGAGCACGGAATTCATCTGCTGCCTGTGTAAGCAAATCAAGTCTATCAACCACAAAATAAAACTTCGCTATAATACCTTGCCGTTGGTAATAATCTTTTAAATATCGAACATTATAGTACGCCAATGCAGTTTTACCACTACCTTGTGTATGCCAGATGATACCGTTTTTTACACCTGAATTTAATTTCTTTTCAATTGCCTTTGTTGCAAATATTTGGGGATACCTCATCACGTGTTTTTCAAGCTTTGTTATCCCATCATCATCTGTTTTTTCAACATAAGCTATGGCATACTTTAATATCATCATAATACGGCCATGTGTAAACATAGATGTTATTATTCTATTGGTTGGAGAATCAGGAGAAAGGTTAGTTGTATATTCCTGCCTATTTTTGATTGATACGAGATTCGTATCCTTTAGTATGAAATTTTCCTTTTCAGAATCTATAGATTTTATTTTTTTAAAGATTGCAGTATCTTCTTCTCTAAAATGGCTAAAAAATAACTTCTTGTAACTACTCGTAGCATAGAAAGCACCTTCTAAAGGTAAAGCTTCATTATCGTCATATTCACTGTTATTTGAAAACACCATAAGTTGCGTAATATTGACAAAACGCTTAAATTTTTTATTTTTAAACCTCTTATTAATTCGTGTATACTCGGCTTGAATACCATCCTTGTTATTAGGCTTCTTAACCTCAATAAAAGAAAGTGGTAAGCCATTTATCAAAACGGTTATATCTGGGCGAAATTCATCGTTCCCATTCTTATAGGTCAATTCTGTTACAACTTGATATTTATTTGCAACTCCATTATCAGTAGAAAAATCAATTAATTTTAAGCCATTATAACCCGAGATAAGCATAGTATAAAACGCCTTCCCAAGATCATCCCCCGAAAGAACAAATTTTATCTCCTCAATAATTTTTTCAATTTCTTGCATAGATAGATTTGTATTATTAATCTTATTTATAGCAGCTCTAAATTCATCAATAAAAATATTAGTATCTTCATCAATCCTACCTTTATAATTCTTGAGTGAAACATACTCATATCCTAATCGTGTAAAGTGAACTAAAGCGGGTATCTTAACACGAGAATCTTCATTGTGTGGAGCTCTCATAGATATACTCCTCCCTCATCAAAATATAGAATACCTAAGTTTCGAAACCTACATAAAAAGAAAGAAAATCCCCTCATTTTAGACGTATGATTATCCTTGCACAAGCAATTAACTTTCAAGCCAATCCAGCAATTATATTATAGTGGCTTCTAAAGTAATTTCTAACTATTCTTCCTTACAATAATTGTATCTTGCATATATGAATATCTCAATAATTATCTAAACCACTTAAACACACAAAACTCCCCACTCTGTACATTAAAAAGATAAAAACACGCAAAATCAAATGACATTGCGCGGTCAATACCTTGCTATTTATTTATCTGGCGTAATTACACTCTTTCAATTTTGTATTCCTGTTGTGTCTTCAACATCATTCCATCGATTCATTGAAAAATACATCATGGCATCTCTTAGAACAAAAACGTTTACCTTGCTTATTAGAATTTCTCCAAACGATTGTAAAGACATAGTATGATTCATCTTTATCACTTCGAACTCTTTCACCACAATGAAAGCAGTTCCTCGCAGTACGTTAAAAATGACAAGCTCGAAAATAATATGTAGCTACTTCTACAAATAGTGCCATTAATTCATCATATATCTTGAGTAACTTTATGACCCCATAATATATATTTTCAATCTATTCGGAATAATTCCCGCTATAGGCATTAAGTAACCCCATTTTGAGTTCTTGCTTTAAACTGCCCATAATACCAATTATAGACAATATAACAATAATCGTTATAGAAGTTTCTCCTCCTAAAACTTACTATCAATAAAATTAGCTTCTTTAAAAAATATATTATAAAAGCAATTTCATCTATCATAACATATGCAACGTATAAATTACCCTCTTTAATGGGATAAATCCCCAAACTCCATTTCTATTTCACTAATCCTTCTAGCAGTATATCGCTTTTGACAAAATTAAAAAGCACAGACTCTAAGGACTGTGCTTACCAAACTTATAAAAATGGAATTAACGATACTTTTGTTTAATTAGTTCTATTTCATTTAAGTGCTTTTGATATAAACCATTATAAATAACATCTCCACATTCTTTTGAACAGAAGCGGTATAAATCTGGTACAGGTTGCTGTGAAAACGATATTGTAAAACCCCAGTATTCATGATGAGTCTTACTAGATACCTTTTCATCACAATTGCTACACTTAAAGCCCCACCCTCGCTTCAAATCTTTTCTAAATTCTTTACATTTATAACTTTGTTGTAAATTTTCTAGCGTTTGTTCATGTTCCCATATTGTCCAAGCATCAAATTGTTCTTGATCCATTACTCTATCACTCCTCAAATAGTTTTCAGGCTGTACTTATACTACCTCCTCTCAAATACAATATCAATAGTATATTTTATTTTAACAGAAAAATATATTTATAGTATGTGGTTATAGAATCACTTCTCGTCAATCCTAATGATGAGGTGATTACATGACGGATTTAACAAAAGTGGTTGGGGAGAAAATCCGCTTCTTACGTAAAGAACGTGGACTAAGCCAAGAAGAACTAGCATATCGTGCTTCCTTGCATAACACATATATTGGACAACTTGAACGTGGAGAAAAGAACGCTACAATTGAGAGCGTTGCAAAAGTATGTACTGCGTTAGAAATCACATTAGAAGAGCTATTTAATGATAAAGAAGAAACCCATCCAAAAGTGCTTAGCTTTGAGTTAGAGAAAATTGTACATCTGTTAGAGGGTCGTTCTAAGAAAGATCAAAAAGCTGTTTTAATGTTTATTGAGTCTTTAATCGCTTGGAAGGATAATGAGTAACTGTTGCGTAATAACTTTATGAGAGCAATTTATTGCGTATTGGTGCATCTACAACTTTTGAAAACGCACCACACCTCTGCATTTTTTGCTATCAAGAGAAAAACACTAAGTCAATAAAATAATTTTCTATTGGATCTGACGTATAAGTTATTAAAGTTATCGTAGATTTCTACGGTAAATATAGTAGATTTATACGAACTTACCGTAGATTTCTATTGGATTTCTACGGTAATAAATATGAAATAGAACTACAATTACTACTTATTATCCTGAAGTATGTACAGTAATAAAATCTTTGTGTACAACTATTCATATTCATATATCTATATATTGTAGTTATTGTAGTTGGTACTATAAACTCCCTGATACGAATGTAATTTCAGCTTTTATTTCTTGTGTAGTAGTAACAAAAAAAGCTGTAGCCACATCTATTGTGAACTACAGCTATTTCTATTCTAATTATGTGTTTCTAGAAATGTAAACGTACTTCCCAAACCTCCTTCTGAATATCTAATTCTTCCTCTAGTCTTTGTGTATCAATAACATAGCTTCGAGTGGATTTCCCGCCCACAGTTCTCGGAGACGATGTATGCAATACAAAGCCTGATTGTGACTGATTTTCTTTTAATAAATTTTCAATTTGCTTATCAGAAAAGCGCTCATCTACATAATCATGTTCCTTCATGTACTTTCTTACTGCTGGGAGCCACATTTCTCTAGCAATAGTTAGCTTATTTTGCGTAGCATTATATTCATAATGTGTTCCTTTCTTAAATTCGTTATTATCGCTTTGTACAATTGCTGCTGTATGCTTGAATAAATTTTGTAAGGCATTATGAATCTTGTTACCTCTAAAATGCTTCACTTGTTCTTCTATCACGCCATATTGATCGATAGTACAATCAATTTGCAATTCATTAGCCAATTCATTAAACAAATGCACTCCAACTAATACCATAGCTAGATTCGCTAACGGACGTTCATGTAAATCATATTTACAATCCACCATTTCTTTATAATGTTCATATAACGTACCTAGTAAAATATCTTCACTTTCAATCTTATTTAGTAACCACTGTACATAACCAGGCATAAACCCTGACATTTTTAATGCGTTAATCTTTTTATATGCCTTTTTATAGCCGTCATTTTGGCATAATGTATTTGGTGTAAGTTGAGCAATAATCAAACGTTCTAACATATTCGATTCCTCAAAACTTGTCTCCCCCAACCATACAATTGGTGCCGTTAGTCTATAAGTTACAGTACCTTGATTTTTATTGCCTCTACTATCTAATGCTGCTTTATACGCATTTAAGGCCAAGTTCTTTAAACCTTTCCAGTTAGAAGCTGACATATTATATGGTCTAAATTCATCTAAATATAGCGGAACACCGTTTAATAAATCGACCTCCCTTGTAATTGAGAAGGCGGGTCGGGTACAAGAACGAACCTCTGGATTACCAAATAATTTGCCGAATAACTGTGCTGTACTTGTTTTACCAGCACTTTGTGTACCCCAAATCATTAACTGTGGAAATACATTATCTGTATATTTACGTAATAAAGGAACTATAGGTGTAACAAAGTGCCAACCAATAATCGTATTAATAACCCCCTCCTCATTAACTTGTGCTAATAACGGCAACACTTCTTTTGCAAGATCCTTCCAGTAATCAGATGACAGCATATCCATTGATAATTCAAGATCCATTTGCCCTTCAGTGAGCTTTGGCATGTAAATATACTTGCTGTTTTCAACAATACCTTCACTATCAATGACTTTATTCGGAGTAATAAATAAGTTATTGTGTAGACCAATTTTACTTACAGCATATTTGTCTATAACTTGTTTTGTCATAAATAGTTCCTTTAAATATTGCAAATGTTTTTCGTCACCTAACCAGCTAATTTTAGTACTGTTTATTTCCTCAATGAAGCCTTTCTTACTACTAAATGCTTTAGCTGTTAATACAATATTTTTTAAAATTTCGCCATTATTTAAAACGATATGGCCTTTTAGATATTCATCTATATTTGCATGTACTCTTTCCTCAGGTACAAAGATGAAGTTTGATAATCTTCTTTGTTTTTCATAGTAGCAATTATTATACTCATAAACTAAACATTCATTTGTATCTATCTTATTTAATAGTTGCTCAACCTCCAAATTATCTTGTTCCTCATTTAAAACTTGCGATGCATTTATAATGACTCTTTCAATGTACTGTAACTTAGCAGCATGATGTCGATCACTAATTTTTTCTCCAATCGCCCACTCATCATTTAATAATACAAATGCGATTTCTTCGGGTGTATGTTGAGCTTTTAATAACTCAATTACAACATGGAAGATTTTCTTTGAACGATCTTCCCCCTCTTCAGGGCCATTTACTATTAAACTTTTAATAGTAAATGGCACTTGTAATGCATCGATTTCAACAGGGGATAACTCTTCGATTTCAATAGTTTCTAATGTTTTACTTACTGTTTTAATTTCTACATCATCTAAATATGTAAAACTGTCTAAACTATAAGTAGCACCTGTGAATTCCACTAGCGAGCAAAGCTTAACGTCCATTAAGTTTTTCACATTCATACTATTTGGCACTCGTAATAAACGGGCTAAATCTGCTGTATTATCTGCCTTAGCAAATGTATGCAGCTTTAAACTCAATTCTTTAATGAACTTGAATGAATGATCATCTACCACTTCAAATGGTTCATTAAATTTAAAATATGCGTGGATACCATTTCCACTAGAAACAGTGGCAGTTGGCGGTGTAGGTAGTGATTTTACTACTTGCATCGCCTCTTCATATGTTGCATGCTTTGGATCGATATCTAACCATAAGCCTGGTACATGTAACACGTCTTCCTCTTTTCCAGATTTGCACTTTCGTGTTGAAACACTAAAGTAAACATTTACATTTTGTTGCTTACCTTCTTCATTTAAATTATCAAGTACCGCTTCTGTTACATCTTCTACTTCAATAAAACGACGCTCCACTAAACCTTGTTGTCCGATTAAACGAAATTCTACATATCCTTCCGTTTGGCTAAACCATTCTTTTAATAGATTCACTTTTTGATTACTCATTTTAGTAATCCTCCTTTTATAATTTTGATAGGGTTGCTAGCCCTTATTTGCCATATACGCAATGTATGTAGCAAAGTTAAATAAATTTTTTAAATACGCATCACTTTTCCAGAAAAATTTCTCATAGGTATCACGTAGTCCCCATGCTATAACACTTTAATAGGTGATTATGTAGGCACCGGGGGGTGAATTAAATCATTTGTGATAAACCATTGATTTTTATTTGTAATGTTCGTGATGTAAGATTGACACTCTATAACGAATACTTTCATGCTGAAAGGTTATACAGTGAATAGCAGCATAGATAGGATTTACTGCTTAACATGTAGCATATTTATTTTTACTAAGCTTTCGCCCCCTTATTTGATTAATACGCAAGCTTTTTTACAGAGTTAAATCACTTTTTAATTTTTTGTTTTTAACTTGTATCGTATTTAAAAATACTTTTTATGCCTACACAGTACATATACGCAAGTTGTTTTACAGAGTTAAATCACTTTTTAATTTTTTTGTTTTTAACTTGTATCGTATTTAAAAATACTTTTTATGCTTACACAGTACATATACGCAAGTTGTTTTACAGAGTTAAATCACTTTTTAATTTTTTTGTTTTTAACTTGTATCGTATTTAAAAATACTTTTTATGCTTACACAGTACATATACGCAAGTTGTTTTACAGAGTTAAATCACTTTTTAATTTTTTTGTTTTTAACTTGTATCGTATTTAAAAATACTTTTTATGCTTACACAGTACATATACGCAAGTTGTTTTACAGAGTTAAATCACTTTTTAATTTTTTTTGTTTCTAACTTGTATCGTATTTAAAAATACTTTTTATGCTTACATAGGACATATACGCAATTTATTTTGCAAAGTTAAAAAAATTTTTCAAATCCGCATCAATTTTCACGAAAAATTTCTCATAGGTATCACGTAGCTCCCGCCCAATCCCACTCTAATACTTGATTTAGTAGGCACCGGGGGGGTATTTAGAAGATTCCTATTAAAACGTTACTTTTTATTCGTTCAGTGATTGAATTTGATTTGACAAGCTATAACAATTCATTTCCATTGAAAGGTTACGCTTAGTCGATAATACTTTTCTAGTTGTAAACTTCCATGCTGCTTCACCTCCGTTAATGACTTATACGAGGTATATTTAGCAGAGTTAAATTATTTTTAAAGTATTTATCAAACATAATTTAAATGAAGTTTACAGCGTATTTGAATGATACTTACTAGTTGTAAATTTTCATGCTGCTTCATCTCCTTCATTTCCTTATACGCAAGCTAAATTACATAGTTAAATCGTTTTGTAAGTTCACTATATAAAGTCGTTATATTCGCTCACATATGCCTTATACGAGGACTGTTTAGCAGAGTTAAATCATTTTTAAAAGTTTTTTCATTCATCAGGACAAAACTAAAAGCAGCTACTAAAACATATAAGTGTTCTAGTAACTGCTTTTAGCTGTTGTCATTTTATAATTGCGTGTAAATATATTATCATTTTGAGTGCTTTTTGATTTAAAGTGGCGGGTTAATATCATTTCCAATTTGTACAACAATTAGGACATAAATAATCAGTTATAATGTCACGACTATCTGTTTCCATCCATTCTTCACATTTACCACAGTAAACTTTTTTTACAACATATTTTTCTAGTCTTGAAAATTCAATAACTTTTCCTGATTTGTCGTAATCTGAATTCATTACGATATGTTCATGTACTACTTCATTTTGTACTTCACCGTGAGTATGCAAATTAAAAACCTCCTAGATAGCAAAAATACTGTCTTTACATCTTTCATCGAAAATACTCTTTTATATAGGTTGAAATACACGAGCACTTTTGTCTAATTTCAAGTGTGTGTCGTTTAGATAATTTTAACATATTCTATCCTCTATTTTTAAAAGCGTACTTAATTAAAAGAAAAAAATGGGATATTCTTATGGGCTATGAATTAAAAACAGATTCAAATTGTATTTAACAATGCCCTTTTCGCCTCGTATAAATCTATAACAGCAATTAAATTGCGGGGATTAAATGAAAGAGGAGTATCTAAAAATGAATGTAAATTTAACAACAACTGAGATTGAAGAAATAGTTATAAAAGCCGTACAAAAGGCATTACAGGCTGCGCATCATGAATTTGTTGATAGTGGGTGGCTGTCGTTAAAAGAAGGAGCAAAATACGCTGGTGTATCGTATAACACACTTATGAAATACCGCACGCTCGGTTTAGAAGTATGTGAAATTGATGGTGTAAAGCGTATATCACGTAAGGAGATTGACCGCTTCTTTCAAGAACATAGCTTTTAATTAATGGTAGGGATTTACCGTATGATTCGTTATAATAATCATGAGGTAAATCCTCTTTTTAATCATTTGCCCCCGCAACTGATTCAGGAGGAAATACTATGACGAAAAAGAAAGTATCACCTATCAAAAGCTATAAGCTGAAAAACGGTGAAACACGATATGAGTTCCCAGCCTATTTAGGGATTGATCCATTAACCGGTAAACAGAAGCGCACAATGAAACGTGGCTTTAAAACACGTAAAGAAGCTGAATTAGCACTTGCACGTTTAAAGCTTGATGTAGCAAATGGTACGTACAAAAAAGAGCGTGCTGAAACATATCAAGAGGTTTACGATTTGTGGGTTGTTCAGTATGAAAATACGGTTGAGGAAAGTACATTCGTAAAAACGACTGGCATTTTTAAAAATCATATTTTGCCTGCAATGGGGAAGTACAAAATTGAAAAGCTCACGGTGGACATATGTCAAAAGCATGTCAATGAGTGGGCGGGAAAATTGAAGAAGTTCCGTATAGCAAAATCATACGCCGCTAAAGTATTAGATTTTGCTATGAAGCGTGGATTCATTCAAACTAACCCTTTTGCACTTGTAGAAATGCCTACTAATCTAACCAAGAAAACTAGCGTTACCAATGATGATGAAGATGAAAACTTCTACACACGTGAGCAGCTTATTCAATTCCTTACATGCTTAGAACAAGAGAGTAACTACAAAGCGTTTGCCCTATTCCGTTTACTAGCGTTTAGCGGAATGCGTAAAGGTGAAGCATTGGCACTGCCGTGGAATGACTTAAACTTCACAACAAACGAGCTACGCATTAATAAGGCCCTTTCAAGAGGAAAAGATAATCAGCTATATGTAAAATCTACAAAAACAGGTGTTGCTCGTACTATTAAAATGGACGATAAAACAATGGCCATATTAAAAGAGTGGAAGAAAAAGCAGAAGCAGGATTATTTAATACTAGGCTTCAATACAATGCAACCTAAGCAGCTTGTGTTTAGTAATGAACAAAATAAATATTTACAGCCAACGAAAACTCGTAAGTGGATATTACATGTACAACAGAAGTACAATCTAGGTGCTATTACGACGCATGGTTTACGACATACACATTGTTCATTGTTATTTGAAGCGGGTGCTAGTATAAAGGAAGTGCAGGATCGTTTAGGACATAGTGATGTACAAACGACAATGAACATCTATGCACACGTTACGAAGAAAGCGAAAGAAGAAGCTATACAGAAGTTCGCCAGCTACATTGAAATGTAGTTGAGCGACTACGCTTTGACTACGTTTTTGACTACGTTCGTTTGATACTCAATGAAACTATATGACATAGACAAAATAAAAAACCCTTGATATACAAGGGTTTTGACGTTCATTGAAATCCAATGAAATCGTATTATGGAGACGGCGGGAGTCGAACCCGCGTCCAAAGACTCCAATACTTCAGCTTCTACGCGTGTAGTTTGCCTATTTACGATTCGCGTAACATTATGCCGACAAACAGGCGTCCTGTACGCTAACCTGGAAATCTCTTGACGATGACTCAGGTGGCACCATCGACCGTATCCCACTAAAGTTGGGCCCCACGTTCTCTACATGGGCGATAGAGAGGCAGAGCGCTTACGAGCTTACGCTGCGAAAGCTAAGTTTTGTTGTTTGCCAGTTATTATATAACTGTCGTTGATGACGGAGCCGAGCCCTCCGACGCGCGACTAAAGCTTGAACCATCCCTGTCGAATCCGTAACGTCCCCTTGATATATGAATCGAAGCGGTTGAGCCTCGTTCAAACAAAGAGCTAGAATTGCTTCTAGTACGGTGGGAGCTTAAAAGTACGCTTCCATGAAATCTGGCAATCAGTAATTTATATTATAGAACATAATGAGCGATAGTTCAAGTGTCCCGCTTTAGTAGGAAACATAAGGCTTGGACTTAGAGGCTATCCGTGACATTTTAACTTTTATCCGCAACTTTCTCGATTCCATCGTCACTTTCTCGATTCTATCCATCACTTTCTCTGCTCTACCCTCCACACTCTAACTTCTATCCATCACTTCCCTCTCCTATCCACCACTTTTTAATTTCTATCCGTCACTTTCCCTGTTCTATCCGCCACATTTTAAGTTCTATCCATCCCTCTGTCCTACCCGCCACACTGTAACTTCTATCCTTCACTTTCCCTGTTCTATCCCCCACCTTTAACTTCTATCCGCCACTTTCTCTACTTTATCCACCCCATTCTTACTTTTATCCATCACTTTCGCGCCCCTATCTGTCTCACCCGCACACCTCGCCCTCCAGCACCCTCCTAGCCAAAGTAAAAAAGCTCACCAACCACTAGGTGAGCTTTCTCCTAATCTCTTAATATTGATTTTTGGATTTGAAGGTACGTTCCATTTCGCGTTTGGCTTCTTTTTTGCGCATGTCGTTACGTTTATCGTAGTCTTTTTTCCCTTTGCCGACACCGATTAAGAGCTTGGCATAGCCGTCCTTGATGTACATTTTCAATGGCACAATCGTGTAGCCGTCACGTTTGACGGCACCGACTAGCTCGCCGATTTGCTTTTTATGAAGAAGCAATTTGCGGGCGCGCAGTGGGTCGTGATTGAAACGGTTTCCTTGATCGAAGGGGCTGACATGCATATTGCTAATCCATGCTTCGCCATTTGTAATTCGAACGTAAGAATCTTTTAGTTGGGCCTTTCCTGCACGGATGGATTTGATTTCTGTGCCGGTTAGTACCATGCCTGCTTCGATTGTGTCTTCAATAAAGTAATCATGTCCAGCTTTTTTGTTTTGTGCTAATACTTTTCCTGAACCTTTTGCCATTTTGATTCACCCTCTACTTAAAGGTTGAGCTTGAGCGAAAGCATCCTTTCCTAGGACACTTTCGCGCATGCTTATTTACGTTTTGATTTTTTCTTTTTGTTTTTCTTTGCAATGCCTTCATAGAATTTTTGCTTTTGTTTCATGCGTTTTTTAGGACCTGGGCTGCTGGAGTCATCTTTGCGACGTCCACGTGGGTCGCGATCACCTTCACGGCGTTCTCCGCGTTTTGTACTACGACTTCCGCTTTCCTCCTCATGGCGACTGCTTCTACGGCTGCCACCACGCCCTCCTTTTTCGTCATCGCTACGTGTGCTTCTGCTACTGCGTCCACCTTTGTTGTCATTATAATTTTTACGTGCGTGGATAACCGTTGGCGCTGCTTTGCGTGTTCGTCCATATGAAGTTACCATTCCAACGATTTCAAAGTCAATGGATGACTCCTCAATAATGACATTGGCCACACGGACTGTTACTTCATCACCAATACGGAATTGACGATTTGTACGTTCACCGATCATAATCATTTGACGATCATCAAAACGGTAGTAATCATCTGTCATATTGCTAATATGGACAAGTCCTTCAATCGTGTTTGGCAACTCCACGAAAATACCGAAGTTGGTAATGGATGACACGATTCCTTCGAATTCTTCGCCAATTTTATCTGACATATATTGTGCCTTTTTCAAAGCATCTGTATCACGTTCTGCATCAACCGCACGGCGTTCACGCTCTGATGTGTGGTCGGCAATTTCATCCATTGCCATTCCCCACTGAGCGACCGTTTCTCGAGAAGTATCCTTATTAATTAAATACGTACGAATTAAACGGTGTACGATTAAGTCCGGATAACGGCGAATTGGTGATGTGAAGTGTGTATAGAAATCCGTTGATAGACCAAAGTGACCTAGACTTTCCGGATAATATTTTGCCTGTTGCATCGAGCGTAGCAGCATCGTTGAAATAACAGGCTCCTCTGGCATACCTTCAATCGCCTTTAAGACATCCTGTAATGCTTTAGGATGCACCGTATTCCCTGTACCTTTAATTAAAATCCCGAAGTTCGTAACAAACTCAAAGAAGCGTTGAAGCTTTTCTGGCTTTGGATCTTCGTGAATACGGTATAGGAATGGTACATTCATCCAGTGGAAGTGCTCCGCTACTGTTTCATTGGCAGCTAGCATGAAATCCTCAATTAATTTTTCTGCTACTGTACGCTCACGAAGCTCAATATCAACTGGCCAACCTTCCTCATTTACAATCACTTTGGATTCTTTAAAGTCAAAGTCAATGGCCCCTCGCGATTCGCGTTTACGACGTAATATGCCAGACAGCTCTGCCATATTTTTAAACATCGGTACAAGTGGCTCGTAGCGTTTCATTAACGCTTCATCTTGCTCTTCTAGAATTTTGTAGACATCCTTATACGTCATACGTTCAGTTGTTTTAATAACACTTTGGAAAATTTCATGTGCAATAACATTTCCATTCGCGTCAATAATCATTTCACAGGATAGTGTTAAGCGATCAACCTGCGGATTTAATGAACAAATGCCGTTTGATAGACGATGCGGGATCATCGGGATAACACGGTCTGTTAAATAAACACTTGTCGCACGGTCATAGGCTTCAAGATCAATGACAGAGCCTTGCGTTACATAATAACTAACGTCTGCAATATGTACGCCAAGCTTATAAGTACCATCTACATTTTTTGTTACGGTTACTGCGTCATCCAAGTCCTTAGCGTCAGCCCCATCAATTGTCACAATCGTTTCATGACGTAAATCACGACGACCTACTAAATCAGCCTCTGTAATGTCATCTGGCACTCGTTGTGCAGCAGCAATGACCTCGTCTGGGAATTCGGGTGGAATATCGTGCTTATATAAGATCGATAAAATATCCACACCTGGATCATTTTTATGTCCTAAAATTTTTGTAATATAACCTGTAGCAGATTTTAAATCTTCTGGCCAAGTTGCTACTTCGACCACAACCTTGTGTCCATCAACCGCGCCTAATGTATCACCTTTTGCGATAAAGATATCCATTGGTAGCTTCTTATCGTCAAGGACAACAAAGCCAAAGCCACGGTTAGCTTGGAATGTGCCAACAAAGCTTGTTTGACCACGTTCAACGACCTTTGTTACGGTCCCTTCACGGCGGTCACCAAATGATTCTTTTAACACACGAATAAGAACGATATCGCCATTTATAGCCCCATTAATTTCATGTGGTGGAATGAATACATCATCCATGCCTTCCATATCAGGCGCTACAAAACCGAAGCCCTTCGCGTGACCGATAAATTTACCTCTTAGTAAATTCATACGTTCTGGTAGGCCATAACGATTGGAACGAGAACGAACAACTAAGCCTTGTCCTTCCATACGGACTAATGTTTTGACAAGCTCCTTAAATTCTTCCGCATCCTCAAAGCCGAATTCATCCTCGATTTCGCCGACAGTTAATGGCTCGTAATCATCTTGGCCGAAAAAAACAAGTAACCGACCTTGTAGTGTATCTTTTTGGTCTTTCATACATATTCCCTCCTTCATGAGAAAATCCTATTTATAATTTTATTGTGCCCAATTTAGGCTTTCTAAAAAGCGATAAATGTCTTCATGTAATTGATCTTTTTCTTGATCTAATGTAATAACATGTTTTGAGTTTTCATACCACTTAATATGCTTATCAAGTGACTCAGTTTGATTATATATAATGTTGGCAGATTCTGTCTCTATTACCTCATCATTTGTAGCTTGAACAACAAAAATTGGGGCATAAATCATGTCAATTTCTTGACGAGTACGCACAATAAATTCACGTAGCTCTTGAAGAGATGGCATGCCTTTTTCAGCAATGAGTGCTACTTCGGTTTCGATTTGTTCCTCCTGTTTACCTTGGAACTTTTTATAGTCTTTAGCATATTTCAAAACACCGTCAAACATGACGTCAGTAGTACGCATAGTCATAGGTGCACACATTGTAACAATTCCTTTAACAGGGTTATTTAAGGCAACGTTTAATGCCATTACACCGCCTAATGAAAGGCCAGCAACAGCAATTTCTTCATAGCCAGCATCCTGTAACTGTTTGTAGGCGGCCACGACATCTTGCCACCAGTCTGCTGGACCTGTTGTGATTAGTTCTTCAGGTTCCACACCGTGACCTTTATAGTGAGGTGCTAAAGTAGTATACCCTTTTTTCTCTAAAAATCTACCAAGCATTCGTACGTCTGCCGAGCTACCTGTAAAGCCATGTAGTAATAAAACGGCACGAGGTCCTGCTTGAAAGAAAAATGGCTGCGATAATGATTTGTTCATGGTAAGCACTCCTTCATCCTAAAACACTCATATATACTATACCCATTATAGCCCTCTCCATTATGCCTCGAGAATAACATTGGCTATAAGTTTACATATCAATTTTTACTCCATCGATAAAATTTCCCATTCGGTTATGATAAAAGAAAACGCCCAACCAATGTGGTTAGGCGATATATCTTCAACTATTAGATTTTTGTAATAGCGATTGCTAAAATAAAGAATAGTATAGCTAACACAATTGTTGCACGGTGAAGGATTAAATCCATACCACGCGCTTTTTGCTTTCCAAATAGTTGCTCAGCTCCACCCGAGATGGCACCTGATAAGCCTGCACTTTTACTAGATTGAAGTAATACCACAACGATCAACGCTAATGATACGATAACTAATGAAACTAATACTACTGTATGCATTCACTGCACCTCCCGAACTTTGAAACATCACAACAGACTATATTATAACAAAAAAAGGGTGCCATGACAAACTTAGCTTTCTGTTTAGTAGGAATTTTTCCTCCTCACGTATTTCTATTTGTCGAATTATACGACTATTTGTGGATAACACCCCCTCTAATTTTAGATTATAATGGAAAAAATGATATTTTATTGGAGGATTTAACGATTGAACAAAAAAATAGTACTGTTGCTTTTATTATGCTGCACCATTCCCTTTCTTACAGCATGCTCAAAGGCAATCGACATCCTATTACAAGAAGAAGAGGATGTCACAATGACAACTTTAGAAGAAACAAATGAAACAAGTGAAACAAATGCAGAAGTAAAGATGCCAGAAAGCAAAGCATTATCTGATTCATTTTCACCTACCGATTTATTTTCGACCACTTTATTTAAGGATGATCCAGCATTACTACAATTTGCGAAAAAAGTGGAGAAGCAGGTTGCTCAATTTGAAGAGCACTTTGAGATTTCTTATACTGGGAAGCTTGATTTTGAGGATTTTGAAGTACAGTTGAATGACTTAAATAACCTGATTACCTTTGTTGACCCTTATACTGCTGGGTATTTTTTATATTATGAATGGGTAGCTTGGGAAACCGATAATGGCTATTCAGTTGAATTATCCATTCAATATTTAACCGATGCCAAGAAGGAACAAAAGGTAGACCAATATGTAGAGATGTTTGCCAATCAATATATTACCAAAGATATGACAGACTTTGATCGCGCTAAAGTCATTAATGATTATGTTGTACAGTTAGCCACTTATACGGAAAAGGGCTCTACTGAGGGTCAATCGGTTTTCGAATTAATTAATGAAAAAACTGCTGTGTGTCAGGCCTATGCTTTACTAACATACCGCCTATTAACAGCATCTGATCTCGATGCGAAGTATGTTTATGGCTATAGTGAGGATCAGTTACATGCCTGGAATCTAGTCAATGTTGATGGCAATTGGTATCATCTCGATACAACCTGGAATGACGTTGCTCCTACTGAGCCTTTTACAATTTCCTACGAATACTTTTTGGTCAATGATGAAAAACTAAGCCAAGATCATTTATGGGCTAATGAAAACTATTTTGCTGCTACTAGTAATGACTATGATTTTATGCATGATATGTGGTATGCCAACACAGTAGATCATGTGATCTATTATAACAGCATGAGTGATAGTACCGTTTATTCTTACGACTTAACGACAAATGAAAATAAGCAGATTACAGACACTGCCTGCTATTATTTAGTGACTGACCAACAATCTATTTATTGTAGTGACTATGATAATGCTGGCTATTTAACAAAAATAAATGTCCATGACGGGTCCGAGGAAGTATTATTCGAAGACGAGGTACTGAACTTAAACATCCAGGATGGTATTTTGTATTACGAAACGCTTGACGGCTCCAAGCATCAACAAAATTTGTAAGTCTAAGTTGAATCTGTGCGACTGCCTCACAGATTCTCCCCCTCACCTTCAGTTGGCTAATACACCGCTATCTCTTCACATTTACAGTATTACCATATTTTATTAACAAGTTTTTAACAGTAGCTTTACACCCTTCCTTTACACTTACAGTTGATCATTCACCTAAAGGAGGAAATTCATGAAATACGCAAAAAAATGGGCTTCATTGTTTTTAGCAAGTGCAGTGACTTTATCCGCAGTCAGTATTCCACAGCAAGATGTACAAGCAGCTCCAGTAAAGAAACCGACAAATGTCATCATGCTGGTGATGGATGGGAGCAGTAATAATGCTGTAACACTTTCCCGTTGGTATAAAGGTGAGAGCTTAGCAATGGATGAAATTTTATCGGGTGCGATGCGCACATATTCTGCTGAATCAGCCATAACAGACTCTGCCCCTGCCGCTACTGCGTTAGCTACGGGCAATAAATCGAATGATAAATATATAGGTGTACTCCCTTCTGAGATTAATTCACCTGGATTAGCGCAAATAGATAAAAAGGATGCGTTTAGACCCGTAGCTAATGTATTAGAAGGTGCTAAACAACAGGGAAAAGCTACTGGCTTGATTTCTACCTCTGAAATTCAACATGCCACGCCTGCTGGTTTCTCTGCACATGCTAATAATAGGAGCCAATATGGAGATATTGCCGAACAACAGGTTTACCAAAATATTGACGTTGTCCTAGGTGGAGGCTTAGAATCGCTGACACCTGGTACCTCTAAAAATGCCCGCAAGGACGGCGAGGATTTATTGAAGGTATTAAAAGATCATCAATATGATTTAGTGCATACTCGTGATGAGTTATTGAATAGTCCCTCATCAAAAATTTGGGGCAGCTTTGCACCAAGTGCCCTGGCATATGATTTAGATCGTGCCAAAACTAGAAAATCTGAGCCTACACTTGCTGAAATGACGAATAAAGCAATCAACACGCTTAAAAAGGATAAGGACGGCTTCTTCCTTTTTGTTGAAGGTAGTAAGGTAGACTGGGCTGCACATGCCAATGACACAATCGGTATTATTAGTGATATATTGTCGTTTGATGATGCGGTAAAAGAAGCCGTTGATTTTGCGAAGGAAGATGGTAATACATTAGTTATTGCTGTCACAGACCATGGGAATAGCGGAATTACAATGGGGAACGCCAATACGACTAGTACCTATTCAAGCATTCCTGTTTCAGCTTATATTGATCCGCTGAAAAAGGCTTCCATGACCGTTGAAGGGGCTTTAAGCCAACTAAAAGAAGACCGCTCCAACTTAGTGGAGGTAGCTGCTCTGTATGGATTAGATCCATTGACAAAGGACGAGCTTTCAACTTTAAAATCTGCTAAAGATGTAGGCAGTGAAATGGTAAAAATGCTAGCAAACCGTGCAAACATTGGTTATACAACAGGCGGTCATACGGGTGAAGATGTATTTCTTTACTCATTTGGTCCTTCTAAATTAACTGGACTTGTTGAAAATACAGATGTAGCTCATACAATGGCGCAGTTTATGGGCTTCGATCTGAAGTCATTAACAGATGATTTGTATGTGCCAGCGACAAAAGCATTCACAAAGAAAGGTTTTACAACTAAAATAGATCTATCCGATAAAGAAAACCCAATCTTCATTGCTCAAAAGGCGGATGTGACAGTGAAAATTCCTGTCAATAAAAACACCATGATTTATGAACAAGCTTCAAAGAATACAACAAAAACACATACATTCAATACTATAAATGTCTACAATGGCTCTGAATTTTATGTTTCTAAAAAAGTTATTAATGCAGTGAAATAAAGACAAGGGTACGAACATAAGTTGAGATTATTCCCTTATGTTCGTGCCCTTTTTACATAAAAATAGCCATCCAATCGTTTGTAACTTATGTACATTCCCCCAAAACCTTAAATTTACCTTAAATTAATCTTATGATTTACTGAATTCACCTTAATCCAGCAACATTTTTCTCCACATTCCGTCAAATCAGTGTTAAAAACATAAGGTAAGGATTTTTAACTAGTAAATTAGTATTTTTTGAAAGTTTAATCCTATACTTTTTTTCAATGGAGGTGGACAAATGCAATCCATCAAAAATAATGAGTATCTACGCTTTATTGGATTCACGTTATTTTATTTAATCGTTTTGGTACTATTGTTTCTTATACATGGCTTTCATGATATGAACGCTGGACCATTTATATATACGGAATTTTAAATAAAGGAGTTTTACTGATGTTAAGTATTTTAGCAGCTATTGAACGTGTGGCCATCCAACAGCCACAAAAAACTGCTTATCAAACCCATAATGCTTCCTTAACATATGGTGAGCTTTGGCATTTTTCGGATTGTATAGCCGATTATATCATGACCCATCATTTGCAGAGACAGCAACCAATTGTCGTTTATGGACATATGTCCCCTTTACAGATTGTTGCCTTTTTGGGTGCTGTAAAAGCAGGCCATCCATACGTACCAGTTGACTCGTCTACACCCTCTGAAAGATTACAGTTAATTTTAGAGGCATCGAAGGCTGGTTTACTATTCACGACAGAGCCATTACAGATGCTCACAAACATACCTGTCGTTGCAGTGAGCGACGTGTTAGACTCACCCTCCCTCCCAAACAGTCCGGCAACAAGAGACTGGGTGCAGCAGGAGGACATTCATTATATTATTTACACTTCTGGCTCAACTGGGCAGCCAAAAGGTGTCCAAATAACTGCCAATAATCTAGCCCATTTTGTTACTTGGATGCAGGAGCATTTTCCCTTACAGAAATCAGGTGTATTTTTAAATCAAGCACCCTATTCCTTTGACTTATCCGTAATGGATTTGTACCCAGCTCTTGTAGGAGGACACACGCTTTACGCAATTACACAACAAGAAATCGCCAACCCGCGAGCATTATTTGACTCATTAGCTTTGTCCAATACGCGTGTTTGGACGTCTACCCCTTCCTTTGCCAAAATGTGCTTAATGAACAAGGAATGGGAGCAACAGCTCATGCCTGCATTAGATACCTTTTTATTCTGTGGTGAAGTTTTACCAATAGCCGTCATAAAAGAGCTTATGCAACGGTTTCCACAGGCTACTATCTATAATTTATATGGGCCTACAGAAACGACTGTCGCTGTATCCTATGTAAAGGTAACCAAAGCATTATTAGAACAATTTGAGCAATTACCGATTGCACCCATTTCTGAGCCGAACGTGTCTTTATTAGATGATGGAGAAATTGTCATTTCGGGGTCAACGGTTAGTGCAGGTTATTTAGGAGCACCCGAGCTAACAGCTAAAGCCTTTCCGACTGTAGATGGTCATCGCATCTATCAAACTGGAGATATGGGCTATGAGCAGGATGGTTATTTGTTCTTTTTAGGTCGTAAGGATTTCCAAGTAAAACTACATGGTTATCGCTTAGAAATCGAGGAGATTGAGAAACAAATTAGTAACCTACCACCTGTTTCAAGCTGCGTAGTGGTTCCTGTTTATAAGGATAAGGAAATTGTTTCTCTTAATGCTCATATCGTTTTGCGTGAACCATTAGCAGATTCTGCTTTCAAAATGACTAAGCAATTGAAGGCTCTATTATCGGAATATTTACCAGCCTATATGATTCCTAGAACTTTTAAATATATGGACGCTTTACCGCTAAACGCAAATGGTAAAGTTGATCGTAAAGGATTGGCGGTTATGGAAACAGTATGACGCCTTATGGAAATATAGCATTCTTTCTCATTATTGGACTATTATTGCTACCTACCATCCTATTAGGTTTACGTGGTAAGTCTGCGAAGCATTATAATTTATTTGTTTCGTTGATTGTTTTAGCCCTTATCTTCGGACACTCATTGAACGGATCAATTTCGTTAATTTTGTTTACAGTCTTTCAAATAATCCTGATTACAGCCTATCAACGCTATAGGCTACGACAAAATAATGGACCCGTTTTTGTCATGGCCGTGCTCCTGTCGATTTTGCCGCTTGTACTAGTGAAGGTTTTGCCTATCCTTGGACTGCATCATTTATTTGGCTTTCTAGGTGTGTCCTACATTACGTTTAAAGCTGTGCAAATGATTTTAGAAACACGCGATGGCTTAATGAAGGAAAAAATCTCTATCGCAGAATTGGCCTATTTTTTACTGTTCTTTCCTACAGTTTCATCCGGTCCTATCGATCGTTGGCGCCGTTTTACAAAGGATTTTCATTCGGTTCCCACTTCGGAAGACTATCAAAAGCTGTTATTAAGTGGCATTAACTATATCTTTGTAGGCTTTTTATATAAATTTATTTTGGCATACTTAATCTACAACTACACACTTATTTATTTGCCAAATCATACGTATAACTATTTGACACCTTTCCAGGGACAACTGGCGTATATGTATATGTATAGCTTTTACTTATTCTTTGATTTTGCAGGCTATAGTGCATTTGCAGTGGGTGTGAGCCGAATAATGGGCATTCAAACACCTATTAACTTTAACCGTCCATTTGCCAGTCGCAATATTAAAGACTTTTGGAATCGTTGGCATATGAGTCTTTCCTTCTGGTTTAGAGATTATGTCTATATGCGCTTTGTACTTTGGATGACGAAGAAAAAATGGTTGAAAAATAAATTCACCATTTCATATATAGGATTCTTTTTACTGTTCTTTTTAATGGGCATTTGGCATGGTCTTGAATGGCATTTTGTCGTTTATGGTCTCTATCATGCTTTATTAATTATTAGCTTTGATAAATTCGAACGCTGGAATAAAAAGCATAAGCTTTGGCCCAAAAATAAATGGACCCATGCCATCGGTGTATTTATCACTTTCAATGCCGTATGTTTTGGCTTCTATATTTTTTCAGGAAAATTATTTTAACCAAAGGCTTTCTACAAATAAAGCCTGTTCAATAAAGGAGAATTATTAATGGATAAACAACAAGTTTTAGAAATGCTAGTGGAGTTATGTGAAGATGAAATTATTGTAGAAAACCCAGATATCGATCTATTCGAGGAAGGTCTTCTCGATTCTTTTGGTACGATTAATTTATTAGTGGAAATTGAGAATCGCTTTAATATTTCTGTACCTATCACTGATTTTAATCGAGAAGAATGGAATACGCCGAATCGTATTGCAGGGAAATTAGCTGAAAGACAATGATAAAAAAAGGCTTTCTATCACTATTTATTGCCTTTGCCCTGTTTACTGGCTTTGTCTTTTTTCCAAACTCATGGATTAAAGCCTGGATATCAGAAGATGATGTGGAGCAAGCCAAAACAAACATGTCCCCACTCGTCTTTCAAGGTACGTATTTACAGGAGCGAATGTTACAGGAACCTACTTCCATGCCTTTATACGGTTCCTCTGAATTAAATCGGTTTGACCCGTTTCATCCTTATAATTATGCGCGAGCAACAGACGCTCCGTATTCGACATTTATGATTGGTCGTGGGGGGATGCAGTCCATTACGCATTTCTTAAATTTTGCTGCGCAAGAGAAAAATTTAGCGGGCAAAAAATTAGTCTTTATTATTTCACCGCAATGGTTTACGGAAAAAGGCATGGGTGAATTCCATTTTTCACCGAATTACTCTATGTTACATGCCTATGACTTAGCGTTTAATGATGACATGGATGCTGATCTTCGTAAACAGGCTATGGAACGCTTGTTAGAATTTGATACCGTTGAGCGAGATCGTCTCTTAAAAACGATGTATCAATATCAAATGTCTAATGGCAAAAAACATCCAGTTACTGGACGTATGGCTATGGTAGCCGGTCGCTTTCATAAGGAATTACTAGAGAAAAAGGACCTCTACTATTCGCTATTTCCTCGGAAGGGGCATCCTTTAAAAAATAATGATAAGCTTGTTACAGACCAAAGCTTTGAACAGCAAATACAGCATGCTGAAGCCTATGGGGAGAAACGAGTCTCCAATGAATATATGATTGAAAATCGAGCTTTTAAACGACTGGTGAACGCTAATTTTTCAAAGTTTAAGGACATGAGAAAGCATGAAGATTATACGGAGTCTCCTGAGTATAAGGATTTTCAGTTAGTTATGGATGTGTTAAAGGATGCTGGTGCTAAGCCATTATTTATCTCTATTCCCGTTAACGGTTATTGGTATGATTATAATGGCTATCCTAAGGAACGACGCCAACAATATTATGAGAAGATGGCACAACTATTAAAGGATGCCGATGTCGACTATGTTGATTTTACAGACCATGAGTATGATCCTTATTTTATTATGGATACGATTCATATTGGCTGGAAGGGCTGGGTTTATTTAGACCAGCATATGGATAAATATTGGGCACAGCAATAATCTATAGTAGCTAATGGAAAGTCAGTCTGAAGTGTTCATTCACTACAGACTGACCTTTTTTGTTTCATTTGCTTTTTTCACCATTTAATGAGAAAAGTCTAAGTTCTTCAGAGTCATTGGAAAATTGGATGTCTCTTTCAAACTGTAAGCCTATTCTTTCGAGTAATTTAGCTGACGCATAATTTTCTTGGGTAGTAATAGCCACAATTCGATTAAATCCTAGTGTAACTAAACCATAGGCTAATACAGCAGACGCTGCTTCATAGGCGTATCCTTTTCCCCAATAATCAGGGAGAAACGCGAAACCAATATCTACATCTTCTAACGTTTCTCTTTTGACAAAACCGCATATCCCAATCGGGGTTTGATTTTCTTTTATTTCAACTACATATAAGCAGAATCCAAATTGCTCATACATACGTATTGCCCCATTTTCTATATAACTAGCTGCCTCCTCTACGGTCTTCACACCGCGGTCACCAATAAATTGTATCCACGAGGGATCATTCACTAGCTCAAGAATAAATAGCGCATCTTCCGTTGTTTGTAAGCGCAGGATAAGTCGTTCGGTCTCAAGAATTTTCATATAGAAAACCTCCTCTGATTATTTTTTTATCTTAAGATTGGAGGATTTTAGTCATTACTTTTATGATAACAAATCTAAAATGGCGTATACATAAAAAATGGTGCTCATTATTGGGCGCTATTTATCATATAGGTCATAGGTTAAATTGTTTTCAATATAAGCTTGCTCTTCAGCAGGAGTCAACAAACGAATAGCTTTCCCTGAATTTCCTGACTCGTCACCTCCTTGCATCTCCCAAATTGCGTTATGATCTTCTACAGCATGAGAAAAATCACCTTTTGACCATCTTTCCAATATTTCAATGTAAAGCTCTCTAAATTTATAATTGCTTTCTTTGGAAATTTCCAACAATCGGTCAACTTTAGCCTGTGTTATTTGCGTATGACCCCATTTTGTTTTAGCTTCAACCTTTTGGTGAGACATGCTATGGATAGCCTCGTTCATTTTGTGCTCTATTAAGTTGTCAGGATAAAGTAATTCTTCTTTTGTAACTCTTTTATCATCAAGCGTTACTCCAGCATTTTCAACAATTGCTTTTTCTTTTACTGGCGTAGGTTTCTCCATTGGTTCCGTGAATTTGAAGTAACCAAAAATCCCTCCAAAAATGACCAATACTGCAATAATGACAATAGCCGATTTGGTTTTTCTCTGCATCTTATTAAACCTCACTTATTATTATAATTGGTTTATTTTATGTAATTAGTTTAATAATAACAAAATATTGAAATAGCGTTCAATGGATACTACTTAACGTCCGCTATTCTATGTTGTCAAAATCGACCACGTCCATCATTTGTTTTGTCGTATTTTTCCGAAAAACTTGGAAAAACTCAAGGACTCCCTTACTAGAGAAATTTCCATATACTCAATTTTATGACTAAACATAACCTCAAAGTTGGCAGGTACTCTTGTTGTCTCTTGCATCTAATCCACTTCTAAATTTATTAATTCTGAACATCTAATGGCTATATCTGCAAACAAAGCGACCCATGACTTTGCTTCCGCGGTTAACTATGTGTTAAAATCGTATACTTCTATTAATGTGACATATTCTTCTGCCACCAAATACGTGGAAAACGACCTCAACAATTGAATTATAGTGTTAATGGTTTTTACCAAGTGATATATTTTTTAGAAATGTCTTCACCTCCTGAAACTCGTTCAAATATGTTGTTCTGATTGCTTCATTTTAAAGCTGTAATTCAAATGTAAATTCTTTTAATAAATCTTTGTTAAGCAACTAAAAAAACCTCCAATCTATAAGTGTTTATCACACTTATAAATCAGAGGTTGTAGCCATACAGTTGTTTCACCTAAATGTACAAAGTTCAAAATGTATAAAAAGGCTGTGTATAACTTAAAACAAATGCTTATTTTAAGTTATAGAATGATTTTAAACCAAGATATTCAGCAGTTGAACCAAGCTGATCTTCGATGCGAAGAAGTTGGTTGTATTTAGCTACGCGGTCTGTACGAGATGGAGCACCCGTTTTAATTTGACCTGCATTTGTTGCTACAGCGATATCAGCAATTGTTGCATCCTCTGATTCACCAGAGCGGTGAGAGATAACTGCTGTGTAGCCTGCACGTTTCGCCATTTCGATCGCTTCAAATGTTTCTGTTAATGTACCGATTTGGTTCACTTTGATAAGGATTGAATTTCCTACACCTTGCTCAATGCCTGCAGCTAATTTTTTTGTATTTGTAACAAATAGGTCATCCCCTACTAATTGAACACGACTACCAATACGTTCAGTTAATAGCTTGTGTCCAGCCCAGTCATTTTCATCTAAGCCGTCTTCAATTGAAATGATTGGGTATTTGTTTGTTAACTCTTCGTACCAATCAACCATCTCTTCTGAAGTTTTGACAACACCTTCACCATCTAAGTGATATTTACCATCTTCTTTATTGAAAAGCTCTGATGAAGCTACATCCATTGCAAGCTTCACTTCTTCACCTGGTTTGTAGCCTGCTTTTTCAATAGCTTCTAAAATAACTGTAATCGCTTCTTCATTAGAACCAAGGTTTGGTGCGAAACCACCTTCGTCACCTACTGCTGTGTTATAGCCTTTATCTTTAAGGACTGCCTTTAAGTTGTGGAAAATTTCAGCACCAATACGTAGTGCATGGCGGAAAGATTCTGCACCAACAGGCATAACCATGAATTCTTGAATATCAACATTGTTATCTGCGTGTGCTCCACCATTTAAAATGTTCATCATTGGTACTGGTAATTGTTTAGAATTAAATCCACCAAGATATTGATAAAGAGGTACATCTAAATAATCTGCCGCAGCATGGGCAACTGCCATGGATACACCTAGAATTGCATTAGCACCTAGCTTACCTTTATTTTCTGTGCCATCTAGCTCTATTAAAGCTTTGTCAATAACAACTTGGTCAAGAACTGAATAGTTACCTTCTAATTCTTGCGCAATAATTGTGTTAACATTTTCAACTGCTTTTAATACACCTTTGCCTAGGTAACGAGATTTGTCACCATCGCGTAATTCTACAGCTTCGTATTCACCTGTTGATGCACCTGATGGTACGATTGAGCGTCCGAAAGCGCCTGACTCTGTAAATACTTCAACCTCTACTGTTGGGTTCCCACGTGAATCTAAAACTTCGCGAGCATAAACTTGTGTAATAAATGGCATAATTAATTCTCCTCTTTTTCAATTAATGATTGACCTGTCATTTCAGTAGGTTGTGACACCTGTAATAATTCTAACATGGTTGGTGCCAAATCGGCTAAAATACCACCATTTCGTAAAACAACATTTGGTTTTGTCACAATCACTGGAACAGGATTTGTTGTATGAGCTGTCATAGGCTGCCCTGCTAGTGTTACCACTTCATCAGAGTTACCATGGTCAGCTGTAATAATAGCTGCTCCACCTTTTGCAAGGAGTGCATCTACTACTTTCCCTAAGCATTCATCTACTGCTTCAATGGCTTTAATTGTTGGTTCAAGCATTCCACTATGACCTACCATATCAGGGTTGGCAAAGTTAAGAATAATACCATCAAATTTTTCAGCCTCAATTTCTGCAAGTAAGGCTTCTGTCACCTCATAAGCAGACATTTCAGGTTTTAAATCGTATGTGGCAACCTTTGGAGATGCGATTAGAATACGTTCTTCACCTAAGAATTTTTCCTCACGTCCACCACTCATAAAGAAAGTGACATGTGGGTATTTTTCGGTTTCGGCAATGCGAAGTTGTGTTTTACCATTCATCGCTAACACTTCACCGATCGTATTTTTCAAGTTGTCATTTTCATAAGCAATCTGTGCATTGACTTCATCACTATAATGAGTAAAGGACACAAATTTTAAGTTTTTTGGATGCTTGGCGGATATGGCAAAACCATCAAAGTCTTCATTTGTGAATACTTTTGATAATTGGATAGCTCGGTCAGGACGGAAGTTAAAGAAAATGACCGCATCGTTATCACCAATCGTTGCCACCGGCTCTCCATGCTCTTGAATGCTGAATGGAATGACAAATTCATCTGTCACTTCACGCTCATAGGATGCTGCTACACCGCTTTTTGCACTTTCGGCTGTTTGACCTACGCCATCTACCAGTACATTATACGTAAGAGCGACACGATCCCATCGCTTATCACGGTCCATTGCATAGTAACGACCATGAATAGATGCGAATTGACCTATTCCAATTTCAGACATTTGTTTTTCTGTTTCTTCAATATAGTCTAAAGCTGTTGTAGGTCCAACATCTCGACCATCTAAGAAGCCATGAACGAAAACGTCAGTTACATTTTGCTGCTTTGCAAGCTTTAATAGAGCAAACATGTGCTCATAATGACTATGAACACCACCATCTGATAACAGCCCCATAATATGCAGTTTAGAATTATGAGCTTTCACATGTGCCACCGCATCTAAAAATGCTTGATTTGTAAAGAAGTCACCTTCACGTATCGATTTATTTAAGCGTGTTAAGCTTTGATAAACAATACGACCAGCACCAATGTTTAAGTGACCCACCTCGGAATTACCCATTTGTCCTTCTGGTAGCCCAACGGCTTCTCCAGATGCTGTTAATGTAGCGTGTGGGAATTGGCTCCAATATCGATCAAAATTTGGCTTTTTAGCCTGTGCTACTGCATTTCCGAATGTTTCATCACGAAATGCAAAGCCATCTAAAATAATTAAAGCTACTGGCTTTTTAGGCATTTGCTGCCGCCTCCAATAATGTTAAATAAGATTCTGGTTGTAAGCTTGCTCCACCAACTAAGGCTCCATCTATATGCTCTTTTGATAAAAGCTCATGAACGTTGTCTGGTTTAACGCTGCCACCGTATTGGATGCGAACTGCATTGGCCGTTGCAGCATCAAATAATTCCTCAACGACCGAACGAATCGCTCCGCAAACTTGATTGGCATCATCTGCTGTAGCCGTTTTACCTGTACCGATTGCCCAAATTGGTTCATAGGCAATGACCATATGCTCTACTTGCTGCGCTTCAAATCCAGCAAGTGCGTCTTTTATTTGGCCCGCAACCTTTTGCTCTGTCGTTCCCGCTTCTCGTTCCTCTAGCGTTTCACCACAGCAAATAATCGGTACAATATTATGTGCGAGTGCTGCTGCTACTTTTTTATTAATAGCCTCATCAGTTTCATTGTAATATTCGCGACGTTCTGAGTGACCTAATATAACATAATCCACATCCACACTTGCTAGCTGTGCAGGACTAATTTCACCAGTAAAGGCACCTTCATTCTCATAGTGCATCGTTTGAGCACCAATAGCTAGCTCTGATTCACTAGCAACTTGCACCAGTGTAGGCAGGTAAAGTGCTGGTGCACAAATTACGGCGTCTACTTTCTCATTAGAAGGAAGTTTATCCTGTACGGCATCTACAAATTGTATAGCTTCTTCAAATGTTTTAAACATTTTCCAGTTACCTGCAATAATTGGTTTACGCATCGTCTTGCCTCCGATTTTTTATTTGGCTTATTTATCGTTTAGTGCAACAATCCCTGGAAGCTCTTTACCTTCCATTAGCTCTAGTGATGCACCGCCACCTGTAGAAATGTGATCCATTTTATCAGCTACTTTAAACTTTTCAACTGCCGCTGCAGAGTCACCGCCACCGATTACTGTATAACCGGATGTAGTTGCCATAGCATCAGCCACTGTTTTAGTCCCATTCGCAAATTTATCCATTTCAAAAACACCCATCGGTCCGTTCCAAATGATTAATTTAGAATTGTTAATGACCTCTGCATAGTGAGCAGCTGTTTTAGGCCCAATATCTAGCCCCATCCAATCAGCTGGTATAGCGTCTACATCCACAACCTTTGTTTCCGCATCTTGTGAAAATTCATTAGCCACTACCGCATCAATTGGCATATGTAATTGCACGCCTTTTGCTTTCGCCTTTTCAATAAATGATTTTGCTAGCTCGATTTTATCTTCTTCTAATAAAGATTTCCCAATATCGTAGCCTTGTGCCTTAATGAACGTGAATGATAATCCCCCACCAATAATTAAGTGGTCTACTTTTTCTAATAAACTTTCAATCACACCGATTTTATCTTTAACTTTGGCTCCACCGATAATTGCTGTAAACGGATGTTCAGGATTCGACAGCGCTTTACCTAGTACATCTAATTCCGTTTGCATGAGGAAACCTGATACCGCAGGAATATGCTTGGCGATTCCTTCTGTAGAAGCATGAGCACGGTGAGCTGCACCGAAAGCATCATTGACATAGATGTCAGCTAGCTGTGCAAACTGCTGCGCTAACGCTGGATCATTTTTTTCTTCACCCGCATGGAAACGAACGTTTTCAAGTAGTAAAATGTCTCCATCTTGCATGTTCGCAACAGCTTTTTCAACTGCTTGTCCAATGGATTCATCTAGCTTCGTCACCGGTTTGCTCATTAATTCCGCTAAGCGAATGCCAACTGCTGTTAGGCGCATGTCCTCTTTTACTTCACCTTTTGGACGGCCTAAATGAGAAGCTAAAATGACTTTTGCACCTTGCTCTACTAAATATTCAACTGTTGGAATAGCTGCTCGAATACGTGTTTCATCTGTAATAACACCATCCGCCATTGGAACATTAAAATCAACACGTACAAAAACGCGTTTACCCTTTACATCAATATCTTTCATTGTCTTCTTATTTAACATGAAGAAACCCCCTTCAAAGTTGTTTTAGTCTTACACCCTTGTGTTTTACCCATCTTGGCTCCACACCATGCTTCCTAAATTGAAAAGTCATTTTGGTACTTTTTCGGGGTCACTATCTAGTGTGATTATAATTCTCCAACTTTGGATAATGAACCCTAATACTTGTTTTTATAGTAGCAAAAGTTACCTTCTATGTCTTGCAATCACCATGTATCAATTACGCCTCAGTGTCATAGCGTCTAGATTTATTCGAGCTTACTGTTAAGCTCCTTTTCAAAATCTGTATATCCGCTGGGGTTTTCATCTTGATTCGGTCAGTGGTTGGATACGCACTGAATGAAAGAGAGCCATTTGTGTATTCAGCTCATCACCCTCACCTATTGAGGTGGGCGTTTCCTGCTGAATTTAGCAAAAAAGGAGTAAGGGTTATCCCTTACTCCCAATACCCTTGTATATTATATCTATTCGATATTATAAAGGCTATACTTTTTGTACATAAAAAGCAGTATTATGTCACACTTTTTACTCAAAATGTCGAAATATGATACTTATTTATTGTTTAACCCTTGTTCAGCAATGTATAAAGCTAAGTCCATTAAGCGAGTAGAGTAACCAATTTCGTTATCGTACCAAGCTAGAACCTTCACCATTTTGTTTTCTAATACCATTGTTGAAAGACCATCAACAGTAGAAGAATGGTGGTTACCGTTATAATCAATAGAGACTAATGGTAGTTCATTGTAGTCTAAAATGCCTTTTAATTCATTTTCAGAAGCTTCTTTTAATACCGCATTAATGGCTTCTTTCGTTACATCTGCTTTTAATTCTACAACTAAGTCAACACATGATACGTTAGGTGTTGGTACTCGCATAGAGAAGCCATCTAATTTACCTTTTAATTGTGGTAATACTTTAGAAACGGCTACCGCTGCTCCAGTTGTTGTTGGAATCATAGATACTGCTCCTGCACGTGCACGACGTGGGTCAGAGTGTGGGAAGTCTAAGATTCGTTGATCGTTTGTATAAGAGTGAATGGTTGTCATCATCCCGCGTTCAATACCAAATTTCTCATCCAGTACTTTCGCAACAGGCGCAAGACAGTTTGTTGTACATGAAGCATTTGAAATAACATCATCAGTTGCTGGGTTATAGTCTGTATGGTTGACACCCATAACAAATGTAGGCATTGCTCCTTTTGCTGGTGCAGAAAGAATTGCTTTTTTAGCTCCTGCTTCAATATGCTTACCCACTTCCTCCAATGAACGGAAATGACCAGTACATTCAAGAACTACGTCTACTCCTAATTCACCCCATGGTAATTGTGAAGGATCTTTTTCAGCATATACTTTTATACGTTGTCCATTCACAACGAAAGAATCTTCATCTGCATTGACTTCAGCATCATAGATACCGTGGACTGAATCATATTTCAATAAGTGTGCAAGCTGACCTGCGTCTGTTAAGTCGTTTACAGCCACTACTTCAAATTCACTTTGCTTCATTGCCTCACGAAATACTAAACGTCCAATACGTCCAAATCCATTAATCGCTAATTTTAATGCCATTGTTAATTCCTCCAATAATGTGTAATGTTTGTCTCTTTTTGAAATAGAGACATTGAATTGCTTTTATGCTCATTCAAAAAGTGCTTCAACACTTTTTGAGATAGAGTGACATAGTAATGCTCACACCCATCATTCAAAATGGCTGTTGTCAGAAGGTAAAGTAGCAGCAATTGCTTTTGCAGCTGCTTCATCTGTAATAAAAATAGTTTGCTTTGGCGCTACTTTAAAATAAGAAAGCATCGCATTGACCTTTTGTTTTCCAGCTGCCACGGCAATAACTTGCTGGCTATTTTTAACCTGTTCAAGCTGAATGCCAATCGTGCGGATACGATGTACGATTTCACCTTCGGCATTAAAGTAATAGCCAAATGCCTCACTTACCGCACCCTTCTCCTCAAGAATTCGCAAATCCTCGGAGGATGAATTACGTCGAATCGCCATTTCCTCTGCCGATCCAATGCCATGGATTACACAATCTGCTCGATCATAAAACGCCATCATCTCAGTTACCATAGGTTCAGTTAACATAGCTTTGTATGCTTGCTCACTTAAATGCTCAGGCAAAAATAATGTACGATATTGTTCCTCCATCTGCATGGCAAATGTTGCAACAAGCGTATTGGCTTGCATTTGCATTTCATGACCAATTCCTCCACGTGCAGCAACAAAGGTAATATCTTTTTGTCCATCTAACGGATGTAAAAATTGAGCTAGGGAGGCAACTGATTTTCCACCAGTAACCGCTACAACTTGTTCATCAAAAGCAGTAGACATAAATTGCAATGCAGCTTCCTTGCCAAGCAAGGTTAGGACTGTATTGTCTTCACTATAATCACCTGGGACAACAACAACATGTTGTATGCCAAAATGTTTTTCAAGTAATTTCGCAAGCTGGGTTAGACCAGACCATTCATAAACGATGGCTCTTAGTTTTTCAATGACTTCTTCGCCATCATCTGTACATACCATACCCGACTTTTGCGAATCTAATAACCCTTGTTCACGTAAAATGTCAGTTTCTTTGCGTATTTCTCTTTCTGTCATTTTCAATGAATCTGCGAGTGTTCGACGCCCGATAGGTTGCATGAGTTGAACGGCTTGCAAAATACGATATCTAGATTGCAGAAGCGGATACATTTCAGGAAGTAGCCTTTGTTGCGCCTCTGGAATAGTGAACATATTTATCTACTCCCTTGTTAATAGATGTGGGATATTTTCAGTCCCACTATATTATTTTGTGTCCCACTTATGATTTTATTATAATACGCATAGTTGGAAAGTGCAAGTAATTGTATAGTTTTGGATTTAAAAAAGCCCCGCAGCTTTGTAAAAAGCTACGAGACTTTGGTTTGCTTATTTTGTGAAAGATAAAATTGCGTTTTTCTTGAATCCTTCTAAAGCTTTTGTTGCCTCATTTTTATTGGTAAATTCAAAAATACGAACGTCTTTTTTTTCAAATACTGTAATAACCCACATTGTAAAATCTCCCTTCACATCGCTTTTGTAATATAACAACCACTAAAAATTGTGATACTTTTCATTATCTGTTTTATAACAATGTCTTACTTGATACCTATTCTACTCCGATTTTTATAAAAGAAAAGACTAATGTGAAGGTCTTCACAAACTGTTCAAATTCAAACCGCTTTCATTGAACAATTTGTGAATTGTATGAATGACAACTAATAATAAAGCAATTTTCGCCGTTACTATCTTTTTAAAGGCATGCAATTTAACTACCCAGATGCTCCATTAATGTGGCATAGTCAAGATTACCATATTGAATGACGGTCCCATCTTTTTCTACTACAGGTATCATGAACATATATTTTTCGTGTATGTGATCATCCTCTTCAATATTTACTATTTCAATATCGAACGCTACATCTTCTTGTACAAGCTTTAAAGTATGTAGGCCCTCTACACATAATGGACAATTAGCTCGACTAAAAAATTGAACAATCATGGATGTCACCTCCTGTCTCTATTATAAACGAAGATTTTTGCTTTCGTTTTCTTCATGGTTGAGCTTTAACGCTGAAACTGGCAACGGCATTGATAGCCACAACGATTGTAAATCATATCATGGATTCATTCAAAACTTTATTATAAAAATTAAAGGCATTGAGTGCGAATAACAATCACATCAATGCCTTTTTGCTATTATGTTATTTTAAATGATGATCAAGGAACTTCACCATGGCATTATAAAATTCGATTCTATTTTCTTCGTTCGCGAAGCCATGGCCCTCATTATCCTTAAGCATATACTCTACATCTACACCTCTAGCACGTAAAGCTTCTACGATTTGGTCGGATTCTGCTTTGTTGACACGTGGATCATTTGCACCTTGTGCAACAAATAAAGGTGTTTTAATTTTATCAACATGGAATACCGGAGAAACTGCTGTTAGTAATTCTTTATCTTTCTCTGGATGACCTACTCGCTCATAAAACAAGTCCCGCATCGTTTCCCAGTACGGTGGAATTGTGTCTAAGAGTGTGAAAATGTTAGATACACCTACATAATCAACTGCTGCTGCATATAAATCTGGTGTAAACGTAATACCAGCTAACGTAGCATAACCACCAAAGGAAGCACCGTAAATACCAATACGTTTAGAATCAGCGATACCTTGATCAATTGCCCATTGAACACCATCCGTTATATCATCTTGAATTTTCAAGCCCCATTGCTTATTACCGGCTTGAAGGAATTCCTTCCCATAGCCAGTGGAGGAACGGAAGTTTACTTGTAACACTGCATAGCCACGATTTGCTAATAGCTGTACTTCTGGATTGAAGCCCCACATATCACGCGCCCATGGTCCACCATGCGGGTTTACGATTAGAGGAAGATTTTCGGCCTTTTTATTTTTCGGCAAAGTTAAATAGCCGTTTATCGTTAATCCATCACGGCTCTTATAAGAAATAGGGTGCATTTCTGCAAGATCTGCAGATTTTAACCAAGGGCTCAATGTCGCTAATTCTTTTAATTCATCTGTTGTCGAATCGTAATAATAATATTTCCCATAGATTGTGTCACTCGAAACACTCACAATAAATTTTGTCATCTCTTTATTGTAATCATTTATACCCAATTCGCTTTCATGAACACCAAGCTTGTTTTGAATTTTACGGAATAACTTTTCAAAGTCCTTATCAAAGAATTGATAATGGATTTTATCCGTAGCATACGCACCAAACAATAATTTATCTTTTTCAGCATTATATAATACACCTGAAACATCAACTTCATCATTGGACATTATTACTTCTTCTTTACCTTGTAGGTCATACTTCACTACTTCTACTTTATCTCGACCTTTATTGGATGTTGCATAAATAAACTTATTGTCCTTCGAGAAGGCTAGTGGCATTACTTCATCCCCAGCCCCCATTTTAATAAATGGTCTGAATTCATCCTTTTCTGAATCTCTATATAGGATAGCACCTTTCACTCCATCAGTAGCTACAGCTACACGTACATTGCCGTTACGATCTGCTAACCAGTTCGTAATATTGCCAGGATTTTTGGCAACGTGAGTTGTTTTACCCGTCTTTACATTTAGCTTGTACACATCGAAAACGGTTGCATCCTCTTTGTTCATCATGATCAGAATTTCGTCTTTTACACCCTGTAGGCTATCCAATATCCCTACTGTCACATTAGGGTATGGCGTTAAATCTTTTTCCACAGAACCGTTAAATGTTGTAGAGTAAATATGGAAGTTCTCATCTCCACCTTTATCTTTCAAATAAAGTAAAGAATCGTCCTTCCAAAAAAACCCTGCAATATTCCGATCTTTTGAGCTTGATACACGAACTGGCTCACTATTATCATTCATTTTTTTCACAAATACATTCGAGCGATTCTCCCATGCAGAGGCAAATGTAATGTAGTTCCCATCAGGAGAAAGTTCGTAGCCAAAGTTCCCTGGGTTTTTCACAAAATCCTCCACGGAAATTTCTTTTACTCCTTTATTACTGGAACCATTTTTTATCTTTTTAACATTGTTAAGAAGTTTACTAGCCTCTTGTTTCGAAATAAAATCTGTGCTTGATGATATTCCCTTAAAGAAACCAAGCTTATTCGCTTTCTTTAAATACTCCGCTAGTGTCTTTTCTTTTCCTTCTTTATTGGCAGCTCTAACTAAAATCCGAGCTGCTTGATCACGTTTAATAGTGGCGCTTAAGTCTGTAATCTCTCCAGCCTTTACCCATTGATCCTTGATTTGTTGTCGCATTGAATCGGAGCCATGCTGGAATGTTAAAGCTGTTACTGCTAAATCTAGAAATTCCTGCGCTGAAAGTTGTTGCTCTTGTGCTAATACGAT
The DNA here is from genome assembly GCF_057773605.1 of Lysinibacillus sp. F12. NCBI lineage: Bacteria > Bacillati > Bacillota > Bacilli > Caryophanales > Bacillaceae > Lysinibacillus > Lysinibacillus sp. F12. The sequence goes on from NZ_JBYMLP010000004.1 coordinate 155,270, forward strand.
ATTTGTTTCCTTGGCAGCACGTACTTCTTGCAAAGTTGCAGGAATAACCGTAGCAGTTGTTAAAATAATTGCTAATGATGCAGTTAAAAATCTTTTTTTCAAAATGATTCCTCCCTATATCAGTTTACGTTATATCGATAGTCGATATATTATAAATTATACCATTTTATGTATTTTTGTCAATATTTTCATATTTAAAGCGAACTAAACCATTAGCCCGCTGTTGTGACGTATATTAAAATTTTCGGCTTGCCCCGCCTCCTGCTGAAGAACCGCCACCAAACCCTCCAAAACTGCCACCACCTGAGCGTCTCCCACCAAAGCTGCCAGGGTAACCACCATAGCCTCTCCCACGTGGTCCACCTCCACCTTTCGAAAAGAATGAGGAAAAAATGATGACCGCTATAATGATGACAATCATGAGCCAAATGGGTATTTCTTCATCTGCATTTGCGCCAGCTGGTAATTCACCATTCCAGTTATACTCTTCTGCTACAGCACGAAATACCTCAGCATATGTAGCTAGAAAGGCTTGATCATTATCACCTTCACTTGCGAGAGGGTAAAAAGCATTATCTAAAATACGCCCTAATTTACCATCTGGTAATGCTCCCTCCAAGCCTTGACCAACAGCTATTACCACATCATTTTGTCCTTTACCCTGTCCAAATGTAGCGAGAATCAGGGCACCATTATTTTTCTCTTTGTCCCCAATGCCCCAAGAGCGTATCAGCTTTGTCGCATACATCTTCGCCTCCTGCCCATGAAGGCTATCAACGGTTACAACCATAATTTCAGCACCCGTTCCTTTATCCAACTGCTCTGAATAATGGTTTAATTTCTGTTTTACATCTAAAGATAAGACATTAGCAAAATCATGAATATACGTATTTTTCATTGGCGACGGCATTGCCGCTTCCGTTATATCCCTGCAAAAAAGAAGCACAGAACAAATGATAATCAGCTGTAGTATACAACGTTTCATCACTGTGTACCCGATTGACTAAAATCAATAGCTGGCGCTTGTTCGGCACCCGCAGTAGCTTTAAAGTATTCTTTTTGTTCAAAACCAAACATCCCTGCCATTAAATTTCCAGGAAATCGTTTAACATGTTTATTAAATTGTTGTACTTCATTATTGTAATCCTCACGTGCTACTGCCAAGCGATTCTCTGTGCCTGCAAGCTCATCCATTAACTGCCGAAAATTTGCATCTGCTTTTAAGTTAGGATAGTTCTCCACAACTACCAGTAAACGACTTAGTGCACCAGTTAAGGTATCATTCGCAACAGCTTGCTGCGCAGGAGAATTAGCATTGCCCATTTGAGCTCGTGCGTTGGTAATATCGGCAATGACCTGCTGCTCGTGATTCGTATACCCTTTCACAGATTCAACCAAATTGGGAATTAAATCATAGCGGCGTTGGAGTTGGTTTTCAACCTGTGCCCATTTGGAGTCTACATTTTCCTCAGCTGCGACTAAACTGTTATATTTTGGAATCAGCACTAAGGCAAACACAATAAGCATGAGGACAATAATCCCAATTGGTCCAAACCATTTCTTCATGTTCAAAAACCTCCTTGACTTGCATTTCCTTTTGTTAGTGTTAGTCTACATTTTTGTCTTTGCATTTATACCGTATGAAATTCATTTGGCTTGACATACTAAATACTGCAACAAAAATTAATTGAGGAGGCGTTTATTTTGTCACAATCGTTTTACAATGAATCATCCAATCAAACAAATTTAAATCAACAACATAGCCTAAATCATGGTGGCCACGAAATGATGGACATGCATGAAGCAATTGGTGAAATTATAGCAGGTATGAACCAAGCTATCATTTTACGTCCACAAGTAAAGGATCAAGAACTACTCAGCATTTTGGATCGTCAATATAATTTTTCATTGGGCATGTATAATACAATTGTTGAGTCCTTTAAAACAGGTCATGATCCATCTGTTCCTACGGGGCGTTACCAAATGGAAACAGGAAATGATTTTAAATACGGTTTAACTCCAGGGCAACCAAAAAAACCGATGCAAAATGCTAATGAAATTAATGATGAAGCCATTTCAGGTTTCTTACTAGGCGCTCAGAAGGGTGTAGCAAAGTGTATGACGGCTGCCGCAACAGAAACGACAAACCCTGTAGTTCGCCGTGTTGTTGCTGATAGTATTCCCAACTGCATTGAAATGGCCTACGAATTATCTATTTACCAAAATAAACATGGCTACTATCAAGTGCCTCAATACTCACAACAGGATATGCAAACGATGCTTAATGCATTCGATACAACCTCTAATCCCCTTCATTAAAAATCAAAAGGCAGTCTATAGTGAGAAATTCTCACCACGGACTGCCTTTACTAATTATAGTACTTTTCCTAAAAATGCTTTAGTACGCTCACTTTGTGGATTTCCGAATAGTTCCTCTGGCAACCCCTCTTCTACTATATAGCCACCATCCATAAAGACTACACGATCACCCACTTCACGAGCAAAACCCATTTCATGTGTGACTACAACCATCGTCATTCCTTCAGCAGCTAGATTTTTCATAACATCTAATACCTCTTTTACCATTTCAGGATCAAGTGCTGAAGTAGGCTCATCAAATAAAATGGCCTTTGGTTTCATCGCTAACGCACGTGCAATGGCTACACGTTGTTGTTGTCCACCTGATAGCTGTTCAGGATAATTATAGGCTTTACTGTCGAGACCTACCTTATTTAACAGCTCATGGCCAAGCGCTTCAGCTTCAGAACGACTCATTTTACGAATTTGCATTGGCGCCATCGTGACATTATCGATAACGTTCATATGAGGGAATAGGTTAAATTGTTGAAATACCATTCCAACCTCAGCTCGAATCGCATTAATGTTCGTTTTAGGATCATTGATCTTCACATCTTCAATATAAATGGCACCATCTGTTACTTCTTCTAGCATATTAATGCAACGTAAAAAAGTACTTTTTCCTGAACCAGAAGGTCCAATGACACAAACAACCTGTTTTTCTTGGATTTCATAATCGATCCCTTTTAATACCTCTAGCTTACCAAAATACTTGTGTAGGTTTTCAATTTTTATCATCTTGCTTCCCGCCCTTCTGCCTTACGAGGGACATAACTATTGCTAAATCGTTTCTCAATAAATGCAACAATCTTCGTTACACCATAAGTTAATATTAAATATAGTAATGCAGCAACCATGTACGGTTCCCAGAAACGGAAGCTTGCACCTGCTACAACTTTACTAGCATATAGAATATCAGGTGCAGCAATGACTGTTACTAGAGAGGAATCCTTTAATAGTGCTATGAATTCATTCCCTAATGGCGGGATCATTCGTCTAAATGCCTGCGGTAAAATAACCTTACGCATCGCCTGGTTATGTGTAAGACCTAGAGAACGAGCGGCCTCCATTTGCCCCTTTGCAATACTTTGAATACCTGCACGAAAAATTTCAGCATTGTAAGCAGCACAGTTTAAAATAAGCGCGGTAATCCCTGAGACCATATATCCTAAAGAATGACCAAAAATGGTTGGAATAACAGCTAAGTGTATTAATAAAATTTGAACAAGCATTGGTGTTCCACGGAATAAATCAATATATAATTTTGATGGCCAGTATATCCATTTTTTACTTGATAATTTCCCTAGTCCTAAAAATAGGCCTAAAAGAATACCGCCAAAATAACCGCTAAGTGTCAAAATAAGTGTTACGCCAATACCTCGTATAAACATATCTCGGTAGTTCCAGACAATGTCCCAGCGTAGGTCAAAGATGTCCATCCGAAAACCCCATTTCCCCTTTAAAGTTACATCCATTAAATGAGTCGCTAGCATACTGCTTTGCGAGTGGCATTACCAGTTTGTTATTCGAAATCAGTACCTGTAATTTCTTTTAATTTGCCGTTTTCTTTAATCTTTTTCAAACCTTCATTTAATTTATCTAATAGCTCTTTATTCCCCTTTTGAACCATAAAGCCATAGTATTCTTTTTCGAATGCATCATCTTGAATAACTTTAATTTTTTGATCTGGATGCGCTTTAATATATTCGTATACTACTGCATTGTCTCCAATAGCTGCGTCAACATTACCATTTAACATCTCTTGAATTGCGATTGGCTGACTTTCAAAAGCCATGATATTTGTACTTGCTTCACCCTGTAGCTTTTTAGCTGCCATATGACCCGTAGCATTAATTTGTACGGACACCTTTTTATCTTTTAATTCATCTAATGATTTAATCTTTGAATCTTCTTTCACAACAATTAATAATTGAGACTCATAGTATGGCTCAGTAAAATCAAATGATTCTTTGCGCTCATCTGTAATGGTAATCCCTGAAGCACCAATATGTGTTTCACCGTTTTTAATTGTTTGGAAAACGGGTTCCCAACCAATATTATTCCACTCTACTTCGAAATCCATTTCATCAGCAATTGCTTTTAAAATATCGACATCAATCCCCACAATTTTCCCTTTATCGTCAACAGATTCAAACGGTGCAAAAGTCGCTTCTGTACCTACTTTATAAACTTTCTTGCCATCTCCACCTTCTGAAGGTGTACTACCCGAAGAGGCAGTATCCTTTGTCCCACATCCTGCAAGTGCTAAAGTTAGCGCTGCTATTATCATAAGTAACATCCAAGCTGTTTTTTTCATTGCATTTCCCCCTATTTCGATAATTTTCCATTCTGCGTATTATTTTTCGCAATTCGGAAATATTAGACTATTAGGTCAATTATATTAATATTATAGTATTTGTACAACAACTTTTCGCATAAAACTAAATATTTTTTCATATTCATTAATAAAGAAATCATTTAAATAGAAAAAAAATGCATTAATAACAAGAATATGAACCTAAAATTAATATATATACAATTGAAAAAATGCTAAATTTCGATAAATTTAAACAAAAAAAAAGAATCCCCTCAGAAAGGATTCTTTTTTTCGGCTATTACTAGCCTTCACGGTCAGTATGTTCACTAAAAAATAATTTGGAGTTGTTGCTTTTTTGAAGGTTTGAAAGGCATAAATAGGGGAATAATGCCAACTAGGACAGTATTCCCATTACTTTTCCTCTCTATCTCCACTAAGCAGGCTGCTAAACTACTTATTAGGAGATTGAGCTATTACAGTATATCTATATTCAGTAAAATGGCGCCCTCGGAGGGAATCGAACCCCCAGTGCAAGAACCGGAATCTTACGTGTTATCCATTACACCACGAGGGCAAAAAAAACAAAAAAAAAGTACTCACCCTAGGCTTACGAAAAGCATGATGTAGATAATCCTCATTTTGGAGCATACCTGCAAAATAGTGTTCTGTACTTTCAATCTTATAACCTTACCTATTATACAAACGTATCACATATATTTCAACCATATAATACAAAAAGAATTTATTTTTTTTTATTTAATTAATTTCACTTTAGCAGGGTTAATATTTGACCTTCCCTGACTATAATGTGTATGATAAGGTTACAGCTGAAATAACAATGAGATTTCAGCAAAGGTAATCGAATTTAGTTTTTTGAAGGAGGATTTAACATGAATTTAATTCCTACAGTTATTGAACAAACAAGCCGTGGTGAACGTGCATATGACATTTACTCACGTCTACTTAAAGACCGCATTATCCTTTTAGGAAGTGCTATTGACGACAATGTGGCTAATTCAATTGTCGCACAATTACTTTTCCTACAAGCAGAAGATCCAGACAAAGACATTTCTCTTTACATTAATTCACCAGGTGGATCAATTACGGCTGGTATGGCAATTTATGACACAATGCAAATTATTAAGCCAAAAGTTCAAACGATTTGTATCGGTATGGCTGCATCAATGGGTGCATTCCTACTTGCTGCGGGTGAACCTGGTAAACGCTTTGCATTACCAAATGCCGAAGTAATGATTCACCAACCACTAGGTGGGGCACAAGGCCAGGCGACAGAAATTGAAATTGCTGCTAAACGTATTTTATTCTTACGTGAAAAATTAAACGGCATTTTATCTGAACGTACTGGTCAACCACTTGAAGTTATTGCAAGAGACACAGATCGTGATAACTTCATGACAGCTGAACGTGCAAAAGAGTATGGTTTAATTGATCACATTATGCACCGTAGTACTGATAATAAATAGTAATAAAAAACCTCACAGAATTTCCTCTGTGAGGCTTTTTTACTTGTTAGTTAATCTTCATTTTCAATAATTGTTGCTAATGCTGTAACCGCTTGCTCAGCATCATTGCCTTCACTACTTAAAGTTACCTCCGTACCTTTAGCAACTGCTAAGCTCATGACACCCATTATCGACTTGGCATTAACTTTTTTTTCATCTTTTTCTAGAAAGATATCCGCACTGAAACGATTTGCTTCCTGCACAAATAGTGCCGCTTGTCTTGCTTGTAGTCCTAATTTTAATTTAACCTGGACTCTTCTCTCGATCATTCTCAAAACTCCCCTTCACTACCGTTCATCTATTAGTTTTATCTTACCTTACTTACTAGCAAAAGAACAATAAGCGATTACGCATGACATTCATACCTGAAAAGTATGAAAACTTAACCACCTATTTTTTCACCGCGTCTTAATGCATCTGCTATTTCATCGATTTTTCTTAAACGATGGTTGACACCTGATTTGCTGACAGTGCCACTGGATACCATTTCGCCAAGCTCTTTTAACGTAACATCTTGATACTCTACTCGTAATCGTGCAATTTCACGCAGCTTTTCGGGTAGTTGATCAAGACCAATTGAATTTTCAATAAATCGAATATTCTCTACCTGTCGTAATGCTGCTCCAATTGTTTTATTTAGATTGGCCGTTTCACAGTTCACAATACGATTGACACTATTGCGCATGTCTCGTAATATCCGAACATCCTCAAATTTCATCATTGCCTGATGGGCACCCACAATATTGAGAAAATCAGAAATTTTTTCTGCTTCCTTTAAATAAGTAACAAAGCCTTTTTTGCGTTCGATTGTTTTGGCATTGAGTTCAAATTCATTCATTAAATCCATCAATGCCTCGCCATGTTCTTTATATAAAGAATAAATTTCTAAATGGTAGGCGGATGTTTCTGGGTTATTGACAGAGCCTCCTGCTAAAAATGCGCCTCTTAAATAGGCTCTTTTTTGGCCATTTTTTTTAATGAGCTTTCTTGAGATCGTATGATTAAATTGAAAGTCGTCTGAGATGATTTCTAAATCAATTAACAGCTCGCGTGCTCCTTCTCTTACACGGCAAATATATACGTTATTTTTTTTCAATCGCATTTTCTTACGAACTAGCAATTCTACATTGTATGGATACAACTTTTTCATAATCGTATATAGTCTTCTGGCAATTGCAGCGTTTTCAGTTTGCACGTCCAAGCTTAGTTGTTTATTCGCAAAGGATAATGAACCATTCATACGAATTAGGGCAGAAACTTCTGCTTTCATACAATGATTGTCCGCTTCTATTTGGGTTAATTCCTTTTTCGTTTCTGAAGCAAAAGACATATCACGCCCCCCTTTCAATCATAATTTCTATGTATATGTTCATCTTACCATATACAACAAACACTTTATGTTTCTATTATCCGGTTGGTTCTCTTAGCGGTCATAAATACCGGCATAATCCACCAACCACTCTGCAACATTCGTAGCATTATGTCGAACCGTTCCATCTGGACGAATTGTAGCAATATCGCGCCTTATAACCTCTAATCCCATACTTTCAAGCTTTGCCACATCAAATGTCACTGGCTCTGCTCTTTCCTCTTTATATAATTCTTTTACAGGATTTGGTAGTTCTTCGTCATTCACTAAAATCGAATCAATAAAGGAAGCGCCAACATGCTTATGTATGGCAGATACATGGTCACCTGCTGTATAAGAAATGGTTTCACCTTTTTGTGTCATTAAATTACATACATACATTTTCCTTCCTTTTGCTTTTACAACAGATTCCCCAATCTCTTTGACAAGTAGATTTGGAATGATACTTGTGTATAAGCTTCCAGGACCAATTAATATATAGTCTGCACGCTGAATTGCTCGAATAGCTTCTGGTAACGGTTGCACGTTTTCGGGTACTAAAAAAACGCGATCAATGCGTTTTGTCGCTGTTGGGATTTTGGATTCACCTTCAATGATAGAACCATCCTCTAAGACAGCATGTAAGTTGATTTTTTTATTGGCTGCTGGTATTACACGGCCATGTACTTTTAAAACCTTTCCCATCTCACTTATAGCATGGTTAAAATCACCTGTAATATCAGTAAGTGCTGTTAACATTAAGTTCCCTAAGGAATGGCCACGTAAATCCTCTGATGCAGAAAAACGGTATTGAAACATTTGCTCCACTAGCGGTTCAATATCTGATAATGCCGCAATGACATTACGAACATCACCTGGTGGTGGGATATCATAATCATCTCGTAAACGTCCTGAAGAGCCGCCATCATCCGCTACCGTCACAATAGCAGTAATATCAAATGGATGGTGCTTGAGCCCACGAAGTAATGTAGATAGTCCTGTTCCACCACCAATTACCACAAGCTTTGTTTGCTTTTTCCCCATTCACTCATTCCTTTCTACGATTAATATCACGATGCGTAATAACCGTATTCTCTTTGCTGGCTAAATAAGCCCCAAAAAACTCCGCTAAAGTTACTGAACGATGCTGACCACCTGTACAGCCAAAAGCGATGACAAGTTGTGATTTACCTTCTTGGCGATAAAGAGGAATCATAAAGTCGAACAAATCTGTTAGTTTTTGTATAAGTATTTGCGTATCTTCCAAGGCTAAAACATAGGAGGAAACTTCTGTTTGAAGACCCGTCTTCGGACGTAGTTCTTCCACATAATAAGGATTTTTAAGGAAGCGAACATCAAACACTAGGTCTGCATCTATTGGCATACCATGCTTGAAGCCAAAAGACATGATGTTGACGGTAAAAATAGTATCTGCCTCACTGGCAAATTCTTTGACTATCTTTTCTCGCAATTGCTTAGGCTTCATGTTGGATGTATTATAAACAAAATTAGCACGACCCTTTACTTCCGATAAAAGCGCTCGCTCTTGCTTAATACCATCTAAAGGTAAGCCGCTTACTGCCAATGGATGGGCCCTCCTTGTTTCTTTATAGCGTCTTACTAATGTGGCATCATCCGCATCTAAAAATAAAATACGTGCTACAATGTCGCCTTCTTTTAGTATATGGTCTAACGCCCCAATAAGCGCATCAAAAAAGTTGCCTCCCCGCATATCCATCACTGCCGCAATACGTGTACTATTTTTTCCAGAATCTCTTAACAGAGTTAAAAAAGTTGTAAGTAACGCAGGTGGTAAATTATCAATACAGTAATACCCTAAATCTTCAAAGCTTTGAATAGCTACGGTCTTCCCAGCTCCAGACATTCCTGTAATAATAACCAATTCATGTGTTCTTTGTTGGCCTTCAACCACCACTGTCATGCAACTCCTTTATTGTTCTTTTGATATTTGTATTTTCTGATGAAGTAATTCAAAATTCGTTGTATAGTCAAACGTGCCATACTGAATACCAGATTGCGAAACAGCAAATTGTAAATTAGTGCGATCTCCTTCAGCCATTGGCAAATGTACTAAATCCTCTACTGGGTGCCATGCAAGTTTACCTTCTCTAGTTTCTACAAACGGTACACCTTCTACATCCCTAGCAACGAATGTATAAAGCATCCATTCATCTACGACTTCATTATTTTCTTTAATGACCATCGTATAAACACCCTTTAGGTGTACATGTAAAGGTATAACATTTGTCTCTTCTTGAAATTCACGAATAGCAGCCTCAAAGATGGACTCACCGCTTTCCATTTTTCCACCTGGAGCAACGTACCAACCTCGTCTTGGTTTCTGAAGTAATAATACTTTACCGTCTTTTACGGCAATTAAATTTGCAATTCTTTGCATCGGCACACCTCTAATCACTTTTGCATTCTACTCTCCATTATAGCAAGACACTGCAGGATTTGTCCTCATTTACAACTCTCATACCTAGACATTTAACAATTTAGTTTTAACTAAGAAATTAATGAAAAAAAGCGCATGCTCTTTTCATACTCTATACAAATAAAAAAGTAGGTTGTTCCCACCTAATTGAGGCGGAAACAACCTACTAAACAAAATAAAAGGGGGATTGCTAATTACACTTTAAATCATACACCTTTTATATGTCATTCAAGTTACAACAATATTAAAACCACATTAAAATTGTATTTTTTTCCTTATAATAGCCATGTTATGCATTAATTTTCTCTAATAGTTCTTCTACATAATGCTGTACAGCTTGTGCAGCAATACTGCCATCACCAGTCGCTGTAACAATTTGACGAAGTGATTTTTCACGTACATCTCCCGCTGCAAAGATACCTGGAATTGTCGTTTCCATATTATCATTTGTCAGGATATAACCAGCATCATTTAAAATACCTAAAGATTCGAATGGCTTTGTTAAAGGTAGCATACCGATATACACAAACACACCATCTGTTGTAAACTCTGACTCAGTTCCATCCACAGTTGATTGCAATGTAACACTGCCCACTTTACCATTTGCTTCATTAATTTCTTTTACTGTAGCATTCCAAATGAAATCAATTTTGTCATTGGCAAAGGCACGATCTTGGAGGATTTTTTGTGCACGTAATTTATCACGACGGTGGACAATTGTTACTTTATCAGCAAAGCGTGTTAAATATACGCCCTCTTCTACAGCTGAATCTCCGCCGCCAACAACTACCAGATTTTTTTGTTTAAAGAACGCACCATCACAAACTGCACAGTAGCTGACACCACGGCCGCCAAGTTCTTTTTCACCAGGCACACCCATTTTTTTATACTCTGCACCAGTTGTAATAATAATGGCACGTGTTTTATATTCTTTTGTACCTGATTTAATTGTTTTAAATTCTTCCCCATCGATGATTTCTGTGACATCACCATAGGCATATTCTGCACCAAATTTTTTAGCATGGTCAAACATTTTGGTAGACAGCTCAGGCCCTAAAATAGTATCGAAACCAGGATAGTTTTCTACTTCTTCAGTGTTGGCCATTTGTCCACCTGGGATTCCTCGTTCAATCATAAGCGTTGACAAATTAGCACGTGATGTATAAACAGCAGCAGTCATCCCAGCAGGGCCTGCACCAATAATGACTACATCATAAATTTTTTCTTCCGACATAAATACTTCCCCCTAAACAGAATACTTTTTATCTTCATTCAACAAATAGTAGTGAAAGTGTAACGTCACCTACATATGATCCCAACTTACAATAGAGGGGATGAAGATAAACCATTGGCAACTAGCAAGGAATAACAATCGAACGCAATGTTGCCAGGGCAAATTAATGATAACGTTAGTATGTTCATCGTATGTGAAAGTATAAAGTTATTCAACTATGTTGCTCACACACTAATTATGACTGCTTGGTAAAAAAGCTAAAATTTCATCAATATACTTCGATAAAGTGGCAACAGATACTCCATATTGTTGAGCTATTTCTTTTTTTGTTACTTTGAGCATTTGAGAGGATCTAAATAGATAATCATTTGCTCCTGCAATTGCAACAGGATTTGTAAAACGGTAATTTTGAATTAAAGCTTGTTCACACAGGACAAACCACATTTGAAACATAGGTACAATCAATGTTGATAATTTGCCGTACTGCTTTAATAAAATTTCTGGCACATTTACAGCACGCAGAAAGCTTGCCTCTACTTTATTTTTCTTATCAAATTCATGTCCAAGTGCATATGCTAAAAATAATTTCTCAAAAGCACCGAATTGCTCAATATTAACCCATTTAGGATGGGCGATTATTTCTTGCTTATGAGCCGTAGCTTTTAATAAAAACAGACCAAAGATGCGCTCACTTAAATAGCTACTTTCTAATTTTTCAACGATGAAATTCCGATCATGTTCCAACGCGTCTAGCGCAAATTCGTTATCATGTTGGCGCCAAGGCTCAAAGCCTTCTTTATCTGGATCTACCTCTAGCAGTTGACCCCAAGCACTTTTGGAAACCTCCTCATGCCCTGAAAAATAAGCGGCATGAGATAACCAAAAGTAAAAGCCCGCGTCGCCTACATAGCCTCTTTTTTGCATACTGCGCAACCATTTATAAGCTAATTCATATTGCCCTATTAAAGCTAATGTAGCACCTAGTTTATAACGATGCTCCCATGTATATGGCTGAATTTTAACAAGCACATTTAATAGCTCTTGCAAATCCTCTTCATTCTTTTCGTAATACGCAATCACTGTTAAGTTACATAGTGCATGTAAGTTTCCCTTATTTTCACGTAATACGGTATGTAAGAGAGCCTTTGCCTGTTCCTCTTCTCCCACATAAAAATAAGCAAGTGCAAGATTATTATACGCCGACCAAAAGGCTGGGCGATCTTCAATTAAATCTTCTAAAATAGTAATAGCTTCAGGAAAGTCGCCTTTTTCCATATGACGGCGAGCCTGTTCCTGACGATATAAATCTTCACCAGATCCTTCAAGCTCCTCAAACTCATCTTGCTCAAATGCAACAAATTCTAAAATTTCTGCTGCTTCATCTGCATAAGCACCTTCAGGCTCTAACTGCAAATACTCCTCAGCAAAGCGTTTCGCATCCTGCATGATTCCTACACAACCTGATACTTCCGCCATGTAAAAAATAATTTCTGGATTATCGGGATCAATTTGATAGGCACGACGAAGCAAATCATACGCTTCTTCAAAACGTTGACCTTCTAACTCTATAATAGCAAGCTGCAAGATTATCATAGGATCATCAGGGCTAAGATCAACTGCACGCTGCAAATATTTATAGGCTTTATTCATTTGTCCACTGTTCATAGCTTGAATTGATTTTTTATAATAATAGTCGCCTGTTGGAATGAACGACACTATATTCGATTGGTTCTTATTTTGACGTTTCTTTTCCAATACATTTCCTCCGAAACAAGAAATAAGGAACGTATTAAACGTTCCTTTACACAGTAAACCCTATTATACCACACAATTTATAATATGCTGTTATTTCTCCTCGTGACGTTTTTTCAACACATCTAGGACATCATATATACTTACTTTTTGTTCTTGTAGTAATACTAGAAGGTGATAAATTAAATCAGCTGCCTCCCACTTTACTTCTTCGGCATCGCGATTTTTTGCCCCAATAACCACCTCTGTTGCTTCCTCACCTACTTTTTTACAGATTTTATCGATGCCCTTCTCAAATAAATATGTAGTATAAGCTCCCACAGGCATTTCCTGTTCTCGCTTTTCAATTACACGGACAAGTTTTGCAATTATTTCTACAGAACCTACCTCAGTATTTTGCTGTACAACCTCCGTAAAGCAAGAAGCTGTACCGTTATGACAAGCTGGACCTTCTGGTAATACTTCCACAACTATTGCATCATAATCGCAGTCTGTTTTAATTGCTACAACCTTTTGCGTATGACCACTTGTGGCACCTTTATGCCAAAGCTCCTGACGTGAACGAGTATAAAACCAAGTTTCACCTGATTCCATCGTTTTAACGAATGACTCTTTATTCATATAAGCCACCGTTAATACTTCTTTCGTATTGGCATCCTGTACTACTGCCGTTACAAGACCTTTCTCATCAAATCGAATTCGCTCTATCATCTCACTGCCACTCCTTTTGCACGTAAGTATTCTTTCACTTGGGCTACGCTTGTTTCTTTATAATGGAAGATAGAAGCTGCAAGTGCTGCATCTGCATCAACTTCTTCGGCTAATACTTCGTAAAAATGTTCGGCATAACCTGCCCCACCACTTGCAATAACTGGGACTGACACAGCCTCTCGTACCGCTTTTGTTAATCCCAAATCAAAGCCAGATTTTTCTCCATCTTGATTCATACTAGTTAATAAAATCTCACCAGCTCCTAAACGCACCGCTTCCTTTGCCCAGTCTATAGCTGACCAAGTAGTTTTATTGCGCCCACCATGTGTATAAACCATCCATGTACCGTCCTCTTCACTATAGCGAGCATCGATTGCTACCACGATGCATTGGGCACCAAAGAAATCAGAGCCTTCTTGAATAAGGGAAGGGCGCTCTAAAGCAGAAGTATTGACAGAAACTTTATCCGCACCAGCGCGTAAAATACGCTTCATATCATCCAACGTTCGAATACCACCACCAACTGTAAACGGAATCGCTAGAGTAGCTGCTGTTTGTTGGACAACCTCTATCATTGTTTCGCGGCCTTCATGTGAAGCAGATATATCTAAAAATACAAGCTCATCCGCGCCTTGTTCATCATAAAATTTTGCTAGCTCCACTGGGTCACCAGCATCACGAATGGATACAAATTGTATCCCTTTTACAACGCGTCCCTCCTTGACATCGAGGCAAGGAATAATTCGTTTCGTTAGCATGATTTCACTCCTTTCAGCCATTGCTCTAATAAATATACGCCCAGCTCACCTGATTTTTCAGGGTGAAATTGCATACCTGTCACAGAACCTTTCGCTACAATACCTGGAACTTGTATACCACAATAGTCTGCATAAGCAACAAGTTCAGACTTCTCAATATTAGTGGCATAAAATGAATGAACGAAATAGACATGCTTTGCAGGAGCACTATTTTCTAACCAAGCAGGACGATTCGCCATAACTAATTCGTTCCAGCCCATATGTGGCACCCGATATGCTCGCCCCTCATTTGTGCCACTAAATCGCTTAATATGTCCTTTAAAGAAACCTAAGCCATTTGTTGGTGTGACCTCATCACTTTTTTCAAATAATAATTGCATCCCTAAACAAATGCCTAAAAGAGGGCGATGCTGGCTTTGGGCATTTTTTAGATAACAATCTAATTTTGTCTCTGCTAAACGCTTTCTAGCATCTGGGAATGCACCAACTCCTGGTAATATGAGTGCATCTGTAGTATCTAGCAATTGTTGATTAGCTGTCACTATGACCTCACAGCCAAGTCGATTCAAAGCTTGTACCACACTAAATAAATTTCCCATACCATAATCAACCACACCTATTTTCACGTTAACAGCCCCTTAGTCGATGGTACTCCTTTAACACGTGGATCAATTTCTACGGCAGCATCAATCGCCCTAGCTAAGGCTTTAAAAATTGCCTCAATAATATGGTGCGTATTATGCCCATAGGGTACAATCACATGTACATTCATTCGTGCCTCTAAGGCAAATTTCCACAAAAATTCATGCACTAATTCTGTATCAAAAGTTCCCACCTTTTCTTTTAAAGGGGGCACTCGGTATTCTAAATGGGGGCGATTCGAGCAATCAACCACCACCTGCGCAAGTGCATCATCCATAGGTACAAATGCCGTTCCATAGCGTTTAATGCCCTTTTTATCACCAAGTGCTTCTCGAATAGCTTGCCCTAACACAATGCCTAGATCCTCCGTTGTATGATGATCATCAATATAGGTATCCCCATTCGCTTGGATGGTCCCATTAAAAAGACCATGCTTGATAAATAAATCCAGCATATGATCCATAAAACCTACGCCCGTTTTAATATCTGCCTTCCCTTCACCATCTAAATCGATGGCTACTGAAATTTGCGTTTCATTGGTTGTTCGCTCTACTTGTGCATATCGTTTCTTTTCCGTCATTGTACTATTCCTTCTTCCATCCGCGAGATTCCACTGCACGTGCATGGCCCTCTAAACCCTCCATACGTGCGAGACGTGCAATTTTTGGTGCATGCTCTTGCCAAGTTTTTTCACTGTAATAAACAACACTTGATTTTTTCACAAAATCATCTACGTTTAAGCCACTAGCAAAACGTGCTGTGCTATTAGTTGGTAACACATGATTGGTCCCCGCAAAATAATCACCAACAGGCTCTGAACTATAACGACCAATAAAAATACCACCTGCATGCCTTATTTGTTCAGCGATCGCCTCAGCATTATTTGTCATAATTTCTAAATGCTCCGGTGCTAATGAATTAATCGCTTCCACTGCATCTGATACCGTTTCAGCTATATAAATGACCCCAAAATTTTCGATTGAAGCACGCGCTACTTCTTGACGTGGTAAAATCTCCAATTGTTTTTCAACTTCTTCAGCTACCTTTTTGGCCAATTCCTCTGAGGTCGTGACGAGAACAGCACAAGCTAATCGGTCATGTTCTGCTTGAGATAACAGATCTGCAGCAATTTCGTCTGGAAATGCAGTGTCATCAGCTAGTACTGCAATTTCGCTAGGTCCCGCAATCATATCAATGGCAACTTCCCCAAATACCTCCCGTTTAGCAAGGGCTACAAAAATATTTCCTGGGCCTGTAATTTTATCGACTGGTGCGATGGTCTCTGTGCCATATGCAAGAGCAGCAATTGCTTGTGCCCCACCTATTTTATAAATTTCTTCGATTCCTAAAAGCTGAGCCGCCACTAGGACACCTGCTGGCATTTTTCCATCAAGGCCTGCTGGAGAAGCAATCACAATACGCTTCACACCTGCTACCTGTGCTGGAATCACATTCATTAGCACCGATGAGGGATAGGCAGCTGTACCGCCAGGAACATATAATCCTACTGCATCTAGAGCTGTTACTCGTTGACCTAGCCAAGAACCGTCACCTAGCTCTAAGCGATAACCCTGTCGTGACTGTTGTTCATGATAAAGTCGAATATTTTGAGCTGCTTCCACCAAATCCTGATAGAGTTGTTGGTCAAGAGCATTTACAGCTTCTTGTATTTCCTCCTTCGTGACACGCAGGCTTGTAGGCATATACCCGTCCCAACGTTCTGTATAGGCACGTAACGCTACGTCTCCCTGTGTCCTCACATCTGTTAACACCTGTCTTACAACTTTTAACTGTTCCTCATTTCCACCTTCAAGTGGTCTTTTTAAGGAAATACCCTTTGCTAGTTTAGTTATTTTCATTGAATTAAACCCCTTCAGTTACTCATATGTAGCTAGATATGATTACTTTTTTGTTCATTCACACATTTCTTTAATCGTCTAACAAGGTCAATGATGCGCTCACCCTTCATACGATAGCTAACCGGATTAGCAATTAACCGAGATGACACAGTCGAAATAAATTCATATTCAACTAAGCCGTTCTCTTTTAATGTACGTCCTGTAGAAACAATATCGACAATTCGGTCAGCTAAACCAATCATAGGTGCTAATTCAATAGATCCATTAAGCTCAATGATTTCGACTTGCTCCCCGATGCCTTTATAGTATTTCATCGCAATATTCGGATATTTCGTCGCAATTCTAGGAGCAATTTCATTCATATCTGTATTTGGTAAACCAGCTGACGCGATATAGCAATTACTAATATTCAAATCCAGTAATTCATGTACCTCTCTCTGTTGCTCTAACAAAACATCCTTGCCAGCAATACCGATATCCGCTACGCCATGCTCAACGTAGACAGGCACATCCATTGGTTTAGATAAAATAAAGCGAATTTTCTCTTCTGGTATTTCAATCATTAATTTACGCGACATTTCGACCTCTTCTGGTAAATGAAAACCTGCCTTCAATAACATCTGATAGGCCTCTTCAAAGATTCGCCCCTTTGGCATTGCAATTGTTAATTCATTCACTACCAATTTCCTCCTGTCCAACTACAACTACTTCCGTAAAGTGAGCTAAAAAGGCTTCTTCATCGACTAGGCTACTACGCAACTGTAAAGTAGCTAATTTCCCTGCTGCCCGCAATGTGTTTACCTTTATTAAAGCTGCCTCAAATTGTTCTTCATCAAAAAGCACAACAGTTGCTTCTTGTTGCATCTCTGATTGCCCATGTAATGTTTCCAATAAACGATCGACACGAATGCTAAATCCCGTCGCACCAGCCTTTGATCCAAACACCTCTAACAATCCATCGTAACGGCCACCATTTCCTAATGGAAAACCACTACCTAAGGCAAATACTTCAAAAAGCATACCTGTGTAGTAACTCATATGACTTGAGAGTGTAAAATCAAACGTAACATAAGCAGCTAAGTCGGCCATTTCCAATAATTGAGCAAGCTGTTGCATATATACTAATGCATCATTTTTACGAACATATTTTTCAATATCGCGGATATCCTTCACATCCATTGCTTCTTCAATAAACTGGAGGAGGGCATCTGCTTTAGCTTTAGGTAAATTAAATGAATCTACCGCTTCTTCAAATCCAACATAATTTCGGTGGACAAGTAATGTTCTAAGGGTAGTTTGCTGTTCAATACTCTCTGTGTAATCTTGTAAAATGCAGTTTAGTATGCCTGCATGTCCAATCGTTACTTTAAACGCTTCTAGTTTTAAGTGCTTTAAAAGCTCCATTGCTGTCACAATCACTTCTGCATCAGCAAATACAGATTGGTCCCCTATTAATTCAATACCCATTTGATCGAATTCTGCTGGTCTCCCCCCTTCTGCTTCTTGTGCACGAAAAACACTTGCGAAGTAAGCTAAACGTTGAGGAATCATTTCTTTCAATAATTTCGAGGTGGCCACCCGAGCAATCGGGGTTGTCATATCTGGTCGGAGCACTAATGTATTTCCCTGACTATCTACAAGTTTAAATAAATGGGTATCAGCGATCGCAGAAGCTTTTCCAACTGTATCAAAATATTCAACAGCAGGTGTTTTAATAAACTCATATCCCCTTTTAGTTAAAAAATCTCTACCTGTTTGTCTTACCGCTTCAACTTTTTCAAAGATTTGTGGAAAGGTATCACGCATTCCAAGTGGCTTTTCAAACATTTTTATTGACGACATATGAACACTTCCTCACATCCACTTTAATTCACTAGAGTATTAGAGAATTAGATTATGAAAGAATTTTAACTTATTTCTGTTAAACAGTCAACGTATTCCCTCTAATTATCTAAATCTTTAAATTACTTTATGAAGAAGGTTGCAACTACCTGAAAATCTAAAATTAAAAGATTTGACGAGTAAATACCAACAAATAAAAGCTACTCCCAATTTTGGGAGTAGCTTTAGCTTTTTAGATATATGAATTTGATTATTTTTTAGGTGTACACCATTGCACAACTTCATGACGCTTACGCTCTGCCATTTGTTCTGCTGTATAAATAATTTGCATCGGATTTCCTCCTGCTAGACAGCCAGCCGGCACATCCTTATGTACAAGAGTTGCGGCAGAAACAATGGCACCATCTCCAATTGTCACACCTGGTAAAATTGTAGAATTCGCACCAATCATTACTTCATGGCCAATACGGACATCCCCTAAACGATATTCCTCTATTAAATATTCATGGGCTAAGATGGTCGTATTAAAGCCAATTACTGTATTATCCCCAATAAAAATACGCTCAGGATACATAGTATCTGGCATAACCATTAACGCTAGTGAAGTTTTTTCACCTATGGTCATTTTTAAAAATGTTCGATAAAGCCAGTTTTTCACACGTAAAAATGGTGTGAAGCGTCCAATTTGAATGACAATGAAACACTTCATCACCTTCCAAAAGGACACCGTGTCGTAGATTTTCCACAGTGAATTTGCTCCTTCGACACGGTAACGTTCTGTTTTACGCGCCATCTAACTTACCCCTCTTTCACAATATCCAATAAATCCGTCATATGATGCAATATATACTCTGGTTGGAACTGCTGTAAGTATGCCTCGCCTTTAATTGCCCAAGCGACACCAGCTGCTCTGACTCCTGCACGATGTCCTGCTTCAATATCATGCGAGTTATCTCCAATCATAATTGCATCATCTTTGTTGATCCCTAAACGTTCCAATGCAAGTAAAACTGGTTCTGGATCTGGCTTCACATTATGCACATCATCTGTTCCAATACGCACATCAAATAGGTGTGTAGCCCCAAGAATAGATAGCCCACGATCAATCGTATCATTCCGTTTTGTCGAAACAATCGCCAAACGAATCCCTTGTGCTTTTAATTGCTCTAATGTTGAGACAACGTCTGGGTATTGACTAACAAGTTCATCATGATGCTCTATATTCCAAGCTCGATATTTGGCTATCAAAGCTTCCTCTTCACCTGGTGCAATGTCATTAAATGTCTGCTTAAGTGAGGGACCAATGAATTTCAAGCAATCTTTTGGCGAAAATTGCCCGGGAAATCTCTCATTTAAAACATGCATAAATGTTTGAATGATTAATTCATTTGTATTCAGTAAAGTTCCATCAAAATCAAATAGTAGTGCCTTTACAGCCATATGTTACATCTCCTTATTTATTATCTAAGTATTTCATGGCTGGTTTAACCTTTATTCTACGATAAATAATGGCTCCAAGACCTACTACAATACCTATAATAGATACAATTTGAGCTGAGCGTAAATCACCGACTAGGTAAAGACTATCTGTACGCATTCCTTCAATGTAGAAACGACCAATGGAATACCAAATTAAATAACTGAAGAAAATTTCCCCACGATTTAAATTTACTTTTCGTAATATCAGTAAAATAATCAGCCCTATTAGATTCCAGACGGATTCATATAAAAATGTAGGATGTACATAAGTACCTAATTCTTCAATATACATTTGATTGATAATCCAATCTGGTAACATTAAATTTTCTAAAAATTCCTTTGAAACAGGCCCACCATAAGCCTCTTGGTTCATAAAGTTACCCCAGCGACCTATAATTTGTCCAATTAAAATACTAGGTGCTGCAATATCTGCTACTCGTAAGAAGCTTACATTTTTAATACGAGTAAATATGTAAGCCGTCACAAATGCTCCAATTAACGCACCGTGTATGGCAATACCACCATTCCATATCTCAATGATTTTACCTGGATTTTCACTATAGTAATCCCATCTCATTGACACATAATAAATGCGCGCACAAATGATGGATATCGGAACAGCCCACAATAATAAGTCTGCAAGAAAATCTTCAGGCAATCCTCGCTTTACGGCCTCTCGTTGGCCTACCACATACGCTAAAATAATACCCGATACGATGAGCAATCCATACCAACGAACTGGAATTGGCCCCAAATGAAAGGCAATCGGGTTAATTTGTAAAAGTAATAAATCCATCTTTTGCTCCTCTCCAATTATCTGTTACCAAAGATCGGTAAACTTTTAATCATCTAATACATCGTTCGACGAAATAACTTCATCTAAACGTCTTGAAAATTCTTCTGCCGCATTTACACCCATTTTCTTTAATCGATAATTCATCGCTGCTACTTCGATAATTACAGATACATTTCGTCCTGGTCTTACCGGAATTGTTAATTTCGTCAATTCTGTATCAATGATCTTCATCTTTTCTTCTTCTAAGCCTAATCGATCATATACTTTTTGTGGGTCCCAAATTTCTAGCTCAATAATGAGTGTAATACGTTTATATGGGCGGACTGCACTTGCACCAAATAGTGTCATAATATCAATAATGCCGATGCCTCGTATTTCCAATAGATGCTCTAAAAGAGGAGGTGGACTACCAATTAATAAATTTTCTGATTCTTGTCTAATCTCGACACAATCGTCAGCTACTAAACGGTGACCTTTTTTGACAAGCTCAAGTGCTGTTTCACTTTTACCCACGCCACTTTTACCAATAATTAGTATGCCGATGCCATACACATCCACAAGTACACCATGTGCAGCTGTCATTGGTGCTAATCGGCCCTCTAAATAGTTGGTCAATCTACTTGAAAATTTGGTTGTTGTCATATGTGTTTTAAAAACAGGAACATGCTTTTCGTTGGAAGCTTGAATCAGCTCCTCAGGTACTTCTAAATCCCGAGAAATTATAATTGCAGGTGTATCTTGGGAACAAAGTAAGCGCATCCGTTCAAGCTTAACATCTGTTGGTAACATTTCAAAAAAGGATAGCTCCGTTTTGCCAAGCAATTGTACCCGATTGGCTGGATAATGCGTAAAATACCCGGCCATTTCAAGTCCTGGCCTTGAAATGTCACTTGTCACAATCGTTCTGCCGATTCCTTCCTCGCCTGCTAATAACTCTAACTTAAATTTCTCCATAACATCTCTCGTTAATACTACAACCAATGAAAAAGCCTCCAATCAATGGATAAAGTTCTCCTTATTTTAGCATGTCTATGTATAAAAGAAATGTATTTACTCTTAATGAAAAAAACTAGCGGCTCTCCAGTCCGCTAGTTTTTGAATTATTATTTTTTAGTAGCTAACCATTTAGCAACTGCTTCAGCATCTGCGCCTTTTACAATTCCTCCAGGCATGCCACCTTTACCATTATTAATAATATCTAAAATTTCCGATTCCGATAAACGAGAACCTACATCGTTTAATGCTGGTCCATTGGCACCTTGTAGCTCGCCACCATGACATGTAACACATGATTTCATTGCGATAGCTTCTCCATCTGGAGCAGTGGCACCTTCATTGTTAGTTGCCTCTTTATTTCCGC
This sequence comes from Lysinibacillus sp. F12, assembly GCF_057773605.1. NCBI lineage: Bacteria > Bacillati > Bacillota > Bacilli > Caryophanales > Bacillaceae > Lysinibacillus > Lysinibacillus sp. F12. Next base: position 177,707 of record NZ_JBYMLP010000004.1, read on the forward strand.
CTCCACAAGCTGCTAAGAAAATTGCTGAACCGAACACTAATGTTAACATTGCCTTTTTCATTAGTACCCCTCCTCATAATCGATAATTACCTTACGCCGCCATTATACCAAAATTATGCACGTTTGAAACCTTCTCCTAATACCTCATAGGCATCCGAAACAATGACAAACGCTGATGGGTCAACGCTTTTAATGAGTTGTTTCAGCTTTGTGAATTCTGTCTGATAAACAACAACCATAAGAACTGGTCGCGCTTCTCCTGTATAGCCCCCAAATGCTTGTAACTTAGTGACACCCCGATTAATTTCAGCATAAATGGCTTCACGTACTTCATCTTGTTTCAACGTAATAATATAGACCATTTTTGATTGGCTAAAACCTAGCTGAATAATATCAATCGTTTTGGTTGTTACATAAAGTCCAATCAGGGCATACAAACCTTTCTCTAAATCAAAAACAACTGCTGCACTAATCGCTATGATTCCATCTATTAACAGTACACTTGTACCAAGCGTTAATCCTGTATACTTCGTAATGATTTGCGCTAGTAAATCAGTGCCACCAGTAGAAGCATTCCCTTTAAAGACTAGTCCTATTCCTAAACCAACTACAATTCCCCCAAAAAGAGCTCCAAGCAAAGGATTATCCGTCCAAGGCTCCCAACTATTTGTTAGCAAGACAATAAACGGTAAAGTAATCGTCCCAATAAATGATTTTATGCCAAATTTTTTGCCGAGTAATAAAACACCAGCAATAAATAGTGGAATATTAAAGGCATATTGCACAATACCTGGATTCCAGCCAAATAAACCATGCAAAATTGTACTAATTCCACTTACCCCTCCGGAAGCAACCTGATTTGGTAATAAAAAGACATTAAAACCAATAGCAATCACTGCCGCTCCTACAATAACATACACATAGTCCACAATGTTTTCCCTAACATCATGTTTCATTTCCCCACGCCCACTTCAACTATCAGAATTTTTTAAAGACGAAATGATTATAGCAAATACTTTACACATTGAGAACTTCATCTTGATGAAGGGATTAGCTATTGTGGAGGATAAAAAATAAGCTATCTTAAACGGACGTAAGATAGCTTATTGTAGGAGTAATAGGTAATTACTTAAAATGATTTTTCTGCCCATTCCATTGCCTCATAATATAGAAGATCCATATCGTTGAGCTGGATATTTAATTGAGCACTTAGTTCCTCTAATCGTGCCCAATCTAATTTTCCTAGAGCGATACTGAATTCTAGAAATGGCGTCATATCTGTTTCATGCCCTAAGATTGTATTGGTAATATCCTCTGAAAATGGTAGCTGATGCAATATGACACTCATGGGTCTTTGCAGTAATGTATCAATAAGTGAGAACATACCTACTAGAAAATATTCCGAAAAATTCTTTTTATAGGATAGCTTGGCTAACTTCTCACAAACTTTTGCTCGAAACAAGGACATACACATTACTTCTTTAAAAAGGTCTGAGTCCGCATCAATATCAATTTCTCGCATCGCTAATAGATAAATCCATTTACGTAAATTGGATATTCCTAATAACACAATTGCTTGTTTTATAGAGCGTACTTTAGATTTTGAACGCTTAGAAGAATTATTAATCATTTGTAATAATTTATACGTCAAAGAAATATCTCGTTCGATATTTTCTGCTAATAATTGAATATTTGGTTCTTCTTCTTTTAACAACGAGATAATATGAATATATTGTATCGTATTAGCAGGGATATCTGTTGCTTTTATGATTTGAGGCTGTTCAAAGAAATAGCCTTGAAATAATACGTACCCAGAAGATTTAGCCACTTCAAATTGATGACGAGTCTCTACTTTTTCTGCAAGCAATTGAATATGTGGGTAATTTCCCTTAACTTTATTTTCAATTTCCATTCTTTTGACCATTGATGTTGCTAGAAAATCAACCTTTATAAAATCAACTTGTTCAAATAATTCATCATAGATGTCAACCTGTTCATCCATAATAAAATCATCTAATGCAATTTGAAATCCATAATTTTTTAGCTCCACCACACGTTTCACTAATTGAGATGTCAGTGGAACATCCTCTAAAATTTCAATGACAACTTGTGAAGGATTTAAAAATTCATGAATGGAGCTCATTAATAAGTTATCAGTAAAGTTAACAAAACCCGGCTTACCCTTCGTTACTTCTTCAAAACCAATTGAAAGAAATGAGTTCACCAGTACATCAATAGTTGCTGCATCTGAATCAACCATTGGAAAGGCATTAACGTTTTTTCCACGATATAACAATTCATACGCAACGACCTGTTCGTGAAGATTAAAAATAGGTTGCCTGCCAATAAATACTTCCATTTCGTTGCCCCCATTTCTCCACATTCTAGTTATTAATAGTATAACATTTTTTACGACCTGATGCTTATACTTCAATATAATTTATCATCACCATTGAAGATTTTCTATATCTTTTTTCTACCTAAAAAAAGACAGTCCCAGTGATGTTGTATCACGTTAGGACTGTCCAAACTATTTGCCAACCTTGGCTTTTATCGCACCTATTACCGCAGGAACGACAGAGATAAAAATAATCAATATAAGCACAACTGAGAAGTTATCTTTAATAATAGGGATATTACCGAAGAAATAACCTAGTAATGTACAGCTGAATACCCATAAAATAGCACCTAAAATATTATAAAGTAAGAAGTAGCTATAATTCATTTTACTTGCTCCCGCTACGAATGGGATAAATGTACGAATAAATGGCATAAAACGAGCTATAACAATTGTTTTTCCACCATGTGTATTGAAGAATTTTTCAGCTGCTTCCATACGTTCTTTTTTAACAACTCTTCCGAGAAGACTCTTTGGAGGAATCGACGTCCCAACTTTATGACCAATATGGTAATTCATTGTATCACCTAAAATGGCCGCTGCTAAAAATACTGGTATTAATATCCACATATCAAAGGCTCCCATTGCAGCAGCCAATGTACCACTAGCGAAAAGCAATGAATCGCCCGGTAAGAATGGGAAAATAACGACGCCTGTTTCTACAAAAACAATGGCAAATAAAATAAGATAACTCCAATTGCCAAAATCACGAATGATTTCTTCTAAATGCACATCTATATGCACAATAAAGCTTATTAACTCTTTAATGAGTTCTATCATGTTTTTGTATGCTCTCTTTCAATAGTATTTTTACCTAAAAGCTTTGACGTAGCCTTACATCAAAGGGTTCCAGTTTTGTACATCTTTTTACATTACTTCCTCACTATATGACAAGCTATTGAAAAGTATGTAGAAGATTTCACAAGTTTGATTTTATCACTTACAGATAACTACTCTCAACTCATTTTACTATTATACGAATAATGTACACAAAAAAAGAGCTACCATTTTTTAATAGTAGCTTTTTTCGTTTTAAACTTTTTCTTTTAAGGAGCGGCGAAGTATTTTTCCAGTCGTATTTTTAGGTAATTCATCCATAATTTCAATTACCTTTGGTACCTTATATTTCACCATATGCTTACCACAATATGATAGAAGATCTTCTGTCGTAGTGGCGGCAACCTCTTTTAAAACAACATATGCATGAACTGCCTCTCCTAAATTAGGATCAGGGAATCCTACTACTGCTGCCTCTACAATATTATTATGGGCAAACAATACTTCCTCGACCTCTCTAGGATAGACATTAAACCCTCCTACAATGATCATATCCTTTTTACGATCGACAATGTAAAAATAGCCTTCGTCATCCACTTTCGCTAAATCTCCTGTATAGAGCCAACCATCACGTATCGCCATAGCTGTTTCCTCTGGCATTTTATAATACCCCTTCATCACGTTAGGTCCGCGTACGATTAACTCCCCAACCTCGCCAACAGGTACTTCCTGACCGTTCACATCGACCACTCTATTTTCCACATTGCTAATCGATGTCCCGATAGACCCAGCTTTACGGTCACGATCCAGAGGATTAAAGCATGTAACAGGTGAAGCCTCTGATAAGCCGTATCCTTCTGATACACGCACATTGAATTTCTGCTCGAAATTATGTAATAGTGCAACAGGTAAAGAAGCTCCTCCTGAAATAGCCAAACGAATTGTCGAGAAATCTTCCGGGTTGCCTTCAGGTAATTGGTATAAGAAATTATACATAGTTGGTACCCCAGCAAAGACTGTTGCTTTTTGCTCTCGTGCTAAAGCAAAAATTTCTGTAGGACTAAATTTAGGTGCTAGTAGCACTGTTGCTCCACTTAATAATGGTGCGTTTACGACAACTGTTAAAGCAAAGACATGAAATACAGGCAATGTGGCAATGACACGGTCTTTTTCTTGAATGTCTAAATAATGGGCAACATCTCGAGCATTTGAATACACATTCTCATGCGTGAGCATAGCCCCTTTTGGAGTGCCGGTAGTGCCCGAAGTATATAAAATAATAGCATTGTCATCATCTGCCACTTCAACAGGCTGTAAAGATTGAGAAGTATTCGTGACGATTTGTGTAAATAAATGTGTTTTTTCTTGCGCTTTTAGTGATAAAGCTGCCACTTTTTCCGCTATATCTGCCGTTGTTTCACATACTACAAATGCTTTTACTTGTGGAAATGCTTGTACACCTTTTTCTACCAATGGCAGTAAAAGATCTAGCGCAATGACCGCTTTTACATCACCATTATGCAAAATGTAGGAAATTTCATCTGGTGTATAGATTGGGTTAACAGGGATTGCCGTTGCCCCTATACGCATGGTTGCATACAATGCAATTAAATAATGTGGTGTATTGCCGAGTAAAAACGCCACATGATCCCCTTTTTCAATACCTAAATCTTGTAACCCCTTTGCAAAACGACCAACTGTTTGCTCGAACTCTCCGTATGTCGTATCTTTCCCCATAAAATGATACGCAACTTTATCCGGCTGTTCTGTTGCCTGTTGGCGAACACGTGAAACTAAATTCAATTACACCATCCCCTTATCGTATAAAATGAATCGTTATTCAGTAATATTATATAAGAAATATATCTAAAAAACAATGAGTCTTTTTATTTCATGTCATAAATTACGTTAATTAATTCGTTTTTTTCTCTTTTAAACCATTACATCACGAACGAATATGAGAAATGTACCGCCAACGAATTAAATAAAAATACACTACTTGTATTAATACAAAAAAGCCAAAAGCAAAGAATACTTCTTTTACAATAGAAATATTCGCGATATCTTTTAGTATGCCCTGAACCATTAAAAAAGCAAAGGCACTGTGCATCATAGCAACGCCCCACGGTAAGAAAAACTGAGGAAATAAATGACGGTTAACAAGCTTCTTTAACTCTATATCCGTTAAACCCATGCGCTTTAACACATCGAATTTACGCTTTTCTCTTTCTAATGACGTATGCAATTTAAAATAAATAAAGCTACCTGCGGCCAGTAAGAAAACGGTAGCTACTAAAACACCCACTAATGTAAATAATGAGTAGGTAGCTAATATATAAGAATAATTTAAACCAGCATTTTCAAAGTAAAAAGGACTAAATTTATCCTTTTTAAGAAAATATAAATTGGATTCTAAATAATCTATGTCCTTACCGACTTCTTTTGTTTCCATCCATTGTGGAATAACAAATGTAAATAAATGATAGCTTGGTTGAATAAGGTTTTTCTCAGAAATAGGATGAATAAGCTTTGCAAAATCTTCATCGCTAATAACGATCGAATTAACGCTTACAATTGAACCAGGAAACACAATCTTTGGATAGACACTATCAATCGTAATAGGTATTGAATTCTCTTCAAGCACCGTATGCACAACTCTATTTTTTAATTTTTTTAGAGAATCCTCGGAATAAGGAATAAATACCGCTTCACCAGAGCCAAGATCTAGTAGTGGATAACTATAGGAAGATAGCAAGACATTCATATCAGACTCACGAAAAACCTCTACTTCATTTTGCGTAAAAGAAGATGTTTGCTTAATCACAACAAAGCGGGACAGCTGATAGGATAAACCCTTCTCTTCTAACTGCAGGCGCAATGAATTAATATGCTCCCGCTCATAAGGATTATCAATGTCGCCCTTATAAACTAGACCCAATGGATTTAAACGATCGTATTGGGTTGTGTAGGAAGACATTGTTGCTAATACACCTACAGATAAAAATGCGAGGGTGGACACCATAGTAACGACAAAAAACATCTTCACATTATCCATCATAATATGAGTTTGCTCAGCAAGTGAGAGCAGACGATAACGTTGCCAATGAAATTTACGTTTGCCACGTGCTAAGTCTAAAAAACACGGAACAGAGTCACTGAAAAAATAATAAGTACCAAATGTTGCTGAAAATGGTATTAATAGCGTTAGCCCAATCAAAGAAGTATGCCCCACAACAAACGCTAGAATATAAGTCCCTAAAATTAAAGCAATACCATAAACAGCCCGAATTTTGGAATAGGTTGTTAAACTATTTAAATAATCGCTACCTTTAATAAGATCACGTAATTTCCTCTCTCGTGTAAAATATACACTAATAAAAGAAATCACCACAAAAGCACTTGTGAAAACACCTATTGTCAGTAGAAATGGCTGCCACGAAACATACAATGGTAATTCATCCAAATGCAAAATCTCCCGCACAATCATGAAAAAGAATTTTGAAAATGAAAAACCAAAAACAATTCCCACAATGATGGAGCCCGCTCCAATAATCATTGTCTCAAGAAAGACAAGTTTATTCATCTGACGCTTTTCCATTCCTAGATGCAATAAAATCGCAAATTCATGTGATCTAGCCTCTAAAAAAGCACTCATAGAGTAATATAAAAAGAACAAAGTAAAAAGTACGAGTACAATTTCAGCACCCACCATGCCAATAAGGGACACTTCTCCTAATATCCCACGTTCAATATCGGGATGAAACATTAGCATGGAATAGATAAAAAATACAGCCACAGAAAAAAAGCTCGCCATGAAAAAGGCACCATATATCCGGCTGTTCCGTACGACATTACGGTAAGCGAATTGTCGAAAGGTCACCTACTTGCCCTCCTCCTAGTAAGCTCAAAACATTTAATATACGTTGAAAAAACATTTGACGACGGTCATCTCGATAAATTTCATTGAAAAATTCGCCATCCTTTATAAAGAGCACTCGATCACAGTAACTTGCTGCGATTGGATCATGTGTTACCATCACAATCGTCGTGCGTTTATCCTTATTTACTTTCGTTAAAAGTTCAAGTACATCCCGTGAAGAATTGGAATCTAAATTACCTGTTGGTTCATCTGCTAAAATGAGACTCGGATTATGAATAAGTGCTCGACCAATGGCTGTTCTCTGTGCTTGTCCACCTGAAATTTCATTTGGGCGCTTGTGCAAGAAGGGTGTCAAATCTAACTTTTCGACAATATTAGCCAAACGTTCCTCCATGACCTCTAATGGTTGCTGGTCCAATGTTAACGGCAACACAATATTCTCCTCTACTGTTAGCATATGCAGGAGATTGAAGTCCTGAAAGACAAAGCCAAGCTGCCTTCTTCTAAAATAGGCTAGCTCCGTTGCATTAAGCGTATGTGGATTCATGCCATCTAAAATTATTTCACCACTCGTTGGTTCATCAATAGTAGAAATAATATTCAATAATGTTGTTTTGCCACTCCCGGAAGGGCCCATAACTGCTAAAAATTCGCCTTCTTCCACCTCAAAGCTCAATTGATTTAATGCACGATGTGTGACCTTGCCTTCATAAACTTTTGTCACATCTTTAATTTGTAATATAGGCATGCTAAATTCACCTTATTTCTTCATTAATTCTAATGATTGCGGTAAAAGCCACTGTAATACAACCTCAAAGCCGATTTGAAAATGGGGCTCTGTTAATCCTAAAACGGACTCTTCCGCTACCAAACTAAAACAATGCTCTCCTATAATGACATCCCAGGCATCCATTTCTCCCTCTAGAATTTCACCATATACAGTGTAATGTCCACTATACATAATCTGTTGACCATCGACAGGAAACGCCTGTAATAATGTTGGTTGTTGTAAGTTTAACCCAAGGATATTTGAAAAATGCAGTAGTTCTTCATTTAGCACTTCATTTGCCATGACGAAATTTTGATAAGATACTTGATCATCCTCTTGCAAATGGGTCATATACAGTGCCTTTGTTTTTTCTTTATTTATATTTAATAACCAGCCTTCAATGCTTACTTCTGTCATCCTAGCTCCCCCTAATTTGTAAATGTCACTGTAACAATCGTCCCTTTTCCTACCTCTGATGAAATAGCCAAATCATGTCCAAGCTTTTCGCAAATTTCCTTGGCTAAATAAAGGCCCATCCCAGTAGATTCCCCTGTTTTTCGCCCATTTTCACCAGTGAAAAACGCCTTCGTAACACGTGAAAGGTCGGAAGCTGGAATACCAATTCCCTCGTCGCAAATGGCTAGCTGCACATAATCGTCCTTTTTAATGGCAGAAATGACTATTTTTTTATTGGCTTCAAAAGTGTATTTCACAGCATTGGTTACAAACTGACCGAGAATAAAGCGAAGCCATTTTGAATCACTCGCCACGATAAGATCATCTTCAATATGAATTTCAGGGAATACTCTTTTCGTAATAAATAAACGTTTATTCTCATTAACAGTTGCAGTGACTATTGTCTTTAATGCAACCTGTTCTACTTGCATATCATCTTCAAAGTTTTCTAAACGTGCATTTACAAGCACCATGTCTAAGCCTCTACGTAAACGGTCAATTTCCTCCTGCACATTTTTCTTATCAAGAGGACGGTCATCCTGTAAAAGTAACTCAATGACAGAAATGGGTGTTTTCATCTGATGCACCCACTGATTCATAAATTGATCATGACGCTTTTGACTTGCGTATAATGAATGCAGCTCATGTTGATAAAGTCGATACAACTCATGCATATATTTCTCTGCTTGCATTGCTTCTGGCGTTTTGGCGTTTTTTTGTAGCACATCCTCCATAGCTGTTGGAAGCTGAGATATTTTCAACAAATAACGTTGTCGCATTAAATAGCGAACTAGTAAAAATGAACATAGCAGCACAAGACTAATACAGAAAGAATATATAGCTGTATCGATATTCCTAAACCCGTCTAGTCCATATAAGACCATGATGAAGCCAACTAATAAGAGCTGAAAGACAATAAATGATGCGTAATCTCGTAAAAATAATTTCCAGCCCACTATAGCTCACCCGCACTCAATATGAATCGGTAACCTGCTCCACGCACAGTTTCAATGGTTGATGAAATATGATAATCCGCTAATTTTTTACGGACACGAGTCATATTAACATTCAACGTATTTTCATCGACAAATGCCTGATCATCCCAGAGTTCCTCTAAAAGTTGCTCACGTGTTACTACTTTCGGGGCATTCCCCATAAGCAGTTCCAAAATAATACACTCTTTTTTCTGTAGAGGAATTTCTAATTCATTTTTATGCAGCTCCATCCTCTCTAAATGAAGAATTAGCTGCCCTTGCTTAATTGTCCGCTCCTCTTGCCTTGTAGCATACTCACCATATGTACGACGCAAATGACTACGAATTTTAGCCAAGACAATTTCATAATTAAAGGGCTTTGTAATAAAATCATCACCCCCATTTTCAAGTGCAAAAATTTGGTCCATTTCACCTGAGCGGGCAGAAATAAAAATAATCGGACACGTTGTATGTTGACGTAATTGACGGCACCAATAGTAGCCGTCATATGAAGGTAAATTTATATCGAGCAGCACCATATGTGGATTAAATGCTGTGAATTCTTCTATAAGATGATCAAACTCTTGAATCGTTTCAACTTCGTATTGATATTTTCTAAGCGTTTCCGCTAGTAATGATGCAATCTTTACATCATCTTCAACTATGAATATTCGATGCTTTTCCATATCAACACTCCTTTCTAACTATATTGTATCAAAAAAAGGTTCGACGACATAATTGTCAGCGAACCTTTAGGCTAAATCATTACACGAAATCGAATTTTTCTTAATAAATTAATTGTAAAAAGTCCTCAGTTGAAATTCCACCAAAATATGTAGGAATATCAATATCCACTAATGCATTAGCAATAGCTGTTCTATCGTGGTTTGTCCCAACTAAACGTTGTTCTATATCAGTCATATCACCTACACCAAAGAAATCTCCAAAAATATGTGCCTCTTCGATGACACCATGATTAACTTCAAGGCGAATATCAATGCCACCTGTTGGGAAACGGTGCGTCTTTTGAATATTAAAGCGTGGTGATTTACCATAATTCCATTCCCATGTTTGATAACGTTCTGCAGAAAGCTTATGAATGTTTACCCAATCTTCATCCGTCAGTTCATAATAACGAATGTTTGTTTCTCCACCGAAAATAGATTTTAAAATTTCAAGACGGAATTCTTCTATTGTCATCTTCTCTTTTAAAAACTCCGAAATGTTTGCTACTCGGGAACGAATAGATTTAATTCCTTTAGATTCAATTTTATCCTTTTTGACTTTTAAGGCGGACACAACAGCGTCTATTTCCGTATCAAACATCAACGTACCATGACTGAACATACGGCCTCGTGTCGAAAATTGAGCATTTCCAGAAACTTTACGCCCCTCTGCAAGAATATCATTACGTCCTGAAAGCTCTGCATTGACCCCCATTTTTGCCAAAGCATCTACTACGGGCTGCGTGAATTTTTTATAATTCATAAAGCTATCGCCATCATCGTTTGTAATAAAACTGAAATTAAGATTTCCTAAATCATGGTATACTGCTCCACCACCTGACAAACGACGGACAACAATAATGCCATTATCCTCTACGTAATCCGTATTAATCTCTTCAATGGTATTTTGATTTTTACCAATAATGATGGATGGCTGGTTAATATAAAAAAGTAGCACTGGCTCCTTTTCCACATCCATCGTTTTAAGCAAATACTCCTCAATAGCAAGGTTAACACGCGGATCATGGATCCCTTTATTATCAACGAAAATCATAGTTTACGTTTCCTCCTTCACAAAATATCCATATTTATTTTAACGTAAATTAGGCATTTTGTGTTGACGAAAAGCATCTGTTATAATACACTAGGAAATATCAAAACAGTAATAGTACAGATGAACTTAAAGGAGGAGTCCACAATGTTAGAAAACGTAGTTGAATTTTTCAAGAATTTACCTGCTAAGCAATGTACAGAGTGCGGTGAAAAAATTGAAGAACAAAGTGAATGCTACAGCAACACTTGTGAAAAATGTAACCACCTGTAAGCATTTGCCTATTCTGTAATTGTCATTTACGTGCCCCACACGTAGCAATCATGACACTCTTCATCATATTTTGATGAACCTTTAATTAAATCTCTTACACTTACAAAACAACAGCTGATACGCTCATATCAGCTGTTGTTTTTTTGTGGTAATTACACAAGAAAGCACCCACCTTAGATGGTGAGTGCTTCAAATACTTTAATTTTCTTCAGCTATTTTTGAGTAACGTTTGTTATGCAACAGCATGAAATAACCGAATGTGATAGCTAAGAATGCTACTAAGAAGCCGGCTAAAACTCCATAGTTTTGCATTAAGAATGATGTATCCCCAGTAGAAATACTTGATTTAAATGCTTGAACCGTATAAGTCATCGGTAATAGTTTGTTAAATACTTGTAATGGTGATGGAATTAATTCAAGTGGGAAAGTACCTGCACTTGTTGTTAATTGTAAAATTAATACCACAATGGCCATGAAACGACCTGGATCACCAAAGATAGAAACAAGCATTTGGATTAAAGCTAAAAATACATAGCTTGTTAATAATGCTGTTACGATAAAGTAGCCCATGTTATTGACTTCAAGTCCTAGACCCCATTTAACAATAACTACTGTTAGTACCGTTTGTACTAAACCTACGACTGCTAAAACAGTCACTTTACTTGTGAACCAAGATGCTCCATTTTTTGGACGGATAGCTGGTTCAACAAGTGGGAATACAATTGAAATTAATAATGCACCTACGAATAAACCTAGAGAGATAAAGTATGGTGCAAAACCTGTACCATAGTTAGGAACATGGTTGACTGACTCTTTTTCAACTTCAACTGGACTACCTACCATATCATAAGTGTCTTGATTAGCTTTTACTTCATTCGCTTTTTCGCTAGCCTCACCTAATTTACCGGATAATGTAGATGTACCGTCAGCAAGCTCAGTAGAACCATCTGCAAGTGTTGCTGAACCTTGTGCTAGTTCACCTGATTTTGAAGCAAGCGTAGATGTACCTTGATTTAATGTCGTTGTACCATTTGCTAATTCATTTAAACCAGATGCCAATGTTTTAGAACCTGTTACAGCTGTAGTTACACCCGCATTTAGCTCACCTAATTTTGCAGCTAATGTTGCATTACCTGCTTGTAGACCTTTAGCACCTTCTACTAAAGCATTACTTTTTGCTGTTAGAGCATTTGCACCCGCTAGCACCTCTGCTTGCCCTGCTGCTATTTGACCTGCACCTGAGCTTACTTGATTAGCACCAGCTTGTAATTTTTCTGTACCTGCAGATAATGTCGTTAAACCGTTATGCACACTAGCACTTCCTGCTTGTAGCTCCGCTAATGTTTGCTTTAATGCCGCTGCTTGTTCCTCTGGCATTGAAGTCATCATTGTTTGTAACTGGTTGGATAAGGCTGTAATGCCTGCTTCCACCTTTGCAGAACCAGCAGTTAATTGGTTAGCTGCACCATTTAATGCACCTGCATTTTCTGCAATAGATGCTGCCCCTGCACTAATTTGTTGCTGTTTATCGTTTAAAGTGTTTAAACCAGCCCCAACTTTTGCAACACCTTGTGTATATTGTGATATTCCTTGTTCAAGGCTACTTGCACCATTAGCTGCCTGCTGTGCACCTTGTTGTAATTGTACAGTTCCATCTTGAAGTTTAACTAAACCACTAGATAAATCATTCGCACCTTTTGCAGCATCTCCAGCACCTTTTGTAAGTTTATCTGTACCATTAGACAGTTCAACTGTACTTGATGCTAGTTGTTCAAGATAACCTTTTAAATCTTTTGCACCATTTGCAACCTTTTGTGCACCTTCATCAAGCTTATTAGAGCCATCAGCTGCCTCTGTAAAGCCATCTCCAAGTGTTGCAATAGAATCAAATAATTTTTCTGCGTATGTTGCTGAAACTTGTGAATTTACTTCTGCACGAACACGATCCATTGCAGTCTCACCAATTTGTGCACCAAGGAAGTTAAGTCCTTCATTTGGAATGTAGTTCATAACCAATTTTGATGGTTTGTCATCTAATAATGTTGTAGCATGTTCAGAGAAATTTGTTGGGATTTCTAGAATCATATAATAATCACGGCTATTTAAGCCTTTTTCTGCTTCTTCCTTTGATACCTCTATAAAGTTAAACTGCTCACTATCTATTAACTTATCAACTAAGGTGTCCCCTAAGTCTAATTTAACGTCATCCATCTCAGCACCAGTATCTTCATTAACAACAGCTACTGGAAGATTAGGAAGTCCTGCATAAGGATCCCAAAACGCCCATAAAAACATACCTGCATACATTACTGGAATAAATAATACAGCAATGATTGAGACAAGCATTTTTCTTGTTTTAAAGATCTTCAGCCACTCAGCTTTAATCATATAATATCCTCACTCCTAAACTATTTGACCGAAAACGTCATTTGGTCATTTTCATTCAAAAAAATATAAACCCTTCAACCTTTGCAAAATAACACTTGATTCGACACTTTATGGAGTAACGAAATCGAATCAAGTTAGAATTAAACCTCGAAAGATTGTCTCCTTGAAAAGATTAAGAATCTTCTCTTCAGGGATCGCATCACCGTGTAACTCATGCCAATCGACAACAAATGCAAGATAGGCTTTTAACAGTAAGTAACTAACCAGCTCTGCATCACAATCTCTAATTTCACCTTTATTAATACGTCGCTGAATTAATTCTGCAACATACGATAAAATTTCTGTCTCGATGCGTAGGAGCACCTGTTTAACAGCTGGTGTACGTAGTTCTTTTTCTTCCTCTATCAACTTCGCAAATAAAAGATGTTTTTCACGGAACTGTAGCATTTTCATTAAAGCATTATGTGCATTATCCATAAAGCTTGCTGATGCATCCAACACTGCATCTGCTTCACCCTTCATCTCTCGAACAAGTGACATAGCGATTTCCTGAAATAAAATCTCTTTATTTGCAAAGAATGTATAAATCGTACCTTTACCAACATTAGCTATCTTTGCCACTTGCTCCATTGTTGTCGCTTTGTAGCCAAACAATGTAAAAGATTTTGCAGCTGCTTCAAGAATTTCCTGCCTACGATCCATTAGTAACACCCTTTCTTGTTAGGTTATGTACATCTAAAGTACACATTCATAAAAATGACCAGAAAACCATTTCGGTCATCTGGTCATTATCATATTCCTATTTTAAAAAAATTGCAAGTCTTTAATGATGATTTTTTTCATCTTTTTTTTCTTCGTTCTGATCAGTATCGTCAGATGTGCCATTACCATGGTTCATCATATTATTATCCATACTGTTATTGCTCTTTTCATCTTCAGGTAAAACTTGTGTCATATCAGGGCTTCCCGCAATAATTTGTTGCTTCGGCATATTATGAACACCATTTGCTGTTGTATGGGCATACATATAATAGACCCCATCATGATCAAATGTAGTTGTCGCTTTATATACGCCATCTTTCTCTAATTTCCCATCAACCATTTGACCTTCATCACGTTTCCCTGATTCCCACACTTCAAACTCTACTACTGCGTCATCGACATTTTTACCACCCTGCTCAACATGGGCTGCAAGCTCAATTGTTTCATGAAGTGCTACTTCTTTGGGTGTTAAAATTTCAACTTCTGGTATTTGTGGAACTTCTGGCTCTGGTAAAGTCTCCTCCTTGTTTTCTCCACAGCCTACCAACAAGGCAGGAACCGCAATTAGTGCAAATAACCATTTTTTCATTTTTTAATCCTCCATTAATGGCAATGTAATCTTAACGATTGTGCCTTTTTCAATAATACTTTTTATTTCTAATCTTCCCTGTAGCTGTTTTAATAGTTGCTCTACAATGGATAAACCTAATCCACTTCCGCCATCTGCTCGGCTCCGTGCCTTATTAACACGGTAGAATCGCTCTGTTACGTGTGATATATCCTCTTGTGGGATTCCGATTCCATAATCTTTGATGGTAATTTGGGCACTGCCATTCTTTTCAATAGCAACCATTTCAACCTTCGAATTTTCATACGAGTAATTAATAGCATTTTCAATAATATTTATAAAAATTTGTTTAAGCTTTACCTCATCTGCCTGAATAATGAGGGCATCGTCCACATCTAAATGTAAGGTTATGTTCTTTTTATCAGCTTGATGTGTTAAGATTTTTTGAACCTCTCGTAAAGTCTCTCCCAGAGGAATTGGATATAC
This sequence comes from Lysinibacillus sp. F12, assembly GCF_057773605.1. Classification (NCBI taxonomy): domain Bacteria; kingdom Bacillati; phylum Bacillota; class Bacilli; order Caryophanales; family Bacillaceae; genus Lysinibacillus; species Lysinibacillus sp. F12. The sequence goes on from NZ_JBYMLP010000004.1 coordinate 193,214, forward strand.
TACAATCTCTGTTTGTTCATTTTCAGTTCTGGCAAGTTGAAGTAATTCGTTCGTCAATCTTTCCATACGATTTGCCTCACGAACAATTAGCTGAATCGTTTCCTCTTTTTGATTTTCTGTTATGATGCCGTTTTGCATTGCTTCACTATAGCCTTTTACATAGCTAATTGGAGTTCGTAGCTCATGAGAAACAGTGGCTAAAAATGTTTTTTGTGCTTCATCCTCCTGCTGGATTGCTTCTGCCATTTTATTAAAAGTGCTTGATAATTTACCAATTTCATCTCGTGAATTTACAGGTACCCGTGTCTCATAATTCCCGAAGGACATCTGTTCCACAGCACGTTGCAAATCGTTTAATGGTCGCATAATATGTCGAATCCCTTTATAAATTAAATAGCTTACAACCATTAAAAATATAAAGGCACTAATAAATAACAGAATCACCCCGCTATTAGCTAATTCACTAATTTTGGCTAGAGGGAAATAAATGTAGATAATTCCTTCTAATCTATTTTGATCGACAAGAGGCAAGACTACAGAAATTAGCTGTCGATCAAAACGAGGCTCATAGCCGATTTTTTGCACATAACTACCAGAAAGTAATTTTTGTCTTTCTTCAGGACCAATTAATGTTTCATAATCTATATCAAATGGAACACAGGCACTTAGTTCACGTGGATTCCTTACTGCAAATATATTTAAATTTGAATAATCGTTAAAACGTTCAATATCAGCAATAAATTCATCCGTTACCTTTCCATTGTTATACATAGTCTGTAGCTTTAGGCCAACCTCAACCATTGTATCTTCCGTATCCTGTACATATAAACGTTGGTACAAAAAATTTGTGAGGACATACATAAAAACAACAGTAATAATTAGAAATGCGAAAATTAACAACCAAATACGAGTGGCTATCTTTTTCATTCGCCAGGATCAAAGCGGTAGCCGACTCCCCAGACCGTTTGAATATGTGCAGCCGCTTCCTTTCCAAGCTTTATGCGTAAGGTTTTTATATGAGTGTCGACAGTTCGAGTCCCACCTACATAATCAATATCCCAAATGCGTTCTAATAATTGCTCTCGTGTATAAGCATTTCCTGGATTTTTCATAAATAAATGGAGTAGTTCAAATTCTTTTAAAGTAAGGGGGATACTTTTTCCATGTACTGATACTTTACGTGCAATTTCATCTATTTTAATGGGACCAAATACAACATACTTTTGCTGTAGCTCAGCAATATTTGCACCACTTCTTCTTAATACTGCGTAGATTCTAGCAGCTAGTTCATCATGTGTAAATGGTTTAACAATATAATCATCTCCACCAAGTGTAAGACCCTTCACTTTGTCCTCATTAGCATCACGAGCTGTAAGGAATATTATCGGGACATTTGACATTGCGCGTATACTTTGACAAACAACAAAGCCATCCTCGTGTGGCATCATTACATCAAGCAGCACTAAATCAATTTTCTCACGTACAATTATATCGTATGCCTCAGTCCCACTCGCAGCAGTATATGTTTCAATATCAGAGTTATTAAGCATCATTTCGATTAGGTTCCGCATATCTTGCTCATCATCAACTATTAATACAGTTGTCATCATTTTTCCTCCCTTACTAACAGCTGAAAAGCACCTTTCCCCACATCAACTGTTTTTTCTGTCTGGCCATCTTTTATAAAGTGCAATTTGTGATCGTCGTAGCCAGCGACCACAATATAGTCTTTAAATTGATTGACCACAAAAGGGTTTGCTCCTACTTCCTGCTGCCATTTTATATGACCATCAAAGTCAGCGACATATAACTCATTATGACCATGACTGACAACAAGTACAGCATCCTTTGTCTTTTTTAACCCTACTGGCATTAATGGCATGTTTATTTCACCATGTAATTGACCACTGTTCAAATCGTATTTTTTAACCGAACTATTTGGCTTACTCCCTTCTCCATGACCACCTATCCAGAGTTCGTCTATCTCGTCTATAATGGCTATCCCATGTGAGGATTTTTGGATCGGCCACTCCTGTTCAATCTGTAAATCTTTCATATTGAGAACAGATAATTTTGTATCTTTAAAATTTATTACATACAGCTTATCCTTATACGATGCCATTGACATAGGATAATTACCTATTCGTTGTGAGGCCAACATGTTTCCTTCATGATCAAAGCTTGTCACTGTATTAGTTTTACTATTCGTTATAAAAAATTGCTTGATATTGTTATCATAATACACATTTGTTGTACCTACCTCTACCTTTTGGGAATAGAGCTTTTCTCCAGTTGATAATGTATAGACATCAATGGTATTTAATTGGTGTCCGTATAAGAGGACTTGATCATCCCCCAGTAATGTTGCTCCTGAGTAAGCTTTATCAAATAACCATTTTGCTAATACATGACCATTTTCATCAATAAAGTCCAAGGATGGCTCTTGAATATTTAATGAAGCTATAAAATTCCGATCACGCTCAATCGATTCATACGATTTTTCAGTACAACCAGCTAACCAAATTATTTGTAGTAAAGAAAAAATGAAGAATGCCCATTTTTTCAACGTTATCACCTCTGCCCCTTTACTATACTTCACAATTGTGAAATCCGGGTGAAACTTGAAAGGTAAATTTATGACAAACCATAAAAAGACATTTCACAATTTAAACGAAGTATTTCAGTTGTATTCATCCAGCCAATATTTCCTTCTATACATATACTACTAGGATAATCGTAAGGAGGAATAAAATGTGGTTTCCATCAGCTTATGTATGATTGTGAAAAATGAAGAGGAAGTCATTGGAAGATGTCTTGAATCTGTTAAAGGGTTAGTAGATGAAATCAATATTGTGGATACAGGATCAACAGATCGTACAAAACAAATTGTTGCTCAATTTACTGATAGAATTTTTGATTTCGAATGGATCCATCATTTTGCCGCTGCCAGAAACTATTCCTTTCAGCAAGCAACGATGGATTACATTCTTTGGTTAGATGCAGACGATGTATTTTTAGAAGAAGATCAAGAAAAATTTAAGGCGCTAAAGAATTCTCTTTCCGCTACTATTGATGCCGTTTCAATGAATTACAATCTTAGTTTTGATAGTGAGGGAAATGTAGATGCTTTAATAAGAAGAAACAGACTCGTAAAGAAAGATAAAAATTTCCAATGGATTGGTGCTGTCCACGAATATTTAGAAGTGGGTGGAACACTGTTGGATAGCGATATAGCCGTAAGTCACTTGCCACTAACGCATGACCATTCACGTAATATAACGATTTATAAAACATTAGTGGAATCTGGTAAAACATTATCACCAAGAGATACCTTTTATTTTGCCAATGAATTACTAGATCACGGTCAATTTGAAGAAGCCATTTACTATTACGAATTATTTTTAACCTCAAAACTAGGCTGGGTGGAGGATAATATTCGTGCTTGCTTTAAATTAGCGGATTGCTATTCAAATTTAAATGACCCGGAAAACAATTTTAGTTCTATATTAAGAAGCTTTGAATACGATGTCCCCCGCCCTGAAGCATGCTGTCGCCTAGGTTATCATTTCATGGAGCAATATAAGAATTATCAAGCTATTTTCTGGTACGAACAAGCACTTATCATTAAACAAAATCCTAACGCTCCTTTTCAAAATAAAAGCTTCTCAACTTGGCTTCCTCACTTACAGCTTTGTGTTCTATTTGACCGACTTCAAGAATACGAACTCGCAAACGCACACAATGAATTAGCTGGCTCCTTTATCCCTAACGACGCAAAAGTTTTACACAATAAAAAGTATTTTCAGCAAATCTTAAAGTCTAATCAGACGGATTCCTAGAAGTTCTAATTGCTAGTTTAAACAGGACAAAAAATTACGTATTAGTATTTAGTAGAACATTAAAAATCCTTAAACAATGTAACAAACTTCTATTTACTATTATTTAATAGTTATGTGTCTACCTCTTCTATCAATTCTCAGAATACGATATTTGAGAGGGGAGGTGAGACTTTGCATTTTGGAAATTATTTAAAACAAGTATGTAGTAAATGTAATTCTTTTCCTTGCTGTTGTAGAACTGGACCTATTCCAAGTTGTCCAGTTTGGCCTGTAAAACCTACCGGACCTACTGGGGGCATTACTGGGGCAACGGGAAGTACTGGGGCTACTGGGGCTACTGGGGCTACTGGGGCTACTGGGGCTACTGGGGCTACTGGTGTTACTGGTGTTACTGGGGTAACCGGCTCTACCGGGGCCACTGGGATTGCTGGGGTTACTGGCTCTACTGGGGTAACCGGCTCTACCGGGGCCACTGGGATTGCTGGGGTTACTGGCTCTACTGGCGTTACTGGCTCTACTGGCTCTACTGGCGCTACTGGTGTTACTGGGGCTACTGGTGTTACTGGGGCTACTGGTGTTACTGGTGTTACTGGGGCTACTGGGGCTACTGGGGCTACTGGCGTTACTGGCGTTACTGGCGTTACTGGCGTTACTGGCGTTACTGGCGTTACTGGCGTTACTGGCGTTACTGGCGTTACTGGCGTTACTGGCGTTACTGGCGTTACTGGCGTTACTGGCGTTACTGGCGTTACTGGCGTTACTGGCGTTACTGGGGCTACTGGCGTTACTGGCTCTACTGGGGCTACTGGCTCTACTGGGGCTACTGGGATTGCTGGGGTTACGGGCTCTACCGGGGCTACTGGTGTTACTGGTATTACTGGTTCTACTGGCGCTACTGGAACTACCGGGGCTACTGGAACTACCGGGGCTACTGGGGCTATTGGTGTAACAGGAGCTACTGGCGCTACTGGTGTAACAGGAGCTACTGGCGCTACTGGGGCTATTGGTGTAACAGGAGCTACTGGTGCTACTGGGGTAACCGGCTCTACTGGGATTGCTGGGGTTACTGGCTCTACCGGCGCTACTGGGGTAACCGGCGTTACTGGCTCTACTGGTGTTACTGGCTCTACTGGTGTTACTGGGGCTACTGGTTCTACTGGGGTTACTGGAACTACCGGTTCTACTGGCACTACGGGTGTAACGGGTACTACTGGCGCTACCGGTTCTACTGGCGTTACTGGGGCTACTGGCGCTACTGGTGATATCGGAGCTACCGGCTCTACTGGTTCTACCGGCGCTACTGGGGTAACCGGCGTTACTGGCGCTACTGGTTTTACTGGGGCTACTGGTGTTACTGGGGCTACTGGCGCTACTGGCGCTACTGGCGCTACTGGCGCTACTGGGGCTACTGGGGCTACTGGTGTTACTGGGGCTACTGGGGCTACTGGGGCTGCTGGTGTGACTGGAGCTACGGGCGCTACTGGCTTTACTGGTTCTACTGGGGTAACCGGCTCTACCGGGGTTACTGGGGCCACTGGTAATATCGGACCTACTGGGGCCACTGGGGCTGCTGGGATTGCTGGCGTGACTGGCGCTACGGGCGCTACTGGTTTTACTGGTTCAACTGGGATTACGGGCTCTACCGGGGCCACTGGGATTGCTGGCGTGACTGGAACTACTGGGGCTACCGGCGCCACTGGGGCCGCTGGGATTGCCGGGGTTACTGGAACTACTGGGGCTACCGGCGCCACTGGGGCCGCTGGGATTGCTGGGGTTACTGGAACTACTGGGGCTACCGGCACCACTGGGGCCGCTGGGATTGCTGGCGTGACTGGAGCTACCGGCTCTACTGGCGCTATTGGTGATATCGGACCTACTGGGGCTACTGGAGTTACTGGTGTTACTGGTGTAACAGGAGCTACTGGCGTGACTGGAACTACCGGCTCTACTGGGATTGCTGGGGTTACTGGGGCTACCGGCGTGACTGGCGCTACTGGGGTAACCGGCTCTACCGGGGCTACTGGGATTGCTGGCGTGACTGGAGCTACCGGCTCTACTGGCGCTACTGGGGTAACCGGCTCTACCGGGGCTACTGGGATTGCTGGCGCTACTGGTGATATCGGACCTACTGGGGCTACTGGCGTGACTGGAGCTACTGGCGTGACTGGAACTACCGGCTCTACTGGGATTGCTGGGGTTACTGGGGCTACCGGCGTGACTGGCGCTACCGGGGTAACCGGCTCTACCGGGGCTACTGGGATTGCTGGCGTGACTGGAGCTACCGGCTCTACTGGCGCTACTGGGGTAACCGGCTCTACCGGGGCTACTGGGATTGCTGGCGCTACTGGTGATATCGGACCTACTGGGGCTACTGGAGTTACTGGTGTAACAGGAGCTACTGGCGTGACTGGAACTACCGGCGCTACTGGCGTGACTGGTGCCACTGGTAATATCGGACCTACCGGGGCCACTGGCGCTGCTGGGATTGCTGGCGTGACTGGCGCTACCGGCTCTACTGGCGCTACTGGTGATATCGGACCTACTGGGGCTACTGGTGATATCGGACCTACTGGGGCTACTGGAGTTACTGGTGTAACAGGAGCTACTGGCGTGACTGGAACTACCGGCTCTACTGGGATTGCTGGGGTTACTGGAACTACCGGCGCTACTGGCGTGACTGGTGCCACTGGTAATATCGGACCTACCGGGGCCACTGGCGCTGCTGGGATTGCTGGCGTGACTGGCGCTACCGGCTCTACTGGCGCTACTGGTGATATCGGACCTACTGGAGCTACTGGGGCAATTGGTGTTACTGGAGCTACGGGCGCTACTGGTTTTACTGGGGCTACCGGCTCTACTGGTTTTACTGGGGCTACTGGGGCTACCGGCTCTACTGGTGATATCGGACCTACTGGAGCTACTGGGGCTATTGGTGTAACAGGAGCTACTGGTGCTACTGGGATTGCTGGGGTTACTGGCTCTACCGGCGCTACTGGGGTAACCGGCGTTACTGGCGTTACTGGCGCTACTGGGATAACCGGGGTAACCGGCTCTACTGGCGCTACGGGTGATATCGGACCTACTGGAGCTACTGGGGCAACTGGGGCTGCTGGGATTGCTGGCGTGACTGGAGCTACCGGCGCTACTGGCGCTACGGGTGATATCGGACCTACTGGGGCTACTGGAGTTACTGGTGTAACAGGAGCTACTGGCGTGACTGGAACTACCGGCGCTACTGGCGTTACTGGTGCCACTGGTAATATCGGACCTACCGGGGCCACTGGCGCTGCTGGGATTGCTGGCGTGACTGGCGCTACCGGCTCTACTGGCGCTACTGGTGATATCGGACCTACTGGAGCTACTGGGGCAATTGGTGTTACTGGAGCTACGGGGGCTACTGGGGCTACTGGGGCCGCTGGAATTGCTGGCGTGACTGGCGCTACCGGCTCTACTGGTGATATCGGACCTACTGGGGCTACTGGTGTAACAGGAGCTACTGGCGCTACTGGGGCTATTGGTGTAACAGGAGCTACTGGGATTGCTGGCCCTACCGGCTCTACTGGCGCTACCGGTTCTACTGGCGCTACCGGTTCTACTGGCGTTACTGGGGCTACTGGAGCTACGGGTGATATCGGACCTACCGGCTCTACTGGCGCTACTGGTGCTACCGGCGTTACTGGCGTTACTGGCGCTACTGGGATAACAGGGGTAACCGGCTCTACTGGCGCTACTGGTGATATCGGACCTACTGGAGCTACTGGGGCAATTGGTGTTACTGGAGCTACGGGCGCTACTGGTTTTACTGGGGCTACTGGGGCTACTGGGGCTACTGGCGCTACTGGTGATATCGGACCTACCGGGGCCACTGGTGTAACAGGAGCTACGGGCGCTACTGGTTCTACTGGTTCAACTGGGATTACGGGCTCTACCGGGGCCACTGGGATTGCTGGTGTTACTGGAACTACTGGGGCTACTGGCGCAACGGGTGATATCGGACCTACTGGGGCCATTGGTGTTACTGGAGCTACTGGCGCTACTGGTTTTACTGGTTCAATTGGGGTTACGGGCTCTACCGGGGCTACCGGGGCCACTGGGGCCGCTGGGATTGCTGGCGTGACTGGCGCTACCGGCTCTACTGGCGCTACTGGTGATATCGGACCTACTGGGGCTACTGGAGTTACTGGTGTAACAGGAGCTACTGGCGTGACTGGAACTACCGGCGCTACTGGGATTGCTGGGGTTACTGGAACTACCGGCGCTACTGGCGTTACTGGTAATATCGGACCTACCGGGGCCACTGGCGCTGCTGGGATTGCTGGCGTGACTGGCGCTACCGGCTCTACTGGCGCTACTGGTGATATCGGACCTACTGGAGCTACTGGGGCTACTGGGGCTACTGGGGCTACTGGGGCTACTGGGGCCGCTGGAATTGCTGGCGTGACTGGCGCTACCGGCTCTACTGGTGATATCGGACCTACTGGAGCTACTGGGGCTATTGGTGTAACAGGAGCTACTGGTGCTACTGGGATTGCTGGGGTTACTGGCTCTACCGGCGCTACTGGGGTAACCGGCGTTACTGGCGTTACTGGCGTTACTGGCGCTACTGGGATAACCGGGGTAACCGGCTCTACTGGAGCTACTGGGGCAACTGGGGCTGCTGGGATTGCTGGCGTGACTGGCGCTACCGGCGCTACGGGTGATATCGGACCTACTGGAGCTACTGGGGCTACTGGTTTTACTGGTTTTACTGGAGCTACTGGTTTTACTGGAGCTACTGGTTTTACTGGAGCTACGGGACCTACTGGGGCTACTGGTTTTACTGGACCTGCGTTTACTGAAGGATTCTCTGCCTTTAAAAACACATTGACAGTTAGTGGATCTACTTCAATCACTAACTGGAGTGTAGCGTCACCATACTTTACAACACCTGCTTTCAATCCAACTACTGGAATATTCACTGTACCAACTACAGGTAGGTATTCCTTTGAAGCAACCATTAACTACTCCACTTCTGCGGCCATTACTGTTACTTTAGGAGCGGGAATAAACCCTTCATTTGCAATTAGGCAAAATGCTACTACAAATTTAATTAGTGGCCTGTTCCCTGTACTAAACGTCAATGTGGCACTTGTATTAACGTTACGAGCAGTTCTTGGAAATGGCACAATCACTTTAGCAGGAGAAGTGAATTTAAATGCTGGAGATACGATTGATTTGTTCTATGAAGCCAATGGATTAACTATCTCTCTTATACTAGGCGGAGCAAACTCTGGCGGTATCGTTTGGTCATGTCACCGAATTTCTTAGAACAACGTTATTCAAATTTTCAAAATATAGTTATGGAAATAGCAAACTATGAAATAGTTAGTTTGCTATTTCTTTATATTTTGAACTTACTGCAATAAAAAAATAGTACAAACATAATGTTTGTACTATTTTGCTTCTACTAACAAAAAATTTCCGCCAACACTTCCTCAGCAACATGTTTACCTTGTTGCACACATTCGGGGATGGATATTCCTTCGAATGAGCTACCTGCTAATTTTACAGTTGGAAAATGTTCTCGTAATTCCTGCTTTATGCGTTGGACCTTCGCCTCATGTCCAACGGTGTATTGTGGCATTGCATTTCTCCAACGTGTAACCACTGTCGTTACGGGTTCTCCATCTATACTGATAGTTTTATTTAAATCCTGTAGCACTGTTTTTTCTATCTCAGTATCTGATAATGCGACAATCGCCTCATCTCCAACTCGACCAATGTAACTACGTAATAGCACATAATCATCAGGCGTGGTACCCGGCCATTTTCGATTCATCCACGTACATGAAGTTATTGAAAAATCACTATTTCGAGAGACATAAAAAGATAGCGCGTCTAAATCACCAAGCTGCTCCTTTTTAAATGCCATTGTAACGGTTGCGATAGTTGCAGCTTTCATTGTCCCTAGTTCATTTAACAAATTATACTTACTGAACATCTTATCCGCCATATTAAAGGGTGTAGCAATAATTACTGCATCTGCTTTAATATGTGTGAAATTGTTAAGCATTACATGTACAGACCCATCTTTTCCATGTTCAATTTCTTCCACTTTGACACCTTTCATTACTGTCCCAGGAAGTAGAGATTCCTCAATACTTTCGATTAAGGTTTCAAGTCCATTACTAAACGTTTGAAAAATCCCTTTATTTTCATCAATAACATCATTACTCAAGAAATTTGTTCCTGCCTTTTTCATCCCTACTAATAAGCTACGATATTTTTGCTCTAGATGATAAAGCTGTGGAAAAGTTGAACTCATACTTAATTGCTCAATATCCCCTGCAAATGTCCCTGCCAGTAATGGTTCAACTAGGTTTTCAACAACCTCAGCGCCAAATCTTCTTCTAAAAAATGACCCCAATGGTTGATCATCGTCCTGTACGGAACGCGGGATAAAAAAATCACCCGCCGCGCGAACTTTACCACTTAGTGAAAACAAACCTGATGTAATGAATGACGAGATATGTGGCGTTTCTCCTGATAATAAATGGCTTGGGATTGGGTATAACTGACTTCCGACAGCCACATAGTTAGGTCCTGCATTACTTGTCATGATTTTTTGTTCAATACCAAGATCCTTCGCTAAAGCATTTACATAATTTTCTCGGTCAAAAAAAGATTCTGGTCCACGCTCAATAATAAAACCATCTTTTCTTAGTGTTTGAATTTTTCCGCCAAGACGTAATGACGACTCGACAAGTACGATATCTAATGGCAATTCTTTTGTGCTTGCTTGTTTTTGCATATAGAACGCAGCTGTAAGGCCTGTAATACCACCACCTACAACAACTACCTTTCGTCTTTTCTGAGTCACCAACATCATCACTTTCTTTTCGCTTAGCTTAATTTTTTATAAATCGCATCGACCATCGCATCAATAAATAAAGGGTGTGTATTAGGCATTGACGGACGATAGTATTTTGTGCCTAGTTCATCACAAACAACTTTACATTCAAAATCATTATCATATAACACTTCTAAATGCTCTGTTACAAAACCTACTGGTGTATAAACAAATGAACGGAAGCCTTTTTCTTCATAGAGCTCGCGTGTTAAGTCTTGAACATCTGGACCAATCCAAGGCTCTGGCGTCTGTCCTGCTGATTGCCAACCGACCTCAACGTTTTTCAAATCAGTTGCTTCTTGAATAAGTCGAGCTGTTTCAATTAATTGATCCTCATAAGGATCACCTAAATCTTTAATCTTTTCAGGAAGTGAATGCGCTGAAACAATTAAGCAAGCTGTTTCACGTTCTTCTTCTGACATTGACTTAAACGTATCATTGACTTGTTGTTTCCAATACTCAATAAATTTAGGTTCATCATACCAAGATTCTACTGATGTAATCGTTAAGCGATCCCCTGCTGCTTCTACAGCACGGCCATTATAAGATTTAATAGAGAATGTTGAGAAATGAGGAGCTAAAACAATGGATACCGCTTCTTTGATGCCCTCTGCCACCATTTGCTCTATTGCGTCCTCAATAAATGGATGAATATGCTTTAAACCAATAAACAATTTATATTCTACAGTATCCTGAACTTCATTTAAGCGGGAACACAATGCTTCAGCTTGTGCCTGTGTTGCTGCCGCTAAAGGAGATAAACCTCCAATCGCTTCGTAGCGACTACGTAAATCTTCTAAATGCTCTTCCGAAGGTTTGCGACCATGACGAATATGTGTATAGTAAGGTTCAATATCCTCTTCTTTATAAGGTGTTCCGTATGCCATTACCAATAAGCCTTTAACTTCTTTCATTACCCTTTTCACCTCTAAAATTGTTTTATGTTTTATACATTATGTGATAAAAAGAAGCTGTCCAATCTATTATCTTGGACAGCTCCCTTTCTATGATAAAAATTTCATACATAGAAAAGGACATAATTCACATTTGAATTCGCTTTTTTAAGAACGATTTTGTATTTGTTGTGCACTATATTCATGAATAAGTGTCGTTAAACGTTTTAAGACCGCTGGATCAACCTCAGGGAAAACACCGTGGCCTAGGTTAAAGATATGACCTGGCATTTCTAAACCTTGATCGATAATGTCCTTAGTTCGTTTTTCAATGACTGACCAATCCGCCAATAATAGCGATGGGTCTAGGTTACCTTGGACTGGTTTTGTAATGCCATTCGCGCGTGCTTCTTTTATTGGTAAACGCCAATCTAAGCCGACAACATCAATCGGTAAATCATTCCATTCCTTCGCTAAATGACTTGCACCAACACCGAACTGAATTAATGGCACGTTTTCTTTTTGTAATTCCGCAAAAATTCGCGTCATAATTGGTTTTATAAATACACGGTAATCCTCCACATTTAAAGCACCCACCCAAGAATCAAATACTTGGATTGCTTTTGCACCAGCTTTAATTTGGGCAGTTACATCTGCAATAATCATGTCAGCAAGTTTATCCATTAACGCAAACCAAGCTTGCGGTTCTGACACCATGAATGATTTTGTTTTGTTATAGTTTCTAGAAGGACCCCCTTCAATCATGTAGCTGGCTAGTGTAAATGGTGCTCCAGCAAAACCAATCAACGGGACATTTAATTGCTCTTCTGTCAAGATTTTTATAGTCTCTAGTACAAAGGGAGTATGCTCTTTGGCATTGAATTCACCTAAATTGTCTACATCTGCAACTGAACGAATTGGATTAGAAATAACAGGACCAACACCTGCTTTAATTTTTACATCTATGCCAATTCCAGGTAGAGGTGTGACAATATCCTTGTATAATATAGCTGCATCAACGTTGTAATTTTCAACAGGTAGACGAGTGACATACGCACATAGTTCAGGTTGATGTGTAATTTCCTCTAAAGAATATTTTTCTTTGATGGCACGATATTCTGCCTGAGAACGCCCTGCCTGTCGCATATACCATACTGGCGTGTGTGTCGTTTTTTCTCCACGAGCAGCACGCAGAAGTGTGTCGTTAAAAGTTGTCATGAATAATTCCTTCCCCTCGATAAATTCATTACTATCCATACGCTCTCGGGTAATTGTTTCCAGATTTCTTTCTGTTTACTCAAATAGCTTCTCTTCAAAATCTGCAATACCCATCAGAGACTTTATCTTGAATCAGTGGGCTTACCACTTTCTATAGCGGAAAGAGTCTTCTGTATCTTATCCATTGTTTTAGTACAAAAAACATTTGCTGAATCAAGAAAAAAATGTATTATTTATTCCATTATTATTGATATCCGTTTCCAATAGTAAACGCTTCCTCTGTTATTGTATAGTTATCCTAGTGAAATGTCATAAAATTGTTCATTCTAGACAGATTCTTTTTAGTCAAAGCTTAGACTTATGCTAAAAAGGGTATAATCACGCTATAATTAGCAAGATTCATAAGGAGGATAAATTGATGAATATTTATTTAACTTCTGGTACTGGTGATTTTTTAGAGCAACTGAAAAATAAGTATCCAAATGAGCATATGATCTTAATTCACGGAGAGGGAAACTCCGTATTAATTCATGAAACAGAAGGAAAATCTGTTTTTGCCACACCCCGCAAATTTGAAGTGTTAGATTCGGTAAACGAGCTAGAAGAACATGGATTCTTTGTTCTTAATAATATTCCCGTAACAGATGAAGGTCGCCCTGTTTTCGAGCATCGCTTTTTACAACGCTCACATGCCATTGAAGATGAGCCAGGATTTGAGTCCTACCGATTACTTCGTCCCATCAAAAGTGACACTTATATTGTCATGACTCAATGGCATGGACCACACTCATTTGAAGCTTGGAAAAGCTCTAAAGCCTTTGAAAAAGCTCATGCTAAAAGAGATGATTCAACAGGAGTAAATCAGCAGAACATTTTCTCAGCAGCTTCCTACGTAACAACTTATAGTGCTATGCCCAAAGAGCAATCAGAATAGATCTACAACAAATAAAAGCTCATCTTCTCAGTGCAGTACTGGGAAAATGAGCTTTTCATTATTTAGATACTTTCGCAGTCAATTCGCTAATTACTAAAACAATAACAACTACAATGTAAAACATAGGCTGTGTAATTGCACATAATCCAACGATGATTGCTTGTGTAACCATAGCTAGACGTACAATTTGCTTCACAGCTAGTTGACGAGCATTATCTGGCAATGGAAACAGCATATCCATGCGGAATTCTCCACTTGATAGTAATGCTTGCTTTAATTGAATAGTCGTTGCAAAGCTTAGTGCCCCAGCTACAATCCATGTAACTATCGGAATGTCTACAAAGGCTGCAATCACTCCTGCAATTGCCGTAAGACGGAGCCATAAATAAAAATGATCATCTGTACGGACAAAGGTGCGGAACACCAAATATTTTTGAGAATTTTTTTTACCATATGGTACGAATTTATAGAGCCAGTCCATCCATCCTCGACGTCGAATGCTTCCATGTAGATGGGGTATCTCTGTAAAGTAATTTGCAAAACGATAAAAACTCATCATACGATTTTGTTCAAGCTTTACAAAATGTTCATAAGGTACTGGTTCGCCGACAGATTTTTTTCTAAAGACAATCATATAAATGATGCTAATGACTGTAGCCACAATGGTTAGGAGCAACTGAGCTTGCAGACCCATATAAACAGCTGCAGCAAATATTATTGCTCGAATCAGCCTGTCCACCCAAACCATTTGACCACGTTCACTATATCGATAGCTAAATTCTCCTCGAACACTTATATATTTCAGTACAATCACTAGTATGAAAATGGACCAAATTTCAATTGTTGTTAAATCAGTCACTGCTTTTAATAACGGGATACTGACGATGTAGACGATTGCTACAATCCACACCTGAGACCAAAATGTCCAAGCTAAAGCCTTGCTGAAATAATGTGACATTTTAGATTCTAGGGGCAATAGGTATACCTGGTCTGGCTCTCTCAATAATGTAGTAGGACGACTAAAAGCCAATAAAATGCCTATAAAAACAGCAATAAGTATTTCAGCTGGGAAATCTGTCTGTACAACTTTCAACCATTCACTATATTGGTAGCCTCCTGCTCCAATTAGAAATACAAGCACAATGGCAATATGCCCTGTAAAAATAAATTGCATATATTTTTGTACTTCTCCTATATAATGCATGAAGCGAGAGGACCATACATCACGCAAGTTCTTCATGGTCCCGCTCCTTTGTCATTGCAATATAAAGATCGTCTAACGTTGCATTAGGCATCGCAAATGTTTGACGCAAATCGGCCATCGTTCCTTGTGCTCGAACTCTTCCTTCGTGCAATAATATAATTCGATCACAATGCTTTTCGGCTGTCGATAAGATATGCGTAGACATTAATATGGAAGCACCTTCTTTTTTCTTCTCATCCATTTGATCTAATAATGATTGAATCCCCAGAGGATCTAACCCCACAAAAGGTTCATCAATAATATAAAGACTAGGATTAATTAGAAAGGCACACATAATCATAACCTTTTGACGCATTCCCTTTGAAAAATGCGAAGGAAACCAGTTTAATCTTTTCTCCATTCGAAATTCCTTTAAAAGTACCTCAGAACGAGCATCTAGAGTTGCTTTATCAATACCATAAGCCATCGCTGTTAATTCTAAATGTTCCCTTAATGTTAGCTCATCATAGAGCACGGGGGTTTCAGGGATATAAGAAAAGGCTGTACGATACTTGTCCGTATCTTCCTTTAGCGTTACCCCATTAAGGTAAATATCCCCTTCCTTTGGCAACATTGTTCCAATTATATGTTTAATCGTTGTGCTTTTCCCAGCTCCATTCAAGCCAATTAAGCCAACAAGCTCTCCTTTTTCAATAGTAAAAGATAAATCTTTAATAACAGGTTTTCTTGTATATCCACCTGTCACATGCTGTACCTCTAATACTGACATATCCTCACTCCTCTTCTTGTTTTATATTTTATCAAAAATTAGCAAATGATACAGGTTTGAGTATGATAGAATGAATTTACATATACGTTAAGGGGGAAATTCTCATGAGCGATTGCCTATTTTGCAAAATTATCGATGGATCCATTCCAAGTACAAAAGTTTATGAAGACGAACATGTCTATGCATTTACAGACATTTCGCCAGTTGCAAAGGGTCATACCTTACTAATTCCAAAGCATCACTGCCAAGATCTATACGAAATGCCAGAGGATGTTGCACGTAATTTATACGCTGTTGCACCGAAGATTGCGAATGCCATAAAGGCAGCGTTTGAGCCAATAGGTTTGAATACAATTAATAATAATGGGGCGGCAGCTGGACAAACTGTGTTCCACTATCATCTACATTTTATTCCGCGTTATGACGAAAAAGAAGGCTTAGGTTTAGTTTGGCAAACGCAAAAATATTCACCTGAACAATTGGCTGATGTGGCCGAAAATATTAAAGCTCATTTATAATTTTTTGTCATATATTAACATTTTAATAACCCAATTACTGTATTGCAAATATAAAAATTTTAGCGTACAATCACAAATAAGTTTCGCTAACGGTCACGAGGACACGTTGGGAAACTAATAGATTAGCTCAGTCGAGGAGAGATTAAAAATGAATACAAAGAATTTAGTATTAATGGCCCTTTTAGTTGGTATCGGAGCGGCACTATATGTCGTGACACCGGGAATGATTAATGGCATGAAGCCTGATTTCATGTTAACAATGATGTTCATTGGCATTTTATTATTTCCTACAGTGAAAGAAACGTTTTTACTTTCGCTAGCAACAGGGGTACTTTCAGGTTTGTTCACAACATTTCCTGCTGGTCTAGTTCCGAACATTATTGATAAAGCGGTGACAGGCTTTGTGTTTTTAGCTGCTTTAGTTATTCTAAAAAGGATAGCAAAGAGTTTCGCTGTCTCTGCATTTTTAGTTGGTTTGGGTACTATTCTATCAGGTACAGTCTTTTTAGCAGCAGCACTTTTTGTTTTCAATGCAAATGTAGGTGCAACGTTTACAATGCTATTTATTGGGGTTGTCCTTCCAGCTGTAGCATTTAATGTCGTTGCTTTTGCTATTATTTATCCTATTGTAGCAAAATTAGTGAAGCGCTCTAAATTTGTAACAGCCATTTCTCAGATTTCATAACTATTGACTTTAAACATTTAAAAGAAACTGCACTGTGATGATCTATCACTCGTTCAGTTTCTTTTTCTTTTTGTATTCATGCTTTTCATGGTTTAATAGTAGATAAACATGACAAGAAATGAGGTATATATTATGAAAGCAAAACCATTTTTAATTGGACTAGCAACAGGTATTATCGGTGGAACAGCTGCTGTTTTGTTCTCAACTCCACAATCAGGCCAGCAGTTACGTACAACTTTAAAACAAAACGTAGATCAAACAAAAGGCATGCTCCTCGATGTTAAACAACAAGTAGGGACTGTGAAACACTCTGTCAATACTTTAACAAACGAAGTTAAAAATAATATCCCACAAATAATAAATGATTTAAAACAAACAATTACCACTTTTTCAGAAGAAATAGAGCCAAATAAAAATAATTTGCAACAAGAATTAGATGCTTTACAGAATTCGATAAGCGAAATCGAGAAAAACATTGCACAATTCACAGAAAATAAGGAAAAACCACAGAAAAAAACAAGCGACTAAAGTCCTCTTTAGGAGCTTACTTATCTATTTTTTCATCAAAAACTATTGCTATAATATTATTTTTTAACCACTTTTCAATTTTTGAATTTTTCTAACTTTAAACTTTTTTTCTTTACTGCTATAATATTTTTAAAAATGTGAAAGAAAGCAGTAGGTGATGGTATTGTCAGAGGAATTATACACACAAAAAGAAGCTATGCTTTATAGTCAAAGAATCGCACAATTATCGAAAGCACTATGGAAAGCGGTTGAAAAAGATTGGCAACAATGGATTAAACCCTATGATTTAAATATTAATGAACACCATATTCTGTGGATTTCCTATCATTTAAAAGGGGCATCTATTTCGGATGTAGCAAAGTTTGGAGTCATGCATGTATCTACAGCATTCAATTTCTCCAAAAAATTAGAAGAACGTGGCTTCCTTAAGTTTTCAAAGCGAGATGATGATAAGCGCAATACGTATGTTGAGCTAACTGAAGCTGGTACAGAGCTCATTGTAGAGATGAATAAAAACTACCATAATACTTATCATTCTGTATTAGAAGGATCATTGGCCTTAAAGGACTTATATGGCCGTTTCCCAGATTTTTTAGACGTAATGGCTGTCATTCGTAATATTTATGGTGAGGATTTCATCGATATTTTTGAACGCTCCTTCCAGCATTTTCGTGATTCCTTTGACACGCTTGAAGAACGTCCAACTGTAAAAGGATAAATAAAACTATCGTACAGATATTTTCATGGGGATTCTTGTTGTGCTAGCAGGAATAAATTATGTGAAAGGAGGTATTTCAGAAATATTTCTGAAGTACCTCCTTTCTCTTGCATTCTAAGACAATTCAATTTACATTAAATAGGACACTTCCTATTTTCGGAGTTGATAATAAACTATGCACTGTTGGAAAATTTTAAATCTTGAACATCATTACGGCACTACGCGTATTATTATAATGGGTGTTATTACTTTTTTATCCGTTTTTTCCGTATCGTATGTGACGTTTAATTTATTTAATGAAGAGCACTACACCGATCATTTATTCTGGCTCTTTGTAATAGCCGTATTAACACTTTATCCGGTTCACAAGTTTCTACACTTTTTAGCTCTGTACGATTTACGACAGCATCTTAAATTGCGTGTCCGTACGCAATTTTATCTAATTCCTGTTCTACACATGCGTATTCATGAGCCATTATCCAAAAATCGCTATATACTAGCACTTCTTACGCCTTTTATCGTTCTCAATTCTAGTATTATCATAGGTACTTGGCTACTACCAGCCTATACACATTACGGTACATTGCTGTTAGCATATCACTGTAGTCTATGTTTAATTGATATACTTTACGTGAAATATTTATTGAATTCACCAAAAAACTCACAAATTGAAGAAACACCAAAGGGCTATGAGATTTTAGTTCCACCAACTGTTCACTAAATTGCTTGTACTTGTTTTTTAATGGCGTTCTTTGTTATGCTATTACTATTGAAAGAGGGGAGGAATAGACTTGCTATTAATGATTGTAGTTCTATTCTCGGTATTCTATTTATTTCAAATTAACCGTATGACATATGCTCTATGTATGCGACGTGAAATTCCCGAAGAAAACCAGCCAAAAATATTCCGAACTATAAATATACTTATTACCATTTTACTTGTCTCATTTTATATTGAAATTTTATATGCAGTATAACAATCGAAAAGTAAAATACATTCACGTCCGCACGCTACAAGATAAGTTGAGTCCCCATTAAACAACTTGTTCAAACCATTACTAACGGCTTGGATCTTTGGCATGCGGCGTGAAGTACTAACATTGTTAAGAAAAGCTAAGAGTTAATAGAGCTCTTAGCTTTTCACTGTTTTATTAATTAGTATAGGAACGCTGCACCAACGATAATTAATAAAATAAATAACACAACTAATAAAGCAAAGCCTGAGCCGTAGCCACCGCCACCGTATCCTCCGTTGCCCATAACTTCACCCCCTTTCTTTTCTATATCCTATGCGCTTCAAAATTTGAAATATAGGCAATACTCAAGGGGGAACCATTTTGTTTTTAAAACGTTTATGTTATAGTAAAAAATGGACGAAACCATGTTAGGAGAGAATATCCACTATGAAAAAGACAGTTTTATCTTTAACTTTAGCTGCTTCTGTTTTAGCGCTTGGTGCGTGTAGCGGCGGAGATAGCAAAGCAATCGTTACTTCTAAAGTTGGCGATATTTCAGTTGCTGACTTTAATGAAAAAGCCAAATCTTTAACAGGCTCATATGTATTACAGCAAATGGTGACTGAAAAAGTATTGTCTGACAAATATGAAGTAACAGATAAAGAACTTAAAGAAGCTTACGATACAACAGCTTCACAATTTGGTGATGGTTTTGCACAAGCACTAGCTGAAAGTGGCTTAACAGAGCAAGGCTTTAAAGATTCATTACGCGTTCAACTTCTTCAAGAAAAAGCTTTAAAAGACCAAGCCATTAAAGAAGAAGATGTGAAAAAATACTACGAGCAAATGAAAACAGAACTAAATGGTCGTCATATTTTAGTAGCAGATGAAAAAACAGCAAAAGAAGTCATTGAAAAAATAAAAGGTGGCGCTAAATTTGCTGATGTAGCAAAAGAGTACTCTACAGATACAGGCTCTGCACAAAAAGGCGGCGAGCTTGGATGGTTCTCAGTTGGTTCGATGGTTGATGAGTTTAACGATGCTGCTTATGCGCTTGAATTAAACACTTTAAGTGAGCCGGTAAAATCTAGCTTTGGTTATCACGTAATCGAAATTACGGAGAAACGT
This sequence comes from Lysinibacillus sp. F12, assembly GCF_057773605.1. NCBI lineage: Bacteria > Bacillati > Bacillota > Bacilli > Caryophanales > Bacillaceae > Lysinibacillus > Lysinibacillus sp. F12. The sequence goes on from NZ_JBYMLP010000004.1 coordinate 213,493, forward strand.
GACGTGAAAGATGTTGGTTCATTTAAAGATGAAGAAGAAAAAATTCGTACAACTATGTTAAGTAAACTGAACCAAACAGGTGAAGCACAAACTATTCTAAAAGACATCGTTGCGAAAATGGCAAAAGATGCGAATGTTAAAACTTCTGATAAAGATTTAAAAGATTCCCTAGAATTCTTTACGACTACAAGTGAAGAACAAGCTAAAGCGGCTGAAGAAGAAGCTAAAAAAGCAGAAGAAAAAGCTTCTAAGGAAGAATCTAGCGACAAAGCAGAAGATACAGATAAAGAATCTAAATAATTCAGATGATGTCCTTTTCCATTTAAAGAGCGACATCCTCAAAAAAAGGGAGCATCTCATAATACAGATGCTCCCTTTCTCTTTTGTTATTTTACTTTGAACTGGCTTATTTCGGCTTGTAAGTCATTCGACATCGTCTGAAGGACATTTGCTGCACTTGCAATTTCCTCGTTAGACGCAGTTTGTTGCTCTATAGAGAGCGCGATATGCTGTATACCTGAAGATGTGCTATTTGCAATATCAACAATTTCTTTTGTTGCAGAATCGGTTTGGCTTGCCTTGTCATTTACACGCAATACTATATCCGTAACTTCCTTGGTACGTTGGCTAATTTGTTGTAAATAATCTACAATATTTTTAAAGGCACCACCTGTCTGCTCAACAGCCTCTCGCCCTTCCTCCACAAATTGTGTACCACTATTAATAGCAGAAACTGCGCTTGATGTTTGACTTAAGATATCATCTACTAATGTTCTAATATTGTCAGCAGCCTTCCCAGATTCCTCTGCTAGTTTTCTTACTTCATCTGCCACAACCGCAAATCCTTTTCCAGCCTCTCCTGCACGTGCCGCCTCTATGGAAGCATTCAGTGCAAGCAAATTTGTTTGATCCGTAATACTTGTAATTAGTGCCACAATAGTACTAATTTCCTTCGATTTTTCCCCTAGCGCATTAACAACCTCTGTTGATTGGTGTACAGATTCATTAATGGTATTCATTTTTCCAATCGTTTGTTCAATTAACTGTAATCCTAAATCAGCCTTTTGATTCGTTTCATTCGCTATATCTGCAACTGCCTGGACTGCGGATGAAGCATGGTCCATATCTTTGGAAATTAAGTTAGCGGAGTCCGATAATAAGTCCATTTGCTTCAATTGCCCTTCTGCACTAGCAGCAATTTCTCTAATGGCAACAGAAATGGTTTCAACTGTGTTACTACTTTGCTCAGTAATAGTAGTAAATTCATTTGTAAAAGTAGAAACATCCGAAGATGCTTTATTCGCCTTTTCAATAACTGTACCTATTTGCTCTAACATATGATTAAATTCCGTTGATAATTGACCAATTTCATCTTTCAATTTATCATCTATACGAACTGTTAAATCGCCATCCGCAGCTTCCGTCATTGCCTTTAAGACGCGCTTTACACGTTTTAAGACGATATACCTTGTACATAAAGAAATAATAACAGTACCAATAAATAGCGAAATAAATGTATTAATGGCCACTCCTGCACTACCATTTAACGCCACTACCTTTTCGATTTGTTGGCTGACGAACTCAGAAATATGTGAGCTAATAAATAAACTGATACCAATAGCTAGTATCATTTTGAAAATCAAGCTTTTCCAAAATTTTATTTTACGTGAAACAAGTCCCTCTTTATCCATTGTTTTTCCCCATTCCTATAAATTCTTCCTATATTCTAAAATAAATACAGTACTGGTACAATGGATAGGTACTGAAATTCCACAGATATATAGATAGACTTATAAAAAAGCTAGCTCATCCAGTTATTTTGAAACTAAAATTTCACAAATAATGTGTTGAAAGATTAAAATGTTGGTTTATAAAATGATCGATTATCCAGAGGGAATAGTCGCTCTGTAAATTCACCAGGTGCTGTTTTACCTAATGCTCTAGTTAGCATATTCATCTTAGCATCGATGTTATCAATATAATGTAAAATTTCTGCTTCTTGAACCATCGGCTTTTTCGGACTACCCCACTCTTCTTTGCCATGGTGAGATAAAACCATATGCTGCAAAAGCATCACTTCTTCACCTTCAATTTCTAGTTCATTAGCAATCTTAGCAATTTCATTCACCATTATCGTAATATGTCCTAAAAGGTTTCCCTCCACTGTGTACGTCGTGGCAACTGGTCCAGACAGCTCCACCACTTTTCCAATATCGTGCAAAATAATACCTGCATATAATAGATCTCGATTAAGAGTCGGATATAAATCAGCAATGGCCTTACCTAGTTTTAGCATAGACACCATATGATCTAATAAGCCAGAAGCATAATCATGATGATTTTTAGTAGCCGCTGGGAACACTAAAATGGCATCCTGGTGTTTTTTAATGGCCGCTCTCGTAATACGTGAAATATTTGGGTTTTTAATATCAAAGAAAAATTGATTTAATTCTTCAAAAAGTTGTTCCTTTGGTGTTGCAGAGGAGGGTACTAAATCATGAATGGCAACTCCTTCTTCTGGCTTTGCCACACGAATAGCTTTGATACGCAATTGATTTTTCCCTCTATAGTCGTGAATTTCTCCACCGACACGTACAATGGCTTCAGCATGATACATCTTTTCATGATCTTCATTTGTATCCCAAAGCTTAGCCTCAATATCTCCACTTTTATCTTGTAATATTAGCGACATAAATGGCTTCCCAACAGTAGTAACTCCTTTTGTCGCTTGTTTAATTAATAAATATTGATCCACTGATTCTCCAACCTGAAGCGTTGTAATTCCTTTCATGTTGACGCCACTCCCCTTTCATTTGCTAGTGCTCCTACATCTATAATTTGCTCTTTTGGCCAATGTTTGAGCATTTCATCATGGCAAGTAAAATATAAAATTTGACGTTCATATCCTACTTCTTTCATTAATTGTACCATTTTGTCTGTACGGTTTCGATCAAAATGGACAAACGGATCGTCCATAATAATCGGGAATGGCGCAGAGGTTATCAACGTTTGTGCAAGTGCCAGACGTAATGCAATGTAGGCTTGCTCCTTAGTTGCCTGCGATAATTCAACCATTTGATAACGGATTCCCGCCACATCTTGCGCCATAAAGTAGCCTTCGTCGTGAATCGTAAGTTGAACGTAGCGCCCTCCTGTAAGTAATTGGAATATTGCATTAACCTTCGATAAAACATGTGGTAATTTTTCTTCCCGAAGACGAAATAATGTTTCATGAATAGCAGTCGCCACAGCCTTTTTCGTTGCCCAATGCTCAATCATTTGCTGTAACTCCGATTTTTCCTGCTCAAACTCTTGAAGTAGTTGGCCATATTTTTCATCATTTAATAGCTGTTCTTTTTCAATTTGCAATGCAGCACGATGTTCAAGACATCGGTCTATATCCATTTGCAAAGAAGCTTGCTCCTGCTCTAAAACCCGCATATCCTCGATAACAGAGTCCTCTTTTAAACCAACATTTTCAGATAAATCCAACGAGGCTATTTGAGCCTGAACCGTTTGAAGCTCTGTCATTATTTTTCTTTGATGCTCAAATTGCTCATATCTCTCATAAAAAGCTTGCTCGTTTTGCACCTCCGCTTCGTTCAATAGCTGCATCATATCAGCTGTATAACGATCTATTCGTGTTTGTCCACTTTGTAGCTTAATCTTGATGTCAGCTAGCTGAGCTTGTGCTTGCTGCACTTGCTGTTGCTGTTGCTGTGCGTCCAGATAGGCTGTTCGTAGATACATATATATTTCATGTTCATTATAATTTTCATTTAATACTAGTTGAAGCTGTTCATAAAGGCTGTTCTTTTCATCCTGAACTTCTTGCAAAAGGCTTATTGAGCCCTCCCTTTTAACCGCCAATTCTTGAACACTTCGTATACGCATAAATAATTCGGGCATTAACGTTCTAGCTATCGTACCTTGTAATCGATAGCGTTTTAAAAATTGCTGCAATGACTGCGTAGTTTCTTCACTCTCCAGCTCCGCTTGTTGAATTTTATATTCCAATTGAGCATATTGTTGCTCCTTCTCACTTTGCTGTTCATGGACATGTAACCAACGATCCTCCAATCTTTGTTTCTTTAGGAGTATAGTTTGTACAGTCATTTCATCCTGCTCTAATTGTCGTAAGAGGTGACTATTTTCTTTATCGGACGTCTCCGTTGCTGGTCTAACAAACTTTATCAACCAAATGGTTATGATGGTCAAAATAGCACCAATAATGGCCACTGCCACATTTTTTTGGAATATCCCATAAACAAATGATAATAAACCAATTAATAAAATCATCAAGGAAAAATAATTAGGCTGCCTTTGTTTAGTCCGTTGCGATTTGGCAGCACGCAATTGCTCTAGCCTCCGCTTTTGTTGAGGCCACTGTGCTAAAATATGTTCTTCTTCCTTTGTTAATGACTCCTGCTTTAGCCTTTGCTTTTGTTGCGTTATGGCATCTAATGCTTGATGGACTTGCTCTAGCGAATGTAAATGAAACTTTAGCTCATCCTCCGCCTCCTCCAGCCTTTTTAATTGCTGTTGAAATTGCTGTTCCTGCTGTAAGGATACTGTTTCTCCAAGAAGAATGTTCTGTGCCTCTTTTTCTTGCACACCTAATAAACGAAACTGCGCATCTATTTCTTGCTCAAGCATAAAGAGATCATCCCGTAAGTTTTTCTCCTTCACGATCAGCTGATGCCATGTTGCCTCTTTTTGCATAAGGCGGCCCATTTCATTTACAGTTTGCTCATTCACTGTCGCGAGCACTTTGTCCTGTAGCAATTGATATTGTTCTTTTAATTGCAGCAACTGCTGACTTTCATGTAAAAGTCGGTCCTTTACTTGTTCATATCGTCTTACACCTTCTGCTGGAAATTGAACATGCGGATCATTACCTAATGCTTGCTGCAACATCTGTTGTTGCTTGATAAGAGGCAAGGCCTGCTTTTGAACCGTTAAGTATTGCCATTGTTGTTGTTGCTTTTTTTGAGTGGCATAAAGTTTCTCAAGGTTTTGCTCAAGAAGTTGCAATTGTTGTAATTTATTCTCAAATGTTTGGATCTTACCTTGCTCGTGTCTAATCATTCGCTCGAGTTGCTTTAACTGCTCAATTTTTTGATTGATTACTGGAACTTTACCTGTCTTCTTAAATAGCTCATTGGCCTCTTTATCCATTTTTTTCTCAAGAGCAGACAAGTGCTGGATACCTGTTGTACCAGAGGAGAGGAGAAGATGTGTTAGTTCCTCCTCAGACATTTTTTCAATGCCCTGAAGCTCATGCAATGAAAAGGAAAAAATGGATTCAAAGGATGCTCTAGAATAGCCATATAAAAGCTTAGCTAACAGCTCCTCCTGTCCTGTTGTACCATCTTCAAGATAAACAGTAACATCACCTGCAGCCTTGCCTTTCACACGCTCAATAATGCATGAACCATAAATAGGGTGTAATAGTGTCAGCTGACCACCGAATTTCGTCGATGCTTTTGGTTCATATTTGCGCTGTGTCTGCTGTCTTGTTGGAAAGCCAAAGAGCATTTGTAAAACAAATTGCTGAATCGTTGTTTTTCCTGCCTCATTTAATCCATAAAAAATTGTAACGCCTTCATTTAAGGGAATCGTCACGTTTTCATGCTTACCAAAGCCATAAATTTGTAGTTTTTTGATTGTTAGCATGTGCATCACGCCCTTTGAATTTCTTCCGCCAATAGTGACTGTGCATTGTGCGTTAGATTCTTTATATCCTTTTCAGATAAAGGCTCAATCAGCCGAGCGCCACCAGCATACTGGTATAAGTCTTTTAGTATATCCTTCCAGTCATTACTATCCCATTGCTCCATTAAACTTACGACTGACTGCGTAGCAGCAGAATATTCACCATGAATCGAAGGTTTTTGTAACACCATTTTTTGTACCCAACACATTGGCTCAATACCCTCTTCTGCCTCTCGAATGGTATCCAGCCAAGTGTCCACCGTCGCATGCTCAAACAATGCTTCTGTTTGCTCATCAATATTTTTTAAATAAAGCTCAACTACCGCCGCTCCCCATGAAGTACGATTGACAGCAATTGCTTCTTCACATCTTTTAAGTAATTCATTAGCATGAACGATATTTGTACAATCCACCTCTATCGTGGTATAAACAATAGCGGAGGTAGGAATAAAATCTAATTCACATGCTGTTTGAGATAAAGTTACATCATAGCAACCTTTTATTCCTTGTTCTTTACGATGACGACTTTGAATATTGCCTGGATAAACTATAGGAGGGTTTTCATGTAACAGTTGTCGTTTATGAATATGCCCTAGCGCCCAATAATGATAATTCTTTTCAAGCAGTTGCTGTTTGGTAAATGGCGCATACAAAGCATGTGACGTATCACTAGCCTCACTGCCATGCAACATGCCAATATGAATTGCATGAGAATCTTGAGCGATTGGAAACGTATCAATAACAGACTCCTTCAGGTGGCGTTCACTATAGCTGAAGCCGTATATACAGACTTGCTGACCACGGATTTTCAACTGAACAACACTTGTTTCAGCCGGTAATTCATAAACATTACTTGGTAAAGAAAAACGTGTCCAAGTTCCTTTTAAATGATCATGATTCCCGTAGCTAATAATTACAGGAATATTGTGTTGAAAAAGTTTCTCCATTGCATCTTGAAATTTTCTTTGGGCTTGTAAACTGCGATTTTCACCATCATAAATATCTCCGACAATTAATAAAAAGTCTGGCTGCTCCTGAATTGCCTTCTGAATAATTTTATCAAAAGCATCAAAGGTACTTGATCGAATTTCCTTTAAAATGTGTTCAGGTAAGCCAAATAAGCCCTTAAATGGACTATCCAAATGTAAATCTGCCATATGAAAAAAACGAATTTCTGACATCCAATCACCCCAACTATAGATATTTCCCACCTCAGTTAGTTACTACAAACTATCAACCAAAGCAGTCATATATGATTACAAAACCGAATATTTGTTCTATTTTATCATACTTCCCTATTTATGAAAAATGGTAATGCTTAAAAAAAAACGTCGACTTACTTTTTCCACAATTTTCGTAATTCATCAAATAGTTTACTAGTTTTACCGTGAAGTTTATAAATCTTCTATGTATAATAGATATATATTTAAATAAAAGGGTGGGGTTTGTATGGAGAACTATCGTTTCACAGCTTTCGAAAAAACAGGGGAAACATTGTTTGATGAAACATGGACATTTGAAAATGACGAAGCTGCTAAATTAAATGGCCAACAACAAATTGAAGAAAAAGGTGTTGCCAACAAAACTCATCGTCTAGTAAATGCTTCAGGTAAATTAATTTTATTCCATGTTTAATAATTGAGAAAAGGCACGTAGGATATCTACATGCCTTTTCTTATTTTTATTTTCCTACAAAGACAGGTGTTCTTTTCTCTACAAAAGCATGAATACCTTCTATATGATCTGTCGTTTTACGCATTGTTGATTGTCCTTCTGCTTCTAGTGCAAGGATATTTTCCAGCTGTGGTAAATTTTGAGCATGTAAAATGTTTTTTGTCGTAATCATAGAAGAAATAGGTGAAGCAAGCATTTTACCCACAAGCTGATCTGCCATTGCAAATACAGTGCCATCTGGTGCCATATAGTCGATTAATCCTGCATCTAATGCTTCATTTGCAGTAAGCACCTTCCCTTCCCAAATCATTTGTTTTGCTTTAACAGTCCCCACACGTTCCTTCATAAAGAAGTGACCACCTCCATCTGGAATCAGTCCTATCCCTATGAAGTTCATAGCTAGTTTACTATTTTCACAGGCCACAACAATATCCGCCCCCAGTGTTAAACTAAAGCCAAGACCTGCCGATGCGCCATGAACTGCCGCAATGACTATCATTGGCAGCTGATAATAGGCCTTAACGATGCGTGTAAGATAACCCATCGCCTCATCAATATTTAAAGGCTTAGTTGAATCAAGCATCGCCTTAATATCGCCTCCAGCAGAAAAGACCTTCCCTTCTCCACGAATAACAAGTACTTGTATATCTTTTTCCTGTTGCAAAGCCTCAAAGCATTCAGCGAGTTCTCGCATCATAACGTCATCCATCGCATTCATCGCCTGAGGACGATTCAAAGTTAACGTTGCACGTCGATCTAGCTTTTCTACAGTAATTGTTGAAAATTCCATCTCCATTACCCCCAAATATGAATAGTCATTCACTATGTACTATTCGTGTTTTTTTAGTAAACTCCTTCTCTGCTAAACAAATTTACCTTCATTATGCTATATTAAAGGACGAATATTGTTATAAAGGTGGTTACGTATTTTGACACAAAAAGACTATCGTATATTACTTTATTATAAATATGTTACGATTGAAGACCCTATAGCATTTGCTGAAGAACATTTAGCAGTATGTCAAGAACTCGGACTTCTTGGCCGCATTTTAGTTGGTCACGAAGGGATTAACGGAACGGTTTCGGGGACTATTGAACAAACAGATGCTTACATGAATCATATGAAGGCTGACCCTCGCTTTAGTGATATCATGTGGAAAATTGATGAAGCTGAAGGACACGCTTTCAAAAAAATGCACGTTCGCCCTCGCCGCGAGATCGTTCACTTAGGCTTAGAAAATGATATCAATCCCTTAGAGATAACAGGGGATTATTTATCTCCTAAGGAATTTATGGAACAAATGCAAGAAGAGAATACTATTATTATCGATGCACGTAATGACTATGAATACGATCTTGGCCATTTTAGAGGCGCGGTTCGACCTGATATTGAAAATTTCCGTGACTTGCCAGCATGGATGGAAACACATAAAGAAGAATTCGCTGATAAAAAGATTTTAACTTACTGTACAGGTGGAATACGCTGTGAAAAATTCTCTGGTTGGTTAAAACGTGAGGGCTATGGAAAAAGTGTTGGTCAATTACATGGTGGAATTGCCACATACGCAAAAGATTCTGAAGTAAAGGGGCAACTTTGGGATGGGCAAATGTTTGTTTTTGATCGTCGTCGCAGTGTGCCAATCAATCAAGTGGAGCATATCGTTATCGGAAAAGATTATTTCACAGGTGAACCTTCCGAACGTTATACGAACTGTGCAAACCCTGAATGCCATAAATTAATGCTATGTGAAGAAAAGCATGAAGCCTTTTATATGCGCAGCTGCTCTGATGAATGCCGTCGTGCCAAACGTAACTTCTTCGTGGAGGAGCATGGCTGGACGGTTCATCAAATCGAAGAACAAATCGCTAGAATTGCAGTTGTCCAAAACGCAAAATCATAATCGCTGTCATTATTACTTGGTGACAAAAAGAGCATCGTTTATAACGATGCTCTTTTTGCACTGGCATTACACTTCTGCTAAAAAACGCCCTACCTGCCTACCACTAAATAAACAGCCACCAACAAACGTACCTTCTAAAGCGCGGTAGCCATGAACACCACCGCCCCCGAAGCCGCTTACTTCACCAGCAGCAAATAGTCCTGGAATAGGCTGACCATCCATCCCTAATACTGCTCCATTTAAGTTTGTTTGTAAGCCCCCTAAGGTTTTTCTTGTTAAAATATTTAATCGTACCGCAATTAAAGGCCAATTTTTAGTATCTAAAATTTTATGTGGCTTGGCAACACGGATTAGCTTATCCCCAATATAATTTCTGGCACCATGAATGGCGTTCACCTGTATATCTTTTGTAAACTTATTATCCATTTCTCGATCCCTCGCTAAAATTTGCTCTTTAATTTTCATGAAATCGAGTAAATCATTGCCTGCTAGTTTATTCATTCCATTTACTAGTTCTCTTAAATCATTTGCAATCACAAAATCCTCACCATGATTTTTAAAGGCTTGGATTGGAGCAGGTGGTCCGGGCATGATCCTTTTTAAAACATCACCAATGCTTTTGTTTGTTAAATCCGGATTTTGCTCCGAGCCAGATAAAGCAAATTCTTTCTCAATAATTTTTTCTGTTAAAATAAACCAGGAATAGTCATAGCCTGTTTTTTGAATCGTTTCTAGTGTACTGAGCGTATCGAATCCAGGGAAATTAGGCGCATGAAATCGGTTACCTTCTGCATCAAACCATAAAGAGGAGGGGCCTGGCAAAATTCGTATTCCATGATTAGGCCAAATCGGATCCCAATTTTTTAATCCTTCTGTGTAATGCCACATACGATCACGATTCACAATACGTCCCCCTGCATGCTCTGTAATTTCAAGCATTCTTCCATCTACATATGCAGGAACACCACAGACCATATTTTTAGGAGGGGTCCCTAATCGTTCTGGCCAATTTTTTCTCACTAAATCAAAATTGGCCCCGATACCACCACTTGCCACAATAACGGCTGCAGCCTCATACGAAAATTCTCCGACTCCTAATCTTGAACTTTTTTCCCCTCGACTGATAAAGGTTTCTGCTAGTACTGTGCCACTTATCCCCATAATCTTTCCATCTTGTTGAATAAATTCATCCACACGATGTCGTGGTTTAAACTCAATATAGCCATCTTTTATTGCCTTTTTAACTTTATCCACAAATGGCTTGACAATGCCTGGACCTGTTCCCCATACAATATGAAACCTCGGCACTGAATTCCCGTGTCCACCAGCATGTGAGCCACCCCGTTCTGCCCAACCAACAACAGGGAAAAATTTAATACCCTTTGACTTCAACCAATGATATTTTTCACCCGCAGCAAAATCGACGTAGGCCCTCGCCCATTTGTATGCCCAGGAATCCTCATCTTCTAAACGATCAAAACCTGCTGTCCCTAGCCAATCCTGCCATGCCAACTCCTTACTATCCTTAATGCCGAGCCTTCTTTGTTCAGGAGAATTTACCAAAAATATGCCACCAAAAGACCAAAATGCCTGTCCCCCCATTGAATTTTCAGGCTCTTGATCTACTAAAAGTATTTTTTTCTTTGCATCGACTAACTCGCAGGCTGCCACTAAGCCTGCCAGTCCGGCACCAACTATTGCAACATCGTATTTCATTACTACACCCCCAAATCAATCATCCTTACTTTAAATTCTTCTCTACTAGTCTATTTACCTTCTAAAAATCAAAGGTTTGTCTAAAATGTGACAACGTAAAACGTTCGTCTTCTTTCATAAAACGATCCAGTTCTAATTTAGAACACTTCACTCATTCCATATAATTACCATATAATATTTTCGCAATAAACTTCATAGAAGCTTGATAAAATCAGTATTTACAAATATCGTTAGCGCTTTCATTGTGCACTCCATAAAGACGAACATTATACACTTAAAATACATAAATCATTCGTATATAAGTATTTTTCAGACTTTCGAAGTCATGTTTTTTTAGTTTTTTTAGAATTATTGTTGACAAAGGTGAACAATAGGGATTATGATGTTAACAAATTTAATCATAAAAAATATAACGACGGAGACACACTAGTCGTAAGAAAATCCAAAGCGAGCTGATGGTTGGTGTAAATCAGTGATTTCTACGATAATAGTTCCACTCCTGAATAGTTAAGCCGAACCATCTAAGTAAGCTTATCCGTCTCATGCACGTTACGCATATTGCTAAGACTGCAAGAATAAATTTTCTAGCAGTGATTAAGGGTGGTACCGCGAACCAATGTTTATACAGCCTTTCGCCCCTTACAACACAATAACTGTGTTTGTAAGGCGTGGAAGGCTTTTTATATTGCTTTCGATTCGGAAAGGAGATTGTTTGCACGCTGTAAGATGTTAGAATTTTACAAATTCCAGACTGTCGTAGTTAAAACCACAATTACTATTTATTAAAAGGAGCTAATTATAATGATTACTGCCACAAAAACAATTAACGTATTTATCGCTGACCCACTAAGTGAGGATGGTATTTTCCCATTACGCCAGGAACAAGATTTAGATTTAAATATTATCGTAGACACTGGTCTAGCACCAGAAGAATTAATGACTAAAATTGCAGATGTAGATGTGTTACTTGTTCGTTCACAAACTACTGTGACACGAGAAGTAATTGAAGCCGCAAAAAGCTTAAAATTAATCGGTCGTGCTGGTGTAGGTGTCGATAATATTGACCTTACTGCTGCCACTGAGCATGGTATTATCGTTGTTAATGCTCCGGATGGTAACACAAACTCAGCCGCTGAACATACAATTGCCATGATGACATCACTTGCACGTCACATTCCACAAGCTTTTAATACACTAAAAAATGGGAAATGGGACCGTAAATCTTATGTGGGAGTAGAGCTAAAAAACAAAACTTTAGGTGTTGTAGGCTTTGGTCGAATCGGTGTTGAAGTAGCTTACCGCGCAAAAGGTCAACGTATGAATGTTATGGCATATGACCCTTTCTTAACTGATGAGCGTGCAAAAGAATTAGGTGTCACTAAGGCGTCAGTGGAAGAAATTTGTGAAGCAGCCGATTTCATTACTGTACACACACCACTTCTTCCTGAAACACGTAATCTCATTAATAAAGAAAAATTTGCGATGATGAAAGATGGCGTACGTATCATTAACTGTGCGCGTGGCGGTATTATTAATGAGGATGACCTATATGATGCTATCGTAGCAGGAAAAGTTGCTGGTGCTGCCCTGGATGTATTCGTATCTGAACCAGCGACAGACCATAAGCTTCTTACTTTACCTCAAGTAATTGCTACACCTCACTTGGGTGCGTCTACGATTGAGGCACAAGAGTCTGTAGCTGTTGATGTGTCAAATGATATTATTAAATTTTATAAAACAGGTACTGTGACAAATCCAGTGAATATGCCATCTATTCCGAAAGAACTTCTAGCACAAGTTGAACCTTTCTTTGAATTAGCGGAAAAACTCGGCTCATTCTTATCACAAGTAACAACAGAGCCCGTAAAAGAAATCAACTTATCTTATGCTGGGGAAGTAGCCAACTATGATGTCCGTCCATTAACTTCAAATGCATTAAAAGGTTTATTAGCTAAAAATCACGGTAATCATGTGAATGATGTCAATGCTCGCTACCTGTCTGAGCGTATTGGTATGAAAATTATTGAGCATAAAACGACAACAGCTAAGGGCTTTACAAGTTTAATTACCATCGAAATTATTACTGCGAATGAAACACACACTGTAGCTGGTACATTATTAAACGGCTTAGGTGCACGTATCGTCAAAGTAGAGGACTATGTTGTAGACGTTATTCCACAGGGTCATCTTCTTTACATTAAAAATACTGACAAACCAGGTGCAATCGGCCGTGTAGCAACTAAACTTGCGGAAAAAGATATCAACATCGCAACCATGCAAGTTGGCCGTGCCCAAGTTGGCGGAACAGCGGTTATGATGTTAACAATAGATAACGTTGTAACAAATGAGGATTTAGCATTTGTGGCACAGCTTGAAAATATTGATGAAGTAAAAGCCATCAATCTATAATATGTAAAGTGAAAAGCAGAGGGTTTCCTACTCTCTGCTTTTTTGGTAATTAATACTTTTATGAAGGGTAATCTGACGAACTTCGCAGGCATGGTCTGCCTTTTTAATATTTCTACAAAAAAATGTACTGCATCCTTGAAGGTGCAGTACATTTTTTTAAAGCTGTTTCACAAGTTTTACTAGGTCTGTTAAAGAGCTAATCTCATAGGTTGGTGTCACAGCTCCATTGGCCATATTATTATCGCGGTTAATCCATACGTTTCGCATTCCTACGCGAGAAGAGCCTAAAATATCAGTATTGAGATTATCGCCAACCATAATGGCATCATCCGCTGTAATGCCTGTTCTCTCCATCACATGCTCAAAAATAGAAGCGTCTGGCTTACCTTTTCCAAAGTCTCCTGAGATAATAATATGATCAAAATACGGCGCTATTTCAGGCGTAATTTCTAGCTTTAAATTTTGCAGACTAGGTGCACCATTGGTAAGTAAAACAAGCTGGTACTTCCCTTTCAATTCGTCTAACACAGTAAATGTATCTTCATATAAAAATGGTGATGCTTTGCGCTCAGCTACAAAGCGTTCTCCTAGCTCTGCTCCGAATTTTGCATCCTCTATACCAAGGGCGCTTAAACCTTTTGTCCATGCTGCCGCACGATAGCCCGGTACAAGCCTCTTCATGGCTTGAAAGGATTCAGTAGGGTCATCAAATGTTCCCCATAGACCTTCGAAAGGATTGATACCAATTAATACCGTATAGTCATACGTTTCATAGCCTTCGTATAACGCACGAGCCTCTTGACGAACTGCTTCTTCTAGCTCTGCAGAATTCACATTATGTATCGTAGCAGCATAGTCACATGTTTTTTCAAAAGCAGTTTTTACTGATTTTTTATCCCATAGTAATGTATCATCTAAATCAAAAATAATAGTGTTTATCGACATTTTGTCCGTACGCTCCTAGCTCCTGATTAATACTATTATTTTAGCATATTTTCAAAATATTTAGGATAACAAATTATGTCCAATTCCTCTCAAATCCCTTACACCTAAACATCTATCCAAAGAAGGCTGATGGACAGGACATTGCTCAATCAAAAAAACAAGCTGCGGGTAACTTCCACAGCTTATCATTTATTATTTGTTTTTATGACGTAAACGGTCCATTAAATTCTGGATATCGGCTCTTTTTTGTTCCGTTTCTTCTCTTAAAATCTCAATATGGTACATGCCATCTATTTCTTCTATCTGTACACGATCCCCAACAAGCACAGGCTTGTTCAAAGCTGACTGTAAAATAATAATTTGTTCTTCTTCCTCAGGATACTTTAAAAAAACAGCATAACCGTCTTCAATCCGATCTAAAGTATATTTAGTCGAGCTCACTAACAAGTTCCCCTTTCTCATTCCGTAATTGCGCAGCATCTCCATCATTTAACCAAATCTGTTTAGTGGTCCATTTTAAATAATTATCCCCTTCACGAGCATTAGCCCCGCTAGTAACATAAATAATTTTACCAGGTTGTAAGGATAGATTAGGAAAATTAAAGACTTGATTTCCTTCCAGAGAAATGAGCTGCCAATCGTTTAACGAAACAGCTTGTTGACCGTTATTTTTAATGCCTACAATTTCTGTCACTAAATCTTTGCTGACAATCTCAACAGCAGTTGTTGGTTCAACCGTGGATGGTTTTTTTTGAGTTACAGCCCTCTTTCCATTCACCGTGTAGTTTACCCCATTTGTTGCCACTGTAATCGTTCCTAAATCCGCAGTGGCATAGATGTTACTACCAATAGCTTGCAATCGATTTACTACTTCTGCATGTGGATGTCCATATTTATTATCTTCACCATAGCTTAATATAGTGACTTCTGGCTTCACTGCACGAATGAAATCTTCTGAGCTACTGGTATTAGAACCATGATGCCCTGCCTTCAGAACAGTAGCTGTTACATCATTTGACATCATTTCCTTCTCTAATGCTATGCCAGCATCTCCCGTTAATAAAAAGGATACATTGCCATAAACCACTTTTAAGACAATGGAAGCGTCATTATTATCGGTTGCATGTTCATTTGCATTTAAAACCTTCACCGTTACATCCTTATCAAATTCAATAAAATCTCCTGTTTTCGGCACATAATAAGGTATGTTTTTTTCATCAATCGCCATCAGCATTTCTTCAAAAGTTTGAGAAGTATGTACTTTGCCCGAATCATAAAATTGCTCAATAGGGATTGCATGTAACACTGGAATGAGCCCACCAATATGGTCAGCATCGGGATGTGTCGCCACTACCTTATCAAGTTTGTTCACACCAAGTTCCTTTAAATAAGAAACTACCTGTTGTCCTGCACCTTTCACACCAGCGTCAATAAGCATGGTTTTCCCATTTGGCGATTCAATTAATATGGAATCCCCTTGTCCCACATCCATAAAATGAACTCGCATTTCATCGCCAGCCGTTACAGGCACCCGCTCTGTCTTAATTGCTTCTGTACAGCCTGCTAATAAAAAAATGCAAAGGAGTACTACTATTAATTTTCTCATGTTACTAACTTCCTTTCTATTTTTCTATTATACAAAAAAGAGAGCTTCCCATGGGGCAGCCCTCCTTGTACTTTAAACAAATATCCACCATAAAACCATTGTAATCATGATTGTGACAATGCCCTGTAGTAATGTAGCAACGGTTTGTGCCTTATAAGCTTGAGTTACTTCCATTCCACTATACTGTGTAATTACCCAGAAGAAACTGTCGTTCACATGGCTAACCGTCATTGCACCAGCTCCAATGGCCATTACTACTAATGCTAATGGGACAGCGCCCTCAATGCCAAGTGTCACGAGCATTGGTGCTACTAAAGTAGACGTAATGACAAGCGCTGTCGTCGAAGATCCTTGAGCAGTTTTTAAGGCAGCTGCTACTATAAACGGTACTAGCAAGAACAAAGTACCTGATGCAAACATCCCCAAGTCCATTTCCTGTAGTATTTCTCCAACACCAGCATTTTTAATAACTGTTCCAAACGAACCACCTGCTCCTGTAATAAGTAAAATAGGCGCGGCTTCTTTTAAACTTTCACCAATCCAGCCCGTTAAGGTCGTTTCACTAATTTCAGGCAATAATAAAAAGGCAGCTGCTACACCTAAAAATAATGCTACTGTTGGCGAACCTAAAAACTTAAAAATCGTATTGAATGTTGATTCGGGATCACCCGCTAACGATGCTATTGAGCCAAGACCAATTAAAACAATAGGTAGAACGATTGGTAAAAAGGCTTTAAATGTTGAAGGCATTTTGCCAAAGGATTTAATGACTTCCTCATAATCTAATGCCTCTACCTCATCTTGGGGTACACGAATTTTGGTTGCAACTTTCACTGACCACATATAGCCTACAAATGTAGCAGGTATCGCTACTAATAAACCAATGACAATAACTGTCCCTAAATAATTGGCCGCCCCAATATTTCCAGCTGCTGCGATGGGACCTGGTGTAGGGGGTACTAATACATGTGTTGCAAATAACCCCGTCGCTAAAGCTACAGCCATGGATGCAATCGTTACATTAGCCCGTTTTGCTAATGATTTTTGCAAACTCGATAAAATAATAAAACCTGAATCACAAAATACTGGGATAGATACGATGTAACCAATTAAAGACATCGCAAGTTGTGGACGTTTTGGACCAACGATGCGTAAAACTACTTCTGCCATTCGATAGGCAGCGCCTGATTTCTCTAAAATTAAACCTATAATTGTTCCAGCGATAATTACTAAGCCAATGCTCGTCATTAGACCACCGAAGCCAGTGTTAATACTTTCTACCACTGTTAATAGTGGCATTCCCGAAGCAATTCCAACGAAGAAGGCGCTAATTAATAACGCCAGAAAAGGATGTAGCTTTAATTTGGCCGTGCCCCATACAACAAACAATACCCCTAGTAAAATAATGATGAATAACATCTAGTCATCCCCCTTTTGTATGTAAAGCTCAAAGATTTGCTTAGTTTTTAAACGAATAAAATAAGCGGGTTCTCGCATTGCCTGCTCAGTAGTAATCTCCTCATCTACTAATGTCTCCACAACACTAAAATAATTTTGAAGTGCAGGTTTAGCCATACTATCAATGTCTCCTGACAATAAAACTGCCTCTACATGTGCTAAAGCGGCCGCTTTAGCAACTCCTAATGGAGCCTTACCATGTAATGTTTGGAGATCCGACTTCCCTTCACCCGTTATTACCAACTGTGCGGCTGCTAAGTGATCCTGTAACTGGACAGCATCTATGACAATATCAATTCCTGCATGAAATGTCCCGTTTAAAAATGCGATTAACGCGCCACCTAATCCTCCTGCAGCTCCCGCTCCTTGATAATCGTGCAATCGAATAGCAAACTGTTGCTCGATGATATCTGCAAAATGCTTTAAGCAGTTATCAAAATGTGTAATTTGATAGTCCTGCACACCTTTTTGAGGGCCAAATATAGCTGTTGCTCCTCGTTCACCAATGAATGGATTATCCACATCACAGGCAATGGTAAATATCGCTCCTATCAATCTTTCATCAAGTCCACTTATATCTATTGCAGTTAATTCCATTAAACTCGAAATACCATCCTCTAAATCTGAGCCATCTTCCTTTATAAATCGCACACCTAATGCCTTGAGCATGCCAATCCCTGCATCATTTGTGGCACTTCCACCAATACCGATAATAAATTTTCTAAAGCCTCGGTCGAGTGCCGCCTTAATCAATTGGCCAGTACCATACGTTGTAGCAAATTCAGGGTTTTTCTCATGGTCTTGTAGCAACATGATGCCAGATGCCTGAGCCATTTCAATCACGCATGTTTCTTTATCACCCAATACACCATACTGTGCTTGTATGTCTCTTCCTATTGGATCTAGCACTTCCGTTGAAAAATACTGACCACCCGTAGAGGCAATAAGTGAATCAAGTGTCCCCTCGCCACCATCTGCAACCGGTAGAATAATAGTTTCTATTGATGGATTTACATCCAGAATGCCTTGCTGCATGGATTTCGCTACTTCAACTGCCGATAGAGTACCCTTGAAGGAATCTGGACTAATAATGACTTTCATACAATACCTCCACTTATGTCGCCTATTGACACTTACGTAAATTTTCAAATTCCTTAGTTAAGCGCTTACAAATTATTATAATGACAATAAATTCAGAAAACATTATAATAAATGTACAATTTATCTGTCCTATAACAGACTGTTTTTTATCCGAGGTGTATAAACATGTTGACCAAAAAATTAGCAGATGAAATCGTACATCAAACAATGTTACGCTTACGTCACAATATTAATGTCATTAGCCCTACTGGTGTTATTTTAGCTTCTGGAGATAAGATGAGGGTGGAGGATATTCACGAAGGTGCAGTTTACGTAGCACAAACAAAAAAAACGTTGATTATTAATGAGGATAATATAGAATTGTATCCAAATACAAAGCCTGGCATTAATATGCCTATCCTGTATCAGGATGAAGTTGTAGGTGTTATTGGTATAACTGGAAATTCAGAAGAAATGCTTGAAATCGCCAATCTTGTTCAATTAACGACAGAGATCATGACACATCAAGCACTCGTCGAGTCTAAAAGCGAGTGGCAACGGAAGAATAATGACTACATATTCGAGGCACTCGTTCATGGAAGTAAGCTTGATGCTACTTTAAATAAACGAATTCAGAAATTACCCTTTTCACTAATAGCACCCTTCCAAGTTATTTTAGTGAGTTTACATGAAACATCTTATTTAGAAAATAGGATGCCATTCTTTTTTGAAGATTTATTTTATAGACAGCCTATTCTAGCTGGACATAGCCAATTACAGGAGTATTATATACTGCTAACATATCGCCAGGAACAAAACTATCAATCCATTATAAAAGCTTTAAGAAAGAAAAAACAAAAACTTCCTTCCTTACAAATTGGTATTGGTCCTGTTGTGCAGCAACTTTCGCAACTTCCCTATAGCTATCAGGGAGCTAGAACAGCACTTGAATTCGCTACCATCCATAACGAGATTACCTTTTTCGAAGATGTAGAGTTATTTTCTCTTTTTAAACATCGTGAATCAGAGGAGGTACAAGCCTTCCATCACCGAATACTAAAAAATATCAACGCAAAACAATTGGAAACATTACAATCCTTTTTTGACTGCAATTTACAGTTAAAGCTTTGTGCACAGCAACTAAATATCCATCGCCATACACTTACTTATCGATTAAATAAAATAAGAGAGTTAACTGGCTATGACCCACAATATTTTGAAGATGCTGTTATATTGCAAATGGCGTGTACATTAAGAACTTTATAAAATAAAGGCGATCTGAATAACTCAGACCGCCTTTATTTTATATTTTGTATAACTCATCTAAAAACTCAATTTTTTTCCCGATAGCCTCTTCAAAGGTCATAATATAGGCGGCAGGATCCTTTGGATTGTGGAATTGCGTGATTTTTCCTGTTTCAGGATGAACAAATTTAGAAGATGCCCCACAACCAACCCCTAAGATTGTCTGTACTTCTTCCATAATTACAATATTATAAATACTCTCTTCACCAGCTTTACTATAGCCAACATTTTCAAGATTACCTAAAATATTTTTTTGGCGATATAAATAATATGGAACATAGTCATTTTCCTTTGTCCAATCTTGTGCCATTTGCATCATTTCAGCAACTGTATCACGATCCGCCACTTTATATTTATCTTTATTGCGAGTCATTTCAGATGCACGTTTAAATGATAATGTATGGACAGTCAATGACTCAGGCTGCATCTTAGCTGATTCCACCAACGAATGCTGGAATTCTTCAATACCTTCATTTGGTAAACCAATAATGAGGTCCATATTTATATTGTTCATCCCTGATTCACGAGCAAGCCAAAATTTATCGATTGTTTCTTGAACTGTATGATGACGACCAATTGCTTTTAACGTTTCATCTGTATAAGATTGTGGATTTACACTAATACGATCAATTCCCCATTTTTTAAGAACTTCTAATTTTTCCGGTGTAATCGTATCTGGCCTTCCTGCTTCAACTGTAATCTCTCGAATTGTTTCAGGATTTGGGAAAGATTCATACATCGTCTGGTATAAGGCATCCATTTCATCTGCTTCAATGGAAGTTGGTGTACCGCCTCCCCAATAAATAGACGTGATCTTCATATTATTGTTTTTGAGCCATTTCCCCATTTCGCGTAATTCAATATGCAAGCCATCTAAAAATGTATTTACACGACCTTGCTTACGGTTACTTCCTATCGCATAGGCTGGAAACGTACAATAGGCACATTTTGTTGGACAAAATGGAATGCCGATATATACACTAATCTCTTGCCCAATTTGATCAATATCTGGAATGGTTACTAATTGTCGTTCCACGATATCTTTTAAAAGTGCCACCTTTTCCTCAGACAGGCGAAAATCTCGAATTAATAGCTCAGCAATTTCTTGCTCCCCTTTTCCTTCTTTTCTAAACTTGTGATAGAGCTTAGTCGGACGAACTCCTGTTAAAATCCCCCATTGCTGGTGTACCCCTGTATGCTGCTCGAGAACATCTAAAAATACATGAGATAATGCTCGTTTCATACGTATATTGAGTTCACGACCAGTTGCAGCTGATTCATATTGGATGCTGTAATTATTTGTATATTGTTGTCCATCTACAGTTAATATTGCTTTTGTAGAAATAGTAAAATTCTCTTCAACGTCGTACGTAAATGAAACCGACATATCTGCTTCCTCCGGCTCCACTCGCAGCTTGGAATCCTCAAAAAATAAATTCGCTATATGATTTAATACGCGAATCCAATCTTCGGGATATTTTTGATCTATGTGAATCATTTTCATATTGTTTCGCTCTCTTCTTTTCTTATTCCATATATATTGCAGACTTAAGTTTAACAAATTTATATGACTTTAAGCAAAGTAACAATAGGGAATTACAAAAAAACAGAATATTCAGTCTATATATAGACAAACTAATTTTTTATCATTATAATTTTTACAAAAGGTGGTGTTGATAGTGTTTCTTTTAAAAAATAATAAACGTCCATTCATTTCGAGTTTTATTCATCAAGTAGAGGTAGCATTCCACCATTTTGACTTAGCGCGATGTGATGAAAAAACATTATATGTCACTGTATTATTTAAGTATGGGACACATAATGTGATTTGTGACTTTATCTACATCATTGACCAACAAGACATGTATGGAGCTATTTCTATCAACAAGCACTATGAGAAAGCTAGGGCATTTGTTAAACAGCACTTCCAGCAGCTTTTATTGTATTCAGATGAAATGATATTAGCTAATAACTTTATGAATACCGTGTCTTTCAAGTATTGCCTGCAACAATTCGTAAAAAGATATCCGACTTTTAATTCTTCCAAAATAGTCTCTTGAACATAAAACTAGTATGCCACAAAAAGTTGGCATACTAGTTTCAAATTTATTTCAAATATTCTTCAATGAATTCAACAGGGACATAAGTTTTCGTATCTTTCAAAGAGGGTGCTACTGACAAAGTGAGTAATGATTTGTTGTAACCAAACGCTTTTTCACCACGTGTGATTGTATAAGATTCATTGCCCTTCGTTAGAATAACCGTTTTACCTTTTGATTCTACTTGAAAGCCAAGCTTTTCTGCAATGCTACGTAAAGGCACCATTGTTGTTTCAGCTACCATATAATAATCCGTGGCAATGATCGTATTAATTTCCTCATCTATTGGACTTAAAGAAATTTCAGAATTGTCGTCTAGAACAATTACTTTCGATGGTGTTGTTTGTGCAGGAGTACTTTTAGTAGATGCTGTATAGAAAACAGCTAAATGCTTTTCTACTAAATCTTTTGATGTTACTTTTTTACCTTTTGCGTTGACTAGCTCTGTTTCTTTACCGATATTTAATTTTAAAATATCATATGTGTTTGTTAAGTCATCAAAGAAATAATCCACTTCTACAAACCCAACTTCTTTTGAATCTACAATAATAATCTCTGGATTGAATTGCGGTGGATAGATATATTTTTGTGGTTTATTTGCAAAGGTATACGCCACTACCTGATCGCCTTCTTTAAGCTCTACTTTTTTACCAGTATTATCATACACAAGAGTATCTTTTGTAATTTCTAGTATATTTGTTTGCTCTCCGTCTTTAACAGTGTAATATGTAATGTCTTTACCAACGCGAACATCTTCAACTGTTCCATGTGTTTGATTGAAAATGTGTACTGGATCAATTTGAATTTGTGGAATTTCAACTTCATCTTTTTGCTCATTTGCCGAAGCAACAGGTATCATAACACTCCCCATTAATAATGCAGACAAAGCTACAGGTGCTAATTTTTTCATATACATAAAATATCTCTCCTTATTGTTTGGGTTCATAGGAGTAGTAGTTTCAATGGGGAAAAAGTTTCATCACCTATAGAGAATTTAAAAAAGAGGTGACAGTAACTACTGACACCTCTTACATTTATTCTTTTACGAGTTCACTCAAACCTGTAATATCTATTCCATTTAATGCTTGGGTAGCAAGACGGTCTGCTTCTGAATTGTCCTTGCGAGTGATTAGCTGGTAGTCCGGTTGAATAGTAAGCTGTGCTAATTTG
Organism: Lysinibacillus sp. F12; assembly: GCF_057773605.1. NCBI lineage: Bacteria > Bacillati > Bacillota > Bacilli > Caryophanales > Bacillaceae > Lysinibacillus > Lysinibacillus sp. F12. Next base: position 236,571 of record NZ_JBYMLP010000004.1, read on the forward strand.
GCATCAATCTTATCTGCCCAACCTACTAAATCCTTTTCTAATGCTGCCCATTCCCCCCTTAATTGGTTGATAACTACTTGGGAGTCGCCTTTAATTTGGACAGGTAGATGATGGACATTTAGCAATTCTAGCTCTACTACACCTAAATAAAGCGCAGCATACTCTGCTTCATTATTAGATGTAAGCTCGGATGAAAAAGCATTTCTTCTTAAACGATAAGGCTTGCCATTTTGTTCATAGTAAATAGCACATCCAAGCCCTGCCTGTCTTGTCCCCCGATCAAAGCCTCCATCGAAATAGACAATGATATTATGCGGCTCTGTATCTATTTCTTTTAGATAGGTTTTGAGTTCTTTTATTGTCCAACTTGTATCTTGACGATCCAAGCAATGAATGGACTTGACTCTTCCGGTCTTTTCCATATCCTCTGCTAGTAATAGCGCTTGCGCAGCAGGCATCTCTTCTGAACGTAAAACAGTTGTGGCTCCTTTCGGTGTTTTATAGGTCCATTCAATGAACACATACATAGATAAAACCTCCAATACAATTGACTGGTGTATATAAAGTAAAAACGTGCTCCGATTAGCGGATACACGTTTTCCTATTACTTGTATATGTGCAATTCCTCAGACAATTATTCCTTACTATATGAATGATTTATTGAATATCCTCATATAGGCCTTGAATTGGCTTTATTAAAATACGATTTACTTCCTCAATCACTTTACTTAATTTCATTTCTGCCTCAAGCATAGCTGAAATCTTTTCATTTTGCTGTACAAGCTGAGATGCCTTTTGAGCATAAACAAGTTCATCCTCCAATAATTCCTCTCCAGCTAATTGTTTCTTTTGTAATTCAATTTGAATTTTACGGAAGTTTTTAAAGACATTTAACGCCTCTTCATCACTCTTTACAACTTCAACCGCCGCTTGTAAAGCCTCAAACTCTGGGGTCTTACGGAAAGTTGCCTCTAGTGCATTAATGTCATTATAAATATTAACCATTTAAACAATCTCCTTTTTAAATAAAATTAACAATTAAACCTTGCACAATTCCAATCAATCCACCAAGAACTGCACCTAATACGGTAATCATTTTAAATTCACGTTTTGAAATACCTAATACAAGTTCCTCTAATTTCTCAACAGGGAAAGAATCCACTTGCTCACGAACAACTTCTTGTAAATTTAAACGTTTAAGTACATCTTCTAGTTTTTCCTCTGCTTTGACAAAAGCTTTGTCAATTGCTTGTGGAATGACCGAATTTTTCATCCATTCGTTTCCTTCAGGCCAATAATAAGAAATAGGTTGATTTAAACGTTCGGCGACAGCTAATTGTTCTTTTACATACATTTGTAATTTCGATAAAATCGGATCAAACTGCATGTCTTGCAAAAAGTCCATCGCTGGTCGATCTTTTAATTTTTCCCATTCTTGCGTAAATATTTTTGTTAATAATGTTGACGTGCCCGGAGCTTGTAAAAATTTTACGAGCTCACGTTGAACTTTTCCTACAAGGGACGATGAATCACCTAAAAACATATTGATCATACCACCAAATGATCCTTTTGATGATAAGAAATCATCAATCATTGCTTTAATTGTCATTTCACCTTCAGGTGATAAAAAGTAATCCTCGCCTTTTTCTAGTATATGACTGACTGCTACAGGAATCTTGGCATCAAGAGTATCCTGCATATCTGACGATAGCAGTGTACGAATTGATTTTGTTGATAGTGTATTCTTCACTGATGCAAATTGTCCCTCAACAATTGCTTCAACTTTCTGCTCAATCGTAGCTGGCATATGAGAAAACCCCGCAATATTTAACCAATCTTGAATGGTTTTATCATTTGTAAAGATGGTTTCCTCTACTTTCGTTTGCACAAACTGTTCAACCTTCTCTTGAATATCCTTCGAGAAAAATTTCTTTCTAAATGTTTCAGGAGTTAATAAATAATTTACAACGGTAAGACCAAGCTGTTTTGCTAATTCGTCACGTCGTTTTGGAATAAGACCAGGTGTAAATGGAACGCGCCAGTTTTTAATATATATTGCGTTATGTGGACGAAAAAGCATTTTAATGGCTAGGTGATTGGTAACGCCTCCGATTGCTGCGCCTATAATTGCCATAAAAAGTAATGTCACTATAAAATTGTCCATTAGTATCCTCTCATTTCAGTTGTATTCACGATTGGCGTTTCTTGTCGCCTTCTGCACTTATTATAGCAGAGCAATGATTTCCAACGAAAGAAATACCCCCTTTAGATTTGAGCATAAACGTGAATAGTTGCAAAATTACCATTATCCTTGAATAATATGAACTACATATTATAGAAATGAGGTTTTATGATGATTCAGCATTTTAGTTTTAAGCCATTATTTGAAAATACCCAACTTCCAGGGTGGACTATTGCATTTTTTTATCAACGTGAACGCTACTCTGCTGAATATTTAAAAGATGGCACTATTCAATGGACGGGACCAACACCACCAAACGAAGAGGATGTTAAAAAAATGATTCATGAGTTAATGCTATTCCATGTATATGATTAAAAACTATAGTAATTTTTTCGCTTACCTCCCACATAAAAATACCTATATTTACTATATATAGCACGTCCTTTATGCTAATTATGTTGATACATGTTGAAATTCCTATATATTTCTTATACATTAAGGTTAGCAATTAAATAGTATATGTTTTTTATGCAGGGGGCCATTTCAATGAGTAAAGTCACGCTTTCAGATGACTTAAACAGTTATCATTCAAAAGCATTAATACGTGTAAAAGTAAAAGAATTCTTTTCAGAATTTTCCAAAAAAATATTCGAATTAGCTGACGAAGCTGGTAATTTAGATATTAAAAAATTTGAAGCCATTTCGGGTATTAATGGCGATTTCTATAATGAATATTGTAGTCAACTAAAAGGTTTCTTTGACTCTTCTGCTAGCACTTTTGGTAAAAAATCAATTAAAACAATGTACTTTACTTATAACGGTAAAAATTATATGTTGACTCAGCAAGGTATTACGGAAAAGGCACCAGTATCTATAGCACCATTTACGGGTGATTTACCTTTAAAAGAATCCTTTCATGATGTGGAGAAGGCATGTTTAAAATTACGTTTCCAACAGGAATAAACTTAGAAGGAGCAGTCACATGTGAGACTGCTCCTTCTAAGTTTTTTTCACAAAAAAAAGGAAAGTCCCAATTAATTATCGAGTCTCTCCTTTAGCTATACAAAATAATTCATTTAAAAAAATCCGCAAGTAAACGCACTCTTGAGATTTTTGACGTGTCGTATTATATGAGATGCAAAATGCTTCTTTCCCTAAACAAACTATCTTTGCTCAATTTTAAATTAGCATATTGCAATGGCGTTGACAATTACTTTACTTTTGATTCTACCTATTTTTTTTAAACGGGATTGAAAATCAACTGAAAAAGTTGTTGTCAATATTTGTGTTTTTCTTTTAAATAACTTATTATTGAAACATCCAACAATTTTTTAAATCATAGGAGGTGTACACTTTGTTTACTTCCCTCATTTGGGCGGGAACAAAGGAATTATTTGGACGGAGACATATTGGAGATAACCATTAGGTTGGCGGCATTCGCCCTACTAATTATAATGACAGGATTTTTCGTTGCAACAGAATTTGCAATCGTTAAAGTGAGAACTACACGTATCGATCAATTGCTCGCAGAAGGGCATAAGAAAGCGAAAAATGCAAAACGTGTTGTTTCAGATTTAGATGAGTACTTATCTGCATGTCAGTTAGGTATTACCATTACTGCACTCGGTTTAGGTTGGTTAGGTGAACCTACATTCGAAATTATTTTGCACCCAGTGTTTGAATTTCTAAATTTGAATGGTAGTATAACATCTATCCTTTCATTTATACTTGCATTCTCAATCGTTACGTTTATGCATGTTGTTATTGGGGAATTGGCGCCAAAAACATTAGCCATCCAAAAAGCAGAATTTGTCACATTAAACTTTTCTGGCGCTTTAATTTTATTCCACAACATTACGTATCCAGTCATAAAGTTATTAAACGGATCTGCCCGTGGCTTAACTGGCCTTTTCGGCTTAAAAATGATGTCAGAATCAGAAGTAGCTCATACAGAGGAAGAACTACGTATGATTTTATCGGATAGTTTAAAGGGTGGAGAAATTAATAACGCAGAATATGAATATGTAAATAGTATTTTTGAGTTCTCAGATCGCCTTGCCAAGGAAATAATGGTTCCTCGAACAGAGATTGTTGGCATTGAAAAAGAACTGACTATAAAAGAAGTATTTGATTTAATGGGTGTTGAGCAATATACTCGTTACCCGATTATTGACGGCGATAAAGACCATATTATTGGTCTAGTTAATATGAAACATTTATTAACCGCTTACATTAAAGACTCGAAAAATGGGGATAAACCAGTTATTGACTATATGCAGCCTATCATTCGAGTGATGGAAACAACGCAAATTAACGATTTATTACTCAAAATTCAACGTGAACGTATTCATATGGCCATTTTAATGGATGAATATGGCGGAACATCTGGTTTAGTGACGATTGAAGATATTATTGAGGAGATTGTCGGCGATATTCAAGATGAATTCGACGAAGATGAAATCCCGGAAGTACAAGAAATTGCAGATAATCATTTTATTTTAGATGCCAAAATGCTTCTTGAAAATGTGAATGATATGCTAGGTACTGACATAGAAGATGATGATATTGATACTATCGGTGGTTGGTTTATGACAAAACGCTTCGATGCAGTCGAAGGAGACAGCATTCAGGAGCAAGGTTATGAATTTATTGCAAAAGAATTAGATGGTCACCATATTTTATACTTAGAAGTTCTGAAGTTACCTGAAACTGATTTATCAAATGAATTTGACGCCGTTACGGAGTAAGATTTCATTGCTTTGTATGATTGAGCGTGCTACTATTAAAGGCAAACTTATATGATTCATGCTATAAATATGGGCTTTTTCTCACACCTTATATAGGTGGGAGTTAATACCGTGATAATAGATAAAAACGACTCCCTTTTAATAATAGGGAGTCGTTTTCTAATGTCAGAAAATTTTGCGAGGGGGAAACAAAATGGAGCTCTATACAAATTTACGTCAAGGGGAAAAAGGCGCTTGGTTATCCATTGGTACTTATTTAATCCTAAGCTCCATCAAACTAACGATTGGCTATATCGGCACCTCGGAGGCATTAAAAGCTGATGGTTTAAATAACACTACGGATATTATCGCATCCATCGCCGTATTAATTGGGTTACGAATTGCGCAAAGGCCACCTGACTCTAATCATCAATATGGGCATTTGCGAGCTGAAACCATTGCCTCTTTAGTAGCATCATTTATCATGCTTGTTGTTGGTCTCCAAGTTTTAATCAATTCTTTAAAAAGCTTATGGGCACCATCCGGCACAACTCCTTCCCTCTTAACCGCATTTGTAGCAATAGGTAGTGGTGCTGTCATGTATATCGTTTATCGCTATAATTTGGCACTATCTAAAAAAATAAAAAGCTCCGCTGTCAAAGCAGCTGCCTTTGATAATCGATCAGATGCATTTGTTAGTATTGGCACAGCAATAGGAATCTTTGGAGCAATTTTTGGTTTTCCAATTATCGATTCTCTTACGGCCCTTATTGTTGCTGTTTTAATTATTAAAACAGCAGTAGAAATTTTTTGGGAAGCTGTTCAAAGTCTTACAGATGCATTTGATATCGATGAAGTGGAAGCGTTATCCGTCCTAATTCGGAATGTGGACGGTGTAATCGAGCTCCTAGACTTTAAAGGCCGTGCTCACGGTAATATGTACTTTATCGACATAACCGTAACTGTTGACCCTTATTTAAATGTTTTTGACAGTCACCGTATTACTGAAGAAATAGAACGTACCATCTTGCGAGAAAATCGGTTTTGTCAGGTTCTCGTGCATATCGAACCACATATTGAAATAATCCCCCCTCAAAACGATGAAAAGTCTCCTACCAGTTGATTGGTAGGAGACTTATTTTTATTTTATAGCGATATAAACTTCCACCTGCGCCTCTTGAGGGTTTGCGCAGCGTTCATCATACAATTCAAAGTCACCAGTATATGTTCGTTCCACCTCAGAATTTGCAAACCATGCCCAAATTTCTTGCCATGTTTGGATAACAATTTCTGGCATTTTCCCTTTATGTGATGTGAATACTAAATATTTAGCTGCTGGAATAGTCTTAATAACCCACTCAGGTGATGCGTCATTCATCTTTGAAGCTTCTACACCAATTGTAATTGCATAATTTCCATTTACATCGGTTTCATAGTCCGAATACAAACCGTACACATTTTGATTATCCAGCTTAGATAATTGGTCAACAATATTTTTTTCATAAAAATCCTGCCATAATTGCGGGATCTTGGCTTGTGCTGTCAGTTCATTTGCATTGCTTGTTTTCGTCGAAATTCCTATGATTTGGAATGCTTCTCTTTTTATAATCTTTGGTTCTGACCACTCCTGTTTTCTCCATCTTTTTAAGCTTGGCAAAAAAGATGTAAGCATAGTACGGGCCTCGTTTGCAGGCATGCCATCTCCCTTTAGATGTGGCACACAAATATCAATCATTTCTTCAACGGTTAAATTAGGTTGTTTAAAGCTCCCCTCCTCATAACAATATGTACAATAGTCTTGATTTTTGTGACCTTCTTTTTCCGTTCCTAATAAAGCCTCATCTGTTAGAGGCATTCCACAGCTTTGACAATAGCTTTGCATCATTGTTGATTCCACCCTTCGCTTTATTTGTCCTTACTATAGCAAAGGAAACCTGACAACTGTCTGTCAACTATTATCCGGATTATATAATTGAGCAATTTCATGCGCACGTTTTTGAAGTATGTCCCTTATGTGGAGCGGCTCTAATACTTTTATGCGATTGCCAAAACTAAGTAAAAAACCGTAAAGCCACTCATCCTCTGGTATAGATATATAAATTTTGTCCTGCCCATGATCAACATATGCTACTCCAAAAGATTCTTCCACTAATGTTGTTACAGCCGTATCAAAACTAATTACTAAATCGACTACGTTTTGTGGCTGATACCATTCCTTCCCCCATGGAAGTTCACTTAAATTAATTTCCTTCCGCTCAAAGTGTAAATCTTCTTGCATTAAGTTCTTTATTCTTGCCAGTTTAAATAGACGAAAGTCCATTCTTAATGTGCAATAGCCGTATAAATACCAAGTCTTCCCTTTTTGAACTATTGTATGAGGTTCCACCACTCGCTTTGTTAACTCTCCATGCGCCGTGGTATAAGTAAAGCTTACACAATGCCTATTTTCTATAGCACTTTTTAAACTCGTAATATGTTCTTTAAACAGGATGTTTGGCCCCCATGGACTCAGATCCACAAATAAGTGGTCAATGGTTTGTGTTACATGATCATCTGCAATACTTGTTAGCTTTTCGAGAACAGCTAATGCGTGTGAATCTTCATAGGTAGTCAAAGCACTTTTAATGGCAATTGTCAGAGACGCAAGCTCTTCCTTTGTTAAAACCTGTTTATCTACACGATAGCCATCTATTAAGCTAATTCCTCCGTGCACCCCTTGTTGGCTAATAACTGGTATCCCTGCACAGCTTAGCGTTTCAATATCTCGATAAATAGTACGGACCGACACATTAAATAATTCTGCTAATTCTTGTGCTGTTACCTTTTTTCTATTGATTAATATCATTATCATTGTTAGCAGACGCTCTAATTTCATAGCGAAGCCCCTTTCTTAGAAGATCTTATTTTTTTCTCAGCAAAATGCATTTTAATTACTATCATCCTATATTTTTAAGTATTTTTTAAGTACTTTTTGAGTTTTATTTAAGACAAATGTACTATAATAACGCCTGGTTAATTATTACAATCATTATACTATTTTTACAATATAAGAAAAAATATTACTTTTAAAAGTCAATCTCTTACAGCATTTAATTCCTACTAAATATAAACTGTTTCAATTTTTTATAAGAATAGTTTGATACATAAACGCCTAAACAATTATTTCAATTCTCTTAACACAAATAAAAAACTTCTTTCTTCTATATAATGAACGGCGAATACTTTCTAAGAAAGGATTTGGCGTGATGTGACACCCCCACAGGATTACTAACTCTCGCCTGTGGAAGACCTACTACAAATTGCTTTATTCTAGTATCAAATTTTTAATAGAGAAATTAAGTGATTTTATCTTTTCATGCCCTTTCAGTATATATAGAAAGCCTTTTCAACCAAAATGAACTAGAGTTTAATGGTTTTTAATTTAATTGTAAAAAGGAGAGTTTGATGTGATTCGAGCCGTTTTAATAGACAATGAACCTTTAGCTTTACATTATTTTCAAAATAAATTACAAGTATTTCAACAAATTCAGGTTATCCAAACCTTTACTAGTGTAGAAGTATTTCTTAATGAGCTGCCCTCGATAGAATTTGAGGTTCTATTCTTAGAGGTAAAACTCAAAGAACTTTCTGGACTTGAAGTAGCAGACATGATTAAAACAGAGCGTCCACATGTCAGTGTTGTTTTTATTACTTCCTATCATGAATTTGCTTTACAGGCTTATGAAATTGGTGGGCTTGACTATTTATTAAAACCTATCAGCCATGCTCGTTTAGAAAAAACGGTGACTCGTATTGAGCATGAATTTTCAATACAACAAATGCTTCAACAGGCAACTCAAACGTTATTAAACGTACAATGCTTTGATCAATTTGCTGTTTATAGCAATAAAAGCTTAGTGGCATTTAAAACCGAAAAGACGAAGGAATTGTTTGCTTATTTTATTTTGCATCCAAATATCCCGATTCACCGAGATTATTTAATTGAAATACTTTGGCCAGATTTAGATTATGTAAGAGCCAAATCAAATCTTCATACAGCTTTGTCGTACTTACGAAAAACATTAAATACAATTGGCTATGAAAACTGTATTGTTTTTTCAAATAAATACTATATTTTTGAAAAACCAAGTCTCGTGTGTGACTTATATGATTTTCAAAAACTTCATGAGGATTTTTCACGATTAGAATTTCCTTCTATATCTTTAATTCATCAATGTCTAGCAATTTATAAAAATGGTTTATTTGTATTCGATGATTATGAATGGGCAAAAGCCTATAAGGATAGATTAACGAAATCATACATAGAGTTATTAGAAAAAGGGTTCCAAACTACCGTTTTTTCAGATACTGATAAAGCAATTGAATTTTTACATGCTTTGTTAGAATATGATCCCTATAATGAACAAAAGCTTGAGCACTATTTATACACATTAATTCAGGCGGGTCTTCATGAGCAGGCGCACAAAATTTTCCTAACGTATAAACAAAAACTAAAAGAGGATTTAGCATTACCTCCAAGTTCTACTTTATTAGAGATATCAAAAAAATTATTTGTGGAAAGTAAATAACCACACTAAAAACGACGGGCTCCTACACATTGTAGAAACTCGTCGTTTTTGCTTTAGCTACCGCTTCCCTCTGTCAAACCATGCTTAACCGCATATAGAGCAGCCTGGGTACGATCTTGTACTTGTAATTTTGTAAATATATTAGAAATATGAGTTTTAACTGTTTTTTCTGTAACAAACAATGAGGATGCAATTTCTCGATTACTTTTCCCTTTTGTTAGCTCTGCCAGCACATCCTGCTCACGAGGTGTTAATGGATTTAACGAATGTGGGGCATTCTGTGCCTCCTGGCGATCCATTTCAAGTGTGGTTGTAGCCTCTGGGTGTAATGTATTTTCGCCACGCATAATGCGACGAATTGATAAAACCAATTCATCTGGCTCAATATCTTTCAATTGATAGCCTGCTGCCCCTGCCTCCATTGCAGGGACAACATGGTCCCTATCTGAAAAGCTTGTCAGCATTAAAATCTCTATTTTTGGAAATTTTGCTTTAATGCGCTTTGTCGCCTGTATGCCGTCCAACTCAGGCATCACTAAATCCATTAAAATAATATCTGGTTGGATACTTTCTGCTAATGATACGGCTTCATGTCCATTTTTTGCCTCTCCAACAACCTCAATATCTTTTTGTGTCTTTAAGAAAAACAATAATCCTCGACGCACTACGTGATGATCGTCTGCAATTAATACACGTATCATGACCTCTCCCCCTTAGTATGGCAAGCGGATTAGCAGTTCCGTACCTTTGCCCATTTCACTTACCCAGTCAGCAGTGCCACCCACTGATTTTGCACGGTCCTTAATGGATTGTAAGCCCATTGACAATAGCTTCGTATTATTGTCAATGACAAACCCTCGTCCCTCATCGCGTATAACCAATAAAATATCTGTAGACGTGACGGTAATATAAAGTGCTGCCTCTAAAACACCAGCATGGCGTCGCACATTATTTAAAGCCTCTTGAGCTACTCGAAATAATGTCTCTTCAATGCGCGATGGAAATTGTAGGACTCCTGAAACCGTAACATGTAATTTTAAGCCAAGCATCTCAGCATATACTTTTATCGCTTCCAGTAAGCCATTTTCCAATCCCTTTGGTCGTAGCTGCCAAATCAATGCTCGCATCTCTGTAAGCGCATCCTGAGTTAAATGCTGTATCTCTTTAAATGTTTCTTTCACATCACTATCCTGTGTCATTTCAATACCAGCTCTCGCCGTTAGCGTAACCGAAAATAATAGTTGATTGACAGAATCATGTAAATCCCTTGCTAGACGGTTGCGCTCCTTTACAAGGGCCATTTCTTGCTCTTGTTTCGTCAGTAAAATTCGCTTTATAGCAGAACCCATCTGAAATGCTACTGACTCCAATAGAGCTAGCTCCTCCTCAGAAAAACGTACCGTATCCTTAGAAGCTACATTTAGTACACCAAAACGTTCCTGCCCTGATTGAAGGGGCACAGTGGCATGATGGGTAATTCCTTCATGATCCCCAACATTAGCTGCGATTGCACTTTCAATACGTTGACATTCAATAATATTAGATGCCTTTTTTAGCTCCTCATTACGATAACGAGATACACACCAGCAGCCACCTTTATTTAAATAGTGACAGTTTTTAAATTCCAATGCCTCTGGTAAATTTTCATGAACAACAAGCTCCGAGCGTCCCTTTGCATCAATAAAAAAAATCCAGCCTGTTTCAAAATTCGTGCCATTTAAAAATTTGATAAGGGCCCCTTTTAGCATCGTAACGATTTCAGTTTCTTCATTTAATAGTTCTGCAATTTCCTTTAATATACTTATATTGGAATGCTCATTTTCCTTCACGAAAACACCTCTTCTTTAGCATTACTATTATTAATGATACCATTAAGGCATTAGGCTCGTCTTCATTAGCCGTTCATACTTTAGACTGAAATTATCTTCCTTATTTTGCGTAAGTTAATTTACATATAAAACTAGAACAACTATAATCGTACAAGTAGTGTTTTTATAAAGGGGAGAATTGATATGTCTAAAAAAGAGGAAAATGGCTTATTATTTATATGGATAGTATCTGCTGTAGCTACACTTGGTTCATTATACTTTTCTGAAATTCGTCATTATGAACCGTGTAAATTATGTTGGATACAGCGTATTTTTATGTACCCGATTGTCATTATGGCCACTGTAGCCTTTATACAAAAAAATGCTCGTATTGCTGTTACAACAGCGGTTTTTTCTGTTATCGGAGGCTGTATCTCACTCTATCATTATGGCATTCAAAAGCTTAGCTTTTTAGCGGATAGTGCCCCTTCTTGTGGCGCCGTATCATGTACAGGACAATATATTAATTGGTTAGGCTTTATTACTATCCCATTTTTAGCATTAACTGCATTTATTTTAATTGCAGGGGCAAGCTTCTATTTAATCAAAGCTACAAAAGCTGTAAAATAATCAAAAGACCGTGTTCTACCATTAGAATACGGTCTTTTCTACGGAGGAAGATCAATGTTTCTTTATGCATTTAATGAAGATAACTTAACGATTGAGGAACTGTTACGTAATCACTGGCGACTAGGTAAAAAGCTCGTACATGAATTACGTATGGCAAAAGCTATTACTTTAGAGAATGATGAACTTGTTCAATGGAATACTCCTTTACAAGTCGGCACTATTGTCAAATTTACATTCCCAATCCCAGCGTCTAGCTATAAACGAACACCTGTTTGTGCGATTGATATAGTCTATGAGGATGATCATTGCTTAATCGTATCGAAGCCAAAGGGTATGGCAACTCACCCTAATGATGACCGAGATACCCATACATGTATGAACCATGTTATGGCACATATTCAAGAACAAGGTGGTATTTATGCAGAGCATGTCCATCGATTAGATAAAGGGACACAAGGTTTATTACTTGTAGCCAAGCATCCTTTAGCGAAATCAATTTTCGATCGAATGATTGAAGAAAAATCTATTATTCGGACATATGCAGCGGAAGTACAAGGAAATATACGCTCCTCATCGGGTACCATTTCTGAATCTATTGGTAAGGATCGACATCACGCTTCTAGACGTGTCGTGTCGCAAACTGGACAGCATGCAGTGACCCATTATGAAGTCGTTTCACGCTACAAGAATTCTTGTGTGGTCCATTTGATTCTTGAAACTGGTCGAACACATCAAATCCGTGTACATCTAGCCTACATCGGTCATCCCATTATTGGTGATACTATGTACGGCGCAAGAGAAACTGCTAGTGGTGATTATGAACTCCATGCTATCCAATTAGAATTTGACCATCCATTTTTAAATAAACGCATTACCGTCAAGGACGAACAATCATCAAAAAATCCCGCTTCTCAATAACGAGAGCGGGATTTATATATAGAACTAAAAATCAAATTTGAAATGATCTGGATCTTGCCCAAATCGTTGATTACGATTTAATGACGCTATCTTTTCCATTTGAGTCTGTGTTAATTCAAAGTCAAAAATCTGTGCATTTTCTTCAATTCGACTTGGTGTCACTGATTTAGGAATAATTAATGTGTCATTTTGTAAATGCCAGCGTAACACTACCTGAGCAGTGGTCTTGCCGATTTCCTTGCTAATTTCTAAGATAGTAGAATCATCAAGTACGCCACCTCGCCCTAACGGTGACCATGCAGTGACAGCAATCTGATGTTCATGGCAATATGCACTTAATGCTTGTTGCTGTAAATACGGATGCATTTCCACCTGATTAACCATTGGAGCAATATTGGCCTTTGCTAGTATTTTTTCTAAATGATGCTCATGATGGTTCGACACACCAGTTGCTCGAATTAGTTTTTCATCGTATAGGCGCTCAATAGCGCGGTAAGTTTCCTCAAATGTTTCTGGAACAGCCCAATGTGTCAAATATAAATCTACGTAATCCATCTTAAGTTTCTTTAGCGATACTTCAAAAGCCCGTAAGGTTTCATCATATCCTTGGTCATTATTCCATACTTTTGTGGTAACAAAAATATGCTCACGTGGTATACCTGAATAACGGATAGCTTCTCCTACCTCTGCTTCATTCCCATACAAAGATGCTGTATCGATAGCTCTATAACCAAACTTCAGCGCTGTATCGATGGATTGTAATGTTTCTTCATGATCTGTCATTTTATAAACACCTAAGCCGAAACGAGGCATTTCTACTCCATTTGATAATGTTTTCGATGATTGTAAATACACGAATCACAACCCCTTTCTTTTTCCTAGTACCATTATACAAAAAATTGGATTTAAGAAAAATAAGGAAGCTACTGTTATTTACCACTATTCATCCTTTTCCTCGATACTTTCCAATTGAATAGGATCTGCAATACGCTCATCATCCGCAAGCTCTAGACCATCACGTAAATGTTCCATTTGTTTGCCCAAATCTTTTAATTCCTTCATATCTCTCGCCATCGTACCATTTTCAATGTTTGGCACCTTTTTTTTCATACTAATCACCTCCTTAATAGTTTTCCCGATAATTATACGTTTGAACCATTTCTGACATATTTTATTCAGGTATGTCGTTTCATTTTTATAGTAGATAGGCTATACTAAATAGAGATGTCTTTATTACATGAGGAGGGTTACTTCCATGAAACTATTATTAATCATTGGTGTAACAGTTGCTTTCTTAACAGCTATTTTTACTGCTGGGTACGAAGGCGATTACAAAGCGGATAAATAATACCTCGAGAAAATCACTAAGCATTAGATATGCTTAGTGATTTTCTTTTTTGTCGACAATAAAATAACTTACTTGACTTTCAGTTATTATTAAAATAAACTAACTTACATAAAGTAACTAAATGAATAAAAATAACTTACCGGAGGTATTCTATATGCATTTTCATGAAAAACCTAACACATATGTAACAAATGTTGAAATAAAAGTAAGCGATCTTCAACGTTCTTTAACATTTTATCAAGAGGTTATTGGCTTCAACGTTTTACACCAAGAATCACATAAAGCTACTTTAACAGCAGATGGACATACTACACTATTAACAATAGTCCAACCAGACACAGTGGAAGAAAAGCTTAGCATGACGACTGGACTTTATCACTTTGCATTACTATTACCAACTCGTCGTGATTTGGCAAATATTATAACGCATTTTCACGAAAAAGGAGTATATCTTGGGGCTTCTGATCATGCTGTCAGTGAAGCACTCTATTTAAATGATCCTGATCATAATGGTATTGAGGTATACGCAGATCGCCCTGAAAATGTATGGGATTGGCATCAGGACCAAGTGAATATGGTAACAGAGCCACTAAATATTCGATCGATTTTAGAAGAAGGTGATGGAAATTGGGATGGCCTCCCATCAGGTACAGTGATGGGACATATTCACTTATCTGTTTCGAACTTGGCAGAGGCTGAACAATTTTACACAAAGGGCTTAGGCTATGATATTGTGGCACGCTATGGTTCACAGGCATTATTTATTTCTACTGGCCGCTATCACCATCACATTGGCTTAAACACTTGGCACTCAGAAAATGCTCCAAAGCTTGGAGAAAACCAAGTAGGCTTAAAAACGTTCTCACTGCGTTTAGATAATGAAGAACAAGCATCCATGATGAAAGCAAACCTTCGCACAATTGGTGCACGTGTTATCGATATAGACGGTGGATTCCAAACTGAAGATCCAGCTGGAAATGTTGTATTATTAAAATTTTAGTAAAAAGCAGTTCTCACAAATGAGAACTGCTTTTATTAATGTAAACCTGGATATCCCTGTTGTCGTAATGCCTCATATATAACAATCGCAGCCGTATTAGATAAGTTGAGTGAACGGACATGATCACTTTGTGGAATACGCAAGCACATATTACGACGTTCATACGCAAAGTCTTTTGGCAAGCCTGTTGTTTCTTTTCCAAACATAAAGTAAATGTCACGCTCTTTATTACTAAAATCATGTGTGGTGAACGGCTCATCACTATATGTTTCGATTAAATATACATCTCCATCTCTAGAGTACTCTATAAAATCATCCAGTGAATTATGATAAACAATATTCACACTATGCCAATAATCTAAGCCTGCCCGCTTTAACATTTTATCATCGGTTGAAAAGCCTAGTGGACGAATTAAATGTAATGATGTATTTGTACCAGCGCAAGTGCGAGCAATATTTCCTGTATTCGCTGGAATTTCTGGTTGATATAAAACGATATGCAATGGCATAACGATACACTTCCTTATTATAAAAATTTCTTTAAGTGGAACTCATTTAATGGAGTGTTTTTTCTCTTCATTCATGAAAAAACTGCAAACCTTTGTGAATTTCGTTCAATACTTCTTCGTCCTGCTCATTAGCTTCCGCGTCATATAGGGCAGACTTAGCCTGTTCTCCGCCTATCTTCCCTAAAGCCCATGCTGATGTGCCTCGTATGACTGGACGATCATCGTTCTTCAAAAGGTTGATGAGATCTGGTATAGCCGCTTCCTCTTTAAAATGGGCCAGTGCAAGGATGGCATTTCGTTGAATAGGCTTTTTACCTCGCCATGAACCAGAAACGTGGCCAAACTTGGCCTTAAATTCTCTATTGGAAATCGTTAATAGTGGTGTTAATAATGGTTTGGCAAGCTCCGGATCCGGTATAAATTCATCATGAATCCAATTAATCTTCCCTTTATTTTTGGGACACACACTCTGGCATGTATCACAACCATAGAGGCGATTACCAATGTGATTACGAAACTCATCAGGAAGTGTTCCCTTCGTTTGAGTGAGGAAGGCAATACAACGTTGTGCATCCAATTGCCCTCCTTGGATTAATGCACCCGTTGGACAAACATCCAAGCATAAGCGACATTCCCCGCACTCATCCTCCATTGGCTTATCTGGCGAGAATGGAACATTGGTTATGAGCTCTCCTAAATACACATATGACCCGAATTCAGGTGTTATAATCGAACAGTTTTTACCACTCCAGCCTATGCCTGCGCGTTCTGCTACAGCACGGTCTACAAGTGCACCTGTATCAACCATCGACTCGATACGTACACCTTCGACACGCTCCTCAAGCCAAGCAGATAATAACTTCAAACGTTCACGAATTGCTGTATGATAATCGACACCCCATGAAGCACGGCAAAATATTCCTCTTCTAGCTCCCTTTTTACCAATGGGTGCATTTTGCATACGGGAGGGATAAGCAACGGCTATCGAGACAATACTCTCTGCTTCGTTTAATAATTGAAGGGGTTCGGTACGTTTTTCAATATCACTTTCTTCAAAGCCAGACTGATAACCAAGCTCCTGCTGGCGACGCAGTCGGTTTTTTAATTCTGTAAAGGGAGCTGCTGTTGTAAAACCTATTTTATCAACGCCAATGGCTCTTGCATATGCCACAAAGTCTCGCTGTAGGTCATGTATGTTCATTTTATTTCCAACTCCTTACATGATACAATAATAGAAATAGATAAAGTAGGTGATGTTCTTTGGAAATTTCCATTAATGAATCTCTATTAACGCAACATCCCGAGCTAAAAATCGGCATTATTCATTATACCAAAATTGTTGTAGCAGAATCCCCTCAAATGATTAAAGGTCGGATGCAATTGTATCAAGAAAACCTTTTTCTAGACATGCAGGATTTTCCTGTGAACCAGCGTGAGGGTATTGCTGAATGGCGGGTATTTTGGAAAAAGCTAGGTTCAGATCCAAATCGTTATCGACACTCAGCAGAAAGTCTTATGCGGCGAATTAGTAAACAAAACTATGTAACACCATTTCATTCTGCTGTAGATTTAAATAACTTCTTCTCTCTTCAATATGAAATTCCAGTTGGTCTATATGATATAGCCTTTATGAAAGGATATGTAGAAATAGCTCTTGGCCATGAAGACATTGGTTATGAGGGTTTAAATGGGCGTTTTAATACATTCAACAAGATCCTCTACAGTCGTGATGAGAAGGGAGCATTTGGTTCTCCATTTGTCGATTCTAAACGTACAGCCGTTACAGAGGATACGACTGAGGCGCTACAGATTTTTTATCTCAGACCCTCTTTAACACATGAAGCAGCGAATGACCTTTTGGCGTCAGCAGGCAAAATGTTTAACCAAATTCATGGAGGTGACTATCAAATTGCCCTCCTATCAAACAATGCACCATCTACAAGTTTATAAAAAGGACGTGTTTGCGTGATCAATCTTGCAGAAGCTGTTAAACTAAAAAGTATTTTAGGAAAAAAAACACAAGAGCTTATTAGTGAATTACATCGTAGTGCTTTTGTGACAGTAGAAAAGGGACAGACTCCTAAAACAAGTAACCGTGCACTCCCCCTTATCGAAACCGAATTGGCACAAGTTCGTCTAGATACCCGTACACTAGATCGTCTAGTATATGAAGCAAACATCCAAAACACAGTAGAATTTAAAGATCAGAAACTCGCACTAGTAGAAGCTATCGAATTAGCTACACAGCTTCGTGCTGAGGCTGAGTTATGTAAAGAATTTAGTATGCGGGAAAAAGAAAGTGTTCGTTTTGGCTATGGTGATGGAGCAATGCTATACGAGATTGCATTATATGAGCCTGACGACTATCGGGAGCGCGCAATGAAGCTTGAAAAAGAGGCACATAAATTATCCAATCTTATTAATTCAAAAAATTACAGTATACAAATTAACTTTGATGATTCCCGCTATTTCTAGTCTCGGGGCGGTGAGACTCCAAACCGAGTTGGATGTGCTGTTTTCAAATTTAGCTTTACGGCTAATTAGATTAAAACCAATAACAAGTTACCTGTTACTGTATGACCCATGACTAATGACCAACTATAGGTAAAGGCCATACTCAAAAAACTTGATTCCATTTGAAAACACCATCCAAGGCTCTCCTACATTTATGTATGGAGAGCTTTTTTTATTAGCGAATATGTAAAAATTCCCTATGTCTAAATTACCCCTTTCAAGGACAAAATGGACGTATCTATTGGAAAGGGGTCATACGATGACGCAGAAAAATGATTCAAAACATGATCAAGATACAACATTGACAAATCGACAGGGGCATCCCATTACTAACAATCAAAATTTACGAACAGTCAGTAATCGCGGTCCTGCAACACTTGAAAATTATGATTTTCTAGAGAAGATAAGTCATTTTGACAGGGAGCGAGTACCGGAACGAGTTGTTCATGCTCGCGGTGCTGGTGCACATGGTTATTTTGAAACATATGGTGTTGTAGGCAATGAACCTATTTCTAAATATACTCGGGCAAAGGTCTTTCAGGATAAAGGAAAAAAAACACCTGTATTTGTCCGTTTTTCAACGGTTATACATGGTGGACACTCTCCTGAAACATTACGAGATCCACGAGGCTTTGCTGTAAAATTTTATACAGAGGATGGCAACTGGGATTTAGTTGGTAATAATTTAAAAATCTTCTTTATCCGTGATGCCATGAAATTCCCTGACATGATTCATGCATTTAAGCCTGATCCTATTACTAATATTCAGAACGTTGAACGTTTCTTTGATTTTTGTGCTAGCTCACCAGAATCCTTCCATATGGTTACATTTGTATATTCACCTTGGGGTATTCCAGCTAACTATCGTATGATGCAGGGCTCTGGCGTCAATACGTATAAGTGGGTTAATCAGGAAGGCAAAGGGGTCCTCGTCAAATATCACTGGGAACCACTTCAGGGCATTAAAAACTTAACACAAAAAGAAGCAGAAGAAATTCAGCAGAAAAATTTTAATCATGCCACACAGGATTTATATGATGCGATTGAACGTGAAGAATTTCCTGAATGGGAGTTACATGTTCAAATTATGGAGGATGGTCCACATCCTGAGCTTGATTTTGATCCATTGGATGACACAAAGCTTTGGCCAAACGATCAATTCCCATGGTATCCAGTCGGTAAAATGGTGTTAAACAAAAATCCTGAGGACTATTTTGCAGAGGTAGAACAAGCTACTTTCGGTACGGGCGTACTAGTCGATGGCTTAGATTTCTCTGATGATAAAATGTTGCAAGGTCGTACATTCTCTTATTCGGATACACAGCGTCATCGTGTAGGAGCTAACTATCTTCAATTGCCAATTAATGCGCCAAAAAAACGTGTAGCAACCAATCAAAGCGGTGGGCAAATGATGTATAAACGAGATTTAGCACCTGGTCAAAATCCACATATTAATTATGAGCCCTCCATGTTAAATGGCTTAAAGGAAGCAACACAGGATGGTAAGGAATATACTCCATATGTAGAAGGCAACCTTGTTCGAGAATCCATTGACCGTCAAAGTAATACCAAGCAAGCTGGCGAAACTTATCGTAACTTTGAGCAATGGGAGCGCGATGAACTGCTTGCCAATTTAATTCGTGATTTATCGGTCTGTCATATGGAGATACAAAATGCCATGATTGCACTTGCGGAAGAAGCAGATGAAGAATATGGTCGTTTGCTAAAAGAAGGGTTGCATAAGGCTAGAAAGGAATCCTCAACTTCAAAGCCACTTGGCAATATTGATGGAGATCAAGCCTCTCAAAATGCGATAGATAAAGGCCATAATGCTGAGCC
Source organism: Lysinibacillus sp. F12 (assembly GCF_057773605.1). Classification (NCBI taxonomy): domain Bacteria; kingdom Bacillati; phylum Bacillota; class Bacilli; order Caryophanales; family Bacillaceae; genus Lysinibacillus; species Lysinibacillus sp. F12. The sequence continues at coordinate 256,613 of NZ_JBYMLP010000004.1, forward strand.
TTATTAAGGCAAACGTAAAAAGACATTACATTTTTATGTAACGTCTTTTTTGCATTATTGTTCATAGGCCTTATACCAATGATAGGGTTGTATCTCTTTTAAAGTTTTAAATAGTAGTGTATCGTCTGTATTCGTAACTGCTGCTTTCACATTCTCTCCCCAATAAAAGAGTCTTTCTTGGCAGACCCCACAGGGTGTCAGTACTACGAATTTAGATTTTTCATTTTCTCTAGCAACACAAATCGAATGTGTCACCTTTGTATTCAATTTATGTGCCTCCAGAATAGCACCCGTTTCCATACATAATTCAGTAGCTGCATTGATGACCTCTGGTGCAACACTAGTTAAAATATGCCCGTCCTCCGAATACAAAGCCGCCGCTCCACCCCATCCTGACGGATATCTTTTCTCCACTAATTGGACGGCTGCCTCATAGAGCTTTTTCTCAATATCCATATCATTTAACATCTCCCTATAGTCAATACACACCTGGTAATATCTTCAACACTTTTTCCTCTGCATCTAAATAGGCGTCTACCCCCAAGGGAATGCCTACATTGGTTGATTCATGTCCTATTTTAAAACCTGCCACAACAGGAATACCTAAGTCTCCAAAATACTCTTTCATTAAATTATGTAAGGCTGTTTCATTCGCTTCTGTTTGTGTAAAGGAACCAATGACAACACCTGCTAGTTGCTCAATTTTCCTAGCTTGCTTTAATTGCTGTAACATCGAATCAATATTAGGAATGGATTCTGCTAACTCCTCTATCAATAAAATCTTACCTTCTGTTTGTATCTCAAATTTAGTGCCTAATGTGCTGACAAGACGATACAGATTTCCTCCTATTAATTCACCGCGTGCCACCCCTCCAGCAATGGTTGTTAAAGGAGAAATTGACTCCGTGTATTGTATTTCAATGGGGGAAAATAATTGTACAAACATTTTCTTCGATAGTTCATCCATTTTATTGGCCGCCATTAACATAGGTCCATGGAATGTTACTAAATTGGCGTACTCATTGATCGCACAATGCAAATAGGTAATATCTGAAAAGCCCCAGAAAATTTTTGGATTTTCCTCTAATAACGTATAATCAATTTTTTCAGCTATGCGAGCAGAGCCATAGCCACCCTTTACACAAAAAATAGCTTTCACTTCAGGATTTTTTACCATTTCATGAAAATCAGCTAGCCTAACTTCATCACTACCAGCTAAATAATCATGCGTTGCATGGATCGTATCCCCTACAATATAGTGAAGACCCAACTCGTCTAAAAAAGATAATGCGTCCCCTAGCTTTTCATGATTTACTACACTTGATAGGGCAACTACACCAACTAGATCTCCCTTTTGTAAACGTGGTACGGTATTTTTCACGTTCATTCCTCCTCTTATTTTCCTTAAGCTTGCCTCTATACTGATGTGAGGCACTTATCTATTATTGCCTCTTCTTCCCATGATTCTATACGATCATTTACTTCTTGAGGAGAAACTATCGACATTCTAGCGATAGGAACCTTCAGACTCTTGAACAGTAACCTTTCTCTTCAACAAGGTTGATTTAATTGTTATTGTAGCAGTAATTTGCTGGAGCGTATATTCCTTGCTCATATGGTAATCAGAAAAACAAGAAAGCAAAGACTTCAATCATAAGAAGGCTTTGCTTTTTATTGTTAATTGGTACCGCCATAAATAATCGTGACGTTAGGATGTTTTAATAATTGGCTTGCAGGGAAATCTTCAGTAATATGGCCACTTTTTAATTTTTGGATGGCCTCCATCTTCTTTTCACCAAAGGCAATCAGGACAATTTCCTTCGCCTTCATAATCGATTGAATGCCCATCGTAATGGCATGTATTGGGACATCTGCTGCGTCATCAAAGTAAATCGCATTTTCTGTTCTTGTCGATTCCGTTAATTCAACAATATTCGTCATCGAATCGAACGGTGTACCTGGCTCATTAAAACCTATATGACCATTTACGCCAATTCCAAGAAGCTGTAAATCAATACCTCCTGCTGCATCAATCCTTGCATCATATGCCTTGCATTCAGCAGCTAAATCCTCTGCCTCACCATTTGGCAAATGTATATTTTCTTGTTTAATATTTACACCATTAAATAGATTGTTGTGCATGAAAGTCCAATAACTTGCAGGACTTGAGCGCTTAAGACCTACATATTCGTCTAAATTAAAAGTTTGTACATCCTTAAATGTTAATTGACCGGCTTGATATCGCGCTACTAATTCTTTATACATTCCTACAGGTGAACCACCAGTTGCTAATCCTAGAACACTATTGGGCTTCTTCTGTATTTGCTTTAAAAAAATATTTGCGGCCACTTCGCTCATTTCGTCATATGTATTGACTTCGATCCATTTCATTTTCCTTATCATACCTACCTTAATTTCTTATTCATTAACTATACTGGGAAATATTTCACTTTATAGTAGCTAATATATTAATTCTACAAGTTATTTAGCTATTTTTCTATCATTTCCCTCTTAATATTATGCGTGTATTCTGATGCTGTTTCGGTTATGTTATTAATAAGGAAGTGAGGCGATTTTATGAATGCACAGATTCAGCAATATTTACAGCATATTCAATTTCAAGGAACCTTAGAGCCTACCGTCCAACTACTTGGACAGCTACAAACAAAGCATCTATTGACGATTCCCTATGAAAATTTAGATGTTGCCTTGAACCTCGGTATCTCATTCTCTATTCCTGATTTATTTCAAAAGATTATTATAGAAAGACGTGGGGGCAATTGTTTTGAACTGAATATTTTATTTAGCTGGCTTTTACGGGAGCTCGGCTTTTCAGTTACCAACCGCTATGCTCAGTTTTGGCGTAATGTTGAAGAACACTCTCCTCCTGAAGATATACCCATGCACCAGCTATTACTAGTAAAAGATGCAAAACAATCCTATATTTCAGATGTAGGCGTTGGTGCTTTAGCGCCTTGTAAACCAGTACCGTTAATAGCAGGATATCAGCATCGCGAAGGCCGAGAATTGTATAAAGTAGAGTATGATGAAGAAAATGGTTGGATGCTTTTTGAACTAACCAAGCAACAATGGCGTTTGCTTTATTGTTTTCATGATGATGCAAATGATGCAAAATTTGCCCCACGACTCTCTAAACAAAAAAATAAAATTGCCATGATTCGAACTACTCGTGGACGTCACACGATGATGAACAATGAATTTAGAATTTACGAAGGGCAATCCTTAACTACCTATACAACAAACACTGAGAAGGAATGGCTGCAAGCTCTACAGCGCTTTTTTCATATCTCTTTACAACAATAAAGGAAAGCGAGTCCATCAGTGGCTTGCTTTCCTTTCCTGATTATTTCATTGTCCGATTGAATAGTTCAAATACAACTTTATCATTGTGTAGTTCCTTGACTAAACCAATATCATCTACGAAATAATAAGTTTTTACCACATCACTATATACTGACCTTTTCTCTACTATAATTACACCCGTATATTGCACTTCTCCAGCTTGTACTGTACCATTCGTTGATTTTACAGTTACTCGTTCTCCTGCAGTAACCCCTGGATCATCTTCATGTAAAATAACCCCTATTCTAAGTGGTAGTTCCATATATAAATCATAATGTGTATTAGCGTCACTAGCAATGGCTTGACCATATACACGATCATGACCATATAAAAGCTCATCAGAAAGAGTTTGTCCTGTGCTAATATTTTTGACTGTCCATACATCATTTTTACCGTCATGTTGCTTATATTGATAGCTCAAGGTATACCGCTTATGGTCACTTAAAGAATAATAGCCATACGTATAAACAAACGCGGGGTCCTTTAGCAAACTAGGCTTAGAAAGAGTCAATGCTCGCGCTAAAAAAGCTGAGAAGTGGGCACGTGTAACAGGAGCATTAGGTTTAAACTCACCATTCTCATAGCCCCTTACCAAATGATTATGAGCCAGTGTTAAAATTTCTTTATAACCATATGTCTGCTCCGTCACATCTGTAAAATAATAAGGATCTGACCCTTTTAATTGGAAAGCCCTATTTAGCACAATAGACATTTCCGCTCTAGTTAACGGTGCATCTGGGTTAAATTTATGGGCTGCATCAAATATTCCTTTTTTTTGTACAGCAGCTATTTCTTTGTAGTATTTATTAGCTGGCGTTACATCCTGATAATTGGGGTTTTGTATGTTGATTGTGTTTAGCCCCAAAGCACGTGTTAGCATAACAGCTACCTGTGCTTTCGTTACATAATCATTCGGCTTGAATAACTGATTGGAATAGCCCTTCACAATATCCTGCTCTACTAAATAATGGATTTCTGTCATCAAGGTATCATCCGTTAAATCTTTAAAGCTGGCTGCCTGCACTTCCCTCGGTATTATGCCAATCGCTATCAGGATCAAACATACTAATTTCAATATGTTCCTCACATTATCCCTCCTCCATCGATTCTTTACCCATAAAGACGTGTAGTTATGCTAAAAATGAAAAAAGACTCTTCTGAAAGAGACTTTATTCGTTATTTTTATGTTGAATTAATCCAATTTCTATGCCAGTCGGATCCATCAAATAAGCAAGATAAAAGTCCTCAAACTCCATTTTTCCACGTAAAATAGTAGCCCCATTGCTGGTTGCCTGCTCAATAACTTCATCCATTGCATCCACTTCAATCTGAATTCGTGTACCATGTGGATAATCACTAGGTCCTTTGCTAATACCACCATTAATCCCAATTTTGCTTTCATGCCCAGTTGTAACTGGCCAATAATCCCAATTTGGAGCCGCTATCCTCCAGCCAAACACTTTGCTATAAAAAGCTGCCGCTTTCTTCGGTTCCTGACTATTTAATTCAAAGCCAATCACTCTTCCCATACAAATCCCCCTTTTTTAAGCATAACAAATAATTCAACAAACAATTGGAATTTCCTTCCTTCCCAACCGTATTTCAAATAAAAATTTTACCTATTTATTTAATTAGAAAATTATGTATAATTAAATTAGAACGATTGTTCAAATCATTAAAGGAGTACAACATTGAATAAAAGACGCTATGACAGTGACAAGGCAAAGCTTGAAATTATCAAACATGCCACCCAATTATTTTCTCAACATGGCTATAATCAAACATCTGTTGGCGATATTTCGAAGGTTTCTGGTTACAGTAAAGGACATATTTATTATCATTTCGAAAATAAGGAAAAGTTATTTGTGCTTTTAGCGCAGCAATCAATGAAAAATTGGCATGACAAATGGTTGCAAAAAGAATCTTCATACACCACATCAACAGAAAAATTGTATGGTATGGCCCTACATGTCCTCTATGAGTATCAAACACCTTTACTAAAATCAGGTCAGGAACTGGCATCTAATCCTAAATCAACCCCCGAATCTATACAGCAGTTATTCAATTTAGCTATTACACCTATGAATGCTTATCGTGCAATTCTTCAAGAGGGCATCGACCAAAACGAATTTGTTCATGGCGATGTAGATACTTGGACCGTCTTACTAGGCACATGGCTAGGCGGATTATGTCAGCTTACCAATACTCAACATTTGAAATCATTAGAACCACTCTTTCAACAAGCAATAACGATTTTCTTAAAAGAAATTAAAAAAGGTGGGATTTAAATGAAAGTAGGTTTAATAGGTGATAGCTTAACAGAAGGTCGTCCAGGAGTTTCATTTTATAATCTTTTAAAACTGCAATATCCTCATATTTCATTTGACAATCTTGGGAATCCAGGCGAGACGATTAAAAGTTTATTTACTCGCTTGGAAAAAACGCCACTCCAATCCTCCTATGATCTCCTTTTTCTTTGGGTAGGCGTCAATGACGTCTATTCAAAATTATTAAAGGTGCAAGCACAACCCGTGACGAAGGATCATATAGAATTCGAAGAGTACTGCCTCAAAGTATTAGAGAAAGCACATACCGCTTCTAAAAATGTTGTGCTAGTATCTCCAGCATTAGTAGGAGAAGATCTTCAAAATCACTCTAACAACGAAGTAAAAGAGCTAACGTCCGTTATGGAGTCTATTGCATTGAAATCCGGCAATGTTTATTTTGTGAATATGCAAAATCTCTTTAAAGAGCATTTAGAACATTTGGACTGCTCAAGCTTTATTAATACGAGTGTAATGAGAGTTCTACTAGATGTTTTATTTTACAAAAATCCTTTACGCATCGATAAATTATCTCAAAAAAGAGGGCTACATGTAACTATGGATGGCGTTCATTTAAATAGTAAAGGTGCTGATATAGTGGCACAGCAATATAGCTCTATCATTGAACATTATGCAAACGAAGGAGACAAAATCGGGAGGTCCTAAAAAATGAAAAAGATTGCTGTTGTTACAGGTGGTGTATCAGGGATAGGAAAGGCCATTTGCCAGGAATTAATTACTCGACATATATTTGTCATTATTGCTGATATTCAAGAACAAGAAGGTCGTATGTTAGAAGCACAGTTAAATAAAGATGCTGTTCATGCAAAATTTGTACCACTAAATGTAACCGATTACAATAGTGTAGCATCTGTCATTCATGGTGTAATTGAAGAATATCATCGGATAGATTATCTGTTTAATAATGCTGGAATTGCTATGTACGGAGAGCTGGGTGAAACGACTATTGAGGATTGGAAGGAAATTATGGCTATTAATTTATGGGGTGTCATTTATGGTACTCAAATAGGTTATTCACTTATGAAAAAACAAGGTTTTGGACATATCATCAATACCTCATCAGCTGCAGGGTTAGGACCTTCTCCTTTTTCTTCTGCATACGCTACTACCAAACATGCTGTTATAGGATTAACGACCTCTCTACACTATGAGGCTGAGGAATTTGGGATTAAGGTGAGTGCCTTATGTCCAACGTTTGTGGATACACCTATTTTCGATAACGCCAAAGCGATTCATATGGATAAATCAATTATCACCAAACAATTACAGCAGCAAAAAATGATCTCAGCTCAGCGAATTGCAAAAATTGCTATAGAAGGTGTTCATCAAAATAAGCCTATCATTTGTCCAATGCCAATGCGCAAAACACTGGATGTTATTTTTACTATTTTTCCTTTTCTACACAAAGCGTTAATGAGAATGGTTTGTAAAGTGAGTCGTAATGCCCGTTTAACCTAAACGCTACAAAGGCTCCCTACTAGTGGGAGCCTTGCTTATTTTGTAATACCACACCATCGCTCATTTTAATAATACGATCTGTATAAGCTAGCATCTCTTCGTCATGCGTCACTAATAATGTTGTGATACTTAAAGTTTTTGTTAATGTTCTTAATAACATCATAATTTCTTTAGAACGCTGTGAATCTAAACTTGCTGTTGGCTCATCTGCAAACAGCACTTTCGGTTGATGAATGATGGCACGTGCAATCGCTACACGTTGCTTTTCTCCCCCTGACAATGAAGAAGGATAAGCATCTTGACGATGAGCCAGCCCAACTAACTGTAATAAACGATTTACTTCATGCTTTTGTTCATGTTTCTTCAGTGGAGACCCAGCAACATCCAACATTAATAGCAGCTGTTCTTCTACGGTAAGAAAAGGTACAAGATGAGCAAACTGAAAAACAAAGCCAAATTTACTTGCACGCAGCTTTCGTACTTGTTCTTCGTTCATAGCCGTTAGATTTTGTCCCTCAAAAAGAATCTGTCCATCCGTTGCGGGTTGCAGTCCAGCAGCTATAGTTAATAGCGTACTTTTTCCTGAACCAGATGCACCTACCAATGCCGTAATCTCTCCTTCTTTTAAGGATAAATTAATACCTTTTAAAATTTCCTCTTCGACATCACCATTTTTAAACGTTTTTCTTACTTCATCAATCGTAAATAACGTCATGACTAAGCCTCCCCTTGGTGTATTGCTTGTAACGGTTGAATTTTTTTAATTTGTAGACCTGACAATGTAGCTCCCACAAAACCAATGACAAGGAACACTAACGATAGCTGCATTGTTGTACCTAAATTTAACGTAAATGGCATCCCCTTTGGCGCAACTATATTGAATAATTGACTAAGGCTGACTGATAATACTAGTGAAATAGCTGTAATAATCACCATCTGTGTCCAGATCATGTTAAACAACCTACCTGTTTTTAATCCAATTGCTTTTAGAATGCCATATAGGCCAATCTTTTGTACATTCATCATATAGAAGAAAATAGCAAACAGCATACCACTAATGACAACTAAAAACCAAATAATCATATTTAAAGACATCTGTTCCGCACTGTAACTCGGGATAGCATTCAGAAATTCTTTATTGCTATAAGACTGTAGCCCCTCAAAATCCTTGGCAGCATTGTGTGGAACAAAAATTAACTGCATATCCTGTATCCGATACATTTCCTGGTAAGCCTCTTTACTGATATAAGCAACAGGGGCATGGCTATATTTCTTTTGCTCCACAAAGCCTTTCACCTTGAACTCTCCACTATATTGATTGTTCGCTAATATATCTCCCACTTTAATTCCCTTTTCCTGTAGCGAGCTGTCTAACAGGACCTCACCTTGACGCACATTTCTAAATAGTGATGACTCTGTCGATGTGACAAAGGCCACACTTTGCTGTTTATCATCCTCATCACTTAAAAAGCCCATTTGAATAGAAAAGGCAACTGCTTCCTTCTCTTCAGACATGACTTCCTGTTGTAGATTGTTAGAGATTCTTGAAAGATTAAACGTCCCATCAGCATCCTCTGTCATGTAGAATTGCCCCTGCGGTAAGTCTTTTATTAAAGCTGCATTATCCTGTGACAAGCCATTCGCCAAACCTGAAATAATAAACGTTAAAAAACTAACTAGGAAGATGATGGAGCCCAAGATTAAAAATCGTACTTTATTTTTCTTCATTTCTTTCCAGGCAAGATTCATCCTTTATCCCTCCATTTCTTTAATTATCCTTAGCTTAAAATTGTTTCATGAACAGAGCATGAACTAATCATTAAGAATGGAAAAGAAAAAAAAGAAACGAAAACAAATAAACCGCTCTGAAGGAAAGTCATTTATCCTACAGAACGGTTTAGATCTTCATCTAAAAAAACTCATATAATCCATTTTTAAAGTAATTGTACTCGTTTTGATTAATTAACTTTCTCCCATACCCTTCATAAAAAATCTGCCTATCTCTCTCAGTTTCAAAGGCTTGTGGTTTACACTGTTCCTCAATCATTAGATAGAGCCACTACCTTCTCCCACTCTTGCCTTTTATAAAACCGGTGGATGAATTGGAACAGATATAATTATTACTGCAGCACTCAGTAGTAAAATTGATAATCCAACATTTTTCTTCATATTCACACTCTCCTTTAAATTTCAATAAATTGCATAGCTTTCTCGAACTGCTTTTCTTGTCGATAATACTCTCCCAATAAATTAGAAAATTGTTGGTGCATTTCTTTTAATTCTTCATTATCTGCTATAAATGGAATTAACCTCCCTTCTAAAAAATCCATCGCTTTCTTTTTTTCTTCTCCTAGCAAATATAAATAAAAAGTAGCAAATAAATTAAAACTTAATTTTTTCTTATTTTTTGCTTCTTCCTTTAGAATAGTAAAGGTTTTTATACTTTTTTCCGTTTGTTCTAAGCGAAATTGCGTAACACCTAAATTATATAAGCAAAGCAGATAATGATCACAGTTCTTTGACATTAAAGAAGCGCTTTTTTCAAAGTAAATTAATGCATTTTCATATTCCCATCTCATTTGGTACAAATCCCCCAAATTGTGATATATAGCAGGTAATAGCTGCTGTTGCTGTAATAGCTCCACATTTCTCACTAAATGTTCATAGATTTCGATTGCTTCGTGAAACACTTTTCCTCGAGAGTAATTGAGTGCCAGAGACATTAATGTATAAACAATTCTTTTAAAATTAAATTGGTCCTTATAGAATTGAAGAGCTTTTTTCCCATAAATAATTGCTTGGCTTGGTTCCTCTAACCGCCCTTTTATTAAAGCGAAATGATAGTAAAACTCTCCTTCTAGTGACCCTAGTTCTGGATGTATTTGAAGTATTTGAGTTAGTTCTTTAGCTGCTTCCTCATATTTACCTTTTGTAATTAAAACTAATGCATAATAATATGAATGTAAATACCTTTCATGTTGGGAAAAATTTGGTCGGTGGGCATTTAGCCATTTTAATTGATTGTCTGCTAATTTATGCTCTTTAACAAACACATAATAACGTAACTTATAAAGTTCATATAAATAAATAGATTCTGTAAAACCTATTATTTCTTCATATTCTTTTAATCTGCTCATTGTCTCTTTTACTTTCTCAATCTCTAGGTAATTTATATGTTTTTGTAAATCATTTAATAGGCAAATAATATTTTGTTCGTTATTCTCTACATCGTGAATACTAATATTTAATCGTTCTAGCAGTAGACGTATTGTCTCGCTATTTGCTTCTTTATTATTATTCTCAATTTTACTTAAATGAGGAATCGAGCAAATCCCCATCGCCACTGAATTCTGTGTCATTCCTAGCTTTGTACGATAGTACTTAATTAATGAACCAATCTTCATTTTCATAACCTCCCGTATCGAATGACTGTATTTTACATTTATTATAATCATAATTTTCCCAATAATCAAAAAACCTAAATTATGGTAGATTCAAATTGTAGTACTATAACTTAATTTGAAAAGGAGTTGGAAAGAATGAAAAAAATGAAAAGTACGTTGCTAAGTCTTTTGATTGCAGGATCAGTAATAAACCCGGTGTACGCAACAGCGATGGATAGCGAAGATAGCTTAGGAAACGACGGTGGTCAGGAGAAATTCCGTGTTTATGTTGAGGCAAACAAAAAAACAGAAAAATCAACATTAAAAACTCAATATTCTGCTCGTTGGGAATTAACAGAGAACGGATTTTCAACTGATATGAATGAAAAACAATTCGAAGCATTACAGAAGAATAAAAATTTCACAGTTACAAAAGTGCCTATCGTTACATTAGATACGATAGGTTTGGAAGACGATAGTATGGTAGAAAATGAAACTCTGGATTTGGTAACTTCTTTAAGAGCTTCTCAACAAATACCTTGGGGCATTAAAGCAATTTATAACAATGATACTTTAACATCTACAACTGGAGGAAGTGGCATTAATATTGCCGTACTCGATACGGGTGTAAATACTTCTCATCCTGACCTTGTCAATAACGTAGAGCAATGTAAAGACTTTACAGGTGCGACAACACCCATTAATAACAGCTGTACTGATAGAAACGGACATGGTACACATGTTGCTGGTACGGCCTTAGCTGATGGTGGAAGCGATCAAGCAGGCATTTACGGTGTAGCTCCAGATGCTGATCTTTGGGCTTACAAAGTGTTATTAGATAGCGGTTCTGGATACTCAGATGATATTGCTGCTGCTATTCGACATGCAGCAGATCAAGCAACAGCTACTGGTACCAAAACAATTATTAGTATGTCTCTAGGTTCTTCAGCGAATAATAGCCTCATTTCGAGTGCTGTCAATTACGCATACAGTAAAGGAGTTCTAATAGTAGCTGCAGCTGGTAATTCTGGCTATGCGCAAGGAACAATTGGTTATCCGGGGGCATTACCAAATGCAATCGCCGTTGCAGCTTTAGAAAATGTACAACAAAATGGGACTTATCGTGTAGCTGACTACTCTTCACGTGGTTATATATCTACAGCTGGAGATTATGTCATCCAGGAAGGTGATATTGAAATCTCAGCTCCTGGCTCATCCGTTTATTCTACATGGTATAATGGCGGTTATAATACAATTAGCGGCACATCAATGGCTACCCCTCATGTCTCTGGTTTAGCAGCAAAAATTTGGGCTGAAAATCCGTCATTATCTAACACGCAACTACGTTCTAACTTACAAGAGAGAGCAAAATCAGTAGATATTAAAGGTGGTTATGGAGCTGCTATAGGTGATGACTACGCTTCAGGATTTGGATTTGCTCGCGTTCAATAATTTCAAAAGGTGAAGCATACTAACAATAGTAATACAAACCAAAGCTTTGGTTTGTATTGCTATTTTTTGGGTTCTAAACGTATTCACCAGTACCCCTATTACCCCCAAGTAGTATTATAGCTTCGCTTGTTATACGATATCAGCTTCAAACATATTTCTACATGTAGGGTGAACAGGTTGACCAGAAAACATTTTATCAATACCATTTGCAGTATCGTTCCCTTTAAATTCATCTTGTTGTCCACTAATACCTTCTTCATAAAAATCACCTCCAACCATTCCATTGAAACTTACTTATTGTGTAATATATTATTTTTTTGACAATGCACCATTCACTTAAAAACTACCTTCTTTAACTAATCTTCCTACACAACTATTGCTATATTATTACGCTAACCTCGTTACCGGTGATAAGGATAGGGAATGTAGTAAAAAGCCTTATATATCAATGTCTTCTACCTGAAGTGTGTAAAATGATTTCAATTCTTATCGTATCCCCAAAAATGAAAAAAGCTCACAAACCCTGTATTATCAAGGTTTGTGAGCTTTCTAAACTTACTAAATGTAACGTATATGTACGTAATGATACCGGTGGTCGGGGTCGAACCGACACTCCAAAGGAACACGATTTTGAGTCGTGCGCGTCTGCCAATTCCGCCACACCGGCATAATGGAGATAAAAAAAATCGGATAAACCGATTAGCAGTAAAAATATGGAGGCGGCAACCGGATTTGAACCGGTGATAAAGGTGTTGCAGACCTGTGCCTTACCACTTGGCTATGCCGCCATCATACTTGGAGCGGAAGACGAGGTTCGAACTCGCGACCCCCACCTTGGCAAGGTGGTGTTCTACCACTGAACTACTTCCGCAAAAAATGGCTGGGGTACTAGGATTCGAACCTAGGCATGACGGAATCAAAATCCGTTGCCTTACCGCTTGGCTATACCCCAACTATGGGGCGACTGATGGGAATCGAACCCACGAATGCCGGAACCACAATCCGGTGCGTTAACCACTTCGCCACAATCGCCATTATATTATAGTTATTATTATGAAATTTACTTTATTCTTGAATGGGGCGACTGATGGGAATCGAACCCACGAATGCCGGAACCACAATCCGGTGCGTTAACCACTTCGCCACAATCGCCATAAAATAAATTGGCAGGGGCAGTAGGAATCGAACCCACACCAAAGGTTTTGGAGACCTCTATTCTACCGTTGAACTATGCCCCTATTTAAAAATAAAAAAATAAAACTGGTGGAGGGGGACGGATTCGAACCGCCGAACCCTAAGGAGCGGATTTACAGTCCGCCGCGTTTAGCCACTTCGCTACCCCTCCGGGAATTCATGGTGCCGGCGATAGGAGTCGAACCCACGACCTACTGATTACAAGTCAGTTGCTCTACCAACTGAGCTACACCGGCAAAAAAATGATGGGTCAGGACGGAATCGAACCGCCGACACTTAGAGCTTCAATCTAATGCTCTACCAACTGAGCTACTGACCCATATATTATAAAAAAATGGCGGTCCCGACCGGGATCGAACCGGCGATCTCCTGCGTGACAGGCAGGCATGTTAACCGCTACACCACGGGACCATTTGGTTGCGGGGGCCGGATTTGAACCAACGACCTTCGGGTTATGAGCCCGACGAGCTACCACTGCTCCACCCCGCGTTAATGATATATGTTGTTTTTAAAATGGTGGAGGATGACGGGCTCGAACCGCCGACCCTCTGCTTGTAAGGCAGATGCTCTCCCAGCTGAGCTAATCCTCCATCTGGGTATAAAAATGAATGGTGACCCCTACGGGATTCGAACCCGTGTTACCGCCGTGAAAGGGCGGTGTCTTAACCACTTGACCAAGGGGCCTTCGTTTGGAATAATTAAAAGTGCTGGCGGAGAGTAAGGGATTTGAACCCTTGAGACAGTGTTAACCGCCTACACGATTTCCAATCGTGCTCCTTCGGCCACTCGGACAACTCTCCAAGAATGGCTCCGAAGGCAGGACTCGAACCTGCGACAACCTGATTAACAGTCAGGTGCTACTACCAACTGAGCTACTTCGGAATAATTTTAGTATACAGCCTAGCGACGTCCTACTCTCACAGGGGGAAGCCCCCAACTACCATCGGCGCTAAAGAGCTTAACTTCCGTGTTCGGTATGGGAACGGGTGTGACCTCTTTGCCATCATCACTAGACTATTTGAAAGACAATACTTATTATAACATATTTTATCAAAATTACAAGTATATTATAATAATTTTATTCTTTCAAAACTGGATAAACGGTTCATTGAATGCTTCAAACTTTTTGGTTAAGTCCTCGATCGATTAGTATTCGTCAGCTCCATGTGTCACCACACTTCCACCTCGAACCTATCTACCTCATCGTCTTTGAGGGATCTTACTTACTTGCGTAATGGGAAATCTCATCT
>NZ_JBYMLP010000005.1:0-257431 GCF_057773605.1 Lysinibacillus sp. F12
AGGAGCAAGCTCCTTCTCTGTTCGCTCGACTTGCATGTATTAGGCACGCCGCCAGCGTTCGTCCTGAGCCAGGATCAAACTCTCCATAAAAGAAATTTGATTAGCTCAAATTGTTTTGCTGGCATCATTTTGATGTCCAAAATTTTGTTTTGTTCACTAGCTAGGCTAGCTACTTAAAACTTTATTGATTACGTTTTGCTTGTTCAGTTTTCAAGGTTCATAGCATTGTCAAATCAGACAACTATTTAATCTTATCAAACAACCAAGAGGTTGTCAATGCTTTTTTTGGAGCGGGTGATGAGAATCGAACTCACGACATCAGCTTGGAAGGCTGAGGTTTTACCATTAAACTACACCCGCATTATTTAATAAAATATGGCGCGCCCGGCAGGAGTCGAACCCACAACCTTCTGATCCGTAGTCAGACGCTCTATCCAATTGAGCTACGGGCGCATATAAATTAATTGATTTTGTAAGTGACTTTGGTGCGGCCGAGAGGACTTGAACCTCCACGGGGTTGCCCCCACTAGGCCCTCAACCTAGCGCGTCTGCCGTTCCGCCACGACCGCATTCAATTAGTAACTTTCTCATTGTACTATATAATAATAGAAAGTCAACCTTTTTCTTATAAAAGATGAGCCATGAAGGACTCGAACCTTCGACCCTCTGATTAAAAGTCAGATGCTCTACCAACTGAGCTAATGGCTCAAATTAAGAAATGAATGGCTGGGGTACTAGGATTCGAACCTAGGCATGACGGAATCAAAATCCGTTGCCTTACCGCTTGGCTATACCCCAATAAGTGGCGGTCCCGACCGGGATCGAACCGGCGATCTCCTGCGTGACAGGCAGGCATGTTAACCGCTACACCACGGGACCAATATTATTGTAAAGTAAATGATGAAAATGACCCCTACGGGATTCGAACCCGTGTTACCGCCGTGAAAGGGCGGTGTCTTAACCACTTGACCAAGGGGCCATGGCTCCGAAGGCAGGACTCGAACCTGCGACAACCTGATTAACAGTCAGGTGCTACTACCAACTGAGCTACTTCGGAATAATAAGTGTTATATTGTCGTCGTTATCTTGTCGACTTTTACTATTATAGGGATAACTAAACAATACGTCAATCTTTTTTTTATTTTTTTTACTTTAATAATTCAAGCTTGCCCAAACACTTGCTACAACAATACTTTTCAACATTCATTTTAATTTTCCTTATATATAATTGCTGGCAATTAACACAGGTATATGTGTAGCGTCGTTGCTTTTTAATTGATGGTTTAGAAGTATGTAACGCTGAACAAAAACGAGGTGCCTTTACTTTCTTTAATAGTTCTCTGAATTCTTTATCTCGATGCTGATATCCTTTACCTTCGATATGCAAGTGGTAATGACATAGTTCATGAAGTACAATGCCTTGGATTTCTTTAATACCATATAACTCAAAGGCTTTAGGATTGATTTCAATATTGTGTGATTGTAAAAGATATCGACCGCCTGTTGAACGTAATCTTCCATTAAAGTAAGCCTGGTGTATAAATGGCTTTTGAAAACTTTCCAAAGAAATTCGACATACAAGCTGTTGTAGTTCCTCATTGTCCAACTTGATCACCTCCAACAACAAGAATACCACACTGTGTAGTATGCACAGCGTGGTAAAAATTTATTACTCAATCTATTAATTGATTTTTAGGAGGGAGCATTGTTAAAGAAATTCGCCCTTTACTAACATCAATCTGTTCTACCCAAACGGTTACAATATCTCCTAACGCCACAACTTCTAATGGATGTTTAATGCGTTTATTTTGAAGTTTAGATATGTGTACAAGTCCATCTTGCTTCACACCAATATCAACAAAAGCTCCAAAGTCTACTACATTCCGCACAGTCCCCTGTAGCTCCATACCAACCTTTAAATCTTCCATTTTCAATACATCTGTTTTCAGCAATGGCTGCGGGAACGCGTCACGTGGATCACGGCTTGGCTTCATTAAAGTATCTACTATATCTTGAATTGTTACAACACCAATCTCTAGTACTTCACTTAATTGATGAATATCCAAAGCAGCAATTGCTTCTTCCGCTTTTTTCGTTCCAAGTTCTTTTTTATCGATTTTGGCCTCTGATAAAATCTGTTCTGCAAGATGATAGCTTTCAGGGTGGATGCCAGTAGCGTCAAATGGATTTTTCGCCTCGGAGATACGTAAGAAACCAATGGCTTGTTCATAGGTTTTAGCACCTAATCTTGGAATTTTTTTTAATTGCACGCGGGTAGTGAATTGACCATTTTCTTCTCGAACCTTCACAATATTCTCTGCAACAGTTTTTGATAATCCAGAAACGTATTGCAAAAGTGATGAAGAGGCCGTGTTTACATCAACTCCCACTTGGTTAACAGCTGTTTCTACTATAAATGTTAGTGATTCATTTAATTTCTTTTGAGAAACATCATGCTGATACTGACCCACTCCAACTGCTTTTGGTTCAATCTTTACTAGCTCTGATAAAGGGTCTTGTAAACGTCGGGCAATAGACACGGCACTTCGTTGCTCAACCTGTAAATCAGGGAATTCCGCCCGAGCAATATCCGATGCTGAGTACACAGATGCTCCCGCTTCATTCACAATAACGTAGGCTACTTCAGTAGTTAGCTCGTTTAATACATCAACAATAAATTGTTCTGTTTCACGGGAAGCTGTTCCATTACCAATAGCAATTATACTTATTGGATATTTTGCTAAAATTGCTTTTACAACAGCTTTCGATTTTGCCACATCTGGTTTAGGGGGATGTGGATAGATAGCGGTAACCTCTAGCATTTTCCCGGTTTCGTCGACAACAGCTAATTTACAACCTGTACGATAGGCTGGGTCGACGCCCAAGACATATTTGCCTTTCATAGGCGGCTGTAATAATAGATTCCGTAAGTTTGCTGAGAAAATATGAATCGCCTGTGTTTCTGCTTTTTCAGTAAGCTCATTACGTATTTCTCTTTCTATAGAAGGTTGAATCAAACGCTTGTATGAATCTTCGATAGCCAGCTTCACTTCAGCAATAGCTGGGGATGAACCCGTTGCTGGTATCCATTCCTTCCACATAATCATCAATACTCGATCCACTGGAACATGAATCGAAACTTTTAACACATCCTCTTTTTCTCCACGATTTATTGCTAAAATACGATGCGGAACAATTCGATTAACAGGCTCCTCATATTCGTAGTACATTTCAAATACATTTTTCTCGTCTATTTCTGTATTTTTCACACTTGTTACAAGTACGCCATCTTTCAAAGAATACGTACGAATTTTCTCTCGAATAGTAGCATCATCAGCAAAGCGTTCTGCCAAAATATCTCTCGCCCCTGCAAGCGCGTCTTCAGCATTGGCTACTTGATCATGATCGACAAATTTAATGGCTAGTTGCTCTAACGTATCGTGACTAAAAGCTAATAAAAGATCGGCCAGTGGTTCTAATCCCTTTTCTTTTGCAATGGTTGCCTTCGTACGTCGCTTTTGCTTGTACGGTCTATATAAATCCTCTACACGTTGTAGAACTGTTGCTGAAAGAATAGATTTTTCTAATTCTGGCGTAAGCTTTTCTTGCTCTTGGATTAATCGGATAACCTCTTCTTTCCGTTGTTCGAGCTGCTGTATGTAGTGATAACGATCCTCTACAGCTTTAATTTGCACCTCATCAAGAGAGCCCGTTACTTCTTTTCGATAACGCGCAATAAACGGAACTGTATTTCCCTCTTCTAATAATTTAATAACAGCATCAACTTGCCCTGGTTTAACCGCTACATCTTTTGCAATGAGCTGTAACATTTGCTTTTGTTCCACATCATCACTACCTTTTTCTTTTCATTTTACCATTACACATTACTAAAAATGCAAAAAAATAGTCTACCCAAACGAAAAGGAGTAGACTATTTTGAAACATTTAAAAGGTGTTTAGTATGATTCACAGCACACCCATTGATGGATTAGAGCGATACACCGCCACTTGCTAGAATAGCCTCTTGTAATTTCTTGATTGCTTTTCTTTGTATTCTAGAAACATGCATTTGAGAAATTCCTAATTGTTCTCCAGCTTCTTTTTGACTTAATTGCTCTAAATATGTAAGCTGAATGATTTGTTTTTCTCTTTCATTCAAAACAACCATTGCCTCGGAAACAATCATTCGTTTATCAGTCATTTCATAACCATCGTCTTCCCTACCCAAAATATCGAAAAGTGTAACTGTACTACCATCTGAGTCTGACTCTATTGAATGATCCATAGAAAGAGCTTGATAGCTACGACTCATTTCCATAGCCTCTAATACTTCTTCCTCCGCTACCTCTAAACGCTCGGCAATTTCTTGAATGGACGGAGAACGCTGCAATTCAATAGTCAGCGCCTCCACTGTTGTTTTGATTCTCGGCCCTATCTCTTTTATGCGTCTAGGCACATGAACATCCCATGTTTTATCACGTAAAAAGCGCTTGATTTCCCCAACAATTGTTGGGACAGCAAATGCCTCAAAACTCCGGCCAACATTTGGATCAAAACGTCTGATTGCACCTAATAAACCCAGCATCCCTACTTGAACAATATCATCATAATAAGATTTACCATTCGAATATTTACGTGCTATTGACTCAACTAGATATCGATAATGAATCACTAAATCCGTTTGCGCTTCATCATCCTCCGTTGATTGGTACAATTCAATCCACTTTAATACATCTTCCTTGGATGAAGATTTATGTAGTGATTCTTTCGACATTTTTTTCCACCTGCTCCCTAGTGACATACTTTGTCATAAAGACAGTTACGCCACCATCGTTATTGATCATCACCTCATCCATCAAAGTTTCCATTAAATAAAGTCCTAACCCACCTTCTCTTAGCCCAGCAATATTTTCCTCAGGATGGTACGGTCCAATCTTAGTCTTAATTTCCTCGAAATTAAAACTATTGCCGTAGTCAGCAATCATCAATTCCATTTTATTGTCGTATAACGCACATCCGATGACGATTTCACCTTCTTCATCTTCTTTATAAGCGTGATGGACGACATTAGTGACAGCCTCACTTGCAGCAATTTTTAAGTCTTCGATATCATCATAATTAAAGCCAATCCTGCTTGCTAAGCCCGAGACAGTTAACCGAATAACACTGACAAATTGCGGTTTAGCAGGAACTCTAATTTCAATATAGTCAAATTCCTTCATTATCTTAATTCCACCTTTTTATCAGTTTCGATATCCATCAAATCACTTAGTCCTGTAATTTCAAACAATCTTTGTAATCTAGTTGATAAACCAACGAGCTTCACTTTGCCATTTTCACGTAATGTTCTTTTGTAAAAGGCAACAAAAATCCCGAGTCCTGTACTATCCATGTAATTTACCTTGGATAAATCAAGTTCAATTTCCATTCCTTCTGTAATCTTCACAGCTTCCAATTCTTCACGTAATCCAGATGCCGTAAACGTATCAATTTCACCTTCAACAAAGCCAAATAATTTATGATCAATTTCTTTAAAATGTATTGTCACGTCCATATAGCACACCTCCACCATATTTGTTAGACTATTTTCTGTTCCCTGTTTCATTAAAACGTAAACCTATTTTTAAATTTTTTTTAAAATAACTACAGTAAAATCATCACTCAGTTTAAAATTCTGTACTTTCTCTATCTCTCTATATAGAAGCAGACATAATTGTTGAGCTGATAAATACTTATTTTCTTTTATGACTGTAGCAATAATATCTCTTGAATTTAAGTCATCCTGCCCTCTAAATTCTGTTACGCCATCGGTCATCATGATGATTAAATCCTCTTCCTCTAAGACAATTTCATGAAATGTATATTTGGTTTCTGACAACACACCTAGTAATAAGCCTTTAGCTTCTAATGGAACAAATTCATCTTGCTTAGCCCTATAATGTAAAGCCGGTTCGTGTCCTGCAGAAGCATAGGAAAATATGTTTTGGCGAATATCTAAGCAGCCATAGAACATAGAAACAAACATACTATCATCAACACCTTTTTCTATTACCCTATTAATGACTTCTAAAACATATGAAGGATCTTTATAGGCATAACCCAATGTCTCAAGTCCATATTTCACCATAGACATACATAAAGCGGCAGGTACTCCCTTGCCTACAACATCAGTTACTGCCATACTTAAATATTCTTCTCCATCATGAAAAAAATGAACATAATCACCATTCATTTTACGAATAGGAACAGAAATCATTCCTATATCAATACTTTGTAGCTCGGGCACATCTGATTTTAATAGGGTCTTTTGAATGTTAGTCGCAATCCTCATTTCCAATTCATATTCGGCCTGTTTTTGAAGTAAGCTTTGATGCTCTCGATGTGCCATACCATAGTGCACCATAACTTCAATAAGAAAATCATATGCTGGCTGAGATTCATCATTTCGATTAGGAAATAATGCTTCCACAGCATTTTTATGAATACTAACAACATCCTCAGGGGCTATGCTTTTTTGAATTAATTGACGTGTGAAATTTTGAGCAATATATAAATTATTTTCTGTTTGATTCATCATATAATCTGACAATATATTTTTATACTGAGCTTCTAATTGTTTCAATTTCTTCACGTCCTAACGCAGCCATTTTTCGGTTCTTATTGTTGTACCCTCTCCCATGACAGATTGGATGTGTAAGCTATCCATCAATCTCTTAACGCCTGGAAGGCCAGCACCGAGGCCCCCCGAAGTAGAATAACCATCTTCTGTTACTTTACGGATATCCTTAATTCCAGGTCCTTGATCAGTTGCAACAATTACTATTTTCTTTTCAGTTTCTGTCTCAATTCTTTCAATTTCAATTATACCTATTCTGGCATATAAATAGATATTCCTTGCCAATTCACTAATAGCTGTGGTTATACGAGCTTGATCAACAGTGCCAAATCCAAGTGCCTTTGCCTCATTACGCCCCAGTTGTCTTGCTGCAATAATATCCCACTCTGTAATAATTTCAACCGAAGACTTACTTGTCACTGCTGTCCCTCCATTTCCTTACGGAGTAATACCCTTATACTTTTATTCGACATATTACACACAAACTATATCGAATTTATAAATGGAATATTCTATGTATATTTTCATATACCTTTAAGAATTTTTTCAATAATCTATTTTTATTAAAAATCTTGTGTATATCTTAATTCTTTTTCTACCATTTATCAAATACGTCCTAGCATACTGACGGTGAGATTTTTTTCCCACATCAAACATTTCAACCCTCTTCCTACGTTCTAATGAAATAGGTGTTTCAAAATCTGATGAATAAATAAATAAAAAAAGCATCGAGATATCACTTATCCCAATGCTTTCTATACACATATGTATATCAAAATTTAACTAGACCTAAACTGATCATCAACGCACCATCAACTTTTTCCATTACTGCATGATCAAGTTGTGTAATACGATCTGTCAATCTTGACTTATCAATTGTCCGCACTTGTTCTAGCAAAATAACCGAATCACGTTCAAAACCATACTTTTCAGCATTGATTTCAACGTGTGTCGGTAACTTTGCCTTTTGAATCTGTGCAGTGATAGCCGCGATGATGACAGTCGGACTAAATCGATTGCCAATATCATTTTGAATAATCAGCACCGGCCTAGTACCCCCTTGTTCAGAGCCTACTACCGGTGATAAATCTGCAAAAAAAACGTCACCACGTTTTACATTCAAAGTGTCATCCCCCGCTTACGAGACGCTCCACCATATGTTGTGCTTCATATTCTGCATGCAAGCATTCACTCGCGATCATTAAATTAATATGAGACATTTCAACATATCCTTTAATCATAGCTTCCCGTATTTGATTTGGTTGCTCCTGCATTAAATTTTTGCGCGCTAAAGAACGCACAAAAGATTCACCTTCAATTACTTCCTTTGTTTGTAGAAATAATCTGTCTTGAACAGCAATTGTAGCTTCTCTTAACTTTTTATCGTACACAGCAAGCACCTCCAACGGAACCATACACTTTTCATTACTTCCCATTCTATCATTGAAAGATATTGTTGAAAAGACATGAAATGACAAAATATCTGACAATTTGAAGTACAAATTGTAAAAATATGTTGGCTGTCGAAGGTATATGACGAATAATTATTATTGCAACTTATTACCAGTTATGATCCATCTATCTAACATTTGGAAAAGAAATAAAATCTCCAGTGCTCATTAATTAACCAAATTCTTCATACTGGCAAAAATTGAAAGCTATAATATATTGGCATAAGTGTGTTCATTAAAAGTATATTCTAGGAACTCTTGCTGTGATAATGCATGGTATTTCATAGTTAATGGTTTCAAGCTTAGTTGCCCATTCATCGATCGAAATCCTGTTCTGTCCTTGTTGGCCAATAAGTGTTACCTTCTCACCTATAGCATATGCTTTTGGAAGGGCAACCATACATTGGTCCATACAAATTCGTCCAACAATCGGCATTCTCTGTCCATCAATTAAAACTTCTTGTCCTCCTAACTTACGGATAACACCGTCTGCATAGCCTATTGGAATAGTTCCAATCCACATATTTGATGGCGCAACATATGTTGCACCATAGCCTACAGATTCACCTTTTTTTATTTCCTTTACATGAACAAGTTCACTTTCAAGTGAAAATGCAGGTTGTAAGGCAAAGGGTAGGATACTTTCTACATAGGAGGAAGGTGATAAACCATACATTGAAATCCCGTATCTAACAGCATCGTACTGCAAGTTAGAATCCTTAACTAATGAAGCTGCTGTATTAGATGCATGCACAAGTAGTGGCTTTTTCGGCATCACCGCTAAACAACTTTCAAAAAATTGTACTTGTTCATCAAAATAAGTTGAATCTTTCTCATCCGCTGTTGCAAAATGCGTAAATATTCCATTTAGCTCTACATTATCAATAGACTCAATTGTTTGATACAATGCTAACAAATCCTGCTCAGAGCGAATGCCAATTCTACCCATACCACTATCTACTTTTATATGTAGTTGCAAAGGTTCCGCTTCCTTTGCTAATAGTGGTGCTGCTTGCTGTACCCACTCACTTGCATATACAGTAAGCATAATACGCTGTTGAGCTGCGATAGGAGCAAAGGAAACTGGAGATGCACCTAATATTAGTATGTCTGGTTCTTCAAAATGTGCTCGAATATGTAATGCTTCATCAGGCGTGGCCACTGCAAGTATTGTGGCACCAGCCTCAAGAGCTGCCTGTGCTACGGCTACATCTCCATGACCATATGCATTCGCCTTTACTACTGCAATTATTTGAACATTAGGTCGTATAAATTTTTTTAAGTTTTTAATGTTTTGTTGGATTGCTTGTAAATCAATCATTGCTTTCGTTGGTCGAAAATATTGCTGTGTCTTCATAAGAATACCCTCTTTATTTTTTATTAAAACATTATGTATTACATACATATTTTTTATATAGCTTGTACAATTTTACGTTTATTAGTCGTGAGACTTTTACTTTAAAGGCAATCACTTAACATTTTCTAAACCACAAACTTTTATATTGTCAATAAGCTACAGCTTTCTTCAACTAGAAAGCTGTAGCTAGTAAAGTTACTTCATACTACTTATCGTCATGGATGTAGCAACTTCAATCATTTCTTCACGCGTTAATTTACTGGACGCTACAAAGAATTCAACACCATCTTTTTCCCAACTAATTGAAGTATCTGTGATCGCACCTATTGTAAAACCTAAATCAACTGGATCACCTGGTGAAGATACTGGTAGCATAGAGTTTTCCTTTGTCACTGGCTGCTGCATAACTGTAAAGGCTTTTTCACCCTCAAATGTTAAGATAACGCGTTCCATCCCACTTTCTTGAACCACTTTTTCATTCGCCAATTGGGCCCAATTCAATACTGGGTAGCTAGTTTGGAACTCTTGGTACTCTACATCTGCACCAACTGCTTCTTTGTCTTCTTTTTCTTCTTTACCATCTTTTTCAGCTGGTGTAGCTTGTTCACCTTTCGTGTTATCTTTATCTGTAAATTGCTCAACTGCATACTCTTTGGCAGCATGTTGCACACCTAATTTGATTTTCTTAAATGTAATTCGAATTTGTTCTTCTTTCACATCATTCATAATAACAACAGAAGTTGGTAATAATGTTTTCTTATCTACTGTAATGACCTGATGAGGCATACTATTTTTATAGCTATTTCTAGTAGCCGCTTCAAATATATATGCTTTTTCTTCCTCTTTCATGACAAGATTTTTATCTTCTGCTAAATCTTCTGCTAGAGCTCCTATCAGATAAGCTTGACTATTTTTCTTAGGCCAATCACTTTGGAATTTATACATTTTGTTTAATGTTGGTGTCACAACAAATACGCCATCCGCATTACGCACAATCATTTGAGAAACATCTTTTCCACTTTCCATGACTTCTACTCGATAGAAATCAGGTTTAGTATGCCAAACTGTTACATTATAATTTCTAGGCTCACCACCAGATTTAATCTCCATCGTAGCATTTAATTCATAGCCATTTGTCTCTCCCCATTTACCATTCACTTTCTTCAACACTTTTTCCTGTGAGGCTGTACCACATGCCGACAGAAGTAATATTGTACAAAATAAGACGAGCCATTTAACTATTCGGTTGCCCACGCTTTCACCCTTTCTTCTTTCAAATCCACTACGACAATATATGAACCATATTTGTCAGTTATGTCATTTGTAGAAAAGGCAATATATTTAAATTTACTGACCAACCTTTTTAGACAACTTCATCCCTATTCTAATAAGATTACTTGAGCAGCTGCATATTGCTTGGAATGCGTAATACTAACAAAACCATGGGCAAGCTCTTCCTTAAAATATAAAACAGGATTTCCAGCCTCTCCGCGTAATATTTCCATATCATGTAGTTTACATTGTTCCCCTATCCCAGTACCCATCGCTTTCGAAAACGCTTCTTTGGCAGCAAATCGCCCTGCTAAAAATTCTACCTTACGAGTTTCTGAGTAACTATCAAATAAAATTTTTTCCCTTGTTGTTAAAATGCGGTCTTTAAATTTATCTGTACGCTTCATCGCTTTTTCAATACGGTCTATTTCTACAATATCAAGACCAATTCCCTTAATCATGTGACCTTCTCCTTTACCTATTTCCAACAAGGCATGTATAATAATTGTAAATTGAGGTGGAGCCATGTTTAGTAGAACAGAAAATTTTAAGCAATATACAAAGTATTACCCTGTTGTGTCAACGTTAATAGCAATCAATTTAATTCTTTATGTATTGTCTCTTTTACCCGGTGTAGGAACTCTTTTGTGGAATTACGGAATTCAAGCGAATTTCCTGATTCAAAAAGGTGAGTGGTGGCGTGTATTCTCTGCTATGTTTTTACATGCAGGATTTATGCATATGTTTTTTAATATGTTTTCCTTATATCTCTTTGGACCAGAGCTTGAAAAAATTGCAGGTAAAGCCCGTTTTATTACAATTTATTTAGTATCGGGTATTGTAGGCAACATGGCAACCTACATATTCTACGATAGTAGCTATGCGAGTCTTGGTGCAAGTGGGGCTATTTTTGGAATTTTCGGTGCTTTTGGAGCATTAGTGTATTATACTCGTAAAACAATGCCAATGCTTCGTAAGCTTATTTTACCAATCATCATCATCAGTGTCATTATGACTTTTCTTCAACCGAATGTAAACGTTTTTGCACATTTAGGTGGGCTAGTCACTGGATTTATTCTAGGGCTTATCTATTTGCACCCAAAAAGAATTTTAAGCTGGCGCAAACAAAAAATGGCTGGTAGATCATAATGAAAAGAGGAGCAGCACCATGAACGATCATTAGATTCCATGGTACTGCTCCTTTTGATATGAATCCCCTTTTATAGGACAACCGTAGCTTCATTGGTCATCTTAATTTTCTTCCATTCAGCTGCCGTTAAACCATAAACGACTTGGTCTACATGATGATCATACAGCCACTCCGCATCCCTCAATCGACCTTCTTCATGAAAACCCAACACTTTTGGAATCGTACGGCTACGAATGTTCCCAACCGCTACCCTTACTTCAATACGATGTAGCCTCAAATAATGAAAGGCATAGTCAATGAATGCTTTCATTGAATTTGTTACGAGCCCTTTGCCAACAAACTCATTCCCTAACCAATAACCAATGCTTGTCCATTTATGCTGCCAATTGATCTGATGATAACCAATGACACCCGCCAGCTGTCCATTATAATAAATTCCAGCCTGTATACCATTGTTATCAGCATATTGTCGCATAGCCTTTTTTACAAACACCTCTGTATCTTTAATTGTTTGAACACTATCTACAAAAGGTAACCATTCGCGTAATGTATCTCTTGAACGATCAGTCAATGCAAATAAATCATGAACATCACTTAAATCCAATAATTTCAAATAAGCGTCTTCATTCAAATCATATTTAAACATAGTCCCCACCCCTTTTGTTCTATTTATTTTATTATAAACACTATTTCCAAATATTTGTATGTAAAAAAGCTAATCCTTTATAAAATTTAAAAGGATTAGCTTTCCATTTAATGTTCATACCACGATAATATCGTTTCAGCATCTTGTTGTTCCAGGCTTGAAACACTGCCAGTTGTACCTGATGCTCCCGACATGACTGTCGCTTTTATAGACATAACATTTTTTCTCTTTTGAAAATACGATTGTGTACTCCCCATAGATTGTATACGTTTTTTCTCCACTATCAATGTTATTCGACTGAATACTCTATATTGTAAAGCCAGCTGCTTTCCATCGATTTGATAGCCTGCCGTTTTATGCTGCCAAATCCCGAGTACTATCGTTAATGGAATCAGTAACAATGACAATAGACCATACGGATAGAAGAAATAACTACAAGCTCCAATAATAGGGACAAGCCAAATAAAATCTATGCGATAAAAGAAAGGTCTTGCCTTTTTAGGTGATCGAATGAAGGAAGGATTCCAATTCATATCTGGGAAAAGATCCTCTAATGTCTGCATACAATCATGTTTCTTAATGAGTGGGAACAAGGTAATTTTTTTATCCTTCCCTTCTTCACCGTTCCCCCCCGCACTCTCAACAACAACCGTTGCAAAGCCTGTTAATTGGCGTAATGGATTCTCAACAATACGAATAGCTTGAATACGATTTAAAGGCAAAGTTATACGCTTTTTCTCTAAAAGTCCTTTAGTAATAATCAGCTTATCTTCTTCGATACGGACTGTATAGTCAAAGTAATTAATAAGGGTAATGAGGACAGAAACAACCCAGGCAACTATTAAAATTAACATAATCGATATCGCTACTAAAAAGGCCCCGACTTTGATAAAATCAGCCAACTCATGGAAAACAGTTTCATAAGGAATAATATCTGAAAACTGCGAGGCGATAGCAGCAAGACCAGATAACACAACACCAATCCCACCAGAGGTTGTGGCCAACACTAGTAAGTCTCGCATGGACATATGGTAAATAGCTGGCGTAGAAATCGAATGATCTACGACCTCCGTCTGTTCTTCATGTTGTTGATTTACTATTTCATTTTTGGCACGACGCATTTCTAATTCAATAACATCTGCTGCTTCTTTACGAATTGCGGTAAGCTCTACTTCAGGCTTGCCACCTTTACTACCCGCTGTTTCAACTTGAACTTTGACCAACCCAAAAATGCGGTGGAAAATCCCTTCATTGTAGTTCAAACTTTGAATACGTTCAAAGGGAATATAACGCTTCTTTTTAACAAACAATCCATATTTGATGCGGAGTTCTCCATCCTCAAACCAATAAACAAATGTCCGCCATTTTATAATGCCTCCAATCAATGCAAGGAGTGCGGCTACACCCCAAACACCGAAGAGTAAAATGGTATCAAAAAAATGATCACTACGGAAATTTAGCGAGAAATTAAAACCGTTAGTTATGATAATGATTGCAATAGGTAAAATCATACTTTTTAATGCTTTGACGCTCGTAATTACTGCTGATATAGGGTGTAAACGATTAATCTCCTTAGACATCATCTTCCGCCACCCTTGCTAATTCAGAGATACGAGCACGAAGTGAATCTGCTTCGTCCATGATAAGTGCAGGAATTGTATGTACGGTTGCTGCCGTTGATATTGATATGTTACCTAAATCATATTTCTTTAAAATCGGTCCCTGTGTCGTATCAACATGTTGGACGCGAACCATTGGTATGAGTGTACGTTTTACTACAAATAAGCCATGTTGAACTTCAATTTCATGTTCCCTCACCTCATATCTCCAACGTTCCCATCTAATTTTAGGAAAAATAAATATTGACAGTATGGCACTTAATATTACAATTGCCCCAGCTATGTAGTAAATAAACGTCGGCCATTCAAAATAATAAGTACCATAGCCCACGATCCCTGCTGCTATTAATAGCACCACTGTTTGTATGACCCCATATAAACGCCATACAGTTAACCCTTTACGGGAAATTTGATGCACTGGTTGAGCTCTCATTGTCGTTCCTCCTCTTTTTCTATATTAGGTTATACGGAATAAATAACTGTTTTGTTTCAACTATATACGAAAAAAAACCTTACAGCCAGTATGACTGCAAGGTTTAAATATCCACTTACGAGAATTAATCTTCGTGGCGTCGAGGAGAACGAGAACGACCTTGTCCACCTTCACGACGGCCTCCTTCACGGCGACCACCTTCACGACGGCTACTGCTACTACTATTACGGCGATCTCCACCACGAGAGTCACGACGTCCTCCGTAGTTACGATTACCACCGCGACCACGATCTCCACCGCCGCGATTACTGCTAGAGCGTTCACGACGCATTGGTAATGGACGTTCTTCTGAAATTGTTACCGGTGTATCATCTGGCTCTTTTGTTAATGAGCGAAGAGCAGCTGCTACAACATCAATTGCATCATGATTTTCAAGTATTTCTGACGCAAGTGTACGGTAATCACCTAAGTTGTTATTAGCAATAAGACCCTCAAGAGTATCTAGAGCTAATCGTTGTTGACCTACTAATGCTTCATCTGATGTTGGCGGACGAAGTGGAGTCATACGTTTCTTCGTAGTTTCTTCTACGATACGTAAGTAACCCATTTCACGTGGCGTTACAAACGTAACAGCAAGACCTGACTTACCTGCACGACCAGTACGACCAATACGGTGAACATAAGATTCAGGGTCTTGTGGAATATCGAAGTTGTATACGTGTGTGACACCAGAAATATCAAGACCACGTGCCGCTACATCCGTTGCAACAAGGATATCAATTTTATTTTCTTTAAATTGACGCAATACAGAAATTCGCTTAGCTTGGCTTAAATCACCATGAATCCCTTCAGCAAGGTAGCCACGAATTGATAAAGCTTGTGCTAGCTCATCTACACGACGTTTTGTACGACCAAAGATAATAGCAAGTTCTGGTTGGTGAACATTTAATAAACGAGATAAAACATCGAATTTTTCACGTTCAGCCGATTTAACGAAATATTGATCAATATTATCAACAGTTAATTCTTTTGCTTTAATTTTTACGATTTCTGGATCACGCATAAATGTTTCAGCAATTTTACGGATTGCTGGCGGCATTGTTGCTGAGAACAGTAATGTTTGACGCTCTGAAGGAACGTTTTCTAGGATGGCATTAATATCATCGATAAAGCCCATATTTAACATTTCATCAGCTTCATCCAGTACTAATGTTTGCACATCTTCTAATTTTAACGTACGACGATTAATATGGTCAATAATACGTCCTGGCGTACCAACAATGATTTGAGGTCTATTTTTCAGTGCACGGATTTGACGGCCAATTTCTTGCCCACCGTAAACTGATAATAATTTCACACGTTTATCATAGCCAATCTTGTAAAGCTCTTCAGATACTTGAATAGCTAGTTCACGAGTTGGAGCAATAACCAATGCTTGGATATTAGGGTTTTTTGGGTCAATTTTTTCAATTAGTGGAATCCCGAAAGCGGCAGTTTTACCAGTACCCGTTTGCGCTTGACCTAATACATCGCGGCCTTCAATTGCAAAACGAATAGTACCTTCTTGGATTGGTGTTGCTTCTTCAAATCCCATACGCTTTACAGAGCGTAATGTAGATTCGCTAATATTTAATTCTGAAAAATTTGTCAAACTTCTCAATCTCCTTTTTTTCCTTTTAAGTTGACAAATGGTTACATTTTCAGATGAAGTTGTCGGCAAATTCGAGCCTGTGTAGTGGAACGTTTCCGTTACTTAAAAATTCTCTCTACATGATTGTTCATATAGAGCTCTCTTATATGAAAAGGAAAGCCCGGTCTTTACCGAGCGGTTCGATTCTGTCGTAATTATTCACTTTAGAATAAAACCGTTGTGTTCAAAAAAAAGTACTCTTCAACCAAATATGAAGAGTCTTCGCACAAAATGTATCCATTGCTTACACTAGTCTAACATGGCTTTAATACGTATGCAACGATAACGCATGAGTCGTAATAATCTGACTACTTCATGTGCCTTTTAAAAATAGCAAAACCCGCGGAAACCATTCTGAGCAATCTTCCTCAAGACATATATGATGCCTTCCATTATCAGAAAAATACAAAATTTTATGATTAGACGCTAATTCATCATAAAGAAATTGCGCTGTGTTAAATGGTACAATTCCATCCTGTTTCCCTTGCACAATAAACACTGGAATTTGGATATGCTGATAATACGGTTCCACTATTTTAACCAATTTCATAAATTCAATTGTTGAAGCTAATGGGACATTATTAAACTTATGCCGATAACGTAAGAACAGCTCATTATTCGTTAAATTATGATGATAAGCATCTGTAGCAAGCAGTTTGAAATCCTTTACCAGTTGCTTAGGGCTGACATATTTTGCAGCAGCACTTAATAATACTAGCTTTTTTACCTTATAACGTTTTGCTAAGTATAAAGCTATGATGCCCCCCATTGAAAATCCTACAACGATGATCTCTTCTACCTTTTTAGCTAATGACCGTATGGCTAGCTCTGCATCCATTAACCAGTGCTTTGCCGTAAATCCATCCATGTGCAAAGCTTCACCATGCCCCGATAATGTTGGTTCTACTATGAGCCAATCTGTATGTGTCCGTAAGTATGTTGTAAACGGCTCTATCTCATAGGGACCACCTGAAAACCCATGTATGCATAGTACACCTATTGACAAATCCTCACCTCGTTTAACAAAAACCTCTTTCACGAATGAATCGGTGAGCATTTTATCCCACCGATTCAATAAAAACTATGACGTAAAAGCTTGTAAAATTTTCTCTAATTTCATACCACGAGAACCCTTTAGTAAAACGATAGATGACTCATTAGCAAGTTCTAGTTTTTCAATAATAGCTGTGTAATCATCTTCGGTATATAACAATCGATCTGCTTCAAAGTCCTCTTTTAATACTTCATAAAGATGAGTCATTCGAGCTCCAAATAGACAAACGTAATCGATTTCTTGCTCATTTATATACTCCGCTAGCCCTTCATGGAAACGCTGTTCATCTGGCCCAAGTTCTAACATATCCCCTAATACAAGCCATTTCTCAGGTCGAATTGTTGATGTAGCGATAAATTGAATTGC
Organism: Lysinibacillus sp. F12; assembly: GCF_057773605.1. Taxonomy (NCBI): domain Bacteria; kingdom Bacillati; phylum Bacillota; class Bacilli; order Caryophanales; family Bacillaceae; genus Lysinibacillus; species Lysinibacillus sp. F12. The sequence continues at coordinate 17,655 of NZ_JBYMLP010000005.1, forward strand.
TGCTTTTACAGAGGTTGGGGCAGCATTATAAGCATCGTTAATAAATAACGCACCATTTGTTCCTTGGACTTGTTGCATCCTCATATCTGTTAATACGACATGCTCTAAGGATGTACGAATTTGCTCATTATTTAAACCTAGTTGGTTAGAAATTAACATCGCTATCAAAGTATTTTTTACTTGATGCTTTCCAAGTACAGAAATAAAGAAATCACCCTCTATCATTCCGTGGGTAGTAAAGCTACTACCATTAGCATTAGCATGAATATGATCCGCATATAAAAGGTTATCTGGCTCTAGTCCAAACGCTACTGCATTTAAATGCTGTTCTTTAGCCACTAACTCCTGTAGCAATGGTTCATCTCCATCATAGAATAATAGACCCTCTGGCTGCATTCCTTGAATAATCTCAAACTTTGCCTGTGCGATACCCGCGCGGGAGCCTAAGTCCTGCATATGCGCCTCACCAATATTTGTAATAACCGTCATATGCGGCTGAGCAAGCTTCGTTAAAAATTCAATTTCGCCAAATCCACTCATTCCCATTTCAAGGACTGCTACCTCTGTATCTTCATCAAGCTGTAAAATGGTAATCGGTAAACCTAGTTGATTATTAAAATTACCAATGGTCTTTTGAACTTTAAAAAATGGTGCGAGCGTACCCGCTAAAATATCTTTTGTTGATGTTTTACCGTTAGAGCCAGTAATACCAATAAATTTAGCTTTATGTTCAAGTCGATAAGCTCGTGCCATTTCCTGCAAGGCTATCTCTGGGTCATCCACAAACAATAAAGGTATACCGTCTGGCGGATTAGGTTCATCTTTTTGCCAAAGTGAAGCACCCGCACCTTTTTCAAATGCCTGAGTCACGTACCGGTGTCCATTCGTATGCTCACCACGAAATGGTACAAATAAATCTCCCTGTTGAATTGTTCTTGTATCAATGGAAATTCCTGATACAACAGTATCATCGTAAGCCGACATATCCTCATTTAACCATGCAGCTAATTGTTTTAATGTTTTTTTCACAATAATCCCACTCAGTCTTTTTTATAGTGAAGCTGTTGTTTTTCTTCAAAACGTTCAATGGCTAATGTAATCAAACGATTAATCAGCTCTGGGTAGCTTACATTTGTATGTTGCCAAAGTAATGGATACATACTTACTGGCGTGAAACCAGGCAATGTATTTACTTCATTAATGTAAACACTATTATCAGCTGTTACAAAGAAGTCGGCACGCACTAAACCGCTACCATCAATCGCCTTAAAAGCCCGTTTTGCCAGTTCTTTTAAGCTCGATTCAGTTTCCTCTGGTAACTCAGCTGGAATAATAAGTGCTGTGGAGCCATCCTTGTACTTAGAATCATAATCATAAAATTCTGTAACCGGTTTAATTTCACCTGGTACCGAAACTTCCGGATAATCATTTCCTAATACGGCAAGTTCTATTTCACGAGCGATGATACCTTGCTCGACCACAATTTTACGATCGTATTGTAAGGCAACCTCAATTGCTTTTATTAATTCATCACGGTTTGTTGCTCTGCTAATCCCAACACTTGACCCTAAATTTGCAGGTTTCACAAACATTGGCCAAGTCAATCTTTTTTCACAGCGTTCAATGATAGTCTGTTGTTCATTCTTCCACTCACTGCGAATAAAGTACGTATAGGGCACTTGTGGTAAACCAGCAATCTCGAATAATTGCTTCATAACTACTTTATCCATTCCAGCAGAAGATGCTAAAACCCCATTTCCTACATAGGGTAGATTTAGAACTTCTAATAAACCTTGCACAGTTCCATCCTCACCATTTGTTCCATGTAGTAATGGGAAAACAACATCGAACTGCACTGCATTGCCATGTTCATCGATTAAAAAATCAGTAATATTATTTTCTAAAATTGTAGTATTATCACCGAATTGTAGTTCTTCGATAGTACTTACAGGCTTTTCTAAACGATTTCCGCGTCGCCATTCTCCTTCAGATGTTATGAAAATCGGATATACTTCATACTCCTCGAAATTCAAAGCACCAGTGACTGCACGAGCTGTTGATAATGATACCTCATGCTCAGCTGACTTTCCGCCGTATAATAAACCGATTCTTTTTTTCATTTTTGTGCCCTCCACATACTTCTTGAGTACTATTAGTTTATCACGAAACGTCTTGACAAATGACATAAAAATCCCACCGTAATGTTCGACGGTGAGATTTGAGTGTATATTTCGTTAAATAATATAAATCAATTCATCGTGCTCTGTTTTCAAAATGGTATTTAAATCGTCCCAAACTTCATCAGGAAAAGAATATTCTGACAGGTTGCGAACTTCTATCCCATATGCAACTTTTGGTTTTTCAATACGGTACAACGATAATAATGCACCGTCTTTAGCAAATGATCGATAAGAACGCAAGAAATCAGGTGAAATAGTAGGGATACTCGATTTTACTTTTCGACGCCAAAATCCAGAGCTACGTTCCTTTTCTCGAATTAAACTATTAAAAACATTTGCTACCAATAAATCCGAATCACTTAAATGTCGGAAGTAAATTTTTGTCATTTTTTCTAAATCTGAAGAGTAATAGACGAATCTATTTTGCAATTTGTTAAAAAATGCAGATGTAATCGGTTCTTTTTTATGACTTATGTAAAGCAATTCCCCTTGTTCCATGGGTGTTAGATGGTCTAGCCTCTTCTCATCCATAAAATCGATCCAACATAATTCCTTGGACTCAGCCGATTTCTTTACAAAATGGGGTACCTCTTCATCCAATACATATTCAAATTGCGTATGCATATTAAAAGAACCTTCTTCATAGGAATGTTTTAATAAAAGTAAGTGATGCAGTGGTTCAAGCGCAGCCGCAAATTGCGAGAATTTCAACCCGCTAAAAATGACAAATTTATCAACGTCATTCATATGAACATAAATATGATACATAAAATCATCAGCTGACTTTAATTTTTTAGCCACAACCATCACCCCATTCTTCACTACATTATAAGACTAAACTCGGTTTTTTTGAAACATTTTATGTTAATTGTCGTCACAACTATATACGCAGGCATAAAAGTGTTTTTTGCGTTATAATAGGAATGTTAAACATGCATTTGCATACAGGTTTTCGATTACTCAATGAGTTAAAATATTTGCTTAAAAGTTCCATTGACAACGTTCGAAGCAAATTGCAAGCTTAATCAGTAGACGTTAGTTTTTTCTGATTTTGAATTTGTTCTATTCTTTCAACATTATAAACGAAAATGGAAGAAACGCATTATATTTACTCATATTGAGATACTATTTTAATTTAGGTGGATTTTATGGAAAATAAACGAAATTTCGCAAATCGTTTTGACTGGACCCTTGCTTTTATTCTTTTCACGTTTCTAGTCATTAGTTTGTTAGCTATTGCATCTGCCCAAACATCCGGTCAATATGGCATTAACTACGTTCCAAAACAAATGCAATGGTATGTAATTGGTGCAGTAATTATTGGTATAGTGATGTTTTTTGAGCCAGATCAATATAAAAAAATGTCATGGTATATGTATGGAGCAGGGATTGCCTTATTGGTACTGCTTATTTTTATGCCTGAAGGAGAAGGTCAAATTGGCGCACCGGTTAATGGTGCAAAAAGCTGGTACCATACACCGCTTGGAAATATTCAACCTTCTGAGTTTATGAAAACATTTTACATCTTAGCATTGGCACGATTAATTAGTAAGCACCACGAAGTCTATTCACTAAAATCATTAAAAACAGATTTCTTATTATTAGGAAAAATTGCTTTAACCCTTTTCGTGCCATTAGCTATTATTATGAAACAACCAGACCTTGGATCAGCACTTGTATTTTTCGCCATTACCGCTGCCCTTATTATTGTAGCAGGTATTTCATGGAAAATAATATTACCTACATTTTTAGGTGGCGTTGTAGCAGGTGGTTCATTACTATGGATGGCTCTCTATATGCAAGATTTCTTAGAGAAAACATTCGGTTTTAAAACGTATCAGTTTGCTCGAATATATTCTTGGTTAGATCCCTACTCCTATTCTTCCAGTGATGGATACCATTTAATCACATCACTCAACGCTATTGGATCAGGTGAAATTTTCGGTAAGGGCTTTCGAAATCGAGAAGTTTATGTTGCAGAGAACCATACCGATTTCATTTTCACTGTAATCGGTGAGGAATGGGGCTTTATTGGGGCAAGTATTGTTATTTGCATTTTCTTCCTGTTAATTTATCATTTAACAAAAACTACTCTCTTATTGAAAGATCCATTCTCAACATATGTTTGTGCTGGTATTATTGCTATGATTACATTCCATGTGTTCGAGAATATAGGAATGACGATTCAACTATTACCGATTACGGGTATTCCACTTCCATTCATAAGCTATGGTGGTAGTTCATTAATGGGGAATGCTTTAGCTATTGGACTAGTCTTTAGTATGAGGTTCCACTATCGGACGTACATGTTTACTACACATGATGAAGATGATTAAAAATAGAAAAAGGGAAGCCTCTATTACGGAGACTTCCCTTTTTCTATTTTAAACGAGTTAAGCTTGAACTTGCGGTGTCTGCGTTGGTGGTGTTAGCACTTTTAAAAGTTCTAGTCGAGACTTTGTTACAGTGGCTGTTACACCCAACTTAGATAAATTCGAAACAATCTTTTTCAAATCTACTTCTTTCCTCATACATTCCACCTCAATCTTTCCTCGATTTTATATAACGTTTAATTGCCAAAAAAGTTTCATTTTTCTATGAGTATGATGTCTGACAAGTTTATCATACCATTTAACTTTACTTTAAAATTTTTCTTTTTTGTGACAGTGTAATTTTTTATACCCTGCCCTATGCACCACCAAACATTTATAAACTAACCTAAACCCTCTTATTTTATTCATTTACTTTTTTTCTCAACAACAGAAATGTCGTCTATCCATGTTTCTCCTTCCGTTTTCTTGTAATAGCAAGAACAACGGGGTTAGAATATACATATTGAAATATTGTATGAAAGCAGGGAACTTTATGAAAAAGGCAATTTTATTATTAATGTCTGTTCAATTCCTCGTTTACCTAGGTTTTGGCATTATTATTCCTGTCTTACCAGAGGTTATTGTGCAGCAAAATTGGGATAATCTCCACGTCGGTGGCTTACTGACCGTCTATTCGTTAGCTAGCTTTTTCACTGCACCCCTTTGGGGCATGTTATCAGATAAGGTAGGACGTAAACAGCTAATCTTAACGGGACTAATTGGTTTTAGCCTAAGCTTTGTTATTTTTTCATTATTTATTGATAACTTAGCTATTTTATATGTTTCCCGTATCGTAGGAGGATTATTTTCAGGAGCATTATATACGGCTGTAACAGGATTTATTGCAGATATGTCTAGCGAGGAGACACGTAATAAATATATGGGCTTTATGGGTATGTCCATCGGTCTAGGTTTTATTTTTGGTCCAGCAATTGGTGGAATGTTAGGGCATATTAGCTTGCAATTACCGTTTATCGCATCAGCTATATTAATTGGACTATTATTTATTTATGCAAGTTTCGTCTTAAAAGAACCTGAAAAACGAAAAGATTCAAATAAACGTGCTATTGTGCCAAAAGGCGCTGGGAAAATGCTTCAATATCGTGTGCGTTACTTATTTATGTTTTCATTTTTAGTAACTTTTATGTTGGCCGGTGTAGAAGCAACATTCCAATTGTTCCAAATCGAAAAAATTCAAATTACACCATTACAAATTGGTTATTTATTTATGTTTAGTGGCTTTGTTGATGCCGCGATACAGGGTGGTGTCGTTCGCCGTATCAAAAATGGCAGTGAGACAACTTGGTTAATCGGTGCACAAATTGTAACAGCCGTGGGGATGCTTTTATTCACATTAACCGCTAACTTATTTATCGCAGGGCTAGCACTATGTGTCTTTACAGCAGGAAATGCACTTGCTAGAACATGTGTTGTATCACTGTCCTCTAAAGAATCTGGCGGGCAATATGGAACAGCTGCTGGACTGTCATATTCCATGGATAATCTAGGGCGCATACTTGGCCCGCTATTTTTTACCTGGTTATTTACAATGCATGGAAGTCTCGGTTACTATACATCAGCAGTAATCGCCATTCTTTCTATTAGCTTAATTTTCATCTTTAAAGCCTCTAAAAAATCATTGCGTTTTGATTAACATTCATAAATGGTTCGAGAGAATTATTAACAAGCAATTCGGATTATCTCTAAAAAGTCATAGAGATAATCCTTTTCTATGCTAACTAGCTACTTAAAATCTTCTTTCCTCATTTGAAGTAGGCTATACTAAGTATGTTATTATCAATAGTAAAGGCAGGTGTAGGAATGAGCATTTTTACAGATATAGAATATTTAGTTCCTTTAACTTTATTTTTTAATATTTTATTAGCCATGACTATCATTTTTTTAGAACGTAAAGATGCTACATCTACATGGGCATGGATTCTCGTGCTATTTTTCATACCATTAGTTGGATTTATTTTGTATCTATTACTTGGAAGACAGTTACGAAAAAAACATTTATTCCGTTGGGAAGGGCGTAAAGATATCGGTATTGATACGCTCATCAGTTATCAAATGAATGCCATTCGTGATGAAACATTTGAGTTTCGCATTTCAAATGCCGAAAATTATCAAGAGATGATTTACATGCACCTTAGAACAAACAATGCCGTTTTAACCCAGGACAACCATCTAGATATTTTTGATGATGGGGCCAATAAATTTGAACAGCTCCTTAAAGATATTGAAGCAGCTAAGGACCATATCCATATTCAATACTATATCTTCCGCCTTGATGATTTAGGAACACGAATCGTTCATGCGCTAATTAAAAAGGCGCAGCAAGGTGTCAAGGTACGCCTCCTCTATGATGAGATGGGCTCACGTAATGTGAAGAAGCGTCATTTTAAAGAATTGCTTAATGCCGGAGGCGAGGTAGAAGTGTTCTTTCCTTCCATCTTCCCACTCCTTAATCCCCGTTTAAATTTTAGAAATCACCGGAAAATTGTTGTCATTGATGGCCGCATTGGCTATATCGGAGGTTTTAATGTTGGGGATGAATATTTAGGCTTACAAAAAAAGTTTGGGTATTGGAGAGATACACACTTACGCATTGAAGGTAGTGCTGTACATCCACTCCAAACACGCTTTTTATTAGATTGGAATCAAGCAAGCTCCCAGCAAAAAATGGGTTACTCAGATCGCTACTTCCCTGCTATCCCCAAAAAAGGTGATGTTGGTTTACAAATTGTATCAAGCGGACCAGACTCAGATTGGGAGCAAATTAAGATTGGTTACTTAAAGTTGATCAACATGGCCCAAAAGTATATCTATATTCAAACGCCTTATTTTATTCCGGATGTAAGCTTTTTAGATGCCATAAAAATTGCAACATTGTCAGGTATCGATGTACGAATTATGATCCCTAACAAGCCAGATCACATGTTTGTTTATTGGGCTACATATTCCTATGTTGGGCAATTACTTCGAGCAGGAGCAAAAGTGTATATCTATGAAAAGGGCTTTATTCATGCCAAAGCAATTATTATCGATGATGAAGCTTCCTCTGTTGGTACAGCTAATATCGATGTACGAAGCTTTAGCTTAAATTTCGAGGTCAATGCCTTTATTTATGATGCCAATATTTCACATCAGCTGGCAGAGCTGTTTGAAAAGGATATTTTTGATTGTACAGAATTGACGTGGGAGATGTACCAAAACCGTTCATCATTAATCAAATTTAAAGAATCAATATCTCGTTTATTAACCCCTATCCTATAAACTAAAAAGGAAGAGAGCTTGTTCGCGCAGAACCGCCTCTCTTCCTTTCTTTATTTCACACCTAAATATTCTTCTAGTGTAATGCTTTGCGTAGCAATTTCTTGAGCTATATCCTTACCAACATAACGATAATGCCAAGACTCATACATATAGCCGGTAATTTCCTCTTTGTTTTGAGGGAATCGCAGTATAAACCCATACTCTTGAGCGTGCGCAAATAGCCACTGCCCAGCTGGTGTTTCACCAAATTCCTCTGTCAGCCATACATCTTCTTTTCCACGCTCTCCTATATCAAACGCTAAGCCTGTTTGATGCTCAGAATAGCCTGGACGAGCACTGTATCGATCTGCAGCTGCTTGTCCATCACGATTAACATAGTTGTTATACAGTGTTGTTTGATATTCGAAAGAACGATAACCGCTAAAAGCAACTAAATCAAACCCTTGTTGCTTGGCAGCCTCTAGCATTTGATTTAGTGCTTGTCTTGCTTCTGGATTTTCCTCAGGTGCAAAGGTAGATGGAAGCGGATAAATTTTATTTGCTAGCAGAATGCCTTTTATATAAGTTGGTTCGGTAGGTAAAGTTTGATTAGGTAGATAGCCATTTTCGTCTGGTTGCTGCTCTGGCTTTTCAGGTTTTCCCGGTGTAATGTCTGTCTTCTCTGTTTTAGAAGAATCTTGCTCTGTTGATTTGTTTGTTTCAGTAGATGTTGGTTGCTCATCAGATGCATTATTTACTTGATTATTTTTATAGTTGTAAACTACAAAAATAGATACGATTAACGCCACAGAAATCAAAGCACCCATGATGAGCAAAAGACGATTGTTTTTCACTATTTATGCCCCTTTTAAAAATAGCACATACGAAAAGAGTAAGTCCTCCCTCTGTAAATACTTATCTTATCTTATTTTATTACTTGATTGATATAATCTCATTTTAGCACTGTTCACATTTTCAGGTGTGAAATTCTTTTGATATTTTGTCAATATTAGTCTGTAAGAATAATGATGAATACGATGATTGAAGCTACCGCAAAAAAGATCGCCATATATTTCATCCATTTTGCTTCTTTTCCATAACCTTGTTCTTCAAAACTTTTTGCTCTAAAGCCATTGGACAAGGCAAACATAATCGTCATTGCAAGTACAGCGAAATTAAATTTCCCTATAATAATAAATACAAGTGCCGCAATACTAAATATAGCGACTAAAATTGATGATAGCCATTTTCTGTTCATCATGTTGTCCCCCTAAAAAAATCGAGGCAACAAAGGCGCCTCGACATGAATGAATTATTTTGCTTTTTCTGGATGTTGCGAATAATATTTACGGCCAATATATGTTTGAAGAATTAACAACGCACCACTGACTGACCAATATAAAGGTAATGCTGCCATTGATGACATTGAAATAAAGACAATCATAATTGGTGAAATATAAATAAACATTTTCATTTGGGCTTTTTGCTGCTCAGGTACAGTCCATAATGATACTCGTGCCTGAACGAGATATACAACACCCGCTACAATCGTCATGACGATATCAGGTGACCCTAAGCTAAACCATAAAAATTCATGTGACTTCACATCTGTTGAATATAAAATCGAGAAATAAAGACCCATAATAATTGGCATTTGGATTAACATTGGTAAGCATCCCATATTTAATGGATTAATGCCATGCTTTTGATAGAGAGCCATCATTTCTTGTTGATATTGCGTTTGCTCTTCTTTTGTCTTAGCTTCTTTCATTTTTTTCTGAACTGCTTCCATCTCAGGCTTAAACGCATCCATTTTTGTTTTCATCAATTGTTGTTGACGATAATTTTTCAACATAATCGGCATTAAGACTAAACGGATGAGTACGGTAATCGCAATGATTGCTAAACCATAACTACCTGCAAAGATATCGTTCCCGAAAAATTCCAGTAAAAATTCCATAGGTTTTACAAAAATACTATAGAAAATACCTTCTTTGTTTTGCACTGCTTGACAGCCACTAAGAACAAAAACAGCTAGCCCAAGCATTGAAAATAGTTTCAAATTTTTCATTTTTCCACCTACTATAATTTATCAACTACTGTGAAGTATACCTTATAGGGTCTGTCTTTATCAAATAGCAAGTGCTACTATTTATGTTTGTTATTTTCATAAAAAAAAGGTGCGAGCTTTAGCAATATGACTAAACATCTCCGCACCTCTTATTTTTTTATTCAAAAGCTATGCATTTTGTAATTCTGTCTCAGCCATTTCAAATCGATAAAATTCATGATGAAGTTCATCTCTAAAATGCTTTGGCGTAACACCCGTATATTTTTTGAAGATTCGTGTAAAATAACTTTGGTTACAGAAATGGAATTGATCAGATATAGATGTAATACTTTTGTTTGTATGTCGTAAATAATATTGTGACTCTTCTACACGTCGAACATTTAAGTATTCAACTAGTGTAATACCTACATGTTCTCTAAAAATACGCGATAAATGACTAGTACTTATATGGAAGTTGTTAGCTATACTTTCCACGGTTAAATCATTCTCCAATTCATCATTTATAAACATGATCACCTTGTTGACAGTTTGATGTCGGAAAGTCGGTTGTTTGCGATCTGCAATAAAATAAACAAAGAAATCAATTAAATCATCGGCAAATTGCAAAAATTCTGCGTCTTTCATTTGGTTTTCAATCATGTCATTACAAGCAATATTGAAAGCAAATGCCTTTTTCGAAGGTACTTGATTGTCTAGCAATTTTCGAGCAACAATCGAAGACAAAACAGAAAAATAACCTCGAACAATTTTTATGACCTGTTTACCAAAACGAATTGAAAGAATATCAATTAACTCATGTAAAGATTTCTTCGCTTTGGCGGATTCTAAATGGTAAATTTCAAAAATTAATTTCGACTCAATATTAAAAAATTCTTCGACGCCGATATATTGATTTATATTATCGATTTCTTGGAAGTATCTTTTGGAAATCGTTTCTGACATAGAATGTTGATGTAGTTGCATAATCTTCCCCATCTTTCCTCAGAGTGCACGAACTGCATTACAATATTTGACATCAATCCCAATTGAATAAAAATAAGAAAATAGTATTTATTAATTTATCTTAAGAACTGAGTCCTATTTCACATTTTTTCAAAAAAACAACCTTATAAATAACCTAACTTAAACACCAGAACACAAGAAAATAGACTATACAGTGAATTTTACCATATTCTGCGATTTCCTTTCAACCACATTTTAATTGCTACTCTAGTTCTAATTTATCACATAGACATAGTAGAAACCTTGTAAACTTAATCCTAACAATTAAATTTTACCATATACCTATCAAAATAAATTAGTCATTATATAAATTTATTTACAAATTATACAAGACAAATTACACCATTATAATGAGTCAATCGACATTTTTCTATTTTATTCCTAAATCTTCTCTATATAATTTATACGATTATGTAGTAAAATAGATGATAATACTATTTTTAAAAGTTTAGACGAGGTGTTTAAAGTGGAACCAAAACAAATAGAAGAAATTATGGAGATCATTAAGGAATTCTTCCCAGAGAATACTTCCATTGCTATCTCTGATACCAATGAGTATTTGTATTACCAGCCAAGTAAAAAAGTTGATTTAAAGATTAAACCAGGCGATCCTATTAAAGAAGGTTCAGCGGCTCACAAAGCCCTAAGCTATGGTCAAAAAATTAGCTCTTACATCGAACCTGATGTTTTCGGTGTAGCCTATTACGGTATGAGTATTCCTTTAATGGAGGAAGGCGAAACTAAAGGAGCTATTACTGCTATCTTCCCGCAAAAACCATCAGCATTCTTAACAAACTACATTACAATTAAAATCGATGACTGCTGGTACCCAATTAAGCACGATCAAGTAATTTATTTAGAAACACAGCTCCGTAAAACATTTGTTAAAACAATGTCTCGTGAAGGTTATCACCGTTTAAACCTAAGTGATCTAGAGCTATTTTTAGCACCTGATTCATTTATTCGTTGTCACCGCTCTTACATCGTTAACATTGACTACATCGATGAAATTCAACCAGATTCTCACTCAACGTTTTTATTAATTATGAAAGATGGTACTCGTATCCCTGTTAGCCAACGCTATGCAAGCTACTTCCGTCGTTCTTTAGGTTTCTAATTATAAGTACAGCGAGCAATGTATGTGGATTGTTCGCTGTATTTTTTGATGCCTATGAAACCTCCTTTTGTCCCCTATTAACAATTTTCGCATAGTTTTAATGTGTAAATCACCTATATTTATACAGCTCTACAATAAAACGTTTTCTCTGTCGAAAAATCATCTTAATGCTCGATTTTCCTTTTTTTACTCAATTTAATGCTATTCATAAAGTAATTGTGACAATTTGGTGATAGTATTATTCAAATGGTTGGAGTCATACTACAACTGAATAAACAGAAAATTCTCAAATGTTTTTTCTAGTTTTGTAATCGGTTTCCATCAAAATTATTTAGGGGAGGATTTTTTTATGGATGCAAATGTTCAAAAACGCCTAGGTTTAAAAGAACTTGAGAGTAAAATTGTCACTGCTGAAGAAGCAGCAGCACTTATTTCTAACGGTGATGTAGTTGGGATGAGTGGTTTTACTCGTGCTGGGGACGCAAAAGTTGTGCCAATGGCTTTAGTTGAGCGAGCTAAAAATGAAGAATTCAAAATTGATGTATATACAGGTGCATCATTAGGACCAGAAGTGGATAAGTACTTAGCAGAAGCTGGTGCCATTCGTAAACGTGGACCATTCCAAGGAGACGCTGGTATCCGTAATTTAATTAACTCTGGGGATGTTTTATATGTAGATGCTCACCTTTCTCATAATGCTGAGCTAGTGCGCCAAGGAATTATCGGACCAATCAAGTATTTAATTCTTGAAGCGGTTGCTATTACTGAAGATGGATTAATTATTCCAACAAACTCTGTAGGTAACTCACCTATCTTTGCAGAATATGCAGAAAATATTATTATCGAGTTAAACATTTCACACCCAGAAGCCTTAATCGGCATCCATGATATTTATGTACCTGGTGAACAAGGTAAGCGTGAAGCTATTCCAATGACAGACGCTATGCAACGCATTGGTGATATCGGTATTAAAGTGGATCCAGCTAAAATTAAAGCAATTGTTATTTCTGAAGAGCCAGATGCTCCTTCATTAATCGTACCTCCAGATGAAGAAACACAAACTATGGCAAACATTTTATTAGACTTCTTCAGCGATGAAATTAAAGCAGGTCGTTTAACAAAACAATTAATGCCATTACAATCTGGTGTTGGTTCTGTTGCAAACGCTGTACTTGATGGCTTTGCAGATTCAGAATTTGAAGATTTAATCGTGGCATCAGAAGTACTTCAAGATGCAGTATTTAACTTAATCGATGCAGGTAAAGTTAAATTTGCCGCTGCCACTTCAATTACACTGACTGAAGAATTACAGCAAAAAGTATATGGCAATTTAGAAAAATATGCTGATAAAATTTGCTTACGTCCACAAGAAATTTCTAACCACCCTGAGCTTATCCGTCGTTTGGGTCTAATCTCAATCAACACAGCTCTTGAGTTAGATATCTATGGTAACGTAAACTCAACGCATGTCTCTGGTACTCGTATGATGAACGGTATCGGTGGTTCAGGAGACTTCGCTCGTAACGCACGCCTTGGTATTTTTGTTACAAAATCATACGCAAAAGGTGGAGCAATTTCTTCTATCGTACCAATGGTATCTCACGTTGACCATACTGAGCATGATGTAGATGTTATCGTAACAGAACAAGGTATCGCTGACTTACGTGGTCTTGCACCAAAAGAACGTGTACCTTTAATTATTGAAAACTGTGCACACCCAGATTATAAAGAGCAATTATGGGATTACTACAACCGTGCTGTCGAAGCAACTGGTAGCCATCAAACACCTCACCTTTTAGAGGAAGCACTTTCTTGGCATGTAAACCTTGCTAAAAACAAAACAATGAAAAAAGAAGTTTCAAAAGCTTAATCTTCAATTTTCAGGACGCCTACTAAGTGAAAACTTATTGGGCGTTCTTTTTTATTGGAAATGTTATAATAGGAATATATGCAACTAACTTACTAATTTGTTCTAATTCATGGGAGGAGCTATGAAAAAATTTATTTATGTCATTATTTTCTTTTCTTTTTTCGACCTATTTACCCAGCTACCTGTTATGAGTACATATGCAGAGTCTTTAGGAGCATCAGCATTCCTTACAGGCCTTGCAGTAGGTATGTATTCGTTATCCAATACATTTGGTAATATCATTTCAGGCTTTTTAACGGATCGCAAAGGACCTTTTATCATACTCATTGTTGGTCTCTTAACAACAGGTTTATCGTTAACACTTTATAACTTAATAGAGGAGCCTATTGCGCTTTTAGGAGTCCGATTTATTCATGGACTTGTTGCAGGCTTCATTGTACCTGCCGCCTTTACCTTTCTAGCAAACGCTACCGAACACGAAAAAAGAGGTAAGGGCAGTGCTATATCTGGCGCATTTGTTGGTATTGCTGCCATTATTGGCCCTGCTTTTAGTGGCATTCTAGCAAGCCGAACAAGTGTCCCATTCGTTTTTAACATCACTGCAAGCTTTATGCTTATATTAGGGATCCTTTCTTTCTTTTTACTAAGAGCAAATCAAGTAAAAAAAGAGAAATCGGCACCAAGTACATATATTCCGATAAGTGTATTCTTTAATAATCCAGGAACATTAAAGGCATTTTCAGGAGCCTTCTTCTTAATGTTTTCACAAGGTGTAATCGCCTATCTTCTACCGCTCAAAGTCCAATCTTTAGGCTTTGACTCCCGTTTAAGTGGCACATTGATGAGCACATTTGGTATTATCGCTGTACTCGTTTTTCTATTACCAACTAATCGTATTTTTGATAAAGTAAATCCCCTAAAAACATTGTCACTTGGTATTGGATTAATGGGATTAAGCCAATTATTAATTAGCCAAGCGGATTCTAGCTCTTTACTTTACTTAGCAATGGCATGTTATGGAGTAGGGTTTGGATTCCTTTTCCCTTCCATAAATTCACTCTTAATAGATTCCACAACCGCTGAAATACGAGGAAAAGCATATGGTTATTTCTATGCATTTTTCTCTCTTGGTGTAGTAATAGGGTCTTCCTTGTTAGGATGGCTATCACTTGGAGTGATTAGCGGCTTTATCTTTACGGGAATTATATTATTAATATTTGCAATAGCAATCCTACTCCCACACAAAAGACCTTCTCATACATAGATGAGAAGGTTTTTTGGTTATTTTTCCTTGTCTTGAATTTCCTCATTATAGAAGTGGACACCAGTATGTCCTCCACCTTCAGCTACCATCTCATTTGAGGCAATCTTCGTTGGAGAAGTACCAGCCTCTGTTGCCACCTCTGTTGATACGCGTTCTGCAATATTGTCATGCATATCCGGCCCTGTTGTCAGATAAGATTCTAATCTTGATTTCATATTATTAAACATCGATAGTGCTTTATCACGGTTCTCTTTTTTACTTAAATAAGATGCTGCTAATCCCGCTAATCCTGCAATGACAACACCTGTTCCTTTTCGTTTAGCCATATTTATTACCTCCTAAAAATATAGAAACTAGCTCTGTACTATAGTTTTTCCCTATTCTTAGAAGAATAAACATTTATTTTTTTATCTCTATCTGCATATATATATAAATAAGAAGTATACTTGCTTAATATCCGCCGTACTTATCATTCTTCTATTAAAATTCAGTATAATTTTCGACATTTATCATAATTATATAATTATTTATGATTACAAAAAGCAAGTAATGGGAATTAATGAATTAATACTTAAAATAGGAGCGTGATTATAATGAAGGAATTCGATTTAGCGTACGATTGGGTAGATATGGCTTCATTAGTAGGTGGGGCAGGCCTTTTAACCATACTAATTTATGGTGTCATTCTTTTGTAAGGAGCTGCTTAAATGATTTACTTTAGTAATTAAAAGGCAATCCGCTTACCTATAAGCAGATTGCCTTTATTTTATCGTTTTACATCATTATATGCATCTGATTTGGCAAAGGCAGCTACTACATAGGAACAAACAGCTTCCATCTTGTAGTCGTGTTGACGTGCATATTGGGCTGCCTGATCAAGCAATTGTTTGGCCACCCCTTGACCGCGGAGCTTATCTGATACATATGTGTGATCCATTACCATTACTTGCCCATTTTGCTGCCAAGTAATTTCGGCAAGCCTTTCCCCTGCTTGCTCATTCAAAAATGCAAATTTATTTCCTGCTAATTGCTGTAATTGGAATTCCATTTCTCACCACTCCTTTTATTCATAGTACCATAGCTTTTTGTTTTTTCACAAAGCTTGCGACTCTTCTAAATAAAAAGAATCTGTCCACTCATTCTAGTAAATGAGTATGACAGATTCTTTTATTTTTCATTGTTAGTTAAACCAAGAAGATATAGTATCTTTTAGATTAGCAAAGAAGGTTTTCACACTTTCCCAGAATCCTTTATCCTCCATGAGAGAGCCAAACTTCTCCTGAATCGTATTACTAATATCGTTTAACTGTTCAGACCATTTACTAAAATCAATATCCAGTTTACTGATTTTATCCATCAAATCTACGAGCAATTGACGGTCCTTTTCACTTAAATTAATTTCCAGCTTGTTTAATTGTTCTTGAACGATCTTTTCAACGTCTTCACGTGTAGCTGGCTTTGTTTCAGCAATTTGCTTTTTAATTTCGGTTAGTAATTCAGCAACCTTTGCATCATCCACACCTGCAGATTCAGCAATAGATGTTGCAACTGATAACTCTTCATTTGCTACATCTGTTCGTTCAATATCAAGCGTTTCACCTGTAGTGACCTCGTAGGCCTTGTAAATACCTACTAACGCTGAATGCCCTGTTACCGCCTTAGGTGCAGCCACCTGTACTGTGGCATCTTCAATCCCCGCCGTTAACATGGCATTCGCGTACATTTCAGATGTCACCTGTGTAATATTTGTGGGTGTGACAATTTCTATTACTAGACCGTCCCCTGCATCTCTACGCGTAATTTTAGCAGAAGAATACATGCGGGAACTTGAATTACTATCTTTAATGTATTTAACTAAATCCTGACCTGATACCGTTATTTCTTCGATTTCAGGCTCTTCACTTACTTTTAATGATTTCTTTACTGATTCTTTTTCAGCTTCAGATAAATTTGCCCCATATACAACGATCGGTACGCCTAACTTTTCATCAATTGCTTTCGGAGGCGTATTATCAGCTGCAAACCCTGTTGCTGGTGCCATCACACCGAATACTAACATAGTAGCTGTTAGAATTTTAATCCAAGCTTTTTTCAAATCGTGTGACCCCTTTCGATAAAACCTCATAATTAGCCCGTATAATGTATACCACTATACAGTTATTAGTACGTAAAAAAGAAGAGAAGGTTTCAAGGATGTCTCTTATCGCTTGTCTTTGGTTTATCAATCGTCCACTAGGCTTCTTCCGTCCAGCCGTCCTGTTGCTTCACTTTACCAGCTTTCATCAATGTTCCTAATGCACGTTTAAAGGCACCCTTACTCATATGAAACATTTCTTGAATTTCTTCAGGAGAAGACTTATCACCAAATGGCATTTTGCCCCCAACATCCTGTAGATAGCTCAAAATTTGCTGTGCATCATCGGAAAGACGCTCATGTTTTCGTGGCAAAAGAGAACCGTTCATGGAGCCATCTTCTTTTACATCAATAATTCGAACTACTACATCTTGTCCCAAGCGTGGCTCCGCACTGCGCTCTGATTCATGTACAAAAATACGATATGGATGTTCTACACCTAGTAAAAACGAGCCAACTGGTAACAAACGATATGGACGTG
The DNA here is from genome assembly GCF_057773605.1 of Lysinibacillus sp. F12. Classification (NCBI taxonomy): domain Bacteria; kingdom Bacillati; phylum Bacillota; class Bacilli; order Caryophanales; family Bacillaceae; genus Lysinibacillus; species Lysinibacillus sp. F12. The sequence continues at coordinate 35,404 of NZ_JBYMLP010000005.1, forward strand.
CCTGAATGTTTTTATTATGCAAATCTTCAAATGCACCTTCATATAGCTCAGAAATCTTCTCTTCCGTTGCTAATCGCCCAAATAAATCACCGTTCCGGTCTGTTCGTAGTGTCATAAATAAATGATCACCTGGAACCGGCCACACCTCTTTTAATGGTGGTAAATCCTCTGCTTTTACTAATACTTCACGGGAGGAACCAATATCTACATAAGCCCCTTCACGTTCTACTACTTTTAGCACTCTTGCCCAACCATATTCCCCTTGTGTAAAAGCTGGAATAGCTGTTGTAGCGGCTAGGTCTCCTCGTCGATCTACAAATAAAAATACTTCAAGGCGATCACCTACTGTTAGCGGCTCTGTTACCTCTGAAGCATTTAAAGGTAGTTCTTCAACTCCATTTGTTAAAATCCATTTGGATGTTTGTTGCTCTAATACCGTTAATGTAACGACTTCACCTGATTTTAATGCGTCCATATTGTCTCCCTTTCCCTCACACCATCTTTTTATAGATTGTGCTGTGTCTTTGATGCCTCTAATTTTTTCACGATGTCTGGATTCTCTTCCATTACTTGCACAAGATCTGCTATACGATCGATTGAATTCCAACTTAAATGATGCTCTATTCCTTCAACATCATTATATATACGCTCTTCATCCACACCAATCATTCGTAAGAACTGCTCGAGCAATTCATGACGCTGCACAAGACGCTTACCAAGCTTTTCACCTTTCGGCGTCAATGTCAGTCCACGGTATTTTTCATAAACTAAATAACCATCTTTATCTAATTTTTGAACCATTTTTGTAACAGAAGAAGGAAGAACAGATAATGCTTCAGCAATGTCAGACACTCGCGCATATCCTTTGTTAGCGATGAGTAAATAAATTTGTTCGATATGGTCCTCCATACTAGGTGTTGGCATATCTTTTTCCCTCTCTTTCCTTTTCTTACTCTCTAGTTTACTACAAGCTTGGCTTAAAAGTTAACTGAAAATACATATGCCAGAAAATCACTACCTGTACAACTTAAAAAGAGCCTCTTCATTTAAGAAGTAGGCTCCACTTTGTGTCGAGGATACTTATTTACCACATGTAACGCGTGAATAATCTCTTTGTTAATGCGCTCAATACTTTCAGGAGTATTCATTTCCTTAAATGCCTCGTCTCTAGCTTCCATTGATGTAACATACTTACTCGGCAATGCATTTAGTGTAAGTGCCACCGTGTCGAGTTCACAGGTTTCGCATTTACAAAATGTTTGATATTCCGGTCCTCGTAGTAAAAAGCTTACTAAACCACGCACAATCTCTTCTGTAACATTTACTAAAATAGGATCTGACTTATTCAAACTTTCGCCTCATTTATATTGAATGCTTACATTACTCCTGAAACTATAATAGCCTTTAAAAAGTTCTTTTTCAAGAATCACTAGTAGCATCTATTCGCACAAAATTAGTAGTGTCAAAGTAAGATTAATCTCCTGCTTTTTCCTGTTAAATCACATCTTACCTACTACTTTTTTGCTTTTATTAGTCTTAATGAATTAAAAACAACTAATAAGGTTGCGCCCATATCTGCAAAAATTGCAATCCATAACGTTAGCCATCCGGGGATAACTAGCAGCAACGCAATTAATTTTAAGGCTAGGGCAAAAATAATATTTTCTTTGATAATACGTAGTGTTTTTCTGCTTAAGCCAATGGTGTATGGGAGCTTTGTTAAATCGTCACCCATTAAGGCAATATCCGCTGTCTCGAGAGCTGCATCTGTACCTGCTCCCCCCATTGCAATTCCTACATTTGCAGTTGCCAATGCTGGCGCATCATTTACACCATCTCCAACCATTGCTACGGCTCCAAACTGTGCACGTAAATCTTTAATCGCCATTAATTTTTCCTCTGGTAATAAACCAGCACGCACATCTGTTACCTGTAATGATGTAGCAATAGCTTGGGCAGTAGGCTCTGCATCACCTGTTAGCATCACCATATGCTTAACTTTTAGGGCTTTTAATTTTAGCAATACATCCTTACTTTCATGACGTAATTGATCAGCAATCCCAATTAATCCAATGAGTTGGCTTTTCGAAACCGCTGCTACTACTGTCTTACCCTGTTCCTGCAGTTTTTTAACCTGATTTTCTATATTTTTATCGATAGAACCTAGTGTCGAAGCCCATTTCATGCTACCTACATAAATAATCTGCTGATCAACCGTTGCAAAGGCTCCTTTGCCTGTGACTGATTGGAAATCAGTAGGCACTAGCTCAGATAAATTCTTATCATGTAATCTATTTAATATGGCTTTTGCCAAAGGGTGTTGAGATTGTTTTTCTACTGCAGCTACAAGCTGTAGTACATAGTCCTCTGACCAACCTTCCATTGTCACTATATCTGTGACTGCTGGCTGTCCTTCGGTTAATGTACCTGTTTTATCAAAGGCTACCGCTTCAATATGTCCTAATTGTTCTAAATGAATACCGCCCTTAATAAGGACACCCTGTCTTGCTGCGTTGCCAATCGCAGTGACAATAGCCACAGGTGTAGAAACAACGAGTGCACAAGGACATCCTACTACTAACACCGCTAAACCTTGGTAAATCCAGTGCTGCCAATCACCCATAAATAAAGGTGGAATGATAGCTACTAAAAAAGCAATAATTATAATAGCTGGTGTATAATACTTGGCAAATCGATCAACAAATTGCTGAGAAGGGGCTTTCTCTGCCTGTGCCTCTTCTACAAGATGAATAATCTTAGCAATTGTTGTGTCTTCTACTCGCTTTGTCACACGAACCTCAAGCGCGCCCTCTTCATTTAATGTACCTGCGAATACTTCATCATTCACTGTTTTATTCACCGGAATAGACTCACCTGTTATAGCTGCTTGATTCACTGCAGATAACCCGCTAATGACAATACCATCCATCGCAATCTTTTTCCCAGGCTTTACAATTAAAATATCTCCTATCTCAATGTCTTCCGTCCGCAGTTCAAGCTCATGAAAATGTTCACCATGTGCTCTTTTGATGATAGCTGTTGGTGGAGCGATATCCATCAACCCTCGTATAGATTGTCTTGCCTTATCCATGGAATAGGCTTCAAGTGCTTCACTTACAGCAAATAGAAAGACTACAACTGCCGCCTCTTCCCACTCCCCAATAATAGCAGCGCCAATAATAGCGATAGTCATAAGGGTCTTCATATCAAATTCAAAGCGAGCTAAATTACGGAAGCCCGTTTTAAAAATACCCATTCCCCCTACAAGAATCGCTATGATGAACATGGCTATCGGGATTGGGTTGGTCTCTCCCTGAATAGAAACAAATAAATATCCTAGTATGACAAAGAACAAAGATACCCCTGCCAAAATATTTTCTTTCTTACGGTAAAAAGGTATAGATTTTTCAACTGCTCTCACTGCTGATTGGGACACCTTGATCCCATCAAAAGCACCTGCTTCTTCAATTTGATTCACACTAATGTTACCGACTACTGTTATTTTAGAAGCACCGAAATTGACTTGTGCATCCTCCACTTCTGGTATGGCCTTTACATTTTTCTCAAACTTCGCAGCACAGCTGGCACAGGAAAGATTTTGCAATCTGTATTCTTGTTTAGTTGGCGTCGCTACCATTCGCAATCCCCTCTTTCGCATGTTCATAGGCAATTGTTACAATTTGAAATACATGCTCATCCGCTAAAGAGTAATACATTTGCTTCCCTTTGCGGTGTGACTTTGCTAAATTATTATCTTTTAAATAACGTAAATGATGTGATGCTGTTGCGACTGACGAGCCAATAATCGATGCTACATCACAAACACATAATTCATCCTCCACCGTTAAAGCAAAGGCAATTTTAAGTCTTGTTTCATCAGATAATGCTTTTAGAAACTTTGCTACCCCTGATAAATCAGGCATTTGTTGTTGTACCTTGGTGACAGCTTCTTCATGTACTTGCGTCACCTCACAAATTTCTTTCGGCATAGTCTTTCACCTCATTCAAATATTCGTTTGATTGTATTCAATGTAACATATTATTCCATCTTATTCAAATGAATGTTTGAATGTTGTGATTTATATCCTAGTAAAAAAAATTAACGTACTTTATAAGTACGCTAATCTTTTTTGTTACTGCGCTTTTAAATTTAATGTTTTACCTTTAATATCTTCCTGTTTTACAAAAGTTTGATGATAATCACCATTTGCCCAATCAATTACTTGGTCTTGGTACCAATCCGACTTTATATGACCACTTTGACCAGGTCCAACAATATGATAGGCTGAGCCTAAATCACCCACATCCACAACAAAACGCCAAGAAGCACCATGATCCACATTACCAGAAAGATCATTATCTGCAGCCTGTACCGTCACCTTGGAGCCGCCAATTGGCACCTTTTTAGCATTAAAATAGGCAGCTAAAATTGGCGAAGCACCTCCTAAAGTATGATTAAAAGTGAGCTGGTGAAAATCGCCCCATGTCCACTTAGAAACATTTTTACCAAATTGATCTTCTAATTGTGTAATAGTAAGCTCAAGTGCCTTGTAAACGGTTGCATCAACCCCACCTTGCTCCTCTATCCAAATACTCTTACCACCTGCATAGGCCGTCCGTAAAAGCTGATCTGTAATATTAAATTTCCCATGCATGATGTTGTACATATCTACAGGCATTTGATCTTTAAACAATACTTCCTGTAATTTGGTCATCAGTGTATGGAATACGAGTGGTGCTCCTGATTCCTTAGCATCAACCATATCCCAATCCTCTAGCATAGCGATAACCTCTGCGTACTTACCATCCTGATCTTGCGCTTTTATCGATGTTAATAAACTAGGAAGGAATTCCCTTGCATAGAGATTATGTTGATCCATTTGCAAGTTCATCATATCCTCAACCGTTATCGAATCATTCGCCTCAAGTACTTCTTTAATCCGTTCAAAACGGTAAGGCTGAGCCCAGAAATCTGTAATGTGATAAGGATATTCCTCTCCTACCACTTGATTATTAGCGGTCGCAATAAAGCCTTCCTTTGGATTCACTACTGTTGGCAGCTCATCCCATGGAATAAAACCCTCCCAACCATAGTCACTAGAATCACCTGGAACTGGCAATTGACCATCGCCTATCTTACGAATAGGGATTTGACCATTTGCTTTATAAGCAATTGTGCCATCCTTCGAGGCAAAAACGAAGTTCTGCGCAGGGGCCTTAAAGTCTTCTAAAGCTTTTTCAAAGTCATCCCAGGATTTCGCTTTATTAAAACCAATTACTGCACGTAATTCCGCAGTCGGCTGAAGTGCTGTCCACTGCATTGAAAATTGTGCAGTTGGCTTGGTATCTTTGAATGCCAGATCCGTCATAATTGGACCATGGCGTGTCACAACCACTTCAAAGTCTACAGTTTCTCCTTCCTTCACTTTAATAGATTCATCACGTATCTCGGCCTGCTCCCACTTCCCATCGTAGCGGAATTGTGTGGAATTATTAGGATTTGGTATTTCAATATATAAATCCTGCACATCTGGGCCAACATTTGTTACACCCCATGCTATATCATCGTTATGACCTAAAATAATACCTGGAATTCCTGCAAAAATGACACCACTAACATTTTGTTGCGGGGACTGCAGATGCATCTGATACCAAATAGATGGAGTACTTAAACCTAGGTGAGGGTCATCCGCCAAAATAGGTGTGCCAGATTTAGTTTTCTCTCCAGAAACAACCCAGTTATTACTGCCATTAAATTCATTAGGCAATAGATTTGGATTAAATTGCCCTACTACCGCAACAGGATTTTGAATATTTGCCTCAATAATAGATGAGGCATTCTCAGGATATTTAATAAATAATTCTTTCGCCTTATCTTCATCAAAATTTTGTAAAGCCCAGTGTCGGAAGGCAAGTGTATTCCAATTCCCCCCCAGATCATAAGCCATATACTTCCCAATCGTTAAAGAATCCACGACGGACCATTCCTCTGGCTCGTAGCCCAATAAAGAAAATTCATAGCTTAAAGTTTTATTTTCCTTAGCCTGTTCAATAAATGCATTTACCCCTTCTGCATACCACTTTAATACTTGCTTGCTTTCCTCATCATAAGCCGCGAGTGATTTCTCAGCGGCATTGCGTAAGCTAAAAGTACGAAAATGTTTGTCCGTATTTATCGTCGCTTCTCCAATAATCTCTGATAATCGGCCACTCGCCTGTCTTCTTGCTAAATCCATTTGAAACAATCGATCTTGTGCTTGAACATAACCTTGCGCGCGATACAAATCAGCATCTGTCTTTGCAAAAATATGAGGAATCCCTTTGTCATCCCTTGTAACCTTCACATCCTGATCTAAAATATTGACTGCTAACTCACCATCAATTATCGGCTTAGATTTATTCATAAACCATGTAAATCCGATAAAAGCTACGATTGCTAAAGTCGCTACGATTCCTGCAATGACGATGAGCCACTTTCTCCATTTGAACTTTCTCTTTTCCACCTTATTACCCCCTCTGTGCACTATATTCCTTACTACCTCTCAAAATCCTTAAAATAATGTCCAAAAGATTATAGCAGGTGGATATTTGTTTTTCATGTAAGTAATTCACTCTATAAATACAATTTTCTGTCAACACCCACTATTAGACTAGTATAAACAATTGGATATACCTAGGCTACAGAGCATTGTTAAAAAACATATCTATCTGTATATTAGCTTCCTTTCATTAGTCTCTTTTTTTGAATGAACTACTATAATTCTATTATTCTTACAAAGAAAAACCGTATTTCCATATAGAAAATACGATTTTAAATGCTAGACATGTAGTTGTAATTCAATGGGACAATGATCGCTGCCCATGATGTGCGGGTGAATAGTTGCTTGGTTTATTTGGTTTTTTAATTGCTCCGAAACAATAAAGTAGTCGATGCGCCAACCGATATTTCGTTCACGTACTTTATTCATATAGGACCACCATGTAAAATGGTCAGTTTCATTTGGATGCTTGTATCTGAAAGAATCTACAAAACCGCTTGCTAAAAGCTCCGAAAATTTTGCACGCTCCTCATATGTAAATCCTGAATTACCTATATTCGATTTAGCATTTTTCAAATCTATTTCAGTGTGTGCAACATTTAGGTCTCCGCAATAGACAACTGGCTTCTTGCTATTCAGGTCTTGTAAATAGCTCGCTAAATGCTCTTCCCAAGTTAGGCGAAGTGGTAATCTCGCTAAATCACGCTGTGCATTGGGTGTATAAACATTTACTAAATAAAAATCTTCATATTCTAAAGTAATAATCCTACCCTCATCCTGAGAATCTTCATCTCCAACTCCATACTTAACGGACAACGGTGTATGCTTTGTAAATATAGCCGTACCAGAGTAGCCTTTCTTTTGAGCATAGTTCCAATATTGCTCATATCCATCTAGCGCAAGCTCCACTTGTCCAGCCTGACATTTAGTTTCTTGGATACAAAAAAAATCTGCCTCTATTTGATGAAAGAAATCTAGAAAGCCTTTCCCCAGACAAGCCCTAATCCCATTGACATTCCATGAAATAAATTTCATCTTATCCTCACTCCTTAAAAAAAACGCCCTTCGACTCAAGCGAAGAGCGTCCCATTATAGATCATCACCAACAATTTTAACTTCTGTTTCTAATTCGACACCAAATTTTTCCTTCACAATACGCTGTACCATTTGAATAGTTGCTATATAATCAGAAGCAGTAGCATTGCCTTTATTGACAATAAAACCTGCATGCTTTGTAGAGACTTCTGCACCGCCTACCCCTTTGCCTTGTAAGCCACTATCTTGAATAAGCTTACCTGCAAAATGACCTGGTGGACGTTTAAAAACACTTCCAGCAGATGGATATTCTAATGGTTGCTTTGATTCTCGCTGAAATGTTAAGTCGGCAATCTTCGCATCAATTTCATCTTGTTTGCCAGTAGCTAATTGGAACTCTGAGGATAACACATAATAGCCTTTCTTCGCAATAATGCTTTTACGATAGCCAAGTTCAAGCTCTTCCTTTGACAAGGTTAAAACTTCTCCCTCTTTTGTTAACACCTTAGATGAAACAATAATATCTTTAATCTCACCGCCATAAGCTCCTGCGTTCATAGCCATTGCACCGCCTATTGATCCAGGGATACCGCAGGCAAATTCAAAGCCTGTTAAGGTTGCTTTTGCGGATAGTTTTGACACATCTTTAATCAGCGCACCACTTTGGGCATAAACATGTTCACCATTAATCCGAATTTCATCTAAATTTGAAAATGTAACAACGATTCCTCTATGACCACCATCACGAACAACCATATTAGATCCGTTACCTAACATTAATAAAGGAATATTATTTATATATGCATAGCGAATTACAAATGCTGCTTCTTCTTCTGTATCAGGAAGAACAAAAACATCTGCTTTGCCACCTAATTTTGTCATTGTATATTGTTGTAAAGATTCATCTAACTTAATATTGGCAGGACTAATGCTCTTCGCTAAATCCTTTGCCCATTGTTGTTTTGTCATGAGAGCTAATTCCTTTCTAACGTCCTTCTTACTCTACACCAGTATGGATTTAGAACCCCAATTTGACAAGTAAAATGAAGGGTATTTTTATCTCACATAAAAAGACAGGTAGGTCTTGTGCAGAGATGATGAATATTATAAAGAAAATTGACAGTCATTCCAAGTGTCGTTTTTGGCACAATATTACCTAAAGGACAAAGGACTTATTTTAGAGCCAGCTACTTGCCCATGTTTCAATATTGCGGATAGCCCCTTCTAATGCTTGCCCTTTATCTGTTAATGAATATTCAACTCGTACTGGAACCTCAGAATACACTTTACGTTCAACAAGCCCTTCTTTTTCCAGTTCCTTTAAGCGTTCTGATAATAAACGCCCACTAACAGGTAATGCTGACTCTATTTCATTAAAACGCTGCGATCCATCTAATAATTGATATAATATTAAACCCGTCCATCGTTTTCCAATTAAATCCATTGCTTTAGCTAAACGAGGACATAAAGTTGTCTCATTCATATTTCTTCACCTCTATGTACCTATTGTAACGATTATTAAAGGAAATGTAAATTTAGAGTAACTTATTTACATAACATAATTTATACACTTTTATATACTTAATTACAAAAAGTAACTTTTGAATTTTCGTCTTTTCATAATCACGGCGGAACTTACCATCGTTAAAACATCTGTCCTCCTAATCATAAAATGCCATAGATATCAGTAATGTGACTAACTATTTATTTACGTATTGTAAATGTTCACAGTTTACACTTTTATGGAAGGTTATCCTTTCCTATTTATGAAAAATACATTGAATATGGTATTTGTTTACTTTATTATTCGTTGTAGAATGCTGTTTTAGGGGGTTTTTATATGAAAAAATACACTATTGATGTCAGTCATTCCACACTTAGCTTTTCTGTACGACATATGATGATATCTAAAATTCACGGTACATTCGAATCGTACAACGCTGAAATTGCTGCAGTCAATATTGAGAAAATGCAGGATGCAAGTATTTCTATTACCATTGCAGTGGCTAGTGTCTCCACAAAAAATCATGACCGTGATATACACCTTGTGTCTCCAGACTTTTTTGATGCAGACGTTTATCCAAAAATAGTCTTTACCTCTACATATATTGATAAACAAAATGATAATAATTTTTTAATACATGGGGATTTAACGATTAAAAATATAACAAGGCCTATCGTATTTACAACAGTATATACAGGAAACGGTGTTAATCCTTGGGCACAAGAAGTATATGGCTTTCAGGCAAAGGCACAAATTGATCGCCGTGATTTTAATTTAGTCTATAATACGATTTTAGAAACAGGCGGCATATTAATCAGTGATGAGATTGACATAGTGGTAGATGTCGAGTTAAGCCCCCTTTAGTTATAGATTTACCTTAAGGAAAGAGGGAACTATAAATGCTATGGTTTCATAACGGGATTACATTTGAATCGAGCTTTATTACAATCGTCTTTTTTATCGTTTTTGGTAGCATCGCTTTCAGCCTTATTAAAGCTACTGTCACCTGGTCTACCAATAATCAATCACAAACCTTTACTATACCCGTTAAGGTTGTGACAAAACGTACGAATATTCGGGGAGGTTCCAATCATTCTGCGGCATATACTTCTTATTTCATCACGTTTGAAGAACGAAATGGGGAGCGTCAGGAATTAAAAGTGAATGGTCGCGATTTTGGACAGCTAGTTGAGGGTGACACTGGCCTTTTAACATATCAGGGCACTCGCTTTCATACATTTGAAAGACAAAAAAGGGAGAGTAGCGATTAAATCGCACTCTCTCTTTTTGTTTTATTTAATTAAATATTTAGCAAATCCTGCCTCTGTATCCTCTAAATATTCAATGCCACTATTTGCTGAGATAAATTTTTGTGCATCTTTTGCAGATAGATAAACAACTTTTGTCTTAGCTGGGAATGGTACAAATGACCAGTTATTATCCGCAGCAGGGTTAATTGTTTTATTTGCCATAATATAATCAACTACAGCTTGACGATTTTCATAAGCATAGTTTGTTATATTGGAGCCGTCCGTATTTTTAAATGTCGCTCCATACGAACCACCAACACGGTAATTATTTGTAATGATAATAAATTCTTGATTTAAATCAATTGGTTTACCATTATACTGTACATTTTTAATACGGTTTGCCTTTTCATCAACAAGATTACCACGACGGTCATATTTAGATGGAGATGTTACATCAATTTGATAGGTTAAGCCATCTAACACATCAAAATTATAAGAGCGTGCTTCTGGATCAATGATATTTTGCTCTTCTGACTTATTCGGATCAATTGTTGCAAAAATACCTGCAGCCATCTCTAACCACTCTACTGCTTGTGCACCTGTCACTTTAATGGTTGCTACAGTATTATCGTAATGATAAATATCCGCCATATTTTTAATGGCAAGTGGACCAACTGGAATGTTTGTATAATCTAATGGATTATTTCGTGAACCCGCTTTAAAAGGAGCCCCAGCAGAAAGAAGCGGCGTTTTCTCATCCTTCGTTCCCTTTAATTCTTGTTCAATAAACCATTTTTGTGCTTGTGTTACGATTTGAATAGAAGAATCATCTTGCACCATTGAGAAATAACTATGGATTGGCGCAGTTGTTTCACCAACAGGCTGACGAATATATGTTAAAGTGCCTTCATGTGCTTGTTTCACAGCCTTTAACACCGTAGTGGAAGGTTGTAAACCTTCTTGCTTGATTGATTGTAATGACCCACTACCATCAACTACAACCCACTCTGATCCTTGTTGTTCAATTTTTAGGTCAATGACACCAAGATGGCTACCATAGCTACCTGCCATAACAGTTGGAACACCATGAATAGTTCCCTTCTCTTGATCTACATCTTTCAAATCTTTGTAGTCACCTGGGAATGTTAAGTGAGAGTGCCCTGTAATCAAAGCATCAATTCCATCAATTCCAGCTAGTTGATAACCAACATTTTCAGCGCCTTTCACATAAGTATCCTCACCAATACCTGAATGGGAAAGAACAACTATTACGTCTGCTCCAGCCTTCTGCATTTCAGGTACTACTTCTTTTACGGCTTCAACAGGCTCTTGCATGTTAACTTTACCAGCTAAATGAATGGCATCCCATTCAACAATTTTCGTTGGTACAATTCCAGTCACACCAACTTTCAGTGTATGTTTCTTACCTGCATTGTCCACTACTTCTTTATCAAGAATGACATAAGGTGTAAACATACGCTTTTTTGTTTTGGCATCGTAAGTATTAGCATTTACGACTGGATATTTTGCATCATTTAATACTTCATCTAAGAAGTCTAGACCATAGTTGAATTCATGATTCCCTAAAGTTCCGCCATCGTATTTTAAAGCGTTAAGCGCTGCAATAGCTGGGTGTACTTCCCCTGGCTTTAATACACTTTCTAACGCTTTATAAGAGCCAAGTGGCGTACCTTGAATTAAATCCCCATTATCGAATAATAGTGTGTTAGGATTTTTCGCACGAGCTTGTTCAATTAATGTAGCTGTATTAGCTAAACCTACCTCAGATGACGGAGCATCTAAATAGTAATTATAATTAGCTAAATTTGTATGAATATCTGTAGTTCCTAAAATTTGAAGATCTACTGAGACTCCATGAGATGGTGCCTTGTATTCAGCTACAAAGCGCTCCACAATACTTCCCATTTGCTCATGTGTTACATAGTCACGAGGACGAATCGTATTATCCTCGAACGCTTGAAGAATATTTGCTACAACAGCATTAGCTAAATCTTGTTTATAAGCTTCAGCAATTTGATCAGCATCCTTAAATTGATCTAAGACCGTAAGGGAAGCATTTTCACTAACAAGTCCACGAGCAGATATAACAAATGCTTGTTGACGTGTTAATTTATCGTTTGGACCAAATGTAGTTGCCGTTTTTCCTTTTATAAGTTTTAACTGTACAGCTTTTTCTACATATGGCGCTAAATCCTTAGAGACATCAGTAAAAGTAAGGGAAGAACCATCACCTATCTCGACATCTAAGCTTTCTACTAATTCTTTTACATAATCAGCGCGTGTAACTTCATTGGAAGCAGCATTAGCAGTCCATCCAAATGGTATCAACGCGAATAAAACTAGTAGCATGGCTAAGAATTTAGTTATTAATTTCTTGTTCATACAACAACCTCCTTATTCATCTAGTATTTTCCTACAAATACTATTATATTAAACTAACTGTATTTTTTACTGAATAATTAGTCCTAATTATATGTATTTTTAAAAGAATGGATTATTACTTTCCTATAAAATCGCATTTTTCTATCATTTTTATTTTCGCACATCCAATAGAATGTTAGGAAATGTAAATTCCGAATATATAGTTAATACCAATATATCCGACCTCAGTGCCACACCATACCTCTGTTCACAAAATAAAAAAAGACCTCTCAAATTTGAAAGGTCTTTTATTAAAAAATATTTTTTACGCGTTTACCGCTTGAAGTGATTGAGCTACTTTTTTCACTTCTTCTAGGCCATTTGCAATAATTTCTTGTGCTTTATCAGGTGATGCATTGTGACCTTCAATAATTACTTCTTCGATAATTTCCATACCGAATACACCGCCTGCTACATTTTTAATGTAGTTTACGGACATTTCCATAGGCTGTGTTTCTGGTAGTGAGTAGTAGCCACCACGAGCATTTAAGATAATCGCTTTTTTATCAGTCATTAGGCTAACCATTTGGCCATCTTCACCGTATTTGAATGTGAAACCTGCTTGGTATACATAGTCAATAAATGTTTGTAAAGGTGCTGGAATAGTTAAATTCCAAAGTGGGAACGCAAATACGACTAAATCAGCTGCTGTTAATGCATCCATCGCTTTTTGTTTAGCAGCTAAAAGACGTGATTCGATGTCTGTTAACTCTCCACCATTTTGTACTTTACCAAACGCATTGAAAAGATCTTGCCCAAAGTATGGCATATCTTCTGCAAATACGTCAAAAGTTGTAACGTTTACACCTTGTACGTTTTCCATAAATGTATCGTACATTTTTGTTGAAATACCGTCTGGACGGTTGTTTGCTTTTACTACTAAAACGTTCATTATATAAAATCTCCCTTAAATCACATAGTCTATTATCTCGAATTCAAGATATATACTTATCTTAAAAAAATTCTTTTAAAAAGTCAACGATACTTTCCTCAGACTTTTGACTGAAATAATTAGATAAGATTTTTCACTAAACGAATAAGAGAGGCTTGATATGTCAAGCCTCTCAGTCATAATAGTAATTTTAGCGCTATAATTTACAGTTATCATCTGTACAAACACCAGCGTTACCTGTACCAGCCATTTTCAGACCAGGTTGTAAGCCCTCTTCCTCAGCCACTTTACGTAATGTATCTTCGAATACTTCTTGTGGCTGTGCTCCAGAAATACCATATTTGCGGTTTAAGACAAAGAATGGAACCCCACGAACTCCAAGCTGCAACCCTTCTTGAATATCCGCTTCTACCTCATTTTTAAATTCATCCACAGCAAGAATTTTAGCCACTTGCTCGCGTTGTAACCCTACTTGTTCTGCTATATCTAATAATACTTCCTCTTGTCCAATACGTTTTCCTTCAATAAAATGACTATGCAATAGTGCTTCCACTAATGCCGTAACATCTCCCTGCTGCTCTGCCCATTTAACAAGTCGATGTGCCTTTAACGTATTCTCCTCCATTAGATTGCTAAAATCATAGTTTAATCCTACTTCTTTCGCACGCGCAGTAACGCCCAATGTCATTTCTTTGGCCTTTTCTAAAGACATGCCATATTTTTTTGCTAATGATTCATACACCGTAATATTCGAATCTACTGGGGTATTTGGATCAAGTTGATAACTTTTATAAACCAGCTCCACTTGCCCACCAAGGCCAGTATCTTCAATAGCTTGCTCTAATTGTTTTTTACCAATATAACAAAACGGACATACATAGTCAGACCAAATTTCAATTTTCATTACTTACACTCTCCTTTTGCTACATTGTAGCGATAGACTAAATAACAAGGCAATTTTTATGCTTCATTGCATAAATTCACCAGTACATCTACATACTGAACATAAAAACATTGTGAGGTTTATCTATGATTCAATCTCTTTGGCTCGCTACGTCCGAATCTGTCTCACTATCTTCACTTACTTCATCGACAACTTGTGATGTATGTATAGTCGGAGGAGGCTTAACCGGTCTTTATACAGCCTATGTCTTGGCAAAAGCAGGTGTTGATGTCCTTTTACTTGAGGCGAACACCCATTTTGGTCATGGTACCACGGGCCACTCCACAGGTAAATTAACTGCCCAGCATAATATCGTTTATGCAAACCTTTTAGAAAAACTATCTGTTGATGAAGCACAGCTTTACTACCAACTCAATCAACAAGCCATTGAAAAGGTAACACAATTACTTCCAAAAGGCAGTGTTAAGCAAGTAGATTCACTATTGTATGCTCAAACAAAGGATGGGTATGCGCAATTATTAAAAGAATGGAATGCTTATAAAGTTTTAAATATCCAATCAAAAATCACCACAGAAACGGAGCTTCCCTTCCCCATTAAAAAGGCCTTATGCATGTCCCAGCAAGCTCAAATAAACCCTGTAGAGGTAAGTAATTTTCTTGCCAAAGAAGCACAGGCGATGGGTGCAAAGCTTTATACAAATACACGGGTTCAACAATTAAACATAGCTCAAAATAACTTACATACCGAAAAGAATATGTCGGTTCAATATAAGAAGCTTATTTTGTGCTCACATTATCCCATTGAGGCTTTTAAGGGACTAAAGCTGTTCAAACTATCAAATAGTCGTTCTTATATGGTGGCTAGTAAAATTGCTGAAACTATGCAGGGTCAATATTTATCCGTTGATTTCCCATCCCGTTCCATTCGCACAGCTACAATTAAGAACGAGCATTTTTTAGTACTTGGTGGAGCGAATCATATCGCTGGGGAAACAGTCAATACAGAACCGTACTATGATGCCATTTCAAATGAAATGAAAGAACATTTTGAGCAAGAGCCCATTTATCGATGGTCAGCTCAGGATATCGAGACTCCTGACATCGTTCCTTATGTAGGAAGAATTACAAACTCATTGCCGAACGTATTCATTGCTACTGGCTATAGAAAGTGGGGCATTTCTAATTCCTTTGTTGCTGGTGACATTTTATCCAGCCTAATCACTGGATCGAGAAGTGAAGATGGTGCCATTGCACTCTATTCACCCTCACGTACAAAATTCGGTGCACAATTTATGCAAATGCTTAAAGTTGGCGGCTTTGTCGCAAAAGAGTTTATTACTGGGTATATGAGACATGCCAGTGCCCCAACATGCACGCACTTAGGCTGTAAGACGAAATGGAATGAGGCTGATGAAACTTGGGATTGTCCTTGCCATGGCTCCCGCTTCAACGCTCAAGGAGAAGTACTAGAAGGACCTGCCGTACAACCTTTGAAACTAGATTAAAAAAGAGGCTGTCCTCATAGACAGCCTCTTTTAAATTATTTTAGAGCTTCTGTTAATACTGGCACAATTTGTTTTTTACGAGAAACAACACCTGGTAACACAACACGGTTGTTGATAAGCTCAGCACTGAATCCTTTTGCTGCAGCTTGTGCTACTTGTCCAATTGCTACAGCTGTAGAATCGTTGTTTAAAATATCTGTCACAACGAAGAAGAATAAATCTAAACCATTTTCAGCAACATTTTTATTTAATAAAATCTCTAATTCCTCTTGACGATTAAGTACATCATTAATATCCACAGCATTAACCTGTGCAACAACAGATTTGTACTCACCAAATTGGAATTCCTTAGCATCTAATGATAATAAATCCTCTAAAGATTTATCAGATAGGTCTGCACCTGCTTTTAGCATAGCTAAACCATATTCTGCAACGTCCACATTAGCAATTTTAGCTAGCTCTTCGCCCGCTTTTACATCTTGCTCTGTGCAAGTCGGTGATTTGAATAATAATGTATCTGAAACAATTGCAGATAACATTAAACCAGCAATGTTCGCAGGTATGTCTAAACCGTTTTCGTTAAAAATTTTCTTAAGAATAGTAGCCGTACAGCCTACTGGTTCTGCACGATAATATAGTGGATCAGCTGTTTGGAAGTTGGCGATGCGGTGGTGATCAATTACCTCTGCAATTTGCACTTCCTCAATACCGTCAGCCGATTGTTGGAATTCATTGTGGTCTACTAGAATAACTTTGTCCGCTTCATCAACAACAGAAGAGATTAAACGTGGCGCTTCAAAGCCAAATTTATCTAAAGCAAATTGAGTTTCATTATTAACATCTCCTAGACGTACTGCCTCTGCTTCTTCTCCAATTTGTTGTTTTAAATAAGCATATACGATTGCAGATGTGATCGTGTCTGTATCTGGGTTTTTATGTCCAAAAACTAATACTTTACTCATTGAATTTATTCCTCCTAAAATGACCTTACATTTATCTTTTATTTTATCATATCTTATGGACTAACAAATGATAAATTGAAACATTAAGTAAACTAAGCTCATTCATTTAATATACAATAATAATTTTCCACTACCAATAACCAACTTTACAAATATGAATTAAGTATATAAGACCTTCAAGCTGTCATATACATATATTTTGTACACCTACCCTCTTCATTTCTATTTTCTTTTTTTACCATCCTTTTTTTAACATTCTATAGTAAAAGTGCATCTTTTTCTAATATTATTTATTTTATATAGATATTTAGTCGTATTTTCATATTTATGTAAGCATAATTTTATGCTATTATCAGATAGTCTATATTTTTGGATTTTAGGAAATGGGGATTACAATGACAAAGAAGATGGAAAAAAAGTATATTCCTTTAGCTAATTATTTTGAAGTAGCTTTACAACAAGAAATCACTTTATCCTTTAGTGAATTAGAAAACATTATGGGACAAGCCTTACCGAATGCCGCCTACTTAAATAAGAGCTGGTGGAAAAAAACAAAGCCCCCTCTATCGCACTATTTGTCATGGACAAATGCAGGTTATCATGTCATTGATATTAGACTAGGTACTAGTGTAACTTTCTCATGCACGCAAACAAAGACAACTGAAAACAATCTTTCAAAAAGGGAAGAGGACCCTTCTGCATACATAATTCGAGGGATTGAAGCATCTGATGCTAGATCATTTATTCTTTTACAGGAGGAAATTTTTCAACAAACCGACTTCATGTACAATGTTCAAAATGAATTAGATCTAACTGTCCAACAACTTCGTAAAAATTTAACCTATTGGAAGCAGCTTAAAAATCGTACTATATTACTTTGCGTATTAAATGGTATTTTTGCAGGCTATGCAGTTATACATGGGTATAAACAAACGAAAGCTAGACATGTTGCCTCTGTTCGCTTAGCTGTGAAGGAAGAGTACCAACAAAAAGGCATCGGCTCCGCCCTAATGAAGGCTGTGGAAGGTTGGTCAAAACAACGTGACATATCTCGTTTAGAATTATCAGTCATGGAACATAACAATGTTGCTTTACATCTCTTTACAAAATTAGGATTTAAACAAGAGGGCATTCGACAAAATGCTATTAAATTAAATGATACTTACATTAACGAGTACAACTTGAGTAAAATTTTATAATTCACTTTACCTAGATGTCTAAAGCGTATTTGGACATCTTTTTATATATGTTCCCTATAAAAAAACGCATAGAAAAGTAAAATAATACTTTTCTATGCATAACATTAAAATACCTTTTTCTCTCTAGCAGCATTCAGGAATAATATATTACTATCTACTTGCTCATTGGATTTTTGATATTTTTCATACTGCCCCTTGTCTTGGTTAATCATTTCCTCTAATAAAGCGTGTAAGAAAGAAAACAAAACGGGCACTATATCTAACGAGGAATGCTTGTTGGTTCCAAGTGCAAACAAAATATTAGCATATTCACGAACCGGTGAAAATGCAGTTCCGGTAATCGCAATAATTTTTACTTTCTTCATCTTTGCAATTTCAACAATCGTTTGAATATCCTTTAACTGTTGATCAAACGATAAAACTATTAATGTTGTACGCTCTCCCATGTTATTAATTTGATTCATAATTTCATCCGAATCTATTCGAAGCTGCTTAATATTAGAACGTAGTGTTTTTAATGTGTTGGATAACCAATTTGCTATAGATACAGCCTCACGAGTCCCTAGAATATAGATATTTTCTGCTTCATGCATCCATTTTGAACTTGTTTGAATTTGCTGATCATTAATTAATTGAATTGTTTCCTGAATGTTTCGGCTATCCCGCTGCATTACCTTCCCAAAGCTAGAATTAACTAGCTTATTACCCGTATAGGTAGATTGTAGATTTGTTCCTACATCTTGGGACATAATATAGCCTCTTATTTCTTCTTGCAGCTCCACATATCCCGATAAATCCATGGCATAGCAAAAGCGAATAACCGTTGATTCACTTACATTAGCCAGTCTGCCTACTTCTGCTGCTCCATTAGCAATCACTGTATTGGGATTATCCATTACAAATTGTGCTACTTTACGCTGCCCCTTTGAGAGTCTTACAAACCTTTTCTTTATATCCTCACGAATGCTCATTCCTAACAACCTTTCTTTCAATGACCTTATCACGAATGGGAGATTGTTTCCTACTTACTCAAAATTCGATTAAAAATACAGTATCACGATTGCAATTTGAATACAATGACTTTTCTGAAAAATCTTCAGCGCATTAACCTGCTAATATGTCGATTTTTTATACTTTTTTCCTTTTCAATGATGACTTCTCATTTTATCAAAATTATTAATTGCTTTGAATAAAAATTAATAATTCCTAATTATTATGTATTACACTAGCGAATAAAGACAAAAATGTCCTGGATCGATTACTCTTATCCAGGACATTATTTTATTTATTATTCTAATTCTAGCTGCTTGGTTTCCTTCCCAAGAAATATGACGCCCACAACACCTATAATTATTGCTCCACAGAAAATGGCAAAAATGAAGCCTATATCATAGCCAGCTGTTAATAAAGAACCTACTAGTAAGGGCCCAAAAATCCCACCAATTCGCCCTGCAGCAGCTGCCATTCCTGCACCAGTACCACGAATAATAGAAGGGTATTGCTCAGGTGTATAAGCATATAACGCCCCCCATGCACCTAAGTTAAAGAAAGATAAAAACATGCCAGATAATACTAGTACGACAAGTGTATCAGCATTCCCAAAAATGAAAGCACTCACTGCTGTACCAATTAGATAGGAAACAAGCACAAATTTCCGCCCAAATTTTTCAATAAACCATGCGGCAGTAAAATAACCAGGTAATTGAGCTAATGTCATAATGAGAACGTACTTAAAACTTGTAATCATATCAAAGCCCTTACCAACCATGACACTTGGAAGCCATAGGAACATACCGTAATACGAAAATACAACTGTAAACCACAGCACCCAAAGCATCAATGTGGAACGTGCATATTTTTTTGACCAAACTTCTTTTATATTTTGAAGGATACTACGCGCTTTGGCCTCTTTTTTCACCATAAACTGCGGTGAATCTGGGAGATGCCATCGAAGATAAATAGCATAAAATGCAGGGAGTGCTGTTAAGACTAACGCTACTCGCCATCCCCACGTTGGAATAACAAAATAGGATATTAATGCGGCAATTAGCCATCCCGCTGCCCAAAAGCTTTCCAATAAAACAACTACGCGCCCTCTTTCTTTTGCTGCCACACTTTCAGACACTAATGTGGATGCAACAGGTAATTCTCCGCCCAGGCCCATTCCTACTAAAAATCGTAGCATTAAAAATGCTGTTAATGTAGTCGTAAAAGCAGACAAACCGCTCGCAATGGAAAATAGGACAAGTGTCCACATAAAAATTTGCTTTCGCCCTACCTTGTCGGCAAAAACACCAAATACAAGGGCTCCTACAGCCATTCCAATTGAATTAATACTACCAATCCAACCAGATTGACTTGGTGTCAGTCCCCAATCTGCTGCCAATGCTGCAATGACAAACGATAATATCCCAACATCCATTGCATCAAAAAGCCACCCAATACCCGCAATACCCAACAGTCTATTTCTAGAAATTGTTTGCTTCGATTTATTTGTTCCTACAGTATTTGTCGTCATTTCAACCACCTGTCTTTACACTTGACTTTACATTACAAGATTACTATACAGTTGTTTCAAGAAAGTGACAAGCAAAATTCAAATTACCGAATTGTTTCGACAATTTATGAAATGCTATTGAAATAATAGTGTGATTTGCGTTAAAATGTCTTTTATACAAAAACAACTGTTCTTTCTATGAGAACAAAAGGAGATCATATCTTTATGTGGAAAGGCCTTATTGAAGAATATAAACAATTTTTACCTGTAACAGAAAATACACCTGCATTAACTTTAAACGAAGGCAATACGCCTCTTATACATTTAGTGAATTTATCCAAGAAATTAGGCATTGAGCTTTACGGTAAAATTGAGGGTGCAAACCCAACCGGCTCTTTTAAAGACCGTGGTATGGTATTTGCAGTGGCCAAAGCTATTGAAGATGGTAGTAAATGTGTTATTTGTGCCTCAACAGGAAATACATCTGCTGCTGCAGCTGCTTATGCTACAAGAGCTGGTATTCAATCCATCGTTGTAATTCCTAAAGGAAAAGTTGCCCTTGGTAAGCTTGCACAAGCAACTATGTATGGTGCAAAAATCATTGAGATTGACGGTAACTTTGATGATGCTTTAAGTATTGTTCGCCAAGTAAGTGAAACAACTCCTGTCGCTCTTGTCAACTCCGTCAATCCATACCGCATTGAAGGTCAAAAAACTGCATCATTTGAGATTGTAGATGCCTTAGGCTCAGCTCCTGATTATCTATGCATCCCAGTTGGAAATGCAGGGAATATTACTGCTTACTGGAAGGGCTTTAAAGAATATCATGCTGCTAAAGATTCTGGTCTACCCAAGATGTATGGCTTTGAAGCTGAAGGTGCAGCAGCAATCGTCAAAGGAGAGCCTATTGCCAATCCAGAGACAGTTGCCACTGCTATTCGAATTGGTAATCCAGCTAGCTGGAAATTGGCAGAAGCAGCTCGAGATGAATCTGGAGGTATAATTGACTCCGTAACGGATCAAGAAATTATTGCAGCTTATAAGTTAATCGCAAATACAGAAGGTATTTTCGTTGAACCAGGGTCTGCTGCATCATTAGCAGGTGTTATTAAATCGGTGGAAAGCGGAAAAATTCCAATGGGTTCAAAAGTAGTGACAATCTTCACAGGTAATGGACTAAAAGATCCTGATACAGCCATGGATGTATCCACAGTAGAAGTAGTATCCCTTAAAAATGATGAAAATGAAATTCGAGAATATATCGAGGGAATACTATGAATAAAACGTGGCAAATCTCAGTTCCAGGAAGCACAGCCAATCTAGGGCCTGGCTTTGATTCCATAGGACTCGGCTTGTCTCTATACTTACAATTAACAGTTACTTTACAGGATACATGGGCTATCATCCATCTTGATGATAACGGTCCTAAAGAGTTTGAGCTTGAAGAACATTTACTATACGTCATTGCAAAAAAAGTTGCTGAGCAATATGGGCAACAATTACCTGCATGTCGTGTGGAAATGGCTAGTGAGCTACCATTAGCACGTGGGCTTGGAAGCAGTGCGGCTGTGATAGTTGCAGGTATTGAACTAGCCAATCAAGTATGTGGGCTTGGCTTATCGGTACAAGATAAACTCAACTTATCATCTCAAATTGAAGGACACCCAGATAACGCAACCGCGTCAGTCTTAGGGGGGTTAACCATTTCATCTATGGATGAAAAAGGGAATGTTGATACTTTCCATATCAATAAAATTGATGCTTCCTTTGTGGTATATATACCGAATATTGAATTAAAAACGAGCGAATCTCGATCTGTATTACCAGAGCAATTTGACAGAGCTTATGCTGTTCATGCTTCAGCAAATGCTAATATGCTAGCTGCTTCACTAATGGCACGTGATTTCCAGCGTGCGGGTCGTTATATGGAAGAAGATTTATTTCATGAACCGTTTCGTGCAAAGTTAATTCCCGAGTATAGTGAAATTCGTACAGCCGCTAAGAGGAATGGTGCTTACGGGACTGCTTTAAGCGGGGCTGGTCCTACATTGATTTCTATTATTCCTTCTACTATTGCTGGTGATTTTGTTCAAACTATGAAAAAACAATTTCCTGAACATCAAGTGATTGTAACAAAAGCTGATGAGCAAGGTATACAAGTACGTGAATATATGAAACGTCTACTTTAATAGTAGGCGTTTTTTCTTGAAAGCAAGGGAGGATAAAACTAATATTATAGAAGTATAGGGTATGACCTGAAACACCTATTATTGAGATACGCGCTTTTCTAAGGAGGAACTATCTTGAAGCCAATTATATTCTGTGATTTCGATGGCACGATAACAGAAACTGATAATATTTTTTCCCTGATGACAGAATTTGTTCCGCAAGAATCTGAGAAGATTGCGAAAGCTATGATGGAGCAAACAATTTCATTTAAAGATGGACTCTCTGCTATGTTTCATTTACTTTCTACTGAACAAAAAGATGAAGTCATTCAATATCTTATGGATACAGCCGTCATACGTGAAGGATTCGAAGATTTTGTTCGATATGCCCAAAATCATGACATTCCGTTTTATATTGTAAGTGGAGGAGTCGATTTTTTTATTGAGCCTTTAGTAGAAAAATACGGCCCTTTCTCAGGTATCTACTGCAATAAAGCGGATTTTTCTGGTGAACAAATTAAACTAATTTATTCAAATAGCTGTGATGAGGAATGTGCAAAATATAGTACTCAAGGATGCGGCTGCTGTAAGCCTAGCGTTATGCGGAAAGTCGCAAAAGAAGAGCATTTTAAAATTGTTATCGGTGATTCTCTTTCAGATTTTGAAGCTGCTAAACAAGCTGATATTGTTCTGGCTAGAGACCATCTCATTCAGCGCTGTGAAGAGCTTCATGTTTCATATAAACCATTTATCACATTCCATGACTGTCTAAAAATTGTGCAAGAACTTATGGAAACCAACCATGCTGTACCAACAACTTAATGCATGCCTAAAAAAAGGGAACCATTTTATAAATGGCTCCCTTTTCATATTGACTTATACTAATAATACTAGGCTGATGGCCATAACAGCCATTCCCCCTACCAAGCCATACATTGATAAATGGGTTTCATCATACCTCTGCGCTGCCGGTAATAATTCGTCCAATGAAATAAAGACCATTATACCTGCAACTCCAGCAAAAATGATGCCAAACATAACGTCTGTTAAAAATGGCATAAGGAGCAAGAAGGCAACTAATGCACCAACTGGCTCTGCTAACCCTGATAAAAATGATAATTTAAAAGCCTTTCGACGGTTGCCCGTTGCAAAGAAAATTGGAACAGACACTGCTATCCCCTCAGGAATATTATGAATCGCTACTGCTATGGCAATGGCAATTCCTACATTGGGATCGTTAATAGCTGACATAAACGTAGCGATACCCTCAGGAAAGTTATGGATTCCAATAGCCATAGCTGTAAAAATACCCATCTTCATCAAATGATCTTCATTCACCTGTGGCTTTATTGCATTCACATCTTCTACTAGCTTTACTTCATGAGGATTTGTTGATTTTGGAATGAATTTATCGATTAAGGCAATGAATAACATACCACCGAAAAATCCGGCAATTGTCATCCAATAACCATTCGTATTACCTAATGCATTCGTTAAAGCATCTTTAGCCTTAACGAAAATCTCAACAAGTGAGACATAAATCATAACGCCTGCTGAAAAACCCAATGCTAGCGATAGAAATTTTGTATTTGTTCTTGATGTAAAAAAAGCTATTAAACTACCTACTCCAGTTGCAAGCCCTGCAAATAGAGTCAGTCCAAATGCTAGTAAAACGTTTCCGTCCATACCCTTCTTCCTTTTCCCTTTTTTTTATTGTACTCATCTTAACGCAGAAGTTTCCTAAGAGCAATTCTTTTTTACAAGGTAAATTTGGTCCATTGACCTTGCTTCATCCGTTTGCGCACAAAAAAGCAGTATCAATTCATATGAATTTTGATACTGCTCTCACTATCTATTTATGATCCGATTGGAATATTCTTTTACGACGTTCATACCAGATGACACAAATAATGAACCAAGTATATCCCATACTCCAGCCTGCGAGTACATCAGTAGCAAAATGTCTTGCGCCAGCTATACGGGATAATCCTATAAGCACCATCAGGATCGTAGCTCCAAGCCACAATAGGATTTTACGACCTTTACTATTATTTTCAGCTAATATATATGCGGTTGCAAATAAATACAGAATACCGGTCATCGCATGTCCAGATGGAAAGCTATAAGATGTTAATTGATCTTCAATTTCAGGTCGTGCTCGTTGAATCCATTTTTTTAATACTTGATTTAACACATTCCCTGCCGCAAATGTTAAAACAATAAATAGCATACCTCGATAATTTTTTGTCTTCCACGCTAAATACACAATCAAAATTACTGCTACAATAACAACAAATATAGGTTCTCCTATATAATGAAAGACTTCAAGAAATTGATTCCCAAAAAAGACATGTGCCATTTTTGTATCAAACTTATTCATCCAATCACTTTGAAAAGTTAAACTTAAAAAAATAAATATAATTAGTGTAATGATTGCCAAAGGATAGGCCCATTTTTTCATACTTTCACCTCAAAAACATATTGCTATGATCTTCACATCATAACATAATTATGTCCGAACTAGAGGGAGAGAAGCATTAATTTTATTAAATACATCGTTGCATTCTTGAGTGATCATCGTGGACTGTTCATTAGGTTTGTTAAAGTAATTAGAGACAACCAATGCAACAATGAATAAAATAGCCACGATAGGTAGTATTTTTCTAAATATCATCCACACACTCCTGTTCTACAGCTATTATTTGATGAGCACTGGATCAAATAGCCAATCCGTTGGACCAAAGTTTGGATCTTTTTCTCCTCTTACTTCACGGGAGATTCCATGTTTGATAATAACTTCTCTAAACCTTTTACTAAATAAGGTTTTTTTATAAAGATATCTTCCATCATGACTCCATTCAGCTGAGTAAAAGACGTCGCCTTTCAACGCTGCTAAATCTTCCTGATAATACATATCTGGCCCTTTGATAACTCCATTCAAACCACAGCTACATGGAGGTTGTTCAGTTGCAAAGTATAATTTTACTCTATCATGACTACATGCGGGTAGGATTTGTGTAGGAATAATTTGATAAGCTGGCTGTTTTCCTTGCTCAGGTCCCTGATGGATTACCTCTAAAAATTCAAACCCTTCTAGTTTTTCCCTTTTCAGTAGTGCTACCAGTTCCTCAGAAGCTACCCAATATCCACTTACATGCACTAAATGACGTCCATTCATGTGTGAAGTGTCAATAACTATAGGAGATAATTGCTCTTTATCCATAAGTCCGCAATTCTTACAATGAGTACTCAAAGTAAATAATGTCCCTTTATCCTCTAGAAACATTTCAGGTGAATTTCCTGTTGAATTTAAAGTAAACAACGGTGCTCGTTCATACTCCAAATCAGAAAATTCAAAGTAGAATCGTTCTCCAATTGAGACAATACCAAATTCACGTTCTAATGACTCATATAAAGCAGCTACTTTCTCGTATGTTACATCTTCGTTTAATGTAAAAATAGGATTAAATTTTGTTTTTAAATTTCTCTTTCTAATTTCAGGCGCACCAATAGCAATACCATGACGATTATAAACGTTAATCACTTGATCTTGACTAGATTCATCTATAGAAAACAAATTTTCGAGTTCTACTTTCTTTCACAATACACGCCTACCTTTATAAAGTTTTATGGTGAAGTATATTGACTGCTAGTTACCATTCTATAATCTACCGTTTACATACATAGTTAGGGTTACTTTTTGTTGAAGAAAATCATTTGTATTACTACTCACTATAGCAAATCTACTTAACCACGGTAATTTAAGCGTACCAGTACTTATACCGATATTTCAACTTCGGGTTTACGCCAATTTTTTGGCGTGATTCATGCAAAATTATGGCGTGATTTGGCGGTTCTCAAAAAACACCGCCATTTTTTTGGCGGTGTTTTAAAAAGATTATAGTAACTTCAGCATATAAATAAGGTATTTTTTTACACAGTATTATAAGAGAAGAATTTTTGTAAGAAAGTACCTTTTGTAGGAAAATACATCAAAAGTATAACATGGAAATTCCTTAGAGTAAATTCATTCTTTCAGCAAGATTGACAGCCTCTGTTCTTGAATCTACATTTAGCAAAGAAAACAGCTGTGTTAAATATCTCTCAGTAGTTCGCTGAGGAATATTGAGTTCAATCGCAATTGCTTTATTTGTATGACCTTCTGCAATAAGTCTTAAAATTTTCTTTTCTTTTTCATTTAAATGAATATCTTTAGCATTTTGAAGTTTAAATTTATCATCGAGAAAATCTAAGAAATTTTTCGGTAAAACAAATTCACCATTTGCAATCGCCCTAACTGTTCGTATGATCTGCTCCTTAGAGGCTGTTTTTGCTAAAATACCTTCTATTTTTCTCTCTAAAATTAGGGGATAATAATCTGTTATATCGTCTCCTGTATAAAGGATAACGGAAGCATCCGACTGAATGGCTTTAATATTACGGGCTAAATTAATGCCATTTTCCAACGGCATGTTAATATCAATCAAGTAAATAGCATATGGCTTATTTTTTATTCTTTGAATGACACAAGTGGCATCACTTTCCGTATCAATAATGATATCTTCATTTTCTTGAAATAAGTTTTTAGTTCCCTCTAAAACTATAGGGTGATCATCCACTATGAGCATGGTAATCATGTGTTTCACTCCCTTCTTTAACTGCTATTCTAATAGACATCCCTTGGTTTAGTTGTGAGTCAACATAAAAATAACCATTAAAGGCTTTTACTCGCTCCTGCATACCTCGGATACCCATTGACTCTGCTACGATAATATCCTCTACATTACACCCTACACCATCGTCATAATAAATAATTTCAAAACCATCATTCATTTCCTTTAGATGGATTTCAACAGCTGTTGCATAGGAATGTTTTAAGGCATTATTCAATAGCTCTTGGAATAATCGATAAATCATTAAATTCATACGCTCATCTTCTAAATATAAACGGTCTATTGAATAGATTAACACAAAGTTAGCTCTCTCTTGAACCTTCCTAATTAACTTTTCTAATGCCGCATTTAAACCTAATGTATCCAGTAATGGAGGCTTTAAATTCTCACAGTATGCTCGTAATTCATATAGAGAGTCAACCATTTGCTTATGAATTTGAGCAAGCTTCTCCTGCATGTCTGATGTATCCTTTGCGTTAACAAGGACATCTACCTCTCTGGCAATATGAAGTTGTTCCTGCAAATTAGTGTCGTGTAACTCTTGAGCTAACTGATATTTTTCTTCTTCAAATCTCAACCATAATAGCTTATTAAGCCACGGCAATTGACCGTCGTCAGCTTGTTTCATATGCTTTAATTCATCTAATAGTTCTTCCACCATCTTTGTATTTTCAATAAAATTATTTACATACAATAGGAGCAATTCGAGCCATAGTAGCTCCTCGTCTTTTAAATGAATGGTATTGTTATGTCCCAGCACTAAAGCTCTTTTATAATGTGCATCCTGATGGAGAAATGCTAAATAAATTTTATCAATCTTACGTATTTCTCCTAATCTAATATCATCCATTGTGTCAGCTTGTAACAAAATTCTTTCCCCACTATTTGTAAGGAATTCATTCGTACCATAGCTATACGTTAAGACAAAAACATCCTCTAGCTCCAGATGAACAGAAACCTCATAAGCGAATTTCTCTAAAAGCTCATCAATTTTAACGGTTTTCCCAATTTTATCTACAGCCGTGTACAGCTGATGAATATAATCACCTTTTGTTGAAAATAGTATTTTCCGCTTACGATAATCAACTTTTTCTTTTACATAAAAGAGTATGACTAACGAAGAAAATGTAAAGAAGGACACACCTGACATAACACTGATTTTTAAATATTGACCCGCAATGAAGTACAATCCAACTGTGAACCATAGGGTAAATATTAAAGAAAAAATAATATAGTAGCGCAATCTAGTAATATGATACTCGATGTCAAATAGTCGTTCTGCTAATTGTGTAAAGATAAAGCTAAAAGGTATCAGTAATAAAAATAAGGAGCTAATCTCAGATGAAAGGATATACGTATGAAAAAGGATTTTTGGAAGTACATACAAAAATAGAAATGGTAAAAATGGAATCATTATACTACTCAATAAAATCTTCAACTGAGGTGAGTTATATTTGAAATAGCTTACTAATAAAATACCTAAGATAATTATAAGCAGAATAAGAAATAACAATAATACAATATTTGAAAGTCCATCATTTGAAGCAGGGAAAGCAGTTCCAATACAAGCCAATACAAAACCAATGAAAGGCATTAAATAAAAGAACCGGATATTATTCGTAAACATCCATGTTGTTTTCATAAATGAAAAATAATTTCTTAAAAAATGTAATAAAATCACTAAACATAATAACATAGTAGTACGATTTACAATAATTCCTATCCCATCCAGCCTACCGGAGACTCCACTACTTACATAAGCTAGCGAAACAGTTAATATAAAAAGAATTAGTAAATCTGTTAACCTAGTATTTCTTTGTTTGTAATATAAATAAAAAGCAACAAATAACGTTAATAAATAATAGCAAGCCGGAACAATTAATACATAAAAGAACTGCTGAGGAATATCTAAATGTTTAATATGTATATTTATTATTTTTCCATCTGGCTTCATAATTGTAAGATCATTGGCAGATAATATTTTTGATTTATATTTCAATTGATTTAGCTCGGCAATCGGGCCATTATCTACGTTTAAAACTGCATCACCAATGGTTATATTCTGCCCCTTAGCCCAATCTTTATAATATAGTTGAGATACTAGCCATTTACCATCTTTTTCTTCTACCCCAATTTGAATATATGGCGCGCTATAATTCACAAAATTTAAATATAAACCTAACGCTAAATAAAGGACTATAGCGGGCCAAAAAAAATTTGAACGCAACGTATTTAGTTCCAAATATCACTTTCTATAGGCATTTGCATTTCATCAATAAAAGCTTCTAAAATTGCTACTTGTTCTATAGATGAAATTCCAATTAATGAGGCTCTCTGTTCTTTTAATAATGCAACTAGGCTTGGGTTTTGTTCTAAGTACTGAATTACATTAATCATCCTATCGCTCCTCATCATTTTATTAATTTTTGTAGGTAGTCTTTAGCTAAATCATTTAATTCTACATTTTCAAGATAACTTATTGCCTTCAATTTATAGACATTTTTCACAGTAAGTGCATAGCGTATTGCCCCGCCATTTGTCAACTCATTTTCTGCTTCTTTATGATCCAAAATTGTAACTATATCATCATTATAATAGTCAGCTACAGATTTTGAAACATCATTTTTCTGGGATAAAAGATAAATAATCGGCAGGGAGAATCTTTTGTTTAGTAGGTCATTTTTCGGTCCCCATGCTTTCAAACTTTGGATATCGTTTTTAATTTGCTGAATAATGCCTATGTACTTTCCATAAGCCTCTACTTCTTGGGATACTTCCCCTTTGGCAAGAACCTCTCCAATTAAGCAACTCATCGCTGTTAAGGAACCTGATTTAAGCGTAATCATTTGTACATAAGAATCTTCATCGCGGCAATTATTTAATAAGTCTAATTGTTGACCACTTATACTTTTTAATGCGCATTCTTCAAGTATTTTTATAGCAGCTCTTTTATGCTCAAAAGACGTTTCATCAATTGTTTTTGAAGCCATAATCAGCATAGCTAGAGCAACATTTAAAGAAAGCTCTGGTGTCCTGCTCCAACTATTATCTGAATCCTTATCTTGAAGATCATCGATAATATCAAATGACAATATTAAGAGTTCAACTGCTGCAGCAATTTTGTATATGTCGTTATTTCTACTATTTGAAAACGCCTCAAAATGCAAACAGCATAATTTACCAAAAGAAAAACCTGCATCTATTTTTTCTTCTTTAAAGCTTTTAAACAAATGTTTTAGCTCATGACTAAGAAATGTTTCACTTTCAATGAGAATGTCCAATGATTTATTAATACACTCATCCAACCCGTTCAATAGTCCTCTCTCCTCTCCGATATATTAATAGATATTATATAGATTAGTGGGAATTAATACTAGCAGCACCAATAATATATACATATAATTCCATAAATCACTATATAAAGTTGAAGAGCGCCAAAAAGTGGCGTTAATTACTTAAACCACGCCATTTTTTACCTAATTGATAAGGATAAAATGGCGGTAGAGAACGATGTACCGCCATAAAATTGGCGTAAACTCACCATTGAAATGGCGTTATGACAGATGTTACGCTTATAGTAATAACATTTGATTTTCTCATTGTCCTGATAGATTGATGAACATGAATTTTTATGTACTGGGAGTGTTTTAAAAATGAAAAATGGATTTAACGAAACTGTTTTCATACTTACGGCTACTTTTTCATGTAATATCTCTGTCTCAGCTGAAGAGATTATAATTAAAAAGCCTACAGAGGAGCAACTACGAATTGAAAGGATTATTACTCAATCTGAATTAAAAGCTTATCAAGAAACTTTAACGGTCTATAAAAAGCTTTCAACCTTCTCAAACTTAATTAGTGATGTTCCTGGATTTGAAGATTCTTTTCAGCAAAAAAGAGATTACTATATTCAGCAATATGGCATTATAAAAGTACCGAATGACAATTTATTTAGTATGCCATCCGTCAATCCATTAACCTTTGGATTAAATATAGAATCACCTACCACTTACATGACAGCGAATTACACGATTATTAATGCTAGAGGGCTAGCAGCAGTGACAGACTCATCTATTACTCATAAATTAGATGAAAATATAAATATCTCGGGATTGTCCATTAATGAAAGCACTATTTCCTTTAATATGGATGCTACATTTTGTAGTTCCATAAAAACACCGATTACCCATTAATATAAATAAGCAGATAGCATTGGTGTCCCTTCTCTGATTCCATCGTTATCTGCTTTTATATACAACAAAAAGGTGCCTCAATCGCTTGAGACACCTCTAGGCTATTAACCTTTTACATAATAAACTTCTTGTCCGCTTTCAACGATATGCTCAGGCTTTGGCTTACCTGCACTTGCCTTATGACCGGCAATATGCTCAGGGCTCTTCTCCCAATTTTTCCATGCTTCTTCTGATTCCCAACGAACCATCACTAGCACTTCCTCATCACCACGGCGAACTTTCTTGACCAGCACCTGCTTATCAATGAAACCAGGTTGTTGTTCAAGTAATGATGGACTGTTTGGCTTTGCGCCAAAACGTTCCACCACTTTATCCGAATTCCCTTCCGTCACAACGATACGTTTAATTTGTACAAACATATTAGTTAAACGCCTTTAATACATCTTCAACTTTTAGTGTTTCAGATTGTAAACCGCCACCTGAAAGATACCAAACTTCTGGGTCTAAGTAGAACACTTTACCGTTCTTCACAGCATTCGTTGCACTTACGATTTCGTTTTCAATCGCGCCTTTAGTACCAGACTCGCCGTTTTCGTTTACAACTGCGTCACGGTCAACTACAAATAGAATATCAGGATTTGTATCACGTACATATTCAAAACTTACATTATCACCATGTGTTCCAACTTTAACATTCTTATCAGCAGCTTTCACACCAAATACATCGTGGATAACACCGAAACGTGAACCTGAACCATACGCTGATAATGCGCCTTCACTACCTAATACGATCAAAGCTTTCTCTTCTGATGCTGTTGCTTTGCCTTTTACTTCTTCAACTTTAGCTTCATATGCAGCGATTGCATCTGCCGCTTCTTTTTCTTTACCGAAAATTTTACCAGCTAATTCTGTATTAGCTTTGAATGACTCTAGGAAGTTTTTATTATCTACTCCAATGTAAACTGTTGGAGCAATTTTAGATAACTCAGCATAAGCTGCTGACGCACGACCAGAGATGAAAATAATATCTGGGTTGATTTCAGATAATTTTTCATAATCAGGCTCAAATAAAGTACCAGCATTTACATAAGTGCTATCTTTATATTTGCTTAAGTAAGATGGTAATGAATCTTGTACTACTGCAGTAGGATTAACCCCTAATGCATCTAAAGTATCTAGGAAACCATTATCAAAAACAACAACCTTTTCTGGGATCTTATCAAGCTTTACTTCTTCAAATGTAGTCTTACCATCGCGACCTTCGATTGTGCTACCTGGAATTGTTATTGGGTATGCTGCAGATGCCTCGTTTTGTTCTTCTGCTGGTTTGTCAGTTGACGTACCTTTATCTTCTTCTTTTGCTTCGTCTTTTGAACCGCAAGCAGCTAAAACTAATAGCATCATCGCCATTAATATTGTTAGTAATTTCCATTTTTTCATTTTGAAATTTCTCCTTTAAATTTATTTTATAGTTAATGGATGGTTAAACCATCTGCTACTATTTCTAAGAATTAAAATAAACACAAATTCTGCAGCCATCCTGCTCTTGAACAGGAATATCCATATCATAGATTTCCTTGAGTGCGTCTGAGTTAATGATATCGTTGGTAGAACCATTTTTCACAACACGACCATCTTTTAATGCAACAATATTATCTGAGTAAACGGAAGCAAAATTAATGTCATGTAGTACAATTACAACTGTTTTCCCTAACTCATCCACTAGCTTACGCAAAATCTTCATAATCTGAACAGAATGTTTCATATCTAGATTATTCAATGGCTCGTCCAATAGGATATATTCTGTATCCTGAGCAATAACCATTGCGATAAAAGCACGCTGACGTTGACCACCTGATAATTCATCTAAGTAATTATGTTGAATATCTTCTAAATTCATATATTGAATAGCTTCATCCACTTTTTCTTCATCTTCTGGTTTTAAATTTCCTTTTGAATAAGGGAAACGTCCAAAGGATACAAGCTCACGAATCGTTAAGCGGACATTCATAAAGTTAGACTGTTTTAATATGGATACTCGCTTGGCAAAATCATCCGATTTCCAGCGCCTTACATCTGCTTTATCGAGTAGAACTTCTCCAGTATCTGCATTCAGTAAACGGCTTACCATTGAAAGTAGCGTGGACTTCCCTGCACCATTTGGTCCAATAAAAGACGTAATTTTCCCTGAAACAATATCGACACTTACATCTTGAACGACAGGTTTTTTTCCGAAAAACTTCGTAATTTCTTTCACTTGTATCATCCTGCTGACCTACTTTCTCTTAATAATAAGTAGATGAAGTATACCCCACCCACAAAATTAATAATGACACTTAGTGTAGTACTGAAAGTGAATACTCGCTCAACCATCCACTGCCCACCGATTAAAGCAATAATACTCATTACACAAGAACCAGCAATTAAGATGGAATGCTTGTATGTTTTAAAATACTGATACGATAAATTCGCAACAATTAAACCAAAGAATGTAATAGGCCCAACTAATGCTGTTGAAATGGAAATCAAGATAGAAGCTAAAATTAACATACGTTGTACCAGCTTATCGTATGGTACACCTAAATTAATTGCTGTATCACGTCCTAACGACATGACGTCTAATTGATTCATATGACGCCAACCATATATAAATGTTATCAAAATGATTACACCAGCTAGCCAAACTAAATCTGAATTAACATTATTAAAACTTGCAAACATTTTACTTTGTAAACCTAAAAATTCATTAGGATCGATTAATACTTGGAAGAATGTTGTAATGCTCCCTAAAAACGTACCAACAATCATACCCACTAGTAGTAAAAAATAAATAGGTCGCTTTCCTTCTTTAAACAATACTCGATAAAAAACTAAAGCGAAAACAATCATTGATACGATAGCAAGAGTAAAATTATAGTAAATATTGATAACTAAAATAGATGTAGAGCCAAAGAAAAAGTAGATGAATGTTTGAATCAACATATACAAAGCATCTAACCCCATAACACTTGGCGTTAAAATCCGATTATGGGTAATGGTTTGGAAAACAACTGTTGAATAGGCAATAGCTATACCCGTTAATGCCATCGCTATAACTTTTATGACACGTCTCGGAAAAGCATAATGATAATTACCATTTAATCCCCAAAATAGATACAATAAGATAGCTAACACGGCAAGTCCTAGTAAAATGAACATTCTTGTACGATTACGCATATGCTCTCCCCCTAAACAACATAACTAGGAAGATAGCACTTCCAATTACACCAACAGTCATACTAATTGGTATCTCATAAGGGAATATCAGTACGCGTCCTAAAATATCGCAGAATAATAAGAAGGACATACCAAGTAATGCTGTATGTGGCAATGTTTTTGCCAAATTATCACCTTTAAACAGTGAAATAATATTCGGTATAATCAAACCAAGGAATGGAATGACACCTACTGTTAGCACCACTGTTGTGGAGATAAGAGCCACCAATACTAAGCCTAAATTCACCACAAACTTATAGGATAGGCCAAGATTTTTAGCAAAATCCTCACCCATACCTGCTACTGTAAAACGATTGGCATAAATATAAGCTAAGATAAGTACTGGTACACTTATGTATAACAGTTCATAACGGCCTTTCATGATTAACGAGAAATCTCCTTGTAACCATGCAGAAATGTTTTGGATAATATTTGCCTTATAGGCAAAGAACGTTGTCACGGAAGACAAGATATTACCATACATTAAGCCAATAAGCGGTATAAAAATCGCATCTTTAAACTTAATTCGATTTAATATTTGCATAAATAATAATGTGCCGGCTAGAGCAAATATGAAAGCGAAGGAAATTTTTTGGAAATACGTGACATTTGTGAAAAACATCATGGAAATCAATATACCCAGTCGAGTGGCATCTAAAGTACCTGCTGTCGTTGGTGATACGAACTTATTCCTACTTAAGCTTTGCATAATTAAACCAGCAATACTCATACCTGCGCCTGCTAGCAAAATGGCAACAAGTCTGGGTACACGACTAATTAAAAATAGTCTAGTTTCTTCTGATTGGAAGTCTAATAGATCACTTGGTTTAATATCTACTACTCCGATAAATAGCGATACTATAGACAACACAACAGTTGCTGTTAAAAGATATCTTATTTTCATAGTAATCCCCGGTAGATTTCAATTTTGTGTGTAATGTTACGTTTAGTGAAAATGATTATCATTACTCACGATTTCCATTATAGTCATGTTTTTATTCTCAGTCAACCTGTAAATGAGAATTATTCTCGTTTTATTTAAAAGGAACTAAAAAACGTGTCTAATTAACGAAATATTAGTATTTTCGCCAAACTTTCTACCTTACATAATTCACTATTTCTACAACTTTTTTATCCAAACAAAATGGTAATTGAGAACATCCCTTCGTCTCAATTACCATTCTTATTCATTATATTATTCGTCTTACTTTTCTTAACCATGCTGAAATAATAAATATGATTAAGACTAAACCTACATATCCCATTACTGCATAGAGCTTAGCTACAAGCGTCGTAAATCCAGCTAGACTGGCTAAAAAGCCTAAGCTTCCTATAAAAACAACCGCTACCTTAAAGCTAGGTCTATCAGGCTTAAAGAATCTTACCATAAAAGAATAAAGCATCCCTACTGCAGTATTATAAATCATCCCTAATAAAGAGAATGTCATTAATAGCCCGATCAATGGATGAATTTCATTTGCTAATGCTAGCATAGGAATATCTAGTCCTATTACAACGTTCATTTTTGCAAGAAGAGAAAAATTAATAAGCAAAATTAAAGCACCTAATAGAATTCCGCCAATAATGCCCCCCATTCCAGCTACTTTATCATTGCGCACCGAGCCGCACATCACCGTTAATAATGAGAAACTTACCCCAATATTGAATGACATATACAACAATGCAGTCAACCACCAGCTTTTTGAGCTTATTTGTGCCTGCTGCGCAATTACTGCTTGTTCAACAAAGGTAAGATCCATTGTTGCAATGGCATAGATAGCAATAATAGAAACAATTGCTAATAAGTAAGGAGTTGCTAATGCAATAATATTAATAATGCTTTTAACATCCATCATCACAGTGGCTATGGTTAGCAGAATCATACATATACTCCCTAGCCAAATAGGTAGCCCAAACATTTGCTGTAATGTTGCACCTGCACCCGCAAACATAATAACAGCCACGCCAAATAAAAACAGCGATAATAAATAATCCAATACAAGACCGACAGAATGACCAGAAATCTGATAAATCAAATCCTTGTGGGATGCAGTGCGTAATCTTGAGCTAACCTGGGCTACACACATACCAACAATAGAAAAACCAACCATAGCTAAGAGGGCACCATAAACCCCTTTAAAGCCATAGCTTGTAAAATAGAGGACAATTTCCTGTCCAGATGCAAATCCTGCACCAACGATAATTCCTACATAGGCACCGCCGATTTGCAAGCTCTTTTTCAATCAGTTCTCTCCTCGTTTTTTCCTTTAGAGCAAATGATTTTCATTCCATTTTTATTGATAGACCTCTTTGCTTATTGTCAGCTTATCGATAACTGCCATATTCGGTGTATAGCCAATACCGATTTCTTGTGGTACATCAATATATCCATCTTTGACGATGACTTCTGGATTAATAATATCCTCATACCAATAATGACTAGAGCCCGCGGTATCTCCAGGCAATACAAAATGACTAAGCGAGGTTAAGGCAATATTATGTGCTCGTCCGATTCCTGCCTCTAACATTCCTCCACACCAAACAGGAATTTGATTCTCCTTGCAGAGGTCATGAATTCGTTTAGCTTCGGTTAGACCGCCAACTCGTCCAATTTTAATATTGATTACACCACAGCTTCCTAGCTCAATTGCTTTTCGAGCATCTTCATACGATGTGATACTTTCATCTAAACATATTGGCGTTTTTATGTTTTTCTGCAAGGTTGCATGATCCACAATATCATCAGGAGCCAAAGGTTGTTCGATCATTAGTAAGTTGTAATCATCAAGCTGCTGTAATATGGCGATATCATTTAATGTATAAGCTGAGTTCGCATCGACCATTAAAGGTAAATTTGGTAGCTCTGCACGGATTGCACGTACCACTTCTACATCATAACCAGGCTTAATTTTCACTTTTACCCTTTTGTAACCCTTTTCCAAATGGCTTTTTATTACTTCTATTAATTGAGCTATTGTAGCTTGAATACCTACACTGACCCCAACTTCAATACATGTTTTTTGCCCACCTAAAGCCCGTGCGAGAGATTGTTTTGTTTGTTGGGAATAAATATCCCATATAGCACCTTCTATCGAAGCTTTCGCCATGCAATTTCTGCGAATAGAAGCAAACAATGTAGTCACCTCATCAGGATGCCCGATCTCTTTATTTAGCAAGATGGGTATTAGAAAATCTTTCAGCATATGCCATGTCGTCTTTAAAGTTTCCTCTGTATACCAAGGCGCTACAAAAGCAACCGTCTCTCCCCATCCAGTAATCCCAGATTCATCTTTTGCTTCTATTAATAACAGTTCTTTTTCGTCGACTGTACCAAAGCTCGTTGAAAACGGTGCTTTCATCGGCATTTTAATATGTCTTAAAGTAATCTTTTCTACTTTCACAAACTTCACTCCCTCTAATTATTATAAGGCTAATAAGGAGCGTCTGACTAACAGATAGCTATGGACATATTCTGGGTGCTTCTTGACACGTACAATTGCATAGCCTTGATTGAATAATGCTGTTAAGATCTTTCTAATTTTATAGCGCCAGTCCTCTGCAAGTTTAGGACTTTCAACTTTCACTTTCTGCAAATATTGAGGAATCGGTAATAGATAGGCCTCCTGATGAAAGGAATGTTCCATTTGAAATGTATTATCTACGTCTAGGACAGGCAAGCCATCGACAGTTAATGTCCATGGTACGATTTCCTGTGCGATTTCTTCTAGTTCATCAATGCTATCAGCCATTTGTTCACGTTCTATCCACCACTCAACAATCAGCCTGTCTGAAGGTAATCCTTCATTAAAGTCATCTTCAAGAGCGCCGTAATAATCATTTTCGTATCGATAACTAATAGCATTTAGCTTTAAAAATGCCAAATTAGCTAAGCTCACCTCCAGAGGTTCAAATAACCAACGAACCAGTTGAAACCCATTTTCTTTCGCATATTCTTGCTGAGCGTGCTTTAATAACTCACCTACACCTTGTTCACGATATGCTTTCTTTACGCCAATCATGTGTGAATGTAAGTATATTTCTCTATCATGATAGCCCACAAAGCAATAGTTAAAGCCAATTAGCCTTTCTTCTAAATAAGCACCTAAAACTAATCCGCCATTTTGTACAACTGCTAGTAATTGGTGAGTGGGAATTGCTTGGCTTCCCCATATTTCAGCATTCAACTTTTGGACCTCTGCCAGTTCTATAGGTGTCATGACTTTGTGAATTTGCACTTGCTCTAACATTATGCTGACGCCTCCTTTGTATCTGTTGACTCCAATGCTAATAAGACTGCTCTCGTAAGAATCTCCACGCCAGTAACAAGTCGTGCTTGTTTAAACTTCATTTTCGGATGGTGTAATCCTGGTGTTAATCCACATCCTAAGCCCAACATGGTTGTTTTTAAGTGTGGCCTTTTTACCGCATAATGATGAAAATCCTCTCCACCAGGTGTGTGTACCGGCTTTCTTAAATTTGATAATCCGGCAGCCTGTATAATTGCTTGTTCCATAATATATTGTGCACTTGTATCAACTTCCGCAGCTACAATATTGGCAACAGTACGTAATTCAATCTGCACCTTATGCAATAGCTTAGTGGAATCAATAACACGTTTGACCCCTTGCGCTAAATCATCCATAACATTATTTTGCTGAGCACGAATGTCTATCGTAAATGAGGCATTACCAGGTATGATATTGCCTGATTCTCCCCCTGCATGGAACTTTGTCATCTTAACTGATACAGGTACCATTGGATCGGTATGAATGGTTCGTAAATCTTCAATGATGGTAGCCCCTACTTCGATTGCATTAACGCCAAGATGTGGCCTTGCAGCATGGGCATCCTCTCCAATAATCTCCCCTTCTAGTAAACGAGAGGCTCCGTGATACAAGGCTGCACAGTATGTACCATCCTCTAGCTCATGAACGGGTCTTACATGCACACCAAATAAATAGTCAAGCTCATCAATTACACCTTCTTCTAAGACTGCTAATGCTCCCGTCCCTTTTTCTTCAGCAGGTTGGAAAATAACACGGATTGTACCATTAAATGATGGCTGTTGTTCTTTTAATAGTAAGAGAGTACCAATAGCCATTGTCATATGTCCATCATGCCCACAGGAGTGGTTTGCACGGAAATGGCCATCAACCTCCTGCCATAATGCGTCTAT
Source organism: Lysinibacillus sp. F12 (assembly GCF_057773605.1). NCBI lineage: Bacteria > Bacillati > Bacillota > Bacilli > Caryophanales > Bacillaceae > Lysinibacillus > Lysinibacillus sp. F12. The sequence continues at coordinate 75,598 of NZ_JBYMLP010000005.1, forward strand.
ATCTGTTCGTAAACCCACTTTAGGACTACCATGACCCACATCAACATAAAGACCTGTAGAATTTTTAAAGCGAATTGGCGAAAACCCTTCTTCCGTTAATAAATCTACTATATAATTAGTTGTTTCTATCTCATGCCAGCTAATTTCTGGATTGGCGTGTAAATACGTAAAAATCTCCATTAATCTTGACCTCAAACGGTCCAATTCTTCTTTCATACCATCCAACCCCTTAAAATTTTCTTATAATTATGATTATTATAGCGAAAATAATGATCTTCCACATAGAAACTTATACTCTTGCTCCATAAAATTACTACTTAAGATAATATATTTCGCGCTAGACTTCATAAATAGACATTTATTTAGATAACAAAAAAAGATGTAAATACAGCCCATTAGCCGGACTGTACTTACATCTTCCAATTAGTTAATACCTTTCATTGCCTTTGAAATAATCGGCGATAAAATTAACAATAATATACCAATGACGATTGAAAGCGACCCCAAGAAGCCGAAGTATGTGAATTCGCTTACAACTTCATAAACCTTTACTAACTGTGCATTAATTGCTTGTGCTGCCGCACTTGTTAAAAACCATAAAGACATGGTTTGTGCCGCAAATGCTTGTGGTGCCAATTTCGTCGTAGCCGATAAACCAACAGGTGATAATAATAATTCACCTACAACTACTAAAAAGAATGACAGTACTAACCACCAAGGACTAACTAATGTTTCTCCGCCAGATAAGTGTGCTGGAATCATCATGACAAGGAATGATAAACCTGCAAAGAATAAGGCGTATGAAAATTTACGTGGTGTAGTAGGCTGCTTGTCTCCCCATTTAAGCCATAACATCGCAAATAATGGTGCCATTGTTATAACAAATAACGGGTTTAATGACTGGAACCAAGAAGATTGAAGCTGAATGCTACCAATACTTAATTGTGTACGCTCATCTGCATACGTAGCCAGAATTGTTGCCCCTTGTTCTTGAATTGCCCAGAACATAACGGCTGACAAAAATAATGGAATATATGCAAGAAGTCGAGATTTTTCATCTTTTGTTGTCTTTTTACTACGATACATATAAATAAAGAAGACTGTTGGAATTAATACACCAAGAGCTGTAATGATTAAACTGAATACATTCATCGTTAAAGTACCAGTTTTAATACCAATGGCACCTAGAATGATAATAAGTAAAGCAACAATACCAAATTGCGCAAAGACTTTTTTGCGTTCTTCAGGCTTTAATGGGTTATTAACTTGTAAACCCGCTAGGCCTAAGTATTTTTTCTCCGTCAATTTATAAACAATTAACCCAACAAGCATCCCTAAACCGGCTAAACCAAAGCCTAAGTGGAAGCTATACTTTTGTCCAATTGTTCCGACAATAAATGGTGCAATGAATGCCCCCATATTAATACCCATATAGAAAATAGAGAAGCCTGCATCACGGCGGCTATCTGTTTCAGCATAAATATCCCCAACAATACTTGAAACGTTTGGTTTTAATAACCCAGTTCCCATTACGATAAATGCCATTGAAGCAAATAGCATCGTTACACCGCCAGGCAGTGCTAGTAATAAATGGCCAATCATTATTAACACGCCACCGTAAAAAATAGTTCTACGTGTTCCTAATACTCGGTCAGCAATCCATCCACCTATAATACCTGACATATAAACGAGTGAACCATAAATGGCCATAATAGAGTTCGCTGTTCCGCGGTCTAGACCTAATCCACCCTGATTCAATTCGTAATACATAAAGAAAATGAGAATTGCTCGCATACCATAATATGAGAAACGTTCCCAAAATTCTGTGAAAAACAAAGTAAAGAGCCCTTTAGGGTGTCCAACAAAACCATTTTGAGGGACAGATTTTACAACTTCATCTTTACTAGACATACAATACCCTCTCCCAATTAAAAATATTCTCTTTAAAAAACATTATTACCCTAAAATAAGGATTAAAAAACTGTGTTTCATCATACTAAAGCGTTTTTTTAACTTTAGCAAGAGTTTTAAAAAATGTTGAAAATTTATCATTTTTCTTTAAATTCTGATTGTTTATTTTGATAATTATTAAATCCTTTGATATATCTAAGTTTTCTCACACTTCAATAGCCCACACTTGTTTTCTGAACATTAAATTATTCTAAAATATTTATAATTCAGATTTATAACTTTTTATACAATTTTAAACTATTTTTTCTAACAATTATTAAAATGCTACAGGCTGTTGATCTAGATTCTATATTCCCCTTAATCACAAAAAGCATGCCAAAATCTTTTGGCATGCTTCGGGTTATTTTTTCATTTTTTAATTTACGACGTATTGCTGATATTTTGCATAATCCGCTTCTTTAGCTTCAAGGGATAATAATGTACCACCCTCTTCGTATGCTGTATTAGAAACAGAGGCATGTTCATTTAAATAAGAAACAATATTTCCTTGGTCATAAGGTATGAGCATTTCACATGTCACATAATTGGAGAAAATATGTTGACGAATTAATTGAATTAACTCTTCTAGCCCTACCGCTTCCTTTGCTGATACCCATATATTATCGCCACTTACAACAGGGTAAGGCACTTGAGCAAGATCAGCTTTATTGTAAACATAAATGGTTGGAATACCTTCAACACCAACCGCTTTTAACGTTTCATTTGTAACATCCATCATAAAACCATGCTCTGAATTGGAAACATCTACGACGTGTAATAAAAGATCTGCATCTCTTGCTTCTTCCAATGTGGAGCGGAACGCCTTTACTAAATGGTGGGGCAATTTGCTGACAAACCCAACTGTATCTGTTAATAAAAATGTCTTGTTATCAGGTAGCTCAATCTGTCGAACTGATGTTTCAAGTGTAGCAAAAAGCATATCCTTCTCAAAGACTTGTTTATGCTCTTCTTGGCCTATCTCAGCCAACAATTGATTCATAATCGTTGACTTGCCAGCATTAGTGTAGCCAACTATAGACACTACCGGAAGGGCATTTTTTCGACGCTGTTTACGCTGCGTTTCACGTTGATCCTTGACCTGCTCTAGATCCTTTTTGATTTTCGCTATTTGATCTTCTATTTTCCGACGATCCAATTCAAGCTTTGTTTCCCCAGCACCTCGGTTTTTGAAGCCACCGCCTGTCCCTCCACCCTGACGGCTTAAAGAAGCATGTAAGCCCACTAAGCGCGGGAGCATATATTGTAGCTGTGCTAATTCTACCTGCATTTGCGCCTCTCGTGTTTTTGCCCTTCTGCCAAAAATATCCAAAATAAGCATTGTTCGATCAATAACTTTCGTTGCTAGATCACGCTCTAAATTACGGATTTGCGAAGGAGACAGCTCATCATTAAAAATGATGAGATTTGCTTGTGCTTCTTCATAGAAATTTTTGATTTCTTCTATTTTACCTGTACCAACATAATGGGAAGGTGTCACACGCTCTAAATTTTGCGTAACTACCCCTACGACCTCCACATTTAGTGCCTCTGCTAAATTTCGAAGCTCTTCCATCGAGTAATTAAAGTGCGCATCATTACGTAAATTTACGCCAACGAGTATGGCCTTTTCAATTAATACATCAACTTCCTTAATTCTATCCATTAGAAACCTCCCACCAAAACCTCGGTGTCCCTACGACAAATTTTCTTCATCTTACCATAAATTACAGCTTTACGTATGTTCAGAACTTTACGAAAAACATTTCAAAAAATGCGCCTCTCTGTAAAGGCGCATTTCCCTTATTTTCTTTCTTCTTTTAATAATTCTTCCGAACGGCTAAACTCTTCTTCAATTTCTTCATTAGGTCTATACGTCAATATACTAACGACAACCGCAACAATTAAACATACAAAGAAGCCTGGCACAATTTCATATAAGGCACTTGATAACGATTCAACTTTCCCCCAAATAAATGCTGTTGCAGCACCAGTTACCATTCCGCTTAAAGCACCGTAATTCGTTAACTTCCTCCAATATAAAGAAAGCAAAATGACTGGTCCAAATGCTGCACCAAATCCTGCCCATGCAAAACCAACTAGACTTAAGATGGAGCTATCTGGATTCCAAGCTAAAACCGCTGCAATAATCGCAACAACTAGAACAGCGATACGTCCTACAAAAACATAATGTTTATCAGTTGCTGTTTTGTTAAACAACGCTTTATAAATATCCTCTACAAGCGCCGAAGAGGTAACGATTAATTGCGATGAAATAGTACTCATTACAGCAGCTAAAATTGCTGCTAGCATAACTCCAGCTATAAATGGATGGAATAAAATTTGTCCCAGAACAATAAATACTGTTTCAGCGTCTTTTAGCTCACCTGCATTTTGTTCATAATAGGCTACCCCTACCAACGCCGTCCCAATTGCACCAAATAAACTTAACATCATCCACCCAATACCAATACGACGGGCCTGCTTTGTTTCTTTTACAGAGCTGATGGCCATAAAGCGCACAATAATATGTGGCTGCCCAAAATAGCCTAATCCCCAGGCAAGTGAGGAGATAATACCGGCTGCTGTTGCAGTGGCAGGTAACATGTTTAAAAGATCTGGGCTAACCGCTTTAATAGAAGTAATTGTTTCCCCTATTCCACCTGTTACAAAAAGACCAAATAGTGGTACAGCAATAAGTGCTAGAAACATGATAAGTCCTTGTAAAAAATCAGTATAACTTACTGCTAAAAATCCGCCGAACAATGTATAGGCTACCACTACTGCCGAAACGATTAACAAACCTGTATGATACTCATAACCAAACGAACTATCGAAAAATTTTCCTCCTGCTACCATCCCAGAAGATACATAAAATGTAAAAAATATTAAAATAATAATACCTGAAGCAATTCTGATTAACTTCGTATGATCACGTAATCGATTATCCAAATAACTCGGTATAGTAATGGAATCATTGGTAACCTGTGTATAAACACGTAACCGTGGAGCTACCAATAACCAGTTTAAATATGCGCCTACCGTTAACCCAATGGCAATCCAGGCTTCCACAAGACCTGATAAAAAAATAGCACCAGGTAAGCCCATTAAAAGCCAGCCAGACATATCCGCCGCACCCGCACTTAGTGCCGTTACAGCCGGACCTAAGGAACGACCACCAAGCATATAGTCCGTTAAATTGGAAGTTTTAACGAATGCATACCAGCCGATCACCAGCATGGCGACCATATAAATAATAATTGCTAATAATTGATACATATTATCTGACATACTTTTTCCTCCTATTCAGTCTTTAGTATCACCAATTCATAAAGAATTACTATACATAAAGATACCATGAATATACAACTCCACCTATAATTACTCAGAATTTTTGTGAAAATTTTTTCAAAAACATTGTTCGTTATAAAATGTGTTAAACTAGTGCCATCTATTACACAACAAAGTAGGCGAAAATGTATGATATTTGAAGAAATGAAAGCTCATCTCATTGAAAGAATTTTACAGCAACAGCTAGTTACTGCTACAATCAGTCAACCCCGCATGAAATCTAATGAAGTTAAACGCATTAAGTTAAAGCCATTAATGTTAAAGAATAGTTATCATATACAAATTGAATACCAATATGAGCGAATTTTAAAACATGAAAATATTCAATTGACCGAATTTCCCGCTAAGCTGGAGGATATTTTCGAAGATTATCGTCAAGCCCATGTTGATTTTATTGATGAAAAAGTACAAGTGCAATTATCAAAAAAGAATAAAGTACTTTGGAAATCCGATCAATCGTCTACACCAAAGCAGGTAAATCTAGCACATAATCGTAAAAAAAATTATTTACTCTCGGACGATCAACCTTACCCATTTTTAATCCGACTTGGGGTGCAAACAGAGGATGGAAAAGTTAAAAAACAAAAATACGATAAATTTAAGCAAATTAACCGCTTTATTGAATTTATTGATGATGCTTTATCCTACTTACCTAAAAACCGGCAAGTTCGTATATTAGATTTTGGATCAGGCAAATCCTATTTAACTTTTGCTTTATACCACTATTTAAAAATTGAAAAAGGTTTAGATATACGTGTAACAGGCTTAGATTTGAAAAAGGAGATTATTGAAGAGTGTTCAAGAATAGCACAAGATTTAGGCTATGACCAGCTTGAATTTCTTGTAGGAGATATTAATGATTATAATGAGGAAACCTCTGTAGATATGGTCGTAACACTGCATGCTTGCGATGTTGCCACAGATATGGCTTTAGCGCGTGCCGTGAAATGGGGCGCAAGCGTCATATTAAGTGTTCCTTGTTGTCAACATGAATTAAATCGTCAACTAAATACGCCATCATTGGATATAATGTTACAACACGGTCTTGTACGAGAGCGTTTCGCCGCCCTTGCTACAGATTCCATTCGGGCTGAAATCTTGTCCCTTGTTGGCTATGAGGCACAGCTTCTTGAATTTATTGATATGGAAAATACGCCCAAAAATATTTTAATTCGAGCATACCGAACAGGCAAAAAAGCAAGTACAGAGCAACGTGCCAACTATGATGCTTTCTTAAATTTATTACATGCAACACCATTTTTACAAACAGAGTTAAACGAGTATTTATAACAGACTAAAAAGGCAATCCGAACCATCTCTTTACAATACAATAAACCATCGAGCGCGAAAACGTCTCGATGGTTTTGTCTACAGTCAAAGACGATTCAATCCTTATTGAATCTCTTTCATTATAGCTCTTGTCGTAAAGCATGGATGACATCAATTTTCGTCGCCTTACGAGCAGGACGATAACCGGAGATCATCGCTACTCCAATACTAATAGCTGCTGCAATAACGACTAACTGCCATGGAATAAGAGAAAATGTAATATCATTTGTTGCAAATGCATCTTCTCCCGTGGCTGCTTTTAGAATCAGAGGCAGCACTGCATTGGCAGCAAAACTAATGGCGTATGAAATGATTACCGCAATGAAGGTACCTAAAAGCCCAATAAACGTACTTTCCATTAAAAATAAGCGTTGGATTAATTTTGGACTTGCACCAATCGCTTTTAAGACACCTATTTCACGAGTTCGTTCTGTCACAGCCATTGTCATCGTATTGAAAATACCGATGGAAGCAATGAGCACAGCAATTGTACCAACAAAAATCAAGCCAATCTTTAAGACTAAGAAAAATACATTCATTTGATCTAATTGCTCCGTCACCGAATAGACACTGTAGCCACTATCTTTTAGTTTCTCTAAAATGGGCTTTACGTTTTCCAATGTATCAGCAAAAATATTAAATTCTGAGTAAAACATTTCCTCTGCGGTTGTATCTTCGAGAGCGGACAGATTCTCAACTAATGCTGGTTTTTGTGCTGTATCCATATGAATCGTATTATCAATCATCCAATCATACGATGGTTTCTCCATTACGCCAACAATTGTATAGGTCATTTTTGCCGATTCTTCATTGTTACCAGTGTTAGGCAATAGTGACATGTCAATGGTTTGTCCTATTAATGATTTTTTATAGCCTTCATCGCTTCCATTATAATAGGTGCCTTCTGCCTCAGCCTTTTTACTTTTTTCTTTAATTACATTGCGGTCGGCCTCATTCAATAGTGTTTGTGCAAAATGATAGCCTACCACTATTTCATTTGGCTTTGCTGGATAAGCACCTTCTGCAAGCTTGCCATTCACCTGTTCAAAATCCTTCATATCATTTAAAACTAAACTAGAAGTTGTATCTCGATCACCTAAAAAAGAATGTGCAGAGGCATTCACGCTTACCGTTTCAAGTACTGTTTCCACATGATCTATCTTTTTAATTTCTTGAATCTGATCCTCTGTAAATTGTTTATCCCCATATACTTGAATTTTCGTAACTGTTTCATTGGAAAGGATTTCATTACGTAATGATTCCTGTAATCCAAAACCTACGGATGCTAGTACGATGAGGAAAGCACAACCCATTGTAGCAGCTAGAACCGTCATAAAAACACGCAATTTATTTTTCTTTATGTGCTGTGTGACAAAGTCTAATTGATCCTTAAATAACATATTAAGCTTCCTCCTTTACCAGTTCGCCATCATACATACGGAAGCGCCTATGTGCGATTGTCGCCACTTCTTCATCATGAGTAATAATGACAAAGGTTAACCCAAACTCACGGTTTAAACTTTGAATAAGCATCAAAATATCTTGCTCTGTTTCTGAATCCAAACTTCCTGTAGGCTCATCTGCCAGCAAAATAGGAGGATTCGTGATGAGCGCTCGTGCAATACTGACACGCTGTTGCTGCCCACCTGATAATTCATTTGGATAGTGATCGGCCACTTCTGTTAGACCAACCTTGTCCATTATTTTTTTTACTTTTTCTTTTCTCATTGCTTTGCGCAACCCCTGTAGCTTTAAAGGTAATTCAATATTTTCGAATGCTGTCAAGCCAGGCATTAGTTGAAAGTTTTGAAAGATAAAACCGAATTGTCTCAAACGAAATGCTGCACTTTCTGTTTCATTTAGTTGTGCCGTTTCTTTACCATTCACCCTAATAGATCCATGCTCAACCTTCATAAATCCAGCTAAAACTTGTAATAAAGTTGACTTTCCAGAGCCACTTTTTCCGACAATGGCAACGATTTCTCCTTTATTAACCTCAAAGTTCACACCTTTTAAAACAGGAACCTTCTTTTCCTTCCCTTTTTTTCCGATTAAAAATGTATGTTGTAAGTTTTCAACTTGAATCATTTGATAATAAACACTCCTTTCTCACTCATTGCCCATTATAGAAAACAATTCTTAATAAAGAGGAAGGATAAAAATGAAGATATTCTTAAGAATAAGGAGAGACTCCTGCTCAAACAATTTGAATTTACATTCCCTTTACAATTCAAGTAGCTTTATTACTCATTTTCATTGTAAATCACACGTATATCTGTGCTAAACACTGTTAACGATATGACATAAATTGAGGAATAAAGGAATTTATCTGTACTATTAAAAACAAATACAGTTTGTTCTCCCTTTATTTTGTGAACGAATTGTATATTACAGCAATGTAAATTTTTATGTCGAATATAAAATTTTTATGTAGATAAATTAAAGATTTTGTTATGATAGTAAAGTTTAGAGGTCGATTAATTTATTTATATCCAGGAGGATTCGATTTACATGCTTAACTCAAAAAAACAAGACCCTTTCTTTATTGCATTGCATAAAATTGCTGAAAATATGAGAGAGGCTGTGCATTACGCAAATGATTTTCGTATTAACAGTGTAGCTGACCTGAAAGAGATTAGCATTACAATGAAAAATTACGAAACTGCTGGCGATAAGCTCATTCACGAACTGATCGTAATGCTAAACAAATCATTTATGACACCTATAGAGCGTGAAGATATTTTAGAGTTTGCCATTCGTATGGATGATATTTTAGATGGTACTGAACATTGTATTGCCCATTTTGAAATGTTTTCACTCACAGAGATTGATGAATCCATGCGCACTTTTCTAGGCTATATTTCTAAAAGTGCTGATGAAATTGTTAAAGCAACCGAAGAGTTAAAGAAAAAGAATCTAATTGGTATGCGTCCACATGCCATTCTAATTAAAGACTATGAACGTGAATGTGATGAAGTACAACGTTCTTCCATTAAACAACTGTTTTTAAACGAAAAAGATCCGATTCGCCTCATTAAATTTAAAGATATATATGAACAACTTGAAGATATCGCTGATCATTGTCAAAACGTAGCTAATACTATGGAAACAATCATCATGCGTAACGCATAATTAGGAGATGGGCACTTTACAATGAATACAATCATTATACTAACCGTACTGGTCGTCATCTTTGCCCTAACATTTGACTTTATCAATGGCTTTCATGATACAGCAAATGCTATTGCAACTTCGGTTTCCACTCGAGCATTGCCACCTCGTGTAGCGATCATCATGGCCGCAACCATGAATTTTATCGGTGCTATCACTTTTGTAGGGGTTGCTAAAGCTTTAACAAAAGACATTGTAGATCCGTTTTCTTTAAATGCTTTTGAAGGAGACACAACTGGCTCAGTCGTTATTTTGGCCGCACTTATTTCAGCTATCATTTGGAATTTACTTACATGGTATTTCGGTATTCCATCAAGTTCTTCCCACACGTTGATTGGCTCTATCGCAGGTGCTGCTGTCGCATCTGCTGGCTTTAATGTGTTAAATTATGGTGGCTTTACTAAAATCATTATGGCGTTAGTGTTTTCACCAATATTGGCTATTTGTGCTGGTTTTATTATGATGACACTTTTTAAATTATGGTTTAAAAATCTTAATTTATATCGTACCAATAAAGGGTTCCGTACGATGCAAATTTTCACCGCAGCCATTCAATCGTTCACGCATGGTACAAACGATGCGCAAAAAGCAATGGGGATTATGACAATGGCATTAATTGCTGGAGGGTTGCATAGCGGTGATGACATACCTTTCTGGGTACGTGCTGCAGCAGCCGCAGCTATGGGTCTAGGTACATCTATTGGTGGTTATAAAATTATTAAAACCGTCGGCGGTAAGATCATGAAAATCCGTCCTGTTAATGGTGTAGCGGCGGATTTAGCGTCAGCAACAGTTATTTTTGGTGCAACGCTAATCCACCTGCCGGTATCTACCACACATGTTATTTCTTCATCTATTATGGGTGTTGGTTCTGCACAGCGTGTACGTGGCGTTAACTGGGGAATGGCCCGTAAGATTGTTACTACTTGGGTTATTACAATGCCTATTTCAGCTGTAATGGCTTCCGTTATTTATTTTGTCCTATCATTATTCTTCTAATAACAAAGGCTCCTGTCTAATAAATGGACAGGAGTCTTTACTTTGTCACACGACAAAATGTGACGCATCCTTTAAACTAATTGAAAAAGGGGGATACATAAATAACTATGAAAACTTTTTCAACTTTTATTACCACACATGCAAAAGCAATCGTAGCCCTGTGGATTATTATTTTTCTAGCAATGGCTTATTTTGCTTTACAACTTCCTGATAAACTTCAGGGAGATGGATTTTTTGTTGAAGCTGATCATAATTATGTCACAAAAGAGCTAGCAAAAACATTCGATATTCCAACCAATACAATCTTGGTTGTTTTCGATCCTGCTCAGGATAAGAAAATTGAAGAAACTTTAAATAAGCTGAATGACATCAAAGACATACATTCTATCCAGTCACCATTAGATGACTCTTCTTTGCGTAAAGACGGGATTGCCTATGCGATGGTCCATCTAAGAAATGATGCTGATAACCTATCAGAAATCGTTGAGGATGTCCGTTTATTAATTGAAGAAGACGGCGTTCATATTACAGGTGGCCCAGTTATTTCTGCTGACATTAATACAGCCAGTCAAAAGGATTTGGCATCTGCTGAGGCCATTGGATTACCTATCGCCATTATCGTCCTATTATTGGCTTTTGGTACAGTCATTGCTTCTATTTTGCCAATTATCATCGGGGTTGTTACAGTCGTAACTGCCTTCGGTATTATGACATTACTCAGCGGTAGTGTAAATTTATCCATTTTCGTTTTAAATATTGTTCCAATGCTTGGTCTTGCTTTAAGTATTGATTTTGCACTATTGTTTATTAATCGTTACCGTGAAGAGCGTGCTCAAACATCTATTGCAGAAGCTATTCAGATTGCTATCCAGACAGCAGGACGTTCCATCGTTTTTTCTGCCGTATGTGTCATGATTGGTTTAGGTGCAATGATCGTTATTAATGTTGAAATATTCCATAATATCGCCCTAGGAGGCACAATAGTAGTCCTGTTGGCTGTTCTTTCCGGCTTAACCTTACTCCCTGCTACCATGATGCTTTTAGGCGATCGACTCAATAAATGGCGTCTACTACGCGTTAAACCAGGTGGAGCAAATCGCTGGCGCAGCTTTGCAGGTTTTGTCATGAAACATCCTGTAGCTATCGTCATTGCTGCATTATTATTACTTGGTATTGGCATGCTCCCATTAAAGGATATCCAATTAAAAATTCCTCAGGTAGATTCCCTACCAGCAAAATATGATGCACGTGTAGCGTACGATAAATTAGATGACACCTTTGGACTCGGTGAAACATCTACTTTATATTTATTGGCTGAGCGGAAAGAAGGCTGGGAGGATGCTGAGGCTAGAGAACTGATTTACACTATGCAAGAAAAACTATTAAAGGATCCACTCGTTACGAATGTTTCAACTATATACACAGCCGCAAACATTCCAACACCTAAGGAACTCTCTGCTTCTTTAGCAATCCCACAGGTGGCAGAACAATTAAAACCGGTTATTCAAACTTTTTCAAAAGATACAAAGCTATTCATCCCCATAACCATTGATGCAGCAGGCTCTTCCACTATTGCTCAAAAATTTGCAAGAACTTGGATGGATAAAGATTTAGGTGTTAACTTTGCACTCGGAGGACCAGCAAAATTTAACCAAGAGATATTTGATGAAATCGCTAATAAAATTGTTTTAGCGATAGCCATTATCATCGTGTCTACATTCTTTATTTTAATGCTGGCATTCCGTTCAGTTTTAATTCCGTTAAAAGCCATTATTATGAACATTATTGGACTTTCCTCTGCCTTCGGAATACTCGTCTATATTTTCCAATATGGACATTTTGGAATTGAAGCAGGATCCATTGTCTTGATTATCCCAGTTATTGTTTTCTGTCTTGTTTTTGGTTTGAGTATGGATTACGAAGTATTTTTAATTTCTCGTATCCAAGAGGAATATTTAAAAGGTGCCAACAATACTCACGCTACAATAGAAGGACTGACATCCACAAGTAGGATTATTACATCAGCAGCGCTCATTATGATTGTTATTACAGGAGCTTTTGCCTTCACAGATGTTATGCCTGTAAAACAAATTGGTGTAGGTATAGCCATTGCTGTTGCTATTGATGCCACTATCATTCGTCTTATGCTTGTACCAAGTCTCATGAAACTATTTGGTGATTGGAATTGGTGGCTTCCTTTCTCAAAGAAAGAAAAATAAATAATAAAAAAAATCCGCCTCCTTGTTTAAGGAAGCGGATTTTTCCACTATGCATAAATACTGTTATACCACTCTTTCGCTGCGTGTACTTCAGGAATCGTTAGCTGATGTCCAAAATCAAACCACTTCGTCGTCACCATCGCACCGGCCGAACTTAAAAGGACCTCTAACTCCTCTGATTCTTGTGCTGTACACATCGGATCATTCGTACCTGCCCCTATAAAAACAGGGGTTGCAGAAAGCTTCGGTAGCTCAATCCCACGTCTTGGCACCATTGGATGGTGTAATATTGCCCCTGCTAAAACATCCTCGTAGTGGAATAATAGGCTAGCCGCAATATTAGCACCATTTGAATAACCGATAGCTACAATTCGTTGACGATCAAAGCCATATTGCTGTGATGCCTCGTGCAAAAAATCGTTCAGTTCCTTTGTACGAATGATTAAATCCTCTATATCAAAGACACCTTCCGCTAATCGGCGGAAAAACCTTGGCATTCCATGCTCTAGTACATTGCCTCGTACACTTAATATATTGGCTGTATCATCAATTTCCTTGGCAAGTCCAATTAAGCTTTCTTCATTACCGCCCGTGCCGTGTAACAACAATAGAGTGGGTTTAGTTTCATCTGTACCTTTATAAAAAATATGCTTCATTAACAGTCCACCTCTCAATTATCTTGAATTCGAGATAATTGTAGCCTGTGGCAAAATTAAATTCAAGCTCTTCGACTTATTAATTTCGCGATTTTCACGATTTGGTTGTTCCTCATGGTTTTTATAAAAATTAGTTATAGTAAAAACTGATAGTAAACACGCCACAATCACAACAACAATAACAATTCCCACTAGTTTTTTCCCGTTCATTTTATGATAATCCCCCGTATTTATTATTTCTTTTTACGAAAGCCTTCTTCTAGCAAATATTCTTTTGCTGTATCATACGTACCAAACGCCTCTTCAAGATTTTCCCCATGGTAGACATTCCAAGAACGTTGTTCAAATACTAGCTGTAATTGATCACCCTCTCGACTATGCCAAATCTCGATAATCGGTTCTTCCGTCTCTATCTCTTCAGATAGATATTGAATAGCATCCGCAATAATCTCACGAAGTTGTTGCTCATCATAATCACGGATATTTACTAATCCTTTGTTAGCCTCTTGCTCATAGCGCAATAAATCTCCAACAAAGATAAAGCCATTGCCATTCGGATGGAGCTTTTCAACTACAATTGTCTTTTCATAAAGACTGTCCATAAAGTGATAATTTAAGCGTTTTAATGATATTTCCTTTTTCGTTAGTTCAGAAAATGATTCAATAATTGCTTGTTTTTGTTCAAATGTTAGCATATAAAAAATGCTCCTTTTCTTTACAATCTATCTAACAGTATAACTTATTTTTTCCTGTTATATTGTGTACATTCTCATCATTTTTACAAAGAAAATAGGATAAGCTATGTTCTAGCTTATCCTACCCAAATTAGGATGTTTGATTAAATATTTTTTCACGTGCAAATTTGATAACATGTGCGACATATAGTTCTCGATAAGGAACAAATTGTGCCGTTCCAACTGGTCTGACGATTTTGACACGTTGACCATCAGGGAAATATTCGTATCCTTCAATATTAAGTGTCGTCGTTTTACCCAAGAAGAAAGCTTCGGCCTCATTTAGTCTTGCTCTCACTACACCTGATACTTCCTCATATTGTAAAGTAAAGGAATTCCAATCGTGCTCGAAAGGATATATGTAGACATGGCAAAATTCATTATCAATCATATTTTCAGAAACAATACTGCAAGAGGTCATGCCCATTTTGACAACATCTTCAACATCTATTTGGAGCCCTAATTCTTCTTTTACTTCCCGTATACCTGACTCCACTGTTTCAACAGCTAAAAGATGGCCTGCTGCTGTAATATCGAGTAAACCTGGATAATCCTTTTTCTGAGAGCTTCGTACTTGAAAATAAATATAGTCCTCGTTAACTAGCCAGCAATGAAATGTCTCATGCCAAAGACCTTTTTCATGCACCTCCGACCTTGTAGCTGTCCCAATTTCCTCATGCCGTTCATTAAATACCTTTACAATTTCTTGTTCCATTGTTTCGACTCCTATACTGATTTCGTTGCTTTTTTCTTAATCGCATTACGTTGATCATAAATATTGGATACGATAACTTTCAATACTGCATAAAATGGTACAGCAATAATAATTCCTATAAAGCCTGCTATATTACCTGCTGCTAGAATAATTGTAATAACAGTTAGTGGATGGATATCGAGCGATTTCCCCATAACATTAGGTGTAATAAAATTACTATCAATTTGCTGCGCAACAAGCGTCACGACGGATACCCAAACAACTAAAATAGGATCCTGAATAACCGCTACGATTAGGGCTGGCGTAAATGCAATCCAAGGCCCAATAAATGGAATCATATTCATAAAGAACGCAAAGATTACTAATAGTAATGAATACTCTAATCCAATAATTAAATAACCAACATACATAATAAGTGCTAATAAAAAGCTAATTTGCAGTTGACCCTGAATATAACTACGTAATACATCATCAATTTCACTTAATGTTTTCTTTACCCATTGCTGACGTTCGCCACTGAAATATTTATAAATAGATGGTGCAAATTTCTCATGGTCCTTCAACATAAAAATAAAGAAGAATGGTATTAAAACAGCTAATAATGATACTGATACAATGGATTGTAAAAAGGATATAAACCCTTTACTCGCCACCATCGCAACATCTTGCACTGAATTCGCCATTTTTTCGATTACATCATTTACCTGCTGTGGGAAGTTATCTTTATTGAGCAGTACATAGTCGGTTAATTGCTGAATACTCGTACTAATACTAGAACTAATCATCGGGGCATTCTTCACTAATTTATTGACCTGTTCAGCAATCGGGTTGCCAATAATCCAGCCAAAAATCCCTGCAATTCCTATTAGGCCAAACACAATTGTCAATATACTTGCCCATCTAGGAAATTTACGTTTTTCTAAAAATCTCTGAATCGGTTCAGTCACATAATAAAAGACCCCTCCCAGTAATAAAGGGATAAAAATGGCTTTTAATATGATGACTAGTGGTGAAAAAATCCAATGAATCTCTATAAAATATTTAATGATTAATAGTGTAAGCAGTATCCCTACACCTACCTGAAACCAAACCTTTCTCGTCACTTTCATTCACTTCCTTTTATCGCCGTTACTCAAGATACTACTGATATATTAACCATTTCGCAAGTATCCTAGTATGTTTTGACTCAATCAATTTTCTCTGAGCGAATTTATCATCAGATTTTTTGCGTTTATTTAAAAAGCCGCCTTCAGACAAACTAAAAAATTCGCTCACTTCCACTATACTAATCGTGGAAGTGTAGCGAATTTCAGTATCTGTTATAACGACGAATCATCTACAGAATTGAGGTATGCCTCAATCTCCCCAATAACTGATTCAACACAGCCATCTTCAAATGGTGAAATTAAGCCTGCCTCTTTCACAAGCTTTGTAAATGACATGGAGCCACCTAAACCACATAGATGAATATAGTCTTTCCAAGCCGCTTCAAACTCTTCACGTGAACGCTTCCAGAACTGGAAGGCACAAATTTGTGCTAGCGTGTAATCAATATAGTAGAACGGACTAGCATAAATATGACCCTGACGTTGCCAAATGCCCCCTGCTTCGAGGTAGCTATTGTGATCATAGTCACGATGTGGCAGATATGTTTCCTCAATTTTCTTCCATGCTGCCTTACGCTCTGCTGGTGTCATTGTAGGATTTTCATAAATAACATGTTGGAATTCATCAACTGCAACACCATATGGTAAGAATAAAAGACCACTACTTAAATGTGTAAATTTATATTTTTCTGTATCTTCTTTAAAGAATAGCTCCATCCATGGCCATGTGAAAAATTCCATACTCATCGAGTGGATTTCACAAGATTCGTAAGTTGGCCATAAGTATTCAGGAATGCCGATGTTACGGCTTGAATACACTTGGAAGGCATGTCCAGCCTCATGTGTTAACACATCGATATCTCCTGAAGTACCGTTAAAGTTCGAGAAAATGTACGGTGAATGATAGTTTTCGATAAATGTACAATACCCGCCACTTTCTTTCCCTTTCTTCGCCACTAGGTCCATAAGGTCATGATCGATCATGAAATTGAAAAACTCTCCCGTTTCAGGCGATAGCTCCTCATACATCTTTTTACCATTCGCCACAATCCATTCTGGATCACCCTTTGGCGTTGCATTACCTGATAAAAAGTTCAGCGCTTCATCATAGAATTTTAAATCGTCAATCCCAATACGCTTCGCCTGACGCTCATAAAGCTTTGTCGCAACAGGAACAATTAAATCGCGAACTTGATCACGGAATTTCTTTACCATTTCTGCGTTGTAATCAATACGATTCATTCGAATATAACCAAGCTCAACATAGTTTTTATAGCCAAGTTTTACAGCAATTTCATGACGTACTTTTACAAGTTCATCATATAAGCGATCAAATTCACCTTCATGCTCGGCAAAGAAACCAAATCGTGCATTTGTTGCTTCTTTACGCGTAGCTCTATCAGTAGATTCCGCAAATGGTCCAAGCTGAGCAAGTGTTAAAGTCTCACCATTAAATTCAATTTGTGCAGATGCTACAAGCTTATTATACTCAGAAGCTAGCTTATTTTCCTTTTGCATCAAATCAATGACTTCTGGTGAGAACCCTTTAATTTGATAGTTAGCTAGATCGAATAATTGTTGACCCCATTTGTCTTCTAGTTGCTCACGGAAAGGTGAGGCAATCAATGCTTTATAATATTCTGTTGTTACTTCTTCTAGCTCAGGACTAACTTCATCAAAATAGTCGCGCTCTGCTTGATAAAATTCATCGTTTGTATCGATAGATGCCCTAATATACACTAGGTTAGCCATTGTAGCAAAGTCATTACTGATACCATTTAATTTTTCAATGATGCTACTTTGTTCGTCCATCGATTGCGCCTTCTGAAATTGGTCGACGAGTGCTAATTGTTGCTCTTTCATCCCTGCAACATTTGGACGGTTGTACTCATAGTCTTTAAATGTTTTCATTGAAGTCCCCTCTTTCTGTCATATACCCCGTGATATTTCTATTATATGTCAAATCTTAGCTATTAAGAAACAATTTTTTAATAACCTATAATATATGTTTTTAGCAATGCCGCTCGCTCTCTTATTTTTAGTTTAGCTTCTACTGACTTTGGTGTCTTAGCTGACACTACATCTACCTCAAAATCTAAAGATTCAGCTAGATATTTCGCACGTTTTAAATGGAAGTCATTAGAAACAATCGTAATCTTCTTTGTTTCCTTTGGTAAAAGTTCTTTAGAGAATACTAAATTTTCATAAGTGGAAGTAGATTGATCCTCCATGATGATTCTCGAAGCATCAATGCCATTTTGCTCGAGATAATCCCTCATAACAGATGCCTCCGTTCGATCTTCATCTGGTCCTTGTCCCCCTGACACAACGACCTTCACTTGCGGATACTTTGTTAAATATTGAACAGCTACCTCTAGTCTACTTTTTAATGAAAGTGATGGTATACCTCCTGGTTTTACTTTTGCTCCCAGTATAATCATATAATTCGCAGAGCCATCTGCATTTGCTTCCACTCCACGTTCGATTTCTTTCCCCAACCAAATATAGAGGACAATGGCTATCACGATTAGAACAACACTCACTCTAATTATCCATTTCTTCACAAATAAACCCTCCCTTACCTTTTATTAACGTGAATACAGAAAAAAGGATGCTCGCATATCAAGCACCCTCCATAATTTTATCTTAAAATAAAGCGTTTAATAGATTCCTGCAGCGCAGTAATCTCATCTGTTAAATCATTGGAAGATTCACTAACAAGCTGAATCGCGCGTTGCTGCTCATCTACCGACGCTGTCACCTCTTCAGAAGCAGCCGCATTTTTTTCACTGATCATAGCAATACTCTCAATGGATTTCATCATATCATTCTTAGCGCTGTTTACATATTCTACGCCATCAGTCATGTCTCCAATAATTGAAATGATTTTTTCGACAGCCAATTTGATTTCTTTGAAGGATGATTCTGTTACCATGACAGAATCATTTTGTTGACCTACAATGACGTGAGTTTTTTGCATTTCATCATTGACTAAGTTTGTTTCACTTTCAATCCCCTTCAGGGTAGTACGAACTAGCTCTGTTGCTACGGATGTTTGATCAGCTAGCTTTCGTACTTCCTCGGCAACCACAGCAAATCCTTTGCCATGTTCACCTGCTCGAGCGGCCTCAATAGATGCATTTAAAGCCAGTAGATTGGTTTGTTCAGAAATCTCCGTAATGGTCCCTACAATCCCTTCAATTTCTCGTACCTTCACTATTAAACTCGCAAAAACAGATCGAATATTCTGAATAAGCATTGAAGATTCCTGTGATTTATCTTTTAAGCTAGCAATATTAACGATACCCTCTTCATTTGACTTTTGCATATGTTGTGATGCATCTAATATTAATTCATTTTTATCATGTAATCCTTCAATTTGCTGAGCAAACTCAGTAGCTGTTCGATTTGTATCTTCCGCCTCTGATGCTTGTTTTACGGCGCCAATCGAAACTTCATTAATAGCTTTAACGATTTCATCGCCATAAGCATTTGTTTCTTCAGCAACTGCTGTTAAATTCGCAGATGTCGATTGAATTTCTACTATTGCTTCTTCTACATCTGAAATTAGTGTTTTTAGTTGATCAACCATTTCATTGAAGCCCTCATTTAACTGACCAATTTCATCCGAACGCTGTAAATGTTCAATATCTACAGTTAAATTCCCTTTGGCTACTTCGCGAACGCGCTGCGATAATTTTTTGACTGGTAATGCCAAATGCCTAGATACTAAGATGACAACAATGACACCTATGATAACGGCACCCGCTAACGTCAATCCAATGACTAATAGTAACGAGTTTGCCTCGGCATTAAAATCCTGCATATATGTACCTGATGCAATAATCCATCCCCAATGTGGATCTTTTGCTGAATAAATTATTTTATCCGCCAATACATTCTGACCTGGTAGCTCAAATTCGTATTCCGTAAAACCACCACCATCCAATGCTCTATCAGTTACTTCTCGAATAAAGTAATTTCCACTACTATCTTGATCGTTCCACAGATTATCACCTTCCCGAGTAGGGTGTGTTGTTAGTGTTCCCTTATTATCTAATACATAGATATAACCATATTCCCCCAAGTCACCTGGATAATTGATGGGCCGCTTCCCTTCACTATCCTTCGGGCCCAAGAAAGCCTCGCGTACCCGTTCCTGTGCTACATCTAAAGGTATATCTCCCTTTTCAACACTTTCATTGGCGAGTTCGATTATTTGCAAAGCAGATTGAACACTATTATAAATGACCTGCTCCCCAATATCCTCCATACCATTCTTCGCCTTACTATAACTAACAACGCCAATTATTAAACTTGGAATAATTAGTAGTGCCAATGAAATAGCGACTAGTTTCCCCTGTATTGAACGTAAAAACTTCATACTTTAGACCCCCAAATTCTTCTCCTCCAAAGAGTATATTAACTTATATTATGTTATGATTTGGAAGTTTCCGCAATGGATAAAACGCAAATTAGTTCTTGTTATTTGGTTTATTTCGTCTTTATATTTTTTTATTCTTCTATTAAATACCATAAAAAAACTATTTATCTACAAGACTTTTCCTCATAGAAAAATAGTTTATAATAATCATAATTTGAACGTATTAATTGTTTTAGTAACCTCTTTAAATGTTTGATCTAACATTGCTACAACCTCATTTAGTTCGGAAACCATTGTTACTTGTAAGTCGGAAGCCATTGCTACTTCTTTTGTTCCTTGCACACTATGCTGAGCGATATCATTCATCTGCTCTGTAGTAGCTAATATTTCTTCAGAGCCTGCCGACATTTCTTCAATAACAGCAGAATCATCTTGAATTTTATTGTTTACCTCAACAACTGATTTTAATATTTTTTCTAGGCTTTCACCGATACGTTGTACAGCCCTATTACCTGCTTGTACATCTATGGAACTTCCAGACATTTCATGTAATGCTCGTTCTGTAATGGTCTTAAAGCTGTTCAAATGTGTATGTATTTCATCCGCAGATGCTTTAGACAGTTCAGCTAGCTTACGCACTTCATCTGCAACAACTGCAAACCCCTTACCCGCTTCTCCAGCTCTTGCCGCTTCTATCGCCGCATTTAATGCCAATAAGTTGGTTTGGTCTGCAATGCTTGTAATAATCGTTACCATCTCTTCAATTGAACCGAATCTATCCCCCATTTCCTCAACATGTTTAGCCGTTCGTAAAACAGAGGATTCCACATTTTGAATTTGAGATACGACCTCTTGAGAATGATTCACGCTTGTTTCCACTAGACCTGTCATTGTTGAAGATGACTCAGCAATCTCAGAAGTTGTATCGGCCAGTCGTTGTATACCAATCGACATTTCATTCATCGTTAATACAACTTCTTGATTATTTTGCTGTTGTTGCTCACTGCCAGCAGCGATTTCAACAATACGATCAGCAATTTGAGCATTTGATGTTTCAACATGTTGTGTAGTTTCATCAATCTTTTTCACCACATTTTGTAAGGTGAATGTTTGTTGCTGAATGGTTTGGAATGTTTCTTTTAATTTTTGCAAGGCCTCCTGAAAGGCTTGGGCAAAAATAGAGATTTCATTTTTCCCTTTGAGTTGGATTTTTTCAACCTCCATTGTTGCCTTCGCTATATCTCCTTGTGCAAAACTTGTCACTGCGTCTCCTAATTTCGCTAATGGCTTAAGCGCTCGATTTATGTAACGGTACATTATAAGCATGACAATTCCGGTTAAAATTAAAATTACTATAATTAATGCTGGCAAAATGGCTGTCAGTACAGCATTTGCTACACCACTTACCTCGTTAGCCTCTATATCTACCCCTATAAACGCCACAATGTTTCCTGATGCATCCTTTAATGGTACTGTACCAGACAAATAATCCCCAAAACCGCTATGTAAAATATCAGAATAATAACTCCCTGCATCCATTACTTTTTCAATATCTTTATATAATGTAGAAGCAGACTCCTCTCCTATAACCCCCGCATTTTCTTCGTCGTCCGCTGGCATACCATCGACTAAAAATCGAACTTTTTTATCTTCCTGTGGAACAGCGAAAGTATAGGCATACAGGACCCCATTTACTTCACGTAATTCATTTAGTTCTTCTCTTAGCTGCCAATATAATTTGGATTCCCTTGGGTCCTTAGATAATTGTTCGTACTCCTCTGGGTTTAAATGTTTCGCAATGTTTTCTGCTACTGCGACAGCCTGTGCCCCCATTGTTTTATTGACAGATGATTTCGCTGTATAGATTGTTGTGACAATAAAAAATGCTAACAAAGCTACTAACATCACAAATGACATTAACACAATTCTATTACTTAATTTACCTGTTGCTCGCATAGTTACCTCCTTTAACATACTACTAAGTTAATCTATTTACTATTGTACTATTATTTTCACTATTTCGACAATAAAACTATGCTAATAACGATAACCAAATGACTAAAGCAATTAAAGCAGCGAATAATGTTGGAATGGTAAGAATCATGCCGAATTTAAAATACTGCCCCCAGCTAATTTTAATCCCTTTTTGAGCTAAAATATGAAGCCATATTAATGTCGCAAGTGAGCCGATTGGCGTCATCTTTGGGCCTAAATTAGTGCCAATTATATTGGCATAAATGAGTCCCTCCTTCATCATGCCTGTTGCGCTAGTTTCAGAAATCGCTAGTGCATTAATCATGACAGTTGGAAGATTGTTCATGACTGCTGATAAAACGGCTGCTACAAAACCCATAGTAATTGTCGCTAGTACAAATCCTTGCTGTACAGCATGTTCTAGTAAACTAGCTAGCATACCTGTCATCCCCACATTTTTCAGGCCATAGACTACCACATACATGCCAATGGAAAAGAACACTATATTCCACGGCGCCCCTTTGATAACTCTCTTTGTATCTACAAAAGCACTACGGTTTGCCAACCATAAAAAAACAGCTGCTACACTACATAAAATAAATGACACTGGAACGTGGAACATTTCGCCGATTACAAATCCCACTAGTAAAATTACTATTACATACCAAGATATCGAAAATAATTTCGTGTCTCTAATCGCCTGTTTTGGTTGTTCAACTGCCTCAAGAGAATAGAACTGTGGTATAGAACGACGAAAAACTAAATAAAGTACAGCTATACTTGCTATTAAAGAAATGAAATTAGGTACCACCATATGAATTGCATAATCCTTAAAGCCTATCTCAAAAAAATCTGCTGATACAATATTTGTTAAATTACTAATAACAAAAGGTAAGGATGTTGTATCTGCTATAAAGCCACTAGCAATAATAAATGGAAAAATCATTTTTTCAGTCAAATTCAGTTTTCTAACCATCGCTAAAACAATGGGTGTTAATATTAATGCCGCCCCATCGTTCGCGAATAGCGCTGATACTATTGCACCTAAGCAAGCAATATAAACAAATAAACGTAAACCACTCCCTTTAGCAAGTTGTGCCATATGAAGTGCAGCCCATTCAAAAAAGCCAATTTCATCTAAAATAAGTGAAATTAAAATAATACCAATGAATGATAATGTTGCATTCCAAACAATTCCTGTTACTTCTAGAACATCCTGCCATGTAACTACCCCAATTATCAGTGCAATGGCAGCTCCTATACAGGCTGACCAACCAATTGATATTTTACGTGGCTGTACAATAACAAAAAATAAAGTCACTAAAAACAAAATAATCGCTAATGCAGTCTGCATGGTTTTACCCCCTAAATAAAAACCAGTAGCTTTATGTGCTACTGGTTTACTCGATAAATAAATATATTGGATTATTCGCCTAAATCAGCATTATGGAAGACATTTTGTACATCTTCTAAATCTTCTAATGCATCGATTAATTTTTCAAATTTTGCAACATCATCGCCAGTTAATGTTACTTCCGTTTGTGGTAGCATAGAAAGCTCAGCTACAGTGAATTCTTGTATGCCAGCAGCCTTTAATGCTTCTTGTGTGGCAAAAAATTGGTCCGGTTCTGCATAAATAATAACCGCTTCCTCTTCTTCCAGAATATCACGAGCATCTACATCTGCTTCCATTAAAATTTCTAGTACTTCATCAGCTGTTTTACCTTCTATACCGATAACTGCAGTAGAATCAAACATATAAGCGACAGATCCACTAACACCCATATTCCCGTTATTCTTACCAAATGCTGCGCGTACATCAGATGCTGTACGATTTACATTGTTTGTTAAAGCATCTACAATAATCATTGTGCCGGCTGGACCAAAACCTTCATAACGTAATTCATCAAAATTTTCGTCACCGCCACCTTTTGCTTTATCGATGGCTTTTTCTATAATATGTTTAGGAACACTATATGTTTTTGCACGTTCAAGCACCACTTTAAGTGCACGGTTTGACTCTGGATCTGGTTCGCCTGATTTAGCTGCCACATAAATTTCTCGCCCGAATTTAGCATTGATACGGCTAGTGCTTTGATCTTTAGACGCTTTCTTTTCTTTAATGTTATTCCACTTACGACCCATTGTTTCCACTCTCTTTCAAAGGATAGATTTATAAAAATGATAGATATGCAGTTGCACATCTTAAAATGGTAATTAAATACTTATCGTATCTTTACTCTGCAAATAATAACATAATGATGCTTACAAAGCTAGATATACCAATGTTTATGCTTATTTTTTCTGTAGCAATTGCTGTAAAAATTTACGCTATTTAGCATCCTTCTATAACAATTCCTCTTTAATTTTTTCTAGCAATGCCGTACAGCCTTCTAGCACTAAATCATAGGTTTCTTGAAAATCCCCTGTGTAATAAGGATCAGGAACATCTTTTCGGTGTTCTGTTAAATCTAAAAAACGAAAAACCTTTGGTGAAGAAGGATTTCCTAATATCTTCCGGATATTATGAATATTACTTTCATCCATACCAATAATGTATGTGAATTTTTCTAAATCAGACTTTTGTAGCTGTCTACCTAGCATTCCCGTTGTAGAAATACCGTATTCTCTAAGCTTATCCTGTGTGCCTTGGTGAGGAGGTTCATCAATATGCCATGAGCTTGTAGCCGCAGAGTCCACAACGATTATATCGTCTAAACATCCTTTCCTCACTAGCTCTCGCATAACTGCCTCCGCCATTGGCGAACGACAAATATTGCCTAAGCAAACAAAAAGTACTTGTATCATTACGATTATCCTCCTACAACAAAGCACCCAAAATCAATGTGATTCTGAGTGCCATTTCATTTTATTTTACTGCAATACGATTTTGTAATTCTTCTGTTAAAGCAACCAGTTCACGTTCCAGGTGTTGAGTGAATTGCTCGCGCCCTTCTTTTCCTTTACCTGTTACATAAAACGGCTCGCCATAAATTAAATAGCCTTTATTACGCTTCATGACATCTCCTATATTACGTGCACCAACGTAAGCAGCTGGAACAATTTGCGCCTTTGCCAGTTGAGCGATTGTAATGGCTCCTTGCTTTAAGTCCGTTCCCTCCGCATTTCGTGTTCCAGATGGGAATATCCCAACTACTTTTCCCTCCTTCAATAACTGTGAAGGAATTTTAATAACACTTGGACCAGGATTATCACGGTCCACTGGGAAAGCATTTAAATGTTCAATAAGCCAGCCAAGACCCTTCATTTCAAATAATTGCTTCTTTGCCATAAAGTGAATTTCCTGAGGGTACATGGCAACGCCGAGGTTTAAAATATCTACATAGCCTGTATGCGTACAAGCTATAATATATCCACCTTCTTTTGGCAAGTTTTCTTCTCCATATACACGAGCTTTCGAACCCATTAGTTTTAATATTACTTTAACAATATTTGCTACTAATTTATACACTGTTACATTCCTACCTTATTCAATAGTTATTCCCATTGTAATCGAAAAGACCCGTATACTGCAATTGTAGGTGACCATCTTACATCCTTCCGACCAATAGATCTACATCAATCGTAATTTCATTTAAAACAATATCTGTCTCATTTTTTTTATGCCAGCCCATCGGTGTCATCTCCAGTAGTGCAGGTACAAGCTCCTTAGCAAGTGGCAACGTGTAGGTGACACGTTCTACATTCACTTCTCCAAAACTATCTTGGAAACGAGCAACAATTTGTTCATTAGAATATGTTTCCTTGCTCGAATCTGCATATAATTGAGCACGCAGCTCCTGTAAATAGCCGCTTTGTGGCACCACCTTTACAATACAGCCATTAGGCGCAAGAAGCCTTTTAAATTCTTGATAATTTGCTGGCGATAAAATATTTAAAATAGCGTCAAAGCTGCCTTGCGAAAAAGGACTCTTCGCTAAATCGCCAACAGACCAAATTTGCTGTGGATAATGACGTGCCGCAGCCAAAATTCCCTCTTTAGCTATATCAATACCAATGCCTACTCCATTCTTTTTTTCATTCATAATTCGGGCTAAATGCGATCCCTCTCCACAACCTGTATCGAGCACTGTATTCGCAGAATTAATAAGCTCCCCAATCTTTGCTTCTACAATATCATAAACCCCGCTATCAATAACAGCCTTACGAGATTCAAAAAGATCCTTACTATATTTAGAAGTAGAGCCCTGTGTCAGCATGTTGATATAGCCCTGCTTGGCAATATCAAACGAGTGATTGGCAGAACAAACGAGTCTCCCCTGCTCATAGACGTGCATGGATTGCTGACATAAAGGGCATGCAAAAAGTGTGATATATTGATCTATCAATGCTGCTCCTATTGCACGTTTAGATAGTGCTCCCATTGCTACTCCTCCTTCTGTTCATTCGGTGAAATGAGGGCGAAACGCTCCCATTTTCGGCTTTTCCATCTAAAGTATACAATAATTGCCCTTACCCATTCATCTGCAGAGATAGCTAACCAAATACCTACCAAACCCCAATCGAGGACGAATACAAAAAAGTAACCTAATGGGAGGCTCATGCAAACCATCGACAAAAAACCGATTTTAACAGAGAACCTTGCGTCTCCTGAGGCACGTAAGGAGTTAATGACGACTATATTCATCGTTCGACCAGTCTCTAGCACTATACTTAACGCCAAAACAGATGCTCCGATAGCTATGACCTCAGGGTTATCTGTAAAAATATGCATAAGCTGCTTGCGGAAAATGGTCACTACACCAACCATAATAATGGTAAAAATAAATGCTGCTCGGACACTTTTCCATAGTTGATGATAAGCCTCGTCCTTTTCTCCAGCACCTACATGCCTGCCGATAATGATGGCCGTTCCTGTCCCAATGGCAATAGCGAATAAATAGGTGAACATAGATATGTTCATAGCATATTGTCTCGCCGCCAAAGTTTCTGCCCCTAAATATGTGGCATAATATAAAAATATGATCTGGCAAAACTGATAAAGAACCTGCTCAAAGGCAGACGGTAAACCAATGTTTAAAATTTTTCTTACATATTCCTTAGAATATTCGAAGTAGTAATGTAGCTTTACTCGTACTTCCATCACTTGATAAAGCAACCAGAAAAATACGAGCATCGCTAATCCTCTACTAATCACTGAGGATATGGCTGCACCTTTTACACCAAGCTCTGGTAATCCGAAATTTCCAAAGATTAAGCCGTAATTAAGTACAACATGCAGTACATTCATGCCAAGTGATACATACATCGTCTGCTTCGTCCAACCATGAACACGAATAATTGCTGCAAGGGCATTAATGATTGCTTGAAGGAAAATAAAACTCCCAATAATAACTAAATAACTTTGAGCATAATGGAGTACTTCACCTTGCAAGTTCATCATCGACATTAAATGACTAGCAAAGAAGAAAAATAGAACACTCATTATAAGTCCAACTGCCAAATTCATTGTGACTGCTAGAGCGGATATTTTCGCTGCCTCAAAAAAACGTTTTGAACCTAAATATTGTGATACAACGATGGACGCACCATTGCCGACTACCTCAAGAATTAAAATAGCGATATGAATATATTGATTTGCTGCACCAACCCCTGATACAGCATTATCTGATAGAGCACTAAGCATAAAAGTATCGGCTAGTCCCATTAACATAAATAAAAATACTTCTAAAAAGATAGGCCATGTTAAATGGAATAGACTTAACTTATTCGTTCCTTTCATTGTGTCTGCCAATACCTTCACTTCTCCTACACTTTTCTTAAAAATCTATTGTATCTTATCATAAAATTTCAGACTGTAAAGAGATTTATAGGAAGACAGCGCTTCCACATAAAAAATCCCTCTCACTAAATTTGTGAAAGGGTTTTTATTTAAATTAAGCAAAAGGACTGTAATTGCTCACGCTTATCGGCTGTTAGGCCAAACTCCTGCTCCAAAAAGGCTGTCTTTGAGCCATAACGATGATCCATAGCGTCAAGTGCTGCCTGTAAGTAGTCTTCACGAGCAGACATTAAAGCATAAAATTGCTGTAATTCTTGTTCGTTATATTGGTGCTCAATCGTTTGAGCCATTCTTTCTACCATGGGACGCAAATGGATATTCGTATCTAAATAGTCTTCCATAATGGTTTCCTCAGGTACATCTAAAGCCAATAGAATAAGAGCTCCGCCAATTCCTGTTCGGTCTTTTCCAACTGCGCAATGATGGACTAGTCCTAAATTATCAGGGTTTTGTATCGTCAACATTAATTCCTTAAAAGAGGGATTATGGAAAGGCATTTGTGCATAAAAGTCCTTGAACATATCAGCGTTAACTACTTTATAAAACTCTCTACCACCTGTATTTGTTGGCATTTCAAAAGCATGCTTTCCCTTCGCCGGGATTTGAATATATCGAGTTTGTGGAAATACAGGATTAGGGTTATGTTGTACTTCATTCGTGTCACGATAATCAAAAATTGTTTTAATACCTAATGTTTCAAATAATTCTTTATCTGTAGATGTCATTTTACCAAGTGCGGCGGAGCGATAAAATAAGCCCTCCCTTATAACACGCCCATCTCTCGTTTGATACCCCCCCATATCTCGGAAATTATAAACGGCCTCAAACGAAATATTTTTTTGTACTTGCTTCACTGAACTACACCTCCCTATATTAATAAGTGTTCTTATCTTTATTCTATCGAACAAACTACATGAATACCAATTTTCACACTAGGTAATAAAATAAAAAATGCTAGCTGTAATAAAC
The DNA here is from genome assembly GCF_057773605.1 of Lysinibacillus sp. F12. Classification (NCBI taxonomy): domain Bacteria; kingdom Bacillati; phylum Bacillota; class Bacilli; order Caryophanales; family Bacillaceae; genus Lysinibacillus; species Lysinibacillus sp. F12. The sequence goes on from NZ_JBYMLP010000005.1 coordinate 104,955, forward strand.
AACTAGCATTTTCTACGATCTTATTTATATAACTCTGGATACACAGCTTTAGCAACTAGCTCAACTGCTTCACCGATACGCGGACCTGGGCGATTTGAGATATCTGTGTCAAGGGGTTGAACTGCCTTATTTTGAATAGCTGATACCGTATTCCACCCATCACGAGCAAGGATTTCTCCAATTGGATTTTCTGTATAGTTGACTGTTGTTAAAATGACGTCTGGATTTCTCGCAATAACATCTTCCTCAGATACTAGCTTCCAGCCATTTAAATCTGCAAACACATTCTTTACATTTGCCGTATTTAATATTTCTTGTTGGAAAGTGCTAGAGCCTGCTGTATATATTTCAGGCTTTGGACTAATCTCTAAATAAACATTTTTGGGTGTTTTTACTTCTTTAACCTTTGTTTTCACATCAGCGATTTTTGCTTTAATTTCTTCGTTTAATGCCTTTCCTTTTTCCTTCACATCCATAACGGCAGCAATTTGTTCGATATCTCCATATACATCATCGAATGTAGCCGCTGATTGAATAACAAACACTTTAATTCCTGCATCTTCGAGTGGCTTAAGTGCATCCTTCTTACCAATCGTATACGCAATCACAACATCTGGCTTTAACGCTATAATTCGCTCACTGTTATAATTCACAGTATCAGAAACACGTTCGATTTTTTGAGCTGCTTCTGGATAAGTATCATATTCAGTGGCACCTACAATTTTATCGCCAACCCCTAGTGCAAATAGAATTTCTGTGTTACTAGGTTGTAAAGACACAACTGTTTTTGGCACTTCCTTAAACTCTATTTCCACACCACGATCATCGGTTACTTTATAACTTGTTTGCTCAATCTTTTGTTCATCTTGAGACACATCCTTATTTTTTGTATCTCCCGCGGTACCACAACCTGCTAAAACGAGCGCTAGCAATAAGACCGATAGCCAGTGTAAATTAAATAGTTTCTTCATTATTATTCACCTTTTTCTTTTTCATTGGATAGGATTTACTCATAAACGGAATTTCAGCTATTCCGGCTTGTTGATTCATATAGACAGCCATTACAAAACATACATTGGCTAATAAGCCTAAATAATCAAAGAGAATAGACGGCACCTCTTGTTCTTCTGAAACCTTGTGTAAAGTTCGATACGATTTTTTCGCCTCACTACGGCAAAGATGTAGAGCAGCCGCTGCCTCTGTTCCTTGAGGTAAAACAAAATTTTGAATCTCATCCTTCACATGACGAACATAAAAATCATAGCGCGCACTTAACCAGGATAGATCTTCATCTGTAACTGCTAGCTTTCCACGAACAGAGCCATTAACATGATAAGCCATAGGTAAAATCTGCATTAAATCATCTGCAACAGCCTGGACATCCTCTTTCTTCACTACAGCTAGTGCAACCCCTATATGCGTTGTTAAACTATCTGTGCGAATCTCAAAATCGACAGTTGAAGCCCTCTCACGCATAAAAGGATAACAAGAATAACGTGCATCTTTTTTCAATCTACTATCCCCCCATTTTTCCAAATGAAAATTCTCGCTTGTTCAGTACATAAAAAAACGTCGCTCCTCACGCAAAGGAACGACGAAAATAACATAATGATTGTCATACAAACACGACACTGCCTATGTATTTGCCGTATATCCTCCTAGCTTCCGAAGAGTTGTTATACGTTCAAATAAAGGTCGGTCTCCTGGCTTGTACAATGCTATTATATGAAATATATAATAGCTATAAAGAACCTTCCCATTTCCTACGAAACAGTGGCTAATCTTTATAATGGCTGTACTTACAGTTGCGGAAACAGCTTCGGCTTTTACCGAATTCCCGATTATGCTAGCAAGCACCTTTATTCTGCAAGAATAATTCACTTGTAATGCAGTTTATCATAGATTGATAGGAAAAAATAGTTACGTACAAAAAGGATACTCGTTTTATAGGCGATATCATAGCATTAAAGTTACTCGACTATAATACTTTTTCAATTGCTTGCTCAATATCAAGCTGTGAGTCTGTAGGCTCAAAGCGAGCTACGGTTTTTCCGCTTGCATCTACTAAAAATTTAGTAAAATTCCAGCGAATATTTCGACCATCTAAGAAACTTGGAGCAAATTGAACGATCGCCTCAGCCAGCATTTTCTCCTGCATGCTTGCTTTCCCGAATTCACGGAAATCGACTTCATGTTTTAAATAATTAAATAAAGGATGTGTCGTCTCACCATTTACTTGGATAAGCTCAAAAATGGGGAACGTAACTCCGTAGTTTACTTTACAAAGATGCGCAGTTTCCTCTCCATCTTCTGGATTTTGGTGGCCAAATTGATCGCAAGGAAAACCTAGAACGACAAAATTATTTTTTACATATTTATCGTACATTTTTTGTAAGTCCTCAAATTGATATGTAAATCGGCACTGATTAGCTGTATTAACTATTAGCAATGTTTTACCGCGAAATGTTTCCATTGATAAAATTTCACCATTCGGCTTTCGTACTAAATAATTATAAATGCTCATTCCCTAACCCCTTTTGTTTTTTTATATATTATAATTGACTATTCTCCAATAACCAAAGAGTTTGCACAAAAAACACCATCTCGTTACTAGGAACGGATGGCTGACTTATATTTCTTTTTATATTTAACATTTTGCTCTTCATTAATTAATCGATGTGCTATGTCTAATAATTTAGAATCACTCGTATGATCATATAATTTTTTTAAGGATACAATAATATCATAGCGAATGAGAGTAGGATGCTTCTCATCTAAACAAGTTTGAAATCTCTTGGCTAAAAAAGATACAACTAAATCGCTTTGTACTTGGCCTGCTAAACCAATTTTCCAAATAGCTTGTAATGTATGCCTTGCCGTGACAGGCTTATCATCATAGGTCACAGCCCAAATCTTTAAAAAATCTTCCAATACTCTTTCTTCGGGATCACTGTTTGCAGCTAAAGCACATAAAATTTGCGCAGCAAGTGCACGGGCATGGCCATTTTTATATGTAAGTGCTTGTACAAGCTGTTCCCACACTGCATATGTCCAATCTACGGGCTCCTGCAGAATTTTCATCAGTTCCTCGTAAGATTCATATTGTATATCTCGATTACGCTCTGTTAGATTATTAAAAAGTTGCAAAATCTCTTTTTCCATAATTTATCCCTACCTTTATTGTTTCAGAACGTCATTAAACTTTATTTATGGTACACTTAACTTAATTTTTTTCGCAAAGAAGGTGAGTTTATGAATAAATTTAATGCTAGGAAATTGATTTTTCGATTGCTAGTGATTCTGTCCCTAATTATAGCTGCTTATTTTATTATTCCTGTATCTATGCCGTTAATATTAGCAGCTATTAGCGCATTTTTCCTTGAACCGATCGTCATGTTCTTTAAAAGGCGCTGGAAAATGTCTCGAAAAATTGCAGTTGCCTTTATATACATAGTGAGTGTCATTATAATTTCTATTATTTGCTATATTTCAATTACACAGATCATGACGCAAATAATTTTATTGTCTAAGCAAGCTCCCTATTATATTTCCAAGCTATCAGATATGTGGCTTCATATGCAAGAAAATATTTCTAAATACACTGAAGACTTTCCACCTGAAGTTAGTACTTCGCTTCAAAAAACCACAATGGATTTCATAAAGAAAATTGAAGAAACTTTTTTAAGTTTCTTTAATTATAGCAAAGTTTCAGCCTTCTTTTCAGAGATTCCAAGGCTATTTATCAGTCTTCTCGTCTATATGATTGCCCTATTCCTATTTATGCTTGATCTGCCAAAATTGAAGCGCATTACTTATAAGTATTTAAAGCCTAATACAGCAAAGAAAATAAAAATTATTTTAAACCGTTTAAAGGATGCAACATTAGGCTATATGAAAGCACATTTATTTGTAAGCTTCATTATTGGAGGCGTTACACTTGTTGGACTTTTATTAATCCAGCCGAAATACGCCATAACGATGACTATTATTATTTGGCTGATAGATATAGTCCCTTTTTTAGGCTCCATCATTATTCTAGCACCGTGGGGGTTTTATCACCTTTTAATGGGAAACACAGCTATTGCTGTAAAATTATTCATCTTAGCTGCTATTTTACTCATTATTCGTCGTGTAGTCGAGCCTAAACTGATGGGAGAACATATCGGTTTATCAACTTTACCAACATTAATTGCTATGTTTATTGGTCTACAGTTATTTGGAATTATCGGTTTGCTTATTGGACCCTTTGTCATTATTTTCTTTATCGCCTTGAAGGAAACAGGCATCATTAAAGTGAACTTTAAAATTTAATCCCAATAAAAAGGTCATCTTTGTATTTTTTCTTTACAAAGATGACCTTTTTATCAAGTTAATCGTCTATATAATATGGTGGCTTATTGAATTCGACCAAAGCCTACTAAATATTGATTCCACCAATCAAGTGATTCAATGACAACACCATTATTTTGAGCATCAATCATTGTGTTGTTACCTAAGTAGATACCTACATGCGCTACACCTGAGCCATAGCTAAAGAATACTAAGTCACCAACACGTGCTTCACCAGCAGAAATACGTTGTGTTGCTAAATATTGTTGTGATGCAGTACGTGGTAAAGAAACGCCTGCTTGTTTGTAAGACCATTGTACAAGACCAGAACAGTCAAACCCTGAAGTTGGATTATTACCACCCCATACATATGGACGACCAAGGAATTGTTTTGCTGTAGAAATTGCATCACCTGAAGAGGCAGTACCAGCGCCTGAACCAACGATAATTTTTTGTGGTTGTTCACCATCACCGTTATTTTGAGTAGCTTGTACTACTGGTGTTGCTGCTTGAAGAGCACGTAAACGAGCCGCTTCCTCTTCTGCTGCCTTACGTTCTGCTTCTAAACGCTCTTCTTCCTGTTTTGTAGCAATTTGAGCTTTTAAGGCTAATGATTTTGCTTCATTTTCAGCCTTTTTCACTTCCATTTCGCTTTCTTTTTGTTGAAGCTCTTGGAATTGTTTTTGAAGCTCTTTTTGTTTTTCATCTAATGTAGCTTTTTGTTGCTCTAAGCTCGCTTTGTCAGCTTCTTGTTGATCCACTAATTCTTGGTCCGCATCCATTAATGTTTTAACCGCTACGACACGGTCCATTAAATCGGCAAAGCTTTTTGCTTCAAGAACTACATTTAAATAAACACCGACTGTGTTGTCTTGTGCTTGGTATGCAGCCATACGTTCACTTAAGATTTTAGAACGTTGCTCAATACGTTTTTTTGTTTCAACAATACTAGCATCCACTTCTTTAATTTCCGCTTGTACTTGTTTAAATACTTTTACTTTTTCGTCGATCTCTTGTTGTAATTTCGTTAGTTCTTCTTGTAATTTTTTAACCTGTGCATCTATTTCAGCCTTTTTCTCAATCATTTGTTGAGAAGTTTCTTCAGCATGTACTTCTGTTGGTTGAATTGTATTAAATAATAAGCCGCCTGCTAGTGCTAAAGCTAGCACCATCGACTTACGCCATTTATTGCGCTTACCCACGTACCTTCATTTCCCTTCATTTATCAATTTCGCTCTGAATACTCTATGTAATCTGTTGAACGATTCTATATTTAATCATTTGTTCTTATATATTTGTTTTAGCCTTTTAAAGTTTAGCATTTCCAGCATAACTTTTATACTATTTCCTATCTATTTAATACATTAGTAAAACTCGAAACATTTCTGTAACATTCACGTAAAATACCAATTATTCTACAACGCACTTATTTATTCTACATACATCTGTTTTTAGCTAATTCGACATTAGTCCCACGATCTACTTTGTAATGTTTTTGTAATATTACTCAGAAATGTTTCAAAAAAAAGAGGCAGGGAATTGATCCCTACCTACTGTTTCATGGAACGCAATGCCTGTATTGATAACCTTACTAACAAAATTGCACATAAAAATAACCCTAAATAAGCAGCAGTGTTTAGGTACACTGCATAAGAATCATGAATAAATTGTGAGATTGCCAAAAGGGCAACAGATATAATTCCAAATGTAATCCCTACTAAAAGCAGTACAAATCGTGAAAACAAATGGGTGATGAATCGGGCATTATGTTCATCAGAAAATATATCGTGATGTAAAATAATTTTCCCACTTTCTACACGCTGAATTAGTTGATCCACTCTTCTTGGCATTTTACGCAAAGTTGGTATCAGCATGGATAATTCCTCTTGCAACCGTTCTTTTGTAGCCATAGGTTCTTTAAATGGCTTTAGGAAAGAAGCACGCATATATGTAGCAGAAAAATCTTTAGCTTCCGTAAAAATATCAAAACGTGGATCAATTACCCTTAATGTTCCATCTAATGTCACCAATGAGCGGAGTGCTAAACCTACCGCAGGGTAAAAGGCAAGTCCAAAATCCCGCACCACGGTAAATAAAGCATGTATTAATTCTTCTGTTGGTATGCGATCTACATATGAGATTTTTAGTAAAATTTGATCAATTGCTTGTTCCATTCTTGCGCGTTCCGCATGATCCGCATTTTCCACTAATAGTGTTAAGCCATCGTACAAAACGCTGGAGTCGTTGAGCTGAATACCCATCAAGAATAGCTTTAAACCCTCTTGTTGTGTGGCCCCCAATCTTCCAACTGCTCCAAAATCGAGCAATACGGGTGTACCATCCTTCTCATCAATGTGAATATTTCCAGGATGAGGATCAGCATGAAAAATACCTGAAAAAAGCATCTGTTCGAAAAAAGAATATAATACCGTTCTAGCAAATCGTCTGCGATCAATGGACAGACGATTGAATTCAGCTCCCCCATCCGCCACACTATGTCCACGAATATATTCCATCACAATAATATTTTCATTACTGTAAGCTGTATAAATTTTCGGAATCCGGACCTTATAATCACTTTTAGCTAATGCGTTCTTTACCTGTAGCGTATTACGTACCTCAATATCTAAATGAATCTCCTCACGTAGCCCATCTGCAAATCCACCAGCAAGCTCACGAAAGCCTAGTGACTCTGCCCACGTAGATTTAGATGAAAGCCAATTTGCAAATTCCTCTAATATTTCAAGATCATCGCGCATAATCCCTTTTACTTCAGGACGCAGAAGCTTGACGACAACATCTTCATAATTTTTTAGTCGGGCCTTGTGCACCTGACCGATTGAGGCCGCTGCAATGGGCTCCATTTGAAATTGACTAAATACTTCATCCATAGGTTGAGGAAGTGAGCCCTCTAAAATATCTGTTACTTGCTCTACTGGTAAAGGCTTCACACGATGCTGTAGCCTTTCTAGCTCATCTATAAAAATGGGTGAAAATAATTCTTTACGCGTAGATAGTACTTGTCCAAATTTAATGAATATCCCACCACATTGCTCTAATGTTGCTCGCAATGCAATCGCCAGCTCTTTTTCGTTTTCACGTTGCCTTGCATATTTAATCGTTTGTACGACACCGTTTGTAACAGCAATTTTTAAAACTTGTCGCAATCGTTTCTGCTGTCGCCAATAGCTACGCAGTCGTAATAGCAAAGATTTTTGGCCATTTCTGCGATCTCCCGTTGTTATGCCACTTGGATCAAAGAGCTCAAAAACCAAATACAGCAACATAGAAATGAGTAGCATACTCCCTATCCAAATTAATGTGCTGACCTCTGTTACTGTTTGCATCATTGTTTCAGACAAAAAATCTGTATGACGCAAATAAGAGTACCAGTAAACAAAAGAGGTTAATGTCACACTAATAACGACTGAAAGCACTCTTCGCACAAAATTGATATTTGAGCCAATTAATCGTCCGCTCACAATATAAATCAAACCCGATACTATCATGATTTGGAACAAAAACTTCAAAAAAATCAACAGCGTCACCTCCCATATCAGTTCCATTTCCTACTACTTTAAGTATAGCAAATTTATACATCAACTTGCTGTCACAAGGTACACCTAAGGAAATTTGTTAAGTTATTAACTTGATAAAATACCTTTAGGGGTATATTATTTAATTGTAGTGTTTATACTGCATAATTTATCTATTTAGAGAACTTCAACCTTTATTTAAAAGCACTTATATACCCTATTATGTATTAATTTTAAAAGGAGTGTTTACAATTGAGTAAAAAATTTTTAATAGTTGGTGGCGTTGCAGGTGGGGCATCCACTGCTGCTCGTATCCGTCGTCTCGATGAAAGGGCAGAAATAATTATGTTTGAAAAAGGGCCAAATGTTTCATTCTCTAATTGTTCTCTCCCCTTCCATTTAAGCGGGATTGTTGAAAATAGTGACAAATTAATTTTAATGACGCCTCAAGGCTTTCAAGCAAAATACAATATCGAGGCTCGTGTTCAGCAAGAAGTTGTACGTATTAACCGAGAGCAAAAAACCATCACTATTAAGGATTTAACAATAAATAGAGAGTATGAGGAAAGTTACGATACGTTAATTTTATCTCCAGGAGCAAGTCCTATCGTCCCCGACTTAGAGGGTATTCATTCTGAGCACGTCTTTACCATTAGAAACGTGACTGATATTGAGCGTTTAAATCGATATCTACAAACAGATCATGTACAGGACATTGCAGTGGTCGGCGGGGCTTCATTGGTGTAGAGGTAGCAGAAAATTTGAAGCTAGCAGGCTATAATGTCTCTTTAGTTGAATTCGGCCAACAAATTATGGCTCCTTTTGATGTTGATATGGCTCAAATATTGCACAAGGAAATGATTGATAAGGGGGTTCAAGTCATTGTCAATGACGGTCTTGCAAAGGTTACTCCAGATTATGTGACGCTAAATTCTGGAAAACAATTGACAGCACAAGCAGTAGTGTTAGCGATTGGCGTTCGTCCTGAAATCCACTTAGCTAAAGAGGCTGGGCTAACTATCGGTGAACTAGGGGGCATTCTGGTTGATGCTAATTATGTGACATCTGATCCTTCCATATACGCTGTGGGAGATGCGATTGAAGTATTCCATCAACTTACCCATAAACAGACGCGCCTCGCTTTGGCTGGTCCCGCTCAGCGACAGGCACGTGCTGCAGCTAATCATATGTTTAACATCGCTCAACACAATAAAGGGGTTATTGGATCTTCAAGTGTACAAATTTTCGACCTCGTATGTGCATCAACTGGCTTGAACGAAAAAACAGCTCGAGCAAATGGCTTTCAGTCTAAAAGCGTTTATTTGATAGCTCCAGATAAAGTAGGCTTAATGCCAAATAGTCATGCTCTTCATTTTAAGCTCGTTTATGAAACACCCACAGGTAAAATCCTTGGAGCCCAAGCTATAGGTAAAGGCAATGCAGATAAAAGGATTGATGTGATAGCAACCCTCATCTCCATGGGTGGTACTTTAGAAGATTTGAAGGAGCTAGAGCTATCCTATTCTCCAATGTTTAGCACTGCCCGTGATATTGTCAATTTGGCAGCTCTTGTAGCTCAAAATCTATTACACGGACACTTCAAACAAATAAAAGTAGATGAAGTGAGACCACTTATTGAAAATCAAGCCTACTTCTTAGACGTACGTGAAAAGAATGAATTTGAATCTGGACATCTCCTTCATGCACACAATATTCCTCTAAGTGAACTTCGAGAAAGAATGCATGAGATACCGCAGGATCAACCTGTGTATGTACATTGCCGATCCGGTCAACGTAGCTATAATGCTGTTATGGCCCTTCAGAATAGCGGTTTCTCTAATGTCTTTAACGTAAGTGGGTCATTTCTCGGTATTAGCCTATATGAATATTTTACAGATATCACAACAAACAGAGATAAAATTGTTACTGCTTATAATTTTAAATAACTTAAAAGGGATGCCCATAAAACGGCATCCCTTTTAAGTTAGTTTGTAGATAGTACCTTTTCCCAATCAATAGTACCATTTTTAACTTGCTCACGTTTTTCTTTACTCATAATATCATTTGGTTTTCCGCCTTTTGGCCAGTCTTTATCGTGATTTGGCCATTCAGGGCGATCTTGAGATAAAATAAACGCTGCTAAATCAGCTGCTTCTTGATCTGTTAACGTCCCTGCTGCACCTACTGGCATATTATTTTGAATATAGCCAGCCATTTTTGACATACGTGCCATGCCCGCACCGTCGTTAAAGGAATTATCTCCCCATAATGCTGGACCAGTATTAGCACCCGTTCCAGAGCCATCAGCCGCATGACAAGCTATACAGGACTGACCATAAAGCTCCTCACCATTATCAACATTTGGAATTGGTACATTCTTCATATCACTAGTACCTGCCCATTCTCGTTTTGCTCCAATTGGAACACCTTCAGAAATATATGCAAAATAAGCGACCATAGCCTCTAGCTCATCACTATTCATTTCAAATTTTTTACCATTCATACTACGAACCATACAGCCGTTAATGCGCTCTTCAATTGTAACTACACCACCCGAGCGTCCAATATATTGTGGATAATTGGCCATTACTCCTACTAATGAAGATGCTTGCTCGTCATAGCCAGCACCAGCATGGCAGCTTGTGCATGATAATTGATTCCCAACATATTCGTCCGCCGCAACATGCGTATTATTAACAAGCTCATAGCCGTTTAATATTGCCTCTTTCATAGGTCCTTCTGGCACTTCATCAATACTTGGTGGAGCGTAGACAACTGACTGAGCAGCTGCTGTCGTTGGTAATTGCGCCTGCACTGTCGTATCGTTCTCCTCCACAATCGAATCAACTGTAATTTTGTCACTAATAATTGTTGCTACAAAAATTGTGCCTACTAACAATACTGTCCCTGCTACTCCTGCAACTATAGGTTTCATCTATAATACCCCCCTTTGTATACTCACTTATATTTTAGCAACATAGCATTTTATTGGATGTGATTTTTCTCACACTACTATAAAATAGAACCATTCAGATGATAAAAATGGATAAATTAACCATAATTTATTGTACTACTACACCAAAATCAAGACTTAATACCTCTTGCAGTATGTAGTTGAATCAAAAAAATGTCGAGTACTTTAAGTACTCGACACCCATTCATCAGTTTACAGGTTACACGCCCCATTTGTACACGTATCCTCACCTGTTCCCACTAATTTAATGCTTGGCTGAATTCCCACTATTTTAGCTGTCTGATGTAAAGTTCGCACAAAGACTTCATTTGGCTCTGCCCCTTTAATGCCATAACGATTTTCAAATACAAAGAATGGGACACTTTGTATACCAAGTTGCTGCGCATCATATCGATCCAGGTTTAAAGCCTCAAGAAAGGCATTAGTAGCTAGAACATCCTGCGCCCCATTTATATCTAAGCCTAATTGCCCAATCACTTTTAATAAAAAAGAATCATCATTCACATCTTCGCCAGCCATAAAATGACCAGCCATCAGTGCTTCTGTATATGCCGATGCTTGACCAAATTGCTGCGTCCATTTTGCTAAACGATGTGCTTTTTCTGTGTGAGCTGTTTTCATCTTTTCAAAATTATAATACAACCCAACTTCTGCAGCTCTGGATGCCATATTCGCTGTCATATCATATACATCTTCACGCGTTGCGTTATACTTTATAGCCAACGCGTCTAAAAAAGTCGGTGCATTTACTTTAGGCGTATCCGGAGCTATTTGATAAGCCTTGTATTCAATTTCTACTTGTCCCGAATAGCCACTTGTATCAATTGCACGTTCCAATTCTAGCTTGGCAATATAACAAAATGGACAAGTAAAATCCGTGAAAACTTCAATTTTCAAAGTTATCCCCCCCCAATAATATCTACCCAAATTTTAATGGCAGTAGCCAATATGAGCATTGCCAAAATGCCTTGCAAGCTTTTGGTATTCAATTTTTTCCCAGCCTTTGCACCAAGTGGGGCCGCTATAAGACTGGTAATAATCATTATGAGCGCAGGGAAATATTCAACTTGTCCTGTCATTAATTTTCCAACCATTCCCCCTATAGAGGAGATAAATGTAATCGCTAAACTAGTCGCAATGGTCATACGCGTAGGGATTCCTAAAACCACTAGCATAATGGGGACTAATAAGAACCCACCACCTGCTCCGACAATACCTGAACCAATACCAACAACTACGGCTAATAAAATGGCCAATGTTTTATTAAAAGTAACATCCTGCATAGGTTGATCGTCAATTTGTTTTTTGGGAATAAACATCATGACTGCGGCTATTAAGGCTAGCACACCATAAACTATATTTATGCCTGCCTCTGATAAAAATTTGGAACCAAAACTACCAACAAAACTTCCTGTTAATATAGCACCACCCATATAGATAATGAGTGATTTATTTAAATATCCACCTTTGCGATATACCCATACACCAGCTATGGAAGCAAAAAATACTTGTATGGCAATAATTCCGGAAACCTCATGAGCTGAAAAGGCCATAAATCCTAATAATGGTGGAATATACAGTAGCATCGGGTAATTAATAATGGCACCACCAATACCTAACATCCCTGATACAAACGAACCAAGAAAACCAATCAAAAAGATCGTTAATATCCATGTAATATCCATACATTTTTCCTTCCTTCCGAAAAGTGAAAGAAGGGTTGTTCTATTTAATAGACAACCCTCCATTAGCCTTAAGCTTTCTGAATTAAAAACGTAATAACACCTGCTTCTTCAGATTGATCTAATATATTATGACCTCCAGCTTTTGCCCAAGCAGGAATATCCGCTAAAGCTCCTTTATCTGTCACCTGAACTTCTAAAATTTCTCCAGTATTTAATGTATCTATCGCCTTTTTTGTTTTCACAATGGGCATTGGACACGAAAGACCTTTTGCATCTAATTGTAAATTTGACTTCATATTGATCCCCTTCAGCACGGCAAAGGTTGTAAGCGATTTGCCGGTTCTTCTTGTTATTTTAGATTCCTGAAGGATGAGCACCTTCAATATCTGGAATATCCACATTTATAATACACAGACGTACCTATTGTACTTTTAGCAAATTTTATCGAACAGCACAGCGATTTGGACCGATTTCCATTTCAGTTTGTTCATCTGGTGTGGGAGTTATTTTCCCCATATTTACCTGACGGATTTCTTGATAGGCATTAGGTTGTGGTGGTAATTGATCTGTCACGACACGTTTAAATTCAACTTCATCATAAATATTCAAACCATGATTTTGTACAAATAAATCCCCTAGTCGTTTTGCTACTGTCCCATCTTCGTTAAGTTCATCAATTATCATAAAATGAGCTGGTAACACGATAAGCTCACCCGATAATTCTCGATAACGTTTGTAAAGTGTATCTCGTAAATCTCCAACCCAATCCTCAGCAAGGCCTGCTAAATCAGGACGTCCAATAGAATCGATAAATAAAATATCCCCTGTTAACAAATATTTGCTATCGACTACAAATGATGTAGAACCAATTGTATGACCTGGTGAGTAAATAGCTCCTACATCTATTTTTGAATTACCAATTTGAACAGTCACTCCATCAACTAACGGTATATAGGAAAATACAACCTCTTCTGCATCTTTCGGCGGCAAGTAATAGACCGCACCAGTTGCCTCAGCTATATGACGTCCACCTGAAATATGATCGGCGTGTAAATGTGTATCAAAAACATGTGTAATTTTCACATTCTTCTGTTCAGCGAAACTTATAAATACATCTGTAAAGCGAACAGCATCAATGATAGCTGCCTCACCTTCAGATATCACCATATAAGAAAGACAGCCCTTCCCTAAACGGACAAATTGATACAGCTCTCCCCCACCCGTTAAATCACCCACTTTAATAGGCTCTAAATATTCACTCCAAGATTTCATACCACCTGCTAAATAGGCAACATCTCGACCAGCTTCCGATAGCATTTCAGCCACCATCAATGATGATCCTTCTTTAGCACAAACGACTAGAATTTTTTTATTGGAGGGGATTTTCGGCAAGATCTCCTCAACACCATCTAACAGTTCAAAATATGGTACATTTAAGTACTCAAATCGATGTCCTTCTATTTTCCAGTCTTCAAATGCATCTGCATTACGAACATCTAAAATAAACAATTCTTCATTGTTAATGACCTTTTTGGCAATTTGTGAAGCATTCCATTTCTGCATCGGCATGTATATAACCCCCATAGGTATAATTTCAAAGTTTTTTAGAGCGGAGAGGTATTCCCCTCCGCCTTACTGGTACAAAAGAATTCTTTAGAAAGTTAGTGATGGTGCTGCATCTTTTGCAAACTCAAGGAAAGTAACAGCTCCTCCTACTTCAATACCATCAATAAAATCATCTGTCGATAAGCCCATTACATCCATAGTCATTTGACAAGCAATAAATTTAACACCTAATTCTTGGGCTATGTCCACTAATTGAGGAATGGCAGGAACATTCGCTTTCGCAAAGCCTTCCTCAAATTGCTCTGCTCCAGCAGGTATTGGTAACGCATGCATCCCTTGCTTATGAATGAGATTCAATCCTTCAAACGTGAAGAAAATCGCTACCTCCTTCTCAGAAGCTGCTGCCGCTGTTGCAATATTAAACACCTTATACGCATCAAATAAACCACCGTTACTTGCAATAATTGCTACTTTGTTTGACATAATAAAATTCCTCCTATTAAATGTTTTTTGTTAATTTACCTTGCCAGGATGTCATTCCTGGTAGAACGTTAAAGACCTTTATAAAACCATGTAAGGCTAGCTTCTGTGCAGCCATATCGCTGCGCTTTCCAGTACGACAAATAACATAAATCTCTTGCTCTTTATCGAGCTCTGACAGTCGCGCTTCCAATTCACCCATTGGAATAGATTTAGCGCCCTCAATATGTCCAAAGGCAAACTCTGCTTCTTCACGCACATCAAGAATTAATCCGTCACGATTGATGATTTGCTCTAAATCAATCGTTTGATCAAACGAAATTTCTTCTATTTGATCGTTTGTACATTTGCGAATATAATGCTTGAGCACCCCTTCATTTTCTAAAGTGCCAATATATTGGTGACCTACAGTTTCTGCCCAAGCTGCAATATCAGCTTTAGAGCCTCTATCTGTCGCACATACTTCTAAAATTTGACCGTCTATAAGATCAGCCATTGCTTTTTTCGTTTTAACAATGGGTAACGGGCAAGAAAGGCCCTTGGCATCTAGCTGAAAATCTGCCTTCATTCTCATTACAACCTCCATATACCTATAAGGGTATTATTTTCAACAAAAAAATATAGCTATAAGCTAGTATTGTACTTCGCCCTCCCAGGACAACATTCCACCAACCATATTTGAAACATGAAAGCCTTTACCTTCTAAAATTTCGGTAGCACGAGCACTACGAGCACCTGATCGGCAAACCATAATATACGGTTCATCCTTATTCAAATCCTGTACGCGGAACTCTAATAAACCGAGTGGAATATGGATTATACCCGGAATATGACCAGCCGCTACCTCTTCTACCTCTCGTACATCAATCAGGCTCAGTTTTTTCCCCTGAATGATTGCTTGCTCTACTTCCTTTGCTGTAATTTCCTTCATTTACTTTCCTCCTAATACGCGCTCATTCCACCGCGAACATTGGTAACACGCTCAAAGCCTTGCTTTTTCAATTGCTTGCATGCCTGACTACTACGCATACCACTTTGACAAATCACAACCACTTCTTTATCCTTCGGTAGTTTTTCAAAGCCGGACCCAAGCGGCATATTTTTAAACTGAGAGATATGGCGTCCTTTAAACTCCGCTGGCGTGCGTACGTCGATAAATATCTTATCCTTATCATTCAGCATATTTTTTAATTGGACTGTAGAAATAGATTGAACACCCTTTGTTGGTTTCATTCGCCAAATGAAAAATGCTGCAATAATTGCAATAACGATCCATGTTTCCAAGTTATCACTCCTCCTTTTTTATACGTTAAAGGGTATATAAAACTATCTGCTTTTCACCACTAAATCCATTGCTTCTTGAATGGCTGAGTTCATCTTTTCCGCATTGCCCTCAGCAGTGGTGACACAATCTAATAAATTTTCACTAACAATAACTCCTATTGTCCGATCAACCGCTGAACGCACGGCCGACAGCTGTGTAATCACATCCTTACAGTTTTGACCTTCCTCCATCATGCGTAAGATTCCGCGTAATTGACCTTCCATCCGCTTTACTCGATTAGCTGTTTTAGAGTCATAAGCCATTCTGTTCCAGCCTCCTTTCAAAACGATAGATTGAACTTACTTACGAGATTCATATTATACCCCAATAGGTATATTGTCAACATGAAAGCTTCAACTCTTTTTCTTGAAGACCACTATCGGTATCGACTTATACAAAAAACCCTGCTATGAGTCATTACTCATCACAGGGATTCCACCATATTATTTAGCTAATTGCATAGCCGGTCCGAAGAATTCATAGTGAATTTTTTCATCTTTAACGCCAATTTCTTGTAAGTTTTTAATAACTGCTTCCATAAAGCCTACAGGTCCACATACATAGACATCAGCATTATCAGCCACTCTTTCTGCTAATAATTCTTTCGTAATTTGCTTGTTTTCATCAGAATATAGAGCCGTATACGATGCATTAGGTAGCGCATTTACCTTTCCTTGAATATCATCGCTAAACGCTACAACTTTCTCATTGCGTGCACATTGGATAAAGTTAACTTTATTCGTTGCATCATCTTTTAGGGATTGTAGCATACTGTTTAATGGTGTTACACCTATACCACCACTAACAAATGTAATAGGAGCAGTAGTTTCTTCTAAAACGAATAATCCTGCTGGCACACTTACATCTACTAAATCTCCAACTTGTAAGTCATCATGAATAAAGTTTGACACTTTTCCGTTTGGCGTCTGATCACTTTCACGTTTTACTGAAATACGGTAACCATCTTCTGCACTTGCTTGAGAAAGTGTGTATTGACGGTTCATTAAATACTCTTCACCAGGAACTTTCACACGAATACTAATGTATTGTCCCGGTTCGTAAGCTGGCAATGCTGAGCCATCCTCATTGACAAAATAAACAGATGTAACTAAGTCACTTTCTACCACTTTTTTCGCCACTTTTAATGGTCTAAATAGACGCCATCCACCATTATTTTCCGCTTTTTGGTATAACTCTTCTTCTACTTGAATGAAAACATCTGCAATAACGCCATATGCCTCAGCCCATGCATTAATAATATCGTCTGTCGCCGCGTCGCCAAGTACTTCCTTAATCGCTTTTAGTAAGTTTTCACCAACAATTGGATAATGCTCAGGTAAGATACCTAAACTACGGTGTTTATGTGCAATAAGCATGACTGCTGGTAAAATAGCCTCTAAATTTTCAATATGAACGGCCGCAGCATAAACTGTATTTGCTAATGCTGTTTGCTGACGACCTTTTTCTTGGTTAGTGTGGTTAAAAATATTCAGTAATTCTGGATGAGCTTGAAACATATTTTTGTAAAACGTCTTTGTAATTTCTACACCATGAACTTCTAATACAGGAACTGTTGCCTTAATGATTTGAATAGTTTCTTGTTTTAACATATCGCTTACCATCCTTTCGTGATTACAATATAACGCTTTCATTTTCTTAAAGCAATATGTAAAATACATCTTTAACAAAATGGACATAATTAATGTATTTTAAATACATCTTTAAAAAAGGTTTGAAAATATTATACTTCATTATAAAAATGCTATAATTGTTTTGAATTATAGAAAGTAGGGTGTTCTTATGCGCTTAACTTTATACACAGACTATTCTCTTCGTACGCTTATTTACTTAGGTGCTAAAGAAGATGGCCAATTATCAACTATTCAAGAGATTTCAGAGGCTTATAATATATCGAAAAACCATTTAATGAAAGTGACGCACCAGCTTGGATTGTTAGGCTATATAGAAACAATTCGCGGAAGAGGTGGCGGTATTCGCTTAGCCATCGATCCAAAATCCATCACCATTGGTGAAATTGTTCGTCATACAGAAGAGGATTTTCATTTAGTAGAATGTTTCGATAAAGAGAATAATCTATGTAAAATAGCTCCTGAATGTCAGTTAAAAGGTGTACTATACGAAGCTTTACAGGCTTACTTGACTGTACTGGATCGCTACACATTAGATGACTTTTTACATTCGAAGGAAAAATTAATGGCTCTCCTGCTAGGTAAATAAAAATACCCGCTCAACCTATGTTGGACGGGTATTTCTTTATGAAAATATTCACAATTGCTTAGTAAAGAAAATCATATCTAATGCACGAATGCCGTTTTCATATATGGGCTCTGGATAGACACGAAAGAAATCCTTTTCAATAGACTCCATGCGAAAGCCTGCCTTCTGATAAAAGGCTATATTATCAATACTTGAATTTGCTGTTCCAACTAAAAGCGTTTCATAGCCTTCCTTCTCGCAAAATGTCGTGAGTTGTCTCAATACCTCTTTGCCAAGCCCTTTCCCTTGGAATTTTGGCACAATGGCAATATTCTTCAGCTCGATGGTTGTATTAGATTGAGGGATTAATAATGCTACTCCCGCAAGATTTTCTCCACACTTTACTTCAAATAAGGTACCCTCATCTAGGTATTTTTGGATAGCCTCTTCACTCTCATCTGCAAGTAAAAGTTGTGGTAAAAAGGCCTCTCGACTCCCATTTACTTTTTTTAGAGATGTTCGATATCGTACAAAATCCTCACGTTCAAAAACATTTAAAACACATGGTTGTTTCTCCTTAGCTTCTAACCATGAATGCTCTTCTGGATAATCTTCTTCCACCCCTAATCGAATAAAGCTCAGCTTTTCCTGTGCCTTTTGGGAACGAATATTCACCTTCCTAGCTCCCGCAAAAACGCGCTTTAATCCAAGCTCAAAAAAGGCGATATCTAAAATAGCTGTTTTAGCCTCAAGATTATAACCTTTCCCCCAAAATGGATGGCCGAGCCAAGAACCGATATGACAACTATTTTTTTGTTGGTCTATAAACATTAATGCCGTTACACCGATTAGCTGTCCCTCTTCATTTAAAACAACTCGAGGAACGGTCTTCCCTTCTTCTTCATCGATACATTCACGTTTGATAAAATGTATAGTATCTTCTACTTTACCAACAGGTAACCCAAGTGCATCTCGAACCTGTGGCATAGAAGACAACTCATGCATGGCCTCAGCATATTTGATATCATGTCTCACTAAAGTTACCGTCATCTTCTATTCCCCTTTTATTAACATTCTATTGTCGTACTCCATTCTCAACTATACGATAGCTGCCAGGAGACACCAAAGCGATCCTGAATCCACGCAAATCGCTTTGAAAATCCATAATGATCAAGTGGCATCAACGCTTGCCCACTCTCCACTATTTGGGCTACTAAATTCTTTATTTCTTCCTCAGATTCGCACTCTAGAAAGATAGAGGTCGATGGCGTAAACGAAAAATTATGTTGTATGACACTATCATTCACCATTAGTTTTAACCCCTTTAATTGTAGGGTGGCCATTGCTACCTGCTGAGAATTTTCCATATATTCTACATGCACAACTTCTAAATCTGTAAACCATCGCCGATATTGTTCAATAGCTTCATGTGCTTGCCCTTGAAACATTAAAAAAGTTGTCGCGCTTTTCATCTATTTTTTCGCTCCCTCATCATACATAATCCCTTACACATTGACTATTGGCTTATTTCTTCTTGCCTCTTCCTTTACCATCCATCTTAATACTTAAGACTGAAAAAGTTTCATCTAATGACATTAGGTTAGAAAACTTTAAATCACTACCATCAGCATACCTTTCCTCATGCACATGGATTGCTGAGGAAATTTCATCTCGATAAAAAAATTGTTCATATTTTTATTACCCTTTTTAGGATAAACAAAAAATAAATAGCCTTGCTCCATTAGACTATTATCTATTACCACTTTTTTGTAAATAAGTTACCATGGCATCTATGGAAAACGCAAAAGAAATAATACGGTCATACGGTGCCTCTCTAGAGTGAAAAACATCATCTACTATCGAATGAGGTGGCTGGATATGAATGGAAATAGATAAATCATCCTTTAATTTAAATTTCTTTTGCATCATTTAAACACCTCTTCTCCCCCTCATTTTAAGCCGCTAAAGAAATGCTCATACATTTGCATCTTAGTTTTGATAGTATACTGAATAAATGACAGCTTGGAAACAAAAAATAAACGCTCGAAATATTCCAAGCGTTTACAGTTCAGCTTTATTTTATTTTGCGCGTACCTACTATGCCTTTAATAATCGGCATCATTATCCCAATTATGACAGTTGGCAAGAACCACCATCCTATGGAAGTAGTCTCTCCCAGAGCAATTCGTACCATTTGGAATGATAAGCATGCGAATAAAATAAGACAGAAATTTTTTACTTCGTTTAACATTTTTCTGCTGTTCAAATAAAATGCTGCTACATTCTGTTCATTCAAACGAGCCGGAAAGTTATGGATATGTGGAGCTTTCTCTAAAAGGCTCATTGTTATCCATAAAAACACACCTATAAACGGAAGAATAATGAGCTCTATTTTCGAACCCCATCGATCAACCTCACCTTTACCATCAAAATGAACAGGAATTTCTTCAGGCAATTTACCCCACATAACTGAAATATAAAGGATAGATAAGAGGAATATTATAACTCCAATATAATCACAAACCTTTTCAGACTTTGTTTTAGGTATTTTTAAAATAGGCCTATACATTACCTGCCACCTCAGTTCATCTTCATATGTAATTTACGTTTTGACTTCTCTATAAGTTTCAAAATTTATGAATATTGGCTTAATATTCAATATACACCATTAACTATCGCTTTATTTCTAGCATATTTTAGCAAAAAATCTTCTTTTTTTATTACTTCAATCACAAATTTCTGCCACCTTTAAACTATTTATTACAGTAGAAATACTCATAATACTTTGTAAAATTCATATTTTCTGATATAAATGATATATATACATATTTCATTAATTTGTAACATTTCTACTAAATACTGAGAAAGGAAATTTCATCTATGCGATTTACTATCTACAAGAAATTATTACTCGGTTTTTTTATAGTTATTTTAGTTCTAGTTGCTACTATCGGCTTAAATATAAAGCAGCTTGATTCTGTGAACAAAACTTATCGTACATTATTGGAGGAGCAAACAACTAAATCTATCGCTATTCAGGAATTACGCGTTATTGCCAAACAAGAGATTGTTAGTTTGCGTGGCTATTTACTGCTTGGAGATAAACAAAATCTCCAAAGCAATCAAGACTCTCGGACAGAATTTAAACAAAAATCTGAAGAGCTCATGGCATCTCTGACGACCGAAAAATCCATTAAATTTCTAGAAGCTATTAATAAAAGCGAGCAAAATGTTCAGCAGTTTGCCGATCGTATGTTTGAGTTAAAGGCTTCAGGTGAAACGGAAAAGTACGAAAAGCTCGATAGTACGCAAGGGCGGCTCATTATTAAACAATTTGACGAACGCGTTGAAAACCTTTCCAATTATCAACATGAATATATTGACGGAAAAATTGCTGCCACATCTCAACAAATTCAAGATATTAAGTTCCAAATGATACTTCTTGGGGTTCTTGCAGTTGTCATAAGTCTGATAATTGCAATGGTTGTTGGTAGTCTAATGTCTCGACCAATTAACGGTATGGCTAAGGCAGCTAAAAAAATAGCAGAAGGTGACTTAACGGCTGAACAGATTCGTATTAAAAATCGTGATGAAGTGGGTGACTTAGCCCAAGCATTTAATCAAATGGCCGTTAATTTGAAAGATTTAATTACAAATGTACGTCACAACACTGTACAAGTTAGTGGCTCTGCTGCAGAATTAACAGCAAGTGCTGACCAAACCATCCAAGCGACAGAGCAGATTACTTCTTCGATTCAAGAAGTGGCAAGTGGCTCTGAAGCTCAAGGTAAAAATGCTACAGAAAGCTCTGAAGCGATGAAAAATATGACAAAGGGCATACAGCAATTAGCATCTACTACGGCGGCGGTTTCGGAACTAGCAATGGAAACGAATTCAGAGGCTCAAAAGGGCAATAAATCATTACATCGAGTGATTTCACAAATGACTACTATTAATACTGCTGTATTAGAATCTGCAAGCGTAGTTAAGAATTTAGACGGTCATTCTATAGAAATCGGTAACATTATTGGCATTATTACAGATATTGCAGAGCAAACAAATTTATTAGCACTCAATGCCGCTATTGAGGCAGCTCGTGCGGGTGATCACGGGAGAGGCTTTGCCGTCGTGGCAGACGAGGTGAAAAAGTTAGCAGAGCAATCCAAAAAATCTGCAGAGCAAATTGCTACGTTAATAGCAGAAATCCAACAAGATACAAACCGTGCTGTAAAGGTGATGGATACAGGGACACAAGAGGTTCAAATCGGTATGCAGGTGGTACAGGTAGCTGAAGAAGGCTTCTCTAAAATTGTAGAGTTAATTGAACAAGTGTCCATGCAAATTCAAGATGCTACTACAGTTTCAGAAGAAATGTCATCCAGTGCGGAACAAATTTATGCATCCTTCGATGAAATAGCAACAATCGCTCAAATGTCTTCTAGTAATTTACAAAATGTCGCTTCTGCCTCTGAGGAGCAGTTAGCAACTATCGAGGAAGTCGCTGCTTCCGCAGCAACACTTTCAAATATGGCTGAGGAGCTTCAAACAGAAGTCTCTCGCTTTAAAATAGAATAAATGAAAACTGCTCGAATTCCTTCTAGGAAACGAGCAGTTTTTTTCTATATATGTATAGGCTTTCACTCACTTATATTTTTCATATAATGGCTGCTTCCTCACTAGCAACTTGTAAAGTAGCTCTCTTACCAACCTGACGCTTCCCTAAACAAACACAATAGATTTACGTATTGCTCTAAAGGAGGCAAAAAAATAACTGCATGCACACTTTGTCTACATGTCTATACGCATTGATAACCCCCCATTCAAGGACTTCCTTTAAAGCAAATTGTACCTTCTAAATCAAAGACAAATTTCTTCTTTTCTTCTACCTTTCTAACGTTCATTCACAACTTTTATTTTCTAACAGACATTGCTTTTTTAGTAGCCATTTATTTACTTCACAATTATCAAATTTTTATCAAAACGAGCACTACTTTAGACAGAATTAAAAAAATTTTTAGAAAATTATTGACAGGTTATTAATATCCAAGTAATATTGCTTTCAACAACACATTGCAGGCCAAGATTGGAAATAGTAAAAATGGTGATGTACTTGTAGAGAGCCGATGGTTGGTGTAAATCGGTAGACACACATTTTGAACTCGTCCATGAGCTACTCCCTGAACAGTCTAGTAAGGGATGTCGGTTTCCCCCGTTAACAGGATAGACAGTGATAGCTGTCGATAAGGGGACTTTTTCTGTACAGAGAAGGTCAATTAGAGTGGTACCGCGAGCATAAACTCGTCTCTATTTTTAAATAGAGATGAGTTTTTTTATTTTTTAGTGAATCATTGGCCTACGTGTAGCTTTTAGATACTGATAACTACAAGAGGAGTGTTAAAGAATGGGAAGAAAAATTTGGGTATTTGATACAACATTACGTGATGGTGAACAGGTGCCAGGAGCTAAGCTAAATTTATATGAAAAAGTAGAAATAGCACAGCAACTGAAAAAATTAGGTGTCGATATTATCGAAGCTGGATTCCCCGCTTCATCACAGGGAGATTTTGATGCTGTCAAAGCTGTAGCTGAGAAGGTCGGTACTACTGGCGATATTATGATTACAGCATTAGCACGTGCAGTAAAGGCAGATATTGATGCCGTCTACCATGCTGTGAAATACGCTGAAAACCCTATGATTCACATGGTTCTTGGGACATCCGATATACATGTGGAGAAAAAATTTAGTAAATCAAAAGATCAAATTCTGCAAATTGGAGTAGATGCTGTAAAGTATGCCAAAACTCTTTTGCCTCAAGTTCAATATTCCACAGAGGATGCATCTCGTTCAGATTTTGAATATCTTTGGAAAACAATTGAAGCTGTTATGAGGGCTGGTGCCACTATGATTAACGTACCTGATACAGTCGGATTTGCAGAACCAGAAGAATTTGGTGAGATGATTTTTAAATTAAACAACCGTATGAAAAATTTAGACGACAGTGTCCTTCTTAGCGTTCATTGCCACAATGACCTTGGAATGGCAACTGCAAATACGCTTGCTGCCATAAAAAATGGTGCCGACAAAGTCGAATGTACAATTAATGGTATCGGTGAACGCGCAGGTAATGCGGCATTAGAAGAAGTCGTTATGGCACTAAAAACGCGTAGCACTATCTATAATGCTGATACTCGTATTAACACTAAAGAAATTATTAATACCTCTCGTCTTGTTTCTAGTTTTATGGGCTTAGATGTTCAAGTCAATAAAGCTATTACGGGAGATAATGCATTCGCCCATTCATCGGGTATCCATCAGGACGGATTACTAAAATCTCGTGATGCTTATGAAATTGTGCACCCTGAAGACGTTGGTCTTGATGATATGGAGCTAGTACTGACAGCACGTTCTGGCCGACATGCTGTGAAAAATGCTCTTGAAAAGTTAGGGTTTTCAAATCTTTCTACAGATGAATTTGAGGGAATCTTTGAAGGTTTCCTAAAGCTAGCGGATGCCAAAAAGGAAGTATACGATCACGATTTATACGTTATTGTTGAAAGCTATTATGAAAAACATGATGCTTCTCACAAGAATGCAACTCACTATAGTGACCAATTCTTTGATATTGAAGATTTACAAGTCGTCAGCAATACAAGTTTCCCTTCAGCGAGCGTTAAAGTACGGAAAGGTAACGAAGTATTGAAGGCTAGCGCAGTTGGCTCAGGTCCAATTGATGCTCTCTATTCTGCCATTGCAGAAATTACAAGCATGGATGTAAAACTAGTGGAATATAATATCAATAGTGTTTCGCGCGGCAAAGAGGCGCTAGGAAAAGTAAAAATCACGATCGAGCATGAGGGTGAAAAGTATATGGCAAAAGCTGCAGATACTGACATTTTAAAAGCTAGTGCCCTAGCCTATATGAATGCCATCAATAGCATTGTCGTGGCCAAATTAACACCTGTTATGAATTAAACAAGAAAAGCAGTATGGCCTCATTCAGCCATACTGCTTTTTCAAGTCTAGCGACTATCCCTTACTAACTTTTGATATTCTTCTTCTATTAGTTCAATGTCCAGCCGTTCAAACAAAGGTGTTATGTCTTCAATGGTTTTAGGTAACTCTACTTGCTCATGCCACATTATTTCATCTATTCCTAACATATCTCTTACCTTCGCTGCTGAAAACGGTAGAAATGGTTGTAGTAATTGTCCGAGATTGGCAATGATATAGACACAGGTAGCTAGTGTACAATTGCCCGCCTCCACATTTTCTTTTACTTGTAACCATGGCTGTTGTTCATCGAAGTAACGATTAGCTCCACGAATATACTCAAAAATGGTCTCTAACGCTTGCTTGAAACGGCCTCCCTCAATAAGAATACCCACTTCATTAAATAGCTGAATAGTTTGTTTACGAATAGTACTATCCACTTCAGCCTGTGGCACTTGACTAGCAAAGGATTTCTCTATAAATTTCAATGTTCGGTTCACAAAATTACCATAGGCACCAAGTAATTCACCGTTATGACTGTAAATAAATTCTCGCCATGAAAAATCAGTATCGCGATTTTCTGGTGCATTAGTCGTTAAGAAATAGCGAATAGAGTCAGCATCATAACGACTTAAAATATAAGGAACCCATACTGCCCAGTTTTGACTCGTCGATAATTTGCGTTTTTCTAATGTTAAATATTCATTAGATACGATATGTGTCGGTAAAGCTTGCACACCTAGTCCCATCAAAATAGCTGGCCAAATAACTGTGTGGAATGGAATATTATCCTTACCATGGACATAATACGAAATCGTTTCTTCATTCCATAAGTCTTCAATCGCCATATGATGTTGCTTTGCCCATTCTAGGCTAGCAGTTAAATACCCCGCCACTGCTTCAATCCACACATATATTTTCTTACCATCAAAGCCAGGAACCGGAACATCTATTCCATTTGGTAAATCTCTCGTTACTGCTCGGTCAGGAACGCCCTCTGCTAAGTAGCGCTCTGTCAATCCTAATGCATTATCCCTCCAACGTTTCTCTGCCTTTGCCTCGGATAAGAAGGACTCTAATTTCCCTTGAAATTGACTAAAGGTAAAATAAAAATGTTCTGTCTCTCGAATTACTGGCTCATTCCCACATATTTTACAGCTCTTATCGATTAAATCTAGTGGGTCTAAAATTTCCGAGCAGTTATCACATTGATCTCCTCTCGCCTTTGCACCACAATTTGGGCATATACCCTCTACAAATCGATCTGGCAAAAATTGCTGATCTGTCTCACAGTAAGCCTGTTCAATTTTCTTTTTATATAAAAAGTGGTTGGCAAGTAGCTGTAAAAATAAGCCCTTAACGGATTCATGATGGTGCTCTGCATCCGTTCTTGTGTATAAATCATAAGTAAATCCTAGCTTATTAAAACATTTTTTAAATTCTTCATGATAATGATTAGCAATCGCCTCGGTTGTTGTGTTTTCCTGAGCTGCACGAATAGAAATTGGTGTACCATTACAGTCACTACCCGATACGTATAATACTTGTTCACCTTTTTGACGGTAATATCTGGCCAAAATATCACCTGGTAATAATGCGGCTACATGCCCTAAATGCAAAGAGCCATTTGCATACGGCCAAGCGCCTCCAATAACGATAGTCATTCTAAATTGCTCCCCTCTCATTAAAAATGGTAAAAAAAAATCGCCCTAATCAAATCTGATTAGGACGAGTCTACCCGTGTTACCACCTATATTTACAAATAGCTCACACTATTTGCCTTATTCAGTACGTCTTTTTTTAAAGTAAGAGATACTGCCGCTGTTGTAACGAGTGCCCATCTCGTCGTAATCTACTTGCTATAAGCTTTCGGTACGAAGCTCAAAGGTCATTTTCAAAAGGATTCATTTACCTCATTTCCACCAACAGAGGCTCTCTACAAAATGCTATTCCTATCTACTTTTCCTTTTCAATGCTTTATCTATAGGATTGGCACTATTCTACGCTTTATTACGATGAAATGCAATAATTGTCGTTAAGTCGCTTCCATTTTTTCGAATAGGCTCACCTAATGTTAATGGGTTTATCATAATTAGCCTAACTCTATGTTTAGTAACTCCGTTAAATCATCTATCACAATATGTGCCTGTTGCAATTCATGGTCCTGAGCAAAGTCAAAGCGAGCACCTATTGAAAGTAGCGCGTTATCGCGGGCAGCTTGAATATCGGAAGAACGATCACCAACTACCGCCCCGTCCTGAATTCCATTGTCTTGCATTACTTTTTTCACTAAGTCTGATTTATGACCGCTAGCAATGGATTGAATGCTGTAAGTCCCCTTTATAAATCGCTCTAATTGATAGGTTTCTACAATTGCCTGTAAATAGTCAACCTGTCCATTACTCGCTATGTATAACGGATAGCTTTTTGACAATGTGGCAAGAGTTTGCTCAGCATGTGGATAAAGCGCACCTTTACGACTACGGATTTGCTCCGTCAACTTTACATGAAAGAGCACATTGCTCTCCTCACGTATGTCTACTGAATGCATTGGACATAAGGTCTCCCATACTACCGGTAGAGGAACACCCATAATTTCACGGTATTTTTCAATGGGTGTTTCTCCCTGCCATAAGCCCTTTGTACGCAACACATCAAATGTGGCATCTAGCGCAGGTTCTAAAATAAGATTTGTTTGAAATAAAGTGCCATCCATATCAAAAATAAAAGCTTTCGTCATAAAATCACTCCTTGCTTAATGATTAAAAAACTCCATATGTAACTTCTCCTTCTTATAATAATCCAAACGATCTTGTAAAGTCCCCGTATGAAATTCAAACTTATGTCCATCAGGATCGGTAAAATAAATTGATTTTTTATCTCTTTCATCTCTTTGTCGGCCATCTAAAATAAGAACCTTCAATTGTACTAATTTATCATACATTTTATCGAACTCATCCTCAGAGATCGTGAAAGCGATATGTGTATAGGAATATTGAATGTCATTGCGCGGTATATCTTTTTCAACATTGAGGGCAAGCCACAGCCCATTTACATCAAAATAGGCTGTGCTGTTTCCCTTTACAAGTAACTTAGCACCGAAAACATTTTCATAAAATGCAATGGATTTCTCTAGATCAGACACTGAAAAGAGTAGATGATTTATGCTTTGTACTGTCATATGTGTGCTCCTATTTGTTTTTTCCCTTTTTTACACCTTTAGAAATTTGCTTCCACTTACGTTGCTCCTCGAGCTTTGCCTGGACATTTGTTTTACGTTCCATGTAAGCTAATTCTCTTTGTAGCTTAAAATAGCTTTGCAAACGATTTTGATCAAGTTCACCATCAGCAATAGCTTTTCGCACTGCACAATGCGGCTCTTTTTGATGGGTACAATCACGATAACGGCAAGCTTTTGCTAATTCCTCAACATCTTGAAAGCTGGATGATAAACTATCACCTTGATTCCATAACTGTAGCTCACGCATTCCGGGCGTATCAATTAAACAGCCACCTGAGGGTAATATCACTAGCTCTCTATGGGTCGTTGTATGACGTCCTTTTGCATCGTCTTCACGAATGTCTGATACCTTCATCAGCATTTCGCCACACAGAGCATTCGTCAATGTAGATTTTCCTGCACCGGAGGAGCCCAGCAATGCTCCAGTGACCCCTTCAGTAAATAAGGCCTGAATTTCCGTTAAGCCTTCTCCAGAAATAGCACTCGTTACGAAAATATCTACACCCAATGCTACTGACTCAACTTCTTTTACTAAGTTTGATTCATCCTCGCATAAATCTGCCTTTGTAAGAACAATAATAGGCTTTGCACCTGAATCCCAGGCAGCTACTAAATATCGTTCCAAACGGCGAATATTAAAATCAGCATTCAAGCTCATGACTAATAACACAATATCCACATTCGATGCAACAATCTGTTCCTGTATCTCTAGACCAGCAACTTTTCGCGAAAAGACAGATTTTCGTTTGAATAACTGATGAATAATTGCTCGTTCCTCACCAGGCATTTTCTCTACCAGCACCCAATCGCCCACTGCCGGATAGTCTTCACGAGCTAAAGATGTATAGGCATAATGACCAGCGATTGTTGCAAGCCATTCCCCTTCTTGAGCTAACACTCGATAGGAATGCTTATGCTCTAAAGTGACCCTCGCAGGCACACAATTTTTAAACTTAGATTGTTTTTTCATTTCTAATATTTGCTCTTCAAAATATTTTGTAAAACCTAATGTTGTTAAATTCAAATTAATTTCCTCCTAAATATGCGTTTCTATGAGGCTTCTGTGCAGACTTCCACAAGAAGCAATTATCTTGATTCAGCAAATTTGAACCACGATAAAAAAACCTTGTACCTGCATAATTCGGCAGTTACAAGGTTTCACACGCACGTTTAAAGGATATACAAGTACATCGAGCTATGCACGACGTCTCTTTGTATATATTAGGCGTGTGAAATGAAACAAACCGAATTGCAGTTCGCTAAAAATAGATTTATTCATCATGTCACATCACCTACTTTCCATTTAGTTGTTACCAATATATACAAAATTTTAGGAATTGTCAAATACAATATTATAAGCATGTATCTACTTCCTCAACGCATAGAATGTACAAGACCAATAAATGCGAGGAGATGTTGAATTGCCTAAAATCATTTCTATTAGCACACATCAACCACCTTACACATTACAGCAATCAAATGCAGAGGAACTAACAAAAGAGCTTTTCTATGAAAAAATCCCAAAATTAGAACGCTATCTAAAGGTTTTCGAAAATGGTGGAATTGAAACACGTCATTTTTGTGTACCACCTGAGTGGCATCGTACAAATCACTCATTTGAGGAGCGAAATAATTTATATATTGAACTAGCTACACAATACAGCGTAAGCGTCATTCAGGCATGCTTACAAAATGAAGCCTTCTTACATTCACCCATTTCTCCTGAAGAAATCGATGCCATCATATTTGTTAGTAGTACGGGAATTTCAACACCTAGCATTGATGCTCGTATTATGAACAAGCTTACTTTTTCCGATCGATTAAGACGTATTCCATTATGGGGCTTAGGCTGTGCGGGAGGAGCAGCGGGTGTTAGCAGAGCCTTTGATTTTTGTAAAGCACACCCAAATGCAAAGGTGCTTGTTGTTTGTGTTGAATTATGTAGCCTCACATTTCAGCCAAACGATTTTTCTAAAAGTAATTTAATTGGGGCTTCGCTTTTTGCTGACGGTGCTGCCTGTATGCTCGTGTGTGGCGATGAAATCATGATTGATACAAAAAAACCATCACCAGCTATTCTAGCGACAGGCTCTAAATGGATGCCTAATTCAGAAAATGTAATGGGATGGGACATTAAAAATAATGGGCTTCATGTCATTTTTCAAAAAAGCATTCCGGCTATTATTACTAGTTGGCTTGGACCATATATTGAACAGTTTTTACTGGAACAAGGAATTTACAGTGAACAGCTTACTCATTTCATTGCACATCCTGGAGGAAAAAAAGTATTAAAAGCCTATGAAGACACACTTTATCTTTCTTCTCAAAAAACCGACATTTCTCGGGAAATATTACGACAACATGGTAATATGTCTTCGCCAACCGTGTTATACGTGTTAAAACAATTTATGTTACATGAAGGACAAGTGGGGGATACAGGTTTACTCGTCGCTCTTGGCCCTGGTTTTTGTGCAGAAGCTGTATTATTAAACTGGAGGGAGTAGCATGATCTTCTATTTAATTGTGACGCTTGTCATTCTACAAAGATTGACAGAGGTTTTCATTGCTAAACGAAACGAGAAATGGATGTTTTCTCAGGGAGCTTATGAGGTAGGTAACTCTCACTACTCTTATATGGTCACTATGCATATTAGTTTCTTCTTGTTTCTAATTGTTGAAGTAGTAACAAATAACAATGGTATTTCGCCCTTATTCCCATTACTTTTTATTTTGTTTGTAGCCGTTCAGGCATTGCGTATATGGTGTATCCGTTCTTTGGGAACATTTTGGAATACAAAGATTCTCATTCTACCTCACGCACAAGTTGTGCGTAAAGGTCCCTACGAATTTATGCGCCACCCTAATTATGCCGTCGTTTGCTTGGAAATTCTCCTTCTACCTCTTATGTTCCAGGCATATTTTACAGCGTTTTGCTTTACACTATTAAACATTACAATGCTATCTGTACGAATCCCAATAGAAGAAAAGGCTTTACGAGATGCCACTAATTATAATCGAGTGTTTGAAAAGAAGATTTCGGAGTCGTAGCCGAAATCTTCTTTTTTATTAATGCCATTCCCAGTTAAACGGATCTTGTAGTTGTTCCCACGGGTTACGAAACTCTTCATCTGTTAATAAACAGCTGTCCAACTGTTTGAAAATACGTTCTTTATCTAAGTCAATACCAATAATAACAAGTTGGGTCATGCGATCTCCAAACTCGCTATCCCAGTCTTCCAACACCTCTGGACTTTGTTGGAAAACATCTTCCTGCTGAGCTTTTGGTAGTGCAGCTACCCAATAAGAAACAGGTTCAATTTTTGCAGATGAACCTGCCTGTGATAGCAATAACGCAACATCTTGATGTTTAGCACTCCAAACAATCCCCTTTGCCCGCACAATTGATTGGGGCATGTGGTCACACCACTCGACAAAGCGCATCGGATGGAATGGCTTTCTACTTGTATAGGTAAATGAAGATATCCCGTACTCCTCCGTCTCCGGCATATGGTTTTCATGCCCCAACTCTAATTCTTTTAACCAGCCAGCTGATTCTGATACACGCTCGAAGTCAAAACGGCCTGTATTCAAAATGTCAGTAGAATCAATTTCACCATTAACCGTTCGGATTATTTTTGCCTCGGGCTGTAGTGCGCGCAATATACCCTCTAACCGTTCTAACTCTTCTATTGAAACTAAGTCACACTTATTTAATACAAGGACATCACAAAATTCTATTTGATCAATAAGAAGGTCTGCAACATCCCGTCCATCTAATTCACCAATTGCTTCCTTACGCTCTAATAAACTCTCTCCTGATTGAAAATCATGCCAAAAGCGATGCGCATCTACGACCGTTACCATCGTATCCAATTGACAAAATCTCGTTAAATCTATGCCGAGCTCTTCATCTAAATAGCTAAATGTTTGTGCAACTGGAATCGGCTCACTAATACCTGTCGATTCAATCAATATATAATCAATATTGCCAAGCTTCGCAAGACGTTCCACCTCCTGTAATAAATCTTCTCTCAATGTACAACAAATACAGCCGTTGGATAACTCCACAAATTTCTCTTCTGTTCGTGAGATACCGCTGCCATTTGCAATAAGCTCAGCATCAATATTAATTTCACTCATATCATTCACAATAACAGCAACACGTAAATCCTTTTCGTTTTGCAATACATGATTCATCATTGTGGTCTTACCAGAACCTAAGTATCCACTTAATACAGTCACAGGTATTTTCATTGTTATCTCTCCAACTCCTTAAATCGTAATCATTACTATTTACAATTTGTAATTAAAACATATAATTTTATAAAATGCAAAGCTTTTTATTATATACGAAATTAAACTTGACAATTTACAACCTAAAATATATTGTTTAAATCGTAATCATTACTATTTAAAAGGAGGCATAATTATGCGCGTACAAATAACTCTAGCCTGCACAGAAACTGGTGATAAAAACTATATCACGACGAAAAATAAACGTAATAATCCAGAGAGATTGGAGCTTAAAAAGTATTCCCCTCGCTTAAAACGAACTACTTTACATCGTGAAACAAAGTAATTTAGCAGTAGTTAATTAATTGGGGACTGTTTCAAAAGGGGTATGCTTACCCCCTAGAAACAGTGTTTTATCCCATCTATTCTCTATTTATTTCGAATGCAAGCTCGTTCAATTTTTGATCGAGTTCATCAAGCATTCGTAATCTATAATCGATCTGCTCGTCTAGATTAATAGATCCATTCATTTTTACTCTACTGTCATCAGTTTGATTTTTATAGCCTTTTATCTCATTCGTTAGTTTTTCGATTTCTTGATTTTTCGTCTCTAATTCTTTGACTAATTGTTGACATAGGCTGTCCGTCTCTACTTTGTCTCTATAGGATTGTTCTATTGTCTCTACGATACGTTCCATTTGTCCACCTGTAACGATGGTAAAGTCATGTAATCTTTTATCAAGCCCTTCAATCATTGACCTATAGTTTTTATCTTCATTAGATACGTTAACGCTGTCCTTTAATAACTTATTTTCTGCTCGCAACTCATTTAGCTCTTTTAATAAGGACTCTATCGAAGTAATTTGTTTTTTCCTTTGTAACTCTCGTTTTTGTATCTCTTCATCATATGCTTCCAATTCCTTATCAAAATCTCTCTTCAACTTTAATAGCTCCATCGAGAGATCTTTTCTGAGTCTTGTTAATTGTATATTTTCCCGTTCAAGCCGTAGCACTAATGCATAATAATCACTATCCCTTAGCCTTTTCACTTCATTTTTATATTTGGCTAATTCGGCCCTTAAAAAAATTATCATTTGTTGGAGCTGTAGAGGATCATTGTTTTTGACAATATCGTTGTCCATCCTTGCACCTCCTAGCCTGAAAAACTTTTTAGAATTTCAATGACTTCTTCAAACTGTGCTTTACTGTCATCTAACACCTCATCTAGTTGTTTTAACCACTTTGTTTGTAGCTTCGAATGTTCATGTTGTTCAAAGATATTATTTTTTTCCCCAGAGACAAGATAGCCAATTAATTGTTGCAATGTATCTTTTTCAAGAAAGGCAAAGCTATTATCTTGTACATTACGGCGGTTAAGCTGGTCCTTCAGCAATTGTTGGATTACGCTACTAAGCTCTTGTTTTTCATGATCCACCACTGTTTCCCTCCTGCGTTTGACTAATTCCATTGAGATTAATTGGGTTTAACACAACCACACCATCTGTTAGCTGATCACAATATGTAAAACCCATAATAGTGCCAGAATACGATAAATTATGGGACCATTTAATTTGAAAATTGGTAAATGAAATCGTTTCATTTGGTTCGATGGTGGACTTCCCTACTGGTCTAAGCCAATATTCCTCTTTACTAGACTTGTCATTAAAACGTTCCCAATTACTTTGCCCCTGTGTCTTTAAAGTAGGTGTGTAATTTTCGTGAACATACCTTCCCGAGAAATAAAACGGAGAATCTTTCGGTAATTTAATACATAGATATGGATTTGTGACGGGTGTTTGACCAATATTACGAATATGGTAGGAGCCTAAACAAAGACTTTCTTGCTCAGAGTCATAGGATATATTGAACGAGGATGTAAAATAACTGATTAGACTAATCTTATTTTGAACTGCTAGCTCTTCTACCAGCTTTTTTATTTCTTGAACATACATGTTTGTCTGTTCTTTCACCGCTTGTATCTTGTCTTCTATTCGTGTTATCACTTAATGCCCCCTTACTATGATTCATAAAAAAAAAGAGAGGATAACCCTCTCTTCATGATATGACTTTCCTCTATTTGTTAGCACTACTAACCAACAGTTGGGAAAATAACTGGGCATTGTTGTGGACGAACCGCAGTTGGACATGTGAATGGTAAATCTGCTCTTGGTTCGCAGAAAGTTGCTAAAAATTCCACAGTAACTGGGAATGTTGATTGAATGCTTTGGCAAACAGCAACAGTAATTGTTAACGCAGAAAACGTAATTGCACCTGCTGCAGCTGTAAGTGTACCAGTTGTACAAACGAAGCAATCTAAATCTGTATATAGAATTTCTACATCTGTACCCTTAGGTGCACATAATGTCACTTGCTCACAGCGTGAAACAGGAATCTCTGCGCTTGTGAACATTGTTCCATTTGGTAATGTAACAACGATCGTAAGAATGAAATTCTTTTGAATATTTAAATGTTGTAGACAAACAGTTGATCCATCGATAGAGAATTGGCGATTCTCACGGTTTAGGATCACAATTGGATTTGTAGCTGCTGGAATTACTCGACATGTAACAATAGCACCTGTTAAGTCAGTAGCTGCTGTTACGCCTGGGAATGTAATTGCTCCAGTTGGTGAAATATCAAATGACATTTCCTTTACAATCCAGTCATATACCTTATCAACATTTATACAAATCAGTTCCTGCGCCTGGGATGGCATATGTTCTTGCATCCTTTTGACACCTCCATAAGTTTTTTATCTTTCGTTTGTAGCATATGTTTTTCAGCTATAAGTGCATGGGCTAATAAATAGTTACATTGGATATTTATAAAAATCAGCGACAATCATTTTGTCTTACAGTTCTTTCTTTATAATAAGAACTAAAATGTTGAAGGAACAGGTATATTTGTAACAGAAAGTCAATATTTTTAATAAACTAATAATGGAATGAAAGGGGTGAACTACAATGGAGGAGTCAAAATTGTATACCACTCAAGAAATTGAAAATTTAAAGCAAAAAATTGAAACCTATAGAGAATCGTTATCATCATTAAAAACGGGATCGTCAATTGAAGATTTCCTTTATATGAAGCAGGGGTTTGATGGACTGAAAACACAGATAGCCCATTTAGAGGGGATTACAGAGACATTGGATACTAAGCAAAATTCCTATATAAAAGGATATGATGATCAAATAAGGCTTCTTTCCATACAGATTGAGTCTCTGAATCAAACCATGGAAGAAATGAATCAAGAAATTTTAGCAGTTTTAAACAAATTATTAACTGTTGAAGGAAATGATACAACAACCATTTCTCCCGCCATTAAAATGCCTTCTCAAACTTCGGCTACTCATTTGCCTAGACAACAACCTAGAATGACACAGACAGCAGATAAAACTACGATAACATCAGCACAACCATCTTATAGACTATTACAAAGTTTGGCAGGTAAAGCCATAAACCACCAACAAAATGTCAATAATAATGGGGCTCCACCTCCTCACAATGACCAGCAGGTAGCTAAACCAGAAGAGCGGCATTTTAATCAGCAATATTTTCAATCCATTAATACGCATCCAAGCCATATATACAATGGTTTATTCAGAAACACGACAGTTGAATCCACCTTCCATTTTAAAAATGCCACGGATGCAAAGGAAGTTCCAGTAAGTGTTTATGATCCATCTGCTGTACAGCCCACTTTAAGTGAGGAAAACATCGAGAATGATCATTTACTATCAACTATTGTTCATGAATCGAGTACTGGAACCGAAAAATTAGATGATCCTACAGAGGCTGTGCCAACGGAAAATGAACGTAACAACCATGAGATTTCCGAAGTAACTAAAGGATCGTTTGAACAGGTTAATTCAGAGAAACTTAGCAAGACAGTTAGTGAAGACACTACTGCAATAGCTAGTGAGCCTCTCAACGAAGTCATTTCAGAAACAGTAGCACAGCCAGCTGACACAGTTGAAACACATCATTCTCCTTCAATCGAAACAGAAGAGTATGTCGAAGTGTATAATTCTGAAGCAGTCTATGAGGTTCATCCATCCCTGGAAGAAGAAAATAAGCAACCTGATCCTGTAAATATGCCGATTGAGGAAGAAAATAAGAAGGGAAAAAATTCATTTTTTGATTTCTTTAAAAGATGGAGTTAAATTTATCACTTTATAAGACGTCCACTATGTATGAAAACACATAGTGGATGTCTTTTTGTTTCAATAGAAAATTGATTTTATGAAATCATTGAATTTATAGGAGAGGTAGATATTTGCCCTTCCCCCCTTTTCACATATGAATAGAATAATGAAGAAAGGGGGTGTAAAAATGTGTTTTAACAACTCAATGTGTGGTTGCTCTAAAGGCAATGGTGATTGTACTGCCCTTGGACCATTTATCGGTATTGATGCGGCATGTATTACTCCACCAGCAGCTACAGGTTCCATTATCCCATTTTCTTCAGGAACAATTCCTGTTGTATTAGTATCTCTTGCAACTGGTTTAGTTAGTACTGTAAGCCTTGTTGGTTTTGGTACATCTGTTCCAGGTGTAGCTCTTGCTGGCGTTAATATTGATTTAACAAGTTCTCTTGCCACAGAAGCTTTTACTGTTCCACGTCCAGGAACAATTACATCTATTGCTGCAACAATTTCAGCAACTGCCGCTTTAACACTAACAGGAACAGCTACAGTGAGAGCACAAATTTACCGTGCAGTTCAAGGAAGCAATGTTTTCAGCCCTACTGCAGCATTTGTTGATTTAACTCCAGCTTTACCATTAGCAGCATTATTAGCTGGTGCAATTGCAAGCGGTAGTGCCAACGTATCAGTGCCAGTAACTACTGGTGATCGTTTATTAATGGTGTTCTCCATGACTACTTCAGGAGCTACTGTTCTGGTTACTCTTACTGGTAACGCAAGTGCAGGAATTACTATTGTATAAGTAAATAACGCTAACTCTTAAAGTTATAAGTATCTTTTCAAACCTAATAATTAAATTATAGTAGGCGATTTTAACTAAATCGTCTACTTTTTATGTAGCTAAAATGCTAATGCATGCTGGATATGTGCCAAATGATGTTTGCCATGCCATGCATATAAACCTACTGCTTGTTCCAATGTTGTTAACCCCGAATCAGGATGATTATAAGCTCGTTGTAATTGTTCATCCGTTAAATTTGTCAGTAAATAAACCCAACGCTCATGTAAACTTTCAATTAATGTCAGCGAAGTTGCTATTGGCATTTCTGAATCTGGGAGCATTGCCCATTCAGCCTCATTGTATGGCTTAATCGTTGGTACATCCTCTGTTAGTGCTAGCTTAAAACGGGTATAGCTGTTCATATGACTATCAGCAATATGATGGACTAGCTGTCTAACGGTCCAACCATTTTCACGATACGATTTTGCCAATGCCTGCTCACTTGCTTCACTTAATACTTCTTTAAGCTGCTTTGGTAATAGGTAAATATCTCCCATCCATTCTTTTACTTGCTGTGATGTCACTTCTTTTGGACATTGAAACTCCCCAATGGGATATCGTAAATCAATCAAATTGCTCTCCTCCATTTTTCCCTCTTACTTTTCCAAAATGTTTAGGTCATTATTATTCCTGGATATCAACAATCAACGTATCAAAGTGTTTTCCATTTGTATCAGTAAAACAGCCCTTTTCCAGGACTAGGAATTTTTACGCTTAAAGGGCTATGAGCATCTGCTTCGTTTGCTGGCCCGCTAAGACCTGTGCTCCATCCGCCAACTAAAATAGACTGGTTAGTTTTAGAATCTCTATAGTATCCTACAACTGTTAACTCTGTATTACCATTTCCTTCAATTCTTCAAAGATGCCACATCCATTTTGTGGGCTCATACTTTGCATACTAGCACCAATAACACCCGATTTATTGGCATTACCTATAATGGCTCTATCACCAAATTCACTGCTTTTTCATTCCAATTAATAGCTGCAAAATCACTTATTTGCAAAAAATCTGGGGCATTCTCTGTTATTACAATTTTACCTATATTTGTATAACTACTACCACTAACAGCATCATACATATAAGGACAAATCTTCTCACGACAACCCCCATCCCCTAAAAAAATTCTTTTTACCCTCAATTATTACAGACAATTCCGTTCATTAAAATACCAAATAGCAATAACACAAAAAGAAACTGTATTACTCATCAAAGAATAATACAGCTTATCACCTTATTTTTTTTCTTTGGCTTTTGCTTCTTTTTCAAGATGCTTCCTTGCTATCTTCAATCGTTGAATGTCTTTTTTCTTCAGAGGAACAATCTCTTCCTTCATCATTTTAATATAAGAAATCATTAACAACAGTAATAGGACTGTAAACGGTAACGCGGCAATTAATGAGGCTGTTTGTAGTGCATCCAGCCCACCTGTATACAATAAAACACCTGATATAGAGGCCATCAATATACCCCATACTAACTTGGATAGTACTGTCGGGTTTAAAGACCCCCTTGTCGTCATACTCGCCATAATGAAAGTAGCTGAATCGGCTGATGTAATTAAGAAAATGAAAATGAGCAAAATTCCAATAAAAGAAGCTATCATTGAAAGAGGTAAATACTCTAGCATTTGAAACAAGGCCACTGTTACGTCGTTATGAACGGTTTGCGCAATTTCAGCTTCTTTATGCAGGTCGAACCACATGGCAGTTCCTCCAAAAACAGCAATCCAAAAACAAGCAATAAGAGGAGGAATAATTAATACGCCAACAATGAATTCTCGAATCGTTCTTCCTTTAGATACACGGGCAATAAAAGAACCAACAAAGGGCGACCATGCTATCGCCCACGCCCAATAAAAGATCGTCCAATCCTTCACCCAAGTCCCCCCGATATACGGTTGCATCCTTAAGCTGTATTGAATGAAGTTTGAAATATAATCCCCTATTGCTAGTGTAAAGGTTTCCATAATAAAAACTGTTGGGCCAGTTATAAAGACAAATAGCAGTAAAACAATCGCTAGCATCATATTGACATTACTTAGGATTTTCATTCCCCTTTGAAGGCCCGTAGTGGCAGAGAACATATAGCCAATAAACATGATAAGAATAATGGCTACCTGTATGAGAAATGTATTAGGTAAACCAAAGACAAAGCTTAAACCTCCGTTTGTTTGGAGCACGCCCAAGCCAATAGAAGTAGCTACCCCCATAACTGTAGCAATAACCGCTAAAATATCAATTGTGCCCTTCACGACTCGATTTGTCCCCGTTACAGGCTCTAAAGCGGTAGAGATGAGCATATTTCTTTTTTTGTTAAATTGCACATAAGCCATGACAAGCCCCAATATAGCATAAACAGACCATTGGCTGATTCCCCAATGAAAGAAAGAATAACCCATTGCCAGTCGCGCTGCATCTGTCGTTAGAG
This sequence comes from Lysinibacillus sp. F12, assembly GCF_057773605.1. Lineage (NCBI taxonomy): Bacteria > Bacillati > Bacillota > Bacilli > Caryophanales > Bacillaceae > Lysinibacillus > Lysinibacillus sp. F12. Next base: position 144,945 of record NZ_JBYMLP010000005.1, read on the forward strand.
GTGTTGTGTCACTAAAGGGCGGTGAAAAGTAATGACTCATTGGTTCAGCTACTCCCCAAAAGACTAATCCAACCCCTAGACCTGCAGAAAAGAGCATAGAAATCCATGTGAGAAAGCTAAATTCTGGTCGACCATCTTCTGCTCCTAACCGAATAGTGCCATATTTACTAATCGCCAAGCCAAATAGAAAAACCACGATTATAAAGACCGCCATTAAGTAAAACCAACCAAAAAAATCCGTCGTCATATGAAAGACGCTGTTCGCACCATTCTTAAACTGTTCCGGTATTATTGCCCCAATCATTACTAAAAATAAAATGGCTCCACTAGAAATAATAAATACTGGGTTGATTAAATTTTTAATTTTTTGCATACAGCGCCTCCATTAATCCCAGACGTTTTACCAAATTTCCTTTATTATGAGTTTCCTTCAAGTATTTTATAAATCAAAACTTCTTGAAAATAAAAAACCGCACTACCAATAGATAATGCGGCTATTGTTTATTCATTTGTAAAAGCAAAACGTATGGCTCTACTCATAACTGTAGGCACAACAGATGCATGATTTTCGTTTAAAGCTTCATAAAAATCAACCTTCATTACTTTTTCAAGTATTGTTGCCATTTGTCGTGCATCATCCACCATAAAGGTTTCCAGTTCACCAGCACTAATAAACAATGTTTCCTTCATAGCCTGATGCTCATTTAAAAATACTGAGGCACATGGGACTAATTCATGCTCATTCCACCAGATGGAAGGACTGATAGCCAGGTAATGTTGAAAGCTTGTTGGATGGTGAAATAATTGCCAAAGCGTAAAATAACCAGCTAATGAGTGACCAAATATCGATTGCTGTGCTTTATTTACTGGATAGTTGGCTTCAATCATTGGCTTTAGTTCTTCTTCTAGGAATCGACTAAAGTTTACTGCCCCACCAAGCTTTTCATGCCCTTTACCTTTAAATCTTGCGGGATAAATATACGTCTCTGCTGGTGCCGTAAAATCATAAAAACGTCGTTCACGCATATCTTCACCATGCCCGATACCAACAACAATGGATGGTAAAATACCCGTTTTTGGCGCATTACGACTTTGCAATCGAACTGCTTCCTTAACAAGAGAAAAATAAGAAGAACCATCCAATACATAGATGACCGGAAAGCCTTCCGTTGGCGCTTCCTCATTTGGTACATAAACGTTAATCCCATACGTATAGTCTGCCAATTTTGAAGTCATTTGCTGTGTTGAGTAATCTATTTCTGTTGGATTCATTTGTTTTCCTCCTTCAATATGTCATAGCCATAGCATACAGGTGTATTGGTTGCTGGATCTTCCATAATACGTGCATCAATGTTAAAGACTTGACGCATCACCTCTGCGCTTAAGATTTCCTGTGGTGTTCCTGTTTGCATGATAACACCATTTCGCATGGCGATCAGATGATCTGAATACCTAGCAGCATGGTTAATATCATGAAGAACCATGACGATTGTACATTGATGCTGTTCATTTAAATTTTTCACGATATCAAGTACTTCCAATTGGTGGGCCATATCTAAATACGTAGTCGGCTCATCGAGCAACAAAATATTTGTTTCCTGTGCCAATGCCATAGCGAGCCATACACGTTGACGCTGACCCCCAGAAAGCTGTGCTAGCTCCCGATTTCGATATTCCACCGTGTTTGTGACCGTTAACGCCCACTCAATCATTTCTTCATCCTTATTTGTTAATCGATTGACATTGTTGCGGTGCGGATATCTGCCATAAGCAATAAGTTCCTTGACTTTTAATTGTCCCGGTGCAACGGGTGTTTGTGATAATATTGCTAGCTTCTGTGCAATATCCTTTGTCGACAGATTTTGCATATTTTGCTCCTGCAAGTATACCGTGCCCTGTTGCTTTTTCAAAATTCTTCCTATTGTTTTGAGAAGCGTTGATTTACCACAGCCATTCGGTCCGATAATCGTTGTGACCTTGCCCTCTTCAATCGTTAAATTTAACCCTTCAAACACTCGAACCTGCTCATAGCCTGAAGCCAAATTTTCCATTCTAAACGCTGTTTGCACACCATTTCCTCCTATGCCTTAGATTTCACTAGTAAATACAAGAAATATGGAATTCCTATAATCGATACTACTATTCCAACAGCCAGCTCAGACGGTGCGAATACCGTTTTGCCGATAAAGTCAGCTAGAATTAGCAAGCCTGCACCAATTAATGCACTTACTGGCATGACATAGCGGTGCTGAATACCAACAAGCTGCTTGGCGATATGTGGTGCCATTAACCCAATAAAGCCAATACTTCCTGATACAGATACGCATGCGCTAACTAGTCCTACACTGGCTAATAACAGCTTCATTTTCTCTTTTTCAACAGCAATTCCTAAACTTGTGATGTTATCCTCTTCCAGCTGAAAATAATCAAGTAAATACGATTTTTTTTGCACATAAATTCCTAAAATTACAAGCCAAGGTAACATAGTAAGAGCAAAAATCCAATTCGCATTGTAAATGGAACCTGCCATCCAAATAGCTGCAGATTCAAAATCCTGCGCACTCATTTTTAGAGATAGAAACAATGATAAAGCGCCAAATCCACTGTTAATGGCAATCCCAGTTAATATTAATCGCTGCATATCGAGATGACCATTTTTCAAAGCAAACGTAAAAATTAATATAGCCGCAATTGTTCCACCGATAAAACCGAACAATGGCATCATTAAAATGGATAGCCAGCTGTTCATATCTGCACTCACTAATTTTAATTGAAAGAAAAACATAAAAATTACGACCGCGGCACCAGCTCCAGCATTAATTCCTAATATCCCTGGATCTGCGAGCCCATTGCGCGTAATACCCTGTAATACAACCCCCGCCATTCCTAATCCAATACCAACGAGCCCAGCTATGACAATTCGTGGTAAGCGGAATTCAAAAATAACAAGATCAAATTTTGGATTAGGTTCAATACGCAATAATGTTTTTATGACATCCATCACAGACATATCAAAAACACCATTTGTAATATGTAGATAACTTGCAACTAAAATCAAAAGTAAAAGCGTCGACATAGTCATTAAGAATACACTTGAGGTATGTTTACGCACGTTTTTCACCTCCGTGCTTTCGAACTAAATATAAGAAGAATGGCACACCAACTAATGCTGTTAAGACTCCTATTGGCGTTTCAAATGGATAATTAACAAAGCGGCTAAGGACATCACAAAGCGCCAAGAAAAAGGCACCAATAACCGCCGCACAAGGGATAATATAGCGATAATCTACTCCAACAAGAAAACGAGTAATATGCGGAATAACTAACCCTACAAAGGCTATTTTCCCAACGAGAGCAACTGCTGTCCCTGTCAAGCATACGACAGCTAGCATACTAATAATCCGTACTGCCTTTGTTTTTTGACCTAGTCCCATTGCAATATCCTCACCTAGCGAGGTAATCGTAATGGCCCTCGCGGATAGTAAGGCCAATAATAAACCAACTAATCCAAATGGAATAGAGAGCATCAACATATCCATATCTACCATATGTACCTTAGTGTTATACCAAGCACTGACTGTTTGTGATACTTGAAAATACATCGCAATCGCTGTAGCTATACTACTTAAAAATGTCCCAATAACGGTTCCAATAATGGCTAGCCTTACTGGTGATAAACCATTCCGAATTAACGAGCCAAAGCCAAAAACAATGCCCGCACCCAGTGCAGAACCTAGCATTGACAATAAAATCATTTGATAATTAGGCAGTCCTGGGAAAAAGACAATGGCTAATGTTATAACAAATGCAGAGCCATCGTTGACACCCATCAATGAAGGAGATGCTAAATAATTTCGTGTAATTCCCTGCATAACTGCACCCGCAACTGCCAAAAAGGCTCCTACTAACAAGACTGCGCCTATTCTAGGAATACGTCCTGTCCGTATAATTTGATGATCAACATTAGAAGGATCGAATGCTGATATTGCTTGCCACACAGTGATTACACTAATATCCTTTGTTCCATACATAACAGAAACAAGCGCCACAAGGGCAATAAGGAGAGGAGATACTGCTAATATTGAAAATGACACTACGTTTGTTTTTTTCAACTTTCACACCTTTTTCTATACCATTTTAGTATCCAAACTTCTACTGAACAAAAGGCCGGTAATAGCCTGGTGATATCACCAAACCTACTACCAGCCTGTGTATACTATTTAAGTAATTTTTCAGCTGCTGCATCTAAGAATTTAACCTTAGACCAAGCCGTACCACCTTGTGCTAACGGGTCAATTGTATTGACATAAATTTCATTATTTTGTGATGCCTTTAAGCTAGTGAAAATTGGATTTTTTTGTAGCTCCTCTAACGCCTTAGGAGTATCCTTATTTTCGGATTCCTCAAATTGAAGGAAAATTGCATCTGGATTTACTTGAGCTAATGTTTCTAGCGATAATTCTGCCTGCGCTTTAGCTGTCGTCACTACCTCTGGAACTGGAGCACCTAAATCCTCATACAAAACAGGATTTAAATAAACACCAGCTGGATAAATGTACATTACACCACCGCGAACACGGATGATTAATACTTGTTTATCAGCTAATTGCTCCTTCGATTTAACCTGTGCATCAGCAACTTTTGCCTCATAGTCAGAAATGATTTTTTTAGCATCATCTTCTTTACCAGCTAGCTGTGCAAGCACTGTCAAATTTTCCTTCCAGTTTGTTGAAATATGTGAGTAAGGTATCATTGTTTGAATTTTGTTCAACTTTTCAGCCGTTTCTTTAGGGAATTTTGAAGTACCTACAATGACATCTGGATCCAAATTAAGAATGGCCTCTGCATTTGGCTCCATTTTATTTCCTACCAGTGTAGCACCTTCAAAATCAGATGCTAGATATGCTGGCACTTTGCCACCTACTTCAAGTACACCTACGGGCTTAATTCCAAGCATTGCAGCGTCTTCCATAGATTCAAGACTTGCAGCGACAATATTTTTCACTTCTACTGAAAGCTCATATTTCTCACCCAAGTACGTAATTGTCTGTGTCTTAGCTAGTTCTGTCTGTGATTCTGTTACACTTGTCTCCGTTGTATTATTTGTTGAAGTAGACTCCTCTGCCTTATCTGTTCCACATGCAGCTAATGATAGTGCTAAAAGTGCTGGTGCACACATTTTAAAATATTTATTCATAGATATTCTCTCCTAACAAGCTCATATTGATAATGATAATCATTTACATATGTATGTCAACATATAATTGATACTCATTATCATTTACGGATACTATCCTAACAAAGTGAAAATAGATTGTGAATGGACGATTTCGAAAATGACATGGACTTTTGCCGATTTATGCCATAAAAAAACTGCTCCTTTTTTATAAGAAACAGTCATTCATACATATTTGGCTTCCTCTATTTTTAACTTGCGATAGGCTGAGGGAGATAAACCCGTACACTTTTTAAATACTCTACTAAAATAAAAACAATCTACATATCCAACACATTCTGCAATTTCAGCTACAGGGATTCCACCATATTCTAGTAAGTCTTTCGCACGTCGTATACGGTATTCTGTTATATATTTGCTTGGATTCATACCTGTATGCTGCTCAAATAAATAGGCAAAACGACGCCGTTCAATGTCAAATTCACTAGAAATATTTGATACCGAAATCTGCTCCGCATAGTGCTCATGTATATACTGTAAAGCCTGCTCCATTAATTCATTGGCATTATCCAGAACCTTCACTTTTGCCGCTATAAGAATGTGTTCCAGCAAGTTCATGAATAATGTCTTGGACTTAAATACGGCCATATTACCTGGAAAGGAATAGCTTTCTACTAGCTGCTGTACCTGGGTAATAATTTGCGTATTATGTCCTGTTTTAATGAGAAAATGTTGTTCCACCAGTGGATATAATGCCGTCTCCTCCATAGGTAGATTATAGTGAACTACAGCATATTCCCAAACCTTCTGACTTGTTACGTTCACTTCAATTGGCATTTGAGGACCAGCATGCACTATTACTCCTGGCTCCATCACATATGGCGTTCCATTCAAGCTAAAGATAGCACTTCCTGCAAGCGGCACAATAATTCCACATTTTTCTGGTGCAGTAGTTCTCCCTAAATCAACCTCTCCTGGCTCCATTCTTTTGGTAAAGACATCGGTAAACTTTACAGATGCCTGTGCAAAGTAATCTATTAAATACTTGATATCCATGTGCTAGCTCCTATACATGTAAAACACTCTGAATTTGTGAAAAATGATGTAAATCATGGTCAATTAATCCGCCAAAATAATCAGCCATCGTTATGTTAGACTGTCCAATATTGAACGACTGCTGCCATTGCTCATCTGTAAATTGCTGAATGGTTTGAAGCAATTGACGTCTTGTCAAAACAAATTCAATAATCGTTTTTTCTAACTGCTGTTCACGACTTTTCTCAGCTGCCCTCCTGTTCATATTCGTGACATCTGGTCCTTTAGGTAACGATGTATTAGTAAATAAATATGGTATTCGTTGTTCTAACACAAATTTATCCCAGGGTGTAAGATGCCCTATCACCTCTGCAACTGACCATTTTCCAGATTCAATTGGCATACGCCATTGCTCCTCAGTTAAATTCCTCAAATTCTTTACCCAATGAAGAGAATGTTCATAGTGTTTAATAATCGACTTTTTGTCTCGCAGCATTGGATTTCGCCTCTTTCTTCCTTTGTATGCAGCAATCTCCCTTAGTCTTCCAAAAGATAAATAATATTTATATGTACTCAAAAATAATATATTAGATTTATAAATTAAATACCTTTACCCTAAAGCTATCCAAGTGAGGAGAGTAGCCTATGAAAAAAATTTTATGGATATTGTTCCTTGTACTCCTTAGTTTCATGGCACATTATACAAAAATCTCTTTAACCCTCGTATGCATTGGTATAATAGCTGCCTTTATCGGTACACTTGCGGGAGGTGGAGGTCTTATGACGCTACCCGCTATGATGCTGGTCGGTATTCCCATTCAAACTAGTATTGCTACAAATAAATTTTCGACCGGTATATCGGCTTTATCTAGCATTTTTTATTTACTGTATCATAAGGAGCTACATTTCAAAGTTATTTTAAAATACATAGCTATTGCTGTTATAGGAGGAGCTGGTGGTGCACTTCTAGCCGTGTCACAATCCGAACAAAATATGAATGTTACAGCCTGTATCCTACTGATTTTTGCATTAGTTGTCACTTTAAAAAACAAGGCTTGGACTGACACTGTGAATCCTACAGAGCATACAACGTCCTCCCTTTGGCAGCCATTTTTTATCGCTATGTATGATGGTGGGTTTGGTCCTGGTTCTTCAACTTTTAGTATTTTATATTATTGGCGTTGCCAACACACTTACATAAAGGCCGTACAACTCACGCGTGCACTGCTTTTTGGAAGTTGTACTGGAGCTTTTATTGTTTTTTATCAAACAGGCTTTATTCAATGGCATTATGCAATTGCCATGGCCTTAGGCTCCATTATAGGCTCTCAATTAGGCCTCCTAGTGCTACCACACATTCCAATAAAAGTAGCCAAACGACTACTAACTGTGATTATCTCGATGTTGATTATTCAGATGGTATGGGAAATTATTTAATATATCCACTCAAATGTTCATGAATTAACTTCCATTCACCATTCATCCATGTAAAAATATTTGTCGCCCTACCGCTACCTGATACAGATTTCCCATTATGATAGCCTTCATAGTGATATGTATAAATACAGGTGGCTGTTTTTTCATCAACGGTTAGCCAAGTTATATCAGTTGCTGAATAGACCTCTTCTTGAATTACATTCCATGCGTGATTGAAGTAAGCACCAATTTCTTCTGTAGTCGTACATGTTTTATCCGAAAACCAATAGACAGCCTGTGGATGCAAAATAACCTTTACCTTATTAAAATCATGAGTATTTGTTGCTTGGATATAACGTTCTAATGCTTGTTCATATGTCATGTTCACGCCCCCTTTTTAACAATAGTATCCCAAATCTCACTTCTTATAAATAATATATTTATGGGATGTTCTCCTTTGAACAGTTCATAAAGAACACCTATAATAAGGACAAAATCACATAAAAGACGGAGGATACTATGCTAGCTACTATTGAAGAACAATCCAATCATCATGTTGCAACATTCAAACGCCAGCTCCCTCATTCAATAGATGTTGTTTGGGCAGCAATCACTGAAAATGACAAGCTGCAAAAGTGGATGAGCAATTTAGAAATCATTGATCTTCGTAAGAATGGGAAGATGCATTTTAATATGAACGATGGAATAGATGCCTATGAAACAATAGCCATTACCGATTATGCAGAAAATGAAACTCTCGAATTTGATTGGGGTACGGATACGGTACGATTCGAACTTTCTTCTAATGACGAGGGCACATTCCTCCTATTAGTAGAGACACTTCAAGAATTGACAGAGCATACGCCAAAGGATTTAGCGGGGTGGCATATATGTCTAAACTTGCTGGCTGATTTGCTAGATAGAAAGGAACAACTAAATTTCCCAATGGAGAGTTGGCAACAGCGATTCCACGACTACAGTGGCCTTATTGATTCTATAAAGTAAAACAACTAAAAAAATCCTAGAGCCACAAGACTCTAGGGTTTTAATTATTGGTCAAACGCTGTAGCTATTTCTATGGCCTTTAGAGGGTCTTTTATGGAATCGAGTGTATACACAAGCTTTTCATCCTGCCAAACGATTAAATTGCCTGTTTGATAAACGTCCAATTGAGCCATGCCATATTGCTTTGGAATAGGGAGCATATGACTTTTTAAATATTCTACTACTTGCTTTGCAAGCTTGACACCAGCCTCAGGATTTTCTGTTCGGGTATGTGTGGCAATTGCCCAGCGTCCTTCATTCCATCCAGTCCATAAGGAGCCTGCCCCCGCGTCTTGATAACCTTTAATATTGTCACCAAGATCCACTTTTTGTCCACCATTTTGATTAAAATTATCAAACGCTATTTGGGTGCTTGCCCCTTCTGCATTATTGTATTGCTTAACGAGCAATCGTGCTATAACGTTTGCTGATTTCTTTAATCGAATATCATTAATCGGCATACTCTCTTTACTTTCATAAAAGACAATTTCCACCTGATTCCCTTCTGTCCTTGTAGTAGCTGATAAAAAAGAATCCTGTGTAATAGGTAAAGTTGTTGGCATTTTTATGGTGAAATCAGCTTGTATTTGATCCTTGATTTGTTGCAGGACCTCTGTTTGTTCCATAGCTGTTCCATTATCATGTTGATTAGCTTGTTCGACAGGTATTTGGGTCTCACTTTCATGTGCTTGTTGATTTTCTTCCCGATTAGCACAAGCACCTATAAAGCAAATACTCAAAAAAAGGAGAACTAGCATTCTTTTCATTGCGTGTACCTCCATCTATTAATTTCCCTCTCTCGGTATTTTTCCCTAGTGAAAACCATCTTAAACGTTACCTATTTTAGGTCGTTAATTCGCTTCGTCAGTTCATTAAATTTTTCATCAAGCATTACATAGTCCTTATCTTTAGCTGTGAGAAAGCTAAGTTTACCTAATATTTCCTGCCGCTCGGTTTCTAGCTTTAAGCGAAGTGTCACTACACCCTCGTCTTGCTTAACCTCTTTTCTCCATTTTTTCTCTATCTGTTGAGCATGAATCTCCCATACACTATTCGTTACCTTTTCTAGAAAGTAGCGATCGTGTGAGACAACAAGTAATGTCCCATTATATTGGGCAAGCGTTTGCTCTAATTGCTCACGGGAAGGCAGGTCAAGATGATTCGTTGGCTCATCTAAAATAAGAACGTTCTTGTCTGCTAATATATAAGCCATCAGTTTACATTTTACCCGCTCACCCATGCTCATCTCCCCTATAACAGATGTCCAGTGAGTAGAAGTAAATCCTAGATTTTTCATGAGATTGCGGACTTTCCCTCGCTCTTCAAACGTTTCTTGATAAAAATACTGCTCCGGTGTCTGTTCAAGAGGTAGATCAAAGACTTCTTGTGATAAATAACCAATGTTAGCAGCCGGAGATAGCCATACTCTGCCCTCTGCCTTTAATTGACCTAAGATGACTTTTAAAAAACTTGTTTTTCCACTACCATTTATTCCTGTGATGGCAATTTTATCTCCAAACTGCGCAGTGACGTTCACATCCTTAAACAACACTCTGTCATTGAAGTGTAAGAATACATTTTTGGTCTCTAAAAAGCGTTTACCGACACGTTGATGGGTGCCTAAAGAAAAGCGTATTTCTGCCTCAGGCTTTACAGCTTCCACCCTTGCCTTCTCAAGCTCTGCTTCTAATCGCTTTTTCTTGGATTTCACCTGGGAATCAAGACGCTTTGCTTTCACACGATGGTATTCCTTAAAACCTTCTAGCTTTGTAGACTGAGCATGGCCCTTTTGAGACCATGCTGTCAATTCCTGCATTTGTGCCTCAATGCGCTCAATATTTTTTTGCTGCTTGTCGTATGCACGTTGTTGTGTTAATCTTCGATGCTCTCTTTCAGCCATATAGTTTGAATAATTGCCGTTATGTTCTATAAGTCTATTGTCCTCAATCGACCAAATTTTGGTCGCTACGCTATCTAAAAAGTATCGATCATGCGAGACAACAATAACCGTTCCCCTATAGTTTTGTACTTGTTTAATCAAAAAATTGGTGCTCTGTTCATCTAAATGATTGGTTGGTTCATCCAGCATTAGAAGTTGAACTCCCTGCGAGAAACCTTCCGTCAGGCGCATTTTGAGTTTTTCCCCACCACTTAATGCTGCAAATGGCACATTCGGCACTTTCCATTTAGATAGCAAATCTGCCTCTTTAGTTGTTATTTCCATCCTATTAAAATGAGCTAATTCCTGCTCTACAAATGCCGTTTTTACAGTTTGTAGCCCCTTGATTTCTCCTGTTGTGGGCACTAACATACCTCGAATCAATTGAAGCAATGTGGATTTTCCAGCACCATTTCTACCAATAATGCCGATTACCTCACCTTGCTTTACGGTAGCAGTCACATGTTCAAATAGGAATGTATCCTTTATTTCATAACTAATATCCTGTAATTTTAAAAGCTCCTTCATAACATTCATCCTCTCCAGTAGGAGGAATCAAAAAAATCCCTCCAAGTATTTTGGAAGGATTAGTCATCGCTACATATACACAAATAAACTGTTGCAACAGCTATATTTGTTACTCCATTACTTATTTTAGACATAGTAAAATAAGCTTGCGGAATCGCTTTATATTGGCAGATTAAGACCAATACAAGTGTTATTTATGGAAAATGGGCAGACTAATCCTATTTTTATTGCTGGTGAAATTTTAATTTCATCTTTAAAAAATAAGATTAGTTATTCATTAGCCACCCATCGTCCCTTCATCTTTTATTACCGTCATTGTAACACCATTTTTTTGAAAATGAAACTTTCTTTGTGTGAGCTTTATCTAAAACATTCAAATGAACGAATTTGATTTCTTGTTATGGTACGGAAATACCAGCCATACCGATTACTCCAACGAAAACCCGCAATGAAATCTCTTCCTATAACTGTGGGGAAAAACCAAAAGCTCCTACCTGTATTCAACCAAATAAAGGTGTTTCTAAATAAGCAGGAGTGAATACCACTTGATCCTTCTCGCCGTGCGGGCACTGGCGGTGAAAAGCCTGGTGGTGCACTCATTGGCATTTGTCCAGCTGGAGCCGGACCAAAATTAGGTGGACCAAATGGCGGTGTTTCAAAATTATCATTGCCACCCCAGCCAGGTCTTCTAAAATTATCTTCTCTAAATGGATTATTGTACACACAAGCCCTCCTTTTACATAATTCAATATATGTAATAGGGCATTTAACCGTTGAGCCATTGCCCACCTAAGCGAAGATAATAACAGGCCAATTTTCCTCATCCTATAACCTTTGGCATTTCTAATAAAGTATATTTATGATTTCCAACTTTATCGCATAGGAAAAGTATTTTTTGATATGTCTTTTTATTTTCAACAACAAACTAACGGATAAGTTGCGTCTTTAGGAACGATTTTAAATACACATTTAAAACCTGAAACATTTGCAGCTCTAAGGTTTATAGCCTATCCAAAATATAAATAAAGTAATTAATCATTTTAATAATAAATATATATTTATTATTTGCTCCGAAAAAAACTCTGTTTTAAAAATATACATCTCTTTCTAACGCTCCATGCTCTTACTTTCTTCACGTTTATGCACTTCAATTACTGTATGAGTAATATTTTCTTCAACGTTGGAATTTTCCGAAAAATAAATTACACTTAATAAAAAGATGGTAACGAAAGAAGTTAAAAATTTTAAATTGTTACTAGTTTTAACAGTCGTATACTTTTCCTCCATCCCTTTTAACGATATATCCATAATTTACATTATAAATAAAAAAATGTTAATAGAAAGGAGTCTAGAATCTTATGAAATTATATTTGATGATTATGTTTTGGAGTTCAATTTTGGTGTTAGCTATTCTAATTATTAAAGATTATCAAAATAATGTTAATCCGTTTACCGAACCTCTCACTGCTCTTGTGTATTTAATAATTATTTTTTGGATTATATTTTTTTCTATAATGTATTTCACAAAGTATAAGAAAATTAAAATGGATTAGAAGTTGCTACTCTTACTCTTTTTTTTATTCCCTTTCTTCTAGCCAACTATAGAAGGCTGATAGACTATCGCTTTTTTAGTAAATATAATATAAATTTCAAACAAAAAAACGTTCCCAAATAAAAGTTTGAAAACACATCAAAAAGCCACGAATGTTGAGATATCAACGTTTTCGTGACTTTTCTTATGAACATTCTTCATACATCTTTTTATGCAGGAAGCGAAAACGAGTTCTTTAACGATTTTTTATCATTCTTTCTCGCCATATCATCACCCTTAACTATGTAAATTTTTATGTACAAAGCAATGCTTGAATGACCCGCAAACTATTGTGATAAATATGACAATATAATTCGCCATTCCTCAACTTTTTCGTCAAAGGATTTAATATTTTTCCCGGGTATCGGACTCGTTGATGGCATTTTTTTATAGGCTCGTCCTGCTAAAAGCTCTAATCCAATATGCTTTTTAAAAACATCGATTGCCTTCGCCCCATTAAAGAGTACTAACTTGATGTTCGGGTAGGTTTCAAAAAGGGTTTGAAAATCATTTGGCTTTTCATTACGAATCGCTGCATCCAAGCTCCCTTCTCTCTCACAGGCTTCAATTGTGTCCCAAAGACCGATTTCACGCTTTTTTAATAAAGCTATTCTCTCACAATAATCTTCAGGAACCTCGACCTGTAATAGCTGGCCAATGATAGGCCAAAAGTGATTGCGTGGATTACCATAATACTGCTGTTTTACTAATGACTGTTTTCCTGGCATGGATCCAACAATTAGCACCTTTGTGGATGAATCTACAATTGGTAATAATACATTTTTTATTTCACTAGACACAGCAATCACTCCTTTACTCTATTGTAGCGGAAACTCTGAGCCAGCAAGTATATCTTGGCTTGTTATTAATAAAGGAAGCTGTGATGAAAGATTCTTCATATATGACCGAACAATTTGATAGCCTATACAATAGCCTATCCACAGCGGAAGCTCCCCACCGTATAAGAATGGTCGATGCTTTTCCAATCCCTGCAGTTGTAGGTTTGGCAAAAACTGAGATTTCCATAGTTTGATAAGCTTCTCAAATGTATAGTTAGTTAACCATGGTGCTAGCCATCTATCTCCGTAAAGATCTTTCACAGCACATTCTGCTAAACCCTCTAATATAAGAGAATCCAATAAAGTCATTTCATCTAAGGATTTTTTAAGATAATGTAAACGGCAAACATGGTTGTATTCATGGGCGAGTAATGCTTGAAGCTCCTGTTTTTCTACTTCTCCCACAAATAAAAAAAGCGAATGAGGATAAGCCACACCATTTTTATTAGTGATATTCTGCTGCCTTGTAATTGGAAAGATATAAATAGGTATAGCTGGACCATTCCACTTCTGCTGTAGATACATAAACTCCTGCTCCACGCAGCCCCACACATTCATCTGTTTTAGTCTCTTTAAATTAATCTCTTCCTCTGGTAGGAAAAGACCTTGCTGCTGTAATTCAAAGTGTATTTCCTCTGTATATCCCTCTTGAAATAGTTTGATCAAACGATCACATAGCACCGAGCATTGTAAGCTATATAGCTCATCACTGCTCTTAGATTTTCTGGAAAATTCATACTCCTCAAGCCACTTATCTGTAGGCATAACTGCCATGTCATCACCTCTTGATAGTATATGTGATGGATAGACAATCGGCTAAAGATAAATGCATTAATTAGCATATATTAACTTGTAATGAAGTAGAAAGGAGGGATTATTGTGAATCCAACTGATGCTTACAATCTTTGTTGTAAATATCACGGTAAACGAGTTAGAATTTCGGATACATCTGGTAGAGTACATGTTGGGGAAATCACGAGGGTCGACAGAAGACAGGTATGGATTCTACCTGATAGAAGATATGGTGGTTATGGTTTAGGCTTTTGGGGATTTAGTGGAGGCGGCTTTGGCGTTGGTATTGCACTAGGGACTGTTCTAGGTATTGCACTAGCTCCAATTATTTTCTTCTAGCCTAAGCGATTTTATATATGTGAAAAACGAGCCATTTCAAACATTGTTGAGATGGCTCATTTTTCATTATTGAACTTGTTCTTGCTGCTGTTTACTTTCAATCAACTCGGATATTGTAACAAATGTGTAGCCCTGCTTCTTTAATGCCGGTATTATCTCCTCTAATGCTTTAATGGTTTGTGTACGGTTACCGCCACCATCATGAAATAATATGACATCGCCAGGCTTTGTGCCTTTCATAACCTTTTGTACAATTTTCTTTACACCGGGCTCTTTCCAATCTTGAGTATCCTGATGCCAAGACCACATCACGACCTTGTAGCCATCCTTAACAGCGGCATTTATCATAGCATCTGTGTAATTTCCACCAACAGGACGGAATAAAACTGGGGAAAATCCAGTAATACCATATATCGTGTTATTCGTCTGTCGAAGCTCTTCTTGCAATTTATTGATGGAAACTTTAAACGGATGTGTATACGTATGATTCGCTAATTCATGCCCTTCTGTATAAGTACGTAAAACAAGCTCTGGATATTTGTCAGCATTTTTTCCAATAATAAAAAAGGTAGCTTTGGCATCATATTTGGCTAATAAATCAAGCACCGCCGCTGTGTATTTGGGATGTGGTCCATCATCAAAGGTAAGTGCCACTATTTTATCCTCTGTGTTAATATCCCACACAACTTTTCCTGTTTCCTCATAATACGGACGTCCTTTATTAGCCTGGGCTTTGTATCCTACAAAAAATCCCGAGATGATTAAAACGAAAACCGTTAAAACCCTTACATATTTACGTGTCATAGCATCACCTCCCAAGTCCATATTCACAGAACTCCGTCAACTTACTATTTGCGATTTACAGTGAATTATACTTGTGAAGGATTGTCTGTTTTCCTGTTTTAATTATTTTAAAAAAATTTTATAAATTTGAACGAAATGTGAAACATCATTAATATTCCTTTATTTTTTTCTTTATTCATGTAAAATAAAATCATCACTGATATATAACAATTAATTAAATTCAATAAATGTTATGCAACACAAAAGGGGATAATATAAATGTGGATCATTACCGTATTTGAAGAAAACACGTATCGTATGTTTGAATATACTTCTAAAAGTGAAGCAACCATTGCATTAAATACATTTAAACAAACAGCTTTATTGTCTTATACCAAGTAAATGCTAAAAGGAATCTATTCGCCAAGAGTAGATTCCTTTTATTTTGATATTGGACTTCTTTTCTTTACTATTAAAAGATTTTTTATTAGAAATGTCGAACACCTTGCTAGTTATCGCCATATGTATATAGAGAAAAGGAGTGATTTCAATGGTGACAATTGAACCTATCATGATTAAGGGGCATTTCTTTACTGCAGTAGTTGTTCAATTACCTAAAACAACACTATTAACCATTTCCAATAATACAGGCTACATTATGTGCGGCGCATTAGATGTAGGTCTTTTAAATAGTCGCTTAGTGGATCGAAAAATCATTGCTGGTCGGGCAGTTGGTGTAAAAACGATTGATGAGTTATTAACAGCCCCGTTAGAATCCGTGACTTATGAAGCCGAGCAACTTGGCATTACAGAAGGTATGAGTGGTGTCGAAGCACTTTTAAAAATGATTTAATGTGTACAAAAGCGTCAGTTTTAGAACGAATAACTAGACGCTTTTCCTTTTTTTAACGCAGCATCGGTTGAATAAGCAAACTCCTACTTCCCCATACTGTGGGACAAAGGAGCGTGTTGTCATGAATAGTAATAAGCATTTTAAAATACATGTAACTTTTCTTGCCATCACTTTAATTGTTTTGATCTGGTCTGTTATTAAACCATCTTCCTACTTAGATTGGCTGGCTGAAGTTAGCCCAGGAATAGTTGCGATTATTATTGTAGTTTGTATCTATCCTAAATTTCGATTCACAACCATTTCTTACTCAATCATTGCCTTATTATCGATTCTAACATTTATTGGTGGGCATTATACGTATTCGGAGGTGCCACTATTTAATTGGATAAAAGAAGAATTTAATTTGCACCGTAATAATTACGATCGCTTCGGACATTTTTTAAAAGGCTTGCTGGCGATTGTTATAAGGGAAATTTTAATTCGAAAAACGCCTCTTACAAAAGGCGCTTGGCTATCGTT
Organism: Lysinibacillus sp. F12; assembly: GCF_057773605.1. Lineage (NCBI taxonomy): Bacteria > Bacillati > Bacillota > Bacilli > Caryophanales > Bacillaceae > Lysinibacillus > Lysinibacillus sp. F12. Next base: position 161,799 of record NZ_JBYMLP010000005.1, read on the forward strand.
CATTTCCATTAGTATTTTACTTGCGATTGCTGCATTTTATGAAATCATTGAATGGTTAAGCACCCGAATCTCCAAGGGCAGTAAAGGGGCCAAAGACTTTTTAGGGATGCAGGGAGATCGTTGGGACGCTCAATGGGACATGTCTTTAGCGTTGCTAGGTTCTATTATTACCTTGCTTTTATTGACAAAGCTCCATGATAAATATTTAAAGAGATTAAACAAATAAAATCATTTTTTGCATACTATGATGAATAAAAAATCTTATGAAAGGTGGTATTGTATGTACTATGCTCAGCTCCATCATCAGGCATCCATTCCCCCACGTGTTATAACTGTAAGGGGCGATGGGCAGGTAAAGGCTAAGCCAAGCTCCATTCAACTTCAAATAGAAGTTCAAACGCGAGGCCAAAATGTACAAGAGCCACAGCAGGAGAATGCGGCAACTATGAATCGAGTTATTCAATCCACTACAGCCCTTGGCATTCCAAGCGAACAAATTCAAACAGCTGCCTATACAATTACCCCACTTTATCATTTTGAAGACGGCCAACAAATCTTTAATGGTTATGAAGTAACTAATGCCATTACCGTCCATGTATCAAATCCTGAACGTATTGGCTTAATCATTGATACAGCAGTAGATAATGGGGCAAATCGTATCACAAACATTCAATTCAAAGTTGACCATGTAGATGCCTATTATCAGCAAGCATTGAGTTTAGCGCTGCATAATGCTCAGGCAAAGGCGAAAACCATTGCTGAAACGATGCATTTACCTTTGCAGCTACTCCCCACTGAAATTGTGGAAGAACAAGTTAATACGCCTATTCTATATCGCTCAATGGCAATTTCCTCCGATATGACACCTATTGAACAAGGGCAAATCGACATAAATGCCTCTGTCCGTGTGAACTTTCAATATTGAACGATTTGAGCCTTCAGCGAAGCAACGGCAGAAGGCTTTCCTACTGTGGATTCCATACCCGTTCTATTACGATGTTATTGTGCTTTACCTGTAATACAAAAACATCTGGATTACTTAAATCTTTCCAACATTGAAAATCAATATCTTTATTATAATGTTTCCATGACTCACTAGTAAGGTATTTTCAACATTTCGAGCAATAGCCTCCTCTACAACATTCACAATGCGGTCCATTGCTTCTTTGCTGGATTCTCCCCCATCAAATGATAAGTCCATATCCATAAATGTTGCCTGTAATTTTTCGTACCAATCTGGCAAATCTTTTGTACTTAAAAGTCGTTCAGACAATCGATGATCTATTTCAATTTGAATACCTTTTTCTTTACTGATAGCTTCAATGGATTGGACTGCGCGTAAAAGGGGCTTGAGAAAATTCGATGAATGGTAGTATCTTTGAAAAAATCAGCTAAGCTTTCTGCTTGCCTTATGCCTGTCTGTGTTAAAGGGGCGTCAGGTGATTGCCCTTGTGCAAGACAATGTCTAATGACATAGATATTACTCATAAATGCCTCCCGTCTTGAAAAAGTAGTTTTATTAGAATTGTACGTCATTAAATAATCCCAAATCATTAATTTTCATCATTTGTCTTTTTATGAACAACCCGCTCTTTAGATAATAACAGGGCACAAAGGATAATACATATGCCTACGAATTGTCTGATTTCCAATGTCTCTTTTAGTATAAAATAACCCAATAGTACACCTACTACAGGAACTACATAATTACTAAGAGATGCAAATAAGGCACCCTCTTTTTTTATCAATAAATTATAAAGCATGTAAACAATCCCCGAATGGAAAATCCCCAAAATGGTTACGGCAACAATCTGTATGCCACTCATATTTAGTTGGAATGGCTGTTCAAAGATCATCGCCATTGGTAATAAAATGACCGTGGCTATTCCTAAAACATTTCGCATATGTACGATAGGTGAGCCAGCCCCCAGCTTTTCCATTAATATTAATGATCGTGCAAAGCTCATTGCGGCCAAGAGCAGTAATGCATTGCCAAATACTGTACTTGAACCGTCCATCTCTTGTGTTGGCCATGAAAGAATACTGATTCCCACGAGACCTAATAAAATGCTAATGAGTTGGAACTTACTAACCTTTTTCTTAAAGAAAAAAACGACAAAAATTAACGTGATTATGGGAACCATAGCTATTACAATAGATGCATTACTACTGCTAACATATTTTTGACCTTGTGCAATCAGGACAAATGGAATTACTACTTCAAAAATGGCGATTGCCCAATAGTATTTATTATTCACATGATTGCTGTCCTTTTTCAAAAATATGCTAATGACGCTTAAACAAATGGCACCTATTAGCGCTTTCAACAACGATAAGGTTATTGCACCAACATCATTTGTCACTAGCGCTACAAAGAAAAATTGAGACCCCCATATACAGCTTATTAATAATAAGAGGCTATATTTGCTCATTTTTCGCTACCCTCTTCATGCCGAAATAATTTGTTCCTATAACCCCCATAACAATCATGACTCCCCCGATTAAATGGTACTTCTGGAAGGTTTCATGTAAAAATAAAACACCCGCAAATATAGTAATAAGCGTAGCCAAATTACTAAAAACACTCATTTTAGAGGCCTCTAATATAGATAGAGCATAATTTGATAAATAAGACGTGCCTAGCGAGGATAATAGGCCTAAATATAAAATGGCAATGATAAAGTCAACATGTAGAAATGGCTTATAAAAATCATGGATGGTGCCCTTCATCACATGATCTCCTATAGCTATCCCATTAAAAATAACAAATCCACATAACGTCATGACATAGGTTAATGTCAGTAAAGAATATTGCTTTGTAAGCCTTCTTGCAAAGACGTTATAAATTGATGCTGCAAAAGCTGAAAGCAAAATAAATCCGCTGCCAAAAATATTTCCAGTAGTAGCATTTGCCCCATTCATCATTAGCATATAAATCACACCAAGTACAGAAATCGAGATAGCAACATACTGTCCCCATGTAGCTTTTTCCTTTAACAATAAACTTGCTAGTGCTAATGTAAAAATAGGGATTGTTGCTTGAATAATTCCAGCTTCTGAGGATGAAATTCTAGCAAGCCCAAGCACTTGAAACGTGAAAAAAACTATAGGATACAATAGGGCTAAAGGTAAAATTTTTAATAAATCCTGTTTTTTTATTGTTAGCTTATTTTTCGTAAATACTAGTAAAATAACAATGCCGATGAAAGCAACTGTAAAGCGGTGAGCTAATGTATCAATAGGGCTCGCCACCGACAAAGTAAGTTTCACACATAGGAATGAAAGTCCAATAACAAATGCATACGAAATTGCTGCTATATAGGCTTTTCTTTTTTCTAACATACGATAACGCTCCTTCTCCATCATTTCTGGCCGGTAATGTTATCGTATAAAAAAGAACACACATTGACGATATGAAAAAAACGCATCTGTACCGATACAGGTGTGCTGGAGGTTATATATGCTTAAATATGAATGGATTTATTCACAGCTTTTGACTCAAATACAAACAGGTACTCTTCAATCAGGGGCAAAGCTCCCTTCAATACGCCAGTTATCACTACAATATTCCTGCAGTAAAAGTACTATTTTAACTTCTTTAAAAAAACTTGAGGATCAGCATCTTATCTATGCATTACCGAAAAGCGGCCACTATGTTGTTGACCATCAATTACCCCTTCAGCCACAGGTTCAAGACCATATAGATTTTGCTACCTCCTCACCTAGCTGGCATGCTTTTCCGTACCAAGACTTTCAACATTGCCTCAACAAGGCAATCGATACATACCAAGCAGACCTATTTAGATATGGGACATCACAAGGCTTACCCTCCTTAATAAAAGAGGCAAAAAAACTATTAACAAACTATCAAGTGTTCACTAAAGAAGAAAACATTTTTATCACTTCGGGCGTACAACAATCCCTGTCTTTGCTGAGTATTATGCCATTTCCAAATGGTCGCTCAACAATTTTAGTGGAGCAACCTAGTTATCATTTGTATATGGATTATTTGAAAACCTATGGAATTCCTGCCATCGGCATAAAAAGAACAACAGATGGCATTAATTTATATGAGTTAGAGCGCATTTTTAATAGTTATGACATTAAGTTTTTTTACACTATGCCTCGCTTGCACAACCCTCTAGGGACTTCTTATAGCAAACAGGAGAAAGATATGATTCGTCAACTTGCTTATCAATATCATGTATACATTGTTGAGGATGATTATTTAGCGGATTTCGAGCAAAATTCGAAAATAGATCCTATTTATACAGATGATACACAGCAACATGTCATTTATTTAAAAAGTTTCTCTAAAATCATGTTTCCGGGTTTACGTATAGGGCTAGCCGTTTTACCAGAGGTCTTCATTCAAACATTTAGGCAATTTAAAAATACAACTGATATTGATAGCTCAATGATCTCCCAGGCAGCCTTAGAGCTTTACTTAAAAAGTGGTATGTTTGAACGTTATCAAAAGAAGGTCAGCGAGTCTTATGCCATACGTGCTAACAGACTTCAACAATCTATAACAGCCCATTTAGCAAAATTTAAAGCTTCTAAGGAAATCTGTATGCATAGCCATATTATTCTACCAAGACAGGTCAATATCGATAAGCTTATCCAGCACTTGAAACAAAGCAATATACTTTTAGATTCGATTAACCGTAATTATTTAGAGGGATTTTTTCATGAGCGAATGTTGAAATTAAATGTTTCCAATGTGGAAGAGTCAAAAATTGATGTTGGTATAAAGGAAATTTCATTGTCCCTTAATGATCCTAACAATTACTTTTAAAAAAAGTCATTCATGAAACCTACTTATTTTTCATATATTTAGACATCATAAATTGGTTCAATAAGGAGGATTCAATGCACTCTGAGAAATTGCGACTAAGGAAAATTCAGCGTCTTGCATATGAAATTATGGATGAGATGCACCAAGAAAAAGACCACACGGAAATGCATAAATTAATCTCGATCATTGATAACTTGTCGCGGGCAATTGGTGATTTAACAGATTCGGTGGGTAAGTACTCCTTGGATTACGTAGAGGAAAAAGTAAACAATGCACATGAACTTTTATTTAATAAAGAAAAGGTCGATGCTTATTAATAAAGACAGGGAAAAAGGGTAACCATATAAGTGGCTACCCTTTTTTGCATTAATGCGTTTCAGGTTCAAAAGTTTTACAGTCAGTTTCCTCACTGTTGGAAGCATGTTGTCCCTTCTGGCTGACAACATAAATTTTTTCTGCTGTGCATTTGTTTCCAGAATCCCAAAATGTGCAGTTATTGACTTCACAAAGAATTTCTTGTGCCATCGTTTCACACCTCCTCTTTGTTAGCTTTAACAAATTAGAGATAAACAATACGTTGTTCAACAAAGTCCATTCTCGGTTCACACGTGAGTGTAGCGTATCCAATTCACTCCATGCTAAAGTCTAAATTAGCTGGTTGTTTCGGTAAACGTTCCTGCGAAAGCATATTGGTTGTGGGTACCCAATTGTTGACTTCTTCAAAGCGGAAACCATCTGCCCACACTTTTCCTGAGCCGATTAACAACACACCAAAATAAATGGAATCACCTTCCTCGGGTACATCTAGAACAATAGAATAATGATTCCATTCAGTAGTTCCTGTCACAGAGCGCTGATCCATATTATCAAATTGAATCGTATCACCCGTACCATTATCTATACGCATCCACGCCCCACATTTTGTAGCTTCAGCCGTTTTTAAGTAACATGACATTTTCAGCCTCTTGCCTTTATAGTCAGCTGCCTGAAATCCTTGCATCATCGTAGCAAATTGCCCATTATTTGCTGATGCATTGGTGGAAAATAATACACCACTGCGCTTTCCTGAATGAAATACCTTATCATCCGTATGAAATTGATATAATTCTGGATTTGCGCCGCTCAGCATCCATCCCTTAACCTGTTCATTTAATTCCATCAACTTTTCCTCCTCCATCATAGCTAATGATTGCATCAATTTTCGGTACTTTCCTGGTGGTAAAGCATACACTTCTTTAAAAGCTCTTGTAAAAGCCTCTTGAGATTGAAACTGAAATTTAAAGGCAATCGTTATGATTGATGCATTGGAGTATATTAAACAACTGGCAGCCACAGCTAATCGCCGCATCCGAATATATTCACCAATCGTAAGCCCTGTTTCTTGTTTAAAGATTCGACTTAGATGGAACTTCGAATAGCCCGTAATACTCGGCATAAACTCAAGTTCTATTTCTTCCATCAATTGCTCCTCGATATAAGTAATAATCCTTTGTGTTGCCTGACTATACTCCATATTTCTCACCTCACTTTTATCATAATGGAGAAGAACAAAGATTTTTTGATGGAGATTGCTATATTTAACTAATCGGTTACTTTGGTTGGTGTCGCTTCCTGCACAATTATTAGACCATCATATGCGTCTGCTGGTGTCATTTTAATGGTATAGAGCATTTTTGTAAGCTTATACCAAGGACGAAAATCATCGCCTATATTGCCCATTCTTTGCTCCTTTGTAAGGATATTTGATAGCTCTTCTGATTGACTAGCATTTTCAAAATCCACATAAAAGATGTTGTCATGGATATCACTAAAGGCATCCACTAGAGCGTTATGATGTTCTATCGTATACTCCTTACGTTCACCAGACCCATTCGGTGCTTGGAATGTATTTGTCACAAAATCCGTACCAATGGCAAAGTACTGATCTTTATAGTACTCATTTAAATATTGTCCCATCGACTTATAACCTGCCATTGTAGCAGACGTTTTATCTATATGGCCATTATGACCAGACATCAATACTTTATCATGGCCCTTCGTCGTCTCGAAATCAACAATCCATTGTAAATTTTGAGCTAAGTATTCATCACGTAAATTCATGTAATTACCATCGTTTAAAAACAATTGCGTACGTTGCTTTAAAATTTGTGCATATTGCGCCGCAAAAGAGAAGGCATCCTTTGATGACTTTTTCTCATAGGCTTCCTTGTTTGATTGTAAATCTTTGATGATGGCATCAATTGTTTTATCTAGCTCTACTAACTGGCTATTCGATAAATCTCTCATTGTTTTGTTGGACACATGTTCAAGCTGAGCCGTATATTGCTTAGCTGTTTCAGCATCGACATCCCCATAATAATCAAGTAAGCCCTTTTTGCTATCATCATAGCGCTGCATATCATTACCATAAAAATAAATTTTATCTTCTTCCTTGACTGTTAGGTTATAGTCATGCATCCATTGCACAAAGTCCACCATTTGTTCAGTTTGATAAATGCCGTAATCCAGTGCTTTAATAGCATCTTGCGCCGTGCCAACACTATTGACAATAAATTGATTTATTTGTTGGGCTCCTCCAAAATCCCCCTCTAAAACAAAGACACGAACATTTTCATTCTTCATCATTGCTTCAAATAGATCCTTTTTTAAGGCTTGGAATTCCACATTTCCGTGTGTTGCCTCTCCAAAGCCAATAACTTTTACATCATCAGGTATAGTAATATCTTTTATTTCACTACTATATTGAGAGGCATCTTTGACAGCCGCCCCCTGTCCACAGCCAGCTAAAACTGCTAGTAGTATACATGTAGTTAATATTCTCAAACTTCGTTTCATTTTCATGTCAATTCTCCCCTTTAGGTTAAATGGCTTTTCGTTGGAAGTAGAAATACCCACCAAGAAAAAATAGGATGAAGCCACCACCGACAACTGTTAACAATTGCTCCCATGGCACAAAAAATACATCGTCTGTACTTCCACCAATATACATCATCGAAAAGGGCTGTGCCCATGGATAGTAAGGTCCAATACGTTCAGAATTAATAGCAAAAATAGAGGGTAAGGTAAATACCACATTGACTGCAAAAGGAGCAGCAAAACTTTTAAACATTATCGACATCCATAATTGAAGGGCTACTAAAGGCAATGTCGCTACCCATCCTCCCACAATGCTTTTCCATACAATCTCCATTGGAAAAGGATCCGTATACCCCTTTATCATCCCTACAGCAAAAACTGAACATAGATACAGTAGCTGCATCGCCATAACAAGCAGTACGATTAACACATATTTAGCTACAAATACTTTCCCCCTCGTTACAGGCAATGCTAATAGCTGCTTCCAGCCACCAGAATGATGTTCGTACCTACAAATGAGGCTAGCCAAAACCCCCGTAATAAGTGGTAAGAATAATAAAGCATATGTTAAATTCATGGAGAACAACGCAATATACCATTCATTGATTGATACCCCTGACATATTATCCTCTAAATTGGCTGATAATCCGATAAATAGCCCAATAATGGGTCCTGCTAAGATAATTGGTACCATTTTTGATTTTCGTAATTTAAACCATTCAGCTCGCAGTATAGCCGTCATTATTTCACGTCCCTTCTTGCAAAATCAATCATGCCAGCAATATAGAGTAAGATACCAATCCCCACTCCTAACATGACATTGATGATCGGCTCATCCCATTGATTCATCAATGATGGCCACTTCCATATCATCCAATCCGGTAAAACATAGGAAGAATAGGAAAAAATCACTCCGAAAATTCCTACAGTAATCGAGATACCTTGGTTATGACAAACACTAGCAATCCACAGCTGAAGAGCTAGTATTGGTAATGCTGCAAGAGCTGGGAAGTAACTATACTTGGCGAGCTCTAAGTAAGGGACCGTTTCACCTAAGCTTAAAATTAGTCCGTAACTCAGTGTAAAAATCATTAATAGTGTTGAAGACAAAAATAACAGAATCGTTAATACTGTAAATTTAGATAAATACACGGATAGCTTTGAAACAGGTAAAGCGATGAGCTGTTTCCACGCATTTGTCTCGTTTTCTATACTCGCCATGAATGACGTTAGGATAGCAATACCTAATACAACTGCCAACGGTGTAAAGGAATGAATGTTCAGTAAAAAATAACCCCAATCATTCTCGCTCTGCTGTAAAAGATAGTCTTTCCTCACACCGTAATTGACCATTTGCAGAGCAACTACGCCAACGGGACCTAAAAGCGTTAAAAACCATATACCTTTCCGTTTGATCTTTAAAAATTCAGCAATTAATAGTTTACTCATCATAACTTTAGCTCTCCCGCCGTCATTTGCAGGAATATATCCTCCAATGAGCGTTTTTCTTCCTCTACTCGAAATACTGAAATCCCTTCCTGAACCAGGACCTGAACAATATGTGCTACTTTCTCGTCAGAACATTCCTCTAAGAAAATGACGTCATCCTGATAGTTTGCCTTAATGCCATTTGCTAAAAGGGAACGCCATCCTTTTTCACCATTGCTCACTTTAAAAGTAACCTTTGGTTGTGCAAATTTACGCATTCCCTCAATGGAATCTTGAAAAATCAATGTCCCCTTAGAAACAATACCTACCTGTGTAGCCATTTGATCGATTTCTGATAATAAATGACTGGAAATAATAATGGTCATCCCGTATTCCTTTGGTAGTCTTTTAATTAAATTGCGAATTTCAATAATACCTGAAGGGTCGAGACCATTCGTTGGTTCGTCTAAAATGAGTAGCTCCGGGTTGTGCAGTAAAGCAGCAGCAATACCAAGGCGTTGTTTCATTCCTAGTGAAAAGCCCTTTACTTTCTTATTTGCAGCTTCCTTCAAACGAACAGTTTGCAGAACTTCATCGATTCTGGTTTTTGGAACACCTAGTATTTTTCGTAGTGCCTCCAAGTTCTCATAGGCCGTCAAATGTGGGTAGTAAGATGGATTTTCAACTAATGAACCTACATTCGCTAATATTTGAATACGATCCTTCACTATGTCCTTTTGAAAAATTTTTATTGTTCCTGAGGATGGCTTCATTAGACCAAGAAGCATACGAATCGTTGTTGTTTTCCCCGCTCCATTAGGCCCTAAAAACCCATAAATTTCACCTTTGCGTATTTGCAAATTTATATTTGATACAGCTTGTTCTTTTCCAAAGTTTTTTGATAAGTTTTGTGTTTGTACGATATATTCCAATCTCCTCACCTCTTTAACTATCATAAGAATAGAAGTTTAAAAACAGGTAAGGGCTAAGTTTAAATTTTGTTTAAAAAAGACTAAAAAAATCTGCGAGCCTTTACAGACCAAGCTTCGCAGATGGATTTACATGTTTTATTATAATTTTTGTACCCGATGGATCCGAACAAATATCCCAATCTAAATGCATGCCCTTTACCATAACATCTACAATTGATAAACCTATTCCTGCACCCTTTGCATTTGATTCATTTTTCATACCATTTCCATGATCCTCAATAATAAATGCCGTATAACTCGCTGTCGACTCTGTTTTCACACCTATGTATTTCCCGCTATTGGCGTGTCGTAGTACATTTTGGAAGAGGTTATCCAGTATACGGCCTAACCAAATGGGGTCTATATACCATTCATGATGCTCAAATGCTTGTAGCTCAATATCAATGGCAAAGCCTTCTCGTTCAAAAACGGGATACCAGGTCGTCAGGTGCTCTCGTACAAAACGAATAACATTGATTTCTTTCGGTTCAAATTTATATTTACTTGACATGAGCAATGTGTAGGACATTAAATTTTCGATTAAAGCATCAATATTCACTATAGATGTTTCCATCGCTCGTAATGCATGCGTACCTTCCTCTGACAATGCTTCTTTACTAATTGAGTAGGATTGAGCTCTTACCTTTGTTAAAGGTGTTCGCAAATCATGTGAGAGATTCGCAATCAGCTCCCGTCTTAGTTGCTCTTCTTTTTGCTGACGCTGTTTGCTTTCTCTCAGCTCACAAACCATCCTATTAAAACTATGCTCCAGTTGCCCAATTTCGTCTTTCTTTTTCACATGGATTTCAATAGGTAAACCATCTACATCCCGTATTTCCATGGCATCTTGAAGATGTAAAAGTCTCTTTCGGATTCCTTTGAAAAATAACCAAGATACGACTATGAAAAATAGAATAATGGCTATAACGCCAAGAAATAAGAAGTTACCATAGTTTTCATAAATATTGATAAGTGGCGGATTAAATACGTTCCTTGGAACTTCTAAAACAATAAAGCCATTGGATACATCATCGCCCAAGAAGGAAATAACTGTAAATGGGTCTTCCCCATACCGCTGTTTTATGAATTTAGTAGTAAATGCGGGTGTCCACTTTGCTGGAAGCTCCTCCTGAACATTTACTGTAGTCAATAATGTCCCATCCTCACTTACCCAGAACATAGAAGCCGAAGGTAATTGCTCTTGCCACTTTTGAAAAAGCTGGGTAATGGCATCATTTGATACATTGCTTATATTTTTAGATTGTGCATGCCATTGTTTCTCGATTTCACTTTCCAAAAGTACCTCACTAGAAAACTCGCCCACCCCAGTCTTTGTAATTCCTAATACAAACATGGCTGTTACCATATAAGAAATTTGAACAATTGATAAGGCTAATATGATGATCAACATATATTTAGCTTGTAATGATTGGAAGAATTTCATAGTTTCACCCTATAACCAATCCCTCGAATCGTTTCAATAATCGTTGGCTTTGCGGGATTTATTTCTATCTTTTCTCTTAAATATCGAATATGTACCATCAATGTTTTATCACCTTCGATATAGCTCTCACCCCAAACCCCCTCATAAAGTTGCTCTTTCGTTAAAATTTGATTGAGATGGCGAATGAAATACTGTAAAAGATAAAACTGTTTACCCGTCAAGAGAATTTCTTCTTCAGTCAATGTATTCATTATCCTCATATCTTTTGTATACATTTTAAGATGCTGTAGTTCCAACACATCATCATTTTTTTGATATCTTCTTAGTAATACTTCTAGCCTTGCTACTAATTCATCTGGATGGAAAGGCTTTGTTAAGTAATCATCTGCGAAGTTCAAACCTTCTATTTTATCTTCGACTGCCGTTCTAGCAGATAGCATTAAAATCGGCAGTTCTTTATTTTCCCTTTTAATTCTTTTACCGATAGAAAAGCCGTCTAAACCAGGTAACATCACATCCAGTATGGCAATATCCTTTGAGGAAATATGTTGCTCCATACCGTCCCCAGACTCTAACCATGTTACTTCATAGCCCCTCTCAGTTAACTCTTTACTAACCCAATATCCTATTTCCTTTTCATCCTCTATGTATAATATACGAATCATTGTTTCACCCTCCTTATATCTATTCGAAAGCTATCCCAAAATACCATATTTTGCATTATACATTTATCTTAAATTGAAGTACAAGATAAATTCCATACTTGGTTATTATATGGTAATCCCCTACTTATTTTCTTCCTATTTTTTAACGTGAAAGTGAAAAAAACGCAACTTTTTACTAATTTAAAAAAGTTGCATCAGACTGTAGACAAACTCAATGAAATAAAGTAAAGCCGTTGATTTCCACTACGGGCGGACGCTTTCCGCGGGCGGGGTCGAACTGCTTCCCTCGCTTCACTCAGTCCAGGATCTCGACTTTCCCGCTTCTCCCGCTTTTCCCGCTGGAGTCACCGCCCTTCTTTCACATCAACTTCTACATAAAGTACCCCATCTACATAGGTAAATTTTTGGGGTGATAATACATCGAAACCTTTGAATGGTGCGAAGTGTCAAGCCTTTCCCAATGTACAGAAAGTAAGAATCACAAAAAATTCATTCAACGCCATATTGGGGAACTGTATGCGGAGGAAGCTGAACATTTACGCCATTCCTATGACATCAAACAAATTTATGCAAGCGTAAAGAAACGATTGAGCGTGTCTTTGCCGATGCAAAGGAAAAGCAGGGTATGCGATGGACAGCCTAGAGGTCTGAAAAAATTGTCCATGTAGGCGATGCTTACTCTTGCTGCCATGAATTTAAAGAAACTAGCTACTTGGACGTGGCTGGCGGTTTAAAAGAGTTCTTATACTTGAAGAGTCTGTTTTATGGGATATAAAATTACCATTTTTAAACATAATGAAAGAAAAAAAGTGACAAAAGGAATCGAGTGTGAACTTCTCAATTCCTTTTGTCGACAGTCTGACGCAACTTTTTATTAATTAAAAAAGTTGCGTTTTATGTTATAAAATAAAAAATAGACGCTCTTCTTATCTAAATTATCTATATCAATTATTGAATAATCAGCATATCGTTCTCATCGAACTGCCACATATCGCCGTAAGCAATTTCCCAATAGAAGCCATTCGGATCTTGGAAGTAGCCACTATAACCACCCCAAAATACAGTTTCAGGCTCTTTAATAATTTTTGCACCAGCCTTTTTAGCTAATGCAAAAATACTGTCCACCTCTTCTTTTGATTTACCATTATAAGCAAGAGTGATTCCGCCAAAGCCATGGTCAATTTCAGGTGGGTTAGCTTCATTAATATCTTTTGCCAATCTTTCAATTGGAAATAGTGATATTTTTGTCCCACCATTATTAAAGAATATAACATCAGGATTTGTTTCCTCTCCGTAAACTACAACCTCAAAACCTAGACCTTCTCGGTAAAAAGCGAGAGACTTCACCATATCTTTAACACCTAATGTAATTAAATTTAAACGATTCATCTTCAAAACCCCTTTTACAGTATTACTACATATATTCTCCATCGAACAAACATTTCCTTTTACTACTTAAATAAAGCCAAGATTTCCGTCTGTTCATTTTGTAGACAATTATCTTGCCACAACGACTAGTAGATATAGCCAATAAAGGTGCTTACTATTTTATTGGACAACTTCATTTATCTGATATTGAATAAGAGGCTGATGAATATTTTTATCCCTCTAGCCATTGTTAGCTCACAAAAGTTACCTCTACGTTTCTATGACACAAAAAAGTGCGTACTTTTTTTGAAGGTATGTTAGCAGCATAATGAAAAAGCAATAAGCAATCCAAACAATTGGAGGAATCGCAATGATTAATCATTTACAAGATACAATTACATTAAATAACGGTCTTCAAATGCCTGGTATGGGATTAGGTGTTTTTCAAGTAGCAAATGATGCTACTGCTGAAATGGTTAAAAACGCTATAGAAGTTGGCTATCGCAGCCTCGATACTGCCGCTATTTATGGCAATGAAGTAGGTGTCGGGGATGGCATTAAACAGGCGCTAGCATCGACTGGCTTAAATCGTGAAGATCTGTTTATAACATCAAAAGTGTGGAATGATGGATTAAGCTCTGATGAAACGAAGGCTGCCTATGAAGAGAGCCTACAAAAGTTAGGGTTAGATTATTTAGATCTTTACCTGATTCATTGGCCAGGTAAAGATAAGTTTGCTGAATCTTGGAAAGCTCTTGAAGACCTATATAAACAAGGTAAGATCAAAGCCATTGGCGTATGTAATTTCACTGTGGCACACTTGGAAAACTTATTATCATTTGCTCGTATTAAACCTGTTGTGAATCAGGTGGAATTCCACCCACGCTTACAGCAAGCGGAGCTTCGTTCATTCTGTAAAGAGCACCAAATTCAACTTGAAGCATGGGCACCTTTAATGCAAGGTGGGCTTCTTGAAGATGAAACAATTTCTAAAATAGCAGCAAAATACGGAAAATCAAACTCTCAAGTTATTTTGCGTTGGGATGTACAAAATGGCGTGATTACTATTCCTAAATCTGTGCGTAGAGAACGCATGATACAAAACGCCGATATCTTTGACTTTACTTTAACAGAAGCAGAGATGGCTATCATCAATGCGATGAACCTTGAACAACGTGTTGGACCTAATCCTGATGAATATGACTTTGCTCTATAAGCATTAAAAAGGAAAAGAGACTGCCGCGTGTTTGACAGTCTCTTTTTCCCTCATTACGATGTTTGCTGCATAGCTATATCTTCGTCACGTTGTTTTAATAGTACATCTTCGCCTTTATCCTGTAATACTTCAACATGCTTCTCGCCCCAAGTACAAAGCATGTTTAAAATAGGCTCCATTCCTTGTCCATAAGGCGTTAAGGAATATTCAACTTTCGGCGGAACTTGATTGAAGACCTTTCGAAGGATCAATCCAGCTTGCTCTAACTCTCTTAATTGACTAGTGAGCATTTTTTGCGAGATTCCTGGAATTAATCGTCGAAACTCATTTGTGCGAATTTTACCATGGTGGTTTAAATGACAAAGAATGACTGGTTTCCATTTACCACCAATGACTTCAAGTGTAGCTTCTACACCAATATTATAAATTTTTTGCATTGTAAACCCCCCGTAATATTCAAAAGTAACCAAAAGTACTCTACATATCTTTTAGGTATGTATGAATATTACTATACATGATAAAAAAAATCAAAGGAGATATTAGTAGTATGTCACATTCAAAAAAGCCAAGTGCTAAATTAACTTTGCTAGCACTGGCAATCAGTGCTTTTGGAATAGGGTCCACTGAATTTATCAGTGTTGGGCTTTTACCGTTAATGACAGATGACTTCGGTATATCTTTAAGCACAGCCGGCTTAACTGTTTCAATATACGCATTAGGCGTTACTGTTGGAGCTCCATTATTAACAGCCCTAACATCTCGCCTTAGTCGAAAAACTGTTTTATTGCTAGTCATGACAATCTTTATAATTGGGAACTTAACTGCAGCTATGGCACCAAATTTCTCGATTTTATTAATAGGGCGTATTATTTCAGCATTAGCACACGGTGTGTTTATGTCCATCGCTTCTGTCATAGCGGCAGATGTAGTTGAACCAAATAAACGCGCAAGTGCAATTGCCTTTATGTTTACTGGACTTACATTGGCTACTGTGACGGGTGTCCCATTAGGTACATTCATTGGACAAGTAACAGACTGGCGTATGTCATTCATATTTATTGTTACTATAGGGATAATTGGTTTAATAAGTAATGCTTTGTTAGTACCAAGCCAATTATCAAAAGGTAACCCAATCTCTCTTCGTGATATCGGTAAAGTATTAGGCAATATTCGAATGTTATTAATCCTTTTCATTACAGCAATTGGCTATGGTGGTGCCTTTGTGGTCTACACGTATGTTTCACCTATATTAGAGCAATATATGGGTTACTCACCACACGCGGTAGTTATTATATTAGTTGTCTATGGTATTTGCGTTGCTATTGGTAATACACTAGGAGGCCATTTTGCAAATCAAAATCCGCTTCGTTCCATCTTTATTATTTTTGTAGGACTTGCATTAGCTTTACTTGGTATTGGCTTTACTCTTGAATCGCCAATTATTGGGTTATTCATGGTCCTACTAATGGGCTTATTTATGTTCATGAATGTCCCAGGCTTGCAACTATATGCAGTTATACTGTCTGAAAAATATATACCATCAGCTATTTCAATGGCCTCTGCATTAAATATTTCTGCTTTCAATATTGGTATATTTTTAGGTTCCTATATTGGTGGTTTTATTATTCGTCATCAATCATTAGCACAAACGCCTGTATATGGATTCCTTATGGTTATGCTGGCAGCGGTCGTTACACTCCTATGGCTACTTTTTGATAAAAAGAATCAATAGGACTCTAAACTCTTCATTTTGTATAAAAAAGATGTAGAGAATATGTATTGTTTGTTTTTATATGGTATCCTATAATTTATTTGAATCAAACGAGAATGATTATCATTCTAAATTAAGATAAACATTTATCAGTTTTTAGTAAATTTATAGGAGTGAATAGCCATGCGTATCAGTCGATATTTTACATTTGTACTTATTCTTGTACTGCTGTTCGTTTTAAGTGCCTGTGGTTCAAATGAAACACAAACAAGTTCAGAGAGTGTGAATCCAACAAAAGAAGATACGCGAGTTGTAGAGGATGAGTTTGGAGAAGTAACAATTCCAACAAATCCACAGCGAGTAGCAGCCATCTATATGGAAGATTATTTAACTGCCTTAGATGTCAAGCCTATTGTGCAATGGTATCACCCTTCCTGGGGTAAACAAGATTATTTAGGCTTAGACGTACCTGAGTTTGACGTTACAGGTAGTCTAGAAACATTACTTCAAGCTAAGCCTGATTTAATCATTGTAGATGGTGCAGCAGATAAGGCAAAGTATGAAGAATATTCAAAGATTGCACCTACTTATCGCTTAAAAGAAGACATACTACAAGATCCACGTGAAATTGTGAAAACGATAGCTGATGTTTTAAATATCCCTGAGAAAGCGAATGAAATCGTTGATAAATATGAGGAACGTGTTACGAATTTAAAAGCTAAGTTAGAAGAATCCGTTGGTGACGAAACTGTTGCCGTTGTCCGCCTAAATGTGGCAGATAAAACGTTGGCATTATTCGGTATAAAGAATCGCTACACGGGCTACATTTATACGGAAGCTGGTTTAAATCCACATCCATTAGCTCGGGATATGACAGAGTTCCACGAGGTCTTGTCTGAAGAAGCTATTCCAGAATTAGATGCTGATCATATTATACTCTTCCCTTCAAATGGCACTTGGGAAACTGAAGAAAATCAAGAGGCGATTAAATGGTTAGATAGTACGCTTTGGAAAACAGTTCCTGCTGTAAAAAATGGACAAGTTTATATTGCTGATCGAACTTATTGGCAGTCTGGTGCCATTACTGCAAACCTACTAAAATATGATGATCTTGAGAAATGGTTCGTGAAATAATTTACAATAGAAAGCTCTTTAGGGGGCTTTCTTTGTGTTGTTTTCCAAATTTAAACTTTACTTAGGAGTGCGTGGACAATGGGTAATTTAATACAAATCTATCATTTACAAACTATTTCATATACTATTCTTTCAGCAGGTATGCAGTCATATAGCAATACATACTATTCTCTTTTCATCCTTATTAGTGGTAACGGAACACTTAAGACAAACCATGAAACTATCCACCTTATGAAAGGAAAATGTGTGATTATTCCACCTAATAGCCCTGTCGAAATTCACATTGCCGATGAGACACTCTGCTTTTACCAATTGACATTTAATACGATCTATCTTAGTGAAGCTCATTCTCCTACTAGTCTCTTTACAAGTGTTAGAGAACTACGTCTTCTTCCCTTCTCTCAATGCAATAGACTATTAGAAGCTATTTATCGGTGTCGTCAAACAAAAGATGAGCACACTGTTTTTGAGCAGCATGTTCGTTTCCAAGAATTGATATTATTTATTTTTGAGCAAAACCGAACGAAGCCTCTACAACAAAGTGATCGTCAATCTGTAGAGCAATCTATCCAATATTTGCACAACCACTTTGGAAAGGATTGGACTGTCGAACAGCTAGCAGAACTGGCAGGTGTACCAAAATGGAGTTACTCACGCATTTTTAAAGATATTACGGGACAAATACCTCTGTATTATTTAAATAGTATACGTATTGAAAAAGCCAAACAGTTATTAATGACAACGAATGATCGTTTATTTGAAATAAGTCAGTCTATTGGCTTTAATAATGAATACTATTTCAATCGTCGTTTTAAAGAGCATGTAGGTATTTCCCCAGGGCAATTCCGACGAAGTCAGAGCAATAATGTACGCGTATTCGCACCATTCTTAGAGGACTTCTTTGTAGCTTTAGGTATTACGCCCATTGCGCAATTCAGTCATTCCAAGTGGGGAAAACAAGACTATTTAGGTCTACAGGATGTGCCTGATATCGATGTACAGTATGGAAAAATGGAACACCTCTTTCACTATAAACCAACATTAATTATGTTAGATGCTGGTATAGAGCGTTGGGAAACCTGTCTTCATTTAAATAAGTTGGCCCCAATCTGTCACCTAAACAACCCTGGAGAGGACTGGCAATCGACTCTATTTAAAATTGCAGATTTAACAGGGAAAACCGCTATGATGCAAGATATTATTACGGAATATGAGGACAAGGTACAGAGGGCTCGAAAAATTCTAGGTAGATCCGTTTACGGACAAAGTGTGGCATTTCTTCGCATTTCAGCCATTGGCATTACACTGTATGCTGGCCCTGATTGCGGTTATACAGGGCCAATTCTATACCGTGACTTAGGCTTAACGCCTGATCCATTGGTGTGGAAAATACCGCTTAATCAGCGTAAAGCTCATCTGACTTCAAATCAGCTGCAACAACTAGACGCTGATCATTTGTTTATCACCTTCGACAAGCAACACTCCATTTATGAGAATGAAGAGCGTACTATTTTAACATCCTCTATGTGGAAAAACCTAAGGGCTGTTAAAAGAAACTGTGTCTATGAGGTGGATTTTTTAACGTGGATGAATTATGGAATCCTGTCACATAGCAAAAAAATAGATGATGTATTAAACGTTCTTGGCTAAAGAACAAAAGGGAAGCGCTCCATCGCTTCCTTTTTTAGTTTGTGTGGCATACCATTCAGCATAGTATATTAACACTTCAGTACAGGAATGGCGTTATTCAAACACCTAAAAAGATCATGATACATAAGATAAGATATCAGCTTCTGGCTAGGAGGAATTGATTTGTATTATAATCCTTATCCTTATTTTATTCACCCCTACCATTACCCGATACCATCGACAGACCATCAACTTGCAGCTAGAACCTTTTCACAACATTTAGCAATGCCGACTAGTAATAGTCCCTTTCCCCCTGTTGATACACAAAAATTAATATCTTCAGCTACGCGGATAAAGACGATTATGCAGCAGGCACAATTACTTACAGATAAAATTGATAGTTCTCAACAATTTGCACATGACTTAAAGAATGCTGCACAGCTTTCAAATAAAACAGAGGTCGAAAAATTAATTACATCCACAGGCATTACTACAAAATTTGAAACCAACTATACACCAGATAATTTTAGAATACAGCTTATGGATAGTGCCTGCTGTCGAGTAACGTTAATTTTGAATTGGTAAGTAAATTAATTTTAACCCTGTAATCCTATCAAAGTTGTAAACTATAAAAATATATGTTAAAGTATTTATACTATTATTTCTGAAAATTCTTATATCCTATTTCTTATCTAGAGAGACGGAGGGATCGGCCCGATGAAGTCTCAGCAACCAGCTCAAGCAGTATGGTGCTAATTCCTATTGGCAAAATTTAAGCCTGAAAGATGAGAAGACGCACTACCTATGTTTGATTCCGGGAGTCCTCTTCGATTGAGGACTCTTTTTTATTGACTACTACTTTTAGAAAGCAGGGAATTTAATGTCTAACGAACTTTTACAAGCATTGCACTTACTAAAATCAAAACAGTGGGTCGATTTGACACATACCTTCGGCCCAGACTCACCTCATTTTTTCATGTTTGAAGATGCTAAATTTGAAACATTATTCTCGCATGATGATGGATTTTTTGCACAGCAGTTTTCTTTTCCTGGACAATATGGAACACATATTGACCCACCCATTCACTTTGTAAGAGATACTCGATTTCTAGATGAATTAGCACTAAAGGAGCTTGTTCTTCCGCTTATCGTCATTGATAAATCACAGGAGGCTGCTAGTAATCATGACTTTACACTCAGTGTACAAGATATTCTAGAATTCGAGACACACTATGGACAGATTGAAGAAGGTACATTTGTGGCACTGCGAACAGATTGGAGTAAGCGTTGGCCAGATAAAGAGGCATTTAGTAATAAAGATGTCAATGGAGATAATCATCTTCCAGGTTGGGGCTTGGAGGCCTTACAATTTCTATTCAAGGAACGTAAAGTAAGTGCAATAGGTCATGAAACTTTTGATACTGATTCTGCCACTGATTTTCGTCAAAGTGGCCAATTGGTTGGTGAATATTTTGTCCTCAATCAAGACACTTATCAAATTGAGCTCATGACTAATTTAGACAAGCTACCTCCTAAAGGTGCTATTATTTTTAATATAGTACCCAAGCCTGAAAAAGCATCTGGATTCCCTGTACGTTCATTTGCCATATTGCCATAACAAAAAGTCGGTAGGAATCCTACTGACTTTTACTTTTGTACGTTTCTTTTTTTAAATAAATAATAAATAATTAACATGACTAGGACAAACAGCAAGATGACGTACATACTGTAATGAGATAAATAGTAACCGACGAATCGCCATTTCTCTCCTAGCACTTTTCCTAAGGTTATAAATGTAAAAGTCCATATAAATGCCCCTGTATAAGCAAAGAAAGCGAATTTCCTATATGGATAATTATTGATAGCGGCGATATAGGCTGTTAGATGGCGTACACCAGGAATAAAATAGCCAGCAATTAATAAAAAAGGCCCCACTTTCATAAACATTTTTTTAGTAAATTCAATTTTTTGCTCAGTTATATGAATCTTTGGCCCATATTTCTGCAAGAGCGGTAAGCCAAATCGACGGCCGATATAGTAGCTTAAAGTAATCCCCCCCATTGCGCCAATCAGAGCACTTACTAAAGCTGGGATATGTCCAAGGCTTTCTCGATAAACACTATAGCCTACATAAGTTAAAAATACTTCATCGGGAAGTGGCAACCCAACAATGCCTCCAATTAGGATCACGATGATGCCAAAATACCCGTAATGTTCAATTAGAGATTGCACATGCTGCGCCATTTTTCATCCCACCTAATACATTGTTCTATATACTCATAACTGTATACCAAAAGAGTCTCTCAAGCCTCCACTTTACTTCCTTTCCATATCGTTAAATAATGTGCAGCTTTCGTAAAGCAAAATCTATGCCGCCTTCAATGGATTTCTTTGTAACAAAATCTGCAACATTTTTTAGAGCTTGGCTCCCATTCCCCATAGCTACCCCAAGGCCAACCAGCTCTAGCATATCTATATCATTCTCTCCATCTCCAAAAGCTATGGCATCCTTAGCATTAATCTCAAAATAATCCAGTACAGCCTTTACGGCTATCGACTTGGACACATCTTGCTGTAAAACATTCACAATATAAGGATGCCATCGTTGCCGTAATATATTCGAAAATTGACGAGCTAATCTTTTTTCAGCCTGTTCATCAGCATAAAGGCACATAAGAAAAACCTCTTCATCCATAATGCTTTCTTTTCTAACTGGAAAATCACATAAAGACAATGTCTCTTGCATCGCGCTTAAGGCTAATGGATTTTGTATATCATTCATCGTAAGTTGTTCTGTAAAAAATGTTAAGGAATGCTGATGTTGCTGTGCAAAAGCTTGAACATTTTGAACAATGCCCTTCTCAATCGGAATTTTATGTATCACAACATCCTTGTGTTTCACATATGCCCCATTCGCCGTAATAAAGGTTTCAATCCCTAAATTTTTCAGCTCTTCACACATGGACAACGGTCTTCCTGTCGCAGCCACAAGATAGATTCCCTTTTCCTGTAATAGTCGAATAGCCTGCCTCGTACTTTCCTCCACAGCACCATTCTCATAATTGATTAGTGTACCATCCACATCAAAAAATACTATTTTATACGTCATCTGCTCCACCCTCTCATAGTAAACTTTTGAACTATACAATTCGAACCGTCCATTAAATAAATTGTACATAATTCGACAAACTTTTCGGTAACTATATAACTTACTTTAACTACACCGATAAATACTATTACAAGCACATTTCTAATGATATTTAACTAAAAAAACGAGTATTATTTTTAATTTTATAATTCCAAAGGAGTATACCAAAGAACACAGAATTGTTAAAATGGAAGATAATGAATTAAATACATTGAACGATTATTGATTATGTATAAATAGAACAAAAGAAATAATATTATTGAGCATGCAAAGGAGTTGATTCTTATGGCATTTAACATCTACTACTATGAAAGTAGCGTAGATTGTAAATTTTGCAAAAAGCATTTTACAACGTATAAAGTACGCCCAAATCGATATAAAATTATCGAGGAACAAACAGATTTCATGCCCGTCTATGATGGTCTTAACCCTTTGCTGTATGAAGTTGCCGTGTGCCCACATTGTGGCTTTGCCTTCCATAAATCCATGACACGTACATACGGACCTTTCATGCAGCTTATAGATGAACTATACATTAAAGAGCTACAGAAACCTATGAGTATCTGTCAAGAGCGTACAATCGATGATGCCATTATAAGCTTTAAGCTTGCTTACTTAGTATCTCGCGCATCAATGGAAGAATCGCTTTTGATGGCTAATTTCGCCTTAAAAATTGCCTGGTTATATCGTATAAAAAACGATGAAGAATCAGAAAAACGCTACCTTTTTGCCGCTAGAGATTTTTACAGTAAATCATTTGCTTCTAATCAGGAAGGTGGAGAGCGAATTCAATTTTTACATGCCGAGCTAAGCCTCCGACTTGGTGATATGACAGAAGCTAAAAAAGGATTTTCAAGGTTAATTGCTGATAGGAACGTCTCGCCAAAATATCGAAAGCTAGCACGTAATCGTTGGGAAAATTATAAATATGATGAACAACCTATAACAGTTAATGAAAGCATTCATTGATGTATCGAGGAGATGACTAGTTATGTTGCTATTTCAAAAAAAGATAGATGTGAGAGAAGAGGATATCTTTTCAGAGCTACATCACTTTTTATTAAGAAAAAATAATCGTTATTTAACAAACGAAGAGGTCGTGACTTTGACAGGTGTATCATCTGAGCTACTGTACAAATGGGTCAAAGCCGGAAAATTAAAAAATTCCATTTTCCCAAATTTAGGAGCACCTTGTGAAAGATGTGGACAAATTACTCAAGCGAAAATTTGCGTGAGCTGCTCCTCCTCTATTATTGGCACCCTAAATCAAGAGGAAAAGGATCGGGCATGGTTTAACCAAATTCAACGTAACCATGTTAGAGCTAGTACGTATCATTATAAATAGCTATTGAGCATCCCCATTTGTATTTCTTGCCTTACAAATGGAGATGCTTTCTTTTTTATAATCAGTCCAAATTTAAACAAAATTTAAACAAACTTCTCCTATGCTTTAAACTTAGCCCCTTATACTTAGGAGATTAACATAAAGAAAAGGGCTGATTCTTAATGAAAAGTTATAGAAAATGGAAAGCTTTATTAAACACAGCACTGACAGGCTTAATCGTATTTAGTGGTATAGCAAGTGCTTCAGCGGCTACCCCTGCGTTAAAGGAGCAGGAAAAATACGGAGTGGTTCAACAGGCTAGAACTACTACTGAAACATTAGAGGATTGGAAAAAATGGATGAATGATCATGCTTACAGCTTGACTTCCATTGAGCCAGAGCCAGCTAGTTCGCAAAAAATCCCTTCTAATAAATTCGAGGATTTAGAGATGCTCAAGCCGATATTACACGATAAACGCATTGTTTTTTTAGGAGAAAGCTCTCATGGAGTGGCACAGTTTAATCTCGTTAAAACACGTTTAATACAATTTTTACATCAAGAAATGGGTTACAATGTTTTAGCCTTTGAAAGTGGTCTTGGCGATGTCATGAATGCCCAAGGAAAAATTGACAAACAAGCTGCTCAACAAACAATGAAGGATGCTATTTTTGGAGTATGGTGGACAAAAGAAACTTTACCTCTTTTTGAATATGCAAAAACAACTCAAGCTACAGAGAAGCCTCTTGTTCTAGCAGGCTTTGATATTCAACAGCAAGGGGCATTTACAAATGGGGATTGGTTGCAAACCCCACAATTGGCTAAGCAGTTTAGGGATGCGGAGAAGCAACTCGCGGAGTGGAGCTCTAGCAAAGATCTAAAAGGCTACCAGAAAGAAAAAACAGCTATTATCAACGTGTATAAACAAGTAAAATCTCAAGTTCAACAGAAAGAAAAAGAGCTTCAAAAGGTTTATCCGAATGAACTTCAAATAGTAAAATTGATGGAGCGCACTTTAGCAGACCGTATCCGTTTGGCAGACGAATATGTAGAGCTAACAATTCAGTCCAACATCGAGATGGAGCAAAATAATTATGATTCATTTTTAAAAACAATGGAGTGGCGTGATCAGGCAATGATGGAGAACTTACTTTGGCTAGCTGAGGAAGTTTATCCAACCGAAAAGTTTATCGTTTGGGCGCATAATGACCATATTCGTAAGGCACAATCAGATGTAATGGGCTCCCCATATCCAGTTAAATTAATGGGTGAACGTTTACCGGATATCTACAAAAAATACAGCTATGTATTAGGTCTATATATGACAAGCGGAGAGACTGCCAATAATATAGGCGAGACGATGGCCGTTTTACCACCTATAAAAGGATCCATAGAAGATATTGTATCGTCAGTCAACGAACCTTACACATTCATTGATTTACGTAATCGTCAAAATGAACGTGGTAACTCATGGATGTTTGAACCTCGCTTATCCTATAGCTGGGGAGTTATCCAAGAAAGTCTTGTTCCACGAGATCAATACGATGGTATTCTTTTAATTGATAAGGTGAATAAACCCACATATGTAAAATAACCTTTATAATATAGCAAACTAGTATCCTAGTTTGCTATTACTTTCTAAGTATCCATTGATATCGTTTCCCACTCTTCATTTTGATGACCGATCAACCAGAATAAGGCTCTACGTCTTTCCATAACAATACTTTCATTCATTCCAACAGGAGCCGGTCTTTCTTGTATACGACTATTTACGCACGCCCAGTGTAATCTGAATATCTTGTCGGCTTCATCCATTATTTCTTTCTGACTACGCATCATAATTTGAAGATAAAATTGCTCAAACGTTTCGCAGTTAGAAATAACTTGAATAGCGTACTCACAATCACATACTTCATCAGGGAAATCAAGCTCTTTAACAAATCCCAGTACCCAAATCAGTATCCAATAAGCTTCATATTGCCATGAAATATTAATGGCGTCTTGTGCATTTGGTTGTTGATCATATAAAAAGGCCCTTTCATTGTCCGTTAGATTTGCCTCCACTTCATATTTATGCAACATATTGATGAAGAAATCTCTTGATTCTTCAACATTTTCTCCTTGTGCCACATCACAAGCAAATTGAATAACAATTAGTAAAGCTACAGCTCTTCTAGCAATATCCTCTTTGGCTTTAAGCTGACAAGCTCCAATTGGCGGAAGTTGCGGGAGTGAATCTGTGTATGGAATACCGTTTTCTTTTAAATACGCTATCGTTTTATTCTTTCTTTGATGACCTTCTTCCGATGTCACCTCTTGTCCCCTCACCTTCAGTGTACAAGTATAAGGCCTAAAGTTAGATGGCCCTGATTGCCCATCAGGATAAACAATGACTGCACCTTCTTTGTCTAACAAGGTACCATTTGGTAAAAATCCAATTCCTCCAATGGTTAATAGCAGGCTCAAACATAACTGCATTTGTTCATCCTTTATTTCTTTTTCACATTCGATCGCAATTACTGTATTTAACACAGAAATTTGCGTTAAAACTAATTCTTTTAAATGGTTATCTTCAAATGGAATACTGTTGTAATAGCTCATCATTCCAGGGATATTATTGACAAAGTATTCTGAGTTTGTATCTTCAGACATCACCCTAACCATCAATTTATATTTGTTAAAAAATGCTTTGGATTTTATAAGATAGTTATCTTCATTTTTTTCAATAGCAAAACCTTTACTAAAAACATCGAAAATCTTACATTCGATTTCTTTTGTATTATTCATAGAAGCGAATATAGTGAAATTGTTCAATTATTTCTCCCCCTTACAATTATTAGATTTCACCAAAGTTCAATGCCCTCTAGAGCTTGGCTAAAAAATTGTTTATGTTTTCGTAGTACTTCATTGTCCTTCCAAAACATAAGCAATGACAGCCATTTCTCCATATCCACTGGAGTTGTCGGTTTAATTCCCTGCTGCAACATTTGGCATACGGCTCGTATTGCTATTTGACGCTCTACTTCCCTACCATTCAACCACTCAAATAAAGTTTCTGCACTCGGCTGTGATTCTACTAAAAGCGTATCCCACCCCTCTATCGGAAAAGAAACATAACGTTTCATCCATGCTATTGTTCTTGGGTTATGAAAATGACGTAGTCGATGTAAAGCTGTATAAGATTCAATTCTCCTTTTTTCAATATCTTGAAGAACAAGTGATAACCCCACTTCTTCTGGTAGACAGTAGGCGGTTAAATAATCTCTAATACTAGTAGGCAAATCATTTTGGTCTTCCCAAAGTGTCATCACCCATTGACTTGCCTCTGTTGCACAAACCTCTACTAGCACTTTGCACCATACTTCTTTATCTGATAAACGCCGTGATTGTTCAATTTGATTTTGAAGTGCGGCAAACGCTTCCCCAGTATTTAACCGTGTAAATGCTTCACGAACCCTAGTATCCTTCATACCATGCATCGACACATATAGGAGTAAAGTATCCAGTTGATACATAACGTTCTCCCACGTTGAAGTTAAAAATTGTTCAAACCACTTCAGCCAGATTTGAGAAGTGGTCAGACTTAAATCTAGTCCACCTTCACTACAAAACTGTAGATACTGTCCACAATCTGCCCCTATGCATCCTAAAGTTGTAGCTCTCTCTACATAATCTTTAAAATTCAAGGCAAGAAGGTCATACTCACCCCCCTCATGACTCCAATACCAAACGGAACCATCCTCAATCTTAATAAGAAGCGCATCACCATTGCCAGCCGTATGAAATTGTAGGTATAGTTGTTCTTTTGCATTATCACTGTCTCCACCAAAATCAGGGAATTCGAGTTCTTCCAAGCTCCAGCCAAAATCACCTAAAGGTGTGTCTTCCAGCTCAATAGGAAGTAGTGCCTCGTCAGGTAAAGACCAATACACCCCCACTTGTCGAGAACAATGAAGTAATACATCACGGAACTCAGAAGGAATCGGGACGCCGAGCCGCATCTCTACCATTGATAGTTCATGCACAGTAGCCATAGGCTTTATCTCCAGTGGATGAATCCAAGCACCCTGCTGTTCAAGCTGTTTTAATAATTGCGTCCATCGATCAACCCATATTTGCATATCTATTCCTCCATGCTTAGAAAAATATTTCGGATAATGCTCTACTTTTTTCTCTACTAATGTATCGTCAGAAAGTCATTTATGTATTAGAGTTTGGTTTTACTTTGCCTAAAAACACTCGGATTTTACTTCTATTTAAATTCAAAATATATGCTAAATTACTTACCTTTACTAGTTCTTTCTAGTTTTCTTCAGCAATTCTCATAAATCGTATCATGTTGACAATTTGGAAGGATGCGCCTATTATTATAAATACATTCGAATGTATCTATAAGGAGATATTTTATGGCCAGAAATAAATATCCAGAAGTTACGAGAAAAAGAATCATTGAATCAGCTGTTAAATTATTTACTTTAAACGGTTGGGATAATGTAACGATTCAAGAAATTGTCGATGATGTAGGGGATATTACTAGAGGAGCATTTTATCATCATTTTAAAACGCGTGCTGATGTTATTGATGCCATCACAAAGGAAATTCTAACAGCAAATAATTATTTTAATGACATCTCAGATTTGGAAAACTTAAATGCTTTAGAGCGTTTAAGACAAGGCATTTCTTTCTCAATTTCTCAAAGCGGAAAGGAAGAAAACTTATCCTCGATTCATTTGAAAATGAATTCTGCCGAGTTTGTTTATAGCCGCATCACAGAAGGAATTCAGGTTGTTGCACCAGGAATTCAAAAAATTATTGATGAGGGCAATCAAGACGGCTCACTGCAAGTTGCTTTCCCGAAGCAAGCAGCTGAAACTTTTACAATGCTTTTCGACATTTGGATGAATCCTGAAATATTTCGTGTAAGCCGAGCTGAATTTATTCATAAAATTGAACATATAAGTTTGATGTTCAAAGGAATTGGCATACCACTTATGAATGATGAATTGAAAGATGTTTTTTTAGCATTATTTGATAAAGTGCAGGAATAATAAACTACTATATGTAGTTTATTATTTTAATCTTATACATACATTCGTATGTATATATACTTAAAAATATTTTTAATTAATTTCATACATTTGTATGTATGAAAAAGGAGATAAATGATGAAAACCTTAGAAGTACTATTTACACTTATTTTAATACTATCGAGTATCTCACTAACTTTTAGACAACGTGGAGTAACTACAATAAATCTTATTATGATAGCTACCAATTATGTTTTGTTAATTGGAACAATTATGACAATTGGTGCTAACTGGCGCATGATCCCTGCTTATTTTGTTTTGATGTTATTAACATTACAAGTTTTTGTGAAGCCAAAAAGTACAATTGTTTCAAAAAAATTAAGGATGAAAATAATTAAAACTTCAGGTATTGTTGTGGCCACTATTACAATGTTCACATTACCAACGTTATTTCCAATCATTTCTTTTCCTGAGCCAACAGGAAAATACACAGTAGGAACACAGACATTTCACCTGACCGATAAGAATCGCAAAGAATTTGTCGTACCTAATCATCAGGTAAATCGCGAACTGATGATTCAAGTTTATTATCCTGCTGAAAAAGAGACAGGACAACCGTCACCCTACTTTAAAGATATAGATGCGTTAACACAACAGTTAGCAACGACACAGGGTTTTCCCAATATCGCGACAACGCATTTAGGACTGACGAAAACCCATTCTTATCAAGATGCGACAGCTATAAAGTCTAAAGAAAAATTTCCACTTTTATTATTTGCACATGGTATGAGTTTATATAGTCGCCAAAATACCTTCCAACTAGAAGAATTAGTGAGTCATGGCTATATTGTCGTTGCTCTTAACTTTACAGGTGATGCGGCAACAACAATATTCCCCGATGGTGATCGGGTTGATTTTACACCAATTGAAAACACCATTACATTCTTGAATAATCGAATCCATCTTTGGGAGCAGGATGCATCATTTGTTTTAGATGAAGTCATTAAAGGCGATTTTGATAAGAACTTTCGTGCAATAGCCTCACTAATTGACTACGATAGCATTGGTATGCTAGGTCATTCTTTTGGCGGTGCTACTTCAGCTCAAATGCTAGTAAAGGATAATCGTATTAAAGCAGCCATTGATATGGATGGTGGGTTATATGGCGATCCAATGCCAAAAAATGGTCCTAAAAAGCCTTTTATGCTGATGAATGCTGAGGCATCCATTAACTTTATGAAAGATGCGTATAACCAGCAGCCTGGTAATCGTGATGAATTGTTTGCAGAAGCTTATCTACGAAATAAAACAATTGAAAAGCCTGGTGTCTACACAGCTATTATTCCAAAAACAAATCACGGAAGTTTTACAGATTTAGCAGCCGTTTCGCCGATTATTAATGAATCTGGGGCAGACGTAAATGCAATTTATAAATTGATTAATGAATTATCACTTGGCTTTTTCGATAAAAATTTAAAAGGAATCCAAGACAATAAATTAAATAAAATACAAAAGGCACATCCGGAAATAAACTTAACATTGCATTAAGTACATTTGGGGTTGTTGATAGGCAGAGATGCATCAACAGCCTTCTTTTATTTCCACCATAATTTTTGTTACATATTCTTCTTCACGGTTTTTAATAACCGCATCATAAATATATTCCTCATAAACATATTGCCCCAGTTCATACCCCTGTTCTCTCATGACCTGAAATAATCGCTTGTAAGTTTCACCTAGTGTCGTAGATGTTCCAACATGGTATCCAACAATAAACTTTCCTTCAATCGCTTTAAAATAAGGATGACCTTCCTGTGGATGTGGCTGTTCAATATATAAATACCTATAATTATCATAGTTGCCCGCTAATACCTGCTCCCTTTTGGTAATTCCGCCAATGGGATAACCTGTGTCTAAGCGAGAGCGATCCAATTCATCAATAAAATCAGAGACCGCCTTCACAAATTGTTCTTCCGTTGAATCCTCAATATTTTGACTTAAATACAAGGTTGCCTCTGGAAAATGTTCAATTGTAATGCTATCAAAATCAAGTTGTAGGGACTCCTTGGTTAAATCAATTTTGACATCAATAATACCTTCAATCATCTCCAGTTCTTGCCGCTTTTTCGCAACAATTTCCTTTTGTAGATGCATCAATTCTAAAAAATTTTCAGGTGATTTCTCAGCCATATACTGCTGAATATCTTTCAAAGACATGCCAACAGCCTTTAATAACTCAATGACACCAAAAAAATCATACTGAGCGAGTGAATAATATCGATAATCTTTACTATCTTTCATAACAGGAGATAGCAAGCCAATTTGATCGTAATAAATTAAAGTTTGTTTATTAACTTTGCATATTTTAGCAAATTCACCAGTTGTAAAATATTTTACATTTTTATTAAGCATTTTTTGAGTATCCTCTCTTGACTATATAGTAACTATATACTTTAAATTGTACCTATTCACAATAAAAATAGAAAGGTTTTGACATTATGTTCACGGAGATTCGTGACATTACAGCTTTTAACAAACAAGAAATATTAACATTACGCATTGCTGACAATCAGCAAAATTTTATCGAAAGTACAGACCAATGCTTAGCAGAGGCGGAAATGGATCGGCGCTTTACACCTTTAGGCTTGTATAAGGATAGCACCGTGATAGGCTTCGCTATGTATGGCGTATTTCCTCATGAGGATCATAGTCAACGAGTATGGCTTGATCGTTATTTAATTGATGAGCGCTATCAGCGACAAGGTTTAGGTAAACATTTTTTACAGCAGCTTATACATTACTTAACAGAAAAATTCAACTGTCACAAAATATATTTAAGTGTTTATGACAATAATGTAGTAGCTATTCAGCTATATAAACAGTTTGGCTTTATATTTAATGGTGAACTAGATGATAAAGGGGAAAAAGTAATGGTCTTAGAGGTGCATGGACATGACAACCATTAATCCAATAGAAACAAGGCCGCTCAAACCACTGTTTTTATCCTATTTATTTCCAGCAATGATTGGCATGCTCCTAATGTCCGTGAATATTTTAGTGGATGGCATTTTCGTCAGTCACGGCGTGGGTCCTACAGCGTTAGCAGGCGTTAATATTGCTGTTCCGATTTTCTCTATTCTGCTGTCTATTTCTCTTTGGATTGGGATGGGTGGAGCTACACTCTATTCCATTTCTCTTGGGGAGGGCAATAAGCAACGAGCCCATCAGCTCTTTACGTTGGCGTTTACTACAATGCTTGTGGTCGTGTTAACAATTATCGGGTTCCTTGCGTTTAATTTAAAAGATATTTCTTATATATTCGGTGCGAGTGATGATACGTATCCATATGTGCAAGAGTATTTACACGTTATTTTGTTATTTGGGGTGTTTTATACAATTGAAAATCTTTTAAGTATTTTTATTCGCAATGATGGTAATCCAAAGCTAGCTATGCTAGGTTTAATTACAACATCCGTATTGAATATTATCTTAAATTATATTTTTATCTTCGTTCTAGATTATGGTGTAACAGGCTGTGCATTAGCAACA
The DNA here is from genome assembly GCF_057773605.1 of Lysinibacillus sp. F12. NCBI lineage: Bacteria > Bacillati > Bacillota > Bacilli > Caryophanales > Bacillaceae > Lysinibacillus > Lysinibacillus sp. F12. The sequence goes on from NZ_JBYMLP010000005.1 coordinate 194,065, forward strand.
GCAATAGCTACTATCATAGGTACAGCTGTACTATGTCTTCATTTTTTCCGTCCACAATCTGAATTAAAGTTTGTCTCTTCATTCTTCAATAAAACAGATTTAAGAAAAATTTTTGCTATAGGCTTACCTAGTTTTATTGTCGAGGCCTCTGTAGCAGTTATTATCATTTTATATAACGTTACCTTTTTACACTATCTAGGGGCAAGTGGGGTGACAGCCTATGCAATGGTCAATTATATTCATACAGTCCTGTTAACAATTTTTCTAGGTATTGGCATGGCCCTACAGCCATTAGTTAGCTATCATCATGGGGCAAGATTATTGGAGAGGTTAACAGCATTACTAAAAATCGGATTAGCTACGGCTTTTATTTTAGGATTAACAACAGCACTTATAGCCATGCTTTTTCCTTCACAGCTCATGGCGTTATTCGGAGATAGTTCATTCGAAATTCGTCATATGGCAACTCAAGGCTTTGTTCATTTTGCTATAGGCTATGTATTTTTAGGTATCAATATGGTGCTCGCCGAATTCTTTCAATCTATCGAAAAAATTCGTATTGCCACGACTATTATGTTACTTCGGAGTATTATTTTATTTATTCCAACGCTTATTCTTCTACCTAAAGTGTTTGGCTCTCAAGCTATTTGGTGGACTTTCCCAGTGGCAGAAGGGATTACAGCCTTGCTTATTTACGGGTATATCAAAAAAAATCCACGAATAATTGCCTCTCCTGGCGATGCTTAAATGAAAAGGGACCTTGTCATTAAACAGGTCCCTTTCCCTACTATTTACTCAGTTAAATATTGAATAACAGCCATTTCTTTACCGAAACGATCACCGTTATCGACAAACCCTAAACTTGCATACAGATGATGCGCGGCTTTATTTTCTGGATGATAGCCTACTATAACCTTTGTAGCATCAGGTAACTTAGCTATTTCATTTATTATTTGCTTTGTGGCTTCTTTGCCAATACCTTTGCCTTGAAAGTGCCGATCAATCATTATGCGATAGATCCAGTACCCGCCAAGCTCTTCCTTTACAGCATTGAACATTAAAAACCCAACAATTTGGTCTTTATAGTAAATGGCGTACGGCTTTAAAGTCGGTTCGAACTTTGATTGCGCAATAGAAATAGCATTGGATTCAACATAATCCCTTTGCTCTTCTGATATTTCTAATAGGCAGCAATCATACCAATTATTATTATTTACTTCTTCGATTCTTACAGTATTGCTAGACATATATGGTCCCCTTCCGAATTTAGGGAAACACTAAACACTCTGTTAATAAGGCGTTGTCCCCCAGTATTGAACGATAAAAATAAATGTATTTGTCATAATGACCGCCCCCTTCAACAAAGATTCACACCTATAATAACATACTTTTTTATACACGATTAACATTTTTTTCTTTTAGCAAAATTAAAACCAGCACAAAGAATTTTTATGCTGGCTCCATGTCTATTTTGATATGTTCATATACTCTTCCAGAAGAATACTCATAATGATTTCGTCTGAATAGGTATTGTTCATCAATAATGCCTGCCTCAACACTCCTTCTTTTTTGAAGCCGACCTTTTCATAGGATTTAATCCCTCTTATATTATGAGAGTACACTTGTAATTCCAAACGATTCAGACATAGCTCCTCAAATGTGAATTTTTGAGCAAGTTGAACTGCTTCTGATCCAAATCCTCTGCCACAATCCTCTAACTCATGCAGGGCTATACGAAACATTGCCTTTTTATTATCTCGATCAACTTCCATAATAGCTAAATCACCAATTACTTGATCATTATCTACTAAACAAATAGCAAAATCATAGCGTGTAGAATCTTCTTTAAAGCGGTAGATAGCCTCTTTAATCTGTTCTTTTGTTAGCAAGTTACGAGTCCCTGTCATATACATGATTTCCTCATTTTGAAAGCATCTTTCAATGCTTTCACTATCATTAACAGAGATTTCCCTTAAATATACCTTCTGTCCCTTTACCATCATTGTAAAAAACACCCCCTACTTATTTTAAATGAGCTAAGCCAGAAAGTAAAAAAGGATCATCTCTACGTACGAGATGAATCCTTTTGTAAAGCTATTCCATCAATTTTTTGTTCTCTACGGCGTCCATTTTCTGTTTAGTTTCTTCCGAGGAAGTAACACCTAGAATATCAAGCAAGAACATGAACAGTGGGATACCAATGATTAATCCCCAAACACCAAGGAAATGCTCTGAGAAAAGAATGACCATGAATGTGTAGAAAATCGGTAAATCTGTTTTAGCTGACATAAGCTTTGGATTTAAGAAATAAGCTTCAATTGCATGTAAGACCATAACAATTACTAAAATGTAGACAATGTACATTAAGCCACCAATACTATAGGCGATAATACTGAGTGGGATTAATGAAATAATAACACCTGCAACTGGCACTAAGCCAAGGATAAAGAGCATAATCCCAAGAGCAATTAGATGTGGGAAGCCCATAATCGAAAGGGCAATCACTGATAATACACAGTTAACAGCAGCAATAATAAACTGTGCCTCAATCACTTTACCGAATGAACGGATGAATATTCTTGAAAAATAATTCAGTTCATCGTAAAGAGGTCCAATTTTGCTATCCTTAAACTTTGCCGTAAATTCAATGATTCGCTTCTTTTCCAACAATATGAACAAACTCAATATTAGGGAAATCAAAATTTGCATAATGATTTTACCAATATTCGTAATATTTTTGAGAGTTATATCCACACCCTGTTCTAAATACTTGCCAAGCTCAATCTTCTCAAAAGTTGGAGCTAAATATCTCGCAATCTCATTGTCATCTGGATCAAGGTTAAAACTGGCAATAAGATCAAAAAGCTGTGTAACTTGCTGTGTGACAATTGGCAAGTATTTATAGATCACAGCGACAATACCAGCGACCAGTAACAAATATAATGTTACAGTAACAGCTTTTTCATTCATAGGTGTGTATTTTCTTATGCTTTTTGTTGTCTTCGTAGTAAGCTGATTCATCAAATAGGTAATAATAAACGTAAGCAAAATTAAGTTGATCATACTTCGCATTAAATATAATGCAATAGCAATTCCAACTAGAATAATAAAACGTTTAAATCCATTACTCTGAAAGAATTTACTCATTTATTCACTCCTTCTACAAAACGGCCTCGCTGCCTCTGCTACCTAAGGTTGCACTAGTAACTAAACATCAGTAGTAAACATTAATTTACATCAATACGCATCATTCTTATGTAAAAATTTCCCTCTCATTTAATGAGTATAACCATCCACCTTCAAAATAAGACGAAATTCATGTTTCTTTAGAAGTATCTGTATCAAACCTAAGGGCGTGAAGTGAATTGTATGTCTAGTCAAATTAAAAAGTTAATACTTTTATCTATTTTGAATGCTTTATCAGCGTATAAGCCTTTATTTTATGAATCTATTATAACCCTTTGAAACCACATATCCAATTTGAAAGTTCATTTATAATGGTATTTGTATAACTTTTACCCATGAATACTTTATGCTATTTTTATGGAGAGATAATAATGAATAATAGCAAAGGACTGATTCCATGAAAATTAGTAGAAATCCTGAAAACATTCATCCACCTGTAGCCCCTTATGTACATCAAATTGAAATAACAGAACCAAGCAGATGGTTAACATTATCTGGACAAATTGGCATGAATATTGATGGGTCTATACCTGAAGATCCTGTCGCCCAATTGAAGATAGCGCTAGAGAATATTCGGAAAAATCTGGATCATGCTAATATGGGGATTCAAGACATTACAAAGCTCGTGTTTTATTTGGTAGGCGATATGGAGGCTCATCAACGAAAAGAAATAATTAATGATTTTTTGCAAGAGCATCTTCCATGTACAACCTTGCTGTATGTAGTGGCACTGGCTGCTCCGGCCATAAAAGTTGAAATCGATGCTTGGGCTTGTAAAGAATTATAGATTCATTTTATGTTGAGCTTTATAAATATGTGATTTGTCTTTAATCATAGAAAATGCCATGGCCCGTGCGCTCAACGGCAGATGAGGATTTGCCGGATCAAAAAAATGCGAAAATGTTGAGTTCTCAACATTTCGCATTCATTTAAGTAGATTCTATATCTTAGTCAAGCTCACGTACTTTAATCGGAATTAGTGTTCTTTCTAATTGCTCTCGATGTTGTTCATATTGAGATGGTAACATTAATTGACTTCCCATCGTCTCTATTGTTTCGTCATGAGCAAATCCTGGAGGATCTGTAGCAATTTCGAATAAAATTTCACCGGGTTCTCGGAAATAAATCGCATTAAAATAATTACGATCTTTGACTTCCGTTACATGTTGTCCATGATTCATAACATACTCTTGCCATTCTAAATGATCCGTATTATCTTGTGCTCTCCACGCAATATGGTGAACCGTCCCTACACCCATTTGCCCACGTTGGCCTACAACCATTTTTAAATCAACTGTATTGCCAATCTCTGCATTGGATTTAAAACGAGTATAGTCACCTTCTGTCGCTACTCGTTCAAGACCCATTACCTCTGTTAAAACTTTTGCAGTTTCTTCAGGGTGGCTAGAATATAATGTAGCTCCACCAAATCCTTTAATGGCAACCTCTGGCGTTACTTCTCCAAATGTCCTGTTATTTAATTCACCTGCAGCACGGGCAACGAGTTCAATATGCAGACCATGTGGATCATCGAACTGAATGACTTGCTCACCAAAGCGTTCAGCTTTTTGGAAAGGAATCGAGAATTTTGCTAAGCGATTAATCCAAAATGGTAGTGCCCCTTCTGGTACAACATACGTTGTGACACCAACCTGACCATCACCAATACGCCCTTGATATGCATTGGCCCAAGGGAAGAAGGTAATAATTGTTCCAGGTTTCCCACCTTCATCACCGAAATATAAATGATATGTGCCAGGATCATCGAAGTTTACAGTTTGTTTCACTAAACGCAAGCCTAACACACCTGCATAAAAATCAATATTCTCTTGTGGGTGGCCTACAATAGCTGTGATATGGTGAATACCTGCTGTATGTTTTTTCATGTTAACATGCCCTTTCCTGTCTAATTTTTCTCTCCCACACTTTATCCAATATCGTCCTATTTCAAACAGGCAAGCTTAACGAATTGTGTATAAAGCTTTTGACCATGGGATTACTTGATCTAACATTTGATTGACTGAGTCCGCTTGTACAGCTTTTGGTTTAAAGTCTGAACCATTTTCAAAATCTGTGAATAAGGATAAGGCAGGATGAACACGTACATCTGCAATTAAAAGCTCACCCATAATGCCACGTAAATGCTCTGCCGCACGAGCTCCACCTACAGAACCATAAGAAACGATTCCTGCTGCTTTGTTATTCCACTCAACACGTAAATAATCTAGCGCATTTTTTAGAGCACCTGTAATAGAGTGATTATATTCTTGTACGATGAACACAAATCCGTCTTGTTTAGCGATAATTTCTGACCAAGCCTGTGCACCTGAAGCATCTTGCCCTGGCTCTCCTAATAATGGCAATTTATAATCCGCAATATCAATTACTGTATAGTTTGCATCGCCTCGCTGATCTGCGATTTCCTTTACCCATTGTGCCACCTGAGGACTTACACGTCCCTCACGTGTTGATCCAATAATAATACCGATATTTAATTCTGCCATTGTTTGTTCCTCCTCTTTTTTTGAAGAAAATAATTTATTCCAAAAACCCATTATTGTACCTCCTTACGAAAGCTAAAGGTTCGAATTCATTTATCTTGAATTTATTTATCTTGAATTCGAGATAATAATAACACGCCTCTTTCCTAAACGTCAACACCTTTGTTTTTAAAATTTAGAAAAGGCAGAGGAATCTATCCCTCTGCCCTTTCTAAATGTCTATTAACTTGTGATTTTAAATAGCTATATTGAGCACGATTCGTATCTAGATAAGCCTCCGCTCTATTTGAATCAATATCTTGATAATCAATTTTTGATGAAAACTGCTCCTCCGTAAAATCCATTCTCTCTCCATTGATTACATTATAAAAGTGCCAGCCTTCATCCAAACGTGTTTTCCTAATTTCCCCGCCGAGAATATCTTGTACCACTAGAGAAGTAACACCACATTGTCCTTTTGCAGGGTTCCCAATACGCCATTTAGAACTTGATTGAGCTGACCAAGCTTGCCTTAAAGCATTTAGTACATTTATCTTCATACTATTCTCCTTAAAATGGAACGTCATCTATGCTTATAAGCGTTAGATTTCCTAAAATCCAATCTTCTTTAATTGCGCCATAGACAATACTATCAGTCACTGTACCATCTTCATTTTCCCAAGCATTTCGTAAATAGCCTTCCTTCACAAAACTGGCTTTGCTAAAACATCTCCGCATCCCTATATTATCAACCCTTGTATAGCCCTCAATACGAATTTTACCCTTTACCTCAAATAGATACTCTTGTAACCATTGAAGTGCCCTTACGCCATATCCTTTTCCCCTACAATTTTCATCTAGACGGATATCAAACAGTGGGATGGTATCACTGATATCATGAATAAAGATAATCCCTATCCTTTTTCCATTTTCCAGTATCCAATGGGTTTCACGATCATTCCCATAATAGCCCTCTACAAATGCTGCCCGAACTGTCTCTTCTTTTATGTGCTGATTTGTGTGGTACATCCAAATATTTTGAGTTAGTAAATGGACTCATGCATCTACTTCACCCGTAAATAATTTGATTTCCATAAAAATCTCCTTTTTTATTTGTCCTCACATATATCAGAAAAAATAAAATTGCTTTTTGTATGTGCATATCGCTGTAAATCATCAATAAACTGCTCTACATCAGGAAAAGATTGAAAATGAGCCTTTAATAAGAAACAAGTCTCTCCCGATATTCGATAGCAAAAATCTACGTTTGTAAATGTCTGGATATGCTCTTTAAAATCTCTATAGCGATTATTTTTAATTGTTGCCTCAATTAAAGCTTCAATAGGAAAGCCTAGCGCCTTTGTATTAATGTCCAACGTATAGTTCCTTATAATTTGCTGCTCCTCTAAATGCCGTACTCTTTCACGAACTGCAGGTGCCGATAAGTGTACTCTTCTGCCTAATTCACTCATAGAAATTCGACTGTCTTTTTTCAATTCTTCTAGTATTCTTTCGTTAATGAAATCCATTATAGAAAATTCCCTTCATTTTAAAAGAGAAAGAAAACATTTCCCTTCTATTTCGCATGTTAACTACGTTATTCATATTTTACACTAATTAAAAGGAGGGAAGACTAATGACACTAATTCATTTATATAACAAGGGATTAACACCATTTCAACAACTATTAGGCTATAACGAGGACATACAGTCGCACTGGTTACAACTTGGGAAAGCAGTCGAAAAGGACGGTCATTTATCTGCACATTTGAAAGAAGAGGTCCGAAAAACATTGGCACAAAAAAATGGTTGTCAGTACTGTCAGGCAAAAGGTCTACCAGACCCTCAGCATTACGATGAGAAAACAACTGTTTGCACAGGTTTTGCTGAAGCATTCTTAGTCACTAAGGGGCATACTGCACCCTATATCACTGCTCTCTTAAAGGACTATTTAACAGAGGCAGAAATCAGTGAACTACTGGCATTTATTTGCTTCACCACCGCACAGCAATACTTCGGGGCCCTTATGCAATTGAAATAATAACAGAACTAGGGTCCCCCTAGTTCCTATCCGCCAGTCTCAACCTTCTATCCGCCTACCTCATTTTTTATCGATTTCATGGGCTATATCAATAATAAATTTCTTACTTAGCTCTTCTTTCATATTATTCTCAGCATCCACCATTACTTGTTCAATGAGACAACCTTCGTTATGAAAGGAATCCTCATGATCAGAGGAACAACTAAATAATGTGGTTTGTCCTTCGATAGCGTAAATCACATCTAAAAAGGAAATTTCTTGAGGTCGCTTAGAAATACGATACCCTCCATTAACACCTGGATTCGATTCAATTAAACCAGCCTTTACAAGCTTTGTTAAAATTTTCGAAAGGTAGGTTGGGGATAGTTTCTGCATGTCTGCTAGCGTCTCGACATTCATTGATTTACCTTTAGGCATATTCGTCAAAAACACCATTGTATGTAACGCATAGTTTGTTGCTTTTGAATATTTCATCATTCATTACCTTCTTTCATTAAATAAGGACCTTTATTATCTGCAATTAAAAAACATTCTACCATATATCGAAAAAAAAGCATGTTTAATAAAACACGCTTTTTATCTTTTAGTTATTTTGACCATAGCCCGCTTCTTTAGCCACTGCATCTGCCTTCGTCACATGAATAGTCCCAAATGGATGGTTGGGTGGCGCATAAATCGTGTAAAGCTTTAATGGTTCATTTCCTATATTTATAATATTATGCCATGTCCCTGCGGGTACCATGATGGCTGTATCTTCAGAAACATTTCTTTGAAAGTTTAAATAATCCTTCGTCGGTCCCATTTGGGCAACTCCTTTACCCTCTTCAATACAAATGAACTGATCAACATGAGGATGCACCTCTAAGCCAATATCATCTCCTACATCGATGCTCATCACAGTTACTTGTAAGTTGGACCCTGTCCACAACGCAGTACGGAAATTTTTATTATGCTTCGCTACCTCCTCAATGTCTACAACGAATGGCTCTGGTCCATAATCTGTCCGCATATTACTTCTGTTCCCTTGTTGCTGTGCTGGATAAGCCCAATAAACAGGGTGATAGCCGTAATTATAAACGGGGTAATTATGATAATAAGGGTAATGCATCCATCTCAATCCTCTCACATATTATTAATGTATAGTATGCAGACGGTTGAAGGAATGTACGAATTCTAGCTACCTCGGCTATACGGACGCTCTTTGGATATCATTATAAAAAAAGGGATGGGGAGCTTCCCATCCTGTGTTATGGCTTATTTGAATGACATGATCCTACATTCTCAGATTGTCTTGAAAGGTTGCTTGATGAACATAGATGATTTTAGAGGCAATGCATCACTCAGATAATTCACTTTGAAGACGCATCCTAAATTTTTCATCTGTAAGAAATTTCAATTGAAAACTATTCATACTAGTAGATAGTTTAATTTGTTCCATTGTATTTAAATCGTTAGCAAAAAAGGCTATCTCCGTCTGATTCCCTTCCTTATCCTTCGCATAGGCAGCTAGTGTCAATACGAAGGCTGTTGACCCTCCTTTTTGACCTGCGTGTGTAAGCCATTCTTGATTTTTCGGATTTTGCATCAACTTTTCCATTACAGGATCTAAATATTTATGTACATCTTCAGTAAAGTAATTTTTACTGTTCAATTTTTCTAAAATAGATATGTAATCACTTGTTGAAGCCCTTATTAAACGATCAGACCATACCCTTTGAACATCCATATTGAGCATTTTTATGGCCTGAGCTTTCTGCTCTTTTGTTAAAGGTTCTTCTAGCCAATTTTTGTGAATAGCCCATGCCCTTTCTCGATATTCAGCCATCCCCATATCTTTTAAGGCAGTTAGTGTTTCTTTTTCCGTTAGGCTCTTTTCATCTCGTAGTTGGATAGGGATATAGAGAGCACTTGTGATTGGATAGAGGGGTTCATGACCTTTTACACCCAGTTGAGTGAGAACCTTATTGATATTTTGAAGCCCTAGTATATGCATTAAATAATCTGTATTGGCATTAGAACTATAAGTAATCATTCCATTCGCAACCTCGCTCAGCGGTACACTTTCCTTGCCATTGAGGTTTAACTGCGCTAGCCACGCTTCATGGGCGCCTCCATCTGTTTTAGGGATATAAAATGTCTCTAATTCCCTTAAGCGAACTTGTTGCTGAGGATTAATATGTCCATCTGCGGCTTGTTGAGCATATGCGATAGCTACGATGATTTTAACTGTACTGGCTAATGGTAGCTGTTCCATGGTGTTTAGTTCCACCCAATACTGCTGATTGTGTTGAATGGCTACGGAAACATTTTTATCAGCTCTATGTTCCTTTATAAATTGAACAATATATTCTGGGTCATCCTTCTGCATCTCTTTTTGAAATTTCCAAAATACTATACCTATGACAAACCCTGCACAAATTAAAAGGCCACCCATCATCCAGTATATTTTTTTCACTTTAATCCCTCCATCACTCTGCTACTTCCACCAACCATTGCTGTAATGCTGTAGACAACTGGTTTAATCGCAACGCTACTTCTGTGTTTACTTCATCTTTATGACATTACTGCTGGTTAAGCGTTTTTTCGACGGACCTAAACATATAACTAGCAGTAACATTGATCTAGCGCAACCAATGTTACTGTATCATTGTTCAGTAAATAAACACGACGGTTAGCACTTTTTTATTTTTCAAAAGCTGAAGAAGTCTTGCTTTAATACCAAAGCTTTATTTAATTTGATAGTAAGAAACAAAAACCCATCTATAATCTCCATTTACGTGAGATTTAGGTGGGTTTTGAATGTGTTAATTTAGTCATCGCCCCTCTTCTTGATAAATAAAACTAATGCTAATGAAGCCAAAAAGAATAAACTTAGATGGAAACTTAATAAATTAGCAATGTATTGAATGTAATAATGAGTATTAAGTATTGAACTTTGTTGTAGCATTAAAGTAGAAATAATTGTCGGACTAAATAACGAAATAACAGCAATAAAAATTATACAAGTTGAAAAAATTTTTTTATCCAAAAAATCACCTATCAATTCTGTTTATACATATCTATAAGTTTTTGTATAGGATACTCCCACTGGTTTTCCTGCAACCCCACTCCCAGCACGAACATATTTAGTAGAAATAATTTGTCTTTCAGGAACCCAATAATCAAAATGATACTGATCAAGTACAGGATAAGCGCTTAATTCTACTCGTCTTACTTTTTTCCATTGTGGTTAGCTGAAGCTGTATATTTACCAGTTTAGCTTACCGCATGTGTACTTGAAACACTAAACCCAACTGCAATGGAAACAGCATTTTTATTAAAACCGCTTATTGTACCATCAAGAGTAGCTGAAGCTGAAAAAGTATTAGTTAAGCTCATCTCTATTCCTGGTTCTCCCCATAACGTATTAAGCAATTGTGTACCTTGAGTTCTACCGGCAAGAAATACATTGTCTGCATACGGTACGAATGCGCTCATTGGTTGGACACGTAAATTTTCTTCGACATTTTCTTCAATTGTTCTATTACTATCAATAACTGTTACAGTTAAAATATTTTCATCTTCATATAACTATTGACAGCATTTTCGAAATCTAATTCAGAATTGTAATTTGCTCTATCGACTACTATTTCCTCATTATTTAATTCTGCTGCAGAACTTGGTGTAATTGAAAACCCTAAAAATAACAATAATCCTAAAAATGTTAACAATAAGTATCTCATTACTTCAATCCTATTTAATTTTGGAAAATATTTTACAACTAATTAATATGGTAACATATATGGAAAATATTAAAACATTCATTTATGTTATCTTAGACCTTTTCAATTTTTAATAAAAAAAACATAATCATTTTAATCTTTAATAAAATTAGATTTAAATGATTATGTCTATTTTAAATATTAAGCATAGTTTACCTGACACGTTTTAAATCCTGACTTTTAAAAAAAGACTTGTCCCTCATAGTGGCATCAATATTTAAGGTCATTACATTATAAGCTAAATACTCTAATGAATTAATGAAGCTCTTAAAGTATTTATGCCATTTTCTAAGTATCCTTTGAGACAGGTTAATGTATAAATCCAGCCTTCTTTTTGGCCCATCATTTTCGTCACAATTTCCGGATCATGTGCGTTCAGTCCTGATTCCACTACCTCAATGATTGTCTCACCTTGATATTCCTCAAGAGTCATAGTAACAATCGTCACTTCACCATGCTCCTCCCCCCAAGAAAATACAATTTTTTTGTTAGTCTCTATTTCAAGTACAGAGATAATTCCTTCTGCACTATACTCCTCGTATCTCAATGTAATCCTCTTCCCCTCTGCCCATCTTTCAGAGCTACTAGAAAACCAATAATGTCCTATTTCAGTAGGGGAAATAATGGCTTCAAAAACTTTATGAGCTGGCTGCTTGATTTTTAATTTAGTCGTCACATTCGTATTCATCATCGATCATCTTCCTTTTTATAGTGTCTATCTATCACATTCGCCAAATTATCCCTCTTCCCTCTCTTTTATTAAAAATTTAATAAAAAAATGCGATTCCCCTCATGGTAGAATCGCACCCTTACATTTAAAATATCTTATTATTTTTTATTGTGAGATGTATGTCTGCTACATTTTCGATAAAATTTTTATCATGGGTCACGAAGATTACGGTCCCCTCATAAGCCGTTATAAATTGCTCTAGCGCTTCTAATGCTTGAATATCTAAGAAGTTGGTTGGCTCATCCAATAACAGTATATTATAGTTTCCCAAAAACAGATAACATAGCTGGAGGCGTATTGCTTCCCCACCGCTTAATGAGTTCACACTCTTTTGTATATCAGTTCCTACAAATTGCATGGAACTTAAAATATTTCTTAAAAAGCCTTCATCGTAATCAGCGCGATTTTTTAAAAATTGGAGAACTGTTTCCTCACTTTTAAATTGATAGCTCATTTGATTAAAATAGCCGACTTTAGCCTTAGGAGAAATGGTCAATCCCTCCCCATTAGTTGCAATATATCGTAATAATGTACTCTTTCCGCAACCATTACTACCTGTAAGCGCAATTTTTTTACCCAATGGTATTTGGAAGTTTACTTCTTCCAATAGTGCTTTTTCCGGAACGTGTAACGTGAATTGATCTGCTATAATCGGAAATTTATTGTGCAGTTCTAAAGCTTTCGATTGTCGAAAAACTATTTTTCTGTCTACCTGCACCGCATCTACTTTCTGAAGCTTCTCTATTCGCTGTTCTATTGCCTTGGCTGCCCGTTGTACGTTTTTTTGACTTGTACCTTTGGACTTTGTCATAAACGTAAGGTTCGGTTTTGCATGAGCTTCTCTTTTTGACATGTTACCTGCTTGGGTAATTTTTTCAGCCTTTTTCATTTTATCTTCAGCAGCTTTTTCAAGACGACTTCTTTCTTTCAAGTACAAGTCATGCGCATGACGTTGTTGATCTCGCTCCAGCTGCTTTTGCCAAGCATAATTACTATAATTGCCCGAATAAATGTTTACTGTGCCCCCATCAATCTCCCAAATTGTTGTGACCAATTCATCCAGAACCGCTCGATCATGGCTAATTAGTACGAGCGCACCATAGTAATAACGCAATTCATCCACTAGAAATGAAATACCCTCTTGATCTAAATGTGTCGTTGGCTCATCAATGAGCAGTGCCTCCTTATAATAGGAGAATAATTGTGCTAACTTTAATCTCGTTTGCTCTCCACCACTTAGTCCCTCAGAATTTGATGGAATAGCTAATTTCCCTAATAACTGTCCCTCCGCCTCTACGAGCATTGGTGCTTCCATTTGTTCAAAATAACCGAAATGTACATGACTTTTTACTATCCCACTTGTGGGCTGAATCTTGCTAGCCAGTATCTTCATTAATGTACTTTTCCCAGCGCCATTTTTCCCAACGATACCGATACGATCAAATTGGTGAATGGCCAATTTTTCAATGTTTAAAATCTCTTTATCTAAATAACTTACAATTAGGCGATCTAATTCAAAGCAAACTTTTTCCATACGACTACCTCCCGAAATTGAATCATTTCGTATCGATAGCTATGGTACCGATACGAGCTTTTAGTTCAAGCTCGTATCAAAAGAATAATAGCATATGCATGATCTATTCCTCCTTATTGGATAAAGCAACCAATCACAGACAATTTGCCTGTAATCCAAGTAACTAGAATATATTTAGAGAATATGTCTCTACATAAAGGCGTGAGCTATTCTATTTCTTGTATGATAGAAGATGATTAAAAAAGGACAGACTATCTCGTATACTCTGGCTTCACAAACCGTTTTGACCCTATTCAGTTATTGGCTTAAATCAGGGCAACGTCGCCTCATCGAATATGTCATTTTTTAATAACCCTCCCAAAAAGTGTTATGACTATTATAAATATTTTTTCTAATTAGTCAAGGTCTTCCAGACTAAAGACATGTAAAAAAAGGACGATATATCCTAAATGAACATTACAAAAAAAGTATATCATTTGGTGAAAACCTGATATAGTATGGATTTAAGAAAAAATCTAATTTGATATGGTGGTGTTATGTGAATGAAAAAATACGTAATGGATATTTTAATGATTATGCTTGGATCACTGCTCTTTGCCCTGGCAGTTAACTTATTTGTTATTCCGAATGATTTGGGTGAAGGTGGCGTAACGGGTTTAACGATTATAGCCTATTATCTTTTCGGATGGTCTCCGAGTATTGTCAGCTTTATTATGAATGCAGCTTTACTAATAGTTGGCTATAAATTTCTAAATAGACAAACAACAATTTATACGATTATTGCCGTCTCATTCCATTCTTTATTCTTACATTTAACGGAATCTTGGTCGATTTCCTCAAATGAAATTATCGTTAATACGATTTTTGGTGGAGTATTTGCTGGGGTCGGTATTGGTTTAATTATTCGAGTTGGAGGTACAACTGCTGGTTCTACGATTTTAGCTAGAATCACCAACAAATACCTTGGTTGGAGTATTAGCTATGGACTTTTATTCTTTGATTTAATCGTTGCTTTTTCATCTTATTTTATCATCGGTGCAGAGGCATTAATGTTAACGATAATCATGCTTTATGTTGGTACAAAGGTGATGGAGTTCGTTATCGAAGGAGTTAATCCTAAAAAAGCAATTACAATCATCTCTAAAAAACCTGAAGACATTGCTGGACAGGTAACTGCTTACATGAACCGTGGCGTTACGGTACTTTCTGGTCATGGCTATTATACAAAGGAACAAAAAGAAATTTTATATATCGTCATTAGTAAGCAAGAAGTTGTAAAGCTCAAAAAAATAGTTAAAGAAGTCGACAAGGATGCCTTTATTGCCATTCATGATGTAAGGGATGTTTTTGGAGAAGGCTTTATTGAATTAGCAAAATCATAAGATAGTCAAAACACCTTTTGGATGTGACAACAAAAAGGTGTTTTTTCTATTTATCTATTATCAATTTGTAAGGAGCTATCAATTATGCTATCTAATAGGGCAGAATAGCTTATTCCAGCGGCAAGGGCGCTTTTGGGTAGCAGGCTATTTTGGGTCATGCCAGGTAATGTATTAACCTCCAACACATAGGGAACGCCCTCTTTAATTAACATATCTACTCTAGCATACACACTACATTTTAAAGACTTATAGCTGGTCATCGCAGCCTTTGCCACACGGTCATGAATAGCAAGTGGGAGTTCCACAGGCTCCTCTATTGTTGAAGCATCATCATATTTCGCCTGGTAATCAAAAAATACTGCCGTATGTTTGATTGAGAGGACTGGTAATAGCTTATCATTGAGGATTGGGCATGTAATTTCGTCACCAATCATGTACTGCTCAATAATGATTTCGTTATCCCACTTAAATACCTCTGAAACAGCTGCCAATAAGGCATTTCGATCATGGACAATTTGAACACCTACACTAGAGCCACCAGCATTTGGTTTAACAACAAGCGGATAACCTATCAGCTCTATGTCCTGTAATGGTAGCACCTCTCCCCTTATGAGATGCATCCAATCTGGTGTTGCGATCCCTTCATAGCGCAGTATTTTTTTGGCCATATTTTTATCCATGCACAAACTACTTGCTAGAAGACCGCTTCCTGTATAAGGGATACCCAATGTTTCTAACACACCTTGAATCGTGCCATCCTCCCCAAACTTACCGTGTAATGCTAATAAAGCTACATCGATACCTTGCACTTTTTCTATTACCTCTTGATGGTCTTCCAATAAGATTTCAACAACATCGTATTTTTGTTTATTTAAATGAGCAACCATTTCCTTCCCTGTCATCATCGAGACCTGCTTTTCAGAGGAGGTGCCACCCATGATTACGCCAACTCGCATTTTTTCAACCCCTTCTATCATTTCTTAATGTATCACCGATAATTTGAATACCCCGAACAATATCTTCTTCTGATAACCGTGAAAACCCTAGGCGAAATGTGTTTCTACCAAGTCCATTTGTGTAAAATACATCTCCTGGATAAAACACCACGCCTTTGTCATAACATTTTTCTAATAATTCGCGAGCATCAATGCCCTCTTCTAGTTCAATAAAGAGATGAAGTCCTCCATCCCCTCTGATTTTGCAAAAAGGGATATATTGCATAGAGGCTTGACGAGCAAGCTCATATTTTTTCTTGTAAACGGATCTTGCTTTCTTTAAATATTTTTCAAAATAACCATCCTGTAAATATTGATATAACACTGCCTGATCCAATGTCGATGTATGAATTGTTCGCGCTCTTTTCATGCTTTCTAGGCTGGCAATTAACGCCTTATCTGCTAAAATCCAGCCAACACGTAAACCTGGGAAAAGAATTTTAGAAAAGCTGCCAATGTAGACAATGTTATTACCTGACCCACTAAAAGCGATGAGTGGCGCCAAATGAGAGCTTGAATACCTTAATTCCTCATTAAAGCCATCTTCTACAATAGGTATTTCAAAGTTGGAAAATAGCTGAAAGATAGCATTCCTCTTCTCAGAAGAAGTGACAATTCCTGTTGGATTATGATAGGACGGAATAAGATAGGCAAAATCATAATCCATTTTGGCTAACGTTTTTTCCACCTGCCCCATGTCAATCCCATCATCTCTCATATCAATGCCATGTATATCTAGCCCATGTAAACGAAAAAGCTTCAATGCTGCGTGGTGTGTAGGATTTTCACATAGTACACGCCCAGATTTTTTGGCTATTGAGGATAATAAAATATCTAATCCCTCCGTAAAGCCGTTAGTAATTAAAATATCTTTATTAGAAATATCTACGCCCTTCATTTCCATATAATGAAGGAGATAATCGATTAAAGGCTTATACCCTTTTGCATAGCCATAATTCAGCACAATATCGCCTTCAAGAGACATCCGTGTAAGAAAAGCCCTTTTAAAATTTTCCACATCAAAAAGCTTTTCTTCTGGAGCAATGCTGGTAAAGGAGATCATTCCTTTTTGCCACTTTATATCTTGTCGTACTAAATCGATTTCATCAGCTAATAAAGTTGCAGTATTAAGCCTATTCTTCCAATCAAGTTCGATAGTGGACGTTTTCAAAGTAGTAACCTTACCTACAAAGTTGCCTTTTCCCTTCACTGCATAAATGATGCCATCCTGCTCTAGCTCGGCATATGCATTTAACACTGTATTTCTGCTAACTGCTAATAGCTTACTAAGTTCACGGGTAGATGGAAGCTTTTGATGTTCTAACAGATGCCCTTTGACAATCATGTCTTGAACATAATCCTTCAATTGCACATAAACAGGACGATCATCCACCATCTTAAAATCATTAAACAATCCCTGACCCCCTTGCTTCATTCTTGCACAACGAGAGCGAACTCAAAAGGTCCACTCATCATGTAATTTCCTATTATAGTGGTTGTTCTTCTTTCTATCTTATTTCAAAAATGTCAACCGTATCAAACGTGATAACGATCTTTTACACTGTTAACATGATAAGGGACATAGTGATTGATTTAAAAATGATTCGCCTAGACGAAAAGACATTAACCTTCCTTCATGGTCCATTAGGTCAACAATGGACCATTCCCAATAGGAATATATTTTCTTTTTATATGTTATAGTGTATTAATGGATATTTTTTCTATAATATGGAGGTGCACGAAATTGGAAGACATTTTAACGATTACAAATTTAACGAAAAGTTATGGAAATAAGGAAATATTAAAAGGTGTAAACCTTCATGCAGCTAGAGGAGAAATTATCGGATATATTGGTCCTAATGGTGCTGGCAAAAGCACGACTGTTAAAATTATTTTGGGACTTGAAGGTGATTATGGCGGTGAAATTAAGCTCTTTGGCAAAAGTATTGGGCAAGATCAAATAGACTATAAGCGGAGAATTGGTTACGTTCCAGAAATTGCGGATGTATATGACAATTTGACAGGCTATGAATATTTAACCTTTATCGGTCAGTTATATGGGCTAGAGCTAGAGGAAGCAGCTAACAAATCGAAATCGCTCATGGAATTGTTTGGAGTGGGTGAGGCATACCATTCTAGAATTTCCTCGTATTCGAAGGGCATGCGACAAAAACTATTAATCATTGCTAGTCTTATACATAATCCAGACTTACTATTTTTAGATGAACCGATCAATGGTTTAGATGCAAACAGTGTAATGATTTTTAAAGAGATTTTAACACAGCTTGCAGCCAATGGAAAAACAATATTTTACTCATCTCATATTATGGATGTCGTGGAAAAGATCAGTAGTCGCATCATCCTGCTATATGATGGCAACATAGCAGCGGACGGTACATTTGCGCAATTACAAGCCGGTAACACTGAGGGAACGCTAGAAAGGATCTTTAATCAATTAACAGGATTTCATGAGCATCAGGAGATTGGTGAGAAATTTGTATCCATCGTTCGAGGAGTACAATCATGACCGATTTTAAAACACTCCAATTGCTTGATTTATTCCGCTGGCTCTTTGTAAAAATGGGCATTGATTATGACATAATGAGAAAAATTCTTCATATCAAATTAACGATGGATGAACGTAAAGTACCCACACTATTTAACCAGAACAAAAAGAAGGACAATCAAAAATATGGCTATATTAAATCGCTATGGATTTATGTTTTATTCGGCCTTATTCTTATTCCACTCATGGGGTTTGGTCAAAATTTTCTATTTCAAATGAGCATTGCGTTTGCCATGATCATTTTTTTAATTATGACTTCATTGATTTCTGACTTTTCCTCAGTACTATTAGATGTACGAGATAAAAGTATACTATCAACTAAGCCGATTTCTGCTAGAACCATTAACGCTGCAAAATTTATGCATATTTTCATTTACTTATTCTATTTAACGATTGCCTTAACAGGTATCCCTTTACTTGTCAGCCTTTTTACGCAAGGAATTGTATTTTTCCTTTTAACCGTTCTAGAGATTATATTAATTAATTTGTTTATTGTAGCGATCACTGCCATTTTATATATTGCCATTTTACGCTTCTTTGATGGTGAAAAGCTGAAGGATATGATTAACTATGTACAAATTGCCTTGTCGTTAATGCTCATGATCGGCTATCAGGTTCTCATTCGATCCTTTGAATTCGTTGATTTGGATATGACAGTGTCATTTCATTGGTGGAGTCTCTTCCTAATACCCATGTGGTTCGCAGCGCCCTTTGACTTATTACTAAATGGTGATACTTCTTTATTAACAATACTATACAGCATCTTTGCCGTAATCATACCGATACTTTCGATTGGCTTATATATTAAACTCATTCCAACCTTTGAACGTAACCTTCAAAAATTATTAAGTACAAGTAAATCAAAAAAAGAGAAGCACAATCGACTGAAGACGTATTCATTAGCAATGCTATGTAGAACACATGAAGAAAGAGCATTCTTTCGTTTCGCCTCTCTTATGATGAAACAAGAACGAGAGTTTAAGCTCAAAGTTTACCCTTCATTAGGTTTTTCATTTATTATCCCATTTATTTTTATATTTACCTTTAGCAGATCCGAAAAGATTGATTACGCTACTAGTATGAGCTACTTAAATATTTATTTTAGTATGATGATTATTCCAGCTGCAGTACTTTTACTTGGTCATTCGGCTAAATATAAAGCTGCGTGGATTTATAAGATACTTCCATTAAAAGATTATACGAATTTACAAAAAGGCAGTTTAAAGGCTTTTTTAATCAAATTGTATGTCCCACTATTTTTAGTACTAAGTTTGGTCTTTAGCTATATTTACGGTATTCGAATTATCCCAGATCTACTAGTAGTTTTAGTGACAAGCTGGTTATATACACTATTTTGTTTCTTGATGATGAGCAATAAAATACCTTTTACCAAACCATATGATGAGGTTGGAGATGCTCAAGGCTGGAAAACTGTTTTATTGTTTATCCCTTTAGCTATGCTGGCAGGTCTCCACTATTTAATTGTTAGTCAAGCGGCATTCGGACCTACTATTTATTTCATAGTGCTTTTTTTCATCAACATGCTAGTATGGAAGTTAGCTTTCAAATGACAAAAACGGCTCGAGTCCCACCTTATATGGGACCGGCCGTTTTCTTTTAAAATGCCTTGCGCTTATATATCCTTACCGAGAGCATCCATGAGCCTATATATATTAGAACGATTAGTAATGAGACAATAAGGTATAGTTGTATTTCCTGTACAGTCATGAAATTTTGCACAACAGTTGTTATTTGTTTATTTAAGTTAGGGACAAAATAATTGATGATCACCATATAAACACCCAATAACCCCATAATAGCAATAGTTAAATACTTTGTTTTAAATTTATAGGAAATCGGCAGAATAAAAGAAATGACAATCATAACGAGGCCCATAATTAGCAATATTTCTTTCCACAATACAGCTACCTGTTTCCCATTTAAAAGAAAGTCGAACAAATACGTATAACACATAAAAAGCCCTGTAAAAATTAAAGCTCCAATATATTTTGAACTAACAATTTCTCTCCTTGTATAAGGTAATGAATTGAGTAAAATATTAGCATTATCTTTTTCATCATTCGAAAAAGCACTTAAAACAAATACGATACTATATATAAATACTATATATACTGATGGAACATTGACCATTAAATAAAGAATAATCGTTGCTATGTAAATGACTAGAATGTTTTTTTGAATTAATATATCTTTTAGAATAAGATTCAACATATCCTTACCATCCTTTCTTTGTATAATACATAATGTCTTCAAGCGTAGGCTTTTCAATCACAACTGTATCGCCAAATATAGTAGCTACCCGATGTTTATTGGTTGTTAATGCTTCAAAACCCCTGTTTGTTTTACGAAGGGAGACGAATTCCTGCTCCGTTTCACGATCTAATAAATCCAAGGTTCCTTTAACAATAGCGTATTCCTCTTGAATTTTGTAAAACTCCTTTGTAAAAATATGCTCGCCATTATGAATAAACGTTATATAATCTGCGATACGATCTAAATCTGTAGTAATATGTGTGGAGAAAAATATAGTTTTGTCCTCATCTTGCATTAACTCATGTAAAATATTGAGTAATTCTCTGCGAAAAATAGGGTCAAGGCCAGATGTTGGTTCATCCATTATGATTAACTCAGCGTGATGTGCTAACGCGATGGCTAATGATGCTTTCATTTTCATCCCTTTCGAAAAGGTCTTCATATTTTTGTTCAAGGGCAACTCAAACTGTTCCACATAATGCTGAAATGCCTCATCATCCCATCTTTTATAGGCAGGTTTAATAATCCTTTTCATATCCTTGAGTGTGATATTTTCATAAAATATATTCTCATCATAAACAAAACCGATACGTTCCTTTATTTCCTTTTCGTGTTTATCATAATTTTTACCAAAAATAGAAATAGTCCCACTATCCTGCTGCAATAAATTCATAATCATTTTAATGGTCGTTGATTTCCCTGCACCATTTCCTCCAATAAACCCTGTAACAAACCCTTTTTTAACGTGGATTGAAAAATCCTTTATTTGAAAACCATTAAAGGACTTTTGTATATGCTGTAATTCAATAACATTTTCCATTTATTCATCCTCCGTATACAATAAAGTAAGCATAGCCTTTAACTCCGCCAAACTAATATCCATTTCCTTCGCATTTTGAATCGCCACCAACAGTTTTTCCTCAATGGCCTTCATTTTTCTTTCCTTCATCATTTCTGAATTTTGTTCAGAGATGAATGAGCCTTTCCCAACAATAGAGTAAATATAGCCATTTTTTTCAAGCTCCTCATATGCCCGCTTCGTCGTAATGACACTAATCTCTAAATCTTTTGCAAGTTGGCGCATAGAAGGTAATGGCTGACCTTCTTGTAATTGCCCTGTTAGAATAAGCTTTTTAATCTGTGCATAGATCTGCTCATAAATAGGCTCTTTAGAACTGTTCGAAATAATAATTTGCATGCAAATCCCTCTTCTTGAAATATTGTATATATACTTTATATACAATATATACACATCGATACAAATATGCAAGTAAAATTTTCCTTTTTGTGAAATAAAAATAAAAGCATATAGCCCAATGAATGACTACATGCTTTTACGTTTAAATTGAAAATCAAGTATAGGTGTCTCAATCTGCTTACAGCCATAAGCGTGTCTTTTAAAGTGCGCCTAGTAACCTCATGCTCAGGTAAATAATCTTGTGTACCACGTACATTTTGGTAATCCATTTTTTTCATCACTTTTGCCTCCTCATTTTTTGACAAATAAAAAAACCGTATTCGATAAAGCTCTCCATCAGCTTTATTTATACGATTACATGAGAAAAAGTCTTCCTATTCAATATTAATTAAATAATAAAGATAGCAAGACTACTGACTATGATGATGTTTGGTTGTGTACGATTGGACAAAGTAGATTGTCATATGTATTCCCCCTTTTATGTTTAGGGATACTATAGGCATTTAAATAAGTTAAATATCTAATTATTTACATAATTTCACAGTAGCGCTTTTTTTAACTTTTCTAGTGCCTCTAGCACATTCGCCAAATCCTCATCCGATAGCTGCGCTTGATATTTCTCAGTGATTACTTGATTAAAAGCTTCACTTTCCTGTTTATACAGCAACCCTTTTTCACCTAATTCAATTGAAAAGCCACGTTTATCCTTGGCATGCTGCTTTTTTATAATATAGCCATCCTTTTCAAGCTTTGCTATCTGCTGGCTCACGGCACTTTTGGTAATCGTCATTTTCTCGGCTATTTCTGATGGTGAAATGGAAGGATGACGAATCACTAATGCCAAAAGGACCGCTTGCTGATTATTTAAATTGAACTTAGTATAGTCTCTTTCCATTTTCTCAAGAACAATCCAAATATCTTCAATTGTATGATTAATTTGCTCTGCTACATTGTTAGTCTTCATTTTTTTGAGTATCACCTTTTTCACGCCATTTTTTAGGATTAAGATAGCCTTTAAATTTGTTAGCTACTTCTTTCCCGACAAGTAAAGCGCCCAACCAAAATAAGATTTCAGCTACAATGATGCTGCCTGGAATAATACCTGCTTTTACTTTCGTAGGAATAGGTGTGAATGGTGTAATAATTGGAATTAACCACAACGAAAGTGAAAAAATAATAATCCCGATACCCAATTTATAGGCAATGGACTTTTGTTTTTCAATAGAGGGCATACAATGATTCTCCTATTTAATAATTTAGTTAAGTTAACTTAACTATATATTAAATATTATTGTAAGTAAAGCAATTATGGACATAATGAGTAAAAAACCCCATCTATTTGAGTTTTGATTGTCCAAATAGATGGGGGGGATTTTCATCCTTATTCTCCTATTCTTAGAGGTATACGGAGTTCTTCATCAGGTTGGAGAGTTGCGTACTTCCAAATATAAATATCAATGTCTTTTTTATTGAAATTATCATACTCGTCTATTATTTTATTATGATCCAAGCGTATGCGCGGTATTCCACCGACTCTTTCATTATTATCCAAGTAATATGTTTGCCCAACTCCACCGAACGATGGATTTGTACTAGAAGACTCCACATAGAAGTAATTGTCTTTCTTATAATATGTCCATGTGATAGGATATCCACCAATACTAGACGTTTTAGTTTGAGGTTTGTCCGATATATTAGTCAGTCGAACTGGTTGACTATCCCCTTCGAACTCATTAACTCGTTCCTTCGCAACAAGCGTTACAGGTTGATTGGCTAAGGCAGTAGCATTCAGACCTACCATTTCAAAATGAAGTTCCGTTCTGTTTGCTTCTAAATTTAATCTTCCTTTTAATAGTGTTCCACCTACATCAAGGTAATAGTCATTGTAAGGCACACGGATGTATGTCTCTTTATCTTTGGATGTAAAAATCAATCGTACTTGAGTCGGGGTCACTTTTATTTCATGGATTTTAGCCCCAACAGCAATTTCATTGTCCAATGGAATATTTAGTACTTGTTTAAATGACCCATTTTCCAAGTGTTTTTTTGATAGGTCCATATTAATATTCCAGGTACTCTCTTTGGTCTCTGTGATGTAATCATAAGTAAGCTGGAATTTTGCGCCTTCAGCCTGTAACACATCCGATTTAAATATTTGCTGACTCAAGTATCTCTCTGTAACTTCCCCTGGAGGGTGGAAACTAAAAGTTTCAGATTTTTGGATGGAATTATCTTTTACATTCATAGCCTCTATAAAAATCCCTTTATCCTGCATATCAGGATCTGTAAATGTAACCGTTGATTGAAGTAGTACTTTCCCTTTTGAATGTTCAAAGGAATGTAAGGTTACACTATCAATGCCATCCTTGTGAATAGGTAAGACTTGAGTATTAAAGTTGTTAGGATCATAGTTGATAGACTGCTTTCCAACATCGATGATTTGAATTCCTTCTATCGTAAAATCAATATTAGTCGTCTGGTCTTTTGCCACCCATTCTGTCTCAAATATACCTTGGAACATACCAAGTTCTTCGTTCCAATCCTGTAAATACACTCCCTCAATAAAGTTCCCCTCTGAATCTTTTAATCCAATCTGATCAAATCTTACATCATTTCCATCCCAAGAGGTGTTAGGTTTCAGGCTATACAGTAAAGAAGTTCTATTATCATCTATAAACGCCGTGTGTACCGTTAACGTAAATCCGTCCTTCGTAATGGATTGCTCAATCGTCTGACCTAAGCCTTGTGCTAATGCCGATTGAATACCAGCTCTATATGAAAGAATGTTTGACCAATCATAATTCAGAGCTGCATAAACTGGCGTGGCCATGAGCGCGACAGCTAGTCCAGCCACCAAAGCGAATTTCTTTCTTCTGCGGGGGCGTTGTTCAATCGTTTCACCTTCAGCCATCTTTAACTCATCTTGTTCAATAGATCTCCACATTTGTTCAAAGTCAGGGTAGACCATATTATGATCTGCCTTCATCAATTTTTTCAGCTTCTGTTCAGTGCGTTCCAAATTGATTCTCTCCCTTCAACCATAGATTTTGGTTTTGTTCCAGTTTTTTGCGCATTATTTTTAATGCTTTATGCAGCCTCGACTTCACTGTACCTACAGGAATTTTTAACGCTTCTGCGATTTCTACTAACGACAACTCACCGATAAAACGAAGGGTGACAACGGCCATGAGCTTTTCTGGCAGCTGCTTGAGCAATTCCTCCCATTCCTCCCCAGCTACCTTCTCCATGACAATAGTGTCTACGGACTTGACCAATGCCGTATTCTGCTCATGGAGAAGTTGAACCTGACCTTGTTTTTTCAATTGAGCCTGCTTTCTTTTTAACAAGTTTAAGCATTGGTTCATCGCAATGCGCATAATCCAAGCACGTGTATGCTCAATGCTTTTCCAATCCTGACGGAACACGGTGACAAATACATCATGGCAGAGATCCTCTGCATCTTGTGCATTTCTTAGCATGTAGTAACAGGTACGGTATACATCCTTATTGTATGAATCAAATAATTCTCGTTCTGTCAATCTGAGTCACTCCTTTCTGACTGTTCTACTTTATAAACAAATGACTATTAGAAATGGTTCATCTTTTTTAGAACTTTCTTGTTATGTAATTCAATTAACCTCACAATAAAAACAGGTAGCAATAGTGTTTATGATAGGATATCTAAAACCCTCTGTTTTTTAGCTTTAGATTATATCATTGGGTTAGGATATTATGGGTGCAACTAAAAAAAAGGCAACCCTAGCTAAATTCATAGCTTTGGGTAGCCTTTTCAAATTTTATTGATAAAACGGCTTTACCTTGTATCCGTTTTTCTCCAAATGATAACGAATATTTTTATCTACTAGGAAATGTCCTGATCCCACAACAACGAAGTACGTCCCTTTTTTCTCTTCCAGTACATTCATGATCTTCTTGGCCATTTGCTCATCACGTAAACCGAAAAGCATTTCATTGAACTCAGATGATGTACCCTCCATTGCTTGGAAGCTTTTTGCGAATTCTTCAACATTCCCTTGCTGCCAGCTTGTAAACCATTCTTGAAGCATTTCGGATTGATTTTCTTCAGATGGATTTATGATATTATCCAACACAGCAACTAGTGATTCCTCCTGTGCCTCTGGGGATAATGCTTCAAACATATCAACCTGTGCTCTTGTACCTTCTAATTCAATCACTGGCTTTTGCTGTAACTGTGCGTTCAATAAAAAGTATATATCAATCCCATGCATTGCCATTTCTTGTGGTGTCATTCCAAAGGAATCGTCCATTGCCAGCATTGATAATGCGTTAGAAAGCATCCATGGCTTTTGCACTGTCAGTTCCTCCATTGGAAGATTGTAAAGCTTAGCGACTTGTTCAAGCTTCGCGTATGTTTCTGGTGCAACCGTATCTTTTAGTGTTTTACCATCTGTATACATTGCTTTTTCTGCATAGTATTCGAGTGCTTTCGTATCCAAGATATTCGCCTCTACTAATAGCGCATCCGATTCATTGAATGCCTTTACTAGCTTTTTATTAAATGGATATAAGTCTGGTGTTCCTAGATGAATAGAACCTAGTAAATATACAAGTGTATCCTCATCCTCGACAACCCAAGCTACTCCGTTCGAACCTTGCTCTGCAAGCGCATATGTACTCTGAATGAAACGCACAGCTAATATAACAGCTTGTTGTGTCGTTGCCTTGTTCTCCAGTTGCAATCCGTTTGAAGAGCCTTGTAAAATATTATGCTCTTTCATAAATTGAATAGGATCTTTACCCACAGATAAATCATAGCGCGCTACAATATTATATAAACGTTTTACAATATCCCCACGTGTGTTATCGTTCTTCACACTCACTGGTTTATATTGTTTGTTTTCTTCTAAGCCTAGAGATGCAATTTTCTTTTCTGTTAAAGCTAGTAGTTCATTTACTTTATCTACCGGAATTTCTTGAAGGAAACCATCAAAATACCATTCCATTGGGTAGATTCCGTATTTTTCACCCTCATTTAATGTTGATATTGCCCACTCACTAATTGACGGTGTTAGAGGCAGTGACTGCTCCTCCGCATGAATCACAGGTACAACCGTTGTTAGCATCAATGAAGCACCAAGCAAAATAGCGCTTGTACGTTTCATGATCTTTTTTATCATAAGATTTTCTCTCCCTTTTCTTCTTCCTTAACTACAACGTTTGAAATTATACCATAAATATACCAACTATTTTATATGTAAATGTGAAAATATTTACAAAAATGTATGGACACTTAATTATGTTGCTATAGTTATTCAAGATCAATGTTAAACAATATTCACCCCATTAAATAAGACGATGACACACATTCTTGTCATCGCCTTTAAATTAAAGCTTATTGCGTAAATTTAGGGTCTAATATACCAAGGCCACTGCCTTCCATTTCAAACTTCACTTTTGAAGCACCGTCTAAATTAACATTAACCTTTACCTTTTCTTTTATTGATCCACTATCATAGATCAATTTATTATCCGCGTAAATTTTCATATAGCCTATGCCGAATGAGCCCGCTGCTAGCTTTTTAACAGGCGTTAGAGATGTTTCAAATGTCTTATACTTTCCATTAACTAAGTATTCAACTGTATGATCTTGTACAGCCCCTCCACCGTGGAAACCTCCTAGTTGATAGGATTGTTCAAACTTTTCTCCAGTACTAATAACAATAGAGCTCGGGTTATGGAAGAAGTGATCTTCATCACTCCCAATAGGTTTTACATCTTTTAAAGAGATGAATTTAGGAACATCACCAATATAAACGGATTTTGATTTGCCATCCCATGTCACATTTTTTCCTAATGATTCAGCAATAAATCGCATCGGAACATAGGTAGTTCCTTCATAAATAAAGCCAGATTGACCCTCTTGTGGCTTTTTTTCCACCTTATCTACATAGTAATGAATCGTATCTTGATAAACATTTATTTTTTTCAAACTGCTTGCTGCGTCTGTTGTTGAAAGGTAGGTGAAGGTTAAACCTCCTAATATAAAAAAGCCTAAATAACTTGTTATGATAAGTAGTTTTTTCATATAGTACACTCCTTAATATATTTATATGTAATTATACCAAAAATTACATACTATATTCCAAGATATTGTTCAAAATAGAAAAAACCTGTTTATAACTTCTTTGGTCATAAGCAATTCTTATTCTACATCATTAAATTTGCCTTTTAAATGAAGCCTAAGGTTACTAGGCTATATTTGTTTAATCTCACAGACTTTTGTTTATGAAATTGAAGCTTTTCCCTTTTAATAGTATCAGTATCTGAACATTTCTTAAATCCGTATGCATTTTTTCATTTAGTTACGGACTTAAGCTAAAATGTGTCCTCCTTCTACATGAAGAATGGTTCCGGTCACGAAACTATTTTTTAGTAAGTATAATACGCTTTGTGCAACATCTTCAGCCCTCCCTATACGTTTCACTGGAAGTTTGTTTTCAACAGAAGCATAGAAATTATTACGTACTTCTTCTGACATTTTATTACGAGAAGGTGTATCAATGATACCTGGTGAAATAATATTCACTCGAATCGGAGCAAGTTCTAATGCCAAAGTTTGACCCAGATTTGAAACAGCTGCATTGACTGCACCTAGATTTGCTGAACCAATCATAGACTTATAGGCTACAACCCCAGAAAACAAAGTAATGGAACCGTTTGGTAAAATGTTTAACGCGCCATATTTAGCTGCATAATACTGCCCCCAAAATTTGTTTTCAAACAACTGTCGAGCTTGAGCTGTACTTGTTTGGAGAAATGAGCCACCGGATGTTTCTGCTGCGCTTACTACGAGATGATCGAATGGACCAACTTTTTCAAAGAAAGACACAACTTGCTGTTCTTGTGTTGTATCTAGTATGTAAGCTATAGCCTTCGCCCCCAATTGCTCTTTTGCATTCCGTAATTTATCTTCAGATCGGCTTGCAATGATTACTTCAGCACCTTCGGCTATTAGTTGTTTCGCAGATTCCAAGCCAATTCCTGAGCTCCCACCAATAATGACAATCTTTTTATCTTTTAACATGTTTTTACCCCCCTATATTTACCAATGGTAAATTAAACATTTAATTTCTCTTGCATGTATATATCAAGCATTAATTTTTAATGGGTATCAGAAGTCTCATTAAGATCACCTCTTCAATCCAGCCACAACGCTATTATATATACAGTAACTTCATTTATGGAAGTAGTGATATTTATTATATAAAGTTTCTAAAAGGATACTATTGTGGTAGTATAGGGTGAATTAGATAAAGAAATTTTAGGAGGCTGCTTCTGATGAATGTGATTGAGCCAGTCGTGTTGACCAAAGGAACTCCAGGTGAGACTTGTCCCATTGCTAAAACGCTGGATGTGATTGGGACTAAATGGACATTTTTGATTATTCGTGATCTGCTTATAGAAGGAACGATGCGCTTTAGTGACCTATTGAAATCAATGGATGGAATTAGCCCGAAAACACTTTCCCTCCGACTTAAGTTGCTAGAGGACCAAGGAATATTAGAAAGAAAGGTATACCCTGAGGTTCCCCCTCGCGTGGAATATACGCTAACAAAAAAGGGAAAAGGCTTGGAAGGGATTTTCATTGAACTAAAAAGATTTGGATTAAATTTATAAAAATAATATTTAAACTGTAAGTAAGGCATACTTTAAAGTTAAGCATTAATTGCTTCTATCATTGTGCAAAATGGACGAAATTCAATGAATAAAGAAGATCAAATACGTGATCTTATTATCCAAACTTCACTAAGTTTATTTAATAAACAAGGTTACAACCAAACTTCTATTCGAGATATTATGACTGCTACGGCATTAAGATATTAAAAAAATGCTTCAGGCATTTTCCGAGAAAGAGACTGATAGGTAATTCCAATAAAAAGAAAATGCTACACCAAGTTAAAACTCGTATAAAGGTAAATGATTTACCTTTATACGAGTTTAATCAAATTTTTATATACTAGTTGAAAGTAACCTACAATAACGTTAATAATTACATAAGACTTCTAATGAGGATTTTTAGTATTTAAGTTCGAAAGGTTATGGATAAAAAGAGCAGTATAAGCGTTATACTACTCTCCCTAATTTTCAAATCAACCCCATCTCCTTCGCTTTTATTACCGCTTCAGCACGTGTCCCCACATTTAACAGTGCATAGATTTGTGTTAAATTATTTTCAATTGTCCGTTGCTTTACACCCAGTTCAAGCGCAATAGCCTGATTCGTATATCCTTCCATTACGAGCTCGAGTATTCTTTTTTCTCTGTTATTGAAGCGCAATATTTTTTTGAGAGAGTTCCCTGAATACCGATCATTAACATAATCAATAAAGTTTTCAGGAAGTAACAGATCATTGTTCATGGCTGCGTAAATGGTTTTTAATATCCGATCTTTTGTTGCTGTTTTCGAAATCACATTATTAATTTTCTTTTCAATAATTAAGGAATAGTAATCTTTAATATCATCACCCGTATATAAAATTACAATTGAGGATGGATATTTTTCCTTCACTAATTCAGCAAATGTTAGACCACTGCAAGCACCGAGATTAACATCAATTAAAAAAACATCATACACTTTTTTCTCAATAACATCTGCAAATGACTCTATATCATTTAATGTATCAATTGAAATGTCTGATACGGCGTTAAAAAGCTTTTTACTGCCATCCAAAATCATAGGATGGTCGTCTACTATAAGTAGTTTAATCATAAGTAACTCCTTCCTCTATTTTTATATGGACGCGCATCCCTTCGTCAGGAGCAGACTCAATTTGGATAAAACCGTTATAAGCATAAATACGCTCTATTATTCCTTGGAGTCCCATAGAATTTTTCCGTTCACTTTCGGACAAATCGCAGCCTACACCATTATCCAAATACACCAGCTCAAAGCCATATAATGTAGAGATAAGTTGTATCTTCACATAGGTAGCTTGTGAATGCTTTATTGCGTTATTTAATAATTCTTGTACTGTTCGATAAATGAGTAAAGGATAATCAGCATTCGCTAACTCTACATCTTCAATTTCAAGAATGATAGCGAAATCCGCACGCTGATCTGTCTCTGCAAATAATTTATTTAATGCTGCCTTTAAACCTTGCTTTTCTAGTAGTGGTGGCTTCAATTTTCCACAATAATAGCGTAATTGGTGATTAAGCTCAACCAGATTTTCGCGATGCTGCTGAATGAGTTGTTGTATTTCTTTTTGTACTTGCTTGTCTTGAAATTTATCTATCTCTCTAATTAGATGGATTTGTTCTTGAAGAATCGTATCATGGAGCTCTTGAGCTAGCTGATATTTTTCGTTTTCGAGCTTTATCCAAACGAATTTCCTTAGCCATGGAGGATATGGCTTACCTGGTTTTTGAGAAGTATTCAATTGGTAGATTAAGTCTTCAACCAATTGCGTATTTTCAATAAAGTTACTTATGTACATAATCAACAGTTCAAGGCATAATAACTCTTCTCTTTTTAAATAAACTTTATCTTTATCCCCAATCGTAAGAATGTATTTTTGATCTAAGGTTTCATGTAAACAACCTATATAAAGGTCCCCTATTTTCTTTATCTCACCTAAGCTTAATTTTTCAATAGTATCAAAATTAAAGACGGGAACAGACGGTAAATCATTCTTAATAACTGTTCCATCAACTGTAGAGTAGATATAAATAGTAATATTACTAACAGCTAATTGTTGTGATAGTTCCTCTGTAAAGCGCTCTAATAATTCTTCAACTGTTGTCACTTTTATAATGCGTTCGATAGTTTTATGGACAACGTGAATATAATCTCCTTTAGGGGAATATAGTAGCTTCCGATTAGCATAATCTATCTTTTCTTTAATATAGAGTGCAACTACCAATAATATAAACACAAATAAAAAGATATACAGTAAATCCATTAAATAAATATGAATAGTAAGATAAATCCCTGTACATATTAAAGCAGCTAACGTTAATGAAAACATACTATAATTACGGATCTTGGAAATTTGATAATCTAAATCAAACAACCGCTCAGGAAATTGCACCAATAGTAAAGAAATAGGGATAACTAATAAAAACAAAGCGCTAACCGAAGATGATATGATAAATTGTTTAAATAAAAGAATCGGTAGAACGTAGAGTAGCACAAACGGGAGGAATGGTACTATCAAACATAAAAATAATAGCAAAAATTGTTGCTTACGATATCTTATGTAAGACATACCCATTATAAAAATAGCATAAAGTATTAGAACACAAAATATAACTAAAATTAGAATTGTATTGAATGGTCTTATCAAAGGATCAACCATCTCACATAGCGTCAATAAACCAACAATACAAGTAAATCCATATAAGATCATTTTATTCACTATAAAAGTGAAATGAATACTTAAAGATTTAAGATAATTACATAAAAAATGAATTAATAAAATTAAGCTTAATATTAAACCATTGCTTATTATAAATATGCCTAAACTATCTAATCGAGTAGAAGCTCCCACACTGCTATAAGTCAATGAAACTGTCAGTATAAATAAAATAAAGATGCCCAAGGATTGAAAGGTTTTTCTTTTATATATATATAAATAAATACTTAACGTTAAATTGATAAAGAAATAAACTAATGGAATAATGAAAGCATGCAGAAATTGATATGGCAACTCTGAATACTTAATTTGTATAGTCTTTAAATTACCCTGTGAATCTTCTAACAAGATACTATTTGCACTTCTTATCATATATTCTTTTGTGTCTTTTCCTGTTTCTATTTCTTTATTATCTACCTCTAAAATAGTATCCCCTTTTTCTGCATCATTGAGGTTTGCCCACTCAGGATAGGTAAAATTCTTTATGACCCAATCATTATGTACTCTTTCGACTTCAATGCCGATCAATGGAAATCTGAAACTGATAGACAACATATATACGATCGCTAATGTATAGCTAATAATCGTAAATAAAAACGCACTATATTTTATTTTCATCCACTGCCCCGCGCCATCCAAGCCCTCTAAAATAGATAGGCTCTTTAAATGCTTCTAAAATAGCCTGTTGCTCTCGTGTTGTAACACCTACTAATGACAATTTGTTTTCTTTTAAGGAAACAATTAAACTAGGATTTTCTAATAAATACTGAATTAATTTTCTCAAATTACAGCCCTCATTCCATTAATTTCTCTAAATATAGCCTACTTTTTTTGCTAAATGGCATTATCTTTAATAAATCTAGTGCTTTAAATTTAAACGTATTTTTTAATGCAACGGTATAATGGATAGCTCCGTTATTCATCAAAGCATCTTCAAAAATTTGATTATCTAAGTATGCTGTAGTACCTGAATAATAATCTGTTAAAATTTTCGAATACTCCTCACTTTGTTCAAATAAAAAAATAATAGGTATGGAAAATTTTTTATTTAGCAAATCATTTTTCTTATTCCACATGTTTAAATCCTCAATATCATTTTTTATTTGTTGAATAACACCTATATAGCTTGAATACTCTTCTACACAGGGTTCATATTTACCTAACGCTAGAACCGTGCCTAATTGACTACTTAAGGCAGTCAATGATCCAGATTTTAAAGTAATCATTTCTATATAGCTTTCTTCAACTCTACAATTATTTAATAAATCTAAGTGTTGTCCGTTAATACTTCTTAAGACAAAATCGTTTAAAACACCTATAGCTATTTGTTTATGAGTAAAGGAACTTTCACTTATCAGCTTTATAGCTAAAAAAATCATGGCTAAAGTTGCATTCATAGCAAAAGCAGGTTCATTGCACCAGATATAATCTGAATCATTGTCTTGTAAATCATCTATTATATCAAAACTTAAAATTATTAGTTCAATAGCGGCAGCTATCTTTATAATTTCCAAGTTATCATCTTGGGCAAACTCTTGATAGTGAATCATACAGAGATGGCCAAAAATCATATGTGAATCTTTTTTTTCATCAATATAATTTAAAATGTTAGTTCTGAAAGACTCATGGAAATCTTCCGATACGACTAATTCTTTCATTTCCTTAAGTATATTGTTTTGATACAACAAATCCATCCATCGCCCACTTTTAATTTAAAATATTTACATTTCATTATAAACATCTAACAATAAAATGGAATAGTAAAATTTTGTTGTTTTTTTAATATTTTGCTATATTTCTAAAATAGGTAATCAAAATTCAGGTAAAAATTACATAAAGAATGCTAATGAATTTGTGTTAATTTCCCCCTAAAAAGAGCTACTATCTGTAATCAACTGTGTGATTACGCAATTGGTACTTTGCGGAATTACACAGTTGTAAACCACATCAAAAAAGTACTATATATTTAAATATAACTGTTAGTTTTATTCCAATTACTAGAAAGGTTGAGGTAGTTAGGGATGAACGAATTATCTGAAGCAAAGTTAATGGAGATAGATGGCGATGGCTTGAAGATTGAAATCGATTAGTGGAGGGAGCGCTGCATCTTCTGTTCTTAATTTTTCTACAGGTGCAGGTCTTGGCGCGACAGGTGTTGCTTTAGTACAAGGAGCAAAAAAAGGGGCTCAAGTGGGTAGACTTGGTGGACCTTGGGGAATTGCTGCTGGTGCCGTAGTAGGTGGGGTAGTTGGAGTATGGTTAGGTAACGACTAACTAAAATAAACTTAGTTTTGACTTTTTGATTATAATTTAATTACATAGTTCTAAGTAATTGAATTTAAATTTTTATTTGTATCATCCCCTTTTAGTAATCGGTGTTATAGACATTTGTTTAAAATGGCGAAACACTTTGCTTTTAGGGGATTCCATTTACTTTAGCTAAGATTTGAAAAAATGTTTCAAAGTTGGATAGGCATGCAGAAACATAAATTGAAAATTAGAGGTGGTGAACAATTTTGATTAATAGGAAAGCTATACTTATCCCGTTACTAATCTTATTTATTGCTCTTTTACGCCAAGTAAGTATTCACTGGGGAGAAAAAACAACCATATTTTGGTTTTATTTATTTGGAGTAATTTTTTTGGCCATTATTTTTCTATATCAATTACTTCTAACCAGAAGAAAAAAAGAACGATAATGTTGACAGGAATACAAGCTGTTTAGTTTATTTAAGTCCCTTTTTCGATAAATCTACATATTACATACATAAGAATCACTTATTTTACATTTGATTGGTTAAACAGTATAGACACTTAGTATAAAAATAGCTCCACTCAGCTTATGTACATATATACTGTTTACTAGTTCCTGTTAAAAATTAAAACAAACTTCTGCATTTTTGTTCAGACTCAGAAATGAGTGCCAATTAACGAAAAAGTATTTAGACGTTAGAACAAAAATAAGTTTTTGCACACGCTTGATCTCTATCTCCTACATATGAAGAAATACCTTATACACAAACGGAAAATTATGCTAATGGTGTTTAAAATCACATGATGCATATTCTATTGAGGCTTTACAATGATGTACAAAAGGAAAAAATTGAAAAATATTATTATTATTTAAAAGTATTAACCAAAACCATTAATACCCCTCTATACCTCTCATAAAAACACCTCCTTAATCAGAGAGGTGTTTTCATTTATTTCAAGGTTCAGTCATAATTTTTATGGGATTCATTTTGCTCTTTCCGTTTTATGCCGCTTGCTGTGATATTCGTAGTATACTTTTATCACAACCAACTAAGGGAGTAGATCAATGCCCGAATCAAAACCTATTGGCTGGCACATTGCACAGAAATAAAAGATTTACCCAAATCAT
Organism: Lysinibacillus sp. F12; assembly: GCF_057773605.1. Lineage (NCBI taxonomy): Bacteria > Bacillati > Bacillota > Bacilli > Caryophanales > Bacillaceae > Lysinibacillus > Lysinibacillus sp. F12. The sequence continues at coordinate 229,990 of NZ_JBYMLP010000005.1, forward strand.
AATTTCAAAAATCGACGATACATCTTGATCGTGCGGCTCTCATATTGATTACCGATGGTCAAACCTCCACTACTTTAAAAAAAGCATCGCATCTTTTTTTCAAAGCTACAATTTTCAGTTTAAATTCATTTTAGGGTTGTATAGTATATTGAATATAATTTACAGGGGGAAAACAACTTTGAAAATATTACTTGCAGAAGATGATGCTCGTTTAAGAAAAAATATCGTATATATTCTTAGAAAGGAATTTCACCACGTAATCGAAGTGGATAACGGACTAGACGCGCTCGACCATACCTTTTCCGAAAGTTTTGATTTGTTAATTTTAGATTGGATGATGCCTCAGCTGAGTGGTCTTGAGGTTTGCAAACAACTTCGAGATACAGGTTTTAGTGGTGGTATTTTGATGCTGACTGCAAAAGATGATACCTCTGATATTATTCAAGGTTTAGATAGTGGAGCAGATGATTACTTAGTAAAACCTTTTAAGATGGAGGAACTTTTAGCAAGAATTCGAGCAGTACTGCGAAGAAAAGAAAAAGTAATCGAACAAGTCATCCAAGTAGAAAATTTACAACTTAATATAGATTCTCGCGTTTTCCTTCGCGATAATACTGAAATTGAATTAACTAAAAATGAGTTTGCACTCTTAGAATTCCTATTCATCAATAAGGGACATGTGCTTACAAGAGAACAAATATGTATTTACATATGGGGCTATGATTTTGACGTTTCAAATAACTCCTTGGATGCACTTGTGAAACTCGTCCGAAAAAAAATTGATACTAGCCATGAAAAATCGCATATTCAAAATGTAAGAGGGATTGGCTATAAACTGAGGGATTACTGTGTTTAATAAAACAAGAAAAAAATTATCATTATTATATGCCACCATTTTCTTTTCGTTTTTTTCTCTCTTCATCATCATTCTTTATTTTTCACTCGTAAATTTGATGGATACTCAACAGTTAGAAGAACTAGAATCCATCTATACAAAACAAAAACATGATTTTTATGAATACAAGGATCATGACAAGGAAAATTTGAGCTATGATCCAAACCGTAATTTTTTCTATTACATTTATACAAACAACCATATATTTGTTCACGGTGATGAGTCCTATAAAGGTCTGAAAACACAATTAGAGGAAGTCTTTACAAAAAGCAAGACAAATGAAAAAACAGTGCTTCATTTCGAATGGCAAAATGAGCATTTCCTTCTTCTGAAAAAACCTATTTACGAACGTAATGAGGTTGTTGGATATATCATTTTAGGGAAATCCATTACTTCACAACAACACTTTTTCAAAAAAACCATTCAGTTACTTATTCTGTTAACTTGTATTTCTACAGTCTTAATCGGACTCCTTAGTTACTATATGGCAGGTAAAGCAATGGTCCCTATTCAATGGTCATATGATAAACAGAAAAAGTTTGTTTCAGATGCCTCTCATGAATTGCGCACACCACTCAGTATTTTTTATAGCTCGCTCGATATATTAGATCTAGAAGAAGCTAAAAATATAAGCCCTTTTGGCAAAGAATTAATTCATGAAATGAAAGAAGAAGCTCAACTAATGAAAGAATTGTTGGAGAAATTGTTATTTTTAGCTCGCCATGATCAGCAACAATGGAATCAGCATATAGGTGTTATACCACTCTCCAAAATGCTAGAAAAAGTTAGTGCAAAATTCCACAAATTAATGCCTCCTGAAATACAATTTGAAACACAAATTGAAGAAAATATAGAGCTACTTGGAGATGCAGCAAAGATACAAGAACTACTCTATATATTATTGGAAAATGCTATTTCGTACTCTAAAAAAGGGAAAATAACACTCACCCTTTTAAAAGAAAGAGATTCTATTGAAATTGCTTTAACCGATCAAGGAATTGGTATACCAGAGCATGAATTATCCTTAATCTTTGAACGATTTTATCGTAGCGATGCTGCACGCCAAAGAAACGGAACTGGTTTAGGTCTGTCAATAGCAAAAGCGATTGTTGAACAGCACAATGGGAAAATTTTTGCTACAAGTAAAGTAGGAACAGGCACAACATTTCATATTGTATTTAAAATTTGAAATAATAGAAGCATCAATCCTTCCCTTTTTCTAGGAAGAGTTGATGCTTTTATCACTTAGATAGACGTATTATTTTTCGGGGAAATGTCCTTTTTCAAACTCTCTTGGCTCACTCTTCGCAAAACCAATATAACTAAAGTGAAACCGGCTGTTAACGCATAAAAAATTAGTACAAATAAATTTTCAGTATCAGTACCAATGATGATGCCATGGCAAAGTGAAAGTAACCACGCAGGTAACACAAGCATATGAATATTCTTCCATATAGATCGACTCATTGTTTTAATCCATAAATCTGAAGTCATTAACACGATCAAAAAACAATAAAAAGCAATTGTGCCAAGACTAGAGGCTACTGACTTATAGTCAGCGGCAAAAGGAATCAAAACTTCCACTACATTATAAGGCTTATAGCTGTCAATCATTAATACAAGCATATGGGCTATTAATGTGAACAACCCCATCCAACCTGCATTTTGATGTATTTGATAAATTAAGTTTTTATGTGATTTTACATATGGTGATTTTCTTAAAAGCCCAAAAATAATGGAGATTGTAAAATAAAAATAGGCTAAAAATCCAAATAGTCTAATCCATTCCCATGTACTAGTTAACAACTTCTCTCCCCCTTGCCATCATCCAATAACCTTCTTGTCCTTCTTTGACAATAAACCGAGCATTTCGTTGACAATTTGTTTCAAACCACTGTTGTTGCTCACTTTCATCTATTAGGAAACAAAGCTTTGCCCATACTTCGGCATCACACAATGAAGATGTTACGACCGTCGCTTGCAACACATCTGTTTTGGCAACCTCACCTGTTCGTCCATTCAATAGATGATTCTTCGTAATATTATTTTGTGTCCAACTTCTAAAAATTCGATTAGAAGTGGCAATCGCTCCCGTGCTAATATTGATATAGCTAATTTCTTTATCAATTATTTTAGGGTCAGCCACACCAATCTTCCATATCTTCTCCCCTGTAGACCATAGTTTCATATCACCACCACCATCTATAATGCCGTAATCAGGGGCAACCTCATTTTCAAGCCAATTAGCCAGCGTTTCTATGGCATACCCTTTAGCAAATCCACCTAAATCAATTTCCTGGTTCGCAAGTTTCATTACCTGCTGATTGCTTAAAAACTGAAATGGCTTTCCTGAGATGGACTTTACATTTGAGGATTGATGCTTAGCCACTTTAAATGGGAACGACTGATTGTAGCCCTGCTGCTCCAGCTGCAACTTCAAATAGGGTGAGAATAATCCATTGGATTGAAGATAATATTGATTTGCTCGTTGTAAACAATCATAAAGTGACGTGCTTAGTTGCAATGTCTCGCCAATCTTTAATTCATTTAATAGTGACAACTCATTATTAGGTAGAAACCTTGACCATTCTTTTGCTACGTACTGCAACCATTTTTCAGCCCGCTCTTTCCAATTTTTATTTTTACCTTTTGGAATAGCTATAAAAAAATCGGTATTCATTAATTGTAGGGAAAGTGTGTCCATCTTCATCATCTCCACTATGTTCTTTTGGTTTTTCGATCACTCTTTTTTGAAATTTGATTGGCAGCTTGAACTTCAAAATTTGTCCAATCTAGTTGGACAAGCTCTTTCTCTTTCTCCGTCATGTCTTTTTCTTGTTGCGCAGTAATTTGAAGATCATTTGAATGGTTTGTTTTTGCTTGTATTGAAGTGTTTATTTGCGTTAATAGTACGGCAGATAACATCACCCCTGATGCGCCTAATATCCATTTCGCTTTTTTCGGATCTTTCATTGTTCACCATTCCTTCCTATTTGATTAAAAGTTGACATAAAAACATTTGATTGTCTTCTTGCCATTCGACCACATAGCCTAAGCCATTTGTAATGACACTGATTGGTACATAGAGTTCCTCATTTAAATAGAATGAAGATGCAGGTAACGGTGTTTTAACATTGTTATCATAGACAACATTAGTACCTGAGCGAAAAACTAGTTCATTCTCTTGATATTGTATATCTAAAATTTTGCTTGTTTTGTAAAAGGTAGCTTTTGCTCCTAAAAGCTGTGCCACTGTTTTCCCTGGTACAAAAAACTCCCCGTCTTTTGGGATAACATAAAAATTTAATTCTTTATTCATACCTACTACTTTCAAATTGACTAATTTTGACATGCTGAAAGGCAAAACCTCTTTCTCCATAACTAATTCTCTTGTCCAAATATTCCAAGTACCTTTTTCGTATACTTCACCATTCGTATTATAGGATTCATCTTCATCATCATATTCGTAACGATCATCATCGTCATCATCATCATGGTCATATTCGTAACGATCATCATCGTCGTACTTCTCATGTTTCTTATACTCGTGTTCATGGTCATCATCAGCTCGAACACTTAATCCAAAAGTGAATGTACAAGTTACTAAAAAAGCCAATATCAAACTGATTCTCTTTTTTTTCATGGATACTACCCCCTTCATTTGACTACATTGTAGCTAAGAAAAATGATAGGAATCTGAAATTTAATTTTTTTTTACATAAAAAATCAAACTATCTCCAAGTTAGTTTCACCTAACTCTGGATATATCTTTTACTTTTACAATTGCTTTTTTATTTGTGGTTTATTATATAAATTAGATAATTTCTAGAGCTGCTTCTTAAAAGCCATTGCTAAGCAATAGTGATGCATTGAAAAAGACGCGCCCTTTAATGGAATAACCTACATTTAACTTCGTGCCACATTTTAATCATTTGCTTTTGATGACATGCAATTAAAGTACCTCAGAAACCCTTATTTTACGGCAAATAAAAGAATCCATATTAATAGAAGGTATGATCAAAATAGATTCTTTTCTTGCATATTTCGGTTTCGATTTTATTAAATAAATCGGATCATTTTCTAACTATGCTGTTCAACAATTGAGCCCGATTGCTAGGCATCGATAAATCCACTCTGTTTCTCGTAATCCGGAACTGGATTTCCCTCTGTAAATGGGGCCAATCGTTCAACATACTTCCATAATGAAGGACGATTAACATCTGAACTAAAAATTTGAAAGTATGGAACATTTCATTTCTAATTGGAGAGGTACATTTACTATTTACATTAACCAACGAATGAAAGAAAAATTAAAAGGAATGAGCCCTGTCCAATACAGAGTTCATTCCTCAGTAACTGCTTAAAAATATGTGTCTAACTTTTTCGGGTGTCTTCATTTGAAGTTCCGTATAAATTCGTTATCTTACAGGTTCTATAGATGAGATCCTCCACTTGCATCGAGTAATTGACCAGTTACCCAACGGCTGTCTGAGGAAGCAAGAAAGGCGGCAATATCTGCCACATCCTCGGGTTCTCCCCATCTATTGAAGATTGAAAGACCAGCCGCATATTTTTGCCCATCAAGCTTTTCCAAAGTCTCAGCATTCATCTCCGTATTAATAATTCCAGGCTGGATGGCGTTTACCGTAATATCACGGCTCCCTAGTTGCTTGGCTAGAAGACGCGTAAACGTGTCGATAGCACCTTTGGACATACTGTATGTGAAGACACTTGGCGAAGCTGCACGTGTCACAAAAGAAGAAATATTAATAATACGTCCTCCATCTTTTAAACGTGGCAAAGCTTGCTGAGTAACAAAAAGTGGTGCTTTAACATTAATCTTCATTACCTCCTCAAATGATTCTTCCGTCGTCTCTTCTAAACTCATAATTTGACCTATTCCAGCATTGTTGACAAGAATATCGAATCCGACACCGCCCATATATCCCCGAATAGTATCATCCAAAGTAGTAAATAAATCTTGAATACCATCTAGAGTACTGAGGTCAGCACCAATTGCGCAAGCATTTCCTCCGCTTTGTTCGATCTGGTGAACAACTGCTTCTGCCTCATTACGCCTTTTCCCGTAATGAACGATGACAAAGGCTCCCTCTTGAGCCAGACGCAATGCAATACTGCGGCCAATTCCTCGACTTGATCCTGTAACTAAAGCGATTTTGCCTGTTAACTTACTCATGCTTCCATCTCCTTGTTCAAACAAAGTTATATTACATAGAGAATTATATCAAGGAACATTATTTGAAATGTTGCTCTCCTATTCGGTTTCAAAGGGGTGTTTCATCGCAGTTTTATTTCATTTCTAGAGCGTGACTTTCATATAAAAATGTTATTCAACCATATGGCTACTTAGATGAAGGAAAGTCGCATTCTTTACTAAAGAAATGCATTTTGTGTGCCATAATAAAAACCATAAACAAAAACCCTGATACAGCAATACACTGTACCAAGGTTTGTATTTTATAGTTATCATCACTCATGTATTCTGTTTAAGTGTTCTGTATACAACTTTATTGTAACTCAATACTGTTGGTTTGGAATAAAGTTTGATTAAAAATGCCTCGCAAATTCCTTATTTTACGTTAAATAAGAAGAATCCCTTTTGAAAAAAGATTGACCAAAAGGGATTCTTCTTTAGCTGTTTTAAGTCAGGTCTTATAAAAAAGTTTGATTATTTTCTACCTGTGTTGCTCCACAATCGCGCCCTTTAATTGAATAAAAATATTTACAACTCATTTCTTTATGTAATTTACAACGTCATTAATATAACTATCGATAGGTTCGCCAGTATTTACAACCAAGCACTGATAATCAGCGGGTCTTTTACTATTGACTAATGTATATTTAAAATTCTCTTCGGAAGTTACCTCACTTATTTGACTTATCATTCTTTCTCGATTTTTCAATCTAAAATTAATCTCTTGAAAATCATCAAGGTAGCACTCAATATATTTGTACTTCACATTATATTTTTTAGACATAGCAATTCCTCGATCTACCATTTCTTGATAAAGGCAAGGGCTATCAAATACTACATTTTGTCCTTGTGATAAGTAAAATTCAATTAAAGACCAATCAATATTATATGAAATCTTACCAGTTAATTTTGAATCGATTTGAATTTCTTCTGTTGACTGTAATAAAGCAGATTTTACAATATCGTGGTCTATTATGACTGCTCCTGTACGCTCAGCAATTTGACGAGAAAGTGTAGACTTTCCAGACCCAGGAAAGCCAGACATTTGAACAAAAAACATGTTAATCCCTCACTTCTTCTACTATAAATAAAGTATCTATGGCAATAACGAAAAACTCTTATTAAATAACCAAGTTGTTCTCAAGAACTATCCCTAAATTTTAACATAAATATACAATTCTCTTTAGAGGCAGTTATTCAACTAAATGGCCCTATAATAAAAAAAACACCCATTTCTACATGAGTGTAATTGAAGAAAGTTTTTTAAAAGTATTTACTGTATAAATCCTGTCTTAGCTTTCCGCTTAGCTGAGCGTAGATCTTTGTAGTCTCACTCTTTTCATGACCCAGTAAACTTTGAATGACATCAATTGGCGCACCGTTATTAATCATATGCGTTGCATAGCTGTGTCGTAATTGATGCGGATGTATACTCTTTTTTATACTAGCACGATTTGATATGCGCTTGATAATATATCTTAAATTATCAATGCTCCTTCGTCTTTTCGGCCTTCTGTCCGTAATAAACAAACAAGGTTCCTTATCCACTCGTTCATCTAAATACCTTTTTAACCAAATAGAACAGCGGGTATTAAAGTACACTTCCCTTTCTTTATCACCTTTTCCTTGTACAATTACTGAATTCGATTGAAAATCGATATCTTCTCGATTTAATTTTACAATTTCACCAATACGGCAGCCGGTTGAATACATAAACTCAAATAGTGCTTTCTCCATTGTTGTTTGACAAGCTTCCCTTAGATGTTCTATCTCTAATTCTGAGAGAAATTTAGGAATCCTTTTACCTAATTTCGGCTCTTTTAATTTAGCTGCAGGATTTTTTTGAGTATAACCTTCTTCATGTGACCATCTAAATAATGATTTAACACAACGAATCCTATGTCCTAAACTGGAAGGCTTTAAGTGATCTCCTGATCGTATTAAATATTCTTTTAATCTATCTGTATTAAATTCGTTCATATCAATATCACCAAAAAATCGTAATAATAGATTGTATTGAAAACAATATGTTTTTAATGTAAGCAATGAATATCCTTCGATTTTTTTATCCTGTTGATACTTTTTCCACGCTTCGGATAATAGCATGTGTCTTTCACTCTCCCACCTATAAATCTATTAATTCTAAATTCTATTATGTTCAATAAAAGATTTTTCCATACAAGGATATTCAACAAAATAAAAAATATTAATAGTTTCGAACTCTAATTAATCAAAAAGGCACTTTCCTTGTTTCCAGGAAAGCGCCCGTTTACAGCATACTATCTTTTCCGCAAACTTTACTAAAGCAAGCATAATATCGTTTGAAAAATTCAGCTTCTATTCTTCTAAAGGTATTATAACTGGGTAGAGCTAACTATCACTGCAACAGAAGAAAAAACTGTATATTTTAATTCCCGCTATCTGCATATGTGGTTTTTTTAGCTTTCCTAAAGAATAGTAAAGCAATAGCCAGAGTCAATATATCTGCCAGCGGAATTGCAAAGAAGATTGAAAAGGACGGACTAATGGAGAAAACATCATATTTCTCAAAAATATACGGCAATACTACGACTAATGGAATGACTGAAACGACTTGTCTCGTTATCCCAATGATTACTGCTTTCATTTCACTTTCTGTAACTTGCAGTAACGTCATGATTGTATAAGTAATTCCAAGCATAGGGAAAGTGATGAAAATAACCTTGATAATGGACATAACCGATTCAATAATTGCTTGATCTCCTGTAAATATAATGAGGATGTACTTTCCGGCCAAGAATACAATTGCCGTTATCCCGATACCGTAAAAGAAGCAATATTGCACTGTTTTCTTCACAACCATAAGCTTTTTCACTTCGTCGCCTTTTCCATTGAAATAAGCAATAATTGTTTGAACAGCTTGTGTGATGCCGATGATTGGTATTAACATAAGCATGTACATTTTATTGGCAATATTCCACATCGCGATATGGGCATTGCCCCCTACAGTGAGTAACTGATAATTCACGATAAATGCAGTGACTCCTGCCAGCAATTGAATAGTCGTTTGGGCAAATCCAATTTTAAACATCTTATATGACATATAAACGAACTCTTTAAATGAAAATCGATTCGATGTAAACCAGTTTTTATTCTTCACAAGGTACATAACTGATAGGAAAGCACACACAACTTCACTAATCAGAGTTCCTAGTGCAATACCCACTATGCCTAATTGAAAGCCGAATGTGAGAATAGCATTACATACAATGTTAATGATCACAGAAAGAACAATAATCACGGCTTCAGCTTTTGGATTTCCAAATGCCCGGATAGTACTTGTAAGCGTGTAACCAGCGGCACTGAATATATTACTGATAATAATGATTTTCAAATAATCCTGTGCAAGAGTATATACTTCCGCTTCAGCACCAAACATTGTTAATATTGGGTCCATAAATAAGTAGACAAGCAGTGACGTAATTATACTGACAACGAGCGTCATGATAAAGCCGCTCTTAAAATAGTTGTTCAATTTCAACATATCATTCCGACCCAAATATTTGGAAATCATAATGGCAGTAGAAATAGCAAAAAGTGTTTGAAGTGCAACAAACACAGCCAAGAGTGGTGATAGTAATCCCATTGCAGTCAAAGCATTTTCACTTTGACTACCTAAATGTCCCGCAAAGGATGTATCCACGACCGAAGTCATCGTTTCTATTATTAACGAGAATATTGCCGGAAGTGAGAATGTCATAATTAATTTATTTACTGATTGACTTTCATATATATTATCTTTCATGTTTTATCCCCCCTAAAATCATAATAGCACTCAAAACAAGTCATATAATGTCTTATTTGAGTGCTATCTTTTTATTATCTTTATAAGGGATAAAGGTTCTTTCAAACTCCACATCTGTGATGTCCGCTTGACTAATTGTTGAGATTTTAATCAATAGATATTCTTTCTCAAAAGCATATAAATATAAACCTTCAGGCCGCAGCACGTAACTAATAGGCGCAACAACGAGCTGTTCATCATTTACTGAAATATCGAGAAGCTGCTCTTCATCCAGACAGTGATTTATTTTCTTATATATGCCTTCTGTCATATCAATTTTCTCTTCCACAAGATCTACTACTAAATAATTTTCTGCATCGTTCTCGTAAAGGTGAATCAAATCAGGTGAAATAAGAGACAACTTCTTCAACACACTATCCTTATGTTTTTTTGTTGAAATACTATCATACATAGATAACGCAAAGGTAATCGTTTGCAGATCTTCCTTTGTCAAAAAACTTTTTGATAACTTAAAGTTTTCCTCTATATATATCCCACCTTGATTTCCCTGTTTGCAAGTTACTGGTATTCCCATCATAGATAATTTATCAATATCTCTTTGAATGGTTTTAAGGCTTACCTCAAAGGTACGTGCTAACTCTTTATGGGTTGCTTTTTTCACTTTCAGCAAATAGAGCACGATTTCAAATTGACGATTTCGAATGATATTCCCCTCCAATATAGTAGTAAGTATTACTTACTCAACCGATCTCAAGAAGACAACTTCATATGACTAAATAAAAAAATATGAATTATTTCAAATAAGACATTATATGTCCTATTTACCCTGCTATAGTTACGTTTATAGGCTGGATAAAACGTAAAGGCAAAAATTCAGTGTCACTTCATTCCGTACTTATCAATGCAATGAAGTAGCTGTGATTTGCCCAAATCAGATCGGAGTAAAGAAATGAATAAAGAATATCAAGTAAACAACGAAGAATTATTACGCTTACCAAAACGTCAACTTGAATTGGATATTGCCAAAGGGATCGCGATTATGTGTATGATTGCAGTGCATATACAAAGTAGCTTATCAGTAAATGCAATCATTCATTCAAATGCAGGTGGGATTATTGAGCTACTGGGTACGCTCCCTGCGGCGCCTGTGTTTATGTTTTTATTGGGAACGGGGGCAGTATACTCGCGTAATAACAGCCTGAAAAAATCTATCGACAGAGGCTTGAGGATTTTTGCGCTGGGATATGTATTAAACATCTTAAGAACCGTAATTATTTTCTTTCCTTCGCTACTGTCAGGTGAATGGGTGAACCAAACTGGTTTCATAATCAAGAGCCTTCTTACCATTGATATACTTCAGTTTGCGGGACTCGCGATCATCTGTGTAGGACTAGTTAAAAAATCAGGAATAGGAATCTATCCAATTTTAACACTTACTGTATTATTAGCGAGCACAAATTATATTATGCTTTCCTTCCAGACAAAAAATGATTATATAGGTGCGGTCACCGGTTTATTCTGGGGCTCGTGGGAATGGGCTTCATTTCCATTAATCACGTGGATTTTTTATCCAATGACAGGTTATTGCTTTGGAATTCTGCTCAAAAATGCACAATCAAAAAAAATCTTCTACAAAAAAAGTCTTCTATTATCAAGCACAGTATTTATGTTGCTAGCCTTTTTGACATTTATTTTTAAAATAGACACAGGACTTATGAGTGAAGTTTCGTACGCTCACCACACATTGTACAATAATTTTCTTTATACATCTTTTATTATTGTTTGGATTTCCATCTTGTTTTACACATCCAAGGCGTTCCCAAAAGTTGTCACCGATACGTTAGTACAATGGAGTAAGAACGTAAATTCTATGTACATCATCCACTGGGTATTGATAGCTCTACTTATTGCAGTTTTCGGAATGAATAATTTAGGTCTCTTGACGACGATTATCTTATTTCTAATCATTTGCGCAGCCAGTGACTTTCTAGCGAAATATTATAAAAAGCGAAAGGAAAACTTGGTTAATTGAATATTTTCATAGTTGCTGTTAGTACAACATATGTCACCATATAAACAAAAGCTGAGATGTCGCAAGTTAAGAAAACATTGACACAAGAGTTATCAAAAATGTGCATCATTGTGAAACGGGCGCTATTTTTAAAATAGCGCCCAATAATGGAACTGTAAAGAATTATAAACATTTATTGTTTATATAGGATTTCCTTTTTATCGTGTTTAGTAAAAAGTACCCAATATGCTTCAGCAATCCGATTTGGATCAAAAAATGTTCCTGGTTTTACTACACCACCTATGGTTACAGTACCGACAGTAATGCCATGAGGTGACAATTCATCTGCAAGTGTAAAAGTTAGGTTGCGTAATCCTGCTTTGCTTATTGCTGCAGAAGCTCTTGATGCAACAGGATTTAATGCAAGCATTCCACCAGTGAAAAGGATTGTTCCTTTTTGGCGTTCAATCATTTCTGGTATGACTTGTTGGGAACTAGTTAAAGCACCTGCTACGTTCACATTAAAATCGTTCAATAAATCTTGTTGATCCAAAATTGAAGGGTTGTTTATAGTATTCGCACCTGCATTATAAATTAAAACGTCTGGTACTCCATAGTCTGATTTTATTTGATTAAATGCAGCTATTAATGAATTTGAATCTGATGCATCAGCAGTGATTCCATATGCCTCTATGTTTTCATTCTGAAGTTCGGCGATTTGTAAGTCTAATGATTCCCTCCTTCTTGCAAGGAGAATTACTTTAAAGTCATTACTACCAAATTTTCTTGCAATGCCAGCACTTACCCCGGGTCCTGCACCAACAATTACTATTAAAGATTTACTCATTTTGATTATTTCCTTTTTAATTAAACACTTAGCAAAATCAATCTATAGAAAAAATACTTTCACTAGACAAAGGTTACCATATTCAATGTCTTTTATTCAACAATATGGCCCTTTAAAAGAAAAAGACGCGTTCCTAAATAAACGCGTCCTTTAATGGAATAACTAAAATATGGGCTTATTCCTAAAATCGCTTATAGCTCTGAATACGCTATACAAGGTACTCATTGGTTAGTTTTGTATGGAAATAATGTTGTACGTCTTGTTGGTAATAAAACTATTATGATAAATACAGGAACTGCTCAAGTTAAAGCTTTTAAATCTAACGGAGCACTACTTGGTACTTATTATTTTGAGGTGAAAAGATAGTTTGAAGTTTTTTATTCTTTTGAGTTAATTGGTATTGTTATTTCTAGTTCTGGAATGTATTGAATCTTCGGATCACCGTTTTCATCCAGTTGGTATGATCCCTCAAAGTCATAAAGATGAATATACGGTTTAATTGTAATAGCTTTTGGTAAGGTTTCAAATGGATGAACACGTAAATCCATGATGAAATCGCTATTTCCTTTATTTGTCTCACGGCCACCATTGCCATTAATTAGTTTTAGTTCACGCCCTTGTTCATCATAAACTTCGATACGTATTCCTTCCCGGAAATCTACAGAAGTTGATTTATCAAGCAAGGCTATTCTTGTTGTAATACTAGTTGTTATGGGAGTTAGTATAATTTGTTCAATAGTAAACTGATTATTTTTGTATTTTCTACTTATATTAGGCTGTAGGTTTATATAGTTACCTATATCCCTCACTGGAATATCCATTTTAAAAGGTTCAGAAATCCCAGTTATTGTAGTGGATAATGTCAAATTAAACTTCTTTTGGAAAGGGCTTCCATCTTTATTTTCCAAATCTGCAAATTCAAGAACTGCGGAATTATTATCCTTACTTGGTTGCATATAAACACCACTATAATTAGTGTGATTCAGTGGTTCACCATTTAGTGAAAATTCAATATTACTCATTTGATCTGATAAACTTTCTTTTGAATTTTCACCTTCTTTATGATGGCCTTCAATCCCAATTGCAACACGTGTACCATCATACACTACTTCTGTTACATTTAATGTAAAGCCTTCATGCGTAACGCTTGTATTCAATTTTGTTGAGAGCCCCTTTTCATCCGCGGCGTGTAGACCAAGATCCCTTGTAAATTTAAAAACAGATGATAATAAAGGCACTTCTTTCATCGCCGCCGCCATCGTTGGTGAAATTAAACCCGTGACAATAATCAAACTAAAAATCATTGCTACAGATGCTGTAACTCCTAAATATATCTTTACGTGAGATGGCTTTTCTTTACTTATTTTTTTTAATATACGCTTTTCCCATTTCTTTTTCTCGAAGTTTGTAAGGTCTTGTTCTTCATAATGTTCCAAATCCATATTCATATCATTTAAATCTTTATAAATAGACATATTCTCACTCCTCACACTTCATTTTTTGAACTAAAAAACTTTTAAGCTTTTTACGTCCTCTGGAAAGCTTGTTATAAACCCAAGACTCTTTCGCATCAAATTCTTTTGCTATTTCACTTGAAGTGGTTCCTTCTAAATAGTATTTTTCAAAGATTTTCCGTTCACTAGCTGACAATTGCTCAAGGAGTTCCTCAACGCAGTTTTCTTCTAATGGTTGTTTTGCCTTTACCATAGATTCATCAATTTCTGAAACTGAAAATTGCTGATTTTGTATGGTAATTTGTCTTCTTTGATAATCAATTGCTTTATACTTTGCAATCGCTGCAATCCATTGTTTGAATGAATTTTTCTTAGGATCAAAGGAATGAATATTATTCCATATCGATAATAAAACATCATCAAGGCATTCTTCATAATCTTGCTGCTGGTAATTTAAATGACGTTTAATGATCGCTGTAAGTAAACCACCATACTGATTAATAATAAAAGGAATTGCTTTTTCATTTTTTTTCTGTATGTGTTGTACAACATTGTTCTCTGTAATTTTCAATTGTTCACCCCGCTCAATGAATATTGGTACCTACTATGTAATACGAAATGAATACGATAAATCTATCACAAAAGAAAAAAAGAATAACAGAAATGTTAATCTTTAAAAAATTTCCTTTATATAATTTGAAAACCTACAATTCTTCACAATCTTATCTATACAAAAAACATCCTGCATATCAACACAGGATGTTTAATCAAACTTTAATATAAATTATCGAACTTTGTTTTAAATGATCAAATTTTTTTATAAAACTACAAACACACTTCTAGTATAAAACTCAATTATTCAACTGTCACCGATTTAGCTAAGTTACGTGGTTTATCCACATCACAACGACGGTGGAGTGCTGCATAGTAGCTGATTAACTGTAATGGCACTACCGATACAAGTGGCGTTAGGTATTCGTGAACATGCGGAATGACTAATCGGTCGCCATCCTCATCAATACCAGCCATCGCGATAATACATGGATATGCACCACGCGCAGCAACTTCTTTCACATTACCACGGATGTTTAGCCCAACTGATGCTTGTGTAACAAGTGCAAACACTGGTGTTCCTTCTTCAATTAAAGCAATTGTTCCGTGTTTAAGCTCACCGCCAGCAAAGCCTTCTGCTTGGATATAAGAGATTTCCTTTAGTTTTAAGGCCCCTTCAAGGCTCACGTAGAAGTCCATATTACGACCAATAAAGAATGCATTACGCGCGATTTTTAAGTAGTCTTCTGCGATGTCTTCTAATACATCTTTTGAGTCAATAATTGTTTGGATACCGTTTGCGGCAATCGCAAGCTCTTGTTTTAAATCAAATTCTAAGCCTGTGCCATTTGCTTTTGCTGTTACATAGGCTGCTAGAGCAAGGACTGCTACTTGCGCCACATATGCTTTTGTAGAAGCTACAGCTATTTCTGGACCCGCATGTAATAACAACGTGTGATCAGCTTCACGTGATAGTGTTGAGCCAGGTACATTTGTAATTGTTAATGTTGGGTAGCCAAGCTCTTTAATTTTTACTAGAACCTGACGGCTGTCTGCTGTTTCACCTGATTGTGTAATAAAGATAAATAAAGGTCTTTTTGAAAGTAATGGCATATTATAGCCGAATTCACTAGAAATATGAACTTCTACTGGGATACCGGCCATTTTTTCAAAATATTGTTTACCAATGAGCCCTGCATGATAGCTTGTGCCCGCCGCAATAATATATAAACGATCTGCAGCTCGCAATGCTTCTAAAATTTCGGTATCAATTGTTAGATCGCCATTATCACCCTCATACGCTTGAATAATTTTGCGTATGACTGTAGGCTGCTCATCCATTTCTTTTAACATATAATGAGGATATGTTCCCTTTTCAATGTCGCTCATATCAAGCTCTGCTGTATATGGTGCACGTTCCACTACAGAACCATCTAGTTTTGTAATTTCAACGCTAGCCTTGTGTACAATTACAACCTCTTTGTCGTGTAGCTCTACATATTGGTCTGTCACTTGCAGCATAGCCATTGCATCCGAAGCAACAACATTGAAGTCTTCACCAATTCCAACTAAAAGTGGAGATTTATTTTTCGCTACAAAGATTGTATCAGCGGCTTCTGCATCTAATAGTGCAAGCGCATATGAACCATGTAGTAAAGATAACGTTTTACGGAAGGCATCTGCTGTGCTTAAACCTTCTTTTACAAACAACTCTACTAATTGCACGATAACCTCTGTATCTGTATCAGATTTCATTGGAATACCTTTTAAGTATGTTTTTTGTAATAGATGATAGTTTTCAATTACCCCATTATGCACAAGCGTAAAACGCCCTGATGCACTTTGATGCGGATGAGCATTTAAACGATTTGGTACTCCATGTGTAGCCCAACGTGTATGACCAATACCAATTTTCGCAGCAACATCTTCATCTACCGCTTCTCGTAAGTCTGCGATACGTCCTTTTTCTTTAAAAACCGTTACGCCTTCTTCATTACGGACTGCAATGCCCGCTGAATCATAACCACGATATTCTAGCTTTTCTAAACCTTTTAATAAAATTTCCTTTGCATCTGATTCACCAATATATCCTACAATTCCACACATAAATTCTCGTCCTCCGATATTGTCAATTTAACGCAATGACAAAGTAGACCTCATCTACCGAATTTTTTGAATGGACAAGCAAACTTTATTTTAAATAAAATAAAGCACTTTCGTACATGCAATGAACTCATTCAGCCATCTGAATGGAGCATTCGATATGTGAAGTTTTCTTCTATTCATCTATTGCTTTACGATACCTTCTCCATTTCCTGTACATTCAATCACTCAAATGCTTTCGAAATGAAAAATGACAATCGGGTATGTCGATCGGGAGGTATCCGCCGAATTTTCGATAAACCTCCACCTCGTCTGCTGAAGATTCTTTTCGTCCAATTTCTTCAGCTCAGGCGCTATAATTGTTTTCCGATTTTACGCTCTCTTTCCTCCTTTTGCGTTCGTTCAAGAACAAGGTCGGACCTCGTCTTCAACTTCTCCATCATACTCAATCATATGCTATCCGTCAAACTTTCGTTATAAAAAATACCTAGTACCCTTGCTTTTTCGTGACAAATATGTAGACAAACAATTGCTAGTGCTAGAAAAACCTTGAAAAACACACTACTTAGCATTACTTAGTACGGATTGTTTTGTTAGTGGGGATGATTTGGTGGAGAATCTGAAGAAAATGCTTAAAGGCAGGAATCGTATTAGAAATCATTAGTCGTGACGAAATTTATGGATATGAAGTTGTCACGCAACTTACGAGTACGGGCTTTAAGGGTATCGCAGAATGCACATTGATCTTGGTCAAATAACAAATGTGCTCAGCGCATTATACAAAAGAAACAAAAGGCACAAGCAAAAGCTGCTTGTGCCTTTTTGTTATTTACTAGCTAATAAATTTACTATTTCTCTATTAAAGGCAGGTAGGTCATCTGGTGTTCTACTTGTCACGAGTTGCTTTTGGCAGACGAATACTTCCTCATCGTGGAATTTTGCCCCTGCGTTTTCTAAATCTACTTGAATGGATTTATAACCTGTAGCGTCACGACCATTTAGTGTTTTTGCCGTAATTAGCAGCTGCGGTCCATGACAAATGGCAAAGGTTGGTTTCATATCATCCATAAAGGATTTTACAAACGCCACTACACGATCATCGGCGCGTAAGATATCTGGAGAAAAACCACCAGGTATAAACAGTGCATCAAAATCAGTCGCTTTTACATCCTCAATGCCTTTATCAATTTTTACTGTTTCCCCATGTTTCCCTTTTACCTCTTTTCCTGCCTCTGTATCAATTGTTACTAGCTGATGTCCAGCCGCTTCTAAGGCTTCTTTAGGACTTGTAAATTCACTATCCTCGAACATATCGGTAATAACTGTAGCAATTTTAGCCATATCCATCAAACACTCCTTGTTATTGTGACTCCTTTTTACTGTTCCCCATCTTTGCTATTTAAAACATCCTTTTTCAAACAAGAAAAACTCGACCTCCTAAAAACGGAAATCGAGTTAAGTTTATATTTACTAGTCTGTTAAGCCCATTTCTGCACGCACAACATCTGCAATACGCTCAACAAAACGCTCACAAGCTGTTTCAGTAGCAGCTTCCACCATTACACGAACAAGCGGCTCAGTACCTGAAGGACGTACTAAAACACGACCATTCCCTGCCATTTCAGCTTCTACCTCTGCAATCACAGCGGCCACTTTCGTATTTTCAGTCACCGCATGCTTGTCTGTTACACGAACATTGACAAGACGCTGAGGATAGATTTTCATCTCGGCAGCAAGCTCTGACAGCTTCTTACCTGTCGCTTTCATAATGTTGACAAGCTGAATACCTGTTAGTAGACCATCGCCCGTTGTATTAAAATCTAAGAAAACAATATGCCCTGATTGCTCGCCACCTAAATTGTAATCATTAGCACGCATTTCCTCTACGACATAACGATCCCCTACTGCAGTTTGTATGCTTTGCATACCGTTATCTTCAACTGCCTTATAGAAGCCCATATTGCTCATAACGGTTGACACAATAGTTTGCTTCTTTAAACGACCAACTGCATTTAAATACTTGCCAATAATAAACATAATTTGATCGCCGTCAACAATTTTACCGTTTTCATCTACAGCAATTAAACGGTCACCGTCTCCATCAAACGCTAGACCCACATCTGCATCCTTTTCTAATACAAATTTAGCTAGTCCCTCTGGGTGAGTTGAACCTACACCATCATTAATATTTAAACCATTTGGAGAAGAACCCATTGTAGAAATGTCAGCCTCTAGGTCCGCAAAAAGATGCGTCGCTAATGATGAGGTAGCACCATGTGCACAGTCTAATGCTACATGGATACCATCAAATTCTTCATCCACTGTTTGTTTTAAGTATTGAATGTACTTTTGTCCGCCTTCGAAATAGTCACTTACAGATCCTAAATCTGCCCCAATTGGACGTGGTAATGTATCCTCTTGAGCATCAAGTAAAACTTCTATTTCCTCTTCTTGTGCATCTGTTAGCTTAAAGCCATCTGGGCCGAAGAATTTAATGCCGTTGTCAGCTACTGGGTTATGCGAAGCTGAAATCATGACGCCTGCATCTGCGCTCATAATACGAGTAAGGTATGCAACACCTGGTGTTGAAATAATTCCAAGGCGCATTACCTCTACCCCAATTGATAAAAGACCAGCAACAAGTGCACCTTCCAGCATCTCGCCTGAAATACGTGTGTCACGACCAATTAAAACCTTAGGACGGTCAGTTGCATCTTTCGTTAAAACATAGCCACCTATACGGCCAAGTTTAAATGCAAATTCCGGTGTTAGTTCACTATTGGCGACGCCACGGACGCCATCTGTTCCAAAATATTTACCCATTCTACTTATTCTCTCCTTCAATGCAAGACTGTGTCACATTCATCATAGACACTTGTCCGCTTACTTTTGGAAAAGTCTGCTTTTGTTCATTCATTGGTAATTTTTCGTAATCCACTCAGTTAGTTTGTTTGGTGAATATATTGCGATCTACCCACCAAACCAAACTCCAGTTAAATTTTTGATTTAGAATCAAAATAAAATTATAGTCAGATATTGTTTAAGAATCAATATCTTCCGTTTCTTCAGTTGGCGTATTTTTATCAGTCGTAGTACTATCATCCGTCACATCAGTTTCCTCAGTAGGGGGTGGCGTTTCCTCTGTAGAAGCCGGTGTTTTCTGCTCTTCTTCTTTCTCTACTTTTGTAATATCTGCCTTCACTTTTATTTTCTTATCAGATATTTTTGTCACACCATCTGGTAATTTTACATCAAACTCATAAGTTTTTGATTCAGTAATTTTTGACAAATCCACTACAATTGGAATTTCTGTTAAACCATCAATAATCGATTTTCTGCCATATACTTTAATCATTTTTTGCGTAAATGTTAAAGAATTGATTGTAATATCATCCGAGGCTTGCCCTGTTTCTCTAATAACAACTGGGAGTTCTCGGCTATACTCCCCAATATCTACTTGAACATTAACGGTATCAGGTTCAATTGTTACATCAAGCTTATTTAAATCTCGATCTAATACTTTTACTGCCGCGTCCTGAGAGAATGATTGCTTCAAGCCTGGCTCTCCAGCAACAGTGGCTTTTACATAGCTGATGCTTTCAATAGCACTTTTTGCCCCTGTCACGTAAACAGTCGGTGGATCGGCTACCATATCCTTTAAAATATACCCTTCTTCGATTAGTCGAGTATTCATTTCTGGGTCTACTCGGAACTCCTTCGTGACCTTTTCCTCAATATTTACATGAATAGTTGCAGGGTCTAATGTAACCTTTAACTTATCAGAAATATTTTCGTATTGTAGCTTAACATCATGCTCGCCAATCAATAGATTACTTAAATCAACGAATACTGAGAAATCCTTTGTTGCCCTTGTTTTTATAACAACAGGCATTGGTCCTTTTATCTTCACATCTACTGTTTCAGGTAATCCTGTTACAATCAGATTCTCATTATCATAATAAACATCTACTGGTACATCACGAATAATATCAGTCTGTTCAGTGGTAGTTGTTGTATTGATTGGCGATAGCTCGGTACGAACTGAGAAAAAAAGCAAAAATGCTAAAAATAGCGCGATGATTCTTAGTACCCAAGGACTATCCATCATTTTATCCATTCTTTTTCCCCCTCCAAGTTAACTTAGAGGCTGCATTTGACTCCTGTGCTGATCCGAACCACATTTTTCGTAATAGTGTCTCGAACTCCTCTAGAGAAAGATTACGATGGAGATTGCCATTCAACGTAATACTAATGGCTCCTGTTTCTTCTGAGACAACGATAGTTATCGCATCCGTCACTTCACTTAAGCCAAGTGCAGCACGGTGGCGTGTCCCTAACTCTTTTGAAATAAATGGACTTTCAGATAGAGGTAAATAGCAAGCTGCTGCTGTAACTTTATCTCTTTGCATAATTACCGCCCCATCATGTAATGGCGTATTCGGTATAAAGATATTAATGAGCAATTCTGAAGAAATTTCAGCATTTAGACCTATGCCTGTTTCAATATATTCGTTAAGACCTGTTTCTTTTTCAATTGAAATTAACGCACCTATTCGACGTTTAGCCATATAACTTACAGATTTTTTCATAGCCTCTATAAGCCTTGTTTGCTCCTCGTCTTCTTGACTAGATGAACGTTGGAAAAGCTTCCCTCTACCAATTTGTTCTAAGCCTCGTCTGATTTCAGGTTGGAAAATAATAATAATCGCCAAGAAACCAAATTCAATGACCTGCTGTAGCATCCAGCCTAACGTTTGTAACCCTAAAAGGTCTGTTGCAATTCGTGCAATAATAATGACGAAAATTCCCTTAAGTAATTGGACAGCCTTCGTACCTTTAATGAGGGTTAAGACCTTATAAACAACGTACCAAACGAGCAGTACATCGATGAAGTTAATAACAATATTCACAGGCGTTAAATCTGTGAAATGTTCAATAATTTGCACGTGGCATCCCCCACTTTTCATTACGAATCCATACACATTCAAGTATAGCACATTCTTATCAAATGTAACTTTTTTCAAATAAAAAGTCTACTCAGAAGAGTAGACCTTTCAGCCTCTCACGTGCACTATTTTTTAGGACGTATAGAGTGTTATTTAGTTTCTTCTTTTTCATCAAATGTCATGGCTGTTTTTACAGAGTTTTTAATCGTATACCATAACCATTCAAATACTTCGTCAATTTCTTCAATTCTCCCTGAAACTACCGCTGAAGATGCCATGTATTGCCCGTTTATGACTGTGACGTTACCATCAACTTCTCCTTCAACAACCAAATCGCCATTTTTCACCACAATATCGCCCTTTACAACTTCCCCTGCGGGTACGATAACCGTTTGACCATCTACAACTAAATTGGGCTGCTTGGTCACAGAGAAATGCTGGTCATCCATAAAGCTTCCTAGCAAGGTAGCACTCATAAATAAACAAAATACTGCTGCTGCCACAAAAAATGGATGTCGGCGTATCCATTTTTGTATACCTACTCGACTTTTCGGTTTTGGTAAACGAGCCATTACTGCTGCTTCAAAATCCGGAGGCGCTGTAATATGGGAAGCACTCTTCACAAAGGCGATTGTTTCACTCAATTCATGCATCAACTGTTTACAATCATTACATGTATGCAAGTGTTGCTTTAACTCTTGCTCATGCTCACGACTAATGTCACCGTCTAAATAATCATGCATATAATCAATAATATGCTCTGGACAAGTATTCATGACGCTCCCCCTCCTACAGATTGTTTAACTGCTTACGTAATGCCTCACGTCCGCGGTGAATTCTCGTTTTCACCGTTCCAAGTGGCATATCTAAAATCTCGCTAATCTCTTGCAACGATAACTCTTCTATATATTTCAATACTATAACCGAACGGTATTTATCCGGCAAACGTCCAATTTCGTATTGAATGCGATCTTGCAGCTCCATTTGCTCTAACTGCTCCTCTGGTAGCTGGTCATCTGCTGCGATTTGTGAATACATATCAAGCCCTTCTGTACCAGCTACTTCTGCATCTAAATAATAATCCGGTTTCTTTTTCCGAATACGATCTATACAGAGGTTTGTCGCAATGCGATAAAGCCACGTCGAAAACTTTCTTTTCTGATCAAAAGTATGCAAATTCATATATGCCCGAACAAAAGCTTCCTGAGCAATATCTTCAGATTCTTGTTTGTTACCTAACATTCGATAGCATACTTGGTACAGTTTGTGCTGATAGAGACTCACAATATCGGCAAATGCGTTTTGATCGCCTTTAAGCACTTGTTTTATTCTCTTATTTACTAACGCATCCATTGTGTTGACTTCTCCACCTTTACAACTGTCTTATACTATACGACCCATCGATAAGAAAAGTTTCGTTTTATTTCAATTATAGCAAAAGATTTTTATGCAATGTGGCGACAGGCAATTTTTTGAATATTTTTGTTTAAACTAACGTTTCTCCAAATAAAGAGCCCATTAAAGCAACAGCTACATTTGCCGTTGTATTTTTCTCATCTAATATCGGATTCACTTCTACAAACTCCGCAGAGGTTAACATTCCAGACTCTTGTAGCATTTCCATTGCTAAATGACTTTCACGATACGTAATTCCACCTGGCACTGGTGTTCCAACCCCTGGTGTATAAAGAGGGTCAAGTCCATCTAAATCAAGCGATAGGTGCAATCCATCAACATTACGCTCTTTTAAATAGGCAAGTGCATCTTCCATAACACGCGTCATGCCAAGTCGATCAATTTCATGCATTGTGTACACTTTAATTCCTTGTTCACGAATCAAGTCACGCTCACCAGGATCTACAGAACGAGCTCCGATGATAATAACGTTTTCTGGCTTAATTTTCGGCACACTATTACGAATTTGAACTAAACGTTCATGCCCAAGTCCAATACTAACTGCTAAAGGCATTCCATGTATATTGCCAGAAGGTGTAGTTTCAGGTGTATTTAAATCTGCATGTGCATCATACCAAATAACACCTAGATTTTTATAATGTTCTCCTAATCCTGCAAGTGTACCAATAGCAATACTATGGTCTCCACCAAATACAAGTGGGAATTTTTTTTGTTCGACTACTTCATGTACACTATTAGCCAAAGCTGTACTAACTTCGACAACTTCCTCTAAATTTAATAACTTTTCGTCTACTGCTGCATTTGCTTGCTTTTGACTTACACGAATATCCCCTTGATCTTGTACCTCGTGTCCAATACTTGTTAAACGTTCAACAACGCCTGCATAACGAATAGCACTTGGTCCCATATCTACGCCTCGACGTGTTTGTCCGTAATCTGTTGGTACTCCAATAATAGAAATATTAAGTTTATTCATGTTTTTATACCCCCTAAAAGTTATAAGACTATTGTAAAGCCTACTTACCAATTGGCTCAACCCAACAAAAAAACGCATATTTATTCATTATAAATCAACATAAAAAAATCTCCTACTGTTTTCAGCAAGAGATTAGTTATCTGTATTTATTATATCACTTTTGAATATATTTTATTCTATAAAAGTGAGCCATGAAGGACTCGAACCTTCGACCCTCTGATTAAAAGTCAGATGCTCTACCAACTGAGCTAATGGCTCATAAAAGAAAAATGGCTGGGGTACTAGGATTCGAACCTAGGCATGACGGAATCAAAATCCGTTGCCTTACCGCTTGGCTATACCCCAATCATTTATAAAACTGGTGGAGGGGGACGGATTCGAACCGCCGAACCCTAAGGAGCGGATTTACAGTCCGCCGCGTTTAGCCACTTCGCTACCCCTCCGAAATAACACAATAATAATGGTGGAGGATGACGGGCTCGAACCGCCGACCCTCTGCTTGTAAGGCAGATGCTCTCCCAGCTGAGCTAATCCTCCATAGAAACAGGTGTTATATCACAGTTTATTTTCTTTTTAAAGCCTGTACATCATGACGATGCATTTTAAATGGTGACCCCTACGGGATTCGAACCCGTGTTACCGCCGTGAAAGGGCGGTGTCTTAACCACTTGACCAAGGGGCCATATGTACGTCTCAAACAAGACAATAATTATAATAACATTATTTCTACATTCTTGCAACACTTTTCTACAATTTTTTTATGTATAAAACCATCTTAAAAATGAGCAAAAAAATGGCTCCGAAGGCAGGACTCGAACCTGCGACAACCTGATTAACAGTCAGGTGCTACTACCAACTGAGCTACTTCGGAACAATACTATTCGTATGTCTTAGACAACCTCTTAAGTACATTTATTATTATAGCAAGCATTCTAAATAATGCAACACATTTGTGAAAAATTTTATATTTTTTGTCGAGGCCTTCTTAAATATAACTTAGAAAGCAAAATAGTTCTCTATTAAATCTAATATTTCTATT
Organism: Lysinibacillus sp. F12; assembly: GCF_057773605.1. Taxonomy (NCBI): domain Bacteria; kingdom Bacillati; phylum Bacillota; class Bacilli; order Caryophanales; family Bacillaceae; genus Lysinibacillus; species Lysinibacillus sp. F12. Next base: position 255,228 of record NZ_JBYMLP010000005.1, read on the forward strand.
TTGTGTATTAAATATTCTTGCTGTATATTATTGCAATTGTTAAAATAAAAATAGTTTTACGAATTTTCTATCATTTCAGGGGGAGGAATGTTCAAATGGTAATAAAGGATTTAATTGCACCGGATGTTTATAACATTACAGAGGAATTAGAAAAATTTTCGCAAGATAGTGAACGCCAAGCTATACGTTGGTTAAATACACAACAAGAGAGGCAAACAGTTACTTACGTAGAGCTTGTTCAAAAAATGAATCAATACGCTAATGCCTTTACGAAGAAGGGGCTTCAAAAAGGAGATCGTGTATTAGTTATTATTCCTCGCCTACCAGAGGCCTATTTTGTTTTCCTAGGCTGTTTAAAAGCGGGTATTGTTCCTATTTCATGCTCAGAAATGTTGCGCGCAAGTGATTTAGAGTATCGTATGGAGCATTCTTCTGCTAGTGCTGTGATCGCCTATGAAGCATTTACTAGTGAAGTAGATAAAATCTCTTCTTCTGTCAATACTTTAAAAAACAAAATGGTCATTGGCACAGCTACAGGAGATTGGTCTTCTTTAGATGAATTGGCTAGCTCGCAACCAAATACATTTACTGCTGTTGCTACTAAACGCGATGACATGGCGTTCCTTTCTTATACTTCTGGAACAACAGGTAAGCCTAAGGGTGTCGTTCATTCTCATGGTTGGGGCTACGCGCATATTCGAACAGCGGCTGCACAGTGGCTTTGTGTACGTGAAGGAGACTTAGTATGGGCTACTGCTGCTCCAGGTTGGCAAAAATGGATTTGGAGTCCTTTCCTATCCACCATTATGTTGGGGGCTACAGCCTTTGTTTATCATGGTGGGTTTGATGCAAAAACATATCTTCGCCTGTTGCAGGATGAAAAAATTAATGTTCTCTGCTGCACTCCAACTGAATATCGTATCATGGCGAAGCTTGAGAATTTAAAAGACTATAATCTATCCTCTCTGCGTAGTGCTGTCTCTGCTGGTGAACCATTAAATCGACCAGTCATTGAAACATTTAAGAATCACTTTGATCTAAAAGTCCGCGATGGTTATGGTCAAACAGAAAATACATTACTCATTGGTACTCTGGAAAACACAGAGTTACGTCCTGGTTCCATGGGTGTCCCAACTCCAGGTAATATTGTACGTATTATCGACAATGAAGGAAATGAGGCACCTGTTGGCGAGGTTGGAGATATTGCCATACACAAATCATCGCCAGCGTTGTTTAAAGAGTATTATCGGGAGCCTGAACGCACACAAGCGGCATTCCGTGGTGAATGGTACATTACTGGTGATCAAGCGAAATGTGATGAAGATGGTTATTTTTGGTTTGAAGGTCGAGGCGACGATATAATTATCTCATCTGGTTACACTATTGGTCCCTTTGAAGTAGAAGATGCCTTAAACAAGCATGATGCTGTACAAGAGTGCGCAGTTGTGGCTGCTCCAGATGAAATTAGAGGGCATATTGTCAAAGCCTATGTAATCTTACGAGATGGCTATAAGGAACACAATGAAGAAGAATTAATTAAGGAGCTACAGGAGCATGTAAAAGCACTGACTGCGCCTTATAAATATCCTCGTAGTATTGTCTTTATCGATGAGTTACCAAAAACAACATCTGGGAAAATTCGTCGTATCGAACTACGAGCAGCAACTGTCTAAATATAGTAAGGAGGCATTTTCTTTGAATGAAATGCCTCCTTTTACTTTTTAGAATTTTAAACAAAAAAAAAGCCACTACTGAGTGTATCAGTAGCGACTTTTTGCGCCTAGCGATGTCCTACTCTCACAGGGGGAAGCCCCCAACTACCATCGGCGCTAAAGAGCTTAACTTCCGTGTTCGGTATGGGAACGGGTGTGACCTCTTTGCCATCATCACTAGACTATGTTCGGCTTTCAATATACATCGCATTTCTTCGTCAGCTTCTGTCGTTCAGTCAGTCACGTACTTGAGTACGCTCCTTCCCTCTCTCCATTGCTTCCTCGAACTACTCGTATCTTGAAACCCTTTATAAAAGAAATTATTCTTTCAAAACTGGATAAACGGTTCATTGAATGCTTCAAACTTTTTGGTTAAGTCCTCGATCGATTAGTATTCGTCAGCTCCATGTGTCACCACACTTCCACCTCGAACCTATCTACCTCATCGTCTTTGAGGGATCTTACTTACTTGCGTAATGGGAAATCTCATCT
>NZ_JBYMLP010000006.1:0-211757 GCF_057773605.1 Lysinibacillus sp. F12
AGGAGCAAGCTCCTTCTCTGTTCGCTCGACTTGCATGTATTAGGCACGCCGCCAGCGTTCGTCCTGAGCCAGGATCAAACTCTCCATAAAAGAAATTTGATTAGCTCAAATTGTTTTGCTGGCATCATTTTGATGTCCAAAATTTTGTTTCGTTCACTAGCTAGGCTAGCTACTTAAAACTTTATTGATTACGTTTTGCTTGTTCAGTTTTCAAGGTTCATGTTGTTTATTTCAGCGTCACCTCTTGGCGACTTATTTATAATATCAAGATTCGACAACTATGTCAACATATTATCTAAAAATATTTCAATAGATTATATTTTAGTCACTCAAATACTTAATTGTACGTGAAAATATTATATTGCCTGTAGAAAAGAGTAATGTAAATGAAGGTGTTTTACTTTACGTAATAGCCTACCTCTTCTCTTTATTATCCTTAATATGAATGAGAAAAGGCAGCCATAGTTATGGCGTGCCTTTCTATAAATTAGTAATAATTCGAGAAATATAAAAACTGCGATTTTTTCCTAAATCAAAAATTTCACCTGTATGAACTAATTTAATGAGTGGACGTGTTGGCGCAAACTTATTTACAAACATGACTTCTCCACGCTCCAAGTTAGAAAGTTCAACAATTGTACCAATAGGAAGATCCGCTACAATATCGATTAATGCACGTACCACTTTAATATCAAACTTACCAAACTCAGATTCATTAATCATTTCTATTACTTTAAATGAAGATTGCTTGGACCTGTATACTCGTTCACATGTCATAGCATGGAATACATCTGCCACAGCAATGATTTGTGCAAAGATAGAAATATTAGCAATCTTTTCACCTTTCGGGTATCCACTACCATTTAAACGTTCATGGTGTTGGAATATTGCCTCTTTCATAGTTTCTTTTAAAATGGTTAAATCCTTCACCATGTTATAGCTATAAATTGGATGTTTATAAATTTCATCAAACTCTTGCTCAGTAAGAGGTGTCTTTTTATCTCGAATTCGGGGGTGTACTTTAGCCATTCCACAATCAGCCAATAGACCACCTATCGCAATTTGAATTGTAGTCCCCCTATCATAACCCAACTTTTGAGCAACTACAGAGGAAATCAGGGCAGTAGCTACACAATGGTGATATAAATAGTCTTTAGGATTAGAAAACTCATTTAAATCAAAAATAATTGTTCGATCCTCCAATACCATCTCCACCAAAGGCAATATAATGGTTCTCGCTTTGGCGATATCTACCTTAGAACCTGCTTCCCAATTTTTGAATTCCTTTTTAAATTGTTCAATAGAATGATTATAAGATTTTCTAAAAGTCGGAATGTCCTCTACTACTACTTCTACATCTATTTCTCTCTTTTCTGAATGAATATCGTTTTGATTTTTATAAACAGGGACGTTAAAAATATTAAATGCCTGAAAAACTTGTAAATGTACATGGGAAATCGTTGTATCTTTAAAGATGATAGGATACTGTGTATTAGCAAAAATATCTTCAGAAATTACTCTACCAACGCCTAACTCTGAAATTGGAACATGTATTGTTTCCATGAAATGAACACCTCTCCACTTTAACTTGCTTCAAATAAGGGTACCTTTATTTTATCATGTAATTCAAAATAATTACTTATTTTTCATTATTTATAATAAAAAACCGATGAACGACATGAACGCTGTCGTCATCGGTTTAAGTTATTCCTCTATTTCCTCTTCATCTTCAGGCAACTCTTCTTCTTTTTCAACCTTAGCTACAGTTGCAACTAATTCATCATCACCTAAGCGAATTAAACGAACACCTTGTGTGCTGCGTCCAATTAATGAAATATCATTAACATCCATACGAATAAGCATGCCGTTAATAGTAATAAGCATAATATCCTCTGAACCATCAACTGTTTTCACAGCCACCATCGGACCATTTTTATCAGTAATTTGCATTGTTTTTAATCCAACGCCACCACGGCTTTGTAAACGATAATCATCTTCAGAAGTACGTTTACCATAACCTTTTTCAGTAACTACTAAAATTTCTTGTCCTGGTTCAACAATCTCCATACCTACTACTTCGTCACCATCACGAAGTTTAATACCTCGTACACCACCAGCTGTACGTCCCATAGAACGAATATCATCTTCCTGGAAACGAACAAGCATACCATCACGTGTACCGATGATAATTTGCTTATCCCCATCTGTTAAACGAACAGAAATAAGATCATCATCTTCTCGTAAACTGATAGCTATTAAACCATTCGTACGAATGTTGGCAAATTGTGATACAGGTGTACGTTTCGTAATACCTGTTTTAGTTGTAAAGATAAAGTACGCATCTTCATCAAATGATCCAACACGAATCATCGCTGTTACTTTCTCACCTTTATCGATATTGAGCAAGTTAACAATCGGTAGCCCTTTAGCTGTACGACCATACTCTGGAATTTCGTAACCTTTCGCTCTAAATACTTTACCTTTGGAAGTAAAGAATAGAATTGTATCATGTGTAGAGGTATTCATAAGATGCTCTACAAAGTCATCTTCGTTTGTACCCATTCCCTGAACACCACGACCACCGCGTTTCTGACTACGATATGTATTCGCAGCTAAACGTTTAATATAGCCGTTATGCGTTAAAGTAACGACTGAATTTTCAACAGGAATTAGATCCTCATCCTCAATCATTTCAATACCGCCAGAAGTAATTTCAGTACGGCGTGTATCACTATAGCGGTCTTTCAGCTCTAAAATTTCAGTACGAATGATATCAACAATTTTAGCTTCGTCCGCTAAAATTGCCTTTAATTCAGCGATTAGAACCTGAAGCTCTTGATATTCCGCTTCAATTTTTTCACGCTCTAAGCCACTTAAACGAACTAAACGCATATCTAAAATGGCTTGAGCTTGTCGTTCTGATAAATTAAAACGCTCCATTAATTGAGGCTTCGCTTCTTCACCACTACGTGAACCACGAATAATCGCAATTATTTCATCAATATGGTCTAATGCAATTCGTAAGCCTTCTAAAATATGTGCACGGTCCTCTGCTTTTCGAAGATCGAATTCAGTACGACGACGAATAATAACTTTTTGGTGCTCTAAATAATGGTATAGCATTTCTTTTAAGCCTAATACCTTTGGCTGACCATTTACTAATGACAGCATATTGATACCAAAGCTTGATTGCATAGCTGTTTGTTTGTAAAGATTGTTTAAAACTACATTAGCATTTGCATCTTTTCGTACCTCAATCACTACTCGCATACCACGACGGTCTGACTCATCACGTAAATTCGTAATACCATCGATTTTTTTATCACGGACAAGCTCTGCAATTTTTTCAATCAGCTTAGCCTTATTTACTTGGTATGGTAACTCGTGAACAAGGATAGTTTCCTTACCATTAGCTTTTTGCTCAATTTCCACCTTCGCACGAATAATGATGGAACCACGGCCAGATTCATAAGCTCTACGAATACCACTACGGCCCAAAATTAATCCGCCAGTAGGGAAATCCGGGCCAGGGATGATTTCCATCAATTCCTCTGTGGTAATAGCTGGGTTTTCAGAAAGTGCTATAACCGCATCAATGGTTTCACCTAGATGGTGAGGAGGAATATTTGTGGCCATACCAACAGCAATCCCTGCAGCACCGTTTACCAATAAGTTTGGATAACGACTTGGTAAAACAATCGGTTCTTTTTCAGAGCCATCATAGTTATCTGTATAGTCAATTGTATCTTTATTGATATCACGTAGCATTTCCATGGCAATTTTAGACATACGTGATTCTGTATAACGCATAGCTGCAGCTCCATCACCATCAACAGAACCAAAGTTCCCATGACCGTCAACAAGCATATAACGATAGCTGAAATCTTGCGCCATACGTACCATAGCGTCATAAATGGAAGAGTCACCATGTGGATGGTACTTACCCATTACATCCCCTACAATACGTGCTGATTTTTTGTAAGGTTTATCTGCTGTATTTCCTAACTCCTGCATCCCATATAAAATACGACGATGTACTGGTTTTAATCCATCACGTACATCAGGTAATGCACGTGAAACAATTACACTCATTGCATAATCAAGAAAGGATGTTTCAATTTCTTCTGTAATATTAATTCCTTTAACACCGGAGCGTTCTTGTTCTGACAAAGTGTAGACCTCCTCTCAAGAAAAATTAGATATCTAAATTAGCGTAAACGGCATTTTCCTCGATAAATTGACGACGAGGTTCAACTTCATCGCCCATTAAACGCTCAAATGCTTGGTTAGCTTTAATTGCATCATCTAATTCTACTTGTAATAATGTACGGTGCTCTGGATCCATTGTAGTATCCCAAAGTTGTTCAGCATTCATTTCACCAAGACCTTTATAACGCTGTACATTCGGTTTTGGCATTTTTGGTAGACGTTCTAAAATTTCTTTTAATGTTTCATCATCATAGCAATATTCAACATGCTTACCTTGTTTCACTTGATAAAGTGGTGGCTGTGCAATGTAAATATAGCCTGCCTCTATAAGTGGACGAAGGAAACGGAAGAAGAATGTTAAAAGCAATGTACGAATATGTGCACCATCAACATCGGCATCTGTCATAATAATGATTTTATGATAACGGGCCTTTTCTAAATTGAACTCTTCTCCAATACCAGTACCGAATGCTGTAATCATGGCACGGATTTCTGCGTTCGATAAAATCTTATCTAAGCGTGCCTTTTCAACATTGAGAATTTTCCCACGTAAAGGCAATATTGCTTGGAAGTGACGATCACGTCCTGATTTAGCTGATCCTCCCGCAGAATCACCCTCAACAATATAGATTTCACAATCAGCTGGATTTGTTGAAGAACAGTCCGCCAATTTACCAGGCAAGCTTGACACTTCCAATGCATTTTTACGACGGGTAAACTCACGGGCCTTTTTGGCTGCGACACGAGCACGAGCTGCCATTAAACCTTTTTCAACAACTTTGCGTGCAACAGTTGGATTTTCCAACATAAATCGTTCAAAACCATCCGAGAATAAAGAGTTAGTAATTTGACTAACTTCTGAGTTCCCTAGCTTTGTTTTTGTTTGCCCCTCAAATTGAGGATCCGGATGTTTAACAGAGACAATAGCTGTTAAGCCTTCGCGTACATCCTCACCTGTCAAATTGGCATCCGCTTCTTTCAACAATCCACCTTTTCGTGCGTAATCATTAATGACGCGTGTAAGAGCTGTTTTAAAACCAGACTCATGTGTACCACCTTCATACGTATTAATATTATTAGCAAATGAAAAAATATTAGAAGAGAAACCTGCATTGTATTGCATAGCAATCTCAACAGAGATACCATCTTTTTCTCCAAGAACATCAATCGGATCATGAATAGGCTCTTTAGATTGATTTAGGTGCTCAACATATGAACGGATACCACCTTCATAGTGATATGTAGTTGAACGCTCCTCGCCTTCTCGTTCATCAGCAATGGTAATCTTGATTCCACGATTTAAATATGCCAATTCTCGAATACGGTGAGCTAAAATATCATATTCATAAACAGTAGTTTCTTTAAAAATTTCTGGGTCCGCTTTAAAACGTGTTGTTGTTCCATTACGGTCTGTATCGCCAATAATCTTTAGTTCTTGTATCGTTTTTCCACGTTGGAATTTGATTTCATGAATATGACCTTCACGGTGAACTTGCACAATTGTTTCAACAGAAAGAGCATTTACAACGGATGCCCCTACTCCATGTAGACCACCTGAAACTTTATAGCCTCCACCACCAAATTTACCACCAGCATGTAAAACCGTCATGATAACTTCAACAGCAGGCTTACCCATCTTTTCTTGAATGCTGACTGGAATACCACGACCGTTATCTTCTACACGAATCCAATTTTCTTTTTCTATTGTTACCTGTATATCAGTACAAAATCCTGCCAGAGCTTCATCGATACTATTATCAACGATTTCCCATACTAAGTGGTGTAACCCTTTTGAGCTTGTTGAACCGATATACATCCCTGGTCTTTTACGTACTGCCTCTAAACCTTCTAATACCTGTATCTGATCGGCCTCATAAGCTTGGTTTTGTAAACCTTCGTTCTCTATAGCCACGGCTTTCATCTACTCCTTCATAACATCATTGTGTGTAAATGAATGAACAGTCAACCGAGCTGACTATTACCATTCTTTTGTAATCTAAAAAACTACCCTGGCTAACTTTTTTCAATCGCACCTTGTTTCACGTGGAACAGTTGAGCCTGCTCCATCGTTTCATGATGAATACCTTCAACACTTGTCGTTGTGACAAAGGTTTGCACTTCACCTTGAATGGTATTTAATAAATGCGATTGACGATAATCATCGAGTTCCGACAAGACATCATCTAAAAGTAGTATGGGTGTTTCATTTGTTTCTTGTTTAATTAATTCAATTTCAGCAAGTTTTAAAGACAATGCAGTTGTACGCTGCTGTCCTTGAGAGCCATATGTTTGCACATCATAGCCATTTACTAAAAACTGCAAATCATCACGATGTGGACCAACTAACGTTACACCTCTGTCAAATTCACGTTCTCTTGCTTCCATCAATTTTTGATGTAAAGTATTTTCAATTTCGCTAGAAGAATGTTCTTTTTCTATTCCAGCTACCGTACGATATTTTATAATGAGCGTTTCCTTCCCTTGTGATATACCTGCATGTATAGGTTCAGCCCACTCCTGCAATAAATCCATAAATTGAAATCTTTTACGAATAATTTGGGTAGCTGCATGAATATATTGTTCATTATAAACCTCATACATCACATCATTTGACATGGACTTGCCCTGGTTCATCTTTAAGAAATGGTTACGTTGTTTTAAAACTTTTTGAAAGGTTAATAAATCGTGTAAATAGACAGGCGAAATTTGCCCAATCTCCATATCAATAAAACGTCGGCGTATTTGCGGACTACCTTTTACAACGTTTAAATCTTCTGGTGCAAACATAACGACGTTCATTTGGCCAATATAATGACTAAGGCGACTTTGCTCTATATGATTTATCTTGCCCTTTTTACCTTTCTTTGTAATCGTAAGCTCTATCGGTAAAATACCATGTCTTTTTTGAACTGCCCCTTCTATTTTACCATAGTCTGAATCCCAACGTATCAATTCTTTATCGTTCGTTGTTCGATGGGATTTAGCCATTGCTAGTACGTAGATAGACTCCATAACATTTGTTTTTCCTTGAGCATTTTCACCAATGAAAACATTAATTTTAGGAGAGAAGTTTAAAGCTAAGGCATCATAATTACGGTAATTTGTAAGTTTTATTTGTTCAATATGCATAGTTTACTGCCCAGTTGGTCCTACGATTTGAAAACGACCACATCCTGGTATATTTACAACGTCTCCGTTTCGTAATTTACGACCTCGACGATCATCTACTTCTCCATTGACATACACAGCATTTTCCTGTAAAAACCACTTAGCCATTCCACCTGAACTAATGGCATCAGATATTTTTAATAGCTGCCCTAACGTGATGAACTCCTCATCGATTTTAATGTCCTGCATAGTGTGTTTCCCTCCAAATACAGACTGTCTATCTCTCTATCATACCTAAAATTTCGCCATAAGTAAAAAAGATAGCCGCAAATTGCGACTATCCTAACAGATCTTAAATTTTTAGTAAGTACGTACAGGTAAAATTAATTGTAAAATTGCATCGTCATGAACCGAGCGTAAAATAAATGGTCTCATTGCGCCTGTAAATTGAATGACTACATCTTGGCCATCGATAGCTTTCAATGCTTCCATCATATATTTGGCACTAAAGGAAATTTTCAAGCCTTCTCCTTCTAATGACTCAACAGGAATTTCTTCTTGTACTTTACCGATTTCAGGTGAATTAGAAGAAACCTCAACTGCTTGATGACCCAATATTTCAAAACGGACAACATTATTACGATCCCCTCTTGCTACAAGCGAAGCACGGTCTATAGCTTGTAATAAAGATTTACCATTAATTGTAACATTAGTTTGGTATTCTTCTGGAATTAAACGGGAAGTGTCTGGGTAATTTCCTTCTAGTAAACGTGAGAAGAATAATACATCCCCTGTTTTAAACAATACCTGCTGACTTGTAATAACAATTTGAACAAGGTTTGTAGAATCCTCTAATACTTTATTTAATTCATTTAAACTTTTTCCTGGGATTACAACACTATGTTCAACCTCTGGTAAATTTTCCAGTTGAACCTTACGTCTTGCTAAACGATGACTATCTGTTGCAACACAGATTAATGTTTCATTTTTAATCTGCCAGTTTACACCTGTCAACACTGGTCTACTTTCAGAAGTGGCAACGGCGAATACAGTTTCACGAATAATTGTTTTTAAAAGATCAGCAGGAATAGTAAATTTTTGATCCTCTGTTAATTCAGGTAATAATGGATATTCAGCTGCATCAGAGCCAATTAAATGGAACTCCGATTTACCTGAGCGAATATGCGTTTGGAAACCAGGAGTTACTTGAATTTCAACATCATTTGTTGGTAATTTACGTATAATTTCATTAAACATACGGGCTTGTACAACAATTGATCCTGTTTCTGCAATGTGAATGATCTGTTGTCCATCTTCCTCAACGGGGATAAATGTTTGAATTGTAATATCCGCATCACTACCTGTTAAGCGAATACCTTCTTCAGTTACATCAATTTTGATGCCTGTTAAAATTGGAATAGTTGTTTTTGAACTTACCGCTTTCATGACATCATTTAAACCCTCTAATAAACGGTCACGTAAAATATCAAATTTCATTCGTTTTCCCTCACATATTTATATTATTTATTTATATAAAATAAAAAAGATATAGTAATAGGCTCTGTGGATTTGTGGATAAGTGCCTTTTTATGAATAAAATCAGTCTATCCACATGTAGATAGACTGTGTATAAGTTTGTGTTTAAATAGTAGGATTGTCCACAGTAATTACTTCCCTAGCATGCTACGAATTTGTTTAACATCTTGTTGAAGCTGGACGTCATTTTTCAACAAAGAAGATATTTTTTCGTGAGCATGAATCACAGTTGTATGATCACGTCCACCAAATTCTTCGCCAATTTTCGGCAGTGAAAAATCTGTTAATTCACGTGATAAATACATGGCAATTTGGCGAGGAAAAGCAATTAACTTTGTACGCTTTTTCGCCGTAAAATCTTCTAAACGTATACTAAAATGCTCACCAACAGCATTTTGAATGTCTAATATTGTCACAGTTCGTGGCTTTGAATTAGGAATGATATCTTTAAGTGCCTCAGCAGCAAGTGTGGCATTAATATCTTTGTTTACGAGCGATGAATAGGCAACGACGCGAATAAGCGCACCTTCAAGCTCCCTAATATTGGAGTCAATCTGGTTCGCAATATAGAGCATTACTTCATTGGGTACCTCTAAACCATCTGCTTTTGCTTTTTTACGCAAAATAGCAATTCGTGTTTCCAAATCAGGAGGTGCAATATCCGTTATTAATCCCCATTCAAAACGTGAACGTAGCCGATCCTCTAATGTAGGAATTTCCTTAGGAGGTCTGTCACTCGATATAACAATTTGCTTGGATTCCTCGTGTAAAGTATTAAACGTGTGGAAAAATTCTTCTTGAGTTGATTCTTTTCCAGCAAGGAATTGAATATCATCAATTAGCAGTACATCCACATTGCGGTATTTATTGCGAAAATCAAGTGCTTTGTTATCACGAATAGAGTTAATAAATTCATTTGTAAATTTCTCAGATGATAAATAGACCACCTTTGCATTAGGATTATGCTCTAAAACATAATGACCGATGGCATGCATTAAGTGTGTCTTACCAAGCCCAACTCCCCCATAGATGAAGAAAGGGTTATAAGCCTTTGCAGGTGCTTCAGCGACTGCTAGAGAGGCAGCATGTGCAAAGCGGTTACCAGAGCCAATAACAAACGTATCAAAAGTATACTTCGGGTTTAACATCCCCGGTGAAATATCATGGTGATCGTTATTCTTTGCTTGGATAATCGGCGCCGGCAAATCAAAATCGTCCGAATCCTGGTTTTTTTGAACAACAAATTTAATAAGCAAGTCTTCGCCTGTAAGCTCCGTTAATATACCTGTAATCAAATGAATATAATGATTCTCAAGCCAATCTCGAGCAAACGAATTTGGTGCAGCTATTGTCACAGTTGAACCACTGCCATTGTAGGACAGTAATTTGGTAGATTTTAGCCACGTTTCGAAGCTTGGTTTAGAAATTTTTTGTTCAACTTGAGCCAGGACATTATTCCATAATTCTTCTAAATGTTCCAAGCTACTAATCTCCTTTACAGTGTTCAATACATAAAAAAATTGCATTTATAGAAATGGTAAATACGTTCATTTTACAACTCGTCCACATAATCACAAGTTGTGGATAAAAGTTAACCAAAGGCTGTGATAAAAATTATCCACAGCATATTAACAGTTGTGGATAATTAAAATGTTCATTTCAGTTTTCAACAAAGTGAAGCACAGTAATCGTATCAGAAAAACAAAGCTATTTCAATAGTTTATGAAACTTATCCACATAGCTTGTAGTTATGCACTTTAGAGTTGTCCACAAGCACTGCTTATGTGAAAAAGCTGTAGATAATTGTTGTGGATAAAAAAATATGCAAAAAATACTATACACAACTTTGTGTAAAAAAAACAAGTCCTCTGTGGATAAATATTTTTATAATAATGTTATAATAGAGTGTCTTTTACGGAGGATTTAAATGCGCTCTGAGGATAGATGAAGTAGTTGCATTTAGATACATAGAATAGTTACCTAAAAGAAATTTGTTAAATACATTGACAAAATAACTAGTTACTTTATATAATATTCGAGTCTGTATGTTGAAAAATTCAACTCATATATCAGGAGGTGTCTATATAAATGAAACGTACTTACCAACCAAAGAAACGTAAACACAGTAAAGTTCACGGTTTCCGCGCACGTATGAGCACGAAAAACGGTCGCAAAGTTCTTGCTGCTCGTCGTCGTAAAGGAAGAAAAGTTTTATCAGCATAAAATAAGTCCACTGAGCCACATCAGTGGTCTTTTTTTTCTTTATTTTTGGTAAACCTAGAAGTGAGGATCAAAGATATTATCTATTAGCAGGTGAAAGAAATGAAAAAACGCCAAAGAGTGAAGAAGAATGATGATTTTCAAAAGGTGTTTAAAAAAGGTAAATCTTTCGCTAATCGTCAGTTTGTTGTTTACTTTTTAGAAAAAGAGGGACAAACAGAATTTCGTGTAGGTTTATCGGTTAGTAAGAAACTTGGGAATGCGGTAAAACGCAACCAAATAAAACGCTATATTCGCCATAGTATTCTTGATTTAAAGGATGATTTAAAGCCGAATATGGACTATGTTATTATCGCCAGACAACCGGCGGCCACTATGGATTTTCATGAAGTGAAACAAAGTTTGCAACATGTACTAAAAATCGCAAAGGTATTGAGGAAAGTGTAATGTATGCAACCGAGTGGTAAAATGCGCCTGTATGATTAGCTTTAAGAATAAGAGTGAAATGGCATACCATAACGTAGGTATACGCATAGGGGTATTACTAGCGTTAGATTTCACTTATAAAATATGTTAAATTCGCCACAAAACTCAGGAATAAGTGTATATTGTGAGAATATTTAGTAGAGTGAAACGTTATTGGCATGATAAAATAGCTGATAACTTTATCTTTGTTCAAGCTTAGATAAAGCTGCTGTCAGAAGTCACAGATTTTAAGGCAGGAAACTGTCAGTCAGTGAATAAAGAAGATGCATATAGAATTTGAAAAAGTGAATAGTAATTGTAGGGGGAAGAAGGTTGAAAAAACAACATTGGGTAATTTTGTCACTAGTATCAGTAGCTCTACTACTATCTGGTTGTACAGAATTCAATGAACCAATTTCCAAAGAAAGCACTGGCTTCTGGAATGAATTCATTGTTTGGCCGTTGGTATCAGCGATAAAATACTTTGCTGACCTACTTGGCACGTATGCATGGGGGATCATTGCTGTAACGATCATTATTCGTTTAGCAATTTTACCATTAATGATTAAACAAACAAAGAGTTCTAAAAAAATGCAAGAAATTCAGCCAAAATTGAAGGAACTGCAAAAGAAGTATGCTTCTAAGGATGCTCAGACACAACAACAATATCAGCAAGAAATGATGAAGCTGATGAGTGAATCAGGCGTAAACCCACTTGCAGGGTGTTTACCAGTAATCATTCAAATGCCAATTTTAATTGGTTTTTATCATGCAATAAGCCGTATGAATGCTACATCTACATTTGATTTAGGGAATTTCTTTATCTTCCCGCTAGCAGATCCTGCACCTGCATTAGCAATTACAGCAGGTTTAATGCAATTTATCGTATTACGTACAGGACCAGCAATGGATAATCCTCAAATGAAAATCATGATGTATATTATGCCATTCATGATCATTGCCTTTGGTATGGCCTTACCAGCTGCATTATCATTATATTGGGTAATCGGGAATATTATTTCGATTTTCCAAAACCTGTATATTTATAAACCTTGGAATAAAGATAAAACACAACCTGCTCAAAATGGAGGGGCTAAAAAGTGAAACAACTTACGCAAATAGGCGCAACAACACAAGAAGCGATCTCATTAGCGTTACAGAAACTTGGCAAAACCCGTGAACAAGTAGATGTTGAAGTTTTACAAGAAGGTAAAAAAGGATTTTTAGGTTTTGGTGCACGCTCTGCAGAAGTTCGTGTAACTGTAAAGGAAGTTCAGATTCCGGTCATTGAAAGTGAAAAAGCCGAATCGCAAATAACGACTCAATTAGACAAACAATTAGCAGTAGATGATGTTGAAACAATAAGTTCACAAGTTTCTGATCAACCAAATGAAATCGAAGCTGTTCAAAAAGTCGTAAACGAACAAAATGAGGAAGAAGATTCAGCAAATCCAATTGAGGATGCAAAAACTTACTTAGTAACTATTGCTGAACAATTGGATATTCATGATCTTGATATAAGTACAACACGTGAAGGGAAATACGTTTATTTTCAGCTGAAAAGTGAGAAAGCTGCTCTACTTATCGGAAAACGTGGTCAAACATTAAATTCCTTACAGCAATTAACACAGTTAGTGCTAAATAAAAGCGCTAAGCAGTTCTTAATGGTGAAATTAGATGTGGAAAACTATCGCGAACGTCGACAAGAAGCACTAGAGTTACTGGCTGATCGAATGGCGGACAAAGCATTACGTTCAAATCAACGTGTGGCATTTGAACCTATGCCGTCATACGAAAGAAAAATAATTCATAATCAATTAGCCAATCGTCTTGATCTTGAGACGTATTCAGAAGGTTCAGAACCAAATCGTTATTTAGTCATTGAGCCCGTCAAAAATAAATAGATTTAAAACATGCAGACACTATAGTTTTAAAGGTCATTTTATCCTTTGTGATAAAATGACCTTTTTTTATGAGACAAAGAATTGTATTTTTTGTTGAAATTCAGTTTTATAAAAAAGGTTGTTATCCACATTTGGAAATGATCCTTACTTTAGATTTTGCTGAAAATATGTTAGTCTAAGGTGTTAGTAAGTATTGGTCGGTTTCGATTATCCACATGTGGATAACGTTGAGGAGGTCATTAAATGGAGTTTGATACAATTGCTGCGATATCCACACCGATGGGTGAAGGTGCCATAGCCATCGTTCGTTTAAGTGGGGACGAAGCAGTGGCGATTGCAGATAAAATATTTAAATCACCAGGTGGAAAAAGTTTAACGACAAAGGATTCGCACACTATTCATTATGGACATTTAGTGGATCCTAAAACAAACGAGGTAGTAGAGGAAGTAATGCTATCATTGATGCGTGGTCCAAAAACTTTCACACGTGAGGATGTAGTTGAAATAAATTGTCACGGTGGTTTGGTTTCAGTTAATCGTGTTTTACAACTAGCATTAACGAATGGGGCAAGATTAGCAGAACCAGGTGAATTTACTAAACGTGCGTTTTTAAATGGGCGTATTGATTTATCACAGGCTGAAGCAGTAATGGATTTGATAAGAGCTAAAACAGATCGAGCAATGAATGTTGCCTTGGGTCAGATGGATGGAAAATTATCAAGACTTATTGGTGACTTGCGCCAAGCTTTACTAGAGACATTAGCGCAAGTAGAGGTTAATATAGATTATCCAGAGTATGATGATGTAGAAGAGATGACTGTACCTGTTTTAGTAGAAAAATGTACATGGGTACGAGATGAAATTATTAAACTTCTCCAAACATCTTCTCAAGGGAAAATATTACGAGAGGGTTTATCGACTGTTATTTTAGGCCGTCCAAATGTAGGGAAATCTTCTCTTTTAAATAGCTTAGTACAGGAAAATAAGGCCATAGTGACAGATATTGCTGGTACTACTCGTGATATTATAGAAGAGTACGTCAATGTACGCGGTGTTCCGCTTCGTTTAGTGGATACAGCGGGTATTCGTGAGACAGAAGACATTGTTGAACGAATTGGCGTAGAACGTTCGAGAGAAGCGCTACGTGGAGCAGATTTAATATTATTTGTATTAAACTATGCAGATGAGTTAACTGCTGAGGACGAGCGTTTATTCGAAACGATTGAGGCGATGGACTACATCGTTATTATCAATAAAACAGATCTACCGCAAAAAATTAATTTAGCGCGTGTCAAAGAGCTAGCAGGTAAACATCGCATTGTAACCACCTCTCTCTTACAGGAGGAGGGTGTTACAGAGCTTGAAGAAGCGATAGCTGCATTGTTCTTTGAAGGGCAAATTGAAGCGGGCGATTTAACATATGTTTCAAATGCAAGACATATTGCACTATTGCATCAAGCACAGGCGACAGTTGAGGATGCAATAGCAGCTGCTCAAGCTGGAGTTCCAGTTGATATGGTACAAATTGATGTCACAAGAACTTGGGAATTACTTGGTGAGATTATAGGTGACACAGTGCAAGAAAGCCTAATCAACCAGCTATTTTCTCAGTTTTGCTTAGGAAAATAACTTTAAGAAAGAAAGGAAGATACGAGCATGCCAACAAAATATGAGGCAGGCACGTTTGATGTGATCGTCATTGGCGCAGGTCATGCAGGTTCAGAAGCTGCACATGCTGCGGCTAAAATGGGTGCTAAAACACTAATGTTAACGATCAACTTAGATATGATTGCATTTATGCCATGTAATCCATCCATTGGTGGTCCTGCCAAAGGAATCGTCGTACGTGAAATAGACGCTTTAGGTGGCGTCATGGGGAAAGTTATAGATAAAACGCATATCCAAATGCGAATGTTAAATACAGGAAAAGGCCCAGCTGTACGTGCATTACGTGCGCAAGCTGACAAAGTTTTGTATCAACAAGAAATGAAACGCATATTAGAGGAAACCGAAAACTTAACAATCCATCAAGGAATGGTAGAAGAACTTATCATTGAGGATGGAGAAGTAACAGGGGTTATTACACAAATTGGTGCTATTTATCGTGCCAAAACAGTAGTGGTCACAACAGGTACCTTCCTACGCGGTGAAATTATTATTGGGGATATAAAATATTCAAGTGGTCCTAATAACCAACAACCGTCCATTCGCTTAGCTGATAATTTAAAAGAGCTTGGTTTTGACCTTGTTCGATTTAAAACAGGTACACCACCACGTGTTAATAATCGTACAATTGATTATGATAAAACTGAAATTCAGCCAGGAGATGAAGTTCCACGTGCATTTAGTTTTGAAACAACGGAATTCATTATGGACCAACTACCTTGCTGGTTAACGTATACAAGCCCTGAAACACACGAAATAATTGAGGCTAATTTACATCTATCACCGATGTATTCTGGGATGATTAAAGGGACGGGTCCACGCTACTGCCCTTCGATTGAAGATAAAGTAGTACGCTTCAACGATAAGCCGAGACATCAAATCTTCTTAGAGCCAGAAGGACGTAATACACGTGAGGTTTATGTTCAAGGTTTATCAACAAGCCTACCAGAGCATGTTCAAACACGTTTATTAAAATCAATCCCAGGCTTAGAGAATGCAGAAATGATGCGTGCTGGCTATGCCATTGAATATGATTCAATTGTACCCACACAATTGTGGCCAACACTAGAAACAAAGCGCATTAAAGGCTTATATACAGCTGGCCAAATTAATGGTACATCGGGTTATGAAGAAGCAGCGGCCCAAGGATTAATGGCAGGAATGAATGCTGCAGCTAATGTACTTGGCAAAGAGGAATTAATCCTTAGTCGCTCGGATGCCTATATTGGGGTACTAATTGATGATCTTGTGACAAAAGGAACAAATGAGCCGTATCGTTTACTAACTTCTCGTGCAGAGTATCGCTTACTGCTACGTCATGATAACGCTGATTTACGATTATTAGAGCTAGCTTATAAAATCGGAATGGTACCACAAGAAAGATATGACAAGTTCAATGCGAAAAAGGCATTAATCGAAAATGAAATTGCACGTCTTCGTGAAATAATTATTAAACCGAATGAAGCTACACAAGCGGTTATTCGTTCTGCTGGTGGTAGTGAATTAAAAGACGGCATTCGAGGTGCTGATTTACTAAAACGCCCCGAGATGCATTATGAGATGATTTCTTCATTAATTCCGGCAGATATTGAATTTACAGAAGAAGTAAAAGAGCAAATTGAAATTCAGCTTAAATATGAAGGCTATATCGAAAAAGCATTGCTACAAGTAGAGAAGCTGCATAAAATGGAAAACAAAAAAATCCCTGAAAACATTGATTATGATGCTATTTCTGGATTAGCGACAGAAGCACGTCAAAAATTAAAACAAGTTACACCGCTTTCCATTGCACAAGCCTCTCGTATTTCTGGTGTTAACCCAGCAGATATTTCTATTCTTCTTGTTTATATTGAACAAGGTAAAATTGCAAAAATAAGCGGCTAATAAGAACAGTAAAGTGAATAAGGGGCGGGCATACCATTGTGCCCGCTTCCTATTTTTAAAGCAATACTATTGTTAAGATGAACTAGTAGGGCTAGATTAATAAAGGAGACTTTACATGAACGAACAACAATTTATTGAGGCACTGAAAAAAAAGGGCATCGAGCTTTCCGAAAAGCAAATTACTCAATTTAAAAAATACTTTGAATTACTTGTCGAGTGGAATGAAAAGATGAACCTGACTGCTATTACAGATTTAGAAGGTGTTTATTTAAAACATTTCTTTGACTCTATTAGTGCCTCATTTTATTTTGATTTTTCAAAAGTAATCACTGTTTGTGATGTAGGAGCAGGGGCTGGTTTTCCTAGTATTCCAATAAAAATCTGTTTCCCACATTTACATGTCACAATTGTCGACTCCTTAAATAAAAGAATTACATTTTTAAATCATTTAAGTGATGAGTTACAATTAGAAAATATGAATTTTGTGCATGCTCGTGCAGAAGAGTTTGGTCAAAATATAAAATATCGTGAGCAATACGATGTGGTGACAGCACGTGCAGTAGCTCGTTTATCTGTTTTATCGGAGCTATGTGTACCATTAGCAAAACAAGGTGGCTATTTTGTTGCCTTAAAAGCAGCGGCAGGTGCAGAAGAATTAAAAGATGCTAAAAAAGCATTAACAACACTAGGTGTTAAACTGAAAGAAGAATATTCTTTCAAGCTACCTGTTGAAGAAAGTGACCGCATTTTATATATATTTGATAAAATAAAAGGAACACCGAAAAAATACCCGCGTAAGCCAGGTGTACCGAATAAAACACCAATTCAATAATTAGTGTTTCATGTGAAACTTTCTCAAAGTAGAATATATTTTTTCTATTTTGAGCATACATACTAGTTATGGATGGTTCACGCAAAAGTCATCTATGAACTATATACATTTGAAGAAATATAATAAATAATAATAGAATGAGACAGAGCAAGATAGTTACTTAAAGGTGGTGCCACTTGGATGAAAAGTCCTTTTTCACGTTTTTTTGGAGGCGGAAGTAAAACAGAGCCTATTGTGAAAAATGAAGTAGAACAAGCAGAGGCGGTTCATACAGCAGAAGAAGTCATAAAATTGCCTATTGATCAAATTGTACCTAACCGTTTTCAGCCACGTACTATTTTTGATGATGAAAAAATTGAAGAATTATCAAGAACCATTCATACACATGGTGTGATTCAGCCAATTGTTGTACGTAAAACATCAGAAAATCAATATGAAATCATTGCCGGTGAGCGTCGTTATCGAGCTATGAAAAAGCTACAATGGACAGAGGTTCCTGCTATTGTACGTAATTTAACCGATAAGGAGACAGCTTCTATTGCGTTAATAGAGAACTTACAGCGTGAAGAATTAACGGCAATTGAAGAAGCGGTAGCCTATCAAAAATTGTTGGAGCTGCATGAGCTCACACAGGAAGCTCTTGCCCAAAGACTTGGAAAAGGACAATCCACTGTAGCCAATAAATTACGTTTATTAAGGCTTCCAGACGAAGTGCAACAAGCCATTTTACAGCGAAAGATCTCTGAACGACATGCGCGTGCATTAATTGCTATTAAAGATCAACCGTTACAATTAGAGGTCTTACAGCAAACCGTTGATAATGATTGGAATGTTCGCCAATTAGAGGAACAGATTCAAGCTATCTTGCATCCTGTAACAGATGAGCAAGAGTCGGTACCAAAGAAGGCAAAGCCTAAGCGCAAGGCCATTAGTAAAGATGTCCGTATAGCCTTAAATACTATTAAGCAATCATTAACAATGGTCACAAAAAGTGGTATTACGGTAAAAACGGAAGAAGAAGATACAGAAGAATATTATCAAATTACTGTGAAGATACCTAAAAAGAAAAAGGTGTAACAAATTATCTAAAAATAATAATTTATTACATTTTCCTTCACTGTAAAAAGGAGATATCTCAGAAAGTTGAATGAGATGTCTCCTTTTTTGTATATATTCTTAATATTTTATACAACTTCTAACTGTTTTTTTGATAGAATGAAAGTTAGATAGCGGGTTAAATACATTGGTTTTACAAAGAGTAAGCGTTGATAAATGAAAGCAGGTGCTTTTAAATGGGGAGAATTATAGCAATCGCCAATCAAAAGGGTGGCGTAGGAAAAACAACAACTTCAGTCAATTTGAGCGCTTGTCTAGCCTATTTGGGGAAGAAAGTGCTACTTATTGATACTGATCCGCAGGGAAATACAACAAGTGGTCTCGGTATTAATAAAGGAGACATACAAAGTTGTATTTATGATGTACTCATTGATGATGAAGATGTTGAAAATGTCATTCAAAAAACAAATGTAGATAATTTATCAATTGTTCCAGCCACAATTTCGCTTGCAGGCGCTGAAATTGAATTGGTGTCGACTATTTCAAGAGAAGTGCGTTTGAAGCATGCATTACAAAATGTAAAAGAAGATTTCGATTATATAATTATTGATTGTCCACCATCCTTAGGACTTTTAACAATCAATGCTTTGACTGCTTCAGATGCATTAATTATTCCTGTACAATGCGAATATTATGCATTGGAGGGTCTAAGCCAATTGTTATCTACTGTTCGTCTTGTTCAAAAGCATTTAAACCAACAGTTGTATATTGATGGTGTTTTATTAACAATGCTAGATGCACGAACAAACCTTGGGTTGCAAGTTATAGATGAAGTAAAAAAATATTTCCAAGATAAAGTATATAAAACAATAATTCCTCGTAATGTGCGTTTAAGTGAAGCACCTAGTCATGGGCAACCAATCATCACTTATGACGCAAGGTCTAGAGGTGCAGAAGTTTATTTGGAGATGGCGAGGGAAGTGATTAAAAATGGCTAAAGGTTTAGGAAAGGGCATTGGTGCACTATTTCCAGGAGAGTCTTTAGAACAAAGTGGGCAAGTGGAAGAAATTCAATTAGATTTAATTGTTGCGAACCCATTTCAGCCTCGTAAAATTTTTGATGAAGAAGCTTTACAAGAATTAGCAGATTCGATAAATGAGCATGGCATATTGCAACCAATTGCTGTCCGTAAAAAGGGTCGTAAATTTGAAATAGTAGCAGGAGAACGTCGTTATCGGGCCTGTTTATTAGCAGGTTTAGATGTTATTCCAGTAATCATTAAAGAGCTATCAGATGCACAAATGATGGAGCTAGCTATTCTAGAGAACCTTCAGCGCGAGGATTTAACAGTCATTGAAGAAGCAGAGGCCTATCAAAGCTTAATGGAAAACTTGAAACTAACACAGGAAGAGCTATCAAAGCGTTTAGGAAAAAGTAGACCACATATAGCTAACCATGTTCGCCTCCTTGCTTTGCCAGAAGATGTCCGGAAATTTATGAATGATGGCACCCTATCAATGGGACAAGGCCGGGCATTACTCGGCTTAAAAAATAAAAGACGAATCTCTGAAGTAGCAATGAAGGTAATGAATCAAGGTTTAAATGTTCGTCAAGTTGAAATGTTAGTACAAACCCTGAATGAGGAAGTTTCACGTGAAACAATTCCTCCTAAGAAAAAAGATATATTTGTGGCGGCGAAAGAATCTCAATTAAGAGATTATTTTGGAACAAATGTTCAAATTAGAAAGAACAACAATAAAGGGAAAATTGAAATAGAATTTTACTCTGAAGATGATTTGGAGCGCATTTTAGAAATCCTAAATTTACAAGAAGAATAAATGATATTTCTATAATTTAATCAGAGCGCCAAGCAAACAGGCGCTCTCTATTTTTTAGAGAGAAGGAAGGCAAAAGGGTGGTAATACTAGGGGCATTAATTAATGCTGTGCTCATTATAGCAGGTGCATTAGTGGGGCGGATTTTCAAAAATATTCCTGAATCTATGAAGTCTACTGTCCTATCCATAATTGGTTTAGCAGTCGCATTATTAGGGATAAAAATGGGATTTGAAAGTGATAATTTTATTATCTTAATCGTAAGTTTAGTGGTGGGTACTGTAGTAGGTGAGTGGTTAGATTTAGATAAGCAAATGAATCGCCTTGGCAAATGGGTAGAGTCTTTATTTCGCACAAAACGAAATGACCAAAATCAAATTAGCATAGCAGAAGGGTTTGTCACAGCTTCATTAATATTTGTTGTTGGCTCAATGGCTGTTATTGGTGCACTTGATAGCGGCCTTCGTAACGATCATAATGTATTGATTACAAAAGGATTAATAGATGGATTTACATCCATTATTCTAGCATCCACATTAGGCATAGGTGTATTGCTATCGGCAATACCTGTTTTTATTTATCAAGGATTAATTGCTATTTTTGCAGGGGTCATTAGTTCTTTTATACCTGATGCTGCGCTGCAAATGTATATTACCGAAATGACAGCCGTTGGCGGCGTTATGATAATGGCAATAGGGTTAAATATAGCTGGTTTAACTAAGATCAAGGCTGCTAACTTGCTGCCAGGTATCGTCGTTGTTGGTATTATGGTTGCTTTCTTCTACATTTTTCAATGAATAACGGTGGGCAGCCAGTAATAGCGCTCTTGAAAGCTTCTCAGCCATAGCATAAGAAATATGAAGTCTTGTATTTTGTAAAACAAGCATTTCCATAAAACCTCCAATATTGACGATTCCTTTAATGGAAATGTCACCGATTGGGGGTAATTCTTTTTTTACAGCCTTGCCAGGAAAAATAGGACCGCTTTGAACGGAAATATGACCGACATTGTGCTCACTACCAAGACAGGCGTCAATCGCAATAATGAATGGTTTTGTAGTATGATTGTGTAGCTGTTGCATAGTTGAATTTAGATTTAGAGCATGTAGAGGATCTTCTAAAGAACCTACAATTTCGTAGGGGAAGCTAACAGACTTATTTAAGAAACTACCCGTTAACGGTCCAAGTGTATCACCTGTACATCGGTCGCTGCCAATGCAGCAAAAAATTAATCGTTCATGATGAAACGGTATATGTTCTAAAAATAATGTACTTAATTGCCAAACAGCATTTTTACTTTCGTGATGAAGGGAATAAGGTAGTAACAAATTTGGTATAGTATTCATAAAAAAACTCACTTTCTTTTTATTTTTAGAAGTGCTCAATTTTTATGCAGTATACGCAAATTTTTAGCAAGTTATTCAAGAGGTGGAAACGATGGAATGGAATAAGAAATTAATGGATAGATACTGGGAAAAGCTTACATCTGACAAGCTTTGGGAAGATGTGATTGATACTTCTATTGAGATCGTGCTGATTTTACTAGTATCATGGATAGCTGTAAGAATGGGTAAAAAATTGATTAAAAAATTGTTTTTAATCCGTATGCGTTCTCCATTAAATCATTCAGAGCGACGTCAACGTACGATTTCGAGATTATTACAAAGTGTAATTTCTTATGTTGTTTATTTCTCTGCAATCATTGGCATTCTATCTTCTTTAAATATAAAGGTAGCGGGTCTTTTAGCAGGTGCAGGGATTGTCGGTTTAGCCGTCGGTTTTGGTGCCCAAAGTTTAGTGAAGGATGTTATCACGGGCTTCTTTATTATTTTTGAGGATCAATTTGGTGTAGGGGATTATATAAAAATTAATGGAGCAGAAGGTACGGTTGTAGAAATTGGCTTACGTACTACGAAAATTAATGGGGGGACGGGAGAGCAATTTATCATTCCTAATGGTGCAATTGGTGAGGTCGTCAATTACTCTGTTAACAACTCCAAAATTTTTATAGATTTACAAATGACCGCTGATGCTGACTTTGAAAAAGCTGAAACAGTTATTAATCACTATTTAGAATCTTTACCAGAAAAACATAAAGAATTAATAGCAGCACCAGTGTTTTTAGGTGTACAAAATGTTAAAGGTACAGAGGTAACGATCCGTATTGCTGCTGAAACATTACCGCAGCAACAATATGGAGTTGCTCGTAGTATACGCCGAGATGTGACAAAACTTTTTGAAGAACATCGTATTCCAATGGCTTATCCAAAAATGATGTTCTATGACAAAGGTGAGGGGAGAAGTGAGTAAGGTGGAAGCAAAGAAATATGGTTTAAATGATATTGTTGAAATGAAAAAGCAACATCCTTGTGGTACGAACAAATGGAAGATTATTCGTATGGGTGCTGATGTTCGAATTAAGTGTGAAGGTTGTCAACATAGCGTAATGATCCCACGTAGAGAATTTGAGAAAAAAATGAAAAAGGTTTTACTTTCTGCTAATGAGGCCTAACTTCAGGCATATTAGACTTTTTGTAAGTGAATCAATATAATAGAAAAGGTTATAAGAGAGAAAATTGAACTGATTATAGAAAGGTTGTGTCCATTCATGGCATTAACAGCTGGAATCGTTGGTTTACCTAACGTTGGAAAATCAACATTATTTAACGCAATTACAAAAGCGGGCGCATTGGCTGCAAACTACCCATTCGCCACGATTGATCCGAACGTCGGTATCGTTGAAGTCCCAGACGCACGTTTAGATAAATTAACAGAATTAGTTGTACCTAAAAAAACAGTACCAACAGCATTTGAATTCACAGATATCGCAGGAATTGTAAAAGGTGCTTCCAAAGGTGAAGGTCTAGGTAATAAATTCTTAGCTCATATCCGTGAAGTAGATGCAATTTGCCAAGTTGTACGTTGTTTTGTAGATGAAAATATTACACACGTATCGGGTGCGGTGGATCCAATCGATGATATCGAGGTTATTAACCTAGAGCTAGCACTAGCTGATTTAGAATCGGTAGATAAACGAATCCAACGTGTTAGTAAAATGGCAAAACAAAAAGACAAAGAGGCCATGATTGAAGAGCCAGTACTCTTAAAAATTAAAGAGCAGTTAGAGAACGGTAAGCCAGCGCGTGCAGCTGAGCTTTCAGATGATGAACTGAAAGTAATAAAAGGTCTTCATTTGTTAACAATTAAACCAATGCTGTATGTTGCAAACGTTTCAGAAGATGAAGTGGCCGATGCTGACAATAATGAATATGTCCAAAAGGTACGTGAATATGCATCAGCTGAAGGTGCGCAAGTCATTACAATTTGTGCGAAAATTGAGGAAGAAATCTCAGAGCTAGACGATGAGGAAAAGGCTATGTTCTTAGAAGAATTAGGAATTAAAGAGTCTGGTTTAGATCAGCTAATCCGTACTTCTTATGACTTATTAGGCTTAGCTACGTATTTCACTGCGGGTGTACAAGAGGTTCGTGCATGGACGTTCCGTAAAGGTATGAAGGCACCGCAATGTGCAGGGATTATCCATACAGACTTTGAACGTGGCTTTATTCGTGCTGAAACTGTTGCTTATGATGATCTATTAGAGGCAGGTTCTCAAGCAGCGGCAAAAGAAGCAGGTAAGGTACGTCTTGAAGGTAAAGAGTATGAAGTTCAAGATGGCGATATTATGTTATTCCGCTTTAATGTATAAGACGAACAGAGGGCAATCTTAATGATTGCCTTTTTTCAATCATTATTTTATCTGAATTTTTAGAGTATGGGAGTGACGTCAAATGAACATAACCGAAATAAAAGAACGTGGCCTAGAGTTTGAGCAGCTAGGAAGATTACCCCAGGACATCTTAGAATTTATTTATGAACAAAAATTGTTCAAATTGTTCACTGCTAATGAACTAGGAGGTAAAAATCTAGATTTAGTAGAAGGAATAAAAGTATTTCAACAAATAGCTGCCCTCGATGGTAATGTTGGTTGGCTTGTTACAATCGGGACTGGAGGCAATGCATTTATTCCTGCATTTAGCCAAGAAATGTGCGAAAGAATCTTTTCCCCAAAAGAAGCTGTTATCGCAGGTAGTGGCTATCCAACGGGAATTGCTATAAAGGTAGAAGGAGGTTATGTGGTAACAGGGCAATGGAAATACTGTAGTGGTTCAGACTATGCTACAACCTTTACCATGAATTGTTTGATAGAGCAAAATGGCATGAAAACAGAAAATATCATTAGTTGCTCCTTAGACCGTCAAGATGTAGAAGTTTTACATGATTGGCGCGCAATGGGCTTGAAGGCAACGGCAAGTCATACAATTCGCGTGAACAATGTATGGATACCTCAGGAAGCTACTTTCCAAATAGGTACGATTAGAAATAACTACGGGAATTCCGTACATACCTTTCCATTTACAACCTTTGCCGAGGCTTCTTTTTTAAGCGTTTGTCTAGGAATAACTGAAAATTTATTAGAAGAAGCATTTATTTTAATAAAGCAACGAAATCATGCTGCTAATCGAACTGAGCGTATGGGAGCTTTACAGTTTTTATTCATGCAACAGCAAAAGCATTTTAAACAATGTGAGCAGCAGTTCTATACAACCTTGTCAGGATATTGGCAAAAGCATCAACAAGATCAATCATTGACAGAGGAAGAACTAATGCAATTTACACAAATGAGTAAAGAAATTGCGGCTGCTTGTATAGAGATTGCAAATAAACTAATACGTAACCTTGGCATGGATGCT
Source organism: Lysinibacillus sp. F12 (assembly GCF_057773605.1). Classification (NCBI taxonomy): domain Bacteria; kingdom Bacillati; phylum Bacillota; class Bacilli; order Caryophanales; family Bacillaceae; genus Lysinibacillus; species Lysinibacillus sp. F12. The sequence goes on from NZ_JBYMLP010000006.1 coordinate 25,470, forward strand.
ATCACAGAAACCTCTCGATTAAATCGAATTTGGAGGAATTTGTATACAGCCGCACAGCATGGATTTTTAACTCCTTAAGAGGAATGACTAGACTCAGACATTATGGCTAACGACAGAGTCTAGTTTTCGTATGTATGTATTTTACCTTGGTGAACGGTCCTTCTCTGTATAAACATAAAGCTTTGGTAATTCAGGGTCATCTTGTACTAAGGCATTATTGGGATATTTCTGTAACTCCTTATACATGGCAAAATCTCCTACTGCACCTGCCATTAAAAAAGCTCCTACCAGTATTAAAATGGTACTATTAAAATAAAATCCTGCAATAGTAGGGAGAACGCCAGTCATCCAAAATGGCAGCAACAATGCCCGTTTCATTGCGTGGTTGTAAAGCGGCTTTGTAGTAGTTGCATAGGCAACACCTAGCTCTAAGTTTATGCCATATTTTAAAGACTCCAAAGGTACTTTACCAAAAAGCATAAAACCAATTAAATGAAAAGCCTCATGCAACATTATGAAAATGATATACAGAATAACAAACAGTACTGTTCCACCAACGATAGGCCAAAAAGAAAAGTGAAAATCTTTAAAGCAAATATATTGAATGGCTGTAAATAATATGACAAGACCACTTGTAATCACAATATTGTCGATCATTAATTTTTTTATATCTAATTCAATAACAATAGGTTCTTTATTTGGTAGCACAAAAGTTCTCCTTTCACGAATGAATCATGTTAGGTTCATTATATAAAATGAATTGTTAGTTTGCGACTTGAAAGACAAGTACCTATATGTTACAATTCATTGATGTGAGTAATAATTTATTACTTGCTCCTTGCTCCCTTAATATAGGAGAGCCTAGTCCATAAGGAGGTGTAAACAGATGAGAAAATACGAATTAATGTACATCGTACGTCCGAACATTGAAGACGAAGCGAAGAAAGCTTTAGTTGAACGTTTCAACGAAGTTTTAACTTCTAACGGTGCAGAAGTCATCGAATCTAAAGAGTGGGGCAAACGCCGCTTAGCTTATGAAATTCAAGACTTCCGCGAAGGTTACTACCAAATCGTAAAAGTAAACGCTACTTCAGATGCAATCAACGAGTATACACGTCTAGCTAACATCAGCGAAGACATCATTCGTCACATTGCAGTTCGCCAAGAAGCTTAATATTGAATGATTTTTTAACAAAACGCTGAAAAGGAGGTTGCATTCTGATGATAAACCGTGTCGTATTAGTTGGAAGACTAACAAAAGATCCTGAGCTACGTTATACACCAAATGGAATTGCGTCTACAAGATTTACAGTTGCTGTGAATCGTGCATTCTCAAATCAACAAGGTGAACGTGAAGCTGATTTCATTAACTGTGTTGCATGGCGAAAACAGGCTGAAAACCTAGCGAACTTCATGCGAAAAGGAAGTTTAATTGGGGTAGAAGGTCGTATCCAAACAGGCAGTTATGAAGGACAAGACGGTAAGCGAGTATATACAACAGACGTTGTGGCGGATAGCGTACAGTTTTTAGAACCACGTAATGGTAGCAGTGCTCCTGCTCCTCAATACGGTGGTGGACAAACTTACGGTAATAACCAACCGTCCTATGGCGGTGGTCAACCACAGCAGCAGTTTGGTGGCGCTATGCCAGGACAGGGTTCCTATGGCGGCGATGCTTATCAGCAAAATCAACCACCTATGAATCAGCCAAACTATACACGTGTAGATGAGGACCCATTTGCTAATAGCAAGGGACCGATAGAAGTATCTGAGGATGATCTTCCATTCTAATGCTTCAAGAATATTAAAAAAAGATAAGGAGGAGACACACTATGGCACCACGTCGCGGAGGCCGCAAACGCCGTAAAGTTTGCTACTTCACTGCTAATAACATTACGCATATCGACTATAAAGATGTAGATTTATTAAAAAAATTCATCTCTGAGCGCGGTAAAATTTTACCACGTCGCGTAACTGGCACTAGCGCTAAGTACCAACGTAAATTAACTTCAGCTATCAAAGTATCTCGTATCATGGGATTACTTCCATTCGTAGCAGAAGATAAATAAGATTGATGACGTTAAGGTAATGGACCTTACATCAATTTTGAAAACCAGCATATTACGATATTCGTATCGGATATGCTGGTTTTTTTTATCGAAAAATGAAGTAGAAGATTATTAGATAAAATTCTTAATAAAGCATATAGTGAGCTAAGCGTTTTTTGTTCAATACTATGAAAAAATGGTACAATAAAGGGTAGTAAGTTTGACTGAAAAAAAGGAAGGTTTTCAATGCCGAATAATCAAACAAAAGCGCTTGTCCAAGGCTCGATGATGGTTGCACTTTTTACAATATTAATGCTGATTTCCGCATATGTACCATTCGTTTTTATAGTAGCTTTAATATTCGCTCCACTACCGGTTGCTTGGTATAGTGCAAATTACAAACGTTCCTCATCAATACTATTAGCAACAGTAGGCTGTTTTTTAACAAGTATAGCGACTGGAATGTCGATGTTACCATTTGCCTTTGTTTTAGGGTTACTGGGTGTCGTGATGGGTAACGCTATTTATCAGAAGAAGAGTAAGCTGTATTTATTTATGGCAACGGGGATTGCTAATCTAATCTCGATGGCACTTGTTTATGTTGCCTATGTGAAATTTGCAGGGATTGATTTCATTAGCATGAGTTTAGAGATGACTCGCAAAAATTATGAGCAATCAAATGAATTTGCGAAAAACGTAACAGGGCAAGTAGCGATAAAGCCCGAACAGCTCGAGGCTATGTTTAAAACGATCGAGCTGACAATGCCTGCAACAATAACAATGTTAGCATTTTTTGCCGCATTTATTATCATAGCGCTAAATTTACCAGCTTTAAAACGACTTGGTGTCGATGTTCCAAAATTTGCGCCATTTCAGAATATGCGCTTACCACGCTCTATTTTATGGTATTATATGATCGTTTTATGCATTAATTTATTCATGCGTCCAGAGGCTGGTTCAACACTAGATATTATCGTATTGAATGTTTCTTATATTTTATGGGTGCTGCTCATTCTACAAGGGATATCATTTATCCATTATTTCATTTCTAGAAAAGGGATGCCAAATGGTGTTAAATGGGTTGCTACCATATTAGCTATTCCATTATCATCCTTCATGATCTTACTAGGTATCGTTGATTTAGGTTTTGACGTACGTTCACTTGTAAAGGGGAAGACTAAAGAATAAGGGGCTGATTGTAATGGGAACTTTTAGAAAACGACCAATTCGCTATCCGCTTTTTGTTCTTTCCATTTTTGGAATTGTGACGTTCGTACTTCTATGTATTTGGAATATCGGGATAGGTCTAGGTTATGGAATAGGTTTTGCTTTACTGATGGTCTACACATGGAAGGTGGAAAAGATTGCTTTTGAAGAAACTGAAAAGCATATAGAATCCATTTCATTCCGCATGAAAAAAGTAGGGGAAGAAGCATTGCTTGAAATGCCAATTGGAATACTGTTGGTAAACGAGCAATATGAAATAGAATGGTCGAATCCATATATGCAAGGTATCTTAAATATGGAATCATTAGTAGGAGAGGGAATTGTTAATATTTCTGATGATATCTACGTACTAATGAAGACTGAAGAAACAAATGAGGCTACAATTACATTACGTGATCGTAAATATCGTGTTTATTATAAAAAAGAGGAACGATTACTATACTTCTTTGATATTACTGAGCAGATTGCTATTGAGAAGCAATACTTTGCAGATCGTACAGTTATCGCTATTTTATTTGTTGATAATTATGATGAAATCACACAAGCCATGGATGACCAGCCGCGTAGTTTAACGAATACGATGGTTACTTCAATCGTCAATGAGTGGGCTGCTGAGCATGGTGTATTTGTAAAACGAATATCATCAGATCGTTTTTTAGCCGTATTAAACGAATCAATTTTAACAGAGCTTGAAAAGAAAAAATTTGCTATTTTAGATGTTATCCGAGAAAAAACAGCGCAAAAGAATTTATCTTTAACATTAAGTATTGGTGTAGGAGCGGGTTCGTCCTCCCTAGTGGAGCTAGGTGAATTGGCACAATCAAGTCTGGATCTTGTATTAGGCCGTGGTGGTGACCAAGTCGCAATTAAGCAACCTACTGGAAAGCTTAAATTCTATGGTGGGAAAACCAATCCGGTTGAAAAGCGCACACGTGTTAGAGCGCGCGTCATCTCACATGCATTACGTGATTTAATTCAAGATAGTGATCAAGTGTTTGTTATGGGACATAAAAGTCCTGATATGGACTCTATTGGTGCGTCCGTCGGTGTTCGGAAAATGGCACAAATGAATGATGTAAAGGGCTATGTCATTATAAATTTTGATGAATTAAATGGTAGTGTTACACGTTTAATGAATGAAATAGAGAGTAAATCAGATTTCTATGAAAACTTCCTAACACCAGAGGAAGCTGCTGGGAAAATGACTGAAAAATCTTTGCTTGTTATTGTGGATACACATAAACCTAATTTAGTTATTGATGCACACTTATTAAAGCTAGCTGAAAAGGTTGTTGTCATCGACCATCATCGTCGAAGTGAGGATTTTATTGAAAATCCAACACTTGTTTATATGGAACCGTATGCCTCATCTACAGCTGAGCTTGTCACTGAGTTATTAGAATATCAGCCCAAGCGTGCAAAGATTAATATGCTAGAGGCTACTGCCCTACTAGCAGGTATTATTGTCGACACGAAGAGCTTTACACTTCGAACGGGAGCACGTACATTTGAAGCAGCTTCGTATCTACGAACGAATGGAGCAGATACAGTATTAGTGCAACGTCTTTTAAAAGAAGATGTAGACACTTATATTGAACGATCCAAAATAGTGCAAACAGTTAAATTCGTTAAACCAGGAATTGCTGTGGCTGTAGGTGAGGAATCGAAAGTGTATGATTCTGTCTTAATTGCACAAACAGCAGATATTTTACTAACTATGAAGGATGTTGGTGCATCGTTTGTGATTGCACATCGGGCAGATGGAAAAATAGGAATTAGTGCCCGATCACTAGGCGAAGTCAATGTACAGCTTATTATGGAAAGACTTGGCGGTGGTGGCCATTTAACAAACGCCGCCTGCCAAATAGAAGCCAAAACCATTGATAACGTGAAAACACAATTAGAAGAGGCCATAGAAGAGGTCTTTGAAGGGAGTTCTGACTAATGAAAGTAGTATTTTTAAAAGACGTTAAAGGAAAAGGAAAAAAAGGTGAGATTAAAAACGTAGCAGATGGTTACGCACAAAATTTCTTAATTAAAAATGGTTATGCAGCAGAGGCAAACGCTCAAGCTCTAAGTCAATTAGATGGTCAGAAAAAATTAGAGGCAAAAAATGCGGCTGCCGAACTAGCAGAAGCACAAGCGTTAAAGGAAAAATTAGAAACATTAACAGTTGAGCTAAAAGCAAAGTCTGGTGAAGGTGGCCGTCTATTTGGTTCAGTGTCTACAAAGCAAATTGCAGATGCCTTACAAAAAGTGCATGGCATTAAAATTGATAAACGTAAAATGACTTTGAATGACGGGATTCGTGCACTGGGCTTTACAAATGTTCCTGTAAAACTACATCATGAAGTAACTGCTACATTAAAAGTACATGTAACGGAAGAATAAGGAGCGACGATCCATGAACGAACCGATGATGGACCGCGTTCCACCGCATAACCGGGAGGCGGAGCAATCGGTTATCGGTGCTATTTTCCTTGAGCCACAATCTTTAATCACGGCATCGGAAATTTTATTGGCAGATGATTTTTATTTAAATGCCCATAAGAAAATTTTTGAAACAATGCTGCGGTTAAGTGATCAAGGGAAAGCAATAGATGTTGTAACAGTTACGGAAGAATTATCAGCTAAAAAAGAGATTGAAGACGTTGGCGGGCTATCCTATTTACTAGAGCTCGCCAATGCTGTCCCTACAGCTGCCAATGTCGCTCACTATGCCAAAATCGTTGAGGAAAAGGCACTGTTACGTCGATTGATTCGTGTTGCTACTAAAATTGTTGAAGATGGCTACACACGAGAAGACGAAGTAGAGGCATTACTAGGCGAAGCAGAGAAAAAAATGATGGAGGTTGCTAATCGGAAGAATGCTGGGGACTTTAAGCATGTGAAAGACGTGCTAGTGGAAACTTTCGATAACATAGAGCAGCTTCAATCGCAAAAGGGAGATGTAACGGGTATACCGACAGGCTTCCGTGATTTAGATAACATTACTGCTGGCTTCCAACGCAACGATTTAATTATTGTAGCTGCCCGCCCATCCGTAGGGAAAACTGCCTTTGCATTGAATGTTGCGCAAAGCGTTGCCGTACAGGCAAGAGAAAATGTTGCCATCTTCTCTTTAGAGATGGGGGCAGAGCAACTTGTCATGCGTATGCTTTGTGCAGAAGGAAATATTGATGCACAAGTTTTACGTACAGGTGCTTTAACTACGGAAGATTGGGGTAAACTAACTATGGCAATGGGTAGTTTATCGAATTCGGGGATTTTTATTGATGATACACCAGGTGTTCGCATTAATGAAATTCGTGCAAAATGTCGACGTTTAGCACAAGAAAATGGGCTTGGAATGATCCTTATTGATTATTTACAGCTTATTCAAGGTAGCGGGAAACCAGGGGAAAACCGTCAGCAAGAGGTATCGGAGATTTCACGATCGTTAAAAGGACTAGCACGTGAATTAAAGGTACCTGTTATTGCCCTATCACAGCTATCTCGTGGAGTTGAGCAACGACAAGATAAACGTCCGATGATGAGTGACTTACGTGAATCGGGAAGTATTGAGCAAGATGCAGATATTGTAGCCTTTTTATACCGTGATGACTATTACGATAAAGAGTCTGAAAGTAAAAATATGATCGAAATTATTATTGCAAAGCAACGTAACGGTCCAACGGGGACAGTTACACTTGCCTTTAAAAAAGAGTTCAATAAATTCATTAATGTGGATTGGTCACAAATGCCACCGCCACCGCCACGTGATTAGTCATGTTGCTCGTCATTCAGATAAATTGCCTTTTCAAATTAACCTTAGACTGAATTAATCTGAATGTTCGATAATATTCATACCATTCTGTTATTAAACACGAACGTTAAATCAGATTTTTTGATTTTATGTTCGTGTTTTTTCACTGTTTTTTATTGACGAGGTGTTTCTATCATTGTTACAATGGTTGAGGCTTAAAAATTGAGATACACAGGTATCTAACGGAGGTGCTGATTATGACATCAGTAGTAGTTGTAGGAACACAGTGGGGAGACGAAGGAAAAGGTAAAATTACAGATTTCCTTTCGCAAAAAGCCGATGCAATCGCTCGTTTTGCAGGTGGAGATAATGCAGGACATACTATTAAAATTGATGGTGAAACATATAAACTTCATTTAATTCCATCAGGTATCTTCTATAAAGAAAAAACTTCAGTTATTGGTAATGGATTAGTTGTCAATCCAAAATCATTAGTAACAGAACTAAAAGGCTTACAAGAGCGTGGCATAAATACAGATAATTTACGTATTTCTAATCGTGCGCATGTGATTTTGCCTTATCATATCAAGCAAGATATTGCGGATGAAGAAAGCCGCGGTGATAATAAGATCGGAACAACTTGTAAAGGAATCGGACCATGTTATCAAGATAAAGTAGCTCGTATTGGTATCCGTATGGCTGATTTACTTGATAAGGATATTTTTGAAGAAAAACTACGTCATAATTTAGCCATTAAAAATAAATTGTTCGAGAAATTCTATGAAGTTGAAGGTCTTACTTTTGAAGAAATTTTTGAGGAATACTATGGCTATGGCCAAGAAATTGCAAAATATGTGACAGATACATCTAAAATTTTGAATGATGTACTTGATGAGGGCGGTAAAGTATTATTCGAAGGCGCACAAGGGATTTTACTTGATGTCGATCAAGGTACGTATCCCTATGTTACATCTTCAAATCCTGTAGCAGGTGGTGTAGCGATTGGTGCTGGTGTTGGTCCTTCACGTGTAACAAGTGTTATTGGGGTATCTAAAGCTTATACATCTCGTGTAGGTGATGGTCCATTCCCTACTGAATTATTTGATGAAGTAGGTCAGCAAATTCGTGAAGTTGGTCGAGAATATGGTACAACAACAGGCCGTCCACGCCGTGTAGGTTGGTTCGATACTGTAGTTGTTCGTCACTCACGCCGCGTAAGTGGTATTACACATCTGGCACTTAACTCAATTGATGTTTTATCTGGTTTAGAGACAGTAAAAATCTGTACTGCCTATAACTATAAAGGTGAAACGATTACAGAGTACCCAGCAAACCTTCATATTATTGAACAATGTGAACCAATTTATGAAGAGCTTCCAGGCTGGTCTGAGGATGTAACAGCATGCCGTACTTTAGAAGAGCTACCTGAAAATGCAAGACGCTATGTAGAGCGTGTTAGCGAATTAACAGGTATTCAAATCGCTACTTTCTCAGTTGGACCTGCTCGTGAGCAAACAAACGTTTTAGTAGATGTTTGGGAAGCATAATTAAATAAAAACAATAAAAAGGGCGTGCCGTATATGGTACGCCCTTTTCTTAGTGAATATCCTTCTTTTTAAAGCGACCACCTTTTACCTCTGCAATATTACCAATGGCTAAAAATGCATTGTCATCAATATCCGCAACAATTGTTTTCAGTTTGGATTCTTCTAAACGAGTAATGACAGTAAAGATGACCTTTTTATCATTTCCTGTATAAGCCCCTTCACCGTGAAGAAACGTCACACCACGGCCAAGTCGATCCATGATGGTTTGTCCAATTTCATCAATAGCATCACTTATGATATAAACTGATTTAGATTCTTCCAAACCTTGAATGACAATATCAATCATTTTATAAGCAATATAGTAAGCAATGATGGAGTACATGGCTTGTTCCCAGTTAAATACAAATCCAGCCACTGCAAAAATAATGATGTTGAAGAACATTATTATTTCCCCAACTGAAAAAGGAGTCTTACTATTAAATAAAATAGCCAATATTTCAGTTCCATCTAAAGAACCGCCATAACGGATGACAATACCGACACCAACTCCTAAAATCATTCCACCAAAAACTGTAGCCAATAATGTGTCTTCCGTAAATGGATGTAGGTTATGTAAGGCAAGTGTTGCTGTAGAGAGTACTGTAATACCTAGACCTGTAGACAGTGCAAAGGTTTTACCAATTTGTTTATAGCCTAAAAAAATAAAAGGTAAGTTTAAAATGAAGATGAAAATACCAAGGGGTAAATGTAATAAATGAGATGTAATAATGGAAACACCTACAATGCCTCCATCCATAATATGGTTGGGTACTAAAAATAACTCTAAGCCCAAAGCCATAATGATTGCACCTAACGATACCATAATAATTCTTAGCAATGTTTTACGCATGTTACTTTTCTGATGCCGCAACATTTTAGTTGCCATATCAGAGGTCTGTGAATCACTCAATTTAATCGCTCCAATCCATAATGTGCCTTCTTTTATATTTTATCGGAATATTAAAAAAGTAAAAAGTATTATGCCTAAATTCACTTGAAAATAACAAAAGAATACTATACCAATGGCAAAGTATATGGTTATTCATAAAACAAATAACATTGTTCAACACCCATTTAATGAATAAAAATACAGTATTTATCAACTATATAAAATGTTTTCTATGTAACAATTAGTAGATAAATAATACATTTACATTACAAAAGAGTGAAATCATTCAAACGCTTTTTTCTTTATGGTACATTATAAGGGTGCAAAAAATCCTTGTGGGTAAATCATCCTACCACAGGGGAAAGTTGGAAGGGGCTTTATTGATGAATTCGTTTTGGAATAAAAAAGAAGAAAACAATAGATTCACCTACAATTTTTCTTCTTTCAAAAAGGTTTCGATTATAGCAGTTTTAATGACGAGCCTAACGATAAATATGGGTTTTGCTAAAGAACATACGAAAGAAAATTTAAATAAAATATACCACGTCTATGTGGGAGAAGACTATATTGGTGCAGTATCTAACGAGAATGCTATTCAAGAAATTATTACATCAAAAGAAAAAGAAGCGAGTCAGCAATTCAAAGAATTATCAATGGATGCTCGCTCATCTGTCAAAATAATCCCGGAACAAGTTTTTACGAATGAAACAAAAGATGCAGAAACATTATCAAAACTTAAGCAATCATTAGTAGCAAAATCCGATGCTTTTACATTACTAGTAAATCATAAGCCAGTCGTATCATTAAAAAATACAGAGGCCTATGAAAAAACAGTTCAATTGTTGAAGCTACAATATATTTCTCAGCAAGAGTTAGATAAATTAACGAAAAACCAGCAATCTACCATTAATTTGCCAGAATTACAAGCAGGTGAATCACGACTTTTAGATATTTCGTTTAAACAGGAAGTTTCAGGGATATCACAAAAAGTTACACCGACTCAAATCTTAACACCTGAGCAAGCTGTAAACTATTTAATGAGCGGCTTCCTTGAACAAGATAGCTATAAAATTCAATCTGGCGATGTATTAGGTTCTGTTGCCAAAAAGCATAATCTAACGACAAGTGAGCTTCTAGCTTTAAACCCAGATGTAACAGTTGATTCTGTTTTACAAGTTGGGCAGGAATTAAATGTAACAGTGGCTAAGCCATTTGTAAATCTTGAGGTTAAAAAGAAAAAGAAAGTAGCAGATGTAATTCCATTCAAAAAAGTAGTGGAAGAAGATCCTACCATGTATAAAGGTGAAAAGGTCGTCAAGCAAGAAGGCGCTAACGGTAAAAAAGAAACAACATACGCTTTAACATCTGAAAATGGTAAACAAACATCAAAAGTAGCATTAGAAGAAACTATTGTCCAAGAGCCAGTGGATCAAATTGAAGTAGTAGGGACAAAGGTAATCTCTTCACGTGGAACAGGAGAATTTTCATGGCCAGCAGTAGGAGGCTATATCTCAAGTGGTATGGGTGAACGTTGGGGCGCCTTCCACCGTGGAATCGATATCGCTCGTCCAAGTAACTATAATATTTTGGCTGCTGATAATGGTGTAGTTAGTGCAGCTGGTACGTCTGGTACCTATGGTAATCGCATTGTTATTAATCACAATAATGGCTATACAACACTATATGGACATCTATCTTCTATTAATGTTGAAGTGGGACAAGTAGTGGAAAAGGGCTCTGTTATTGGTATTATGGGTTCTACTGGAAATTCGACAGGCACACATTTACACTTTGAAGTTGAAAAGAACGGTTCATTAGTTAACCCGTTATCATATGTAGGTCGATAAACATTTTGAATAGTAGACAGTCCAAATAGTGGGCTGTCTTTTCTATTATTTCCCGAGAAATATTTGTTGAAATATAGCCCATTATGTCAAAGTATTTAAAGTGATTGATGAACGATTAATGCAAGGAAACTGAAAGCATGATAGAGTTAAGAGTAGTGAACTTACAATTACAAAATGTTTAAGAATAGATAAAAAACGAAAGGGAGAAAATGAATGAACAAAACAATTTTAGTTGTTGATGATGAAAAACCAATCGCAGATATTCTGCAATTTAATTTAATAAAAGAAGGATATAAAGTGATTTGTGCTTATGATGGGGATGAGGCACTAAAGAGGGTTGAGGAGGAACAACCAGATTTAATGCTCCTAGATATAATGCTGCCAAAGCGTGATGGTATGGAAGTGTGTAGAGAGGTACGAAAAAAATATGACTTCCCTATTATTATGCTGACGGCTAAAGGCTCTGAGATTGATAAAGTTTTAGGCTTAGAAATGGGTGCAGATGATTATGTTACTAAGCCATTTAGTACACGAGAGCTTATTGCTCGTGTAAAGGCCAATATGCGACGTTTACAGGTTGCTGCACCTGTAGCAGAAGAGGCAGAAGAGGAATCAAACGAAATTGTTGTAGGATCCCTTGTTATTCAACCAGATGCTTATTTAGTAATGAAGCGTGATGAGGCCATTGAGCTTACACATCGGGAATTTGAGCTGCTACATTATTTAGGCAAACATATTGGCCAAGTAATGACCCGTGAGCATTTATTACAAACGGTATGGGGCTATGACTATTTTGGTGATGTTCGTACTGTTGACGTAACAATTCGTCGTTTACGTGAAAAAATTGAGGATAATCCTAGTCACCCTGCTTGGATTGTCACAAGACGTGGTGTAGGTTATTACTTACGAAATCCTGAACAGGAGTAATAGGAATGCAGAAAGTGAGCTTCTTTAAATCCATTCATGTCAAACTCGTGCTAATTTATATTTTATTAATATTGCTTGCTTTACAAATTATCGGTATTTATTTCGCCCGTCAGTTAGAACAAAATTTGAAGAGCAACTTCCAAGATTCTATTTTTCAGCGAGTTGACTTGATGCAATATAGTCTTCGTGAGGAAATTTTAAAGGAACGCGATGAAAGCATGCCTAAACTAGAGGAAAGCTTGAAATCAATCGTTATGGAGTTTTCAACTGGTTTAAGAGATGTTTCTAATGGTGATATTTTAGAAATTCGTGTCATTGATGATAGACAAAGGATACTGGCAACATCTGAGCTTGAGAATCAAAATTTAATAGGACAACGCTCTAACACAGACCTTGTGCGTCGTGCTATATCTGCTGAAACGCTCTTTGATATCATTAAACTTGATAACAAAACGAGGAATCGAGTATGGGTATTAGCAAACCCAATTCGAGCTGGTGCAGGGCCAGATGATGAAATTATTGGTGTTCTATATATTGAAGCGAATATTGAGTCCGTTTTTGAACAAATGAATGAAATTAACCGTATTTTCCTTGGCGGTACAGCTATGTCGTTAGTCTTTACCATCTTTTTAGGTATTCTCGTTGCGCGAACAATTACACAACCAATTGCTGATATGCGAAAGCAGGCTCAAGCGATGGCAAAGGGCAACTATTCTCGCAAGGTAAGAGTATATGGTACGGATGAAATAGGTCAGCTTGCCGTTACCTTTAATCATTTAACGAATCGTTTGCAAGAGGCACAATCCACTACTGATGCAGAGCGGCGAAAGTTAGACTCAGTCCTTAGTAATATGACGGATGGCGTTATTGCGACAGATCGCAAGGGACGTATTATTTTAATTAATGACCCGGCGCTGCAGTTACTGCATATTTCAAGAGATATTACATTAGGTCGTCCCATTGCCTCGGTATTGGGGATTGATCAGGAATATAGCTTTGAAGATTTAATTCATATGAGCGATGCTATCAATTTAAATTTTAGTACGTCAGATGCTCCTTATATATTACGTGCCAATTTCTCGGTTATTCAAAAAGAGACAGGCTTTATTAATGGTCTTATAACTGTACTACACGATATAACAGAGCAGGAAAAGATAGAAATGGATCGTCGAGAGTTTGTATCGAATGTATCACATGAATTAAGAACACCATTAACAACAATGCGTAGCTATCTCGAGGCACTAGCAGATGGTGCATGGAAGGATGAAAATATTGCGCCTACCTTTTTAAATGTAACGCAAACTGAAACAGAACGTATGATTCGACTAGTCAATGATTTATTGCAATTATCACGAATGGATAGTTCAGATTATGAGTTAAATAAAGATATTGTCTTATTCAATTCATTCTTTAACCGAATTATCGATCGTTTTGAAATGTCCAAGTCTGATAAAGTACAGTTTGCACGATTATTCCCTGAAACCTCCTTTTATGTAGAAATTGATACGGATAAGGTGACACAGGTCATTGATAATATCATTTCAAATGCCATCAAATATTCACCAGACGGTGGGAATATACGCTTTGGGTTCACTGGACAAGGCGATATGTTGAAAGTCATGATTTCAGATGATGGCATGGGGATTCCTAAAGAAAATGTAGGCCGCATTTTTGATCGCTTCTACCGTGTTGATCGTGCCCGTGCTCGTTCCATGGGAGGAACAGGCTTGGGACTTGCTATTGCGCGGGAAATGATTGAAGCACATGGCGGGAAGATTTGGGCTGAGAGTGAGGAAGGGCAAGGCACGACAATTTTCTTCACATTACCATACGATGCAGATGAATTTGGTGAGGCGGGTGAGTGGGAATGAAATATATAGAGCCAGTTAAATCTGCTGTTTTATTTCTACTTGTCATGCTAAGTGTGATTCTAACCTTTTTAATTTGGACGTACACACCGGATTATAAATATATTGAAAATACAGAGCGAAAGGAAATTTTAATTAAGCCGCAAAAGGAAATGGAGGATATTATTCGTCCATACAAGGCTATTTTCCGTTTTGATGAAGAATTTACAGGCACAGTATCTAACAATGCGATGAAGAATTTGATGAAAACATTTAAAGGCTGGAACGTCCTAGATTTAGAGCCTGTTAACAACAATCTTTCACCAAACTATGTGAATCAAATTATTGGAGCAGATCATCGAATGACCATCTTCTTCACTGGTGAGGTTCCATTTTCAGCATTTAACACAATTTTTCAGTTTGCTGAAAAAGAGTTACCAGAAACAACCTTCAATCGTATGATTATTGACTGGAGTAATTCGAACACCAAAGAGTTAATGGTTTATTACATTAGTGGGAATAACCAATCATTATTCCGCTCACATGTCAGCGTGCCAAACATGAGCCAATTTATACAAGAAGTCATAGAGCCTGCAAAAAAATATGGCGCTTTTAAAGAAATTGAGCGAGAAAATCAAACAGCCCTTTATGTAGATAGCAATAAAATGGAATCTGTAAAATTTACGTACTATATTGAAGAAATCACACCAGAATTATTTAAAAATGTGTTATTTACAGATCCAAATATAGTGCGACGTAATGTTGAAAGTGCATCTTCTGAAAAATATACAGATGGTATGTCATTAATGACATTAGATACAAATCTAAAGTCATTAAACTATGTTTATCCAGCTGCAGAAAGCAGTATTAGAATTGAGCCTTCAAAACTTCTAAAAGATAGCTTTGAATTTATTAACGAGCATGGAGGATTTACTGCAGATTTCCGCTATGCTTCAACTAGCACCAATAAAAATCAAATGGATTATCAATTATATTTGCAGGGATTACCGGTCTATAGTAATCATGTCATTACCCGAATGACGACAATTTGGGGAGATAGCCGGATTTTCCATTATAAACGTCCATATTTCTCATTAGATATGGATATTGAGGCTGAAAAGGAAATCAAGGAATTACCTTCGGGTGCAGATATTGCTGAAAGATTAAAAAATGCGAATAATATTGCCTTAGCAGATATTGATGAAATTGTTTTGGGCTATTATTTAACACAAAATCAAGAACTAAATATATTTACATTTGAACCATGTTGGTTTGTCATTCGTAATGGATCTTGGATTAAACTAACCCCTGAAGTTTTAGGAGGTGTTAAAAATGGATTGGAATAGAACAAAATCTATTTTTATATTCGTTTTTTTAATTCTAAACATCTTCTTATATTCACTTTATGTAAATCGCTATAATGAGGCGAAAGATATTGAGGTTCCAGGTGAAAAAACAATAGAAGCTCGTTTAAAGGATGATAATATTACGTACGGCACATTACCAAATAATATTGAATCTGCTTCGTATATGACAGCTCAAGTGCATAAATTCACAACAGATGAATTTAGTAATAGCAATCAACAAATAAAATTTAGGGACAATAATACAAAGGCACGTGCTATTTTCATCAAGCCTGTTAAATTACGTAATGTGAGTGATGATGCAAGCTTTACGGATTTTGCTCTTGCAAACGTAAATGAAGGAGCATCCTATGCTTTGTGGAAAGTAGACTGTGAAGAACGAGTCGCTGTTTTTTTCCAAAAAACGAATAATCGAATGTTCTATTATAATGGTTCATTGAAAATTAAATGGAATACCAACAATGAAGTAACAATGTATGAACAAACAATGATTGATAATATTGAAGAAATGGAACAACAGGAAACTGTCATTCCTCCACTTCAAATTATTCAAACTTTATATGCAAAAGGACCGCTCAAGCCAGATTCACGTATTACGCAAATGAAGTTAGGTTACTCAACACTTGTTAAATTAACTCGTACACAGGTATTAGTGCCAACATGGGAGATACGAGTGAAATTATCGGATGGAGAAACAGAAGAGTATTTTGTCAATGCAGTCGAAGGCAAAGTCATTGAAATCCAGGAGGACAAGCAAGAGGGCGAAGAAGAAGACTGGGGAGTTGAATAATGCGATTTAGTGTTTTAGCAAGTGGCAGTACAGGGAATTCGATTTATGTAGAGAATGATGATTACGCTTTTATCGTCGATGCGGGCCTTAGTGGCAAAAAGATGGAGCAGCTATTTACAAAGATCGATCGTAATGTGAAGCAGCTTAGTGGTATTTTCGTTACACACGAGCATAGTGATCATATTAAAGGGATAGGCGTACTGGCACGAAAATATAGTGTACCGATTTATGCAAACGCCAAAACATGGCAGGCAATGGACGGACTAATTGGTGAAGTTCCTGTAGAGCAACGCTTTGAATTTGATATGGATACAGTGAAGCATTTTGGCTCTTTAGCGGTTGAATCCTTTGCTGTTTCACATGATGCAGCAGATCCAATGTTCTACACGTTCCATGAGGATAATCGCAAGCTTGTTATTATCACGGATACAGGGTATGTTAGTGATCGTATGAAAGGTATTATACGCGGAGCTGACTCGTTTGTTTTTGAAAGTAATCATGATGTTAATATGCTTCAAATGGGACGTTATCCTTGGTCCATTAAACGTCGTATTTTAAGCGATGTAGGACATGTATCCAATGAAGATGCAGCGATTGCAATGAGTGAGGTTGTATTTGATAAGACTACGAATATCTATCTTTCGCATTTAAGTAAGGATAATAATATGAAAGAACTAGCACGCATGAGTGTCTCACAAACCTTACAGTCCTGTGGCATTATGGTTGGCGAGCATGTTCATCTCTTTGATACCGATGCAGAGGAGCCAACAAAATTGGTTACGGTTTAACGACTATTTATTTAGGTAAGACTTAAAGCTGTTCGACACATTTGAAGTAATGTGTCGAGCAGCTATTTTTATGTCCATTTTATTTGTTTTTCATCTGATTTTAATGTTTGAATCGTAAGATTAGGGTAACAATTAACAAAAGCAGTATAGGAAAGGATGAGGAACATGAGTTACTTTCAAGATGATGATAAAAACAGTGATTTCCTAAAAAATGAAGAAATCCCGAAATCACCTCTTCAAGAAAGATTAGAGCGCGAGGAGCAAGAAATGCAAGCCAAGCGTCATAAAAAGAAAGGTGGAGGCGGAGGAAAAGGTGGTTATTTCTTTAGTGGCTTGGTCGGTGTCATTATTGGTGCCTTACTTGTATGGCTGATGATGCCGGGTCTGGTCAACCAAATGCCTGGTACAACATCGAGTAATACAGGGAAAAATGATACAACCATAAACCAAGTTGCCACAGAGGTGACGACAGATGTTACAAAAGCCGTTGATAAAGCCTCTCCGGCCGTAGTGGGTATTACTAATATCCAAGAAGTAACAAGTGGAGGATTTTGGAGCCCTCAATCGACAACAACAAAAGAAGCGGGAAGCGGTTCCGGTGTAGTTTATAAAATTGAAGGTAATAAAGCCTTTATTGTAACAAATAATCACGTAATTGAAGGAGCTAAACAATTAGAGGTCACAATGCCTGATGGAACAAAAGAGCAGGCAGAATTAGTGGGCCACGATGTTTGGACAGATCTTGCTGTCATTTCAATTAGCTCAAAGAATGTAAAAACAGTAGCGACATTTGGTAACTCTGATGTGTTAAAGCAAGGGGAAACTGTTATAGCAATTGGTAATCCACTTGGCTTAGACTTCTATGGCTCTGTGACAACAGGCGTTGTTTCAGGTAAGGATCGTTCTGTACCAGTAGACTTAAACGGTGATGGCACAGAAGACTGGCAACAAGAAGTATTACAAACAGATGCAGCCATTAATCCAGGGAATAGTGGAGGAGCACTTGTCAATTTAGCTGGGGAGTTAATAGGAATTAACTCCATGAAGATTGCACAATCCTCTGTAGAAGGTCTAGGTTTCTCTATTCCAATTAATTCAGCCATTCCAATTATTGAGGAGCTAGAGAAAAATGGTGAAATGAAACGTCCAACTATGGGAATTTCATTAGCTGACTTAACAGATGTCCCAGCCTTCTATCAACAACAAACATTAAAATTACCTGCTGAGGTAACAACAGGTGTTGTAATCACAGATGTAATGAATAACTCTGCAGCTTCAAAAGCAGGTGTCCAACAATATGATGTGATTGTGGAAATGGATGGTCAAAAAATTGAAACAGCTATTGATTTGCGTAAACACCTATATAATGAGAAAAAAATTGGTGATCAATTAACATTAAAAGTTTACCGACAAGGTAAATTAGTAGAACTATCACTTACATTAACAAACGGTAATTCATTGTAAAAAAGATGAATAGCAGTGGGGATTGAAAAATAATCTCCACTGCTTTTTTGTGGAGATAAAGAAGTATTTTAATAAAATATTGTGGATAACTAGAAAATTGCGAATACTGATTTTATACAATAAACAGTGAGAAAAAGGGGCTTCTTCCATAGATGCTATTCCTTTGATACAATAGATTGTGGATAACATAGACCGAAATGTGAATAAGTTTGTGGAAATTTCGGAAAATAAGGAGACATCAAAAAATGGAAAATTACAGCTGTGAAAGCCATATAGAACACGCTTTAGACATGTTTGTAGCAGAGCAAAAAGTGTTCCCAATTATGGATAAAATCGAAGAGGATCAAAAGTTATCCACAAAGTGTAGCTACTGCGAAAAGCCAGCAGAATATATTGTATCAAGTAAATAACTTTACACAATATATAGCAACGACTTGTGGATATGTTGATAACTTTTGTGGATAATTTGTTTGTAAATGAATTGTAAAGGTGGATAACGTGTGAATATAACGATTGTATCAGTCGGTAAGTTAAAAGAAAAGTACTTAAAAATGGGGATTGATGAGTACGTAAAACGACTTGGTGGCTATGCAAAAATAGATTTGATTGAGGTAGCTGACGAAAAAGCACCCGAGCAGCTTAGTGATGCAGAAATGGAAATCGTGAAGAAAAAAGAGGGAGAACGCATACTAGCCAAAATAAGTACAGACACATATGTAATTGCTCTCGCTATCAATGGCAAAATGAAAACCTCTGAACAAATGGCGGCTGATCTTGAATCTCTCATGACCTACGGCAAAAGCAAAATTGCCTTCGTTATCGGCGGCTCTCTGGGCTTACACGAAGACGTCCTAAAAAGAGCCGACGAGCAACAATCCTTCGGCAAAATGACCTTACCCCACCAGCTCATGAAGCTCGTACTCGTAGAGCAGGTTTACCGAAGCTTTAGAATTATGAAGGGAGAACCGTATCATAAGTAAGTGCGGTTTTTCAACGGAGAAAACTATTTAAAAGAAAGTGTATATCAACAAGAGGACCAATCTTTCCTTCATTGAAAGGCCTATATTAATGAATCTATCATACAATAGCTGTTGAGACATTACCCATAAGATCAAAAGCACTTAATGACATGGTTCCAGGTGCAAAAGTTGTATTATAACCAACTGGATCACTTGAAAAAACGACATCATAAACAAATGGGAGAGGTGCTACCAATCCCCATGGTAAGGCGACATTAAAACTGTTGTTATAGACTTGTATCTGGCCATTTGCTGGGATGGATGTCGGCAACCCAAGTGTGTAGGTGTAGTCTACATAAACGGATAGGTTACTTGATACTGAAAACGGGTCTATATTATCGATAGGTGGATTTGGGTTTGTAATTTGATTATTTTCAATGAGAATAGGTGTAATTGTTGAAAAAGTATAGGGATCTGTAGGAGGAATAAATGTAATGGTCGGTCCAGGTCGATCTAGTTGGTTAACAGTATTATGGGATACATTTATAGAGATATTCTGGCTAGCTGCCAGGTTAAATAATACGAAATGAGAAAATCGTGTCATGTTGTTATTTTGGATAATATAAGTGGCATCGCTAAAAGTGTCTGTAGGTGTGTCAACCTGAAATATAATAGCGTCTTGGCTATTGGGTCCACCTGAAAAAGTGTTGCCAGAGATATTCATCGTGCCTGTTCCGCTTCTTAATTCTATTGCGTGACGAGTACCTGTATGAATAAACGTTGAATTAATAATGGAAATATTTGAAGCATTGATAATGGCGAGACGCTTTGGTCCTCCTTCAATAATTACGTTATCAAACGTAATATTATCATATAGACCATTTCCAGGAGCATGTTCTATTCTCAATAACGATACATCATCAGCAGCTGTAATGGTCGGGCTAATAAAATGAAGATTTTTAATAGTTACATTATCTGCAGTTATATACAGATTCGATTCTACTGGTGGATTTGGAAACTCAACAACTGTATTTAGTGCGGAAAGACCTGTAATTGTTAGCGGCTTACTTACAGTAATAGGAGTAGCTTCAACAAAGGTCCCTGGAAAAACAATAAGAGTATTATCAGTTACAGCGTCATTAATCGCTGGTTGAATGTCGTTATAGTACTTACCTGAATTAACATTAAGTACACGTCCACTTGGTGTAGTACAAACAAAGTCTGATGAGAGAATAATTCCACCTATAGGGCAAAACATACAGTCGGTAGAAATACTAGTTAAAAATAATGTACAACTTTGATTACTACAAATTAAAGTCTCTTCACACATACCTGTACAAGGTTTACAAATAAAATCTCCTACGGCAATCCCATTACAAGGACCAGTAGTGAGCGCTACTTCGTATACACAAGAAAAGGGGATATTAATCTGTGGAATTTTAATTGGTGTGGTAACCCAATCATATACTTTAGGGACTTTTATACATAGATTTTCATCTTGTTGAGGTGTAGATGTTTTTGGATCTTTATCAAGTAAAATTAAAGGGTATTGGTCTGGAAGAATAGTCTTGATAATTGATATATTTTCCCTTGGATTACAAAATTGAGTTGTAATATTTATAACAGTGTTAAATGAAGATTGTACCGATAAACAAAAATCCACAAAAAGTAATAGTCCTTGGAAGATGTCATCAGAATAAACGGTTTGAGAGAAA
Source organism: Lysinibacillus sp. F12 (assembly GCF_057773605.1). Taxonomy (NCBI): domain Bacteria; kingdom Bacillati; phylum Bacillota; class Bacilli; order Caryophanales; family Bacillaceae; genus Lysinibacillus; species Lysinibacillus sp. F12. The sequence goes on from NZ_JBYMLP010000006.1 coordinate 46,666, forward strand.
CAATGAAAATCAGTATATGAACAGGTAATTTGTGTGCCATTAGGTGCACATAGCACGATTAGTTTTGTTTCAGAAAAAGGTTCTGTATGTTGTGTTCCGTTATCCAATACAATAGTCACAAAGCCACTGATTAGAATCTTTACTTGTTGAAGTTTGACATGGGATCCATCTGGGAGAACTACACATTTTTCAGAACGTGAATTTTCTGAAGTTAATTCTTTATAAATGATGCTTCCAGGTAAATTTGGTTCAAGTGGCAGCCCCTGATTATCGGATAGAAAACAGGAAACGACGCTTACCATAACTGCCCATTACTCGACTTAAGTTTGTTCATAGACATTTATTCGCTCCTTTTTAATCTAATCAAATTATTGTATGTACGTTGCCTAAAAATTTTAAGGTAATTAGCCAAGTTTTCAATATATATATTCACTATTAGCGAAATAAAATTTAAATCATATAGAATTTGCAGAATGTTTTCTCGTTGAAGCTGATTAAATAGGGCATCAACAAAGATTACTTAATTGATTTTTCGAGTAATAGAAATCTATTCTAAAATAGAGTTAATTCAATAGTAATACTTTTTTAACACTTGGATATCAATGATGACAAATTACTGTTGCAATAATTTGTAGAGGGACAAGAATGGTAATGAAGAAAATTTAATAGAATTAACTATCAAACTTGTATAAAATCGCATTTACATCAGTTACGGAGAACCATATCATAAGTAAGTGAGGTATTCTACAGTACTGAAGATTAATTATTAATAAAGTTGAAAATAGCTGTGAGATGACAGTCTAACTAAGAGATTAGTTGGGCTGTTTTTATTTTCTTTTGCTAAGTATAATGCTATGACACATAGAGATTATGAAAGTACATTCTCTATTATTATTAAATTTTATCCGATTGTAATTGTTATAGAAAACCCTGGTTCTTCCCTGACAGCTAAAATTCAAGTAAACAAAATTTAAATTATTTTATAATATAGCTCAATACCTTTGCTGCTAACTTTGATGAACAGGGGATAAAGAGGAACTAAAATAAACTTTGCTCCAAATATTTTATAATTGTATAATTTATGTATAACTTATGTATAACTGGTTGATTTGAAACAGTGTATTACTATAAATATTAAGCCCTCCATCACAATAAAAAGGATTACATATTTGCGTGAAGCAGGGATCTAAATCGTAACAATATGTATTATTATAGATAAAAGCTAAAATAGAAGGTGTAATGAAAATGGGTTTTCCCTTGATTGGAAGAAAAAAATTATTAAATACCAGGAGGAACACTAAGTTCTCTGAAAAAGCAAAATCTAGAAGTTTAGTATTGACGAGCTCGTTATTTCTCTCCGCCCTTATAATTATCGTTATCGGATTAATGATTTCCCTGTCCATACGCGATCAACGTGGAGCGTATTTTCGCCAATTTGATGAATATGGAAAAGTATTCAAATCTATAACTCAACAAAATGAACCTCTTGTTGCCGAAGCAACGAAGACAATTCTTGAGCATCAACCATTGGAGGGAAAACCATTCGAGGAACTCCCCAATAGTTTGAATTCCATGAAATCTAATGAAATGGTAGTGGATGTCTATTTATTAACACCGGACATTATCAGGAAGGATGGCAAAGAATACTTATATAACTCAGAGTATGGTCGAGATCCAGGTGAATATGCTGAAGAGTTAGGTACGTTATATGAAATAGATTCGGAATTTCTTAAAAATTACGAAGATGCAATGAGAAACGGTAGCACATTAACTGATGTTTACACTGATGAAGGTGGGACTTTCATCTCGTATTTAGCGCCGATTAATGACGAAAGTGGGAAACCAGTTGCGTTGTTCGGTGTCGATTTCGATTACGGGATTGTTAAAAAGGAACTTCAACGGATTCTATGGACGAATATCACGGTTGGTATTTTTTTTGTACTTATGTTAATTGGGTTGGTTGTATTCATTCTTCGTAAAATGTTGCGCCCGCTTGCACGTTTAGCTGAAGTGTCTGAACATGCTTCGAAAGGTGATTTAACCGTTGAAATTCCTGTACTGAACCATAATGAGATTGGTAAGGCTGCAAGTTCATTTAATCAGATGATTAACGGACTTCGGGTATTGACCCATAACATACAAAAATCTTCGAATGAAGTTGCTGTATCTTCTTCTCAATTACAAGAAAGCGCTGCCCAAACCGAAACAGCTACACAAGAAATCACAGATGCCATTCAAAACATTGCTGTTGGGCTCGATGAACAACTTCGTCACACTAATGAGTGTCAACAATCAATGAAGGAAATGGGAATGGGTATTCATAGAATCGTAGATGCATCCTCCGTCGTATCAGAATTGGCCTCGGTTACAGCAGATAGCGCAAATGCAGGAATGAAGGATATAGAAACAACAGTTGCTCAAATGAGCACAATTGAACAAAACTTGAAAACATCGGTCGAAGCAATCCATGGACTGAAGAAATTAAGCGATCAAGTTAGTGAAATGGTTACATTAATAGGTAGCATTGCTAATCAGACCAATTTGCTTGCACTTAACGCATCGATTGAGGCATCGAGAGCAGGCGAGCATGGTAAAGGTTTTGCCGTTGTGGCTCAAGAAATTCGTATACTCGCTGAACGGTCCAAAATCTCTTCGGAGAAAATAACTGACATCCTCCAAGGTATCAGCGATCACACGAGTAAAACAGTGGTTTCTTTGGATAAATCAATGACAGAGGCCCAGGTAGGTACACACATTGCAAATAAGGCAGGGCAAACATTTAGTTCGATCGTGGAGTCGATTCAGAAAGTGTCCGATCAGATTGACGAAGTATCTGCTGCTTCGGAACAACTGTCATCAGGAAGTGAGTTAGTTGCAGCTTCACTAACAGTGCTGGAGGGTATCGCAGATTCTTCTTCAGCCGATTCCGCTCACATCGCCGCTTCATCAGAAGAACAACTTGCAGCCATGCAAGAGGTAGCCAGTTTTGCAGCTATGCTTTATGGGCTGGCGGATGAATTGAAACAGAGTGTTGACCGTTTCCGTGTAAAGTAGGTTACTAGTTAAAACCGCACTTAGACAGGTTACGGAGAACCTTATCATAATAAGTTAAGGTGGTTTTTGCTTAAGCTGATATTTCAGCTTAAGCTTTTTTACTTTGAAATGAATATAATTTACATCGGCATGGGAGAATCATCTAAGGCATCTACTGAAAGGGGCAGTTGATATGATATGGCGATTGGATGGTTTTTCAATAGAAGCTAACATAGATATTCTCCTAATTATTGATGGCTTGAAATAGTCTAGTGACGCCTAGTTCAATTTCATTTTTTTGTAAATGACCATAGCCAATAATTAATCTGTTATTATAAATTCCCTTTTTAATTGTATGATCCTCTACAGGGTAAACCTTTACACCAAATTGTTCAATTTTCAGTAATAAGTTTTGCGTAAATTCTATCTTCTCAAATTCTGCAATTAAATGCATACCTGTAGAGTAGCCGAATATCTTTACTTTATGTGAAAAAGTTAATTGTAAGCATTGTATAAGAAAATCACGTTGACTTTTATAAAACTTTTTCATTTTTGTGATATGTCTTTCCATGTAGCCCTCCTGGATAAAACGAGAAAGGGTAAGTTGATCCAAGGAAGGTGTGTGTAAGTCTGTAAACCATTTCAATTGGCGACATTTTTCGATAAGCTGTGTTGGAAGGACAATGTATCCTATTCGTAGTGCCGGAGAGAGAATTTTACTAAAAGAGCCGATGTAGAGAACAAGCTCTGGATCAAGGCCCTGCAAAGAGCTAACAGGTGGGCCTTCGTAGCGAAACTCACTGTCATAATCATCCTCAATTAAAAAGCAATGATTCTTTCTAGCATACTCAATTAATTGAATTCTACGTTGAATTGGTAATGTACTTCCTAATGGAAATTGGTGAGAGGGTGTTAAAAACACTAGTTTAGGGTCCATATTGTCGGGTAATAGAGGCGTTTTCATTCCCAATTCATCTACCGGTATTGGATAGATTGTGGCACCAGAGTTCTTAAAGATGGTTTGAATATCATTCGTAATAGGATCTTCCATAATAGCTATATCATTAGGTGATAACAGCAATCTCGATACAAGCATCATTGCTTGTGTAGCACCAGATGTAATGATAATTTGCTCTGGATGACATTCAACGCCTCTTGTTTTTAATAGGTAATAGGCAAGGGTTTGCCTTAATTCTATGCGCCCCTCTGGTACTCCATATCCCAAAGTGGAAGGTTCACTATCGTGCCAAAGTTGATGACTTATCTTAGCCCATGTTTTACGAGGAAACAAGTTGAGTGCAGGGATACCCGAGCGAAAATTTATAACTTCTTTCCCTGCTATCAAATTTCCTACTTTATCTGTAATAAAAGGCTTTGTCTGTTGTGTTAATAACGCCCCCTCTGCAACAAATGTACCGGCTCCTCTTCGTGCAATTAAAAACCCTTCGGCCAGTAACTGATCATAAGCTTCTAAAATGACATTCCTTGATACTTTCAATTCTACTGAAAGCTCGCGTGTTGATGCTAGCTTTTCTCCTGCATGGAGGTGTCCACGTAAAATTTTTTCGCGTATTTGTTGATAGATTTGACGATTTAAAGGAATATCTAATGCTCGATCAATAGGTATCCATAACATTTTTCATCCCTCCGATATAAAAGTGGTACCTTTAAAATCTCCTTAAAGTGGTTCTACAGTAACCAATTATATCATGATAAAGTATTTATCAATATCCAAGAGGAGGAATAAATATGAAAAAAGCAGAAGAATTAGTGATTCAAGCCTTAAAAAGCGCAGCACGAGATGAGCGCTTGAAATATGCTGTGCAAAAATCAACAGAGCTCTATCCGTTATTATGGAAAGCAGCAAAAAGATATGTAACAGGAGAAAAGAGAGAGGATGTCATCACGGTTGCACGTGAATATCTCGAGGATAATTATAATATCTCCATAGAATATATTGGGGAAAATACAACCGATTTATCGGAATGTAAAAGGGCAAAGGATGAGATTCTACAAGTAATTGAGGAAATGGGGATATTGTCTTTAAAACAAACTGTATCATTTGATTTATCTCATATAGGCCTTTCTATTAACGATGAGATTGCTTATCAGTACCTTGAAGAGCTCGCACAAAAAGCTCAATGGTATGGAATAACTTTAATGATAAGTATGGAAGAATCCTCTAAGACAAGTGATATTCTCACTCTTTATAAAAAAATAGCAAAAAACTACACAAATATTGGAATAACTATACAAGCTCATCTTTATCGTACAGAGGTAGATTTACAAGAACTTATTCAATATCCAGGAAAAATAAGACTTGTAAAAGGGGCTTTTCAAGAGCCTGTTGATATAGCCATGATCAGATCAGAAGAACTGAATAGCCGTTATCTTGAGTATGTTGAACAGTTAGTGAATGCAAACCACCCGATATCAATCGCCACGCATGATGAAACGCTTATTCAAGAGATAGAGCGACGTCAATATCTTCATAAATCGAATGTTGAAGTAGAGATGCTGTATGGTGTACGTCCAGAGTTACTCAATGAATTAAGAACGAAGGAATATCGTTGTAGAGTCTATTTAACGTATGGAAGTGAGTGGTATTTGTACCTTTGTCATCGAATTGCAGAACAACCAGAAAATTTATATTTAGCAGTAACTGATATTATTAATGAATCACTTAGAGCAAGTAGTGTAGTAGATTGAATAGATGGATCTGTACTAACAGTTTAAACTCTTTGCTATTACTGATAATCGGAGTTGTTTATGTCTGAATGAGGACAAAAATAAGAAAAACTTGTCTATAAAATAAGAAACTAATGTAACTTAAATAAAAACCTCACTTATCCTTATTACGGTGAACCGTATCATAAGTAAGTGCGGTTTTGAAAAGACCACCTAGAGCGTTGGAATGTCAGCGTTTTAGGTGGTTTAATTTTATTTATCATTGTTTTTCGCCTTTATGTCCTTTTTCTTGTGTTGGTGGAAATCAATATAGCGAGTTTTCTTCAATGATTGCTATAACTACTGAATGTACCCCAATTCTCTTGCCTAGCAAATTGAGGATAAGTGGATATAAAGTTCACGATAATATGAGCGCTATCAAGTTTAGGGTATTGATTAAATAGTGATCTATCTCCATATCGAATGGCTGTTAGTGCAAGTGGTAACTCACGCCTAAATATTTCATTGCGTTTTGCAGCTGCATTTTGATTGTATTCTCCTTGTTCTATATATAAATATAAATAGAAATAAAAGCATTCCCCATTAGTAATCCACTCACCTAAGACCTCATCTCTCATCTTAGTATTCACTTTATCCCAAGCATACTCATTTCCTATCGTTAAAAATAGATCGCCAGTATCATCTGAGTGAGTAAGTGTATAACGTCTTGGAATGACAGGTTTCATTGTAGTTATACCATGCCTATATTGAACGAATAGTTTTTCTGGGTCGAACTTTCCCAAGCTATCAACTCCATTCATTTTTCTATCAATATGCAGGTATAAACCTATTAAATAGTTAAAAGTCATATGTATTAAGTTTTTATAGAGCGGCTTATGTTTTACGGGAAATGTATTAAACTTTTACATTTTTTATTTGATGATATGTACAAATGAACGAAATATAGACCCTGTAGAACAATACTTCAGGGTCCATTTCTCTAGTGGCATAATGTTTCAATTTGTTAATTCCAATATTTTTACGATTAATCTGTAAGTTAATGGATAACTTATACCCATCATTCTCATCTTCTAACAATTTAACATTCGCTGTTTATTAGGCTGGTTAAGCTAGTCTAATATTGTGACCTTTAATTGCTTCACTCCAAAATTAATGGCATCTTGTTGAGAAGGAAAAAAGACATCGATTCGATTTCCATTAATGGCACCGCCAGTATCTCCTGCGATTGCTTCACCGTAGCCTTCCACATAAACTTTACTACCCAATGGAATGACAGTTGGGTCAACTGAGATGACCTTCGCATGTGGGTTTGTTTTAAGGTTAATTCCAGTAGCAGTAATACCGGAACATCCTTCACATGAGGCCGTATAGGCCGAAGCTTCTACTATAAGTTCCTTTGAAGCAGTAGTATTTGATGAGGGCGTAATTGCTTCAGGCGTATTCTCTTTTGGAGCAGTATTATTTGTTGATGGAGCGGTCACTTCTGGGACACGATCCTTTGAAGCTGTTTTACTTGTTGATGAAACAGTTTCTTCAGGTTTACTCTCCATTGCAGTTTTATGATTTGTTACTGAAGTTGTAGTTTCCTTTGCAGGCTTTATTGGTTTGTCAGTTATAGCTGTATTAGTTTTTGTCCCATCAATAATAGATAGATGTAAACCCGGATGAATGAGGTCTGTATGTAACTGGTTCCATTCTTTAATTTGGGAAACAGTGACTTGATGATTTAGAGCTATGTCCCATAGTGTATCACCTTGCTTAACGGTATATTGTTGTGCAATGGTAAGGACATCGCCAGGTTGAATAAGGTTAGTAGTAATATGATTCAATGTTTTGATATTTTCTACAGAAGTATTATGTGCACGAGATAAATCCCAAAGAGTATCTCCTTTTTGTACGGTAATTGTTGCGGCTTGAACATTAGCACCTAAAGTTGCCGAAAGCATTGCAACTGGTACAATTGAAATTATTTTTTTAAGCATTCATTAATCCTCCATGTGCGTTCTTAGTTGTTAATGTAAAGTCATCGTAACATAGATTTTTCTGAGAAAAAGAACAAGGGGGTGTTAATTTGATTTCGTTCATGGCATTTATATTGCAATTATATTGCTACTATTAAATGATCCTATTTTTGTAATGAAGATACCTGATTCGTTAAGGGCTAAATATGATAATGTTTATACATTTACAACAGATGACATTAATTTGGGAGAGGTAGAGAGTTAAATAAAACCACCATTACACTAAATACGATGAACCATATCATAAGTAAGTACGGTATGTATATATGCATTATGTTGAAAACGAAAAAGCATCTACAATAAATGATGCTATTTTGGATTGATTTAAAGTATTTAGTGAGAGCATCTATAAGAATAAGTCATAGTAAGCATGTCCTTATAAGAAATTAAAAAGAGAAATTGCATAGAGCAATTTCCCTTTTTGTTTGAATGGAGGTGAATTATGGCTCAAGTTTTGTAACTTCAAGATTATTTTTATTGCCGTTACCATTACCATTGCCGTTACCATTACCATTACCATTACCATTGCCGTTACCATTACCGTTACCATTACCGTTACCATTACCGTTACCATTGCCGTTACCGTTACCGTTACCATTACCATTACCATTGCCATTGCCATTGCCATTGCCATTGCCATTGCCATTACCATTACCATTACCATTACCATTACCATTACCATTACCATTACCATTACCATTGCCGTTACCATTGCCGTTACCATTGCCGTTACCATTGCCGTTACCGTTACCGTTACCATTACCATTACCATTACCATTGCCGTTACCATTGCCGTTACCATTGCCATTACCATTACCATTACCATTGCCATTGCCATTGCCATTGCCATTGCCGTTACCATTACCATTACCATTACCATTGCCATTGCCATTGCCATTGCCATTGCCATTGCCATTGCCATTGCCATTGCCGTTACCATTGCCATTGCCATTGCCATTGCCATTGCCATTGCCGTTGCCATTACCGTTACCATTGCCGTTACCGTTGCCATTACCATTGCCATTGCCTGGCTTTTCAACTAACACATCAAATGTTAGTGTGTGGTCACCATACGTTACCGTAATTGTCGTAGTCCCTTGACCTTTTCCTTTTACAATGCCTGCTCTGACAGTAGCTATTTGATCATTCGCTACTTCGTAGGTTGCAAGCTTGGTAACATCTTTTACTGTTGTTTGACCATTGACAGTAGTTACTTCAGTAATCTTAACGGTAACTTCTTTACCGATACTAGTTTCAACCTGTGCTTGGTCAATTTCTAGTGTTACGTTTGGTTCTACTACAACAGGTTCTTCAACTGTAACATTTAACGTAACAGTATTTTCACCGTATGAAATAGTAATTGTAGTTGTGCCTTTACCTACGGCAGTTACTAATCCATTTGCTACTGTTGCAACATTTTTATCCTCAACAGCATACGTAGCTTTTGACGTTACGTCTTCCTCCGTTGCATCACCTTCTGCAGGTGTAGAGGTTTCCGTTACCTTAAGCTGTGCAGTTTCCCCAACTGTTAGGTCTAGCTCAGTTGGATTTACAGACAGGGTAACTACAGGTTCTACTATCTCTTTTTCATATATTTTTGCTTCACCAACATTCCCGGCAGCATCCGTAATTACTACTGAGACAGCATTAGTTTCCGCTGTTACTGGGAATGTAAAGCTACCATCTTGATTTAACTCAAAAGCAACTGGCGCTTTTACTTGGCCATTTACCGTCGCAATATAGGAAGCTTTTAATTTATCATTTAAATTGTAATTTAAATCATATAAAGCTAACTCTTCATTGTAGTCGATATATTTATCTGTTACTTGTCCTGTAGCGACACCTTCAGCCACTGAACCCGTAATTTCTGGTTTAGTCGTTTTCACGACAATAGGTCCAACATAACCGGAAACTTGACCTGATGCTGCAAGACCAGTGAAGTCAATTGTATATAGACCATCTGGAATCTTTGTGGCAGGTTCTGATCCCCATGGTTTGTACTGCCCACCAACATTCAGTGTATAAGAGCCTTTTCCTAGCGCTGTACCTGCATGGAGATAACCAATATAGCCGTCTCCGTATTCTCCACCTTCAGGATTCATAATATCCCAAAGCTCGATATAGTTAGTTGTTACATCTCCAGTTAATGTGAATGAAAGGACCGCTGAGTCTTTCACGCCATCTCCGTTAAAGGATAGGTCTGTTTCTGTAATCTTATAATCTTTAATTTCCGTTACTGCCTCACCGCCAAGGTCAGCAGCGAATGGTAATGAGATTTCTGTATCTCCTCCATTAATGTAAATATATCCTAGTATTTCAGAGCCGTTTGGCGCCGTAGCTTGTGAAGCAGTTAATGTAATATTTAAAATTTGCTCACCGTTTAGGTTAAATGTTGGCTGATCTACTGTAACAGTTGCATCACCAAATGTTTTGGTCACATCAACCGATACATTATAATTGCCACCGTTTCCTTTAATGTCTTTTACTAAAACTTGTTTCGTTACAGAAATATCCTGATCCTTAATTGTTTGTGGACCGAAAGTAACTGTACCTTTCAAGTTTTCTGTAACTGCACCCGTTCCATCTAGAATTGCGCTATCAAGTGCATAAGCAAGAATTTCTGGATGAGCTGCAGCATACGCATTGACACGCCCAGCACCTTGAGAAAACACATCGTATTTTGTTTTATCTAATACCTGTGCTGTATTAGACAATGCCACTTTTACATCAAACGCATTCCAATTAGGATTGGCTTGTTTAACTAATGCCACAATACCTGCGATATGAGGAGTTGCCATAGAAGTTCCTGTTTTGCGACCATAAGCTTCCGCATAATCCGCATCTGGGAAATCCTTTTTATACATTGGAATCGTTGACATAATATTTGTACCAGGTGCACTTACATCTGGTTTAATATCAAAGTTTGGAGTAGATGGTCCACGTGAACTAGAAGAGTTTACATCATCTCCTAGTGTCTTTGTAGAAGCAAATTTACTAAAGCTTACTTTGCCTTTTCCGCCCGCTAATGCAGCGCGAATTGCATTGCCATCCGTTTGGGACATATCAAATGTTGGCAGATATTCGAATGCATCACCAAGGAATGTGCCCGAAATGTCCGGTGCATTTGATCCACCTGCAAAGTTATGAATAATAGTTGCGACAGCTCCATTTGCCTTTGCATTTGCAATTTTATCAACGAAGGCGATACTGCCACGCGAAATTAATGCCACTTTACCGTTTACATCAATTCCTTGAAAGTCTTTTACTTCTCCATTTCCAGGAACAGCAACTAGATCAAATTCTCCTTGAAGCTGTGTAGCTACATTTTTCCCGAAAGTAGTCCCCATTAATGGAAGCTGTTTAGTTAAGTTGTAGTTGCCAACTGTAACTTTCACTTCCCCGTTGTACATTGTTTCTGGATTTGTTGTGTTACCAACAGCGATTCCTAGGCGAGCGGTTGCAGGAGTGCCCATTGTTCCTCGATTTGGACCAGAGTTCCCTGTTGCAACTACTCCGATTGTTCCAGCTATCATTGCATTATTTATAGCAAATGAACCAGCATCTGTTTCAGTGTTAGCTCCACCGCCAAGTGAAAGGTTGATAATGTCCATTTTTTCAATGACAGCCGTTTCAATTGCTTTAACAATACCAGATGTAGCACCACTTCCATATGCTCCAAGAACACGGTAAGCATAAAGGTCTACTTTTGGAGCAATCCCTTTAATGCCGTATTCGTTAGCACCGATTGCTGCAATTGTTCCAGCAACATGTGTACCGTGAGAAGTATAGAACGCGCTTCCTTTTTCATTAAATTCAGGTGTCCCAGCTGGACGCTCTGAAGGCGATGTTTCTGATGCATCATTATCTGCCCGAGGCTTCGTATAAGTGGATGAATTTGGAATAAAGTTTTTTCCACCTTTATAAATTCCAGCAAACTCAGGGTGATCTACATCAATACCAGTATCTAACACGGCTACTTTTATTCCTTGTCCTTCAAGTCCTTCCTTCCAAAGCTCTTCGATGCCAAGAAAAGAATTACTTGTATTCATTTGAGCTTCTAATAGGTCTTCTTTAATAAGTTCTGATGATTTCGCCGTATCCTCTTCGGATGCGTGAACAATAACATCAGGTTCGATTAATGTAATGCCTTCTACTGTAAGCAGTTTCGGAAGATCGTTTGCTTTTACAGTTGCCGCAAAACCGTTTAAAACAGTATCAAATGTGTATCCTTGAGTCAGCTGTACCTTTTTAGTAGCTAACTCTTTTTTTACTTGTGCTTGTTGTACTTTTACATTGGAGCGAACTTCTTTTGCTTGAGCCTTAGAGAATTTTTCCCCATTGATTTCGCTTATTCCCTGCTCTAATGCAACAGGCTTTTCAGATAAATGGACAATGACTGGAACCTGTTGATTGCCTGATACATTTTCTAAGCTTTCGTGAAGAGTTGGACCATCTTTAGACAGGCTTAGCTGTTCCGCAATAGCCGCTTTTAGTTGGATAATACTTTCATTTTGACTATCCGGTTTGAATGGTTTCGAATCTTCAGCACTAGCACTCGACAATGGAACCAATAAAGAGAGCACCATAACGAAAACTAGAATACTACTTAAAAACTTCATAAACTTAAAATTTTTCAAATCGCATTTCCTCCCCTACCCTTAATTGTCACACTTTTCAGTTTAGTGTGATATTTCCAATTTATCACAATCTAACTAATTCGAATATCGGAATATTTAAATATTCTGAAATATTGATAATTAGTATCATTTTATGAATGATAGATTGAATCTTTTTTCCTAGTAATGGAATAAAAGGTTATAACTTTCAAATGAGAAATGCTAATACATTTTGCCTGGGTAATCCTACCAAAGTACTGTCGATTGTGTAGTAATTTAGAGAAAAGGAGGGAGACCATTTGAAGGAGCGCTGGAAGGGGAATCTTTATAGAGTGTAATCTTGAAATAAAAAAACTAGCGATTATTTAATCGCTAGTTATTAGTGCAGGATGAAGTGTATCATTGTTTTTGATCTAAGTGATGACTAAAAAATGTTAGCAGGCTTGCACAGACTGCAACGAGTCCACCGACCCATGTTACATTCATTAAATTCCCTTGATGATAGACGATGCCGCCTAATGCAGAACCAAAGGCAATTCCTACGTTACTTGCTACAGGCATTAGTGAAGCGGCTAATCCTTTAGCACTTGGCTGGTAAATTTCAGCGAGATCAATTAAATAAAGCTGAGTAGATGTTGTTAACAGGATAGCCATTAGCGACATTAAGCCTATGTTAGCTAGTCCTAAAATAAATTGATTGGTGGTCCAAAATAAGCATATTAGAACAATTGCCTGCAGGAGAAAAACAAACCGAAGGCGACCGATAGGATTGTGATTGGCAATTTTACCAGCGAGTATATTGCTGAATATCGAAATAAACCCATAGCCAAAAAGAATAAAACTAATGGAATTATGTGGGGCCCCCATTCCCTTCAAAATAGGAACAAGATACGTAAAGACTGTATATGTTGCACCAAATCCTAGGGCAGGAATGAAAAAGGCCATTAAAATACGCGGCTTGAGTATCAGAGAAAACTGATCCCGTATGGAGCTCCGTACTTGACTGAGTCCATTTGGTAAGGCAAAAAAGGATGCCATAAACGCAACCCCTCCCAGTAGAGTGGTTAACATGAAGGCGGCATTCCATCCATACGAGTTGGAAATGACAATACCAATCGGTACCCCCACGACATTTGCCAGTGTGAAACCGCCGAAAACGAATGATATAGCAAGTCCCCGTTTGTTAATTGGCATGGTTTCGCTTGCAACAATCATGGCTAGAGAAATTAATACGCCCGTTACAATTGCTGTCATAATACGAAGTATCAGTAGCATAATGTAGTTCGTAGAAATAATGCACAAAGCATTAAAGACAATGAAAGATGCTATCAAAAACAGCATCCATTTACGCTTTGGAAAGTGACTTGTTGCGGACATCACCAGTGGTGTAGCAACGGCAAATGTAATGGCAAATGCAGAAACGAGTGTGCCTGCTTTTGCATTCGTCATTTCTAGACTTGAAGAAATATCAGTCAAGATTCCGACAATTACAAATTCGCTTGTCCCCAGCACAAATGTTAATGAAGTAAGTGTTAAAATAAGTAACCAATGTCGCTTGGATAATTGTGTGTGGTGCATAGATACCTCTTTCTTAGATGAATATATATGTGTCACAGAGTAGATAAACAACCTAAACATCATATCATAATATTTTTACAAGAAAAATCACGAGATTATTGGATTTACACTTTCGATAAAGCTACTGATTTTAAAAGCTACATCAAGTATTGTTAAACATTATGCCTGCTACCTCCATTTTCAATGAAGGAGGAATATACTAAATTTGCACGAACCTTTACATAAAGCAATCTTGTTCAATATCTGCCATATTCACTCAAAAATACTACCTTTAAAAGGGAAAAGGAAGGTTCAAGATGATTCAATTCCAAAACAATATTATGACAGTTTTTCAAAGTGCGTTATATATGACTACTTCAGCAATCATTCAAACGAATGAAGCAATCATTATGACAGATCCTAATTGGTTGCCTAACGAAATTCAAGAAATTCAAGATTATATAAACAATATTCAAGGTAACAAGCAACTATATATTATTTATACACATAGCGACTTTGACCATATAATTGGTTCAGGAGCGTTTCCAGAGGCCAAGGTAATTGCCTCTAAACGATTTGCTGACAATTTGAATAAAGTAGAAAGCATTCAAAAAATTCATCAATTTGATCAAAAGTATTATTTACATAGGAGTTATTCCCCAGTATACCCTTCAGTTGATATTGTCATTTCTGAGGATGGTTATACATTAGAGTTGGATTCAATTACGATGACCTTTTATCAAGCCCCTGGTCATACGGAGGATGGTTTATTTACAGTGATAGAGCCATATGGGTTTTTTGTTTCCGGCGATTACTTGTCGGATGTTGAATTTCCATTCATCTTCAGCAGCTATAAGGATTATGTAAATACAATTAATAAGGCTGAAAAGATTTTACTCACTCATGCCATCACAACCCATATACCTGGTCACGGATTAACAACACAAAATCTACAAGAAATTCAAAAAAGGATCGATAGCTCAAAGTATTACTTAACAAAGCTTCCGCACGATAAAGGAGAGTTAGAACAATATTTAAGGAGTGAGTATTCATTTTTTGAGGGGATGAAAAGGATTCATAGTGACAATAAGGAGATGATCCAAAAAGAAAGTTTAGAAGAGCAATTGAAGTCTTCTAAAATGTAATGAAGTATATGACAAAGCAACCAAAAAGGAGATTGGCTTGCAATAGCCAGTCTCCTTTATTATGAGGGTTACTTTGTTAATTTGTTTCTAGTGAAGGCTGCAAGTAGTTCTCGTACTTCGTCAGTTGAATGGGCATTGATTAATTGAATGCGTAATTGACTAGCTCCCTTGAAGCCACGCACATATATTTTAAAGAAGCGTTGTAAAGCTTTAAATGAACGAGTTTCAAATTCCTTGGAATATTGATCATGAAGATCAAGGTGAAGGTATAGCAAGTTCAGGTATTCTTCAGCACTATGCTCTTTTGGATCTTGTTCAAAGGCATATGGATTTGAAAACACGCCTCTCCCAATCATTATCCCATCGATACCATATTGCTCAGCTAATTTTAAACCTGTTACTCGGTCAGGAATATCTCCGTTGATCGTTAGCAAAGTTTCAGGAGCAATGTCATCCCGTAGTTTTTTAATATCCGCAATCAATTCCCAATGTGCGGGGACCTTGCTCATTTCTTCTCGGGTACGTAGATGAATAGAAAGATTAGCGATGTTTTGTTTTAAAATATGAGTGAGCCACTCACGCCACTCTGCTACATCTGTAAAACCAAGTCTTGTTTTTACGCTAACAGGTAAACCACCAGCTTTAGCGGCTTGGATAATCTCTGATGCTAATGCAGGATGAAGTATTAAGCCGGCTCCTTTACCTCGCTCAGCCACATTATCGACGGGGCAACCCATATTAATATCGATACCTTTAAAGCCCAGCTCTTTCATGCCGATACTCATTTGACGGAAATGTTCAGGGGTGTCTCCCCAAATATGGGCAACCATCGGCTGTTCATCTTCTGTGAAAGCTAAGCGGTTACGAACGCTATCCATACCGTCTGGATGACAATAGCTTGTCGTATTGGTGAATTCCGTGAAAAATACGTCGGGACGACCTGCCTCACTAATGACATGACGAAATACAACATCTGTCACATCCTCCATAGGTGCTAAAATGAAAAATGGCCGTGGTAAATCAAGCCAGAAATTATTTTCGTTCATTGATGAATATCCTCTCTTTCCAAAATACTACCTTGCAAAAAGATAACATATTTCCTTTATTTCTTCACAATTAAATGGCCTAGCCTAATACGAGAAACTTCAGAGATGCTCTTCTTTAAATTAGTGAGGATTAAATGTAGGTCTTCACAGCATTTTTATTGTTAATCTAAAGGGGGATGTAATTAGTATTTATAAGAAATATTGACATTTATTTTTCAGACCACTAAGCTTAATTGGAAATAGAGCAGGGAGGAGGATTGCCAGTGGAATTTGTGACATTACATTGTCCTAATTGTAATGGGAAAATTGAATTTAAAGAGGGGCAATCATTCAAATGTCCGTATTGTGATACTGAAATAATGTTAAAAGAAAATAAAGTCTACTATGTAGATCAAACGATTAATAACTATTATGGGACAACTGCTCCTCATACTACGATACGACCAAAAACGAATTTAAAAGCACTTCTTCTTATACCGATTGTCTTTCTATGTATATTTTTTGCTTATTTACTTTTAACCAATAATCAAAAAGAAGAAGGAAATTATGGAGTAACATCTGTACGAACAATACCTGAAAGTGAGGTTCTACTACACTTTTTAAAGGATGTTTTTGAAAAGGGGGAAGTAATGCCAAGTAAAGAGGAAATCGCAAGTATTCGTTATTTGGCTGCCTATTTTTCGGAGGAACAATGGCATTTTGATTACAGTCTGGACGATCCGTTTACAAATAAGGAAGCAGAAATTGTGACCTATACTATTCAGGATAAGTTATTAAATACGCAAAAAATTGAACAAAAGGATTTCGAAGCATTTACTGGATTGACTGTATTGAAGCTGATGAATGATTATGAAATATCGCAAAGTGAAAAAGTAAGCTTTCGACATTTGAAAAACTTGAAAAGCTATACAGGAAGCTTTAATGAATCTTTTAGTAAAATTGCGGAATACTTTAGCGATAAATCAATGGTTTCAGAACTCTCTATCCAAATTCGAAATAATAATGAACTTGCCTTATTGTTAGAGTTTCCTAATCTTCAATCCCTAGAAATATCGTATATGACGGAGGAGGTCACAGATTTCCAGCTTCTAAATAAATTGCCGCTAAAATCTCTGTCATTAAAATTCACCAATGATTTAAATTGGCTGTCTACTTTAACGAATTTAGAATCATTAACAATCGATATTAGTGAGGCGACAGATTTTAGCTCTTTTTATTCACTGAATCAATTACAGAAATTGAAGCTTACATCGGTAAGAAATTTAAAAACACTTGATTTTATACAAAACATGCCTAATCTACAATCACTCGATCTTGAATATATGAACATCGCCAATTTAGAAAAATTAAGAAATAAATCATCTTTAACAAAGCTACGTTTATCTTCTCCGGGTCAATTGGAATTACTTGATATTGTGAACAGTCTAACATCACTAACGGAGTTAACGGTAACTGATTATTATGGCGATACATCACCGATTGTAGCCCCCCATTTAAAGAAGGCTGAAATTACAGGTTCTTTTATACCAAAACTAGAGGCACCTAGTTTAAAAGATTTGACTGTCTATATAAGTGGAAAGGATTCGACATTAAATGGTGCAGAATTACTTAAATACCCAATGCTAGAACAACTGACGGCGAAAGAGTATGGGGTTTTTACAGAGATTAGCTCTTTAAATGGCTTACCCAATTTGCAAACACTACATTTAGACGAGACATTTTTTGATGAAGAAACGAGTGAACTATTCAATCTAAAACATGTAAAAACATTAAATTGTTCAAAATGTAATTTTCAATTTAATAGTGAACATCCATTAACGAACAGCGTGCTGTTGCATTTAACTTTAAATGATGTATCGATGCGAGTAGGTAATGGTGATTGGGTGCATGAGGATGATAAGGTGATGCCTTTCTTTGCTGGTTTTTCAGCTCTACGTTCATTTACTTTACAGGATAGTTCATTACAATCGTTGAATTTTATGGAGAGTTGGCAACAAATTGAGGTTCTTCATTTAGAAAACAACGCTATTTCAAACATAGAGCCTTTAGTGAATCTACCCAATTTGAAAAAGCTTTATATTTTAGGAAACCCGGTACAAAATCAATCCGCTCTAGATAAAGGAATTGTGATTTATTAAAGACATGTGCGTGCAATATAAAATATTTTATAGTTTATTTCATGAAAGCTCGTAGTGGTACACATGTGAGAAGCAATAGAATAGTTTTTATGGGAGGACCGGAAGATGAAGAAGTCAGAAATGATGGATCAGTATTTAGATACTTATAAAGGAAAGGCTAGTAGTACCGATATTTGGCATGTTGTAGATTTAATTTATAAGATTAATTTAGATGAAACTCCTATTGTAAATAAAGAGATGGTAGGAACCTCTGCATTCTCAGGAAGAGAGGTAATAGACTCCTTTCTACAACAATATGCGGGAGATATAACAGGGGCAAGGGTTCGGAGTATTCTAAATGAAATGTTTGGTGTTAATTTAGATGCCATATCCTCATTAGAAGGAGCAAGAATATCTTTATATTCAAAGGGTCAATGGATTGTTCAGCATGAAAAAGATTTATTTGTCGTACATACGGGAGCTGGAGATATAGATGTGAAAGTCTATTCTACAAATTATTTTTTTGAACAAACTGGACTTAAGGAGTTACCAACTAACTTAACACATGAACTAGCAAGTATCGGATATTATTTCGATGATACAATGGATAGCTACTATTTCTCCAATCCCACGGGTGAAGCAGTTTCAAATGCTTTTAAAGGAAAAACAATGGGAGCAATACTCGGAGTCATTCAACAGTCATTCTCGCATTTATAAATAAAAAAGGTCATATAGAGGATGTATTCATCCAACTATATGACTTTTCTTCATTAGTGATAACGTTTATTTTCCAAAAGAGGATAAAAATTTAACTCGATCGCCCATGGGAGGTGTATTATTGTCAGTTAAAACTACTTCCAATACAGCTGGACCATTTAAATTCATTAGGTGATGAAGCATATCATGATGAAGGTCTTGTAGCTCAGTTACTTGGAAGCTTGGTATATCCATCGCTGAAGCCATAGCACTAATATTAATGGGATGCTGCTCAAAGGATGGGTGAGTGCGCTTAAACTGTAAAGCATGTCCATGGTATACCATCCCTAAACGAGCATTATTCATGACAATAAATAATATGGGTAGATTATATTCTTTTGCTGTCAAAATCTCCATCCCATGCATGAAAAAGCAACCATCTCCTGTAATACATGCAACAGGACGTTCAGGTTCGGCTAACTTTGAACCAATGGCAGATCCAATCCCACTTCCCATTGCTCCAAAATGGACATTAATATTAAACGTATCATAATCTACTACTTTCATATGATGAATGACATAGGACATAAATTCACCAATATCAATAGCGTACCTTGTGGAGGAAGGTAAATATTTTTGAATAGTTAACAATACATTTTTCGTGTTATATTCCCCTGTGACTTCTTTATAAATCTCTTTATTTTCTTTAACCTTAAATGGAGTTTTTGCTAGACCGTTAGCTCGTAGTTCTTCAATAAGCAATAGTAAACTCACATTGATATCACCTAGCACAGGTAAGTCAATCTCATATTTTCGGTTGAACACGGTTTGATCAAAGTCCATCTGTATCGAAAAACGATTTTTAGTAAGATTTAAGTTGTAGTTATTCGTGGCTGTTTCACCTAAACTTGAACCGACAATTAATAATACTTGCCCATCGCCATCAGCTATTAATTCTGAGGCAGCCTCGTGACCCGCAAAGCCGAAAACACCAACTAGGAGAGGATGATCCTCTGGAATATACCCTTTTGCCTGTGGTGTTGTTATAATTGGCCAATTTAGAATTTCTGCTAACTCTAGTAATTGTTCAACAGAGTTTTTTACGCCTTGCCCTACCAAAATATAGCCACTTCTTCTTGCTAATAGCTCTTCAGCTACATTTTTAATGGTATCTATTTCAGGAACAATGGCTGTTCTTTTTGGTGGAGCTGGTATTTCTACATGTGAAATTGTTTCATGTTGAATATCTATTGGTATAGCAATATGTACAGGACCTGGCACGCCAGATAGGGCAATTTCTGTGGCTCTTACTATTTCTTTGAGTAAATCCTTCGATTCTTTAACCGTTACGCTATATTTAGTAACTGGACGAAAGATTGGTTCAGCATCTAACTCTTGAGAGGCATTTAAACCGTTCGTGTTAACAGGAACAGCACCGGTTAAAAATAAAACCGGTAAATGCTCCCGCATAGCATTTGCGGCACCTGTTACTAGATTTGTTCCTCCAGGGCCACTACAACCAATACAAACACTCAAATGATTGGAGTATTTTGCATAAGCTGCAGCCATATAGGATGCTGCTCCTTCATGTTTTGTGACAATAGGTGTTAATTCACTCATATCATTGAGTTCATCAAAAAATGCATTGACTGAGCCTGCTGGAATACCAAAAATATACTGCACACCACTATTTTTTAAATACTCTAAGACTGTGCGAGCTGCTTTCATCATCATTTCCCCTTTGCATAATAATGTAATAGGCTAACAGAAATATTTTTTCATAATTTCTCCAGCTTTCATAGGCTTACTGAAAAAATATCCTTGCATTAAATGACAATTTTGTACCAATAAATAGTCCGCTTGTTCTTTTGTTTCGACTCCTTCAGCAATAACCTCCAGTTTCAAATTTTGAGCTAGGGTAATGATTGTATTTGTAATAGCTGCTGCATCATCCGTTAACATTTCTTGTACAAAGGATTTATCAATTTTTAATGTGGAAATTGGTAAATTTTTTAAATATCCTAAAGATGAATAACCTGTACCGAAATCATCAATAGCTAAATTAACCCCAAGTCCCTTCAATTGTTTCATCGTTTTTAAGGTTACCTCTGTATTTTTTACAATTAGATTTTCTGTGAGCTCTAGCTGTAAATATTCAGGAGACAGATCGGCTTCATGTAAAACATTTTCAATAATAGAAAATAAATTATTCTGTTCGAACTGATGGACAGATAAATTCACAGACATACTGATTAAAGGAAATCCTTGATTATGCCATTCTTTTAATTGCTTGCATGCTTCCTTAAGAACCCATTCACCTATCGGGACGATTAATCCTGTTTCTTCAGCAAGTGGAATAAACTTATCGGGGGTAATCATGCCATGTTCTCGATGATTCCACCTTAATAAAGCTTCTACACCCTTAATTTTATTTGTTTTATAATTTATTTGAGGCTGATAGAAGATCATCAATTCATCACGCTCTAAAGCCTTATATAAATCATTCTCAAGTTTGATACTCTCAAAAGTCCTTGTATCCATTCCTTCACTAAAGAAATGGTAGCTAGTACCTGGCGTTTCTTTTGATTTGTACATAGCTGTGTCTGCATTTTTGATTAACGTGTCTGTAGTATCGCCGTTTTCAGGAAATAAACTTATACCAATACTTGTTTTAATATATATTTCATTGTCAATCAAATTAAATGGTTGAGAGAAAGAAGCATTGATACAATTTATAACTTTTAAAATGTCATTCTCACACTTAATATTAGGTAAATAGATTGTAAACTCATCCCCACCTTGCCTTGATACAGTTGCATCTTCTGGGACGCAGGCACTTAAACGTTTGGCAACACTTTGAAGCAATAAATCCCCATAACTATGACCTAACGAATCATTTACTAACTTGAAACGATCTAAATCCAAGTAGAGCACAGCTAATTTTTCACCATTTACTTTTGCATACTTCAGTCCCTGCGTTAGTCTGTCTAATAAAAGAACCCTATTGGGCAAATCCGTTAAACTATCGAAATAGGCATGGTATTTAATTTTTTCTTCTAATTGCTTTCTTTGCGTTATATCTTTAAATGTAATCACTTCGCCTACGACCTTATCGCCTTCTTTTATAAAAGAAGTGACGTATTCGACGGGGAAGTAGGTATGATCTTTTCTAAAAAACACTTCGTAGCTGTTAAAATTTGTATTTAAAAAGGGTGAAACAGGAATGTTGACCTCTGCCTCACAACCACTCATAATAATTTCAACTGATTTTCCAATCAAATCTCTATCTGTTTCATACCCCAGCATGAGCGCACCGGCTGGATTGCAAAACGTAATGTTTCGGTCAAGATCTAATCCGAAAATGCCCTCACCTGCCGAGTTGAGAATTAACTCTTTTTCACGGCTAAGTTGCTGTAACTCAGCGACAACACGTTCAAGCTCTTTATTTTTGTCTCTTACTTCCGATGTTCTCTCCTCGATTATAATCTCTTGTTTTTCCATATATAACTGATTAGATAATGCAGACGCAGTAGTATCAACAATGGACTGAGCTAATTGTAATTGAGTCTCTGAATAGAAAAATGGTTTATTTTCAAGATTAACAATGGAAATTTGTCCTAAAATTTCACCCATTGAAATCAAAGGAAACATCACTAAACCATTTATGCCGAAATTACGACAAACCTCATGATTTGGCCTGTCATCTTCAAATACATTTGGAATAAGAATGGCTTTTTTCGTTTCAAAAACCTCCTGCATGACAGAATCATTGCTCTCATCAATTTGTATTTTGTTATGTGTTTTAAGCCAATTCTCTTCGGTCCAATCGCTATCCTTACTCAACTTAGCCGGTTTAATACTTTTTTCTGCTAAAGGATCTAATAAGTGAACACCTATATTTTTATTATCTAAAACCTTTTCTAAGTAGAAAAAGCATTTATCAAGGCTCTCCTGTAGTGAAGAGCACATGGATAAATCACGTGTAACATCGAGCAGTAACTGCTTTTCATTTATAAGATGCTCTTTATAAGTTAAGTTGTTTGCGTTTTGAATGGCAACCGCAGCCATATTTACATAGGCTTCAACCGTTTGAATTTCTTCCTCAGTTAAATTCATTGGAATTCCATAATCAAATAAAAAAACAAGGCCAAATAACTCTTGTTCAAAGGAAATAGGAAGTGCTAATAAAGATTTAATATGAAATCCTTCAACGGCTCTAGGGTCAGGGCGATTATCTCTTGAAGTATCAGGAATATAGATTGTTTTCTTTGTTTCAATCACTTCCTTTGCCAGCAAATCTATTTCGGTTTCAATGACATGCATATTTAATGTCCAGCCGTTAATCACCTCTGGTTTTCCTACATATCCTCTGAATGTTCCATCTTCTTGTGGCAAATAAATTCCCACTGAATCACAGTTGACGATTTCTTCAGATATTGCGATTGTTACCTGCTCCAATACTTCACGTAAATCCAACTTCATGTTTATCATTTTCGTTATATTGGCCAGTCGAGAATATCTCGTTTGTTCTATAGACATGTAAATGAACCCCCAATTTTTTGTCATTGTCCTGTAGAAAAAATGTTAAATTTTTGCTTTATTCGTATCGAATGTCTTATTATTGTATTTTACAGTAGTAATAAACAGGTAGGTAAAAAAATGTATAAATTAGTTAAAATTCCTTAAGAGTATGTTGCGATTTTAGCCATTACTCTTTTTATGTAGGACTAGAATCCTTTGATTAAAATTAAACACATTCTACAGTGACGATAATGATCTATTAGGTTTTTACTAGGAATGAAAAGTAAATGTTCCATCCAAAAAAATGCAAACAGCTTGTACATGTAAATTGTGAATTGTCAGGGGAAAATAAAGGGCCAGTTTCTAAAACGGTCGTCATAACTTAATGAAGAATAGTAACATATTATTATTACTATTTGCTTTCATCTATCAGAATGAATCCTCCTCAGAGTATTTTTCCAAACATGGGAATTAATACAACATTAGAGTGCTTCCTAATTTTATTCTACAGACCATTAAAAATTCCTCTATACAAATGAGCATTCATCTCTTTGTTGATTTAATATTCTGATTATTAGAATGCTATATTATTCAAAACGTATTTTAATTAACGGGTGTGAGTTTGTAACAAGAGATCGTCCTGACATGATGTGTGATTGATTGTGGTTAACCATGGGATAGTTTTATAATGAATTGATGGTAAATAAGAGGAGTTGAAAAGATGTATACACGTAATAAAGGTATTTATGTAGTGTTATCATTACTAGCAATTATGTTTGTATTGACGGGCTGTGGTACAGCAAAGGACAGTAAGAAAACAGAAACGGTGGATTACGCATCAAAGGTGAAAGAAAATCCGATTGTCACTATTACGATGAGCAATGATGAAAAAATTGTTATTGAATTAGAGCCTACAGTAGCACCAAATACTGTAGCTAACTTTATTTCATTAGTGGAAGAAGGATTTTATGATGGTCTTATATTCCATCGCGTTATTCCTGATTTTATGATTCAAGGTGGAGACCCTTCAGGTAATGGTACAGGTGGACCTGACTATTCAATTGATGGCGAGTTTTCCTCAAACGGTTGGGACAATAGCCTGAAACACGAACGTGGTGTTATTTCAATGGCTCGCTCGCAAGATCCAAACTCTGCAGGATCACAATTTTTTATTATGGTAAAAGAGACAACAGATCTAGATGGTAAATATGCTGCTTTTGGGAAAGTAATTGAAGGAATGGAAACTGTGGATGCCATTGTTGCTGCTGAGCGAGATGCTACAGATAAACCATTAGAAGATCAGCAAATGAAAAAAGTAGAAGTAGATACGAAGGGCTTTAATTACCCAGCACCTAAAGTAAATAAGTAATTCCTTTCATAAAAGTTAAAAAGGCTAAATCAATTAGGATTAAAGAGTATGTCGATTAACTCGCACATACTCTTTTTTATCTTTCAACTACCTTTGGCATTGAAATAATCCATAAAAAATCGCTTTCTATAAGTATCTGAATATCCTGACCAAGGTTAATGAGTTGCTCGGCTTTACGTTGTTTAGTACTGATGCCACGACGTTTGTCTCCAAGGATAATAAAATCGGTTTGCTGTGTAACGGTGCCTTGTAAAAATCCACCACAAGCCTTTACGTGTTTAGCTGCTTCTGAGCGAGTCATCTTGGAAAGAGCACCTGTAAACACAATTTGCTTATGATAAAAGGGGTGGGAAGGGCTTTCGATTGGATCTGAAAAGATGATATCTAGGCTATCCTTATTAGTCATATTGCCCTCCTGACTTCTTAAATTTTTGGGTGGTAGCTGTGATAAATACATCCACAAAAGAGCTCATGGGAATTTTTGTTATACCTTCTACTAGTTTAGTAATCGTTGCTACAAATGATATCCATCATCTTCATTATCGAGTTTTTTGAAATTGACCCTGTTTTAGGATCTCCTTATATTCACCCGGAAATGGATATCATTCATGGCATATTTACTTTTTCCAGCATGTTGGTTAGTACTTTTATTAGTACTGACCCATTGGAAGGAAACAGCTAGGTCCTATCGACCACCATTAATTGCGTTAATGTGTGGGCAGTTGATTCCCATTATAACAGCATTTGTTTATTTTCTGGACTTCCCCCTTTTGGTCTATTTATTCCTCATGCTTATTTAGAGGAATGCCGGTTGCTAAGGATGCTATATTTCATAGTATCAATGATGGCGTTATCGTATTAGATGAAAGCTATAGATTAATACAATTTGATCCAGCCTGTAATAAGATAATCCCACCATTAACAAGATTTATGTTCGGTATGCGCTTTGCGAAGGTAAAAACTTGAGGTAACAGGGCAGCGATTCCCGTTACATGGGAGAGCGTGGTGAAGAGGTAGGAGTTTGTGCTGGTTCTTACTAAAAAATGTTAGAAAAACAGGTTCGCTGTGTGTTTTTTCAACAATGTAATCAAGCGTATGGTGAGGCGAAAGGGAGGTCATCCCCATTTACAGTGGTGCTAGTGGATATGAATTATCAAAGTATGGAGCTACAACCGCTTAAGACTACGATTAGCTTTGGGGTTGCTGAAGGTACAAATGGGGAAGAGACATTATATCAACTCTTAAACAAAGCAAATAAAGCACAGTACTCAGCAAAACAAGCAGAACGTAATCGAGTACATGTGTATAGAGATAATGAAAAAGCTAAAATATACAATCATGATACGATGATGTATATTTTAGCTTTTTATTTACCAATCTGTGTGGAACACACCTGCTAAATCAGTTCGCTCATATGTATGAGCACCAAAATAATCGCGCTGTGCCTGTAACAGGTTAGCATTAGATGAACGAGTCCGATAACTATCATAATATGTGAGCGAGGCACTTAAGCATGGGAATGCATTCCCTGCCTGTATACCCTCACATACAATTTTTCTCAATCCACTTTGATAGTCCTTTGTTTTTTCTGCAAAGTAAGGAGCTATTAATAGGTTGGCGAGTGTAGGTTGTTTGTGATAAGCATCGCTTATCACATTTAAAAACTCTGCACGTATAATGCACCCACTACGGAAAATGAGCGCAATATCCTTTAATGGTAAGTTCCAATTATAGAGCTCGGAGGTCATTTTATATTGTGTAAACCCTTGTGCATAGGCACAGATTTTCCCCATATAGAGGGCTTGTCTGACATATTCTACCCACACATCTTTATCTAGATTTGGCTGTGTACTGCTTGGACCTGCTAATACTGCTTCTGCATGAACTCGTTCTTCTTTTAATGATGAAATATAGCGAGCGAATAAAGCCTCTGTAATTATCGATGTTGGAATACCATTATCGATGGATTGCATACTCGTCCATTTGCCAGTTCCTTTTTGACCAGCTTTATCAAGAATCATATCGATTAGAGGTAAGCCTGTGACATCATCTTTTTTTCGTAAAATTTCAGCTGTAATTTCAATTAAATAGCTTTTTAATTCCCCTTGATTCCATGTTTCAAAGATTTCAGCAATTTCCTCAACAGATAATCCTACATTTTTTCTTAAAAAAGTATAGGCCTCTGCAATAAGCTGCATATCAGCGTACTCGATTCCATTGTGGACCATTTTGACAAAATGACCTGCACCTTTAGGCCCCATATACGTACAGCATGAATTGCCTTTAAATTGCGCTGCAATCTTCGTAAGAATAGGAGCCACCTTTTCGTAGACCTCTCGATTGCCACCAGGCATGATAGAAGGACCTGTCAATGCTCCAACCTCACCACCTGAAATGCCAATGCCTAAATAGCCAATACCTTGAGCCATCAGTTCATCATGTCTACGCTCTGTATCTTGATAGTGAGAGTTACCACCGTCCATAATGATATCGCCTGTTTCAAGGAAAGGCACTAAGGAAGCAATGACTGAATCAATGGCTTTACCAGCAGTCACCATTAAAAAGATCTTTCTTGGTTTTTCTAAAGAAAGCACAAAATCTTCTATTTCATAGTAAGGAGTAAGCGCTTGTCCTTCGACCTTTTGTAAAAGTTTGTCTGTTAGATCACGTGTATAGTTATAAACTGCTACTTGCTCGCCCTTATTAGCCATGTTTAAGGCGATATTACTGCCCATAACACCTAAACCAATAACGCCTATTGTATTTAACATTTATGCTCGCTCCTTCTTTTCCATTTTTTAAACAAATAAACTTAGTAATAAAATAAATCCTAGACCAGCTACAGATACAATTGTTTCTAGCAACGTCCATGTGGCAAACGTTTCTTTCATACTTAACCCGAAGTATTCCTTAAACATCCAAAATCCAGCATCATTAACATGGGAAGCAATTAAGCTTCCCGCACCTGTCGCAAGAACCACCAATGCAAGGTTCACATCATGTTGGCCTAACATAGGGATTACTAGCCCAGCTGTTGTTAAAGCGGCAACCGTAGCTGACCCCAATGAAATGCGTAAAATAGCAGCAATAATCCATGCTAATAGTATGGGTGATAAGGTAGTTCCATGGAATAGTTCAGCTACATAATCACCAACGCCACCATCGATTAATACTTGTTTGAAGGCACCACCACCGCCAATAATCAGCAGCATCATGCCAATATGCGAGATTGCTGTTGTACATGATTCCATTACTTGCTTAATTGGAATTTTTCTTGCTATACCCATCGTATAAACAGCTACTAATAAGGAAATTAACATGGCAGTACCAGCCTCTCCAATGAAGCGGATTCCTGCTAATAAGCTGTTATCTTCGAAGCCTATTGTTTTTTGTAGCAGCGTAATTATAGTAGCGATGGACATTAAAATAACGGGTAACAATGCAGTGAAGACACTTATACCAAAGCTAGGAGTATCCTCCAGCTCAAAAGTCTTTTGCTCTCCTAAAGAGGCAATATTCCCAGTTTTATTGAATGATTCAGGCACTAATTTTTTAGCTACCTTTGTAAATAATGGCCCAGCTAAAATAACAGTTGGAACGGCGATAATAAAACCATAAAGTAATACTTCCCCGATGTTTGCCCCATATTCACCTGCAATCACCGTAGGACCTGGATGTGGGGGCAAAAATCCATGTGTGACCGATAAAGCAGCTGTCATCGGAATACCTAGATACAAGATAGAAACCTTCAATTGTCTCGAAATCGCGAAAACAATAGGTATTAATAGGACTAGCCCTACCTCAAAGAAAAGAGCAACTCCGATAATAAAGGATGCCGCAACAACCGCCCACTGAATATTTTTTTCTCCAAATTTGTTCACAAGGGTCATAGCAATGCGCTGTGCGCCCCCTGAATCAGCTATTAACTTACCTAGCATTGCGCCAAGTCCAAATATTAATGCCAAGTGACCTAGTGTACCGCCTAATCCGGTTTCAATCGTTTTCACAATACTATCTACAGGTATTCCAAGAACTAAGGCGACACCAAATGAAACAATGATTAAAGAGATAAACGTATTTAATTTAAAGACCATTATTAAAATTAACAGTGCAATAATACCAATTCCTACAATAACTAAAGGCATATATTTTCCTCCTTTTTAGTCAGGCTTTATTAAGCTCCTTTGGTATTGAGAAATAGACGCATAATCGTCTGCTAATACCCTTGATAAACGTATGAAAATAGGAAGTAGCTGTCTATATTCTTTTGCTGCCTCTTCTAAAGGTGTATGTTTATAAGTGTCACCAATCATATCAGCTACCACTTCAAAGGAATCAATTTTGCCAATTGCATATAAGCCTAAAATACATGCACCAAGGCAGGAACTTTCATAGCTTTCAGGTACTACTACCTCTGATTCAAAAATATCAGCCATCATTTGTCGCCAAATCTCTGATCGTGAAAAACCACCTGTTGCTTGAATGCGTGTAACGGGGCTTTCCATACATTCAAGTAATGCTAAGTACACGGTATATAAATTGTAGATAACCCCTTCAAGAGCAGCACGTATCATATGCTCCTTTTTATGTGACATGGTTAAACCAAAAAATGAACCACGTACATCTGGATTCCATAGAGGAGCGCGCTCACCTGATAAGTAGGGATGGAACAGTAGTCCATCAGCACCGGGTCTTACACGTTCAGCAATTTTCGTTAACACGTCGTACGGATCAATGCCTAATCTTTTAGCCGTTTCAATCTCAGAAGAGGCAAACTCATCACGAATCCAACGAAGAACCATGCCACCGTTGTTTACGGGGCCCCCAATAACCCAATGGTTTTCTGTTAAGGCATAACAAAAAATTCTTCCTTTGACATCCGTTTTGGGTTTACTAATAATCGTACGAATGGCACCACTTGTCCCAATTGTAACGGCAATTTCGCCTTCTCTAATGGCGTTAACTCCTAAATTTGAAAGTACACCATCACTTGCACCAATTACAAAAGGTGTTTGTGGCTCAATGCCAATGTGCTCAGCTAAAATTGGATTACAGTTAGTGAAATATTTAGTTGTTGGTACGAGCGTTGATAATTGTGCACTTGTAATTCCAGCTACTGATAAAGCTTCTTCATCCCAATCTAAAGTGTGAAGATTCATCATTCCCATAGAGGAGGCTAATGAATAATCTACGACATATTCGTTGAAGAACTTTTTAAAAATATATTCTTTAATGCCAATATATTTTTTTGTTTTACTAGCTAGTTCAGGGTGTTCCTTTACAAGCCATGTAATTTTACTTAGTGGGGACATTGGATGGATAGGGGTCCCCGTTCTTTTATAAATTTCATGTCCATTCCATTCATTCTTAATTTTATGTGCCCACGCCTCACTACGATTATCCGCCCAAGTAATGACAGGAGTTAACGGTTGGTCATTTTCGTCTATAGCGATTACACTATGCATGGCACTACTAAAGGATACAAATAATAATGGCTTGCCCGAATGGACCTTCATAATATTTGACATTGCTTGTAGTACAGCCTGATAAATCTCTTCTGGATTTTGCTCCGCTGTAGAAATATCAGGTGTATATAGTGGATACCCGATATTTTCTTGTTGAATTACTTCACCTTGCTCGCTGAATAATACAGCTTTTGTGCTAGTAGTCCCTATATCCACACCTAACATATAGTTAGTCATCGTGTGACTCAACCCCTTTTGATAGCATTTGCTGTGACCTCCATAGGTCTTCCACAGTCCCTTGAACATCGTCAAAATTGTCATGTAAAGACTTAATCATGAGCTTTCGATCTTTAGCTCGGATAGCATCTATATATAGCTCATGATTTTTCACAATACGAGTGAAATCATCGTATTTTTCAATAAAGCGCATGCGCATGGATAATAGTATTAACCCTTCCATTACTGGTTTCAAATTATTCCAGATCATCGCGATATAGGAATGTCCAATGGAGCGAATAATAGCTTCATGGAACATAACATCTTGATAAGAAAATTCATCTGCATCATTATATTTGATAGCAACCTTCATCATTTCTAATGTTTTGCTAAGTTCCAGTGTTAGGTTAGTTGTATCCATCTTGATAAGACGTTCAAACACAAATGTCTCAATCAGCAAACGAACATCATATATTTCTTCTATTTCCTTCTCCGACAAACCAATGACAACAGCGCCCATTTTCTCAAGTCTGATGATGTTTTCAGATGCCAATGTCCTTAAGGCTTCACGAATGGGTGAACGACTTACTTCAAAATCGGCTGCTAATTTGTTTTCTGAAAGAATGGTACCGCTTTCAATTAATCCTGAAATAATACGCATTCTAAGCTCATAAGCTACACGATCGCCAGTTGATGCCTTAGAAAGCCATTTTTGAGGATATAAATAATCCTTAGATTCGCTCATACTATCACCTTTTTTATCATAAGTATACTTGTATACAAGTATTATAATCAGAAAGAAAATAAGATTGCAAGCAACATAAAAGGAATAACAATGAGACATCGAGGAAAGAGCTTCTACAATAATACTTTGTATTTATGGCACATGCTTTCTTTTAACATGGACAAACTTTACAGTGAGAAGTTCTTAAAACACATATATGTTTTAAAGCTTTTCAAATAATTAGTGGAGGATGGTTATGTCAAATATGAATACAAATCGTAAAAATGCAAAAGTAAAAGAAACGAGAAGTGCAAGCATAACAAACCAACCTCGACAAATGCTCCAGGAAGAGTTTAGTTCGGAATTTGAACTTGATACATCTTCAGCTCAGGTTAATAATTTTGCTGAAACTAAAGGGAAAACAGGTATCAAACAACCAGTCAGTGAGCGTACTGCATGGCACTAGTTTATATTTGACAACTATTCAACACAATGAGAAGAACTAGGGTAGGTTCCTTAGTTCTTCACTTATAGCCTGGGAAATATTGTGTTTTTTAATATACTTTCCATACATATTTTCTAAACATTTCATAATACTACAGTTGAGCAATGAAAACTTTTTTAGGAAGGGAAGAGAATAGATTGGCAAAACACTCAGACACAAGTTGGAAACAGGATCATCCAAGTACATTATTTAGTAACTCGGTGCAAAAGGCAGATCGTATGTTAAAGCATGCAAAATCACATCCTGAGGAAATGGCTATCGAGCATGCATTTGACCAAATCAAACATGCAGAAAATGCGCGTCTTAATGCAGAGCAATATGGTGAACATTTGGATACAGTGCAGCAAAATAAAGATTATCTAGAGCAGATCAAGCAGCAGCTACATGAAATGAAAGAAAATATGTCGGGTCAGTAACAACCAAAAACGGCTTAAGTCCAAGTGAATGGACTTAGGCCGTCAAACTTTTTCTTAACACCAAACGACAATCTCGTATGGAGTAGTTTGGGCAGGTATACTTCTAGTAGTAGGACCATAAATAACAATTAGGTTTCGATTAGCAGGACTTTTTGTAAACGGTTGCCCATTTTTAAGTGATATAACGCTTGAAGGAGTAAGGTTTAATTGTAATTGCCCATCGCTGCTCACCAATTGTTGATTAAAAAAATCTACCTTTACATGTTGAAGGTTACTTTCTTTTACTACAATTAATGCACGATATTGCGGTGGATAAATCATAGGTACAGGTGCATCCCCATCATAATATCCAGTGATCCATTCACCTGCTGTAACAACTTCTTGATTCACAAAATAAGTAGAAGGAGAAATGACAAAGTTGACGACTCCGCCTACACCATCTTCGACACTCATCATTTTATAACAACCATCTCTGTCCCCATTTTGCCCCACTGGAAAATCACTAATTTGTGTGATGATACCACGAAACGATTTAAAATTTACCATAGCCATTCCCTTCTAAAATCATTCTTGTTCCTTTATTTAATTTATGTAGCATTGTAGGTTGAGGTGACAGACTCATAAATAGGTATTACTATTTTGCATGATCCTCATCTATACTTAACATGTTTACTATAAAGTTAGAGGAGTGGAATCTATTGAAGTGGATTTCTAAAAATAAGAAGGCCTTTTTATTAGTAGTAGTGGTTGTCATTATCATTGCGGGTATATTCGATATCAAATATGAGGGATTATTCTATCAACTATTGCCACCATCTATGCAAAGTTTTTTATCTGATTTATTTTAATAGCTAAAGACCATATCAAAATCCTTCCAGAAGTTCACTCTCGAAGGATTTTTCGTTTTCCTTCTTTATTCTACCCACTATTTGAAGGAGGTCTAAGCAATTATTAAAAATCCTAGGTTATCTGTTTTTGTTAATGGAATACGACAAACAAATGCATAATAAAGATGGGAAGTGGATGTTCTTGAAAAATTGGAGAAAAGCACTAGAACTTTTTTTAAACGATTGGCAGAGCAGAGATGAAGTTGTAGGTGCGTTAGTTTGTGGGAGTTATGTTA
Source organism: Lysinibacillus sp. F12 (assembly GCF_057773605.1). NCBI lineage: Bacteria > Bacillati > Bacillota > Bacilli > Caryophanales > Bacillaceae > Lysinibacillus > Lysinibacillus sp. F12. Next base: position 79,924 of record NZ_JBYMLP010000006.1, read on the forward strand.
CAGGAAATCCTTCCGAACGGTCTGATATAGATGTGCATATTATTTTATCGAATGATGTGACATGGCGAGAAAGGGGTAATCAAATAATTGATGGCTTTCTGATCGAATACTTTGCTAATCCACCAGGTCAAATTCGGCGCTATTTCCAAGATGATTTTAAAAAACATAGGACAATGTCGATGGTACAATTTCAAACAGGGCAAATTTTATTTGATTATACTGGAATAATAAATGAATTGAAATTAGAGGCAGATGCATGGCTAGAGAAAAATTATGAAGCAATTGATAAAACAGTTCAAGAAATACAAAAATATGGATTATGGGATGCTTTGGATAATGTAAAAGATTGTTACGAGCAAGAGAAAGGAGACTTTATCTTTGTTTATCATAATGCATTAGCTTTTTTGTTTATGGAGTATAGTCAGTTTTTACAAATCGATACAATTCCTATTCATCAAATTCATTCCTATCTTGTAGATCCTATCTATCTGCAAAAGTATATGAAGTCAGCCTTTCCTGATGAGCGCTTTAAACAAATGTTTCTGCATGCCCTGAAAGAGAACAATGCTGAACAGATGTTGAAATCATTGGAGGCATTGGTTAGTTATGTGTTACAACAAATGGGTGGTTTTTGTATAGATGGCTGGCATGTAAAAAGCCCAATAGAAGGTTAATCTGCCTCATTCTGATATGAGACGCGTGTCAGTTTTTATGTTACTATATAAATATAATAATAAAATAGAATATATTTTTTATGAAAATGTCAACCATTTTTAGGCCCGTTATTCCATAAAACTTAAAATATCCTAGTTTTGTGTCTAATAAAAAGTGAGTTTTTTGCTTGAATTATGATGATAAAGGCTCGAAAAAAGCTGATAACTCTCATATAAATAGTTGATATTTTATTCTTGAACTAATTGTGATAAACTGCAATAAGGTAATAATTGATACAGAAATGGTGTGCTCCGAGGGTTGCTCCATGGCTTACAGTACTTCTAAAGCAGGAGTGCTTACATCCTTTCTGCAAATCTTAACATATAAGGAAGGTAAAAATGAGTAACAGACAAATAAAATCAGATGTTATCTTAATTGGTGCCGGAATCATGAGTGCAACTTTGGGAACAATCCTCAAAGAATTAGCACCAGATTGGAAAATTACAGTGTTTGAGAAGCTTGAGAAAGCAGGCGAAGAAAGTTCTCACGAATTGAACAATGCGGGAACTGGACATGCTGCACTATGTGAGCTGAACTACACTTCAGAGAAAAAAGACGGATCAATCGATATCAAAAAAGCGATTAATGTTAATGAACAGTTCCAGGTTTCAAGACAATTTTGGTCGTATCTTGTAAACAATAAGCTGATCAATAATCCACAAGACTTCATTATGCCTTTACCACATATGAGCTTAGTGCAAGGGAAAGAAAATGTTGAGTTTCTAAAAAAACGTCATGAGACAATGATTCAAAATCCTTTATTTGAAGGAATGGAATTTTCAAATGACCCTGAAACACTAAAAAAATGGATTCCACTTATTATGGAAAATCGTCCAGCTGGTGAAGACATTGCTGCAACAAAAATTGACACTGGTACAGATGTTAACTTTGGTGCTTTAACACGCATGTTAATTGACCACTTAAAAGCAAAAGACGTGGATGTTAACTACAATCATAGTGTTGAAAGTTTAAAACAAGCTAGTGATGGTTCATGGGAAGTACGAGTGCATGATTTAGACGGCTGTAAAATGGAATATCATTCAGCAAAATTTGTCTTCCTTGGAGCTGGTGGAGGTAGCCTAGAATTACTACAAAAATCAGGTATTCCTGAAGGGAAACATATTGGTGGATTCCCGATTAGTGGATTATTCTTAGCATGTAATAACCCAGAAGTGGCTGAACAGCACCATGCAAAAGTGTACGGAAAAGCAAAAGTGGGTGCCCCACCAATGTCAGTTCCGCATCTTGATACACGTTATATTGATAATAAGAAGTCGTTACTATTTGGACCTTTTGCAGGTTTCTCACCGAAATTCTTAAAAACAGGTTCAAATATGGATTTATTTGCCTCTGTAAAACCGCATAATATCACAACTTTATTAGCGGCAGGCGTTAAAGAAATGGGATTAACAAAATATCTAATCCAACAGCTTATGCTTTCAAAAGAGCAACGTATGGAAGAATTACGTGAATTCATTCCAAATGCGAAGAGTGATGATTGGGATATTATCGTAGCTGGTCAACGTGTACAAGTTATTAAAGATACAGAAGCAGGCGGTAAAGGAACGCTTCAATTTGGTACAGAGGTTGTAAGTGCAGCCGATGGATCAATTGCTGCTTTACTAGGAGCTTCACCAGGTGCTTCTACAGCTGTACATGTAATGCTAGAAGTTATTAATAAATGTTTCCCTCAACATATTAAAGAGTGGGAAGCAAAGATTAAAGAAATGATTCCTTCTTACGGTTTATCATTAGCAGAAAACCCAGAGCTTCTAAAAGAAATTAATGCAACAACAGATGAAGCACTTCGTTTGAAGTAAAGATCAATTATATAGATGTTTAAAGAGCTCTTAATCCTTAGCGATTAGGAGCTTTTTTGTGATCATCTTTTCCTGGGAAATTTTTGATAAATAGTTTCCCTTTTTAATATAAATCTTTTTCCACGCTCATTGAATGGCATTAAACTGTAAGCATTATGCCCCGTTGTTTAATAGGGTGTTATTTTCTATACTTTTTTATAAACGTAGGAAGGGAGCTAAGTGGGATGATTAAATTAAAAGATATCGGAACATTTCCGGCAATGCCGGAAATTGCGATGCATATCTATTCTAGTAATATAGCTGCATTACAGGCTGCAAAAGTCAATGGCTGGGATATTGAAGAAGAGATTATTTTAAGTAAACACATATCGTTAAGTCCTTTAGATCTAGCACTGATTGCTGAAAAGTTGGATGTTGTAAAGCTATTAATCGACTATCATGTTAATTTGAATGTTGATCAAAATCCTTCTTTCTTAAGAGCTGTTCGATATTGTAAAGAAAATATAATTCGCTATATTGTTGCACATGGGGCAAAATTAGATGGACATAATCGTGTGGGTTCTGGTGCCTACTCGCAAGCCTACTATGGCAATAAGAAAAATATCCCACTTATTCATGAACTCGGGCTTGATATAAAGCAGCATGGTGGGGCAGTATTACGTCAGGCAGTATCAAATTATGACAAAAATATGGTTACCTATTTACTTGATCAGGGAGTCGATATTAATGATCAAAAGCCCGATATGGTTTATCCGTATGAGCCGACACCATTAACGGTTGCAACACGTATGGGTCATCTAGCAATGGTGAAGTATTTGGTCGAGCGGGGGGCAGATATATCATTGAAGGAGAAAGATGGAGAAAGAGCGTACACCATTGCAGTAAGTGTAAAAAATTTAGAATTAGCTCAATATTTGAAAGAGCTAGAGCCTGCTGAGCTTCATCAGGTAGAAAATAAAAAAGATGCATTAAAAAAATATAAATTACCGAAGGAGCTACTTCATTTTCTGACAGGCAATCAATTACATCTTAAGCTTGCAGTCAATAATTATGATATTCAGTACATCGATTTTTTCAAACTAACGGATACAATTGAGATGAAGATTGGCCGTCAAAAAATGCTACGTCTTTCAGCCACTATCGATCAGTACTCTGATTTGCAATTGGTTTGGAACCCAAAGGGAAAGGTAGGGTGTTACGATTTGGAGCATGAGGTATATGCAGATTTAAGTAGCTTTACAGAATTCCTTGCTAGGCCAGAAATGTACCTGATTCAATTTCTTGAAGGAGAACTCTCATAATATAGCAAAATTTACTTCATGCGTTCCCTCTTCCAGATAGGTAGTAAAGACATGCAAAATAAGCTAGTAGAAGAGCGTTGAAGTTCTGTTCCTTTAACGCTCTTTCGTATCAACTTTTAATCTTTGAGAAGCAAAAAGTTATAGGAAGTTTTACATATTTTGCACAAAAGAACAGCAGTATAGCTACTAGCAAGGATAGAGGAATGCTGATTATAACAGGTAATTCTACGCCATACCAGATGCTCATCTTAATTTGATGAAATCCAAATGTTCTTAAAAAGCCAGCTAGTATGGAAAGAATGCCACTTAACAATAGGCCAGCGTATAATACCGATAATACAACCAGTGCTAATGAACAAAAAAAAGCTTGTAGCCATTTTAGAAATATCACTCTTTTTCCCTCCGTATAATGTGTTGCACCTTTGCGTTAGAAGCAACAGAGTAGTCATCTGAATAGTATAGAGTTTCAATATGGCAATGTTCCCCTACAATAACAACTTCACCTTCCACAATTTTTGCCTTTGTATAAGCTAGTTTCAAGTGTTTGCCGCTAATAGTATGGCAACTTAATTTTTTCTTCAAAAATGAAAGTAGTGTTACCCTATCCTTTTCTACCGAAATATTTTTAGCCGTTAACAGGTTAATTTCACTCTCCCCTGACAATTTTAAGTGAAAATGCTCAGCCGTTATTTCTGCAGCCTTTACAATTCCAATAGCATCGAGCTTCCCGCACTGTAATTTCCCTTCAGCCGACAGCTTTCCAGAGCTACTAATCTTTTGAATATGACCACTACATAATTTTATGTTTCCGGCATTCATGAGCGCTTCCATTTCGCAATAATCCTTTAAAGTACAAGATCCTGTACTAGTAAATGATTGGACGATAACAGGAAAATAAAAGGAGCTATGGCCATGAGTAGACACTTTTTTTAGACGTACCTCTTGTTGAATTGCTACAGCACCTCGAATATTTAATTGCTCGTAATCAGCATCCAAATTTTTAATACGACCGTTTGTTAGTGTAAGGGTGCGGAGATTTTGAAACATAAAAGTCACCTCATTATAATTTAATTAATATATATTTTAATAAATAAAATATATATTAATTAAATTATATGCAACTTCCATTTGTCAAGAACCAACCAATAAAAAAAGGATTTCAAGTTTATTGAAATCCTAAAAGATTTTATTCATTAGCTTGTTTACTTCGCTTAAGATCGTGGCCATGTCCATGAGTTTATCTTGGGAAAATTTTAAAAAGATTTCTTGGACCTTTTCATCACCAGTACTTGTTAAAACCATTTTGACCACGCGACGATCATTATTTTCTCTAATTCGTTGAATGAGCGCTAGTTTTTCCAGTTTATCGCACATAGAGGTTACAGCTCCAGGTGTCACACTAAAGAAATCTGCAATTTCTGTCGCTTTCATACCGCTATTGATTTTAAGTTGTAGAAGTAGGATTAGCTGGTTTTGTGATAGCGCTTCTCCTTCAGATAAAAGGTCTACAAACATTTTCGATTTTTGCTGTATTTCTAGCATTTCTTTCATAATGATTTCAACATTATGTAGACTGTCAGCCATATAATCACGTCCGTTAAAATATTTAATAATTGAATTATATAGCAAGTGAATATATCTTTCCAAGAATACAATATCTCTAAAGAAATAAGCTTTTATTGTTTAAAAGTTGCGTGCATCCATTCAAAGAATCTTTTCTTTTCTTCGAATTGTGGATAGTGTGCAGATTGCTCGTAAGCTATAAATTCTTTTTTCTCTGCCCTGATTTGGTCGAAGTAATTTTTTGCTGCGTGTGAGGATGTTTGATAATCATAGTTGCCCATTAAAAAATAGAAGGGTAAATCAAGCTTTTGGACTTTTGTTGGAATGGGGTGCTGCATGACCTCTTTTAATAAAGCCTCTTGAGACAAGGATAAGCCATAGTTATAGCGGATAATATCTAACAAATTATACTCTTTACTGAACAGCATTCCTAGCATATTTCCATCAGGATTATCTATTAATCTGGTAGCACCACCATATTTGTTTACGTAATTTCTAGGCGTAAACATTGTACCATTTTTAATGGCATCAGCTATCTGTTGTAAATATAAAACATCTTCTTTGTTGCCTTGCAGTTGAGCCTGATTGATTGTGAAATTTAAACTATCGTTCTCACTTTCGATTGTATTGCTCATTTGTCCTATCCCAATATAAGCTTCATATTTTTCAGGGGCGTTAGCGGCTGCTTGTGTAGCAATATATGTACCATAGGAATGGCCAATTAAGATGACTTTTTCTTTGTCTAGTCGTTTAGCTATATAATCAGTCAGTCCTAATAAATCCTCCACAAGCAAATCAGAAGAAAGATTAGAATAGTCCTCGAAAAAATGATAGGATTTCCCACTAGCACGCTGATCATAATGGACCACCGTAAACTCCGTTTCTAGTAAATCCTGATATTTTTTTGCGTAGGGTATTTCAGAGCAGCCAGGTCCGCCATGAACAAAAATAATAACAGGGTTAGCTTTATCCTGACCTCGGATCATTATTTCATGACCAGTGCCATTAATTTCAACTTGCTCTAAAGCGCTAATGCTGGTTGAGCCTTTTATGGAGGAGGTCCATGTTGGGAAGAGCAGCATCAATAGTAGTAAAAGTACAATGACTATCACCATATATTTAATAAAATTAATAGATGTCTTCATCGGATTTCTCCTTTACATGCGTTTCGCGAATGTCGCTTGATACATTCTTCTTTTATACACATAAAAATACATACTCAGAGGCCACCAAAGCGTAACAAAAATAGGGTAGATTGCCCATATAACTCCTGGTGAAGAAACAATATTGACGATGATAAAAAAGATACTTATTAAAAATGTAGCAGTGACGGAGAAAGCCACAAATGTTTTTCGTTGAGCATGGTATAAGGCTAAGGGCCACCACATAACTAAAAATGCAGGATAAATTGCCCAAGGGTATTGAGGTGATAAAATGATGTTTACTAAAGCATAATAAATAATAGTAGAAGCACAGCCTATTAGTGCGATTTTTAGCGTTTTTGCTTTTTCACCTAAGTACATCAGAATGGGCCACCAGACAATAGGATAAATGGCGTAAATGAACCATGGATGATCTGGTGTGTAAATATAGTTTTCTATAATAAGAAACACGATAATCATCGTACTACAAATAATTGAATATTGTTTATACATTTTTTTATACATACAGATGATCGTAATTGGCCAAAGTAACAGCAGTAAGCAAGGATAGATAAACCACATTGTTTGGGGCGATGTCGTGAAATTGACGATACCTAAAAAAATCATTGTCATGATGCTCCCAGCTAATGAAAAGTTAATAAAATTCTTCATATTTATTCACCCCATCTCTTACGTGACCATACAAAGTACATGGACAATGGCCACCAAAGGATAGCGAATATTGGATAGATTGCCCAAATTGTTTGTGGTGTGTAATAAAGATTAATAAAAATAAAAAATGCAATAATTAAGCCACTACCCCAAAGAGAGAACTCTAAATTTAATTTAGCCATGTTTTTCTTAGCAGGTACCTTAACGCCTAGTTCCTTTTTTAAATCTTCTATGTCTCCAAACTCTACAATTGCTTTATTGATGGCATCCTCTTGTTCTTTTCCCTGATCCATCAAATAAAAGACTTTCTCTTCAAGATTTTCAATAATTTCTTGTTTAACCATTTCCGTTTCGTTGTTGCGAGGAATACCCTTAAACAGCTCATCAATATGGTTTTTTATTCTCTTCATTCGACGCCCTCCATAAATAAATCAATAATTTCTTTTACTTCCGACCATTCTTTCGCTAACTCATTTAAATAGGCCTTACCCAATGAGGTAATACGGTAATACTTTCTTTTGCCACCATGTGAAACATCTCCATAATAGGCTTCAATAATTTCTTTTTTCTCAAGACGTTGAAAAACAGCATACAAAGTTGCTTCTTTAATCTGAAATCGATTATTTGTACGGAGACTTATTTCCTGAGAAATTTCATAGCCATAGCGGTCTTTTTCTGAAATGAGCCGTAAAATAATCGAATCCAAGTGTCCTCGGATAATATCACTGCGAACCATAAGTCACCTACTTCATTTTATTGCTCTATCTGTCAGAGTAATATTAGCAAACATTACTCTGCCTGTCAAAGTAATTTATTTTCTTTTTTTTAGAGCACGATAAAAGAACTCCATTCACTAGAAAGTGCCCAAAAGGACAATTTCATAGCAAATGGAGTTAACGATCATACCTCTCTACATATATAACCCTGCAAGAAAAATTCCCCTAGCTTCCTCATAAATATCATCAAATTGACTTATCGGGAGAGGGTTTGTGCCACTTCCTAATTCAACGGTAAAGCCTGGCCTACGCCAATCTTGGATAAACCAATCTTTATAGCCAGCATAGCTCCCAGCAGATTGAATCGGTTCATAGCCACTCACTCGACTAAACTCATTAACAAGCACCTCTGATTCAGGTGGTTCAAGATTTTCAAAGCCCCAATAGATAACGCGACCTTGTGTATGAAAGGCTAGTACTCTTGCAAAATCACGCTGCTTGGTCAAATCAGCCATAGCTATGGCTTCAGGCTCAGACAAAGGCCTTTCCCCGCCATAATCTCTAGGACCAGGAGTTTTCGGGTTACGGGCGCTTTCTAATTCCCATTTGGCAGGAAACTGATCATTTAAATCAACGCCATGGATGTTTGCCTTCCAGCCAGAAAAATCAGAGCTACCATTATTCCATGAAATGAGCTGATTTTTTAATGATTCATCATTTGGGGGACCTTGTATGACTAAATTGACCCCATCGGGATTTACCATTGGTACTACGGATAGGGTCGTTTGCTGATAAAGAGGAAATAAAGAAAGTCCACTCATATTATTTTGGTTAGTGAGAGCGAGCAAATAGTCATTTAAAAATGTTAGAATAATAGGAGTAGTAATCCATTCATTTGCATGGAAGGAGCCGTTATAATGAACACGTTTAGTTCCATTGCCAATTAATAGCTCTGGTATTTCCTTACTTAAAACGGAGCTACCAATGGTAGTACTGCGAAGAAATGGATAGGCGTCAACTAGCCTTTGAATATCATTCATCATGATGTTGTACGTATAATTTTGTTTACCGTCAATTAAGCGCCATGTTAAGCGTTGTGGTATATGAATCATCTGGCCAATCTGTAATTGATTTGGATGAAGACCTGGGTTTACAAGTAATATGGCAATAAGTGGTAGATTATACCGCTGTGCAATTTGCCAAAGGGAATCCCCTTGTTTCACCTGATAGTTAATGGTCACAAATCCAGGAATACGAATGCGTTGCCCAACTCTTAAAAATTGAGGATTTATATTGGTATTGGAATCTAAAATGAGTGGAAGAGGTATTTTAAATACTTCACTGAAATGCCAAAGTGAATCTCCTGGCCTTACGAATATATCCACATGCATTCTCTCCTTAGTTAGAAATAGTTCAATATAAAATGTATATGTGAGAAATTAATACTTATTAATGCTAAAGCCGTAAAATTTCTTTATAAGAATGTTTAAGATGGTATTCTAGTCACATTTATAACAAAAATAGAGTTTAGGAAAGGTAAAGGTAGGAAAACCAAATGTTAAATAAATTAAAATTGGGTATACGCTCCAAGATTACATTGGGTTATATTATCATCATTCTTTGCTTACTTGCATCAGTGATCATCCTAAATAATCAAATTACTTCTTTGCAAAAGGAAAGAAATTTTATTATTAAGTACGACTCTAATGTGAAAACATTAACCAATGATATTGAAAAATATATATTGGATATGGAATCAAGTCAGCGAGCTTTTATTATTACGGGTGAACCTAGTTATCTGGAGCCCTATGATAATGGAGCGGAAAACTGGAAAATAGATTTTAATGATCTTTATCAGCAAATGAAAGATAAACCAACCCAGCAGGAAAAATTGAAAGAGATAGAGGAAACGATCGATCATTGGGTTGAAACAACGGGTGGGCCAACTATTCAATATAAAAAGGACGGTAATACAAAAGCGTTAACGGAATTTTTCAAAGTTGATAATGGACGCCAAGACATGGAAAAAATGCGCAAATTATTCGATGCATTCCGTGCAACTGAAAATACTTATACACAAGCAAAGGCCGCTCAGTTAGACAAACAAAATAGTCAATTAACAAGTGGTCTATTTGGGATTTTAATTTTGGTTTCTGTAATTGCTATTGTTATAGCAAGTGGCATTTCCCGTTCCATTGTCAAAACTATAACAGAAGTAACACAAACGATTCAGGAAATGGCTGCCACGAAGGGTGATTTCAAGAGAAGAATACATGTGAATACAAATGATGAAATTAATGAGCTTGCTGATGCAACCAATATATTATTGGAATCGGTAGAGAAGAGAGAGTGGTTACAAACCAATATTGCTGATATTGTAACAAAATATCAAGGTATTTCAGCTATTACCAAATTGGCTGAAACCTTCCTGTCAGAAATGGCACAGAAAACACAGGCGTCTCTTGGAGCATTCTATGTTCGGGAAGAGGCAGAGGAACAAGTACTATTTATAAAAAAGGCGGCTTTTGCTGACGGAGATGATCGTGTCGGTATGGAGAGCTTTAAAGTAGGACAAGGTTTAATCGGTCAATGTGCATTAGAAAAAAGAGTTTTATTCTATGATAATATTCCGCAGGACTATCGTTTAATTAGAACAGGGCTAGGTGAAATAAGACCCAAGCATATTTTATTGATTCCTGTTATTTTCGAAAATGAAGTTATAGCGGTTGTCGAGTTAGCTACAATGACTAAATTTAATGCATTGCAACAGGAGTTAGTGAAGCAGGTTACTGAAACCTTTGGCTTAACTGTAAATGGTGTATTGGGGCGTATGGAGATCGTTCGATTATTAAATGAGTCAAGAGCAATGACGGAGGAGTTACAAGTTCAATCAGAGGAACTTCAAACACAATCTGAAGAATTACAAATGCAGACAGAAGAGCTGACGATGATTAACGAGCAGCTTGAAGAGCGAACGAAAGAGGCAGAGTCCAAATCACGTGAGCTAGAAAAGGCTAAGCAAGAATTAGAAGAAAGTGCAGAACAGCTTATACTTAATTCTAATTACAAATCTGAGTTTTTAGCAAATATGTCACATGAGCTTAGAACGCCTTTAAATAGCATTTTAATTTTGTCAGAGATGTTAGCAGAGAATAGCCAAGACCACTTAACAGATGAGGAAACGGAATTTGCGAAGGTTATCCATTCCTCAGGTGAGGATTTACTTGCATTGATTAATGATATTTTAGATTTATCTAAAGTGGAGGCAGGGAAGCTAGATATCATCTTTAATGAAGTGAATATGAGTGAAGTACCTGTTCAAATTGAGCATACTTTTGCACCTGTCGCGATGAAGAAAAATATAGATTTCCATATTTCAAAGGCAGATCATGTTGTCGACGTATTCTATACAGATGAAAAGAGATTTCAGCAAATCATAAAGAACTTATTATCAAATGCCTTTAAGTTTACGGAGCATGGATCTGTAACTTTAGCGATTAATCAGCTTGCACAGAGCCAGCTTACAAGTAATATGCAAGATATTAGCGATGATTGGCTAGAAATTACTGTTTCAGATACCGGTATAGGAATTCCAAAAGACAAGCATCAATTGATCTTTGAGTCATTCCAGCAAGCAGACGGTGCTACCGTTCGAAAATATGGTGGAACAGGACTTGGTCTTTCAATTTGTAAGGAGTTTGCGAAACTACTTGGTGGTTGGATTACATTGCAAAGTGAAGAGGGACAAGGTAGTAGCTTTACGTTAACGATTCCAAGCTTACCAAATGGAGTCGAAGAGGATCATTGCGATAAGCTTGCTGCTTTGAATGAGGTAGCTGTGACAATTGAGGAAGATGTACCGAGAGAAGAGCCATCGCAGGATAATAGGGAAGTTTTAAAGCATGATGAGGTAGAGGTTTTTCAAGGGAAAAATATATTAATCGTCGACGATGATAACCGTAATATTTATGCCTTAAAAACAGCACTTGAAACAAGAGGCATGACCATTTTAGTGGCTAAAGATGGACTTGAATGTTTAGAGGTTTTGCAAGCTCATCATGAGATTGATTTAGTGCTTATGGATATTATGATGCCGAATATGGATGGTTATGAAGCAATGACTATTATTCGTCAACAAATGAAGCGGACTGAATTACCGATTATCGCCCTGACGGCGAAGGCTATGAAGAATGACCGGGATAAATCATTGCAAGCTGGTGCATCTGATTATATTAGTAAACCATTAAATTTAGATCAATTAATATCCGTTTTAAGAGTATGGTTAGTTTCTAAAGGGAGTATATAAAGATGGAACATTTTGAGCCTTTGGAGCAAAATATACAATTGAATAAACAAACAAATTTAGAAATTGATTTGTTATTAGAGGCTATTTATCGATTATCAGGCTATGATTTTCGGCAATATAACCGTTCTTCCATTTCACGTCGAATTTTTAATAGGATGAGAATAAATAGCATTCCAACTATTTCTCGCGTTCAGGAAAAGGTCATTCATGATCAGGCGTTTTTAGAGCAGCTATTAAACGATTTTTCAATCAATGTCACAGAAATGTTCCGCAACCCAAGCTTTTTTAAGGCATTCCGTGAAAAAGTGATTCCAACCTTACGTGAATACCAGGAAATCCGTATTTGGCATGCTGGCTGTGCAACTGGTGAGGAAGTATACTCTATGGCCATTTTGCTTCAGGAGGAAGGGCTCATAGACAAGGCTGTCATTTATGCAACAGATATGAATGAGCAGGTATTAGAAAAGGCTAAAAAGGGGATTTTTCCTATTCATAAAATGCAGGCATATACGAAAAATTATATGCTTGCAGGGGGAGCCCATGCTTTTTCGGAATACTATAAGACGGATTATCAATATGCTTATTTCCATTCAACATTATTGAAAAATATTATTTTTGCTCAGCATAACCTAGTGACAGATCAATCATTTAACGAATTCCATGTTATCTTATGTAGAAATGTCCTTATTTATTTTTCGCCGCAGCTGCAAAGTCAGGTCCATCGTTTGTTTTATGAAAGCCTAAGTGACAAAGGGTTTTTATGTTTAGGCGATAAGGAAACATTGCGCTTTGAAGAGGTTATTTCGAATTATAGGGAATTTATTGGTAACGAAAGAATTTACCAGAAAATAGATTAAAAGAAAGAGGCTACCGCCATCACTCGGTAGCCTCTTTTCTTTTATTTATACTGTAGCACTTGCTTGAATCATTAATACACACATATCATCAGGTTGATTGTCTTGTTTGTCTTTAGGCAATAGGTTGTCGATCAGAGGTTGGGTATACTTCCATTTAGAAGATGTTAGCGTTTGCAAATGCTTTTCTGATTCTATTTCACAAGGTCCCATTGCCTCTAATACTCCATCTGTAAACATAACAATTTGTAGATCTTTTTCATATTGAATATATTGTTTTTTAACTTTAATTTCATCGAAAAAGCCGACTGCGCAACTACCTTGATTTAATGGGATACATGTTTTTTCATCAACTAAGGCGTATCCTGCAGGATGACCAGCGTTTATATATTCGACTGTTTTTTGTTTCGTATCAATTACTAAATAAATCGCTGTGAAATAATAAAGATTTTCATCCTTGCCATCCTGTAAGAGGGCCATATAACGATTCAGTTCTTTAATAACAAGTTCAGGGTCGTTTAATTGTTTAACGGCCTCCCTCAAAACCGAGGAGATAAACATACAAACTAGCGCTGCAGATATACCATGGCCCATCATGTCCAATAAAATAATAGCATAACGATGATCGTCTATTTTATGCCAATAATACATATCACCAGCCAAGTTAGAGGATGGTAAGTAAGAGACTTCTAGACGAATATCTTTTTCATTTAAAGGTGGACTAAGCAGGCTTCTTTGTACATGAGTGGCTAAATCCAATTCATATTGGATTTTCTTCTCATGTTGTGTGTGCCAATCTAATTCAGCTTTTAAACGTAGGGCAACTCGGATTCTAGCAAGCAATTCGGTTTTATTAATCGGTTTTGTAATATAATCTACGCCCCCGATATCTAATGCTTCTGCGAGTTTGTTTTTATCCTCAAGGGCTGTAACAAAGATAATTTGAATATCTCTTAATCTTTCAATTTGCTTAATACGTTTGCAGGCCTCTATACCATCTACTTCAGGCATCATAATGTCCAATAAAATTAAATCAACTGAGCTTCCGGTTGGATTTGGTTCATTTAATTGTAAATAATCAAATAGCTCATTAGCAGATGAAAGAGAAACACAGTGTTCATAACCTGCATTTTTCAGTATTTTTTCAATGACAAATAAATTGACTTGATTGTCATCTACTAGAAGAATGGTCATAGTTATTTCCCCTTACTCTAATTGAATTGTGCAGATTATTATTCGTGTATATAAATTATTTCCAACTTTATTATTATACAAAACATTAGAGGAGAAAGGTATTTTAGCGATTTGAGATTAGCCTTCAATCATATATTTACAATTTATCACTTTTAGAGATTGGTATTTTAGCTTTTCTAAATCCTTGATATATATCAAATGCATTGGCTAAAACAGCAATAATCATACTGGCAAGCAGGATCTTATCTATGACAGATGAGACATTTTCTTTGTTAGTTTCTACGATTGCTGCAATGTACGGAATGGAGGCACTATGGATAAAATCCTGATGAACAGCAATGAGAATAAATACAATAGTTCCCACACTTTGAAGTAATGCATTGATGATAGCAATCGTCATAGTCCATTGCCCAGTACGCCATTTTAAAAAGGTTAAGGCAAGACTAAGAATTATACAGAGCATGACGATGAGGGCATAGGATTGTAAAAGATTTTGATTCAAAATAGGCATAACAAATTTTAAACTACCATTTCCATTTGTTGTATAAATACCTAAAAGACGATTGGCGTTCCAATAAACAAAGGTAAAAATAATAGCCCCTAGAAAGCTAAAAATTGTATCACTTAAAGTGATGATTTTTTCCTTAGGAACGGTTTTAATTTTTAAACTTTCGGGTGTCCATTCCTTGGTGTCATTCAAGAAAGGCAATAATTGAATTTTACTCGGATCAGAGCGTTCTAGGACGATGAAAAAAACGGTGATCCAGAACAATACATGAAATGATACAGAAATAATGGTAACAATCGTCATAGCAAATGTTGAAATGATAGTGGAGAGCATGGCCTCTTCTCCAGAATAGAGAAAAATTCTCTCAATCACTTGAACAATGACCGTTATAAAAATAGCCCAAGGGAAAACGAGTTTAATGGTTCTAGTGTATGGATCAAACACGTTTGGACCAATTAAAAAACGAGGCGTATCCTGGTAGCTAGCTGCAACTTTTGCAGGGCTTCCAAGCTCTTTTAGCACTTTCATGATATCTGCTTCTGAATAGGGTTCTGGCAACATATCTTCAATAGTAGCTTTAAGCTCAAGCTTTATGTTTTCACGTCTATTTTTATGTAGTCTTTTAGATACTTCTTCAATATACGCATCAATTAAAGTCATTTCCTTATTCCTCCTTTAATCATTTACATTGTTCACATGTGCAGTGGTAATATATGTTATTATGGGTGGAAAATGAATATGAACGACATGTCATACTTTGAAAATGGAGGGGAATTAATGAGAGTGGTAGAGAGGTTAGTAAAAGAGCAAGACTTTTTAACTTTTGCGAGTATCGTTGTAGGAGCCTACCCTGGAATAGTGAACGGAGCTCAGACAACAAAAGAGCAGTTGAAAAATCTTTTTATGGAAAATCAGAATCATGATGAATCCCTAAATTATTTTGGGCTTTGGGAAGAAGGCAACCTAATTGGCGGCATGCGATTGCATGATTTTCAAATGAACCTTTTCTCTAAAATGATACCAATTGGTGGAGTAGGGCTTGTGGCAGTTGACTTGTTACATAAAAAGGAAAAGGTTGCGAAGGAGCTAATCCATCAATTCTTTAACTTTTTTTTAGCAAAGGGTATTCACTTTGTCGCTTTATATCCGTTTAGGCCAGATTTTTATAAGAAAATGGGGTTTGGCTATGGACCGAAAATGTACCAATATTTAGTAGAGCCCTTAAGCTTTCCTAAAGGTCAAACGAAGGAGCACCTTAAATATTTGTCAGTGGAAAATCAGCAACAGCTAACAGATTGTTATAACAGGGTAGCGTCTCAACAGCATGGGATGCTTCTCAAAACAAAGTCAGAGCTTTCTTCTATTTTTAAAAACGACGAAAACTATGTGATTGCGATGGAAAAGGACGATAGCGTGCAAGGCTATATCGTTTTTTCATTTAAAAAGCAAAGTGAGAGTAATTTTATGTTGAATAATTTAGTTATTAAGGAATGGGTATATGAGACACCACAGGCTTTGTTAGAGCTTAGTACGTTTTTAAACAGTCAGGCAGATCAAGTAAACCGCATTGAGTGGAATACACAAGAAGACAATGTACATTTCTTTTTAGGTGATGTCAGAAATGGTTCAAATCATTTAATTCCAAGTGTTTACCATGAAAATGCTGTGTCAGGAGTTGGACTGATGTACCGCATTATTAATGTGAAAGGTTTTTTTGAAGAATTAACGACACACCATTTTAATGGTGTAACACTGACATTTAAATTAACAGTTACGGACTCATTACTTGCTGAAAATAATCAGCAACTCATTATCCAGGCTGTTGAAGGTACAATTAACATGAATGAAAGTGGTCCCTATGATGTAGAAATAATTGTAGATGTGGCTGAGCTTTCCTCACTGGTAATGGGAGTCATAACGGTCCAAGAACTGTATATGCTTCAGCGAATAAAGATCAGTCATGAGCAATATTTACAGGCATTACAGAAATTTTTCTTTGTGTTTGAAAAACCAAAATGTATGACGGCATTTTAGAATGTTGGTGCTAGGTTAATGCTCTTTATTCATAAAAAGAGATGATCGTGTCGGTCTTTCAAGCGGTGTGATATTAATAATAAAGTAACTAATGATGAGTATGAGAATAATGACTGAATAAATTAATGTATTCAGTGGATGATCGTGTTCAACGATAATTAATCGAATCATTGCCGTGATACCTATATATATAAAGTATCGTAGCGGAAAATGATAATCTTCTTTAAAATATTTAATAATCATCGTGATGAACTCAAAGTACAGAAAGAATATAAGGATGTTAGCAAGGAATAGCTTATAATCACCACCTTCCTTAGTGAAGAGTAATATTTTAAGAAATTCTATTAGCTCCTTAAAGAGTAAAAACGCTAGAATGAGTGCTAATAGTACAAGGCAAACATTTAAAAAGAGTTGCAATGACTTAGGTACAGCTTTAATGAGCTGTATGTAGGGTGAATTTTTTTGATTCATATAACTCCTCCAATCAGTTTTGAATGGTAAGCATAAACACATTTATCATATGGCAAAATACGAAAGTATTATGATATGAATATAACAATATGTCGTAAATCTTTCTTTTAGTATTTGTAAAGTTTTGGTATATTTTTGCGAAAGAAAGTTTTCAAAATAATTTAGTGGTATGCTAAAATAGATGTGCATGAATATAAAATTAAAAAGGGGTTTTAAAGATGGCAAAATCTGCAAAAACGGATGCTAAAATTACACCAGAGCGTTTAGAAGAAGCGTTAGTTGTTCGTGATCGTCTTATTATCGAACTACTTGTACAAGTTCTTGATGAGAAGCTAGTAATTGAGCGCCCAGTATTACGTGAGCGTGTAGGAAACCTTGTTGATCTTTCTAGCTATGATGCAGAACTAAAGGAAACAATCCACGCAGTTATTAACAAACTATAAGGAAAAGAAGAATGCTATGACCTATTCGTAGCATTCTTTTTATAGGCTGTTACATGTCACGTAAAGCGTTCTACTAATTCATACATGCGCTCTGCCTCTGTATGGAGCTCCTGTGAGGAGTGCATGATAGACGTAACGGCTGACTTTTGCTCATCAATGGATGCATTAATTTGTTCGGTTGCTGCAGCAGATTCTGTGGCTACGCTTGCTATTTCGTTGATAGCATGAATAACGACTACCCGGTTTTGTGCCATTTCGTTCATACCCTCATTAAGAGAAACAAGGTGCTCTGTTATGTCCTGAATGGAGTCGGCTAGGAAAGTAAAAGCTCCTTTTACTTCTGTAATCGACTGTGCCTGACTTTGTGAAAGCTGAAGGGTGTTTATCATTTTTGTATCTGAATTGACCGTATCGATCTCGATGCGCTGTAATAGATTTCTGACACGATTAGTCGCTTCATTTGTATCCTCTGATAAATTTCGTACTTCTTCGGCAACTACAGCAAACCCTTTACCTTGATCACCTGCACGAGCTGCTTCAATACTTGCATTTAGCGCTAATAAATTAGTTTGCTCTGAAATGGAAGTAATCGTTTGTACTACTTGATGAATTTCTTTCATCTGGCTTGTTAAACTTGAAAAATTAGTTCTTAACTCTTCGATTACTTGCGTGAATTCATGAGAATTTTGCAGTAATAATTCAACTTTTTGTCTACCATTTTCTTGTGATTGATTAATAGTATTCATATTTTCGGTAATTTCACTGTATTGACTTGTAGCATTAGAAATCAGTGTTGATAATGTTTCCACTTTACTAATGGCCAATTCAGCCTCCTCTGCCTGCACAACAGCTCCTTTAGAAATGTCATTGATAGCTTGGTGGATTTCATCAGCAGAGGCGGTAGTTTCCTCCGTAATCGCACTTAGCATTTCTGAAGAAACTCTCATTTGGGATGCACTATTCTTTGTATTGTTGACCATCTCATGTAAGCTTCTTTTCATATTATTGACATTATTCGCTAGTGTGCCAAGCTCATCCTTTGTCGTAACGGGGATGTCCTCCCCTGTTAGCTGACCTTTAGCAATATCTGATGTAATTACCATAATTTTTCGTATGTAGGCAGTCATCTGTCCAGTGAAGAACCAAAAAAGCATGACACCGATGATAGTAGCTAGGATGGTTGTACCAAGTGTGTAATATAAAACATTTTTAGTACCAGCATTAAAATCCATTTCATATGTACCAGCCGCGATAATCCACCCCCAATGCTTGTCCATTTCCACATAAGTAATTTTAGGAGCAACTATATCAGGATTGGAGGGTAGTGCCCAGTCATACCGCACATATCCGCCACCTGCTTGTGCAGTTTCAATCATTTCCCTCACAAAATAACGACCATCACTTGTTTGTAAGTCGGAGATATCTTGACCTTCGAGAGAGGGATGAGTTTCAACCAACCCATTGTCCTTAAAGGCATAGAAATAAAAATTATCACCGTATTTTACAGGGTTATCGATAGATCGCTTATGATCTTCAATTTTATTACCAACAATCTGTGTTCTAGCACTTTCTTGTGCTTCTTCTATCGTTAATTTCCCATTTCGAACTTGTTCATCCAATTGTGCAATTAATTCAAGTATGCCAAGTGTACCATTCTTAAGACTTTGTCTACCTACCTGATCCATCTCGCTTTTTGCTACAAAATAATTAACTGTTCCAACGAGTGCTGTAGATATGAGAATAACAATAATGGCTAGAGCGACTAACTTATTACGTACTGATTTAATCATAGAAAAGACCTCCGTTCCCTCAAAGTAATGCAGTATAATGATAGTATAATACAAAATTTTCTAATAAAATAGAAAATTCTGATAATAAAGGAGGTATTTTATATTGCAGGCTGGGTGTCTGTAGAGGAATTGGGTGATGGAAAAATAGAAAACTCCCACTCCAGAATGTTCAGAAGTGGGAGTTGTAACTTATTAGTACACTTTATCTCCATTGAAGATAGAGTTTTTCACGATAACATAATCAACATTTCGAATAGCATCCAGCTTTGTGCCACCAGCATAAGAAATAGATGATTGTAAGTCTTGTTGCATTTCAATTAATGTATCTTTTATACTTCCTTTATGCTCAACAAACATTTTCTTTCCTTCGACGTTTTTACGTTCGCCTTTTTGGAATTCTGAAGCAGAGCCGAAGTATTCTTTTACCTTTTTACCCTCGACTTCGATTGTTTGACCAGGTGACTCTTCATGACCCGCGAATAAAGAACCGATCATCACCATTGAAGCGCCAAAACGTACAGACTTAGCGATATCGCCGTGTGTACGAATACCACCATCAGCAATGATTGGCTTTGTAGCAGCTTTTGCACACCAGCGAAGTGCAGCTAACTGCCAGCCACCTGTACCAAATCCTGTTTTAATTTTAGTAATACATACTTTACCTGGACCAATTCCAACCTTTGTCGCATCAGCCCCAGCGTTTTCAAGCTCACGAACAGCCTCTGGTGTTCCTACATTACCAGCAATAACAAAGCTATTTGGTAAGTGTTTTTTAATATGCTGAATCATACGAATAACAGCATTAGAATGGCCATGTGCAATATCAATTGTAATGAATTCAGGTACTAAATTTGTCGCTGCTAATTCTTCAATAAACGCGTATTCTTCTTCTTTTACACCAACGCTAATTGAAGCAATTAAACCACTGCCATGCATATCTTGGATGAAATTTACGCGTGCTTCTGGTTGGAAGCGGTGCATGATATAAAAGTAACCGTTTTCAGCAAGTTTCTTAGCAAGAGTTTCATCAATAATTGTTTGCATATTAGCAGGTACTACAGGAAGTTTAAAAGTATGCCCTCCTAAAGTAACGGAAGTATCACATTCTGAACGGCTTTCTACGATACATTTTGCGGGAATTAGTTGAATATCTTCATAGTCAAATACGTTATCCATTATATACACTCCTAAAATACGAATATTTTTAAAGATTTATTTTAAATTGTTCGCCATTTGGTAATTTACATGATTTTTAAGAAAAAGTCAAAGCTTTTGCTAAAATAAATGAAAAAATGGAAAACAAGGCTACAATTCTTATGTGATAGATGAAATCTTTATCATTTAGTTTGTGTTATGATTTATAATCCATGTACAATATAATTGTTTCAAAAAATGTTAAGGGAGTGTTGGAAATGGCGGTAGAGGTATATTTAATTTTTAACGGAAATTGTCGAGAAGCAGTAGCGTTTTACGAAGATGCTTTTAGTACGGACAAGGCTGAAATTATGACATTTGGGGATTCACCACAGAACCCTGATTATCCATTACCAGAGGAAGCAAAAGATCTTGTTATGCATACACGACTTTCCGTATTCGGTAGTAGAATTATGTTCTCAGATACATTTCCAGGCTCACCATTTACGGTTGGAAACAATGTTACATTAGCTGTTGTTTCTGATGATGAAGAGCAGATGCGAAAAGCATTTGATAAGCTTAAAGATGGTGGGAAAGTTGTTATGGAGCTTCAAGAAACTTTTTGGAGTAAATGTTACGGCTCCCTTACAGATAAATTTGGTGTAGAGTGGCAGTTTAGCCATGAGGTAATTGAATAATTAATACAATTAAAAGCACGGTGATAGATCACCGTGCTTTATATTTAGTAATGGAAACGATTGACATAGCCCTGTAATTCATCCGCCATATCGAGTAATGCTTTTGATGATGATGCGATTTCCTGCATGGATGATAATGTTTGTTCGGTTGAAGCAGCTACTTCTTCAGATGCTGCTGCATTGAGTTTAGCATGATCTGACAGTTCAATGGCTGTTGCCGAAACTTCTTCTACGACAGCAGACATTTCCTGAGCAGAAGCCGATATATCCTCCATTTTAGGAGCGATGTTACGTAAACTCTCAATAATACTTATAAACTTCTTTTTTGTGTCCTCAGACAGCTGCAAGCCTTGTTGGACATCTGCAGAAGCCTGCATCATTGTTTGAACAGATTTAGCTGTATCTTGTTGAATGCCTGTAATTAGTGAGGCAATTTGCTCCGCTGATTGATGAGATTGTTCTGCCAATTTACGTACTTCATCTGCCACAACTGCAAAGCCTTTGCCATTTTCGCCAGCTCGTGCTGCTTCAATAGCTGCATTCAAAGCAAGAAGATTTGTCTGATCTGAAATGTTACTAATAATTTCGATGATGGAGCCTATTTCTTTTGTACGATCGAATAGTGATTTAATCGTGCTATCAGACTGTGCTACAGATTCATGGATGGATACCATTTGATTCACCGCTTGCTCGACAGATTGCCCACCCTCCACTGCTAAATGGATAGCCTGGCTGGATAAATCAGATACTTGTAGTGCACTATCTGCTACCTCTACAACCCCTTTCGCAATTTCCTCAATGGAGATTGCATTTTGATCGATGCCCGTTGTTTGTTTTTCCGTACTCATAGCTACTTGCTGCATAGCCTCTGTCACTTGTTCAGAGGTAGCGATATTCTGCTCAGCATTTGCTGAAAGACCTTGTGCAGCAGTTTGAACATGCTGAGAGCTTTGATCAACATTGCGAATTAGCTTTTTTAAGTTTACTTTCATGGAGACAAATGCCTCACCAAGCTGTCCAATTTCATCCTTCGTATGAATATCAATATATTCCGTCAAATCTCCCTCACTAATTTTTAATGCGCTCTGCTGTAATCGTTTAATAGGGTTAACAATGGATTTAATCATAGCAAGCATAAAGATAATGCCAACAATAATGGAAGCTGCAATGATTAGTAAGGTGATAGTAAATGTTGCAGAGGCAGCATCTGTAGCCTCTACGGTAAACATTGTTCCGATAACCTTCCATCCTGTCAGTTCATTTGTCTCAAAGCGTAAATGACGGTTTTTTTCAATAATGATTCCTTCCTGTTGTTCATAAACCTTTGATATATATTTTTCTGTAGCTTCGGTTCCGCTTTCCTTATCCCTTTGTGCTACATATAGTTGACTACTATCCAGTATGGCCGCAAAGCCAGTTTCCCCAATACGTGTTTCATCTGTTAGTGCACTTAAAACAGAGATATTTAAATCTAAGGCAATGACACCTGAATCATCGGGAAGAGCTTGCATAACCGTCACTACAATGTTATTTGTAGATTTTGATAGATAAGGAGAAGTGATCGATGCATGTCCCTTGTTTTCCATAGCCTTCGTATACCAAGGTCGAACACGCGGATCATAATCACTAGCATACTCATGGACAGGTGCATCAAACATACTTCCATCTGCAGTACCTATATAAAGCAATTCTACCTCTGGATGTGTATGGATGTATTCTTGAAAAAGATTATTCAATTCATCACGATTCTCTGGCTGTAAATAAGATAGATTTAACTTTTTTGCAAAATATTCAATATCGTGTATTTTAGGTGCAATCAAATTTGTAATATTGGTATTAAGCATTCTGACACTTTCCGTAGCACTTGCTTCTTGCTCCTTTAAAATTTGACTTTTAGTACTTTTAAAGGAGGTATAGCCGATTAAAAGTGCAGGAATGAGAAGGATGACTAAAAAGGCAAAGATGAGTTTCTTTCTTAAACTAAGTTGTTTCATAGGTTATTCCCCCTTAAATATCATGATAAGTTTGTAGATAATGGACGAAGTCTAATAATCATTAATTAGTCTTTCCTGTTGTAATATGATTCTAAGAGGAAAAGGGAGAATAATCAACATAATTTTCTGAAAAATCTGGAAAATAAAGTTATGTTTTGGTGATATTTAAAGAAAAATGTCCTATTTTGTAGTTCTTTACAAAAGAAAAATCTGAGTTCCATGAAGTTCTGAACTCAGATTTTAAAATGAAGCACCTTAATAGTGAAAACGATTTACATGACCCTGTAGTTCATCCGCCATATCAAGTAACGTTTTAGCAGCGGAAGCTATGTCCTGCATGGAGGATAGGGTTTGTTCAGTTGAAGCCGCAACTTCCTCTGTAGAAGCTGCATTTAATTTAGCATGGTCTGATAGTTCAATGGCTGTTGCAGAAACTTCTTCCACGACTGCTGACATTTCTTGAGAGGAGGCTGAGATATCCTCCATCTTGGGTGCAATGTTTCGAAGACTTGCAATAATACTCGCAAACTTTTTATTCGTTTCCTCCGTTAGTTGTAAGCCATCTTGGACATCTGCAGAAGCTTTTACCATTGTTTGTACAGATTTAGCTGTATCTTGCTGAATAGTTGTAATGAGTGCAGAAATTTGTTCTGCTGAGTGATGTGATTGCTCTGCTAATTTTCGAACTTCATCGGCCACTACGGCAAAACCTTTTCCATGTTCTCCTGCTCTTGCTGCCTCTATAGCGGCGTTCAGGGCAAGTAAATTTGTTTGGTCTGAAATCGCACTAATCATTTCCAAAATGGAGCCAATTTCTTTTGTGCGATCATAAAGAGTTTTAATCATTGTATCGGATTGTGTAACAGACTCATGAATCGAGTTCATCTGCTTAACAGTTTGTTCTACCGCCTGACCGCCTTCCTCTGCCAATTGGATAGCGTGGCTAGAAAGATCAGATACCTGCATAGAGCTATCTGCAACTTCCACAACTCCTTTAGCAATTTCCTCCACTGACATAGCATTTTGGTCAATAGCAGTAGTCTGCTTCTCTGTACTGATAGCCATCTGCTGTACAGCGTCAGCAACCTGCTCAGAGGCAGCAATATTTTGCTCAGCGTTAGCAGATAAATCTTGAGCTGATGTTTGGACATGCTGCGAGCTTTGGTCAACGTTGCGAATCAGTTTTTTTAAGCTCACCTTCATAGAGATAAAGGCTTCTCCAAGTTGTCCAATTTCATCCTTGGAATGAATGTCTATAAACTCAGTTAAATCACCTTCGCTAATTTTTAACGCGCTATGTTTCAGCTTATTTATTGGATTGACAACAGATTTAATCATCAAGAGCATGAAGATTACACCAACTACAATTGAGACAACAATGATCATTAAGTTGATATTTAATGTGGAGGCAGCCGCCTTTGCGGCTTCTGCGGTAAACATTGTACCAATAACCTTCCAACCTGTAAGTTCATTAGTGACAAACTGTAAATGACGATCTCTTTCAATAATCGTCCCGCTTGGTTGCTCATAAACTTTTGCGATATAGTTTTCTGTTGCCTCAGTCCCACTTTCCTTCTCAGGCTGAGCAATATAGATTTTATTGTTATCTAAAAGAGAGGCGTAGCCCGTTTCGCCGATGCGTATTTCATTGGTAATGTCACTTATTGTAGAAATATTTAAATCTATTCCTATTACCCCTGAACCATCCGGTAAAGCTTGAGTGATGGTAATGACAATGTCATCTGTAGATTTTGTAACATAAGGTGCCGTTATTGAGACTTGGCCATTATTTTCTAAAGCCTGCTTATACCAGGGTCTTGTACGAGGGTCAAAGTCTTCAGCATACACTTGAGCAGGCTCATCCAGTAGTCTGCCATCTGCAGTTCCCAAATAAATAAGCTCTACTTCAGGATGCATATTAACATATTCCTGTAGCAGTGATTTAAGCTCAGGAATTTTATTTTCCTGCAAATAAGATTCATTGAACTTTTTTGAGAAATATTGTACATCTTTTAATTTTGGTTCAATCGTGTTCGTAATATTAGTATTAAGTATGCGTACGCTTTCAGCTGCACTAGCCTGCTGTTCTTCAGAAATTTGCTTTTCAGCGCTTTGGTACGACACTATTCCAATTAAGAGTGTTGGAATGAGAAGCATTGCTAAAAACGAAAATATAAGCTTTTTTCTTACACTTAGTTGTTTCACTTGTATTATCCTCACATAATATTTTTTATTCTATACTTTTCCCTATAAGGTAAATAATTCTCATTCTAACAGAAATAAAGTAAAAGGTAAGCCCTAATAGATATTATTATCAATTTTTAGAAATTTCGCTAAACAAATTCGTTAGAAGCTATATAATGCCTTGTTTTGTTGTATACTAATGCATAAATGAGGAGGGAGTAAAGTCATGATTCATCAAATTGGACAAGTCATGTTATATGTTAACGACCAAGATGCTGCAGTTAAATTTTGGACAGAAAAAGTAGGATTTATTATTATAAATGAGCAGGAGGAGGCTGGAATGCGTTGGATTGAAATTGCGCCAGCGAGGGAAGCTCAAACATCCTTTGTGCTACACAATAAAGAAATCATTGCTAAAATGCAGCCAGAATTAAATTTGGGAACACCCTCTATTATGTTTTACGCTGACCAAATTGAAGAGATGTACCAGGATTTTCAGGCAAAGGGCATTAAGGTGGGCGATTTAGTCATGATGCCGATGGGTAGAGTCTTTAATTTTGCGGATCCAGAAAACAATTACTTTGCATTAGTTGAAAAATAATAATAAATGAGGAAATCTGCTTATTTTTGTTGTGAATTAATTAAAAAATAAGCAGATTCTTGTTTGGTTTCTTCTTATATAAATGTTAGTTAGTTCTCTATGCTAAATCTTCTCCGAAAATACTAACTGTTTGTCGATCTACTACAAATTCATGGCCATCCCATTTTAAAATATTTTCCACATACCCTAAGCCATCTGCATGGTACCTACCTGCAATCTCTTGATAAGCTAAAATTTCATATGTCCCATCCCGATCATAATCAACAGGATATAATCCGCTAATGGGGTCAACCCAACCCTCAATCGGTTGCTTTAATGTTCCATCCGGATGATAGATTTCTGCTAAATATTCAGGCCCTTTATAGTGTAGATCAATTATATATTTTTTTGCAGGTGTCTTACTTTGAACAATTGCCTTATAGTTGTTGGCATAATTGACAGTATAGTGGAGCTTATTATTAAATGATTCTGTGTCAAAAATGGAGTGTACTTGATTATTGGTAGAGGAGAATATTTCCCCGTTAATAATTCCTCCGCTACCTCCTGTATCAGAAATAACCAAAATATCTTCTATATGATTACCAGTAAAATCTCCTAGAAAAATGGTTGGGTTATAACCCACATTTTCTTTTAGCGGGATTTGTTCAATTCGCCCTGTTTGCCCATAAAAAATGGTTAAGGTTAGGTTTTCCCATAAAGGGCTACCAGTCTTTTGAGTCCCCATTAAAAAAATCGTTTCAAAGAAGCCATCCCCATTAATATCTCCAAATTTAGTTTGAATAACCTGTGGTGCTAAATGGGATGCGTAGCCTGCCCCTTGCGCAGAATTTATGTTATTAGTCATATATACACCTCTTTCATAGTCTTAGCATATGTTGTAAAAAAAGCTTGGTGCATAAAAATTCGAAGAGGTCTAAATCATATTAAACAGACAAAAAAACTTAAATTTAACCCATTGACATTTTTAAAGGTGAAAAGTAATATAAATGTCAACGTATCAGAAAATTCAGTACCAGATGCTATCTCACTACAAATTTGTAGCGCGGGATTTTTTTTATTATTAATTCTTAGTAAATATATAAGATTTATATATATTGGGAAGAAGGAGATTTTTTGAAGAATTTATTTGTTAAAACGGAGCAACAACGATTTTGGTTAGATAAGTTAGAAGCCATCTCAAATCCTATTAAGGCTGAGGCAGCTGAGGTAGATGAACAATCTCGTTTCCCGTTCGAAGCGCATCGACTACTCAAGGAAATTGGTTATCCGCAGCTTACTTTACCGAAACAATATGGAGGAGAGGGCCTATCAGTCTATGACATGGTACTTGTACAAGAAACATTAGCAAGCTATGACGAGAATGCCTCGCTCTCCCTCGGATGGACATTAGGTGTTGTTGGCGAGATATATGATACTAAATTATGGAAAAAGGATGCATTAACGGCATTCGCGGAGGAAATAAAGAAAGGCGCCATGATTAATAGGGCTGTAAGTGAAGCAGCAACTGGGAGCCCAACACGTGGGGGAAAACCAGGAACAAATGCTGTTTCTATAAAAGACGGATGGCGCATAAATGGACGCAAAATTTTTACAACAGCTTCTCCAGTGTTAGATTATTTCCTCACTTCTGCTTGGATTGAAGAAAAGCAACAAATTGGTTTCTTCCTCATCCATAAAGATTCAATAGGATTAACGATTGAAGAGAATTGGGAAATGTCTGCAATGCGAGGCACTAGCAGCCATGATCTTGTATTAAAAGATGTCGTTGTGGCTAAAGAGCATTTAGTCGAATTACCA
This sequence comes from Lysinibacillus sp. F12, assembly GCF_057773605.1. Lineage (NCBI taxonomy): Bacteria > Bacillati > Bacillota > Bacilli > Caryophanales > Bacillaceae > Lysinibacillus > Lysinibacillus sp. F12. Next base: position 107,860 of record NZ_JBYMLP010000006.1, read on the forward strand.
AGTCATCCTAGTGGCGGTAAGATAAATGGCTGGATATTACATATACCAGCCACATACCTAGGCATTGCACAAGCTGCCCGTGACTATGCTGTACATTTTGCCAATCATCATCAACCTAATAGCTTGAATGCTCCAATTAGTACATTACCGAATGTACAACAGCTTTTAGGGGACATAGAGTTGAAGCTTCATCAAGCACGCTTTGTTTTATATGGGGTAGCTGAGGCATACGATGATCCAGCAAGACGCGTCATTTTAACAAATGAAATGGCTGTTGCTAAACATACCGTAACGAATATCGCAATTGACATTGTTGATAAGGCGATGCGTGTAGTCGGGGCGAAAAGCTTACAATTGTCAAACCCGCTACAGCGCTATTATCGAAATGTACGTGCAGGGCTTCATAATCCGCCAATGGATGATATGACCATAATTAAATTAGCAACGGCTGCTATTGAACAGCAGAAATTAAATGACCATTAATAATAATGTGGATAATAAGGAGAAATGTTATATGAAGAAGAATAAGATATTACAATTTGCCATGATTGGATTAGCTTCTATCGCACTTTTAGCGGGCTGTAATTCTGGAGAATCAGCTGATAAGAATGCAGATGATGGTGGCAAAGTTCGTACAGTCAAAGTTGCCTACGATCAGGCCTCAAAGCCTATTAGTTATATAGATGATAATGGAAATCCAACAGGTTATGACGTAGAGGTAATGAAATTAGTAGATGAATTATTACCTGACTATAAATTTGAATATGTAGGAACGACAAGTGATGATTTATTAATTGGTGTAGAGCAAGGAAAATATCAAGTTGGGGTGAAAAACGCATTCTTTACACAGGAACGCACAGAGAAATTTATTTTCCCAAAGGAATTTTTGGGATTAAGTAGTGCAGGACTAGTATTACGTAAAGAAGATGAAGGGATAAAGACGTTAGCTGATTTTGCGAAAAAGGGCTATTCGTTGGCACCTATTGCAGCTAATAACGCGCAATACACAATTATTGATGAGTATAATACTGCCAACCCTGACAATAAAGTAAAACTTCAAGCTGGTGACGCATTTACGGTTGACGTTGTGCAGTGGGTAAATGAAGGGCGCGTCGATGGTGGCGTGATGATTGAGGGGCCTTTTAAACAGCAAGTACTTGCAGAAGATGGACCATATAATAACTTGAAAGATGAAGTAGTCTATAATGAGTTTTCTGTTATTAAAACGTGGCCTCTTTTCAATAAAAAAGAACAAGAATTTGCTGATGCCTACGATAAAGCCATCGCTCAAATTAAAGAACAGAAGAAAACAAACGAATTGAGCACGAAATTCTATGGCCGTGATTTATTTGAAGTGTTGGAATCTGTTAATCGTTAATTTAATGCATATTGACCATTATTAAGGCTGTTGAGGCTGGCACGCTCAGCAGTCTTTATTCATAAAACAAAAGTTGGTGAGGAAATGGATAAATACTTTGACGCGACCTATATTTGGAGCGCGATCCCCGTCTTATTACCGTTTTTAAAAATCACGTTTTTAGTTGCAGGGTCCTCTATTGTCTTAGGCACAATATTTGGCTTATTACTAGCAGCCGCTAAGCTCTCTTCTGTTAAGCTATTACGAAAATTAGCGAACCTGTATACAACAATTATGCGATGTACACCATCCATTGTTTTATTATTCCTTGTTTATTATGGTGTACCAGCATTAGCTGAAAACTTTGGTCTCAATCTCCATTCCATTGAAACGGCTATTTTCGTGGTAGTAACATTCACATTACAATTTGCAGCAATTATGTCAGAGGTGATGCGATCGGCTTATTTAGCCATTCCAAAAGGGCAGTTTGAAGCAGCTGTTAGTGTAGGGTTAACACCTATACAAGCTTACCGAAGAATCATTTTCCCACAGGCGCTTGTCGTTGCATTACCGAACTTTGGAAATGGCATGATTGCTTTATTACAGGAAGGTGCCTTGGCCTATACAATCGGATTAATTGATATTGTGGGGAAGGCCAATTTAATTATAGCTAGTAATATTAATGCTCATGCCTTAGAGATTTATATTGCCTTGGCTATTATTTATTGGGTACTATCTATTATTATTGAAAAAATATTTTCTATATTAGAAAAGGTATTTGGTAGGGGTAAAAAGACCTTAGAAACAACGTAAGGAGGCGTAACCATGAATTATCAATTTTTATTTGAAACATTTTTTGTTGCATTATCAGGTGTTCCCATCGCACTCCTTGTCACAGTTGTAGCTTTGCTCATTGCTCTGCCACTAGGATTTTTGCTGGCGTTAACAAGGATAAATAAAATTCCAGTTATACATCATATAGCAAAAATTTATGTATCTTTTGTGAGAGGAACACCTATTATTATACAAATTTTTATTATTTATAGTAGTATTCCGCTTATGCTAAAAGTTATTTTTGAAAAATATCATATTACGTATGATATATATAAAATCAATCCAATCTGGTATGCATTTATCGTGTTCGCATTTAGTTCAACAGCCATATTAATAGAAGTATTTCGTTCTGCGTTAAGTACCATTGAAAAGGGACAACTGGAGGCAGCATATTCAATAGGTTTGACAACATTCCAAGCGTATACCCGAATCATTATTCCTCAAGCATTAGTTGTTGCGCTACCGAATATATGTACAGCGACAGTCAATTTGATTAAAGCAACTTCCCTAGGGTACGCAATGTCTTTACCTGAAATCACACTGAAGGCAAAGGTTGCTGCAAATGTCGGCTACAATTACGTGGAAGCCTATCTTGATATCTTTATTGTGTATTTAATTTTATGTAGCACCGTCGAATACTTGTTCAAGCGATATGAAAAATATTTAAGCAAATATAAAGCGGCAAATGCCTAAGGGGTGAATGAGCATGTTAGAAATTAAAAATATTCATAAATCATTTGGTGAAAATGAAATTCTAAAGGGTGTAGATTTAGCTATTGATCAAGGTGATGTAGTCGTTATTCTAGGTCCTAGTGGCTCAGGAAAAACAACATTATTACGTTGTATCAATTTTTTAGAGAAAGCAGATCAAGGACATGCGACATTTGGAGACATTGAAGTGGATTTTCAACATGTAAAGAAAAAAGACGTACATGCAATTCGCCAGCGTGTAGCATTTGTTTTCCAAAATTATAATCTTTTCACGAATAAAACAGCATTAGAAAATGTCACAGAGGGACTAATTATTGGAAGGAAAGTTCCTAAGGCAGAGGCAGTAGAAATTGGCAAAAAGGCTCTTGATAAAGTAGGCTTATCTGAAAAATATGACGCATATCCAAGTCAGTTATCCGGAGGTCAGCAACAACGGGTAGGGATTGCGCGGGCGGTAGCGTTGAATCCGGATATTATTTTATTCGATGAACCAACGTCTGCACTTGACCCTGAATTAGTCGGTGAGGTCCTACAGGTCATGAAAAATATTGCAGCTGAGGGGACAACAATGCTTGTGGTGACACATGAAATGGGTTTTGCAAAAGATGTAGCAAATCGTGTGATTTTCATGGACGGAGGCGTTGTCGTAGAGGAAGGTAGCCCTCATGATATTTTTGTTAGCCCGAAAGAGGAACGGACGAAGAGATTTTTAAAACGTGTCATTCCAGAAGACTATACGTTCTATATATAACGAGGATAATTTCCATTCAGACTCAGCTCCAATGTATGCTCAAAGAGATGGTTGAGAGCGGGAGATATAGACCTGAATGGAAATCCCTTCGTTTATTCAGCAATAATGAAACACCTTTCTATGATTGAAGGAAGTACGTTAATTTGTTAATAGAATAAATGTGCAGCTCATGCATAGCTCTTGTGCAGGCTGTATAGAAATAATTACGCTCTGTTTCACGTGAATAGTTGGCGGCGGATGCATTATAGATAAGAACTGCATCAAATTCAATCCCCTTTGCCATATAGGCAGGGAGTAATAATATCCCTTTTTTAAATTGCTTAGTATTGTGAGTAATGAGCTGAATATCAACGTGATTGCTTAATTGTTCAAAAACCGCAGAACATTCCGCTGCGGTTTTACAAATAACAGCAATTGTTTCAAATTTATGAGCTAGCGTGTTAATGCTCTGGATAATCTGTTGGTTTAACTCCAATTCATTTGGCAAAATTGTAATCGTAGGTTCTAGCCCATTTCGGTTAAAGGCCTCTACTTCACTACCATCATTTAAAATTTTAGCCGTGAGCTGAATGATTTGCTTTGTCGAACGATAGCTTTTTGTTAAAATCATCTTTTCTGCATGCTCACCATATAATTGAGGGTCGAGCAGAGAAGGATTATCAAAGGTATGCGGATGAATGGTTTGATGTCCATCGCCTAAAATGGTCATACGAGCTTTAGGGAATAACTGCTGTAAGACAGTTAGTTGGAATGGTGAATAATCTTGTGCTTCATCAATTAATACATGGCGAATGGTCGTATTTGTCTGCTGTCCTTCAATTTTATCCTGTAAATATAAAAATGGAGCTGCATCTTCATAAGAAATCCATCGTTTTGCTAAATTAGGAAGAGTGTTTTGGCAGATGTCCTCCCAATTGTCTGGCACAAGCCGCTGAAATTCTTGATAGAGAGTATTAGACATATCAAAGAGTTGACGATAGGTACCTAATATATGGACGAATCTTAATTGATTGACAGAGTTTCGTAATGGTTTAAAATGCTTTTTTACAATTTGTCTCGCTAATTTTTTGCGTTCATGATCAAAATCATCAAATGAGTTTTCTGTATAGCGTCCCTCATATAAGAGCTCACTGTAAGACTTGGAGTAGTCTTCCTTGTCTAATAGCTCAGTAGCTTCTTCTACCCAATCCTTCATACGTTCAGTTCTTTCAATTTTGGTTAATTGCTGTAATAACCATTCCTTCACTAATTGTAGGCGATTTGGTATCGACATGGAGGATGGGAAAGAATAAAAGTATTCCGTAATTTCCTGTGCAGTAATAATTCGTTCCCCACGAAAAACAATATTTTTAAATAATAAGCCTTTGTTTGACAAATAGCTTACATATTGGTCGATCAATTGTTTGTAAGTCAGGCTGGCTTTAAAAGATATACTATTTAATTTTGTTAAATATTGTGCCTCATCTTTTTCTGTTAAAAGATCTTCCAGTTGCTCATAAGGATATTCTAATTGGAACTGACGACCTAAACGCTTTTCAGCATACTCAATAAATGTTAGTTGTTGCATATTATCTTCACCTAAATCAGGTAACACAGTGTGAACATATTGATTAAAAAGCTGATTAGGTGTAATCAGTAGAATTTGATCTGCCGTCATTTCATTACGATATCGGTATAATAAATAAGCAACCCGTTGGAGAGCAACGGCCGTTTTACCACTTCCTGCAACACCCTCTACTATGAGGTAACGTGAGTGGATATGGCGAATAATTTTATTTTGTTCGGCTTGAATAGTTGCAACGATACTGCGAATATGCTCGTTTGCATTTTGTGCAAGGATATCAAGCAATAAGTCATCACCAATGGTAAGACCTGTATTAAACATCGATTGTAGCTGTCCGTTTTTAATAATAAATTGCCGTTTAAGTAGCATCTCTCCGTGAATGTTTTCCGTCGTAGTTTCGTAGGAAGCCTCACCAGGTGTGCAATCATAATACATACTAGAAATGGGTGCACGCCAGTCATAAATGATGATGTTTTCATCTAGCTCATCCAAAAGTGTGGCAACACCTATATAAATTTTTAGAGGTTCAGAATGCTCGCTTTGTAAAAAATCAATTCGTGCAAAATAGGGTGACTGCTGTAAACGTTCATAAACCTTCGCATTTCGAATCGCCCTTTGCTGTGCAAGTTCTGAATCTGAAAGAAGCTCTACTTGTTGCTTAATGGCAAAAAAGGTTTCATCAACATCCTCAGCAGTATCTAAATTGACTCTGACATCGTTCCAGAAAGTTTTTTTGATGGAGACAGCATTTTCTTTAAACCCTTTTTCTTTAAGCAGTAATTCCTTCATTTTGTCATCAATGATAGTTAAACAATGCTCAAGGTGCTGCTTTTCTTCAATCCATTCATTTTGATTTTCCAACGTTTACTCACATTCCTTTCCATAGTTTTTATTTTCGTTCGGCATGAACCCTTACCTATATAGATGGTGGGATGTAGGTAATTGTGATTCCTTTTCAATGGTTGAACACTGATTCTTTGAATAAATAGAAAAGTCTTCCAATGTAATTATCTCAAGGAGATTTGGTATGGTGATTGAATCAGGAAATTTATCATACATCTACTTCAGTAAGAAGTATAGTCTAGTAATTTTTGTAAATTTGTGATACAATAATGGTATAAGTTGATAAAATATTGATATGCATAGACTGCTCTACGAAAAGGTGGAGCAGTCTTTTTTATATGTAGAAAAGTCCCCAATTATTCCTCCTTTTAAAGAAATGATTATTAATTATGTTTCCTATTCATCAAAATATATTTATTTGAATTATCAAAATATATTGACATTTTGTATTCTATTTTTTATTCTTGTGTATAAAGTTTCCGTTATTCGGAACGTGTTTCCGTTAAACGGAAAATGATGGGTGTATAAACCCTTGCTTAATTGCTACGTTGTCTATGTCTCGGTTCAAAGAATAATAAATAGTAGGGGGAGACAGTTATGGTAAACCTGCATCAAGAAAAAAAAGAAGATGAACCACGTATAAAGGGAATTAATGCATTTGTATTAATGTTTATTATTATTTTGGTTATGTCGTTATTGACCTATATTTTACCGGCAGGACAGTATGAAAGAGTTGAGAGTAATGGGAGAATGATTGTTGATCCTGAGTCCTTTCAATATATAAGCTCAAATCCCGTTGGTTTTCTAGAAATATTTAATAGTGTGCATTTGGGGATGCTTGAAGGGGCTCCTATTATTTTGTTCGTCTTTTTATTTGGTGGAGCTTTAGGGATCATGCAAAAAACTGGTGCTATTGATTCGTTTATTAAAGTAATGGCTTCTAAGTTTGGGAAGAAAGAGTACGTATTAATCCCTATTCTCGTATTAATATTTGCAAGTTTAGGAACATTAATTGGCTCTGCGGAGGATACGCTTGTATATATAGCCATTATTATCCCTTTAACGATGGCGCTAGGGATGGATGCGATGACAGGTTTTGCGATTGTCATGCTCGGTACACTAGCAACAGGCTTTACATCGGGCATTACAAACCCTTTTAACATTGGTGTTGCTCAAACGATTGCCGAGCTTCCGATGTATTCAGGGATGTCCTATCGAATAGTCGTGTTTGTTGTATTTTATATGTTGACAGTCCTTTTTATATATAAACATGCAAAAAAAGTAAAAGTTGATCCATCCCAAGGGATTTATGGCAAGTTTAATCCGGAGGAAAGTATAAAAATAGATTTGGACTTTAAGATAAGTACACGACATTTACTAGCATTATTCGTACTACTAGGTAATTTTGTTGCACTAATTGTAGGGGTAATAAAATTCCAATGGTATATAAGTGAAATTGGCGGAATTTTTCTACTAAGCAGTATTATTATGTCTATTATATGTAAGATTGGACCGAATAAAATGGCTGAAGGATTTATTACCGGCGCCCGAGATATGGTAGAAGGGGCTTTAATCATCGGATTTGCCCAAACCATTTTAGTGATTACGACGAATGGAGGGTTAATTGATACTATTCTGCATTTTGTTTCTAATGCAGTAAGTGTTCTACCAGCTTCTATAAATGCAGTAGGGATGTTTTTACTTCAGCTCTGCTTGAATTTCTTAGTGCCTTCTGGAAGTGGACAAGCGGCCTTAACAATGCCAATCATGACACCTTTAGCAGACTTAATTGGTGTAACTAGGCAGACAGCTGTACTGGCTTTCCAATTTGGTGATGGTATTTCCAATATGGTTATTCCAACGAGTGGGGTTTTATTAGCAGGATTAGCAATAGCGGGTATCCCATTTTCAAAATGGGTCAGATGGGTATTTCCTTATTTCCTTATACAGACAAGCTTAGCAATTATCTTATTAGTTATTGCACATCTCATAAACTATGGACCATTTTAATCATATAAATTATATAGTAGGAGTGATTAGATTGATAGAAGCAGTGGATTTAAAACAACAAGTAATTAAATGGCGTCGTCATTTGCATATGTATCCAGAATTATCACATCAGGAGCATGGGACAGCCCAATATATTTATAATCAACTAGTAACGTTTCCACATTTAGAGGTGAAGCGTTTAACAGAGACGAGTGTCTGTGCATTTTTAAAGGGTACGAAAAAGGATAATAAGGGGCACACCATTTTACTACGAGCTGATATTGATGCATTGCCGATTGAAGAAGAAACGGATTTATTTTTTAAATCAACCAATCCGGGAGTCATGCATGCGTGTGGCCATGATGCCCATCCAGCGATGCTCCTTGGTGCAGCAAAAGCATTGGCTGAGCGTGGGACTGATTTTTGTGGAGAAATTCGTTTTGTTTTTCAGCATGCTGAAGAGGTGACGCCTGGAGGAGCTGCTCAACTAGTAGCCCTAGGAATTGTAGAACATGTCGATTATGCCTTTGCACTACATGTGAGCCCTGATTATGAGGTAGGACAATTTGCTATGAAAGACGGTAAATTTACTGCAGCAGCAGATGATTTTGAAATTAAAATCTACGGTAGGGGTGGCCATGCTTCTACACCTGAGGTCGCTATAGATCCTTTACTTATTGGTTCTGAAATAGTTGTAGCTCTGCAAACCATTGTGTCACGTAAAGTACCGAGTACACATGCGCCTGTTTTAACGGTGGCAAAATTTCATTGTGGAACGGCATTAAATATTATTGCAGACACAGCAGAGCTAGGTGGAACGATTCGTTCACTAGATCCTACGATTCGTGTAGATGCGCGAAAACATTTAGAAAAGATCGCTACAAGTATCGCTTCTATGCATGGTGCAAAGGTTGAAATTACATGGGAGCTAGGGTGTCCCTCTGTAACAAATGATAAAGAATTAACAGCATTATCCCGCCGTATAGCTGGAGAAATAGTTGGAGATACAGGTGTGAAGGAATTACCTGGACCAATGTTTGGAACAGAGGATTTCGCCGATTTTTCAGAAGTTGTTCCTTCATCGATGCAATTTATAGGGGTACATAACGTAGAGTTTGGAGATGCGTACCCATTACACCATCCTCGTTTTAAAATTGATGAAGAAGCTCTTATGTATGGTGTTCGTTACTTTGAAAATATTGCACGAACACTATGCCCATAAAGGGAAAAGTAAGCTAAAAATAATTTGTTTAAAAGGCATGAGTGCGGTATAGTACATGACTCATGCCTTTTAAAATGCTTATAAGGATGTATTGAAAAGCACTAAAGGATTGTTTATCTTATACGATATAGAAACTTGAAGGGAGGTGAAAAAGAGATGAAGGTAATTTTCACAGTTGGATTACCTGGAAGTGGAAAAAGCACATTTGTGAAGCAGCTAGCAAAAAAAGAAAATGCCGTTGTCCTTTCGAGTGATGCTATACGTCAGGAGCTATTTGGTGACGCAACAAAACAGAAATCACGTCAGGTTTTTCGTACACTATATGAGCGTCTTAATGACCTTGTGGCAAAGGGTTATACGGTCATTGTAGATGCTACCAATATTGAACGGGAACGGAGGATATTTGCACTACGTAAATTGCCAACCTCGGTTAGGAAGGAATGCTATTATTTTGACACCCCCTACTCCATATGTGTAGCTAGAAACCAACAACGAAAGAGAAATGTACCGTTAGTGGTGATGGAGAAAATAAGCAAGCATTTAGAATTTCCGACGGTGGGAGAAGGATTTGATGAAGTGCATATCGTACATGAATCAAGCCCCTATGCAATTTCCCGACAACAATTTATTTCGCTTATTCAACGTGAGCCCAATTATGAGGAGCTTTTTCAAACACTTCGAGTAATTCCACTTTTTAAAGAGATTTATCAATTCAATCAAGAAAATCCACATCACCAATTTCTATTATGTCAGCATACTTATTTTGTCTTTTCCTATATCAATGAATACTATTCGGAAAGTGATAAGCTGGCATTACAAATAGCAGCATTATTCCATGATGTTGGTAAACCATTTTGTAAAAAATATAAGCCGCTGCAACAACGATATGGCTATTATGGTCATGAAAACGTATCAGCACAAATCGTTTGTCATTTTTTATTAGAATTGGGCTTTGAAGTGGATTTTGTATTAAAGGTCGTCTATTTAGTTCAATTTCATATGCTAATCCAGTATGGTGGCGATAGAGGGGGAAGTGAAATATATCATTTATTAGATGGGGATTTATTAACAAGGCTTTACTTTTTCCGTGAGGCTGACCAGTTTGCGAAATAAACAATAGAGAAAGGAGTGTAAATATGACGAAATTAATGAAATACCCAAGAAGCTTTCATTTACCATGGAGCAGAGGCTATACCCATGATGACAAGGTTGCTAAAAATGTGAATCATTTTATTGGGAAAGAGGTTGTTGTCACTGAAAAGCTAGATGGAGAAGGAACAACGCTGTACAAGGACTATATGCATGCTAGAAGCATCCATTCAGCTAACCATCCTTCTAGACATTGGGTTAAAACATTCCATGCTAGTTTTTCTTATCAGATCCCAGATAGTTGGCGACTATGTGGAGAAAATATGTATGCTAAGCATTCTATATATTATCAGGCACTAACAAGTTATTTTTATTTATTTAGTATTTGGAATGAAGATAATATTTGTTTAAGTTGGGATGAGACGGTTGCCTTTGCGGAAAAATTAGGCGTTGAAACGGTGCCTGTTTTATACAGAGGGATTTTCGACGAGAATAAAATAAAACGAATGTTTACTGGGAAATCAATGTTTGATGGTGAACAAGAGGGGTATGTCATTCGAAATGCCGAATCCTTTCATTATGATGATTTTCAGTATAATTTGGGCAAATTTGTGAGACCTCACCATGTTCAAACAAGTGAACACTGGCTACAAGAAAAAGTAATACCTAACCGTTTAAAATAAAAGTAATTTCATTCATTTATGAAAAGGACTGAGAAAAATGTAATACTTCATAGAATCAATCAACCATAGTATATTATGAGGAAGTTGCTAGGCTGCATATCCCTTTCATCTAGGGATTACAGGTTCGATCCCTGTCATCCTCCATCCAAAAAAGAACTCTCGTCACTAGTACGAGAGTTCTTTTTTATTATTTAGTGTAATTATCGAAATAGCCTTGAATGTAAATCATAGGCGTTCCTTTGTCTCCTGAACCTGATGTTAAATCAGATAGGGAGCCGATAAGGTCAGTTAAGCGGCGAGGTGTTGTTCCTTGTGCAGCCATTTGACCTGTTAAATCTTCATCTTTATTTTGAATATATTCAGAAATAGCAGCTTTTAACTCTTCTCCTCGAAGATCAGCAAAGTCATTGTCTGCTAAATATTTTAATTTAACCTCGTTAGGAGTTCCGTTTAATCCGGCTGTGAAGGCTGGAGAAACAACAGGATCTGCTAACTCCCAAATCTTACCCACAGGATCTTTGAATGCACCATCTCCGTAAATCATAACTTCTACAGTTTTTCCTGTAGCTTCTTTGATTTTAGCTTGGATACCGTCAACAATCGGCTGGCAAGTATGTGGGAACAACTTAATACTATCTTCTGTAGCCTTGTTAGAGCCAAGTAGACCATATTCAGCATTGAAACCAGAACCATTGATGGATTCAGCTAAAATATTATCAAGGCTATAAACTTTTTCAGCACCGTTTGCTGTTAAAATGCGCTTTGTGCGGAAACGTGAGTGAATATCACATGTTAGGACACTCTTTGTATAGTCTAAAATGGTTTTTGGATTATTGGAGAAGATGACCTCACATGTAGCCCCTTCTGCTTCAATTAACTCTTTATAGTATTCAATATAATCTACACCAGTAAATGTGTGCTTTTTAAAGCCGAAATGCTCACGGAATTCCACTTCATTTAATGTATCTGTCCAAGGATTAATGCCTTTTACATCTAACTCATCGATATCGACAAGATGATTGCCAACTTCATCAGATGGGTAGCTTAGCATTAAGACAACCTTTTTAACGCCTTTAGCAATACCTCGTAAGCAGTTAGCAAAACGATTTCGACTTAAAATAGGGAAAATAACTCCTACAGTATCATTGCCGAATTTCGCTGCTACGTCCACAGCGATATCATCAATTGTTGCGTAGTTCCCTTGTGCACGTGCTACTACTGACTCAGTTACGGTCACAATATCTCGATCTTCAATAGTGTAACCCTCTATTTTCGCAGCATTTAACACCGTATCTACAACAATTTGTTCAATATGATCGCCTTCGTTAATAATAGGACCACGAAGACCTCTTACAACTGTACCGATTACACGTTCCAACTTAATCTCTCCTCATTTAACTTTGATGTAAAATCCATATGATTTTACTATACGCCTCACTCATGATATAAGTAAAATTAATAGTTCATATACTAGCTATAAGGGGTGCTTATATGATAGGGAAATTAGATTTATACCGTGTTTTTAGTGTTGTAGCTAAAAATAATAGCTTTTCAAGAGCAGCCAAGGTTTTATATATGACTCAGCCTGCTGTTAGCCAAGCTATGATGCAACTGGAAAAAGAGCTGGGTACACGTCTTTTTAATCGAACGCCTAAGGGTGTAACTTTGACAACAGAGGGCAGTCTGCTATTTGAATATACGAATTCGGCTTTAGGACTTTTAGATGCGGGTGAAGAAAAGTTATTAGAATTTAAAAATTTAACAACCGGGCAACTAAAGATTGGCGTAGGAGATACGATTTCACGTTTTTTCCTTATGCCTTATTTAGAAGCATTCCATACGATGTACCCGAATATTAAGTTGGAAATGTTAAATGGTACTACCACTGAAATTTGCAATTTTATTAAATCGGGTGAGGTGGACATTGGTTTTTGTAATTTTCCCATAGAGGACTCGACATTACAGTTAACGGTATGTACGGATATTCAAGATATTTTTGTCTGTGGCGAGAAATATAAGACACTGGCTTCTAAAAGTTTAAGCTATGAGGATCTGTTAAAATTCCCGCTTATTTTCCTAGAGAAAAAATCGAATTCACGAAAATATGTAGAGGATTTTTTATTATCACGAGGGGTCCATATTGAACCTGAGTTTGAGTTAGGTTCACATGATCTTGTATTAGAATTTGCCCGTAGTAATTTAGGAATCGCATGTGTTACAAAGGAGTTTTCGAAGGATTATCTACACAGAGGACTTCTATACGAATTATCTTTAAATGGAAATATTCCACCCAGGACTATAGGGATGTGCTTTTTAAAGACAGTACCCCTTTCTAGAGCGGCGACCAAATTTGTCGAAATCATTGAACATAAACGTTTTAATACTAGAAGAAGCATCAAAAAAGCTTAGCGACGGGAAGCGTCACTAAGCTTTTTTTGATAATACCTCAATTAATATATCAACATTCCGCTTATTTTTCATAGTTGGCGAACAAAGATAAGAAAATGTCCGCATAAAATGCTGTTCTTCAAGGGTCAGAATCGCCATATCGCCATTTTTTAACTCACGCTCAATGACACACGCAGACAGTAAGGAAAGCCCAAGTCCTTGCATAACGCTTTCTTTAACTCCCTGATTACTACTAATAGTTAACAATGATTGAATCTGTAAACCATTGGCTCTAAATAAATGATCTAAATAATAACGCGTGCCAGAGCCTTCCTCACGCGCAACCCAGCTTTGCTGTTGAAGATTGTCTGCAGTAATGGGCTGTTGCTTTGTTAGAGGATGATTGCTAGCACTGACAATAAATAACTCATCCTGCATAAATGGCTTTATTAAAAGTTCATTGTCATGAGCCTGTCCTTCTATCAGGCCAATATCAACTTGCAATAATTTTGTATATTGAATGATTTCTTTCGTATTACCAATAATAATTTGAAGCTCAAGTTGTGGGAAGCGTTGTTGCAAGCTAGCGATAATAGGAGGCAGTATGTATTCTCCTATAGTAAAACTGGCACCTATGACGAGTGTCCCTTGTACTTCTTGATGATAGGCTGCAATGTCTTCCTTAGCAGCCTCAGTTATCGCCATAATCTGCTTAGCCCGTTTATAGAGAATTTCACCAGTTGGTGTAATTTGTACAGATTTTGGCGATCGAATAAATAAAGTAGTTTGTAATTCCTGCTCAAGGTTTTTAATGTGTAAGCTGACACTTGGCTGTGAAATATGAAGTATTTCTGATGCTTTTGTAAAATTATTGACCTCTACCAGTGTGATGAACGTTTTTAAAGCCTCATATTGCATATTTACACCTCTATAATTAGAAATTTTAATAGTAACAATTATATATATGTATTTTACTAATAGTGTACTTTTTAATAAAGTAGTACTCAACAAAGGAGAAAGAAGTGAACATCATGGTTAATGGACAGAACAAAGGGAAATACGCACTTCAATCAAACTTTCTGAAGGGAATATTACTAACACTCCTTCTTGCCTTAGTTGCTAAATATATTGCTACTTTTCCTTTCTTTTCAATATTAGGACAATTGGTCATTGCTATTATATTAGGGATGGCTTGGCGAGCAGCATTTAAAGTACAGGATTCCTGGCAAGTTGGAATTGCATTTTCCAGTAAGAAGCTATTACGATTCGGCATTATTTTATTGGGGATGCGTTTAAATTTAGCTGATATTTATCACGCTGGAGCAAATGTTTTTTTCATTGCAGTCATTAATTTATTATTTGCATTAATCGTAGTGTATGGTCTAACAAAAATATTTCACGTAGATCAAAAGCTAGGGATACTAACGGCTTGCGGCACTGCCATTTGTGGAGCTGCAGCTGTCGTGGCAATCGCACCTCAAATTAAAGCAAATGAAAAAGAAACTGCTGTGGGGGCAGCCATTGTTGCGCTATTGGGAACCGTATTTACACTTGTTTATACAGTACTTTATTCTGTTATGAACTTAACGCCAACAGAGTATGGCATTTTCGCGGGTGGTACCTTACATGAAATAGCTCATGTTATTGCTGCGGCATCTGCTGGTGGAAATGAAGCTATTGATATAGCGGTCATTGTAAAGTTAACTCGTGTCGCACTGCTAGTTCCAGTTGCCATTATAATCGGCATTTTCTATCGAAGAACGGCTAAAGGAGAAGAGACAAAAACATTTTCATTGTCAATCATACCTTGGTTTATATTAGGATTCTTAGCAATGAGTGCAATTAATTCATTAGGTATTATACCAGCTAATGTGGCGGAAGCCCTTGTAAATATTGCCTATATCTTAATTGCTATGGCGATGGCTGGTCTTGGATTAAATGTTGAGATTAAAACCTTTAAGGAGCTTGGAGTAAAGGCATTTGTTGCTGGTTTAATTGGCTCAGTTTGTCTATCTATATTAGGCTATATACTTGTTATTTTCTTATTATGATGTTGAAAAATATTGCACTGCCATATAACTAATCCATTTTTAAAGGATGTTGTACAAACTATCTTCATGAAAAAGACCCTGCATCGTATGTCAGCATGCAGGGCTTTTTAGATAGAATCAGAAGATCATGTATAAATATTTAGTGTGATTATGAACGTAAAGCTTCAATGGAAGATGCTAATTCAGCAACTACTATTTTGCTGCCGATAATCGGGCTATCCGTTTTTTCCCCTTCAGAGCCTGAACTTGGACGGTGATGGGCTGCAGCAAAGGCATCGCTATTGCGCCATGCCTGGAAATGCTCCTTGGATTCCCAATACATATTAACACTCATTTCGTCATAAGTAGGATCATCCGTTGAAATTAATACCTCTACTTTATGGAAGCCTTCAAATTGTTGTAAAGGACCTGGTTTTGTAAAGTTTGGAGCCATTCTTGCTGCAAAACCTGGTTTCACTTGAATGCGATTTGTAACAATAATCATGCTTTTCCCCCCTTATTTTCATTTACTAGGTTTTTGAATGAATTATCACTGATTATCATTCGCAATCAATGATAAGTGGCTTAGGAAGACATTGTCAATAGAAGTCCTCTTTATATTTTCATCGTAAGTAAACTTCTTCATAGATGCTGACATTTAACTGACATAATCCGGTGCTATAATCATTATAAGAGCTAGTAGTATCGAGGTGAACAAAAATGGCGCATATATTAGTAATAGAAGACGAATATGCAATTAGCCAGGTGTTAAACGTTTATTTAAAAAAGGTCGGCTATGGTGTAACACAGTGCTTTAGTGGTGGTGAGGCTTTAGATAAATTTATTGAGACTCAACCAGATTTAGTGTTACTAGATATTATGCTGCCTGAGAAAAATGGTTGGATTATTTTAAAGGAAATTAGAGAATTCAGTGCTTGTCCCGTTATAATGTTAACCGCTTTAGGCGAGGTTAATTACCGTTTAGAAGGATTTGACCAAGGGGCAGACGATTATATTCCAAAGCCCTTTATTGCAGATGAAGTTGTTGCGAGAGTGAAGGCCGTTTTAAGACGGGCTGAAGGAAGCACCGATTTATCCTCTTTAAAGCGTTACGGTTCTCTCGAAATTGATAGGAAGGCACATAGAGTGTTTCTAAGAGGGAAGGAAATACTATTAACGCCTAGAGATTTATCGGTGCTTTTATTTTTAGCTGACCATCCGAACCAAACATTTACGCGTGATCAGCTCATTGATCATGTTTGGGGCTGGGAGTATGACGGAAGTGATCGAGCGGTAGACTTAGCAGTGAAACGGATTCGTAAAGCGTTGATGGAATGGGATGAAGCAGAGGGCGAAATAAAGACACTACGTGGATTGGGGTATCAGCTGAGTGTTCAAAAGAAATAAAAGAATATCTTTACTTCAATATTGGACAAGCCGTTACTTACTTACACTATTTATAGGTTTAGCTATAATTTCCTTGATTTCGGCAGCTTGGATTCGCCATACGACGTTTGAAAATCGACTAGAGATGATGGAGTTTTTAGCGGACGAGACGGTCTATCGTTTAACCGATAATTCGGGGCTCAATAATTGGCCGTTTAACGGTATTCCTGGTTTCATTGGGGATCGGGAACGTTTTACTATGAGAGAAATCGATCCTATCCTGTATGTAGTCGATACAAAGGGCAGTATCATAACAAGTAACCGCCCTGTACCACCAGGCAGTGCTAAAAATGTAGAGAGTATGTTAGATGGTGAAGAAGGTACAAAGGAATTAACGATAGGATTAGAGCCTGTTCAATATGTGGTCAAAAGAAAAATAGAAAATAGTCAGGAGCTAATTGGCTGGGTGCTAGTAGTGGAGAAGAAAGAAAATTTAACAAGAGTGAATCAAGCCTATGGTCAGCTTGCTATTCTGATTGGGACTTTGGCTTTGTTAGGCTGGGTTGCTATCTATTTTTTGTCCAAACGTTTAGCACGTCCCATAAAACAAGTAGCAGCAGCAGCAAAACAAGTGCAGGAGGGTAGCTATTCAGTCGATTTACCTCAGGATTGTAAGGAAAAAGAGGTATATGAGCTTGTAACTTCCTTTGAAGATATGGCTCAAAAACTTGAACAACTGGAGAAAACCAGAACAGAATTGTTGGCAGGCGTCACCCATGAACTGAAAACACCCGTCACTTCTATAAGTGGGCTATTACAAGCTGTAAAGGATGGCGTTGTAACAGGACAAGATGCAATGGAATTTATAAATATGGCTGTGATCGAAACGACAAAAATGAAAACAATGGTCGGTGATTTACTTGCTTTTAACCACTTTGCAGTAGATGCGATTCCGGTGAAGCTTGAGCCTGTAGATGTCAATCAACTTCTGCGGGAGGTGGTCGCACAGTGGGAAGTAATGCAGGAAGATGACAGTGTTCATGTAAGCTTGCACCTAGTTGATCCTGCCATCCATGTACAGGTAGATATTGTCCGTATTCAGCAAATTATGACAAACTTATTAACCAATGCGAAACAGTCGATGGATATAGGATTTGTAACGCTAACACTTAAAGAGCAAGGGGATACGGTCTCAATTATTGTAAAGGATACAGGGCGAGGTATTCCTGTAGAGGATCAGGCATTTATATTTGAGCGTTTTTATAGAGGAGAGAATAAAAAATATGCGATTCGAGGGTTAGGTCTTGGATTACCTCTTAGTAAAATGATGGCACAATCTATTGGTGGTGACTTAAAACTAATCGAAAGTCATGCCACAGGAACTTCCTTTGAATTACTATTGCAAAAAGCTACTACGTCGTGATGGCGTGGTAGCTTTTTTATGGGCTTCATGGAAACAAAAGGCCAGAAATGATTTGTAAAATAACAGTGAAGAAAATGTAAAGTTGACATCTGCCTGACACAAACGCTCTTTATAGTAGACAGTGTAGACGAGAAACGAGCAAAAAGGTTCTTTTGCTATCGTTGGGATTCAGCTGCTATATGACAATGATATTTAGTAGGGAGTGAGATGTATATGCCTATAGTAACCTCATTTAATCCAAATGGTCGTCAAGAAATTAAACAAGCGATTTCCTATCCAGACTATGCGTTATTAAAAGCCAAGCTACAGTATATTATGCAGCTGGACAAGCATGCGGGTGCGGATGGGAAATATGTAATTCGAAGTACGTACTTCGATAATTTTGCGAATAAAGTGCTCAATGAGAAAAAGGAAGGCTATATTAATCGAGATAAATACCGCGTACGAATATACGGTCAATCTAGTGCCATTATCAATCTTGAGCGCAAGAGTAAACGGAATAATTTAACCTTTAAAACGAAGTGTGCAATATCTCAAGCTGAATATGAAAAAATGCGCCTTGGAGATATTTCATGGATGGAGGAGGATGAGCGAGGACTGCTTAGGGACTTATATCAAGAGATGAGTTACAGGCAACTTAGACCAACAACAGTAGTAGATTATGTGCGAGAGGCGTATATTTACCCATTTGGTAATGTACGAGTAACTTTTGATAGTAAGGTGCAATCCAGCTTACGCAATACAGATATGTTTAATCCAAACTTACCCATGGTGGATGTACTAGAGCAAAACCTAGTGATTTTAGAGGTGAAATATGATGACTATTTACCGGACATCATCAAATATTTACTTCAGTCTGTAGATACACGTGCCGAGGCTTATTCAAAATATCAACTTAGTCGTATGTATGGCTAATAAAAGGAGAACGAACGATGGATACAATTAAATTTAGTGATATTTTTAAATCTAATTTTTTAGAAAAAACAACATCTTTTTCATTAATCGATTCAATTATTGGTTTGGTCGTAGCATTTTTCATTGGGCTTTTCATTTACGCAGTTTATAAGAAAACCTTTAACGGAGTGATTTACTCTCATTCATTCAATATTGCATTGCTCATTATGACAATGGCGACAGCACTCGTGATTATGGGGATCAGTTCGAATGTTCTTCTATCTCTTGGTATGGTTGGTGCATTATCCATTGTGCGTTTCCGAACGCCTATTAAGGATCCTATGGATTTAGTTTATATTTTCTGGGCAATTGTTTCAGGTATTTTATGTGGGGCAGGTTTTATTCCTTTAGTCATTATTGGAGCCGTGTTAATTGGTCTTGTGCTGTTAGTATTTGTCAATAAAATTACAGTGGAAAATCCTTATTTATTAATTGTAAAGTTTGAGGAAGAGCTAGCATCTCAAGAGGTGGAGCGAATTATAGCTGCACAAACAAAAAAATTCGCCCTCAAATCGAAGTCGATTATGAACAATGAGGAAATGGAAACAACGTATGAAATTCGCGTCAAACAAAACGATGCTAAACTAATGGATCTACTAACAAAAGTGCCGGGTGTAAAATCTGCCATTATGCTAAGCTATGACGGGAACTTTACAGCATAATGACTGCGTTCACAAAAAGGATTCCAAAGCGAGGTGTCAGTGATGATTAAAACCCGAATTGTCTACCTGTGCATGGCAATTCTTCTCCTTCTCTTTGTTGTAATATATGCTGTGCTTCCGAATGTAGGCATTGAAACAAAGAATACCGAGTTCTCTTATGAGAATATAGTTTTTAATAAAAACAAAGTCACTACAGTCGATATCGAGATAGCAGAGGAAGATTGGGCTGACATGCTGGAAAATGCGGCAGATGAAGAGTTAAAACAGGCGGATATTACAGTAAACGGCAAGAAAATTGAGAATGTGGCTATTCGCACGAAAGGAAATTTAACGTTACGCTCCGTCATCAACAGTGACTCAGATCGTTATAGTTTAAAAATTGATTTTGATTATTATGATGACACACAAAGTTTATTTGGCTTGAAAAAGTTAAATTTAAATAATAATTATAGTGACTCTACATTAATGCGAGAGTATATATCCTATGAATTGATGGAGCAAATGGGCTTACCAACGCCAGCACATTCCTATATGTATGTCACAGTAAATGGTGAGGAACGTGGTTTGTTTTTAGGCGTAGAAGCAGTGGATGAAACGTTCCTAGCTAATAACTATGGCTCCAATAATGGCTTCTTATTTAAGCCAGATGGGATAGGCAGTGATTTAAAATATATTAGTGAGGATATTCTGGATTATACAGGTATTGGATTAAAAACAAATGAAGATAATATCGAGCAATCCAAATTTGTAGAAATGCTGGATGCTATTAATAATGGTGGAGACATTGAAAAATATTTGGATGTTGATGAAATGCTATGTTATTTTGCTGTCAATACAGCACTTGTAAATTTAGACAGTTATCAAGGGAATATGAAGCATAACTATTATTTATACGAACAGAATGGCAAGTTTTCAATTATCCCTTGGGATTACAATATGTCCTTTGGCGGCTTTGGAGCAGGTGGCGGTGGAATGGGAATGGGTAGAGAAAATCGTCAAAAGCCAGTTGATGCTTCTAATTCAGGTTCACCAATGGAGAACAATGGACAAACGGATCAAAAGGGTGTGGATAGGCAACAACAGAATGGCCAGTTTAACATGGATATGGGTATGTCAGGAAACCTAATGGCCGAGAGTGCTATTAATTTTAGTGTGACTACTCCTGTCTCTGGTACAACTTTGGAGGAGCGGCCACTACTGAATGCCTTACTTACTAATGAGAAATATCGCGCTCAATATGAAGGTTATTTAGAAGAGTTAACGACGAATTATTTAACAGAGGATTATGTACAATCAATGACAAAAAAATTAGCGGTGCTTTTAACAACCTATGTCGAAGCGGATCCAACTAAATTTTCTACGACGGAACAGTTTTTAGAGGCAGTTGAAGGTGAGAATAGTTTACCTGAGTTTGCAAAGCAGCGCTCCGAATCTATTTTAAAACAGCTCTCTGGGGAGCTTGTTGTGGAAGCATTGACAACTTCTCAAAATAATACGATGCCAGTTCCAAATAAAGATGGAGAAATGAAAGCTATGCCTGATAATTTTGATCCGAGTCAGCTACCAGAGGATTTTGATCCATCTCAAGGTCCTCCGTTTAACAAAGAAGCCAATGGACTAAGGGGGGGAGAAGGTCAAAATGGTGGGCCTATGCAGCGCCCAGAAGAAAACGGAGCGCCAATGGGAATGCCTGGTGCCAATAAGGAAATCGCCGATCCAGCCACCACTATTGATAAGACTACAGTGATTACAATCATTGCATCCTTAGTGTTATTACTCCTTTCACTTCTCTTTGTTTATAGATTTAAGCGGAGAGGCCGTTAAAAAAATGACCATATCCAAACTTTTGGGTATGGTTTTTGCTTTTTCTCGTGCTAAAATAAAGCATTCTGTTCTTAGGAGTCCTTTCATATGAATGAACAACAGTTTGATAAATATTTGCATATTAAGACCGTGGGAGAACAATATGGTTTCCCAAAGCTTGCCCACTATCATCGTTATGAACCAACACCTTACAATGGGCTTGAACAATTATTTGCTATATACGAAATGCCTGACAACCCAGTGTTTATTGATATGGGCTGTGGAAAAGGAAGGGTACCCATTTATGTTCATCATCAATTCCATATTCCAACGATCGGAATAGAGATGGATGCTGGATTTTATGCAGAGGCAGAAGATAATAAACGAAGCTATCTTCAAAAAAATCGTTCACATGCACCCGTTACATTTCTTCATACGATAGCAGAGGCGTATGAAATAAAGCCGCGTGATAATGTATTTTTCTTTTTTAATCCCTTTTCTATTCACATTTTCCGCACAGTTATTCAGAACATTTGGCAATCCTATGAGCAACGAATGCGAGATATTCATATCATTTTATACTATCCACCCTATGATTATTTACAGTTTTTACATCAGGGAACACCATTTGAATTGCTTCATGAAGTGCATTTAGAAAATGAAACAAATATTAATGAACGTCTTTGTGTGTTCGAATTAAAGAAAGCATAGAGTGATGGGCAACCGTCTCTATGCTTTTTCCTGTTTTTACAGACTTATTTTCAGGGAAATAATTTATCATGAACTAAAAATAACAAATATGTTCGGATTAATTCTTATCTTAAAAAAATGATAGCATATGATAGTTTTGTACTACACGATGGCTTGAATTAAAAGATAATTCGCAAATAACTAATTATACTGAAAAATCACTCTAGACTAAATATAAAGAATGTTTTACAATGTAAAAGTCATAAATGAATAATATTGTTCTGTCATTTTAGCTAGTTATAAATAATTATTTTTGCTATTGAGGAAATGAATGTATTTGTTTATAATTATCAGAAATATCTAATATTTTAGAAATTTTCAGGGGGAATTTAATTATGAAAGAGAGTAAAAAGCTTAAGAAGTTCGGTTCACTTTTAGTAGCATCTTCATTACTTGCTGGTGTACTTGCTGGTTGTGGTAACGGAGACGACTCAAGTTCAGGTGGTGGCTCATCATCAGGCGGTGGCTCATCTGATGGCGATACAATTAAAATTGGTGCAAACTTAGAGCTTTCAGGAAATGTAGCATCTTACGGTTCTTCAATCGGTCTGGGCGCAGAATTGGCTGTAAAAGAAATTAATGATGCGGGTGGTATTGATGGTAAGAAGATAGAACTGATTAAAGTAGATAATAAATCAGAAAACTCTGAGGCCACAGCCGCAGCTATTAAACTAGCAACGCAAGATAAAGTAGTAGCAATGCTAGCACCTGCAACTTCTGGGAATACAGTAGCAACGGTTCAAATTGCTAATCAAAATAAAATCCCGATTGTTACGGGCTCTGGAACTGCCCCAAATATTACAGTAAACGAGGATGGCAGCGTTAACGAATATGCATTCCGTACATGCTTTATTGACCCCTTCCAAGGGATTGTGGCAGCTAACTTTGCTTCAGGTGAGCTAAGTGCGAAAAATGTAGCTATTTTTGCAGACAACGCATCTGATTATGCAAAGGGTTTAGCAAAGTCCTTTAAAGAAACGATGACTAAGAGTGGTGGAAAAATTGTGAAGGAAGAAGCTTATGTAGCGAAGGATACAGACTTCCGTACACAATTAACAAATATTAAAGCAGCGAATCCAGACTTTATCTTTATCCCTGGATACTATGAAGAGGTTGGTTTGATTGTTAAACAAGCCCGTGAAATGGGTATTGATGTACCTTTAATGGGTGCTGATGGTTGGGATTCACCAACTTTAGTGGATCTAGCTGGGAAAGATGCATTAAATAATACGTACATTACTAACCACTATTCTGCGGAAGATCCAGATAAAAAAATTCAAGACTTTGTAAAGGCATTTAAAGCGGCAAATGGTGATAAGGCACCTGATGCGTTCAACGCACTTGGGTATGACTCTATTTACTATATTGCTGATGCAATTAAGCGTGCAGGCTCTACGGATGGGGAAGCTATTAAAAATGAATTAGCTGCAACAAAGGATCTTTCTTTAGTAACAGGTACTTTCTCAGTTGACGAAAACCATAACCCAATTAAAACAGCAACAGTTCTTGAATTTAAAGACGGTAAACAAGTGTTCAACTCTAAAGTTAATCCTTAATGTTTTGTAAGCAGCAAGGGGGAGGCGGGTAAACACGCCTTCCTTTTTTCTTTTTTATATAACTACAATAGCCGTATAAAACATAACTTTTTAGTATCGATGCATGTACAGATTTCTCATTTTTCAGAAAATTCAAAGGAGTGAAAGCGTATGGAATGGATACAGCAACTTGTGAATGGTATTTCACTAGGAAGTATCTACGCGTTAATAGCGCTAGGGTATACGATGGTATACGGTATTATCAAGCTGATTAACTTTGCTCATGGTGACGTTTTCATGATTGGTTCATTTATTGGCTTTTACGCAATTGCTAAATGGGAGCTTGGCTTTTTCCCAGCATTATTATTGGCGATGCTCATTTGTGCAATCTTTGGTGTTTTAATTGAACGGATTGCCTATAAACGTTTACGAAATGCAACACGTATCGCGGCATTAATTACAGCGATTGGCGTATCTTTATTAATTGAATATACAACAATTTTCTTCAGAGGCGCTCAACCAGCAGCATATCCTGAAGTTTTCAAAAATAAATCTTTTGACATTTTGGGCGTGCAAATTAGTAGTACATCCATTTTAATTTTATCAGTTGCTGTTGTACTGATGATTCTTTTACAATTCATCGTACATAAAACAAAAATCGGAAAAGCAATGCGTGCCGTTTCTCATGATGCGGATGCAGCACGCTTAATGGGGATTAACGTTGATAATACAATCTCGGCAACATTTGCCATCGGTTCCGCTTTAGCTGGCGCAGCCGGTGTTATCTTCGGTGTTTATTATACGAAGATTGACCCGTTAATGGGTGTTATACCAGGGGTTAAAGCATTTATTGCGGCTGTTCTTGGCGGGATTGGTATCATTCCTGGCGCTATGGTTGGTGGTATGTTATTAGGCGTTGTGGAATCCTTGGTAAGTGCTCTTGGCTTCTCTTTATGGAGAGATGCAGCAGCATTCGTTATTTTAATTTTGATCTTAATATTCAGACCATCGGGTATCTTTGGTAAAAATGCCCGTGAGAAAGTGTAGGTGAGCGGTTATATGAAAAAGTCTAAAGTTTTCTGGGGCTATGCCGTATTAGCGCTAGTCATCTATGCAGTTGTGCAATTATTGATTATGACCGAAGTCATTGATATGTACTATAAAAATATGCTGATTACGATGTGTATTAATATTATGCTGGCTGTCAGTTTGCATATTGTTATTGGTGTTACTGGTCAATTCTCGATTGGGCATGCTGGGTTCCTAGCCGTTGGTGCGTATGTATCAGCCATTATTACGACAAAGCTCATGTTGCCATTCCCATTGGCGATCTTATTAGGGGCAGTTGCAGCAGCTGTTGCAGGTCTTATTGTAGGTATTCCAACACTTCGTTTAAAAGGGGATTATCTAGCAATTGCAACATTAGGATTTGCGGAGATTATTCGTATTATTTTCTTAAATACGGATTATGTTGGCGGTGCAGCAGGGATGCAAGTTAAATATTTATCTAACTGGACGTATGCATTCTTTGGCGTAGTATTAACCATTCTTGTAATCTCAAACTTTACAAATTCACGTCATGGTCGTGCATGTATTTCTATTCGCGAAGATGAGATTGCAGCAGATGCTATGGGAATCAATACAACTTACTATAAGGTTGTTGCGTTCGCAATTGGATCTTTCTTTGCAGGGCTAGCAGGTGCAATTTTTGCCCATAACTTTTACATTATTCAACCGACGACTTTCGGTTTCTTAAAATCATTTGATATATTAATTTACGTTGTACTTGGGGGCTTAGGAAGTCTTTCAGGTTCTGTAATTGCTGCGGTATTCTTAACAATCGTATCGACGTATCTAGCAAACTTCCCTGAAACTCGTATGATTATTTACAGTTTAGTATTAATTATCGTGATGCTTTACCGTCCAACCGGATTAATGGGGACAAAAGAAATTACGGATTTATTTAAGTTTGGGAAAAAAGGAGGTACAAAATAATGGCTGAAAACCTTCTTATTAATGTGGAAAATATGGGGATTCAATTCGGTGGTTTAAAGGCCGTACAAGGTGTTAATATGTACCTCAATCAAGGTGAATTAGTGGGATTAATCGGACCTAATGGTGCTGGGAAAACGACTAGCTTTAATATGTTGACAGGGGTATATACACCAACAGAGGGGACCATCACATTTGGCGGACAGAAATTAAACGGGCTTGCACCTTACCAAGTAACGCAAAAGGGAATAAGCCGTACATTCCAAAATATTCGTCTCTTTAAAGAACTATCTGTTCTAGACAATGTTAAAGTAGCCAATCATTCGCTTGCTAAGCATTCGATGTGGTCATCAATTTTTCGCTTACCAACTCATTTTAAGGGCGAGGCAGAAATGGAGCTTCAATCCATAGAGTTTTTAAAAATCTTTGGTTTAGATGTCTATATGAATGAGTTGGCTAAAAATTTACCATATGGAATGCAGAGGAGATTAGAGATTGCCCGAGCATTAGCGGCAAATCCAAAGCTCTTATTATTGGATGAACCAGCTGCCGGGATGAATCCGCAGGAAACGCATGATCTTATGGAATTAATTGCGTTTATTCGTAAGGAGTTTGGCTTAACCATATTACTGATTGAGCACGATATGAGCTTAGTAATGGGTATATGTGAGCGCATTTATGTACTTGATCATGGACAATTAATTGCTGACGGGACACCAGAAGAAATTCGCAACAATCCAAAGGTAATAGAAGCGTACCTTGGTGAGGAGGTTATCGGCTAATGCTAAAAGTACAAAATATAGATGTTTATTATGGCAACATTCAAGCATTAAAGGGCCTCTCTTTAGAAGTAAACGAGGGTGAAATTGTAACACTAATCGGTGCAAATGGTGCTGGGAAAAGTACATTGTTAAAAACATTGTCAGGTTTATTAAAGCCAAAAGGTGGCATCATTGAATACGAAGGCTTCTCTATTGCAGGGAAAGCAGCCCAAACCATTGTTAAATCGGGGATTTCCCACGTTCCAGAAGGACGTCGTGTTTTTGCCAATATGTCCGTAGAAGAAAACTTAGAGCTTGGTGCCTATTTGCGTAATGACAAAGCAGGAATAAAAAAAGATATGGACCATGTTTTCGAATTATTCCCTAGACTAATGGAGCGTCGCAAACAGCTGTCAGGAACATTATCTGGTGGGGAGCAGCAGATGCTTGCAATGGGTCGTGCTTTAATGGCAAAGCCCAAATTGCTATTAATGGATGAGCCTTCAATGGGGCTCGCACCGCTAATGGTAAAGAATATTTTCAATATTATTGAACAGGTGAATAAAGAGGGGACAACAGTATTGCTTGTTGAGCAGAATGCCAATATGGCACTGTCTGTCGCTAACCGTGCGTATGTGCTCGAAACAGGACGCATTGTTTTATCTGGTTCAGCCAAAGAGCTTCAAGAAAGTGAACAAGTAAAGGCTGCTTATTTGGGTGGTTTATAATGGGGAGGGCGTCTCAACAATGAGGGGCCCTTTTCAATGTTCTCCCTATTAAATAATCGAAGGTAGCATTTTACTATTCATTTTTGGTAAGGTGGAAAAAAGGAGTGATGCTTTTTGAATTATTCAGCACCATATTTTATTAAACAATTAAATTTAGCCGAACATCCTGAAGGGGGCTATTATATTTCTTCATTTCGGGCTGAGGAGAATATGGCAGTAAGAGATGTTCAGAGACCTATTTATACGAGTATTTATTTCTTACTTCGCTCACAAGACATTTCACATCTACATCGCTTGCAGTCAGATGAGCTATGGTATTACCATGCCGGTAGTCCACTCACAGTCCATATGATTTTCCCAGATGGAACATATGAAGCGAAGAAGCTTGGCTTGAACGTAGAAGCAGGAGAGATCCCACAAATTGCGGTGCCTAAAAATACAATTTTTGGATCATCTGTAGAGGAAGTAGATACGTTTAGTTTAGTAGGATGTATGGTTGCCCCAGGCTTTGACTTTGAGGATTTCGAATTGTTTACACAGGAAGAGCTATTAGCAGATTACCCTCAGCACGAGGCAGTAATTCGAAAAATGGCTTATCCAACCATTAAATAGAAAATAAGCCGTCTCATTCATTGTGAGACGGCTTTGTGTATATTTACCATAAGATTTCTTCCGGATAGCTGAGCTGCATTTGTATGGCGTGTAAAGGTTGTTTAGTGGCAATGGCTGCTTGCATTAGATGTGATTTGAGTGCTACATATTCATGATCCTCTACAAGTAGGCGTAATGCAAATGCAGCAAGCTGAGCTTTACGTTCCTCTTTATTTAATTGGATGTATTTTAGATTCAGAACATCTACATACTGTGTGGCGAAAAGGAAGGTTAATGGGCCTTTTGCCTGCAGCATAGTTAAAAATACTACATAGTCCTCTTCTTTAACTTCCTGTTCTAAACAATCTGCAATAGCTGCTTGAAATTTACGAATTGTCGCTATCTCATGATTCCAAATAGATGCTTTGTTTAATTTCAAGTGTAGATGAATGAAATCGTTTAAAGCGATGGCACTAAAAATAATTTCGGGCCAAAGAATGTCTGTGGCAAAATAGATGTTTTTAGTCGGGAAAATCAGTTCATGTTGTATAAGGGTGTTCTTGTTAAGGCCGTTACTTACAAACTCTATCTGGTGTTCCCCAAGTATGGCATGTCTCAGTTTATAGCAAACGCTTAAAATACGGAGTCGAGGACCTTGATAATCATAGTATTTATTGGCATCACCAGTTACTTTGTAAATAGCTTTAGTAAGCTCATCTAAATCCCAGAAGTCTCCACAAATTTGTACTCCTGTTAACTGCTCTGTGCTTTGAATGGAAATCATAGTCCTCGCCCTCCTCTAATATTTATTTTGGTGTGTAATTCAGTAGCTTGAAGAGCTCCGTCTGTTCTTTATCCGTTAAATCACGCCATTGGCCTACTTTTAAATTTCCAAGCTTAATATTCATAATACGAATACGCTGTAGACGCTTTACAGAGTAGCCAAGAGCTGAACACATTCGGCGTATTTGACGATTTAAGCCTTGCTCCAAAATGATTTTAAAAACTTTGTCTGATATCTTTTCAACATAACAAGGTAATGTGGTTGTATCTAGAATATCTACGCCCGCGCTCATCTTGTTAATAAATTGCTCAGTTATAGGTTTATCAACTTGAACAATATATTCTTTTTCATGGTGGTTTTCAGCGCGTAGAATTTTATTGACGATGTCGCCATCATTGGTTAATAACAATAGTCCCTCTGATTCCTTATCAAGACGTCCAATATGAAAAATACGTAAAGGATGATTTACAAAATCAACGACATTCCCTTTTATATGACGTTCGGTTGTACTTGTAATGCCGACCGGCTTATTTAGAGCTATATAGACTAGCTGTTGTTCTTTTTTTACCTCTTTTCCGTCAATGCAAACAATGTCACCATCCTGGACCTGACTTCCAACTGTCGCAGGTTCTCCATTAATTGTTACTTTTCCTTCGGCTATCCACTTATCAGCGCCGCGACGAGATATAATGCCTGTTTCACTTAAATATTTATTAATACGCATATTGTTCTCCTAAATCTAATATTATTTTTAAGTATACCTTAACGTTATACAAATCGTGAATTCTATATACTTTTCTAGTAAAAATAAATTACCTGGAATTTTTTTAGAAAAGTTGAAATTATTATTCGTTTCTGACAATATATTAAGTGAGAGGATTTCTATGAAAATATTGTTATTTCGCTATAAAATGATGTTTTTTGTAGATAGTCTCATTAAATTGTGTAAAGGGGAGAAGTAAAATGGTTTATGCATTTCCAAACACTGAAGGATCGGTAGTTCAATTCAAGCAGAAATATGATAATTATATTGGTGGCGAATGGACACCCCCAGTGAAGGGTCAATACTTTGATAATGTCACTCCTGTTACTGGACAAGTTTTTACACAAATAGCGCGTTCCACAGCTGAGGATATTGAACTGGCACTTGATGCAGCACATGCTGCTAAAGATGCGTGGGGGAAAACTTCACCAACAGAACGTGCAAACATTTTACTTAAAATTGCGGACCGTATCGAGCAAAATTTAGAAAAGCTAGCCGTTGCCGAAACATGGGATAACGGTAAGGCGGTACGTGAAACTTTAAATGCAGATATCCCTCTTGCCATTGATCATTTCCGTTATTTTGCTGGAGCTTTACGTGCTCAAGAAGGCTCTGTAAGCCAAATCGATAACGATACCGTTGCTTATCATTTTCATGAGCCAATTGGGGTAGTGGGTCAAATCATACCTTGGAACTTCCCGTTATTAATGGCTGTATGGAAGCTTGCACCAGCACTAGCTGCTGGAAACTGTGTCGTATTAAAACCTGCAGAACAAACACCAGCATCCATTATGGTGCTTGTGGAATTAATAGAAGATTTATTACCACCAGGTGTCATTAATATTGTGAATGGTTTTGGTTTAGAGGCGGGGAAACCGCTAGCATCTAACCCACGTATCGGTAAGATTGCCTTCACTGGTGAGACGACAACGGGCCGTTTGATTATGCAATACGCGTCTCAAAACCTAATCCCAGTTACATTAGAGCTAGGTGGTAAGTCACCTAATATCTTCTTTGAGGATATTATGGATAAAGACGATGCATTTTTAGATAAAGCAGTCGAAGGCTTCGTATTATTTGCTCTGAACCAAGGGGAAGTATGTACATGTCCTTCACGTGCAATTATACAGGAATCTATTTATGATAAATTTATGGAACGTGTACTACAACGAGTAGAAGCTATTAAAGTTGGTAATCCACTGGATCCAAACACAATGATGGGTGCTCAGGCTTCAAGCGAGCAAATGGAAAAAATCCTTTCTTATTTAGATATCGGTAAACAAGAAGGTGCAGAGTGTCTAATCGGTGGGGAGAAAAATAATGTAGGAGAAGGCTTTGAAAATGGCTACTATGTTAAACCAACTGTCTTTAAAGGACATAATAAAATGCGTATTTTCCAAGAAGAAATTTTTGGTCCTGTTGTAGCTGTTACTACGTTCAAAACGAAAGAAGAGGCATTAGAAATTGCGAATGACACACTATATGGTCTAGGTTCAGGTGTTTGGACAAGAGATATTAATACAGCATATCGCTTTGGTCGTGAAATAGAAGCAGGTCGTGTTTGGACAAACTGCTACCATGCTTATCCTGCACATGCAGCCTTCGGTGGCTACAAAATGTCAGGCGTTGGTCGTGAAAATCATAAAATGATGCTATCTCATTACCAACAAACGAAAAATTTATTAGTGAGCTATAGCGAAAATAAACTTGGTTTCTTCTAAACCATAGGGAGGTGCATGGGCGTGATCGAACGTGTATTAGCCACGGCGGAAGCGCTGGCACTCATCGAGCTATTAAAAGAGAAACACGGGCCTGTTATGTTTCATCAATCAGGCGGATGCTGTGATGGTTCTTCACCTATGTGTTATCCAGAGGGGGACTTGCTATTAGGTGATCAGGATATATGTCTGGGCGAGATAGGTGGAGCTCCATTCTATATGCATAAAAATCAATATGATTATTGGAAGCATACTCAAATCATCCTGGATGTAGTTGAAGGTAGAGGTGGGATGTTCTCATTAGAGGGTGTTGAAGGAAAGCGTTTCTTAACAAGATCGAGAGCCTTCACACCAGAGGAATTACAGATGCTTGGATTAATTTGACGAGTCATTGTACAGCGGCAAAAAATTTTGCCGCTGTTTTTTCGTATTAATTTTTAGAAAAAAGGGTATGTAAAGCTATATTATTAGATGAATTTCGTAAAAATAAAAATAGCTGTAAACGTTCTTTTAAGGTTACTGTAAATATTAATTTCCGAGTGGTTTTTGCTATCAACAGTTTTTCCTCCTTTCTTATATGTTTAATATTTCCTATTAAATCAAAAAAATAGAGTAACATATATTAAATTAAGTTTACTTTTTATGTTAATTGTTACAAGCGGGATGAATCTTTCTCGCATCATGTAACGTAAAATGGGTAAAGGAGCGTGCTAAATATGGATTATGTGATGATAGAAAATAAATTTACAAATACGGTAGAGGATGTATCGAAGGCTGCGGGGTGGACAGTGGATCGTAAGATTGTTTTAGCAATAGCTAGTACATTCGTGGCCTCGGGAAAAACTTTTGATGCTGTCCAATACAAGAATATTTTACAGGAAATGAAGAAGCAATCTTCCTGGATGTCTCCTTTAAGAACTACGGTAGGCTATAGCATAGCTGCTAATTTAATGAAGCAGGAGGATCCTGAAAACGCAGTAAAAAATCTATTAACGAATGTGAATGTACTAAAGGAAGCGAAATTTAGAAGCGGTAACTTTAGTTATATTGCGGCTCAGTTTTTGACAGAGAATGAAAAGGATAAAATCGCGCATGCACATGCAGCTAGAGCTTTATTTGAAGCCATTCGTAAACATCACCCATTTTTAACATCCTATGAAGATATTCCATACGCTGTATTACTAAGTAATCCATCTGATGATGTGGAAATACGTGCAGAAACAATGAATCGCTATTATAAAGAATTACGAACATATAATTTTCATGCAGGAAATGAGCTTCAATGGCTGTCGCAAGTATTAACCTTCCTATCTCCACAATTTGATCGTCAACTAGTGCCCAATGTCGTGACCATTCGAGATGTACTAAAAAAACAAGATGTCAAAGTACAGGCCATGCATTATCCTTTACTTGGGTTTTTAGCCTTGCTAGATCTTACTCATCATCAATTGCAAGAAGTTATACATTTATATCATGAATTAAAGGATTTAAAATTATTAAAATGGCATCGTGAATTTGTTCTCTTTATGGCTGTGCAAATCATTATTTATCATATGGCGAAAGTACAAAAATCACTGTCTATGACGATTATGTCATCTATTGAATTATTAATTCAAGCTCAGCAAGCTGCAATGATAGCAGCAGTTAGTGCAGCCGCCATTGCATCTAGTTCAAGCTCTTCGTGATAGAATGGGGGTGAACAATTATTTGGAGGTGCATTTGAAGGATGAAGGAAACAAAACTGTGGATTAACGGCCAATGGCAAGATGCAAAGGAAAGCTATGAGCTAAAATCACCATATAGTGGTGAGGCGATTGCCCGAGTGGCAAAAGCATCTATACAAGATGTGGAGAGAGCAATCGATGGTGCACAGCAAGCATTCCATTCGTTTAAAAAGACGACAGCCTACGAGCGTGCCGAAATTTTATATAAAGTCGTCGATTTAATGCGACAACGAAAAGAAGAGTTTGCAGAGATTTTAGCATTAGAGGCAGGAAAGCCTTTGACAGCAGGGTTAGCGGAGATTGATCGTACAATTGCCACCTATCAATTTGCAGCAGAGGGTGCCAAACAGCCTAAAGGTGAAACGGTACCGATGGATGCGGCACCTGGAGCAGGAGATCGTATAGGTTGGACAAAAAGGGAACCGTTGGGGGTAATTTCCGCTATTACGCCGTTTAATTTCCCGTTTAATTTAGTGGCCCATAAATTAGGCCCAGCATTTGCAGTAGGTAATACAGTTGTTTTAAAACCAGCAACCCAAACACCATTAAGTTCCCTTGTTATGGCAGAGATTTTCCGTGAAGCGGGTTTGCCAGATGGTGCGTTGCAAATTGTGACAGGAAGTGGTGGTGAGCTTAGCGATACTTTGGTTACACATCCTCACGTCAGAAAGGTGACGTTTACGGGTAGTGGAAAAGTTGGATTAGGTATTAAAGAAAAGATTGGCTTACGTAAAGTAACGTTAGAGCTTGGTTCTAATGCAGCAGTTATCGTCGAACCATCGACACCTTTTAATAAAATTATAAGTCGCTGTGTGAGCGGTGCTTTTAACTTTGCTGGACAAGTATGTATTTCGTTACAACGCATTTATGTACATTCTTCTATTATTGATGAATTCACAGAGGCATTTGTTGCGGAAACTGAGAAGCTAGTAGTAGGAGATCCTTTAGATAAAAATACAGATGTAGGTGCTATGATCAATCCGAATGAGGTTGGACGAATTAAAGAGTGGATTGAAGAAGCACAGGCACAAGGAGCAGTCATTGCAACTGGAGGAGTATTTACAGAACGAACGTTAACGCCCACTGTTATGACCAATGTGACAGCTGATATGAAAATCGTTTGTCAGGAAACATTCGCGCCAATCGTCTCAATTGTTTCATATGAAACATTAGATGACGCAATTCGACTTGTAAATGAGTCGGACCTTGGCTTAAATGCAGGTATTTACACGAATGTATTGCCAGATGCCTTATATGCAGCCGACGAATTACAGGCGGGTGCTGTCATTATTAATGATGTTCCGACATTCCGAGTAGATAATATGCCATATGGCGGTGTGAAGATGAGTGGGTATGGAAGAGAAGGAATTAAATGGGCCATTGAGGAAATGACAGATATGAAATTTATTACGATGAAAAAATCGTTCTAGATTTGCATAAGCTCTTTTTCTACGATACGATGACGAAAGAACATACATGAAGGGAAGTTACAAGGAATATGACAAACAATGCTGTACCCATGAGCCAATCACGTACGGTTCAATCGCGTCTCGTATTACCTCCAGACACAAACAATCACAATTCTATTTTCGGTGGAAGAGTGTTAGCTTATATTGATGAAATTGCTGCTATTACAGCGATGAAACATGCGAAGGGACTTGTAGTCACAGCTTCAATAGACTCAGTTGATTTTTTATCGGCTGCCCATGTAGGAGATATTCTTGAAATTGAAAGTATAGTTTCCTCTACAGGACGTTCTTCAATGGAGGTTTATGTTCGTGTTGTTTCTCGCAATATTGAAACTGGTGAGGAAAAATTAACGACAGAATCATTTGTAACAATGGTGGCGGTAAATGAAGAAGGAAAACCAGTACCCGTACCTGCAATTTATCCTGAAACAGATGAGGAAAAACGTTTATTTGAAACAGGGCCCGCAAGACGTGAGCATCGTAAACAAAAACGTGCATTGCCACATTGAGGAAAAAGGGAGCTTCACCTAAAGCGGTGGGGCTCCCTTTGTTATATTACCTATTTAGTTCATTGACTACATTAATGAGTGAGTCAGAAGAAGAGGAAACAAGTGTAGCCCCTTGTGATAATTCAGTAATTAAATTAGAAATGGCTGAAATATCTCTAGATGTATGAACATACTGCTGTTGAATGCCAGATACGGCATCAGCAATATCATTAAATGATTTAGATAAGTTTTCTTGCGTATTGACGCTATGTTGAATTTTTTGGTCAACATTAATAACTGAATTTGCCATCGTTGAAATATTACTTTCAGTTTCTTTAATGAGATGCGACACATTTTGGACAGCATTTTTTGTTTCTTCAGCAAGCTTTCGCACTTCCTCTGCCACTACCGCGAAGCCTTTCCCGTGTTCCCCAGCTCGAGCTGCCTCAATAGACGCATTTAAAGCTAATAAATTTGTTTGGTCAGCTATGCCCGTGACAAGTCCTACAATCTCGGAAATTTTTTGAGAGGAGGTACGTAATTGATTCATAGTCACCTCAAGGCTGTTGACACTTTGTAAAATAACTTGGATTAAATCATTTTGCTCTTGCAGTTGATGTTGCCCACGTCTTGATTTTTCCTGCGTATCTGCAACGAAGCTTAATCCCTGCTTTGTTGCCTCTGCGATATCATCCGTTTGTGAGGAAATTACTAACAATGATGCAGCTGTCTCTTCACTAATAGCGTTAAGTTCCTCTGCTGTACTTTGAATTGTCGTAACAAGAGCGTTTTTCGTTTGGTCAGCGGCTGTTCGGATACGGTCTTCCTCTTTTTCGTAAGCCTCGATCACAAGCTGTTGCTCAAAATTAATGATTTTGCAAAATGCATTAATGGCTCGAATGGCATCATTTTTTGAGATGTCCACTTCATTCACAAAATTTGTGAACGTTGAGGTAAGTGATTGAAAGGATGCTATATACCATTTTGATTGTAAGCCAATTCGTACATGGGCTTCAGCAATTGCTTTTCTTTCAGCGATATAGGCGTCATTAATATGACTTTCAAAAATATCGCTTAAATGCTTATGTAACGTAATTTTTAAACGATCTATATGCGAGGTTCTATTAATAATATCTATTAAATCTTGGCTCAAACTAATGGCTGCATAAAATTGCTCCACCATTGCAGGTATTAAATCCTTAGCTAACGGTTGTAGTTGCTTAATTATGGCTAAATCCTCAATTGTTAAATTTAAAAGCTGTAATTGCTTTTGAAGATTTGGATGATTTAAAACATCTAATTGTACATGGCCCTTAAAATTTTCAGGTGTTAATGTAATTGAGTAGCTAGAACTGCTGTTTTTTGAAAACCAACTCATTATTGTTTGCTCCATTCTTAATATCCATAATAATTGTGAGTAAAATGAACTTCTGAATTTGTTAGGTCTGTAAATTTGATAAACAATTGGTATTAAATCTATTTTACTATTATTTGCTGAATATTTGGTTAAAAATTTGGTTATTTCTTTATTTTTTTACTTTCTTGGCAGTTCTGTTAGTGCAGCAGAGTAAATTTGAATTTAAAGTGGGAAACCTGTAAAATACGAACTGTTTAAGGAGAATAAAACTGAACGTGAAAATAAATAGGAGGTACTAATATGGAGAAAAAACGCTTTAAATTCGTTATTCCAGTCATGGTCATTGTTGCAATAGGTTCCGTTTATATGCTACGAAACTATTATGCGGAAGTACCAGCTGTTGACCAGCTGTTAATTACAATTTGCGCTGCTTTAGGATCAGGGGTTTTAGCATACTTTTTATTCCCACAGCAGGGTGAAAATAAAATTGACGACCGCGGTCCTTATTAATAGTAATAACTGAAGCTGCTCGTTTTGTTTGTTAAACGAGCAGCTTTTTGTGGATTAGGGCTTAAATAATTTAAACCAGCCTTTATGTTTAAAGATGGTAAGCATAGCGATGACAACAATAATCATAATACCGAGGACAATAAAATAGCTGTATTGTCCATGTAGCTCAGGCATATTGTCAAAGTTCATCCCATAAACTCCAGCAATAAAGGTCAGTGGAATGAAGATGGTTGAGACGATTGTTAAAGTCATCATAATGCCATTCATTCGGCTTGAGCTCATAGCCATATAACTATCTCGCATATCTGCCGTCAGCTCTCGATTTGATTCAACCATTTCAGTTAGTTTTAGAAGATGGTCGTAAATATCTCCAAAATAAGCTCTTTCAGATTTGTTCAATGAAAAACGGTAAGAATTAAGTACTCGATATAAAAGGTCTCTCATCGGTAAAATGGCACGCCTTAAATCGAGCAAATCACTACGAAACTCGAAGACAATCTTCATGGCATTTACGTTGCTTTGGTATGTAAGTTCGCCTTCAAGTGCATTTAAATGATCTTCAATTTTATAAACAAGTGGGAAATAGCTATCAACAATTTTATCAATGGTTTGGTAGGTTAAGTAAACCGTGCCACGCTCCCAGTTTTTTGGCTGGCTTTCTAACAACTTTTGTACCTTTTCTATTTCAGGAACTGGGTTCTTATGAAATGTCACTATATACTTATTAGAGGTAAAAATATTTACCTCCTCTGCAGCTAATGACAGCTCGTTTAATCGATGAATGACGAAAAAATGAAAATCGTCATAAAAATCGAGTTTTGGACGTTGTAATCGCATCAAGCAATCTTCAATAGCTAGGGGGTGGAAATGAAAAAATGAATCTAGCAAAGATTCTTCCTCAGCAGTTGGACAATTAAAATCAATCCAGTACCACTCGAACTCTTGTTGATGTATGGATTCCAAAGGGAAATCCTTTAGTAATTGTTGTTTTTTTGTAATGCCAATGGTGCTTATCACAGCTTTCACCTCAAAGTATTTACTACAATATATATATTTAATGTTCTTCCTTTTTAAAGCATACCCATCCACCAAACAAAGTAGTGGCAAAAAATCTAGAAGGTTTTATAAAACCTGCTTCTTGTAATAATGTTAATATTTCTTTCTCGGGCATAAATGACAGAGCACGGATGGAATTTTCCATTACTGCAACATCGGATATAGAAAGTTTTGTATGTTGAAGCCAGTAGGAACGCCATAAATCGAATTGTAGTTCCGTTTCAATCGTACCAGGTTGACCGTATTTTGAAACAAGAGTAAAAGGTGCCCCTGGCTTTAAATGGTTGTAAATTTCTTTCAAAGTTGACAGCTTTTCTTCATAACCTTGAATAAAATGAAGGACGAGTACACAACTAGCTGCATCGAATGTGGTGGCTGGTAGCTGTGTATCCAGCAATGTCCCACGGTAGAATGACAGATCATTGGGTAACGATTGGAGACGCTCCCTTGCTATATCGAGCATAGATTCTGACGGATCAATACCCGTAAATGACCAATGTGGTCTTCCATCTGCTAGCTGTAATATTTCATTGCCACTGCCTGCACCAACAATCAACATATCAGCTTGCTCCTGTAATGTAGAACGATAAAAAGTTTGTATTAAACGAAGCATTGCATCATAGCTTGGTAGAGTACGGCGAATCCCCTTTTCATATTCATTTGCTAATGTGTGGTTAAATTCCATTTCTCATCACGACCTTTCAAAAAAATTTTAAAAAACTCACTTTAAATTGAAACTATTACGGGTATAGTTCCGTAAATAGTAGTACATAAAACGATAGACAACGCATAAAGAAAGGATTGATATATATGGAGAGTAAATGGTCTAAAGTAATCATACACGCAAGTTCGTTTTTTGCGCCATGGTTAGTTCCCATAATCTTCTTTTTAATTAGTACGGATGAGGAAGTGAAGGCAATTTCTATCCAAGCAATACTTTTCCAACTTGTCATGGCGGTTTTACTTGCTGTCTCTGGAGTCTTAAGCTTTTTCATCATTGGCATTCCATTTTTAATCGTTTTCGGTATTATGCTATTTGTAGTACCAATTATCGGTATCGTCAAAGCATTAACTGATGAGCCTTGGCGTTATCCAATTGTAGGTCGTTGGGTATAATTTTTATAGACGCAAGTATATGCTAGTTGCATATGCTTGCGTTTTTTCTATGGATAAAAAGGGTACATTAGGTGTAGGAAGCAAATAAATGTGCTTGATAGCCATTAATTAATAAGTGCTATTTTTTACGCTTGAATATACTTTTTAAGGCATTTCATTTTTCTCTGGGCGAAATCATTGCAATTATTTTCAAGCGTTTTGTATAATATACTCAAAGAAAGTCAAAGATAGTCAAAGTCAGTGAAGCAAGCGAGGTGTATTCCTAAAATGCGTAATATATCAGACATCATAGAAGGTTACTTAAAGCAAGTACTTGAATTAGGTGGGGAAGGGCATATTGAAATAAAACGTAGTGAAATTGCAGATAAATTTCAATGTGTTCCGTCACAAATAAATTATGTCATTAATACAAGATTTACTGCCGAGCGAGGTTACCTTGTAGAGAGCAAGCGTGGTGGTGGTGGATACATTCGAATTTTACGTGTCCGCGCGAATTCACAGATTGATTTAATTGACGATGTTCTCCGGCATATTGAAGGTGGAGCATCGCAAACAATGGCAGAAGATTTAGTGTATCGACTCATCGACGAGCAGGTAATTTCAAAGCGAGAAGCGAAGTTAATGTTAGCAGCAATTGATCGCTCAACAATCGACTTACATCTTCCTTTAAGAGATATAATTCGAGCAAAAATATTGCGGGCGATGCTGACAACTATAAAATACGAGCAGCAGAAATAGTGAGGTGATGGAAATGATATGTGAACATTGTAAACAACGTAATGCGACAGTTACTGTAACACAAGTTCAAAATGGGCAAAAGGTGGAGCACCATTATTGTGACGTCTGCGCCTCACAGTTCCATCCATTTCATGCAGAGTTTAAACAAGAGCCAGTTTCTATACAACAGTTATTATCTAACTGGTTTGGCTCACCTACATGGCAAAAGGTGGGGGAAAAACAACAAACACAGCCACAACAGCAAACGTGTCCACAATGTGAATTTACGTATAAGCAATTTTTGAAAGAAGGTAAGTTTGGTTGCCCAAGCTGTTATGACACTTTTAGCGAACATTTACCTAAGCTCTTTAATCGGATACAGGCTGGTCCCCAACATATTGGTAAAATGCCAGGTGCCCATAGCAATGTGTATGTCATTAAAAAGCAAATTGAGGAAATCCGTAAACGCATGAAGTTCGCTGTAGATGAAGAACAATTCGAAGAGGCAGCAAAGCTTCGTGATGAAGTCAAAGAGCTTGAGAAGCAGCTACAATTTGAAGGTGGTGATGTGTCATGATGATTGAATCGTTTTTAGAGCGTGCTACACCTACTTGGATGCGTATTGAAGACGATTATTCTGACATTGTCATTAGTACACGTATTCGCCTTGCTCGAAATTTAGATGGATATCGTTTTCCATTATCGTTTTCAGAGAACGAGGCTTTACAGGTGGAACAGGCAGTTACACATGCAGTAAGCGATAGTCCAACGCTTCAAAATGATTATGCTTATTTTTCTATCAATGATTTAACACCTTTACAACGTCAAATTCTTGTAGAAAAGCATTTGATTAGTCCGCAGCTTGCAAAAAAAGAGCAGGTGGGCTCTGTGCTTCTGTCACAAGATGAATCGGTGAGTATTATGGTGAATGAAGAGGATCACTTGCGCATTCAATGTATGACCGCGAGTTTTCAGCTTCAAAATGCCTATGAACAAGCGAATAAGATTGACCGTATTCTAGAGAAGGTCTTACCTTATGCATTTCGAGATACCTTTGGCTATTTAACAAGCTGTCCTACGAATATTGGTACTGGGCTTCGGGCATCTGTGATGATGCATCTACCTGCTCTTACGTTAACCGGACAGATGAATCAAATTATAAATGCGATGACACGCTTAGGCATGACGGTAAGAGGTATATATGGTGAAGGAAGCGAAAATTTAGGGAACGTTTATCAAGTGTCTAACCAAATTACACTTGGAAAGACAGAAGAAGATATTTTAGCAGATATACAAAGTGTTGCTGAAAAAATTATACAAAAGGAACGGCATGCGAGAGGTAGGCTGATGGAAAAAGCTGAGCTTGCTTTAGAAGATCGAGTTTATCGAGCTTTAGGTACCCTTACTTATGCAAGAATTTTAACAAGTGAGGAAGCGGCTACCTGTCTTTCGAATGTTCGTTTAGGAGTCGACCTACAGTTGATTGACGGTATACTCGCAACAACTTTAAATGAGTGCGTCGTCAGTATGCAACCAGGTTTTTTACAGCATTATGCAGGTGAGGCATTACCGCCTGCTGAACGTGATCGTGTACGAGCAGAAATGCTTCGTGAGGCATTAATTCAAACACACACGAATAAGCCTAATAATGGGGAAAAAGGAGAGGATTTATATGATGTTTAATCGTTTTACACAACGCGCGCAAAAAGTATTACAGCTTGCTCAGGAAGAGGCTATTCGTTGGAAGCACGAATCCATTGGCACAGAGCACATTTTATTAGGGCTTATACGTGAAGGCGGCGGTATTGCTGCAAAAGCGTTAGAAGCTATTGATATTAGTCCTCAAATGATTGAAGCTGGTATTGAAGAATTAGTTGGTAAAGGTAAAGAAGATGTTGGTCCAATCGTTCACTATACGCCACGAGCGAAAAAAGTAATTGAACTATCGGTTGATGAATCTCGTAAATTAGGCCATTCGTATATCGGTACAGAGCATTTGCTGTTAGCCCTTATACGTGAAGGTGAAGGTGTAGCAGCTCGCGTCTTAAACAATGCAGGTGTGGGCTTAAATAAAGCACGTCAGCAAGTATTATTGTTATTAGGGAATAATGATAATGCGCAATCAGGTCAACAAGCGGCACAAGCTGCGAATACCCCTACATTAGATAGTTTAGCCCGTGATTTAACTCAAATTGCCCGTGAAGGCACGTTAGATCCTGTGATTGGTCGAAGCAAGGAAATTACACGTGTTATCGAAGTGTTATCGCGTCGTACAAAAAATAACCCTGTTTTAATTGGTGAGCCAGGTGTTGGTAAAACAGCAATTGCTGAAGGGTTAGCACAGCAAATTATTAATAATGAAGTACCAGAAATTCTTCGAGACAAACGTGTGATGACACTAGATATGGGAACTGTCGTTGCAGGCACAAAATATCGTGGGGAATTTGAGGACCGTTTGAAAAAAGTAATGGATGAAATCCGCCAAGCCGGAAATATCATTTTATTTATTGATGAATTACACACTTTAATCGGTGCAGGTGGTGCAGAAGGTGCAATTGACGCATCAAATATTTTAAAACCATCCTTAGCGCGTGGTGAGCTGCAATGTATCGGTGCGACAACGCTTGATG
This sequence comes from Lysinibacillus sp. F12, assembly GCF_057773605.1. Lineage (NCBI taxonomy): Bacteria > Bacillati > Bacillota > Bacilli > Caryophanales > Bacillaceae > Lysinibacillus > Lysinibacillus sp. F12. Next base: position 150,238 of record NZ_JBYMLP010000006.1, read on the forward strand.
AATATCGTAAATATATTGAAAAAGATGCAGCATTAGAGCGTCGTTTCCAACCGATCCAAGTGGATGAACCAACGGTGGAAGAAGCAATTCTCATTATTCAAGGCTTACGAGATCGCTATGAAGCACATCACCGAGTGAAAATTACAGATGAAGCAATTGAAGCAGCGGCAAAAATGGGTGATCGATATATTTCTGACCGCTTCTTACCAGATAAAGCAATTGACCTGATTGATGAAGCAGGATCAAAGGTTCGCTTACGTTCATTCGCAGTGCCACCAAACTTAAAGGCACTTGAAGATAAGCTTGAAAATGTTCGCTCTGAAAAGAATGCTGCTGTATCAGGTCAAGAGTTTGAAAAGGCTGCTGCGTTAAGAGATACGGAGCAAAAGCTTAAAGATGAGATTGAAGCTACAAGAAAAAATTGGAAAGAAGAGCAAGGTAAAGCCGAGTCCAAAGTAACAGTAGATGATGTTGCAGCAGTTGTATCAATGTGGACAGGAATTCCTGTAGCTAAAATTGCTTCTGAAGAATCTTCAAAATTATTACAACTTGAAGAAGAGCTACACAAACGTGTGGTTGGGCAAGGGGAAGCAGTAGAAGCCATTTCCCGTGCGATCCGTCGTGCAAGAGCGGGCCTCAAAGATCCAAAACGACCAATCGGTTCATTTATTTTCTTAGGTCCTACTGGTGTTGGTAAAACGGAGCTTGCAAGAGCACTTGCTGAAGTGATGTTTGGTGACGAAGATGCTATGATTCGTGTCGATATGTCTGAGTACATGGAGAAACATTCAACTTCTCGTTTAGTAGGTTCACCTCCAGGCTACGTAGGCTTTGATGATGGTGGTCAATTGACTGAAAAGGTTCGTCGTAAACCATATTCTGTTGTATTACTAGATGAAATTGAAAAAGCACACCCTGATGTTTTCAATATTCTCCTGCAAGTTCTTGAAGATGGTCGATTAACGGACTCTAAGGGGCGTGTAGTAGACTTCCGCAACACAGTAGTGATAATGACTTCTAACGTCGGCGCGGATGCTCTTAAATATCAAAAAAGCCTTGGTTTTAACGTAGGTGGTGCAGATTCTAAACATAAAGATATGAAGAGTACGATGCTCGAAGAATTGAAAAAAGCATTCCGTCCAGAATTCTTAAACCGTATTGATGAAATGATTGTGTTCCATTCATTAGAAAAAGAGCATTTAAAAGAAATCATTGCGATGATGGGGAACGCTCTAACAAAGCGGTTGAAAGAACAGGATATTTCATTAGAATTAACAGATGCAGCGCTTGAAAAAATTGCTCAGGAGGGCTACGACCCTCAATACGGTGCACGTCCACTACGTCGAGCATTACAAAAACAAGTGGAAGACCGATTATCAGAAGAATTATTAAAGGGTAATGTGGAGAAGGGTAATCATGTTATCATTGATTATGTAAATGACGAGTTTATTGTGAAGAAAAAAGAGGGAGTTTCTATCTCTAAATAATTTCAAACTAAAGACAGTAAGGCATTAAGTGCCAAGCTGTCTTTTTTTTTGTACAATTAATATAAGAACAAATATTCGAGGTGAAAGAAAGTTGGCAAAGAAAAAAACGAAATTTGTATGTTCAGGCTGTGGCTATGAATCGGCAAAATGGATGGGAAGATGTCCAGGCTGTGGAGAATGGAATAAAATGGTGGAGGAAGTAGAAGTTATAGCGAAAGGACCAAGAGGGGCATTCCAGCATTCTGCTACAGTTACTCAAAAGGCAATCCCCATTATTCAGGTCGAAGCTAGTGAAGAGTCTCGAGTGGCGACAGAAATGGGCGAGCTGAATCGTGTATTAGGCGGTGGTATTGTGCCTGGCTCTCTAGTATTAATAGGTGGCGATCCTGGGATTGGGAAATCAACATTATTACTACAAGTTTCAGCTTTGCTCTCAAATAAAGGCCATCGCGTGCTGTATATTTCAGGTGAGGAGTCTATTCGTCAAACGAAGCTACGAGCAGAGCGTTTAGGGGTAATCTCTCAAGAGCTGTACATTTATTCCGAAACGAATCTTGAGTTTTTGAATCAAACGATTGAGGAAGTACAGCCGAAATTTGTCATTGTCGATTCCATACAAACGGTCTTTCATCCAGAGGTAACAAGTGCGCCAGGTAGTGTATCTCAGGTACGTGAGTGTACAGCTGAGCTTATGCGAATAGCTAAAACAAAAGGGATTGCTATATTCTTAGTTGGGCATGTTACGAAAGAGGGGCAAATCGCAGGGCCTCGAATTTTAGAACATATGGTGGATACAGTCCTATATTTTGAAGGCGAAAGACATCATAATCATCGTATTTTACGAAGTCAAAAAAACCGCTTTGGCTCTACCAATGAAATTGCTATATTTGAAATGCTACAGGGTGGTTTAAAAGAGGTGCTGAACCCATCTGAGCTATTTTTGCAGGAGCGTTCACAAGGGGCTGCGGGTTCCACGATTGTTGCCTCGATGGAGGGAACAAGGCCAATACTCGTTGAAATTCAGTCGCTAGTGACGCCTACAAGCTTTAATTACCCTAAACGGATGGCAACCGGGGTAGATCAAAATAGAGTGCAATTGCTGATGGCTGTGCTTGAAAAGCGTATGGGTCTCATGCTACAAGCACAGGATGCATATATTAAAGTTGCTGGTGGTGTGAAATTGGACGAACCTGCTATAGATTTAGCTGTTCTGACAAGCATCGTGTCTAGCTTTAAGGATCAGGCTGTAAGGGCAACCGATTGCTTTATTGGTGAAGTGGGTCTGACAGGAGAGGTACGTCGAGTATCCCGTATCGAGCAGCGTGTCATTGAAGCGGCGAAGCTTGGTTTTAAAAAAGTCTTCATTCCTGCATCAAATATAGGTGGTTGGGATTTTCCGCAAGGGATTGAAATTGTCGGTGTAGAAACAATAAAGGATGCATTAAATGCCTGTTTTAGAGAGTTATAGGAAAACCATGCATGTTAGATACTATTCTGACATGCATTTCCTTCATTTTGACGTAAAAAGTGGGAAACTCAAGTAAAGGAATAGGCGTCCTAGTTAATGCAGGGTGAATGTGTGGTTGGAAAGAGAGAGTTAAATAATGATAATCTGATGGGCTGAAGAAGGATTTTCTATAATAAACTATGTATAATCTTAACTAACAATAGGAGGTGACAGCTTGTGAAAAAATTTGTTCAGATAGCTTTTTTACTGATTGGAGGAGCATTGGGCCTTGTTTTCTTACCGCCATTATACGAATTGCTTCATTTATCATCTAATCCTTGGCTTGATAATCCTTACGTATCAGTAGCATTAGGAGCGCTTTTACTGTTTACATTGTCATTCGCGTTTTCCGATTATTTTGTGAAGCTCATTAGCTGGATGGAAGAGGTCCTGTTTAAGGTTCCGGTCGGAGATTTGTTATTTGGTACGCTTGGCCTAATAATAGGGCTAATTGTAGCGTATTTTTTAGGCTTTGCTATTAATAGTGTGAAGTTCCCTGTTATTACAGAGGTAGTCCCTATTATCCTGTCATTCGTATTAGGATATCTAGGCTTCCGTTTAGGTTTTAGAAAAAGGGATGAATTAATCCAGCTTTTTACCTTACGTAGTAATCAGACAAAGAAAAAAGTTGCTGAGGGTAATGAAATTCAAGAGGTGCGAGGAAGTTACAAATTGTTAGATACAAGTGTCATTATTGATGGCCGCATCGCTGATATTTCTGAAACAGGATTCATTGAAGGAATCTTAATTGTGCCTCAATTTGTCCTAACAGAGCTTCAGCATATTGCTGATTCCTCAGATACATTAAAGCGCACAAGAGGTCGTCGAGGCTTAGATATTTTAAGGAAATTACAGGATGAACGTAATACGAACGTAGAGATTACAGATGAGGATTTTGAGGATGTGCAAGAGGTAGATTTAAAACTTGTACGACTGGCAAAAAAAATGGGGACTGATACACAAATTGTCACGAATGATTTTAACCTTAATAAAGTATGCGAGCTACATCATGTAAAAGTATTAAATATAAATGATTTAGCGAATGCCGTAAAGCCTGTCGTTATTCCAGGTGAAGATATGCAGGTGGTAGTCATTAAGGATGGCAAAGAGCATAATCAAGGAGTAGCCTATTTAGACGATGGTACAATGATTGTTGTGGAAGGCGGTCGTAGCTATATAGGACAGGCAATAACGGTAACAGTAACGAGTGTGCTGCAGACGTCAGCAGGTCGTATGATATTTGCAAAGCCGAAGGACGATTAGGAAGTGAAAACATGCAGTATGAAGTAGTTTTACCTGCCGCAGGAAGTGGAAAACGTATGGGGGCAGGACAAAATAAATTGTTTTTAAAACTTTTAGAGAAGCCTATCCTGATACACACGTTAGAGGTCTTTCAACAGGACCCTTTTTGCACAGGTATTTGGCTAGCAGTAAAACCAGAGGAGCGTATTTATATACAAGAATTGCTCGATGAATATCGTATTACGAAAGTCAAAGGTTTACCTGATGGTGGTGCTGAACGACAGCATTCTGTACATTCATGTATGAAGGAAATGGAACAGGTAGACATCGTGCTTGTTCATGATGCGGCAAGACCTTTTATTACACATGCTATTATCGCCAATCTTGTGCAAAGTGCCCACGACTTTGGTGCAGCCATTGCAGGTGTCCGAGCAAAGGACACAATGAAAAAAGTTCGTAATGGTGTCATTGAGGAAACAGTAGATCGCGACAGCTTATGGATGATTCAAACGCCTCAAGCCTTCCGTTTTGACTTAATTGTTGAGGCAGAGGATGTTGCTGAAAAAGTAGGTTTTCTTGGTACCGATGAAGCAATGCTAGTTGAGCGTCTTGGTCACACAGTGCATATTGTGGAAAGCAGCTACGAGAATGTAAAAATGACGACACAAGAGGATTTGCTATTTGGAGAAGCTATTTTACGAAAACGAGCATTGCAATTAAATGAATAGTGACTAGTTTAAAAATCTCATTAGTGATAGTTGCTAATGGGATTTTATATTGATGCTTAAGAATGGGACATGTTTATTTTTCAGTGGTCGTCCTAACGCCTGTTGTAATAATGATTGGTTAGCTTGGAAAAACTATAAGCCAGTACACCAAGGAGTAATGGATCTGTTGGTATAAGAAAATGCTGACTATTTGCTATCAGCTCAATTTCCTAGGAAATATGTTAAAATGTGAGGGTATAATAGTGACTAAATAGATAAAAGTGAAGGAAGGTGAATGAGACTGCATTTTAGGCAAACTAGGAGAATTATCCATATGTATGGCTAACGTAGTCTCTCTATCATATGTTTCGAATTGGACAAGGTTTTGATGTACATGCATTTGAAGAAGGGCGTCCGTTAATTATCGGTGGTATTACTATTCCACATGAAAAAGGGTTAGTTGGACACTCAGATGCAGATGTATTATTACACACAGTTACAGATGCAGCGCTAGGAGCAATTGGAGAAGGAGATATTGGACGTCATTTTCCAGACACAGATCCAGCTTTTAAAGACGCAGATTCAGCAAAATTATTAGAATACATTTGGAAAATTGTTGAGGATAAAGGATATATTCTAGGTAATGTCGATTGTACAATTATGGCTCAACGACCAAAAATGGCACCATATATTGAGCAAATGCAAAATCGTATTGCAGAATTGTTACATGCTGAGCCGTCACAGGTAAATGTCAAAGCGACAACAACTGAACGTCTAGGTTTTACTGGACGTGAAGAAGGTATAGCAGCGATGGCAACAATTCTTTTGATGAAGAAATAAATGTGAGTGAACTCTGCTTTTATTTCCAGTTACAGAGTGGTAAAATGAACAAAGTCAATTTTTGATCGAAAATTTAGGAGGCTTTTAATATGACGAAAGAAGTTCGCGTTCGTTACGCGCCATCTCCAACAGGTTTTTTACATATCGGTGGGGCGCGTACAGCATTATTCAATTATTTATATGCAAAACATCATAACGGTAAATTCATTGTACGTATTGAAGATACGGATATTGAACGTAATGTAGAGGGTGGAGAAGCATCTCAGTTAGATAACCTAAAATGGTTAGGTATTGAATATGATGAGTCCATTGATATTGGTGGACCTTATGCGCCTTATCGTCAAATGGAGCGTCTTGATATTTATAAAGAGCACGCTGAAAAACTATTAGCGCAAGGTGCAGCCTACAAATGCTTCTGTTCTTCAGAAAAACTGGAAGCATCTCGTGAGGAACAAAAAGCAAGAGGTGTAGCAGCTCCTACTTATGATGGTACATGCCGTCATCTCTCAGCTGAGGAAGTTGCAGCTAAAGAAGCAGCGGGTGAGCCATACACAATTCGTATGCGTGTACCAGAAAATGTAACATATGATTTTGAAGATTTAGTTCGTGGACAAGTTACATTTGAATCTAAAGACATTGGCGACTGGGTAATTGTAAAAGCAAACGGTATTCCAACGTATAACTATGCTGTAGTTCTAGATGATCACTTCATGGAGATTTCTCACGTTTTCCGTGGTGAAGAGCATTTATCTAATACGCCAAAACAAATGATGATCTTTGATGCATTTGGTTGGGAGTATCCGCGCTTCGGTCATATGACGTTAATTATTAATGAGAACCGTAAAAAGCTATCAAAACGTGATGAGTCCATTATTCAATTTGTCACTCAATATAAGGATTTAGGGTATCTTCCTGAAGCAATGTTCAACTTCTTTGCTTTACTTGGCTGGTCTCCAGAAGGGGAAGAGGAAATTTTCTCTAAAGAAGAATTTATCAAGATCTTTGATGAAAAACGTCTTTCTAAATCACCATCTATGTTCGATAAACAAAAGTTGACATGGATGAATAATCAATATATTAAAAAACTATCTTTAGAAGAAGTAGTAGCTTTATCATTACCACATTTACAAAAAGCTGGACTTTTACCAGATGAACTTTCAGCAGTGCAACATGCATGGGCAACAGATTTAATTGGGCTTTACCATGACCAAATGAGCTTTGGTGCAGAGATTGTTGAATTATCTAGCCTATTCTTTAAAGACCATATTGAATATGATGAAGAAGCCAAAGCTGTTTTAGCAGGAGAGCAAGTACCAGAGGTAATGGCTGCATTCAAAGCACAGCTCGAAGAATTAGAAGAATTTACGCCAGATGCGGTAAAAGCAGCTATTAAAGCTGTGCAAAAGGCAACAGGTCATAAAGGTAAAAATTTATTTATGCCAATCCGTGTTGTCACAACGGGTGAAACACATGGACCGGAGCTTCCCAATGCTATCTGCTTAATTGGCAAAGAGAAAGCAATTGATCGTGTAGAAAAATTTGCGCAATAAATAGAAATCCATTGACAATTGATTCTTGCGTTGTAAAATGTATTTACATTGAAAAAGCGTTGATAAGGAGAAGTAAGTGGCGCACGCTCTAAAGAGAGGACCATCACCGGCTGAAAGTGGTCTGAGTCTAGGCAAAACTGAAATGCACCTTTGAGCATAAAGCTGAACTATAGTAGGCTTTATCGATTCGTTCTCGTTAAAGAACGACCAGAGTGGGAGGCTTTTTGCCTTCAATCAGAGTGGAACCACGCAAATTTAAGCGTCTCTGTCATTCCTTTTTGGGATGATAGGGGCGTTTTTTATTTTATCTTCATTCTTTGATGAAGAGGGAGGCATTCAAACAAACACACCACATCATCTTAGGCAGAGAATTCTAAAGAAAGTTGACGACAGTGTCGGTTCTGTGTAAAGGGTTTCTAGGAATTTGAGCAAGAACAACATAAAAAGGGGGAGTTTTTTGTGTTTAAAAGGATGAAAGAAGATGTGGAAACAATTTTTGAGAATGATCCAGCTGCGCGAAGTGTATTGGAAGTGGTATTAACATATTCCGGTTTGCATGCCACATGGGCTCATCGAGTGGCTCATTGGTTCTTTAAAAAACGCTTTTATTTTATGGCTCGTGCCATTTCACAAATAAGCCGCTTTTTTACTGGTATTGAAATTCATCCTGGTGCGAAAATCGGCCGCCGCTTTTTTATAGACCATGGTATGGGTGTTGTGATTGGTGAAACATGTGAAATCGGTGATAATGTGACTTTGTACCAGGGGGTAACTCTAGGTGGTACAGGGAAAGAAAAAGGAAAACGACACCCTACATTAGAGGATAATGTCCTTGTAGCAACAGGCGCTAAAGTTTTAGGTTCTATTACAATTGGCGAGAATAGTAAAATTGGTGCGGGGTCAGTTGTTTTAAAAGAGGTGCCTCCAAATGCCACTGTGGTCGGTATACCTGGTAAAATAGTAATTAAAGATGGAGTTCGTCTAGAGAAAAAACTAGATCATCAAAATATTCCTGATCCTGTAGAAGAACGTTGTCAAGCTTTTGAGAAGCAAATTGTTATATTAAGACAGGAAATTGAACGCTTACAAAAGGAGAGAGAGACACAATGAGTATTCAAATTTTCAACTCATTATCAAGACAAAAAGAAACCTTTGTTCCGCTAGAAGAAGGCAAAGTAAAAATGTATGTCTGCGGGCCTACCGTTTATAACTATATCCATATCGGGAATTCACGTCCTGTTATAGTTTACGACACAGTCCGTCGCTATTTCCAATATAAAGGCTATGATGTAAAGTTTGTTTCCAATTTTACGGATGTAGACGATAAAATTATTAAGGCTGCCAATGAGCTTGGTGAAGAAGTTCATGAGTTAACAGAGCGCTTTATAGCTGCGTACTTTGAAGATGTTACTGCATTAGGGTGCAAAAAAGCCGATGTTCATCCACGTGTAACAGAGCATATGGCTGATATTATTCAATTTATCCAAGTTTTAATTGAAAAAGGCTATGCTTATGAGTCAGCAGGTGATGTGTATTACCGCACGCGCAAGTTTAATGGCTATGGTAAATTATCACATCAATCCGTAGATGATTTAAAAATTGGTGCACGTATAGAAGCTGGTGAGAAAAAAGATGATGCATTAGATTTTGCTTTATGGAAAGCAGCGAAGCCAGGTGAAATTTTCTGGGAAAGTCCTTGGGGCAATGGTCGTCCTGGTTGGCATATTGAATGTTCAGTAATGGCTCGTGAGCATTTAGGAGATACTATTGATATTCACGCTGGTGGGCAGGATTTAACTTTCCCACACCACGAAAATGAAATTGCACAGTCAGAAGCTCACAATGATAAAACATTTGCACGTTATTGGATGCATAATGGTTATATTAATATTGATAATGAAAAGATGTCTAAATCTCTTGGGAATTTTATTTTGGTGAATGATATTCGTAAACAAATTGATCCACAGGTGCTTCGCTTCTTTATGCTATCTGTTCATTATCGTCATCCAATTAATTTTGCGAAGGATTTAGTAGAGGCAGCTTCAGCTGGCTTAGAGCGCATTCGTACAGCCTACAACAATGTGAAGCATCGTCTTACGACTACTGTAAGCTTAGGCGATCACTCAAATGAGTGGCTGAATAAAATTACTGAGCAAAAGGCACAGTTTGAAGAGGCCATGGATGATGATTTTAATACAGCTAACGGGATTTCGGTATTATTTGAGTTAGCTCGTATTGCTAATATTTATTTAAATGAAACGAATACTTGCAAAAAAGTGTTAGAAACATTTATTGAAACTTTTGAAGTACTAGGTGACGTCTTAGGTATCGAATTTGCAAAAGAAGAAGAATTATTAGACGAAGAAATTGAAGCACTACTACAAGAGCGTGTAGAGGCACGTAAGAATCGTGATTTTGCTCGTTCTGATGAGATTCGTGACCATTTGCAAGCCCAAGGTATCATTTTAGAAGATACGCGACAAGGAACTAGATGGAAACGAGGGTAATTAAGTTGGATAAACTTCGCAATGAAGATGTTAAGCAATTAAATGCGTTGGCGTTAGCCTATATGGGTGACGCCGTATTGGAGCAAAAGATACGAGAACACTTGCTTCGTTCAGGTCGAGTTAAACCGAATACACTTCATCGAGAGGCAACGCGTTACGTTTCGGCAAAGGCACAATCTATGATTGTTCATCGTATGATGGATGAGAATTATTTAACAGAGGAGGAGTTGGCAGTGTTCCGTCGTGGACGTAATGCCAAGTCCGGCTCTGTACCAAAGAATACAGATGTCCAAACTTATCGAAATAGCTCTGGCTTTGAGGCGGTACTTGGTAGTTTATATTTATTAAATGAACTTGAACGCGTGTATGAAATCATTGCATATGCTATTCAAATAATCGAGGAATCGAAAGGAGTGTAGAAAGAATGACAGAACAAAATGGAGAAATTATTGCCGGTAAAAACCCAGTGTTAGAAGCACTTCGTTCAGGACGCGATATGAATAAAGTATGGATTGCAGAGGGGGTAAAAAAATCGGGTGTCAATGAACTGCTAGATCTAGCTCGAGAACGTGGAGTGATCGTTCAGTTTGTTCCGAAAAAGAAGGTCGACCAATTATCAAGTGCAAATCATCAAGGTATTGTTGCTTCTGTTGCAGCATATAAGTATGCTGAACTGGAGGATTTATTTGCTGCAGCCGCAAAAAAACAAGAAGATCCCTTTTTCTTAATCTTAGACGAGCTTGAAGATCCACATAACCTAGGTTCTATTATGAGAACAGCTGATGCAATAGGAGCGCATGGTATTATTATTCCAAAGCGCCGTTCAGTAAGTTTAACAGCTGTCGTGGCGAAGTCTTCAACAGGCGCTATTGAACATGTCCCTGTAGTACGTGTAAACAATCTGGCTCAAACAGTGGATGAACTAAAAGAACGAGGTATATGGATTGCTGGTACAGACGCGAAGGGCTCTGTAGACTATCGGAAAATGGATGCAACATTACCATTGGCTATCATTATCGGTAGTGAGGGTAAGGGAATGGGTCGCTTATTAAAAGAGAAATGTGACTTCTTGTATCATTTACCGATGGTAGGGCATGTGACATCACTGAATGCTTCAGTGGCAGCAGCATTATTAATGTACGAAGTGTATCGTAAGCGTCAAGAAGCGAATGAGTAACAATGAAAAACATTTTGCTAGTTGATGGCTATAATATGATTGGGTCCTGGAAAGAGCTTCGACCATTGCGGGATACAAATTTTGAAGATGCTCGCAAAAGGTTGATAGAACTTATGGCTGAATATAAAGCAGCTATGGGGTGGCGCGTAATTATTGTTTTTGACGCACATCTAGTACCAGGCGTAGAGCAATCTTATTTAGAAAGTGATGTTGAAGTCATTTATACTCGGAAAAATGAAACAGCAGATGAACGTATTGAAAAAATGACGCATGAACTTAAGGCTAGAAATGTACAAATACACGTAGCAACTTCCGATATGGCAGAGCAAAGTGTGATCTTTGGTAATGGGGCTTTGAGAAAATCAGCGAGAGAACTAGAAATAGATACAAGCATTATCCAGCATAAAATATCACATGCTGTAAAAAGGAAACATGAAAGTAGACCACCTTCACGTATAGAATTAAAGCCGGATGTGGCGATAGCATTCGAAAAATGGAGACGTGGATTGAAATGATTGATTGACGCATATTTTCCATTTCCGTTATACTGTTCCTAATTATCTGTTGTGGCTGAGGTGATACCATGTTTAAAAATAGCATTGTACAAGTGACACAAGATTTTGAACGATTCAATGATGAAGAGCTTATTGAAATGGTGCATCAAGGTAATACAGATGCGTTGGATTATTTAATTACGAAATACCGTTTGTTAGTTAGGGCGAAGGCAAGATCCTATTTCTTAATTGGTGCTGATAAGGAAGATATTGTGCAAGAGGGCATGATTGGTTTGTATAAAGCGATTCGTGATTTTAAAGGGGATAAGCTTGCTTCTTTCCGGGCATTTGCTGAGCTATGTATTACAAGGCAAATTATTACCGCTATTAAAACGGCTACTAGGCAAAAGCATATACCTCTCAACTCGTATGTTTCTTTGGACAAGCCCATTTTTGATGAAGAATCAGACCGAACGCTAATGGATGTTTTAACAGGCGCTATCATGGATGATCCAGAAGAATTAATAATTCATAGAGAAGAATTTGGATATTTAGAAGAAAAGATGAGTGAGATTTTAAGTGAACTAGAGTTACAGGTTTTAGCTCTATATCTAGATGGCCGATCATATCATGAAATTTCTGCAAAATTAAATCGTCATGTGAAATCCATTGATAATGCTTTGCAGCGGGTGAAGCGCAAATTAGAGCGACATTTAGTCCTTGAGGAAATGTCTTAGAGGTCATAGGCTTTATTGACATTGACAAATATAGGTGTTAGTCTTAAAAAGATAAAGTGCCGAAAAAGGTGAGTGTATGGCAAAAAAAGTCGTGCTAAATTGCGAGAAATGTGGATCGAGAAATTACACGTTCCCGGCTAAAGAAGGCTCCACTGTACGCCTCGAATTAAAGAAATTTTGCTCGCATTGCAATGAACATACAGTGCATAAACAAACGTTATAAAATGATATGTAAATAGACAGATTTTGATTGATTCGGAGGTTAAGCTAGAATGGGCAAGATCAAAGGCTTTTTCAGTGATGTAATGTCAGAAATGCGCAAAACAAGCTGGCCGAAAAGTAAAGAGCTGACTAAATATACAGTCGTTGTAATTTCAACTGTTGTCGTTATGGCTTTATTTTTTGTGTTAGTTGACTTAGGTATTTCATCATTATTCCGCTGGTACTTAGATTTATAATTTAGTAAATAGCATGTTAATACTTATGAAATAGCCCGTCCATTGCAATAACGGGTTTTTTCGTTTGTTTTATCTTCATTCAGCAGGTAATTCTATCTTTATGTGCAAGTGATATGGATGAAGTGAATGGCAGTAAGTTAATCTCATTATGATAAGTATGATAGTAGCGATAGATGACTATGCTAGTTTCGATACATATCTTCAGGCTTTCTTTATAGGAAAAGGCTATGTTTATATGAGATGTTTGTGAAAAGGGTAAGGATTGCATCTAGCATATCGCGATTCATTTTCACTTTTATTTGTAAGGGAGGGACGGACGAGGAGTCCTAGTAGTTATGGAGAAAAATTGGTATGTTGTTCATACGTATTCAGGGTATGAGAACCGAGTAAAAGCAAACCTAGAAAAACGTGTAGAAACAATGGGAATGCAAGATAAAATCTTCCGAGTGATTGTTCCTGAGCATGAGGAAACAGAAATGAAGGATGGGAAAAAGCGTACGATGATGCGTAAAGTTTTCCCAGGTTATGTATTAGTAGAGCTTATTATGACAGATGATTCTTGGTATGTAGTGCGTAATACGCCGGGTGTAACAGGCTTTATCGGGTCCTCTGGTGGAGGAGCAAAACCAACACCTTTACTACCTGAAGAAGCGGATCGTCTATTACAACAAATGGGTATGACTGATAAGATTGTTGAAGTGGACATCTCTATTGGTGAGGCAGTTGAAGTATTAGAAGGGCCGTTCGCTCATTTCCAAGGACGTGTTGAAGAAATTGACACAGAAAAAGGAAAAATAAAAGTGTCAGTTGATATGTTTGGTCGCGAAACAATTATGGAGCTAGACTTCGAACAAATTCAAAAATTATAGTACAATTTCTAGAACTGTGACATGCCAATTGGTAGACGTTTCGCAGATTTTGTTAATTACTACTTGCTTAAAAAAATTAAAAGTGGTATCATTTCATAGGTCAGACTGTCATACTTTTGTTTGACGTCTGTAATGATAATTTTAATGTTATCGGCACTTAGCTGACAGACAGATATTGAGTGGGAGGGGCAACCCAATTACCACATCACGGACTTAAGGAGGTGTGTCTCGTGGCTAAAAAAGTTATTAAAGTTGTAAAACTTCAAATCCCTGCTGGTAAAGCTAATCCAGCTCCACCGGTTGGTCCTGCATTAGGTCAAGCAGGTGTGAACATCATGGGATTCTGTAAAGAATTCAACGCGCGTACTGCTGATCAAGCTGGTCTTATTATTCCAGTTGAAATTTCAGTATTCGAGGATCGTTCTTTCACTTTCATTACAAAAACTCCACCTGCAGCAGTTCTACTTAAAGTAGCAGCTGGTATCCAATCTGGATCTGGTGAACCAAATCGTAAAAAAGTGGCAACGGTTAAACGTGATAAAGTTCGCGAAATCGCTGAAACTAAAATGCCAGACCTTAACGCTGCTTCAGTAGAAGCTGCTATGTTAATGGTAGAAGGTACTGCACGAAGCATGGGTATTGTTATCGAAGACTAATCCCAGTTACTTGATGTTTTGTTTTTTGGAAGGTTGCGAAGTTTCTTTGTGAACACGCAACCTTTATTCGTGGGAGGTAAAATCCGTTATAACCACAATCAAGGAGGAAATATATAATGGCTAAAAAAGGTAAAAAACTGCAAGATGCAGCTAAATTAATTGATCGTAACTCACTATACAGTGCACAAGAAGCAATCGAACTTGCTCAAAAAACTAGCACAGTAAACTTCGACGCTACTGTAGAAGTTGCTTTCCGCTTAGGTATTGATACTCGTAAAAACGACCAACAAATCCGTGGTGCAGTAGTACTACCAAACGGTACTGGTAAAACTCAACGCGTATTAGTATTCGCGAAAGGTGAAAAACTTAAAGAAGCAGAAGCAGCTGGTGCTGATTATGTAGGTGATGCAGAGTACATCCAAAAAATCCAACAAGGTTGGTTTGATTTCGATGTAATCGTAGCAACTCCTGACATGATGGGTGAAGTTGGTAAACTTGGTCGTGTATTAGGACCTAAAGGCTTAATGCCAAACCCTAAAACTGGTACAGTTACTTTCGATGTAACAAAAGCTATCGAAGAAATCAAAGCTGGTAAAGTAGAATACCGTGCTGACAAAGCTGGTATCATCCACGCTCCTATCGGTAAAGTTTCTTTCTCTGCAGAAAAATTAGTAGAAAACTTCTTAGCTGTATTTGATGTAGTTCAAAAAGCAAAACCTGCTGCAGCTAAAGGTACTTACATGAAGTCTGTAAATATTACAACTACAATGGGTCCAGCTGTTAAAATTGACGCTGCTAACGTAGTAGTAAAATAATTTAAATATATATATTGACAACAGCAATGATTACATGATATAATCATTGCTGTTGTGAATTATCCATTTGTACCGTAGACAGTAGGAGTGACATGTCACTTAATGTTCCTACCGAGGACATCGGAATTCAGATTCTTATTTAAAGATGATGACTTTCAGCCTCTGTGTCTATTTGACGTAGGGGCTTTTCTTTTGTCGGTATAAATGACCCATTCTAATAGGAGGTGTCATCATGAGCAAAGCAATCGAAAACAAACAAGTACAAGTTCAAGAGATTACTGAGAAATTCCAAAACGCTTCTTCTGTAGTAGTAGTGGATTACCGTGGTCTTAATGTTGCACAAGTAACAGAGCTTCGTAAACAACTTCGTGAAGCTGGCGTTGAGTTCAAAGTATACAAAAACACTTTAACTCGTCGTGCTGCTGAAGCTGCTGGTCTTGAAGGAATCAACGACGTATTAGTTGGTCCTAACGCAATTGCGTTCTCAAATGAAGATGTTGTAGCGCCTGCTAAAATCATCAACGAGTTCGCTAAGAAAAACGAAGCTTTAGAAATTAAAGCAGGTATTATCGAAGGTACAATCTCTTCTGTTGAAGATGTTAAAGCACTTGCAGAACTTCCATCACGCGAAGGTCTACTTTCTATGCTTTTATCTGTACTTCAAGCTCCAGTGCGTAACTTCGCACTTGCAACAAAAGCTGTTGCAGATCAAAAAGAAGAACAAGGCGCGTAATTTAATACGTCCAAAAACTTCCGCGGCCTGACCGCAAAAAAATAAAACATTATCCAATTAGGAGGAAATTATAATGAACAAAGAGCAAATCTTAGAAGCTATCAAAGCTATGACAGTTCTTGAATTAAACGATTTAGTAAAAGCTATCGAAGAAGAATTCGGTGTAACAGCTGCTGCTCCTGTAGCAGTAGTTGCTGGTGGTGCTGCTGCAGCTGAAGAGAAAACAGAATTCGACGTAGTATTAGCATCTGCTGGTGCAGAAAAAATTAAAGTAATCAAAGTGGTTCGCGAAATCACTGGTTTAGGTCTTAAAGAAGCTAAAGAAGTAGTAGATAACGCTCCTAAAGCTCTTAAAGAAGGCGTTTCTAAAGATGAAGCTGAAGAAATCAAAACTAAACTTGAAGAAGTTGGCGCATCTGTAGAAGTTAAGTAATCTCGCGTTACTTTTAAACAAAAGGAAAGCTCGTCATATTGGCGAGCTTTTTTCTTCATTCTGAGGAGGCGTGAAAATGTCAGATCACTATTATACAAGTAATCCTCAAACTGAGAGTAAACCTCGTCATTGGACATTTCAATTACTAGGGCATTCGTTTTCATTTGAAACGGATGCAGGTGTATTTAGTAAAAGCGAAGTAGATTTTGGATCCCGTGTTTTAATAGACGCTTTTCAAATGCCTAATATTGATGGTGCAATTTTTGATATAGGGTGTGGATATGGGCCGATAGGATTATCCATCGCCAAAGCGAATCCAGACCGTACCGTTTGTATGATGGATATAAATGAACGTGCAGTTGCGCTTTCGCAAAAAAATGCGCAAGTGAACGGTGTTCAAAATGTACGAATATTTGTGAGTGACGGCCTATCGATGGTTGATAAAGATATAGAAGCAGCAGCTATCTTAACGAATCCGCCAATTCGTGCAGGGAAGGAAACGATTTTCCGCTTTTACGATGGAGCTTATGATAGACTAGTGTCATCTGGAGAGCTTTGGGTAGTAATTCAGAAGAAACAAGGAGCGCCATCGACAGTAAGTTACCTAGAGGGTAAATTTTCCGAAGTCGATGTTGTCGAGAAGAAAAAAGGATACTGGATAATACGAGCAAAAAAATAAATGAAATATGTATAATTTATTGACTTGACAAATCGGCTATGATAATATGATACAATGCAAAAATATTATTTTGAGGTCGTATGCCCTTTTTGTATAGAATTGTTTTAATATGGGTATACTTGCCAAGATAAGTTTAGTTAACCGAAAATGAGATCTTTTTGAAGACTCGTTTTCTTTTTGTCTTTCGAAATCATACACTATTTGTATGATTTTGCAAAGACCTAATATCGCTTTATTGAGGGGTGAATGAGTTGACAGGTCAACTAGTTCAGTACGGACAACACCGCCAGCGTAGAAGCTTTGCGCGTATTAAAGAGGTGCTTGAGCTTCCAAATCTGATTGAGATTCAAACGGCGTCTTACGAGTGGTTCCTTGAAGAAGGTTTACGTGAAATGTTCCGTGACATTTCGCCGATCGAGGACTTTACAGGCAATCTTTCATTAGAATTCATCGATTATTCATTAGGTGATCCTAAATATGATGTTGATGAGTGTAAAGAGCGAGATGTTACTTACGCAGCTCCATTACGTGTGAAAGTACGTCTTTACAACAAAGAAACAGACGAAGTGAAAGAACAGGATGTCTTCATGGGTGATTTCCCATTAATGACAGAAACGGGTACATTCATTATCAATGGTGCTGAACGTGTTATCGTTTCACAATTAGTTCGTTCACCAAGTGTGTATTTCCATGATAAAACGGATAAGAACGGTAAAAAAGGTTTTGGAGCTACAGTGATTCCAAACCGTGGTGCTTGGTTAGAGTATGAAACGGATGCAAAAGATGTGGTATATGTACGTATCGATCGTACTCGTAAACTACCAGTAACCGTATTACTTCGTGCATTAGGTTTTGGCTCAGACCAAGAAATTATCGATATTATCGGTGATAACGAGTATTTACGTAATACGTTAGAAAAAGATAACTCTGAAAGCACTGAAAAAGCACTTTTAGAAATCTACGAGCGTTTACGTCCAGGTGAACCACCAACAGTTGAAAGTGCGAAAAGTTTATTATACTCTCGTTTCTTCGACGCAAAACGCTATGATTTAGCGAATGTTGGACGCTACAAAATGAATAAAAAGCTTCATATTAAAAATCGTTTATTCAACCAAACGATTGCTGAAACGCTTGTAGACCCAGAAACAGGCGAAATTTTAGTAGAGAAAGGTACAGTGCTTGATCGCCGTACTTTAGATAAAATCCTACCTTACCTAGAAGATTCTTCGAAGGGTATTGGTTTCCGTACTTTATCACAAGTTGGTGGAGTACTTGAGGACGATGTAACAATCCAATCTATTAAAATTTATGCACCGAAAGATGAAGCCCAAAAAGAAATTAATATCATTAGTAATGCCTATATTGATGAAGAAGTAAAAAATATCACTCCTGCTGACGTATTGTCTTCAGTAAGCTATTTCTTCAACTTGCTTTATCAAGTAGGTGCAACAGATGATATTGACCATTTAGGTAACCGTCGTCTACGTTCTGTAGGTGAGTTACTACAAAACCAGTTCCGTATTGGATTATCTCGTATGGAACGTGTAGTACGTGAACGTATGTCTATTAACGACACAGCGGCTATCGTACCACAACAATTAATTAATATTCGTCCAGTCATTGCGTCAATTAAAGAGTTCTTCGGAAGCTCTCAATTATCACAATTCATGGACCAAACAAACCCGTTAGCAGAGTTAACGCATAAACGCCGATTATCTGCATTAGGGCCTGGTGGTTTAACACGTGAGCGTGCTGGTTTCGAAGTACGTGACGTTCACTACTCTCACTATGGTCGTATGTGTCCAATCGAGACACCAGAGGGGCCAAACATTGGTTTAATCAACTCATTATCTTCTTTCGCTAAAGTAAATAAATTTGGTTTCATCGAAACGCCTTACCGTCGTATTGACCATGAAACAGGTCAAGTAACGGATCAAATTGATTATCTAACAGCTGATGAAGAAGATAACTACTACGTAGCACAAGCAAACTCACCATTAAATCCAGATGGTAGCTTTGCAAATGACGAAGTAGTAGGTCGTTTCCGCGGAGATAACACAGTATTTAATAAAGCTCAAATGGACTACATGGACGTATCTCCTAAACAAGTAGTTTCTGCAGCGACTGCGTGTATCCCATTCTTAGAAAACGATGACTCTAACCGTGCACTTATGGGTGCAAACATGCAACGTCAAGCAGTTCCACTTCTTAACCCAGAGGCACCATTCGTTGGTACGGGTATGGAACACGTGGATGCACGTGATTCAGGTGCAGCTGTAGTAGCGAAGTATGATGGTATTGTTGAGCATGTTGAAGCTCGCTCTATCCATGTTCGCCGCATTGAAGTTGTTGACGGCAAAGAGGTTAAAGGCGATTTAACAAAATATAAATTACAAAAATTCATTCGTTCAAACCAAGGTACTTCATATAACCAACGTCCGCTTGTAAAAGTAGGTGAACGTGTGAAGCCTCGCGATATTTTAGCAGATGGTCCATCAATGGAAAAAGGCGAATTAGCTCTTGGACGTAACGTACTTGTTGCATTCATGACTTGGAACGGCTTTAACTATGAGGATGCTGTTATTATGAGTGAGCGCCTTGTAAAAGACGATGTTTATACATCTGTTCATATTGAAGAATATGAATCAGAGTCTCGTGATACAAAACTTGGACCTGAAGAAATCACTCGTGATATTCCGAATGTCGGGGAAGATGCACTTCGTAACCTAGACGAACGTGGTATTATCCGTATTGGTGCGGAAGTACGTGACGGTGATATTCTTGTAGGGAAAGTAACGCCTAAAGGAGTTACAGAATTAACTGCTGAAGAGCGTTTATTACATGCTATTTTCGGTGAAAAAGCTCGTGAGGTTCGTGATACATCATTACGTGTCCCTCATGGTGCTGGCGGTATCATTCTGGATGTTAAAGTATTTAACCGTGAAGATGGCGATGAATTACCACCAGGTGTTAACCAATTAGTTCGTGCTTACATTGTTCAAAAACGTAAAATTCGCGTTGGGGACAAAATGGCCGGACGTCATGGTAACAAAGGGGTTATCTCTCGTATCTTGCCAGAAGAAGATATGCCGTTCATGCCAGATGGCACGCCTGTTGATATCATGTTAAATCCACTTGGTGTACCTTCTCGTATGAATATCGGACAAGTTTTAGAATTACACTTAGGTATGGCTTCTCGCTACCTAGGCGTCCACATGGCAACACCAGTATTTGATGGTGCGAATGAAGAAGACGTTTGGGAAACAATGGAAGAAGCAGGGATGAACCGTGACGGTAAAACTATCCTGTATGATGGCCGTTCTGGTGAACCATTTGATAACCGTGTATCTGTTGGTATCATGTATATGATCAAACTTGCTCACATGGTTGACGATAAACTTCACGCGCGTTCAACGGGTCCTTACTCACTTGTTACGCAGCAACCACTTGGTGGTAAAGCGCAATTTGGTGGACAACGTTTTGGTGAGATGGAAGTATGGGCACTTGAAGCATATGGTGCCGCTTATACACTTCAAGAAATCTTAACAGTTAAATCCGATGACGTTGTTGGTCGTGTGAAAACGTATGAAGCCATCGTTAAGGGTGAAAGTGTACCAGAGCCAGGGGTTCCTGAATCATTCAAAGTATTGATTAAAGAACTTCAATCTCTTGGTATGGACGTTAAGATGTTAACAGTTAATGATGAAGAAGTAGAGCTTCGTGATTTAGACGAAGAAGAAGATCTTCAACCAGCTGATGCACTTAACATCGCACCACAGCCAGATACTGAAGAAGAGCCAGTAGAGTCTTTTGAATAATGGAAACCAAAATTCACAATGGTGAAGAAGGTCAAACTTATTTTCAAATTAGCCGGGCAGGATTTAACGCCCTGCCTGGCTTTTTCTTTTAATAAATCATTCTATTTCTAATCCTTTGTCAAAGAGGAAATTCTTTGCAAACGATTATCGAGCTGCGTAAAAGAGTCTTTATAAAGACCTATACTAGAGGGAGGTAGGCTCCTTGATAGACGTTAATGAATTTGAATATATGAAAATCGGTTTAGCATCCCCTGACAAGATTCGCTCTTGGTCATATGGTGAGGTTAAAAAACCTGAAACAATTAACTACCGTACGTTAAAACCAGAAAAAGATGGTTTATTCTGTGAACGTATTTTTGGGCCAACTAAGGATTGGGAATGTCATTGTGGTAAGTATAAACGTGTCCGCTATAAAGGCGTAGTTTGTGACCGCTGTGGTGTTGAAGTAACGCGTGCTAAAGTTCGTCGTGAACGTATGGGTCATATCGAATTAGCTGCACCAGTTTCTCATATCTGGTACTTCAAAGGTATTCCTAGCCGTATGGGTCTAATTTTAGATATGTCACCGCGTGCACTTGAAGAAGTGATTTATTTCGCTTCCTACGTTGTGATTGATGCTGGTGCTACAAATTTAGAAAGCAAACAATTACTTTCTGAAAAAGAGTACCGCGCATACCGTGAAAAGTTCGGAAATACATTCGAAGCTTCAATGGGTGCAGAAGCAATTAAAAAATTATTAGGCAAAATTGACCTAGAAGATGAAACTCATTCTTTAAAAGAGGAGTTAAAATCTGCACAAGGTCAAAGACGTACGCGTGCTATCAAACGTTTAGAAGTTGTTGAATCATTCCGTAACTCAGGTAACTCACCTGAATGGATGATTTTAGATGTACTACCTGTAATTCCACCCGAGCTTCGCCCAATGGTGCAATTAGATGGTGGACGTTTTGCAACTTCAGATTTAAACGATCTATACCGTCGTGTTATCAACCGTAATAACCGATTAAAACGTTTATTAGATTTAGGTGCTCCAAGCATCATCGTACAAAACGAAAAACGTATGTTACAAGAAGCTGTTGACGCATTAATTGATAATGGTCGTCGCGGACGCCCTGTAACAGGTCCTGGTAACCGTCCACTAAAATCACTTTCACATATGTTGAAAGGTAAACAAGGTCGTTTCCGTCAAAATCTACTTGGTAAACGTGTTGACTATTCCGGTCGTTCCGTTATCGTAGTAGGTCCAAACTTAAAAATGTACCAATGTGGTCTACCTAAAGAAATGGCTATTGAGTTATTCAAGCCTTTCGTTATGAAGGAATTAGTAGAACGTGGCCTAGCTCATAATATTAAATCTGCTAAGCGTAAAATCGAACGTTTAAACAACGACGTTTGGGACGTACTAGAAGATGTTATTCGTGAGCATCCAGTATTACTAAACCGTGCACCAACGCTACACCGTCTTGGTATTCAAGCATTTGAACCAACACTAGTAGAAGGTCGTGCTATTCGTCTTCACCCATTAGTATGTACAGCATATAACGCTGACTTCGATGGTGACCAAATGGCCGTTCACGTACCATTGTCTGCAGAAGCTCAAGCTGAGGCTCGTCTTCTAATGCTTGCTGCGCAAAACATTCTGAACCCTAAAGACGGTAAACCTGTTGTAACACCTTCACAAGATATGGTATTAGGAAACTACTACTTAACGCTTGAACGTGAAAGTGCACGTGGAGAAGGTACTATTTTCTACGGTCCAAACGAAGTATTAATCGCATATGATACAGGTCATGTGCATTTGCATACACGTATTGCTATTAAAGCTGGTTCGTTAAATAATCCAACCTTCACAGAGGAACAAAATAACATGTTCCTATTAACGACTGTTGGTAAAGTGATCTTTAACGAAATCTTGCCTGAATCATTCCCTTATATCAATGAGCCGACTGATTTTAACTTAGAGCAAGTAACACCAGAAAAATACTTTGTGAATTTAACAATTGACGAAGAAACACTAAAAGAGCTTGAATCAGATAGTGCTTATAATAGCCTTGATGAAAAAGGGAAAATTGATGCACAACGTACAGCTGTATTGCGCAAGCATTTTGAATCTGTACCAGTTGTAAATCCATTCCGTAAAAAGTTCTTAGGAAATATCATTGCTGAAGTATTTAAACGTTTCCACATTACTGAAACATCTAAAATGCTTGACCGCATGAAAAACCTAGGATTCAAATATTCAACTCGTGCCGGTATTACTGTTGGTGTATCTGATATCGTGGTATTACCTGACAAAGGTGAAATTTTAGCAGTAGCTCAAGAAAAGGTTGATAAAGTTCAAGCGCAATTCCGCCGTGGTTTCATCACAGAGGATGAACGTTATGACCGTGTTATCTCAAGCTGGAGTGCTGCGAAAGATGAAATCCAAGCCAAGCTGATGAAGTCTCTTGAGAAAACAAACCCAATCTTCATGATGTCTGACTCAGGTGCCCGTGGTAACGCATCTAACTTTACACAGTTAGCAGGTATGCGTGGTCTGATGGCCAACCCGGCTGGTCGTATCATCGAACTACCAATTAAATCTTCATTCCGTGAAGGTTTAACAGTATTAGAGTACTTCATCTCAACTCACGGTGCTCGTAAAGGTCTTGCCGATACAGCCCTAAAAACTGCCGATTCAGGTTACTTAACTCGTCGTCTTGTTGACGTTGCACAGGATGTTATTGTGCGCGAAGATGACTGTGGTACTGACCGTGGTTTAACAATTGGTGCATTAATGGAAGGCACAGAGCTAATCGAGGCTCTAGATGAGCGTATTGTTGGTCGTCATACGAAGAAAACAATCGTACATCCTGAAACTGGTGAAGTGATTCTAAATAAAGACGGTTTAATCGATCAAGATGTGGCTCGTGCAATTATCGAAGCTGGTATCGAAGAAGTGACTATCCGTTCAGCATTTACATGTAATACAAAACATGGCGTATGTAAAAAATGTTACGGCATGAACTTAGCAACAGGTGAAAAGGTTGAGGTTGGAGAGGCAGTTGGTATTATTGCCGCTCAATCAATCGGTGAACCAGGTACACAGTTAACAATGCGTACATTCCATACAGGTGGGGTTGCCGGGGACGATATTACACAAGGTCTTCCACGTATCCAGGAGATCTTTGAAGCACGTAATCCAAAAGGTCAATCTGTTATTTCAGAGATCGCAGGTACTGTTTCAGATATCACAGAAATCCGTGAAGGCTTAAAAGAAATTACGATTCAAGGTGACGTAGAAACTCGTAAGTACCAAGCGCCTTATAATGCACGTCTTAAAGTTATCGAAGGTGATAATGTGGAGCGTGGTCAAGTTTTAACAGAGGGTTCTATCGATCCAAAACAATTATTAAAAGTCAAAGACGTTTCAACTGTTCAAGAATATTTATTAAAAGAAGTTCAAAAAGTATACCGTATGCAAGGGGTAGAAATTGGAGATAAACATATCGAGGTAATGGTTCGCCAAATGCTTCGTAAAGTACGTGTAATTGAAGCTGGAGATACAGATTTATTACCAGGTTCATTACTAGATATCCACCAGTTCGCAGAGGCAAACGCAGATGCTGTTATGGATGGCAAAAACCCTGCAACTTGTCGTCCTGTAATCCTAGGTATTACAAAAGCTTCTCTTGAAACAGAATCATTCTTATCAGCAGCATCATTCCAAGAAACAACACGTGTGTTAACAGATGCAGCAATTAAGGGTAAACGTGACGAGCTTCTTGGATTAAAAGAGAACGTAATTATCGGTAAACTTGTTCCTGCAGGTACTGGTATGCAACGTTACCGTCAAATCCGCATTGAAAAAGATGAGCTTGACACAGAAGTCGTTTCTGCTGAATAGATAGTAAAAATAGCGCCGAAGAGATGGAATTCCACCGTCTCTTCGGACTTTTTAAAGATATTAGTTGACAGTATAAAATGGTAATGATAATATATTGAAGGTTGATAGTTAACTGTCTGTACTTCGGAGGATATGAAAATGTCTTATGATAAAGTAAGGGCTAGTCAAACAATCATAGGTACAAAGCAAGCAGTAAAAGCAATGCGAGCCGGTTCAGTGAAAGAACTCCTTGTGGCACTTGATGCAGACAATTGGGTAACCGATTTGGCCATATCTTTCGCGAGAGAAATCGGTATACCAGTTATTCTTGTTGAGTCCAAAAAGGAACTGGGCAAGGCCTGTGGAATCCATGTTGGAGCTGCGGTAGTTGCGATTACTGTAGAGTAGTTTTTGTGTGTTAAGCACAAAGACTTTGTTTTTACCCAAAAAATGAACCACCTGGATGTGTGGTATTAACAAGGAATAAATGAAGGGAGGAAATACCGATGCCTACAATTAACCAATTAGTACGTAAGCCTCGTCAATCTAAAATCACGAAATCAAAATCACCAGCGTTAAACAAAGGATATAACTCATTTAAAAAATCTTTAACTGATGTTAAGTCTCCTCAAAAACGCGGTGTTTGTACTCGTGTTGGTACAATGACACCTCGTAAACCAAACTCAGCGTTACGTAAATACGCTCGTGTACGTTTAACTAACCAAATTGAGGTTACAGCTTATATCCCAGGTGAAGGCCACAACTTACAAGAGCACAGCGTTGTTCTTATCCGTGGCGGACGCGTAAAAGACTTAGCGGGTGTTCGTTACCATATCGTACGTGGTGCTCTTGATACAGCTGGTGTAAACGGTCGTTTACAATCACGTTCTAAATACGGAACAAAACGCCCTAAAGAAAAAAAATAATTTAACGTTCAATAACGTTATTTAAAACTGAGCCTTATACTAAATGTCACAAATATCGAATCTTGCTAGCAGATTTGATATTTGATGGACGAATATAAAAGGCCAACTTATAAAATAATCGATATTTATTCGAAAGGAGGAAAACACATGCCTCGTAAAGGTCCTGTTTCCAAACGTGACGTGTTACCAGATCCAATTTATAGTTCAAAACTAGTAACTCGTTTAATCAATAAAATGATGGTTGATGGTAAAAGAGGTACTTCTCAAAAGATTTTATACGGTGCGTTCGAAATTGTTAAAGAACGTTCTGGTGAAAATCCAATTGAAGTATTCGAAGCTGCTCTAAATAACGTAATGCCAGTTCTTGAAGTACGCGCTCGCCGTGTTGGTGGTTCTAACTACCAAGTACCGGTTGAAGTACGTCCAGAACGTCGTACAACTTTAGGTCTTCGTTACCTAGTTAACTATGCTCGTCTTCGTGGTGAAAAAACTATGGAAGAACGTTTAGCTAACGAAATTCTTGATGCTTCTAACAATACTGGTGCATCAGTTAAGAAACGTGAAGATATGCACAAAATGGCAGAAGCGAACAAAGCATTCGCTCACTACCGCTGGTAATTTAACCTATGTGTTAGCAAATTGGCTAGCACAAGGTCTCTTATACAGTCTTTACCCCAATATGGAAGGAGAAATTTCCTATGAAACGCGAATTCTCACTTGAGAATACTCGTAATATTGGGATCATGGCTCACATTGATGCTGGTAAAACAACAACAACTGAGCGTATCCTTTATTACACTGGTAAGATTCACAAAATCGGTGAAACTCATGAAGGCGCTTCTCAAATGGACTGGATGGAGCAAGAGCAAGAACGTGGTATTACAATCACTTCTGCAGCAACAACAGCCCAATGGGCAGGCCATCGTGTAAACATCATCGATACTCCTGGACACGTAGACTTCACTGTAGAAGTAGAACGTTCATTACGCGTACTTGACGGTGCTGTAACAGTACTAGATGCTCAATCTGGTGTTGAGCCTCAAACTGAAACTGTATGGCGTCAAGCTACAACTTATGGTGTTCCACGTATTGTATTCATTAATAAAATGGATAAAACAGGAGCAGACTTCTTATATTCTGTAGGAACTCTACATGATCGTTTACAAGCAAACGCTCACCCTATTCAATTACCAATCGGAGCTGAAGATCAGTTCTCAGCAATCATTGACTTGGTTGAAATGAAAGCTACTTTCTATGGTGACGAAAAAGGTACAGCAGTAACTGAGGGAGAAATTCCTGAAGAATACCGCGCACAAGCTGAAGAGTACCGTGAAAAATTAATCGATGCTGTTGCAAGTGTTGATGAAGATATCATGGAAAAATATTTAGAAGGCGAAGAAATTACTGTTGCGGAACTTAAAGCGGCAATCCGTCGTGCTACAATCGCAGTAGAATTCTACCCAGTAATCTGTGGTACAGCGTTCAAACACAAAGGTGTACGCCCAATGTTAAATGCTGTTATCGATTACTTACCATCTCCAGTAGATGTACCAGCAATCAAAGGTACTTCTGTTGATGGTGACGAAGAGTTAGAACGTAAATCTTCTGATGATGAGCCATTCTCAGCTCTTGCATTCAAAGTTATGACTGACCCGTTCGTAGGTAAATTAACGTTCTTCCGTGTGTACTCTGGAACATTAGATTCAGGTTCATACGTACAAAACTCTTCTAAAGGTAAACGTGAGCGTGTAGGTCGTATCCTACAAATGCACGCTAACTCTCGTGAAGAGATTTCTAAAGTATTCGCTGGGGACATCGCAGCAGCAGTAGGTCTTAAAGATACTACTACTGGTGATACTCTTTGTGACGAGAAAAACCTAGTTATTCTTGAATCAATGGAATTCCCTGAGCCAGTAATTTCTCTTTCTGTAGAACCAAAATCAAAAGCTGACCAAGATAAAATGGGTCAAGCTTTACAAAAACTTCAAGAAGAGGATCCAACTTTCCGTGCTCATACTGACACAGAAACTGGACAAACAATCATCTCAGGTATGGGTGAACTTCACCTTGATATCTTAGTTGACCGTATGCGCCGTGAATTTAAAGTAGAAGCTAACGTAGGTGCTCCAATGGTATCTTACCGTGAAACATTCCGTAGCTCTGCAAAAGTTCAAGGTAAATTCACTCGCCAATCTGGTGGTCGTGGACAATATGGTGACGTAACGATTGAGTTCTCTCCAAATGAAGAAGGTAAAGGCTTTGAATTCGAAAACGCTATCGTTGGTGGTGTAATTCCTCGTGAATACATTCCTGCAGTTGAAGCAGGTCTTCGTGACTCTCTTGACCGCGGTGTAGTAGCTGGTTACCCTCTAATCGATATTAAAGCGAAATTAGTATTCGGTTCTTACCATGACGTTGACTCGAATGAGATGGCGTTCAAAATCGCTGCATCTATGGCTCTTAAAGAAGCATCTAAACAATGTGATGCTGTTATCTTAGAACCAATGATGAAAGTAGAAGTTGTAATTCCAGAAGAATACCTTGGTGATATCATGGGTAACATTACTTCTCGTCGCGGACGCGTTGAGGGTATGGATGCTCGCGGTAACTCACAAGTTGTTCGTGCTATGGTTCCTTTAGCAGAAATGTTTGGTTATGCAACGACTCTTCGTTCTGCAACGCAAGGTCGTGGTGTATTCTCAATGACATTTGATCATTATGAAGAAGTACCAAAATCAATTGCTGCTGAAATCATCAAAAAAAATAAAGGTGAATAATTGAATTTTCATCTTGCATAAAGTATAACTAATTTGTAAGCTATGATTGCAGGATAGGGGATGGGCCCGTTCTCTATCAGCATTCATTCTATAAATTTCAAAAATAAAACATATAATTTTGAGGAGGCAATCTCTAATGGCTAAAGAAAAATTTGACCGTTCTAAAACGCATGCTAACATTGGTACAATCGGACACGTTGACCATGGTAAAACTACTTTAACTGCTGCTATCGCTACAGTTCTTTCTAAAAAAATGGGTGGTACAGCTAAATCATACGCTGACATCGATAACGCTCCTGAAGAAAAAGAGCGTGGTATCACAATCAATACTTCTCACGTAGAATATGAAACAGAAACTCGTCACTATGCACACGTTGACTGCCCAGGACACGCTGACTATGTTAAAAACATGATCACTGGTGCTGCACAAATGGACGGCGGTATCTTAGTAGTATCTGCTGCTGATGGCCCAATGCCACAAACTCGTGAACACATCCTTTTATCTCGTCAAGTAGGTGTTCCATACTTAGTAGTATTCATGAACAAATGTGATATGGTTGATGACGAAGAATTATTAGAATTAGTAGAAATGGAAATCCGTGACCTACTATCTGAATATGACTTCCCAGGTGACGATATTCCTGTAATCAAAGGTTCTGCTCTTAAAGCTCTTGAAGGTGAACCAGAATGGGAAGAAAAAATCGTTGAATTAATGGACGCTGTAGATTCTTACATTCCAACTCCAGAACGTCAAACTGACAAACCATTCATGATGCCAGTAGAGGACGTATTCTCTATCACTGGTCGTGGTACAGTTGCAACTGGCCGTGTTGAACGTGGTCAAGTTAAAGTTGGTGACGTAGTTGAAATCATCGGTATCGCTGAAGAAGCTAAATCTACTACTGTAACTGGTGTAGAAATGTTCCGTAAATTATTAGACTATGCTGAAGCTGGTGACAACATCGGTGCATTACTTCGTGGTGTAGCTCGTGAAGAAATCCAACGTGGTCAAGTATTAGCTAAACCAGGTTCAATTACTCCACACACTAACTTCAAAGCTGAAGTTTATGTTTTATCAAAAGAAGAGGGTGGCCGTCATACTCCATTCTTCTCTAACTACCGTCCTCAGTTCTACTTCCGTACAACTGACGTAACAGGTATCTGTAACTTACCAGAAGGCGTTGAAATGGTAATGCCTGGTGATAACATCGAAATGACAGTTGAACTTATCGCTCCAATCGCTCTTGAAGAAGGTACTAAATTCTCTATCCGTGAGGGTGGCCGTACTGTAGGCGCTGGCGTAGTTGCTTCTATCCAAAAATAATTTTAGCTTTTGCTAATGTTCAAACCAATCTGTAGGGACGCTTACAGATTGGTTTTTTATGTTAAAATATAAGTAATTTAAAGTTTTAATTAGTGTATGAATACATATCAGCCAGCATGTCATCTAGGTAAACTATTTAAGTGGAAAGGGATTTGAATATGGAGATGAAAATTTTACTGATTGAAGATGATCCATCGATATATAGTATGATTGAAGAACGTTTTGCACAATGGTCATTACAAGTTGTAGGACCCAAAAATTTTCAAAAGGTGATGGATGACTTTATAGAAGTAAAGCCACATCTTGTACTAATCGATATTCAATTACCAGCCTATGATGGCTTTCATTGGTGTCGAGAAATTCGTCATCTATCCAATGTGCCAATCCTTTTTCTATCTTCTCGAGATCATCCAATGGATATGGTGATGGCAATGCAAATGGGGGCAGATGATTTTATACAGAAACCCTTTCATATGGAAGTATTGCTCGCTAAAGCACAGGCTATTTTACGAAGAACCTATGACTATGTTGAAGCGAAAATGGATGTTACACGATTTAATGATGCTGTTATTGATTATGCAAGGAGTGAAATTATTTGTGATGGAGCTATAGCTTCTTTAACAAAAAATGAACTCTTTATTTTGCGCATTTTAGTGGAACAGGCTAATCATATCGTTTCAAGAGATGAACTAATGAGAAAACTGTGGGATGATGAGCGTTTTGTAAACGATAATACGTTATCGGTGAATGTTAACAGGTTACGTGCAAAGCTAGAGGATATTGGCTTACATGAAGTGATTCTAACAAAAAAGGGACTTGGATATATAGCAGTAACTCAAGGGACGTGAATTATATTGTTACTATTGTTTATAAGAGAGCGCTTTGCATGGATAGGGTTTTTTACATTTATGATGATACTGTTAAACGTGCTATTTTCTTTAGATGTTGGTTTAAATAGTGTTTCTATTTGGTATGTAAATGTAAGTATGCTTGTTAGTTTCATACTCTTCTTCTTATGGCGTTTCTTCCTCGAAGTTGGGAAATTAAATGATTTCCTGGGAAATATGGATAGCCACCTTGATGAAGCCCATAGAAGTAGCTTATCTTTGTCACCTTTTCAAGAAGTTAGCTTTCGAAAAATGGAGGATGTCTTTCATGAAAAGAATATGGAATTAAATCAGGCCAAAGTACAGCTACAAGAGTATTCAGATGAGTTGCTGGCATGGGTTCATGAAGTAAAAGGGCCTTTAACAACCATTAATTTAATGTTAGACCATGTGGAGGATTTATCAACACGTCGAAAATTAGAAAAAGAATGGTTGAGACTCCATCTGTTAGTCGATCAACAGCTACACCAAACACGACTTACTTTTATAGAAAAGGACAATTATTTAACTGAGATTGAGCTAAAACCAGTTGTTAATAAAGAGATTCGAGCTATGCAAGCCTGGTGTATAGAAAAGGGAATCGGTTTTGAAGTAGATGAACTGACTGAAAAGGTTATGACAGATGGAAAATGGCTATCGTTTATTGTACGACAAATTCTCTCTAACGCCATAAAATATAGTTCAGCCAATTCAGAGGTAGCGATTTTTACTGAACTTGACCCAACAGGTGCTACATTATTACATATTAAAGATGTGGGCATTGGGATACCTTCGGAGGATTTACCTAGGATTTTTCAAAAATCGTATACAGGAAACGTGGGGCGGGAGTCAAGTCAATCTACAGGTATGGGTCTTTATCTAGCATATAATGTAGCAAAAAAAATAGGTATCCGTATAAATGTACAATCGACTGTAGGAGAGGGTTCATTATTTACGCTACGGTTCCCATTACAAAATGAATATGTCAAACTAACAGGTAGATGACGAAATTGTCACCTACCTTTTTATATTGTCATCTAAAACGCACGAATGAATAGAAGCGACAGGGTACACTGGGAATATAGAAAGGGGCGTTTATAAGTGACAGTGTTAATTGGTCGTAAAATAAAAAAAGTTTATGGAAAGAAATCTACGGCTCAGGAAGTATTAAAGGGCATTGATTTGGAAGTGAGTAAGGGTGAATTCGTAGGTATTATGGGACCTTCTGGATCAGGTAAAACAACACTTTTAAATGTCTTATGTTCAATCGATTTTGCAACAGAAGGAGTAATAGAAATAAATGGTCATAATTTACGGGGAATGAAGGAAAAGGCTTTGGCCAATTTCCGTAGAGAGCAGTTAGGTTTCATATTCCAGGATTATAATTTACTAGATACATTAACCGTAAAGGAAAATATTCTTCTCCCCTTAGCGATCAGTAATCTACCCAAGACAGTTGCTGAAAGTCGTGTAAAGGAGCTAACATCCTTACTAGGTATATCAGAAATTTTAAATAAATATCCCAATGAAATATCTGGGGGACAAAAACAACGTACATCTGCTGCGCGTGCACTGATTACAAATCCATCATTAGTATTTGCAGATGAGCCTACAGGTGCATTAGATTCTAAATCAGCTACAGCTTTGCTCCAAAATCTCCAAAATATTAATGAGACAAAAGAAGCGACAATAATGATGGTGACGCATGATGCAGTAGCTGCAAGTTTCTGCACACGTGTTTTATTTCTAAAGGATGGACTTATTTATAGTGAGCTTTATAAAGGGGATAAAACAAGACAGGCTTTTTTCCAGGAAATCATGCATACGCAAAGTGTGCTAGGCGGTGATGGTTATGAGTCTAAGTAAGTTAGTATTAAGAAGCATGAAGAAAAATATGAAGCACTACTATTTATACTTCTTCGCCCTTATTTTTAGCGTTACTTTATATTTTTCCTTTGTAACATTACAAAATAACTCTGCAGTATGGGATGCTGTTCAGATGAGTGGAACGGCTACTGCTGGATTTAAAGCAGCCACTTATATTTTATATTTTATCGTTTTGTTCTTCGTCTTGTACGCCAATCATTTATTTATGAAGCGTCGTAGTAAAGAGATAGGCTTGTACCAATTGATTGGTATGACCAAGGAATTAATTGTACGCTTATTAGCGATCGAAAGCATTCTATTATTTGTTGGAGCTGTTATTTTAGGTATGCTGGCCGGTTTCTTTAGTTCACGTGTATTTGCAATGATACTATTGCGTGTACTTGAGAAAGAAGCTCTTGTAACCATGACATTTAGTACGCAGGCATTACAGCAATCCATAATTGTATTTACTATACTTTTGATGATTGTCCTTGTACAAATGGCCTGGATGATCCATCGTGTTTCTTTACTATCACTATTTACCGCTGCTAAACAAGCAGATGAACGTGTAAGACGTTTTAGTGCCTTACAAATGGTGATTGGCTTTATGGGGTTAGTTTTAATTGTTTATGGTTACTATGCTTCAACAAAGCTATTTGATATTGAATCAGCCGGAAACTTATTTATTAATATGATCATTATTCTAGTTACTACAATTGGTGGAACATTTCTTGTCTTTCGTTTTTCTGTAGCATTTATTATGAATATGATTCGCTTAAAGAAAAAAGGACATCTTTCCATCCATGATGTTTTAGCATTAACACCTATCATGCATCGGATGAAGAGCAACGCTAAGTCATTAACGCTCATAACCGTATTAACGGGTGTCTCTCTAGGTGTGACGACTTTATCTTATATCTCCTACTATTCTTCAGAAGCATCTGCATATAGCCAAGTACCGGGTGATTTTATCTTGCTAGAAGAGCAGGGAACGTCTTTCTTAAATGAATTAGAGAAAAATAACATAGCGTATGATAGGGTAGATTATCGTTTGCAAGGAGTAACAGCCTCTGTAGGACAACTCATGTCTAAAAAACAGCAGGATAATCCTCTATATAGTATGGAAGGAACCATCTATACAATTCCACTTTCTGATTATAAGCAGAGTGTGCCTGAAGCCTCGATATCAGGAAATGATGTGATTTTAACAAACTATGGTGGGTATATGGCTGAGATGTTCCCATTAGAGAAAGATCGTGATGTAGTAGTATCTGCAGGAGAACTCGAAGAGACTTTTCATGTTGTGGATGTACACGATAAAAGTATTATAAGTGGTATCGTTACAGCTGGAGGTGGTGGGCCCATCTTTGTTGTAACAGATGATATGTTTAAAAGTCTAGCTACACAATCAGAGCATTACCCTTGGCATCGACAGTCTTCTATTACTATAAATTCAAAAGAAAACTTAGTGGTGGCAGAGAAATTATATTTACAGACAAATGCTGGGGTCATTACAACTAAAGATCATGAGGGTAAAACAGAGCAGTATAATCAATCCTCTTATGAAGAGAAGCGTAAAGATAATATTGAATCATTGGGTCTTACTATATTTACAACTGCATTTTTAGGATTAGCTTTCTTAATGACAACTGGTAGCATTCTGTACTTCAAACAAATGTCTGAGGCAGAGGAAGAGCGTGGCTCCTATACAATCCTCAGAAAGATTGGCTTTGCAGAAAGAGATATTATGAGAGGCATTTATATGAAACAAGCCTTTAATTTTGGAGTTCCATTAATTATTGGATTATTGCATAGCTACTTTGCTGTTAAATCAGGATGGTTTTTATTTGGAACAGAGTTAACAGCACCCTTGTGGATTGCGATGTGCTGTTATATAGCATTGTATACAATTTTTGCTCTACTATCGGTAGGCTACTATAAAAAAGTCGTTCGAGAATCATTGTAACAATTAAATAAGTAGGAACCCAAAAGCAGTGTGATGAGTAATAGATCATACTGTTTTTTTATTGCCTTAACTGATGAAAACCCTTGACTTTCAATTATCAGAATAATAATGTTTAACATGTTAGTAATTTAGCGTATGAAAGTGAGTGTAACGATGAATGCAGTAATAGTGGCGGTAGCCGTTATGTTAATATTAAGCTTACTCCGCATCAATGTCGTCCTATCTTTAGTGTTAGGGGCGTTTGTAGGTGGCCTTACAAGCGGTATGAGCATTGAAGCAACAGTAGAATCATTTACAGAAGGGTTAGGGGCAGGTGCAACGATTGCATTAAGTTATGGCCTACTTGGCGGCTTTGCCATCGCCATTGCCAAAACCGGGATACCTGAATTGATGATTACAGGGATGTTAAACATATTAAATAGTGAAAGTAATCGCAAAGGTTTAGTGAAGGTTTTAATTTTTTTCCTTATTTTTTTGATGTCAATTTTATCACAGAATGTCATACCTATTCATATCGCTTTTATTCCACTATTGATTCCTCCTGTTTTAAAAATTTTAAATTTATTAGAGGTCGATCGACGTCAAGTGGCAACCTTAATAGCAGTAGGCTTAATAGGTACTTATAGCTTTGTACCAGCTGGCTTTGGGGCAATCTTTCAAGATATCGTTGCTACACAAGTATCAGAGGCTGGGATGGTAGTATCTTCACGTGATGTACCTGTAGCAATGGCGATTCCAGTGCTAGGTATGCTGATAGGATTAATTACAGCCTTTATTGTATATCGCAAGCCAAGACATTATAAAAATAATGATATAGAGGCTGATTCTCTCCATGTTAATGTCAGCAAAGTTGTGATGTTTTCCACAGCTCTTGCACTAATCGTATCGTTATGTGCTCAAGTGTTTACAGATTCGATGATAGTAGGTTCTTTTGCAGGTATTATGATCATGTATTTTACAGGTGCATTGAAATGGAAAGAAGCTGATGACATTCTTTCTGAAGGAATGAAGATGATGGCCTTTATAGGCTTTGTCATGATTGCCGCTAATGGTTTTGCTGCGGTCATTAATGCTACTGGACATGTGGATAGCTTAATTACAAGCTCTATATCTATTTTAAAAGGAAACAGAAGTTTAGCGGTATTTATTATGTTAGTCATAGGGTTAGTTGTGACAATGGGAATCGGTTCTTCCTTTGCAACAGTGCCGATAATCGCGACGTTATTTGTTCCTCTCGCACAGGGGTTAGGAATGAGTCCTTTAGCAATCCTTTGTCTAATAGGAACGGCAGGTGCATTAGGTGATGCAGGATCTCCAGCTTCAGATTCTACGCTAGGACCGACAGCAGGTTTGAATGTAGACGGACAACATCACCATATTTGGGACACCTGTGTGCCGACTTTTATTTTTATTAACATTCCATTAATTCTATTTGGTTGGATTGCATGTGTGTTCTTTCTATAAAGAAGAAAGGAAGCTACTATTTAAAAAGACTTCAAAGTTATTTG
This sequence comes from Lysinibacillus sp. F12, assembly GCF_057773605.1. Classification (NCBI taxonomy): domain Bacteria; kingdom Bacillati; phylum Bacillota; class Bacilli; order Caryophanales; family Bacillaceae; genus Lysinibacillus; species Lysinibacillus sp. F12. Next base: position 186,045 of record NZ_JBYMLP010000006.1, read on the forward strand.
AAATGTTCGATATTGTTGTATGGAAACCTTAGGTGTTGCAATATGTATGGAAATTTTATATACTAATAAACGGCTTAATAAAGCGAAGTAATAGTAGTACTAAGAATATCTGCAACATTTAAAAGAATTTAGCGAAAAGACTTGCTTATTCTTTTTTTATTGTATATAATGTTGAATGTTGGTCTTTGACTGCGATGAAGCGAGAGGTTGCCGACACACCCGGCCGCTTTGCCATGGCGGTGTGTGGGAAAATTTTCGTGGAGAATGTCTAGAAAATAGGCGAGAAGGAGGGAAAATAATGGCAAAACAAAAGATTCGTATTCGTTTAAAAGCGTATGATCACCGTATTTTAGATCAATCTGCTGAGAAAATTGTGGAAACTGCAAAACGTTCAGGTGCAAGTGTATCAGGTCCGATTCCACTTCCAACTGAGAAGTCTGTGTACACAATTCTTCGTGCGGTTCACAAGTACAAAGATTCTCGTGAACAATTCGAAATGCGTACGCATAAACGTCTGATCGATATCGTTAACCCGACACCACAAACTGTTGATGCGTTAATGAAACTTGATTTACCATCTGGCGTTGATATCGAAATCAAACTTTAATGGTAAAAACAATATAACTTTTTAAAACTTACAGGAGGTGTGACAAATGGCTAAAGGAATCTTAGGTAGAAAAATTGGTATGACACAAGTTTTCGCTGAAAACGGCGATCTAATCCCGGTAACAGTTATCGAAGCTACTCCAAACGTAGTACTTCAAAAGAAAACTGTTGAAACAGATGGCTACGAAGCAATCCAAGTTGGTTTCGAAGATAAGCGCGTTAAGCTTTCTAACAAACCACAACAAGGTCACGTAGCAAAAGCGAACACTGCTCCTAAGCGCTTCATTCGTGAATTCCGCAACGTGAACGTGGAAGAGTACGAAGTTGGTCAAGAAGTCAAAGTAGAAATTTTCGCAGAAGGCGATGTAATCGATGTAACAGGTGTTACTAAGGGTAAAGGTTTCCAAGGTGTAATTAAACGCCACGGACAATCTCGTGGTCCTATGGCCCACGGTTCTCGTTACCACCGTCGTCCTGGTTCAATGGGTCCAGTTGCTCCGAACCGCGTATTCAAACAAAAGAAATTACCTGGTCAAATGGGTGGCAATGTAGTTACAATCCAAAACTTAGAAATCGTGAAAGTTGATACAGATCGTAACTTACTACTTGTTAAAGGTAATGTTCCTGGTTCTAAAAAAGCTCTAGTTACAGTAAAAACTGCAATTAAAGCTAAGTAATCACTTAAGGAAAGGAGGAAACAGGAATGACAAAAGTATCTGTACTTAGTCAAACAGGTGCTTCAGTTGGTGAAATCGAATTAAACGATGCGATCTTCGGAATCGAGCCAAATGAAGCAGTATTATTCGACGCAGTAGTAGCTCAACGTGCTTCTCTACGTCAAGGTAATCACAAGGTTAAAAACCGTTCTGAAGTTGCTGGTGGTGGTCGTAAGCCATGGCGTCAAAAAGGAACTGGTCGTGCTCGTCAAGGTTCTATCCGTTCTCCACAATGGCGCGGCGGTGGTATCGTATTCGGTCCTACTCCACGTAGCTATTCTTATAAATTACCTAAAAAAGTTCGTCGTTTAGCTCTTAAATCTGCTTTATCAGCTAAAGTAGTAGAACAAAACTTCTTAGTTCTTGATGCTCTAACTCTAGCAGCACCAAAAACAAAAGAATTCACAAAAATCCTTAAAGATCTTTCTTTAGAGAAAAAATCTTTATTCGTAACTGCTGACCTAGATGAAAACGTAGCATTATCTGCTCGTAACATCCCTGGTGTAACAGTTTTAACTGCAAATGGAATCAACGTTCTTGATCTTTTAGGTCATGAAAAAGTTGTATTCACTAAATCTGCAGTAGAAAAAGTTGAGGAGGTGCTTGGATAATGGAAGCACGTGATATTTTAAAACGTCCGGTCATTACTGAGCGTTCTTCAGAACTTATGGCAGAGAAAAAGTATACTTTCGAAGTAGACACTCGCGCTAACAAAACTCAAGTAAAAGACGCTGTAGAAGAAATCTTTGGTGTAAAAGTTGAGAAAGTAAACGTTCTTAACTACAAAGGTAAATTCAAGCGTGTTGGCCGTTATGGTGGTTACACTAACAAACGTCGTAAAGCGATTGTTAAATTAACTGCTGATAGCAAAGAAATTGAATTATTCGAAATGTAATCCCTAGTGGATTTATGATTTGAACACTCAAGAAGGAGGGAAACACAATGGCGATTAAAAAGTATAAACCTACCTCTAATGGTCGTCGTAACATGACGTCATTAGACTTTGCGGAAATTACAACTAACAAGCCTGAGAAATCATTGCTTGAACCAACTAAACGCAAAGCTGGTCGTAACAACCAAGGTAAAATCACTGTTCGTCATCATGGTGGTGGTCATAAGAAGCAATACCGTGTTATCGATTTCAAACGTGTTAAAGATAGCATTCCGGCAAAAGTTGCTACTATTGAATATGATCCAAACCGTTCTGCGAATATCGCATTAATCAATTACGCTGATGGAGCAAAAGCTTACATCCTAGCACCTAAAGGTCTAGAGGTTGGTCAAACAATCGTTTCTGGTCCAGATGCTGACATTAAAGTGGGTAACGCTTTACCATTAGCAAACATTCCAATGGGTACTACAATCCATAACATCGAGTTAAAACCTGGTAAAGGTGGACAATTAGTACGTTCTGCTGGTACTTCTGCTCAAGTACTTGGTCGTGAAGGAAAGTACGTAATCGTTCGTCTTCAGTCTGGTGAAGTACGTTTAGTGTTAGCTACTTGTCGCGCTACAATCGGTCAAGTTGGTAATGAACAACACGAACTTGTACACATCGGTAAAGCGGGTCGTAGCCGTTGGTTAGGTAAACGCCCAGAAGTTCGTGGTTCTGTAATGAACCCTAACGATCACCCACACGGTGGTGGTGAAGGACGTTCTCCAATCGGACGTAAATCACCAATGACTCCTTGGGGTAAACCAGCACTTGGTTACAAAACTCGCAAGAAGAAAAACAAATCGGATAAATTTATCATCCGTGGTCGTAAAAAATAAAGTGGTTAAACTACGGTTCTATGTGAGAGCCGTGGTGGAATCACGGAGGGAGGTTCCTACATGGGTCGCAGCTTGAAAAAAGGACCTTTTGTCGATGACCACTTAATGAAAAAAGTGGAAGTACAAGAGGCTTCTGAGAAAAAACAAGTTATCAAAACTTGGTCACGCCGTTCTACAATCTTCCCGAACTTTATCGGTTTAACGATTGCTGTATATGATGGACGTAAACATGTTCCTGTATACGTAACAGAAGATATGGTAGGCCATAAACTTGGTGAGTTCGCACCGACACGTACTTACAAAGGTCACGGTGCAGACGACAAGAAAACAAGACGCTAATTTTGAGAGGAGGTAAATCCTAATGACACAAGCTAAAGCTATCGCTCGTACAGTACGCATTGCTCCTCGCAAAGTACGTCTAGTTGTAGACTTAATCCGAGGTAAGCAAGTTGGTGAAGCAGTTGCAATTTTACGTCATACTCCAAAAGCGGCGTCTCCAGTCGTTGAGAAAGTATTAAAATCTGCAGTTGCTAATGCTGAGCACAACTACGATCTTGACATCAACTCTTTAGTAGTTTCTGAAGTGTTCGTTGATGAAGGTCCAACTTTAAAACGTTTCCGTCCACGTGCGCAAGGACGTGCAAGCGCAATTAACAAACGCACAAGCCACATTACTCTAGTGGTATCTGAGAAGAAGGAGGGTTAATCCGTGGGTCAAAAAGTACATCCAATAGGACTACGCGTTGGTATTATTCGTGACTGGGAGTCAAAATGGTACGCTGAAAAAGACTATGCAACTCTACTTCACGAAGACATCAAAGTGCGTAAATATATTGAAACGGCTCTTAAAGACGCTTCTGTTTCTAAAGTAGAAATCGAACGTGCTGCAAACCGTGTAAACATTACAATTCACACTGCGAAACCAGGTATGGTAATCGGTAAAGGTGGTACTGAAGTTGAAAATCTTCGTAAATACCTTAGCGAGTTAACTGGTAAACGCGTACACATCAACATCATTGAAATTAAACGTGCAGATCTTGACGCTCGTCTTGTAGCTGAAAACATCGCTCGTCAATTAGAAAACCGTGTATCATTCCGTCGTGCGCAAAAGCAAGCGATCCAACGCACAATCCGTGCTGGTGCAAAAGGAATTAAAACACAAGTATCTGGTCGTTTAGGTGGCGCTGATATCGCGCGTGCTGAACACTATAGTGAAGGAACTGTTCCACTTCATACTCTACGTGCTGACATTGATTATGCACACGCAGAAGCTGACACTACTTACGGTAAATTAGGCGTTAAAGTATGGATCTACCGTGGTGAAGTTCTTCCTACGAAGAAATCTGTGGAAGGAGGCAAATAATATGTTATTGCCTAAACGCGTAAAATACCGTCGTGAACACCGCGGAAACATGCGTGGCGAAGCGAAAGGCGGTAAAGAAGTATCTTTCGGCGAATGGGGCCTACAAGCTCAAACAGCTAGCTGGATTACTAACCGTCAAATCGAATCTGCTCGTATCGCGATGACTCGTTACATGAAACGTGGCGGTAAAGTTTGGATTAAAATCTTCCCACACAAACCTTACACTAAAAAACCTCTAGAAGTCCGCATGGGTTCTGGTAAAGGTTCTCCTGAAGGTTGGGTAGCAGTAGTAAAACCAGGAAAAATTATGTTCGAAATTGCTGGTGTATCTGAAGAGGTTGCACGTGAAGCACTTCGTTTAGCATCACATAAGCTTCCTGTTAAATGTAAGATCGTAAAACGTCAAGAAACTGGTGGTGAATCTAATGAAAGCTAATGAAATCCGTGACCTTGCCACTTCTGAAATTGAATTAAAAGTGAAATCACTGAAAGAAGAGCTTTTCAACCTTCGCTTCCAATTGGCGACTGGTCAATTAGAAAACACAGCTCGTATTCGTGAAGTGCGTAAAGCAATCGCGCGTATGAAAACTGTTATTCGTGAAAGAGAAATCAGTGCAAATAACTGATAAAGGAGGTTTTCAAGTATGACTGAGCGTAACCAACGCAAAGTTTACACGGGCCGCGTTGTTTCAGATAAAATGGACAAAACTGTTACTGTTTTAGTTGAAACTCACAAAAAGCACAAGCTTTACGGTAAGCGTGTAAAATACTCTAAAAAGTTTAAAGCTCATGATGAGCAAAACCAAGCGAAAATCGGTGATATCGTACGTATCATGGAGACTCGCCCGCTATCAGCTACTAAACGTTTCCGTCTAGTTGAAGTTGTAGAAAAAGCGGTTATTATTTAATAACTATTTCGGAACAACCATTTCCGAAGGGAGGTAACCTAAGTGATCCAACAAGAAAGTCGTATGAAAGTTGCTGACAACTCAGGTGCACGTGAAGTTCTTACAATTAAAGTGCTTGGTGGCTCTGGCCGTAAAACTGCTAACATCGGTGATATCGTTGTTTGTACAGTTAAGAAAGCAACACCAGGTGGCGTTGTCAAGAAGGGTGACGTTGTTAAAGCTGTTATCGTTCGTACTAAATCAGGCGTTCGTCGTAAAGACGGTACGTACATCAAATTTGATGAAAATGCTTGTGTAATTATTCGTGATGATAAATCACCACGCGGAACTCGTATTTTCGGACCTGTTGCACGTGAATTACGTGACAGCAACTTCATGAAAATCGTTTCTCTAGCTCCAGAAGTTCTTTAATTTCATGATAGTGCCAATCAAGGAGGTGCGACAGCATGCATGTAAAAAAAGGTGACAAGGTTAAGGTTATCACTGGTAAGGACAAAGGCAAAGAAGGAGTAATCCTAGCTGCTTTCCCTAAACAAGATCGCGTTCTTGTTGAAGGTGTTAATATCGTGAAAAAACACGTTAAACCTAACCAATTGAATCCACAAGGTGGGATTGTAAGCCAAGAGGCTGCAATTCACGTTTCGAACGTAATGCTAATCGATCCTAAATCTGGCGAGCCGACTCGTGTAGGTTATAAAATCGAAAACGGTAAAAAAGTTCGTGTTGCAAAAAAATCAGGTGCAGTAATCGACTAATTAGTAAATAAAAGAAGGGAGGTACACACATGAGCCGCCTAAAAGAAAAATATTTAAATGAAGTTTCTCCTGCTCTTATGAGCAAATTTGGATATAAATCAGTTATGCAATTGCCGAAAGTTGAAAAAATCGTTATCAACATGGGTGTTGGTGATGCTGTTCAAAACTCTAAAGCATTAGATGCAGCTGTAGAAGAATTAACAATTATCACTGGTCAAAAACCAGTTGTAACTAAAGCGAAAAAATCGATCGCAGGTTTCCGTTTACGTGAAGGTATGCCTATCGGTGCTAAAGTTACATTACGCGGTGAGCGTATGTATGAATTCTTGGACAAATTAATCTCAATTTCACTTCCTCGTGTACGTGACTTCCGTGGTGTTTCTAAAAAAGCATTCGATGGTCGCGGTAACTACACTCTAGGTGTTAAAGAGCAATTAATTTTCCCAGAAATCGATTACGATAAAGTTTCAAAAGTACGCGGTATGGACATCGTGATCGTAACGACAGCGAACTCTGACGAAGAAGCTCGCGAGTTATTGACACAATTCGGTATGCCGTTCCAAAAGTAATCAAACAAGGAGGGCGAAAACGTGGCTAAAAAATCTATGATCGTTAAACAACAACGTAAGCAAAAGTTTAAAGTGCAAGAATATACACGTTGTGAACGCTGTGGTCGTCCACACTCTGTATATCGCAAATTCAAACTTTGCCGTATTTGTTTCCGAGAACTTGCATATAAGGGACAAATTCCTGGCGTGAAAAAAGCCAGCTGGTAATCCCCTAATTTGGGAAGGAGGTAAATGTAATGACAATGACTGATCCGATTGCAGATATGCTTACTCGCATTCGTAATGCGAACATGGTTCGTCACGAGAAGTTAGAAGTACCAGCTTCCAACGTGAAAAAAGAAATCGCTGAAATTTTAAAGCGTGAAGGTTTCGTACGTGACGTAGAATACGTGGAAGACAACAAGCAAGGTATTATCCGTATCTTCTTAAAATACGGTAAAGATAACGAGCGTGTTATCACTGGCTTAAAACGTATTTCTAAACCTGGTCTACGTGTATACGCAAAAACAAATGAAGTTCCTAAAGTACTGAACGGTCTTGGTATCGCTTTAGTGTCAACTTCACAAGGTTTATTAACAGATAAAGAAGCTCGCGCTAAACAAGTTGGCGGCGAAGTTCTAGCATACGTTTGGTAATTAGCAATAAATGAATGGAGGTGCAACTAAATGTCTCGTGTAGGTAAAAAAATTATCGAGGTACCAGCTAACGTAACTGTTACTGTTGCAGCTGACAACACTGTTACTGTTAAAGGTCCTAAAGGCGAACTTGTTCGTTCTTTCCACCAAGATATGAAAATTGAGCAAGAAGGTAACGTAATCTCAGTATCACGTCCTTCTGATTCAAAAGAACACCGCACAAACCACGGTACTACTCGTGCGCTTCTAGCGAACATGGTTACTGGTGTTTCTGCAGGTTTCGAAAAAGCTTTAGAACTTATCGGTGTTGGTTACCGTGCGCAGTTACAAGGCAAAAAACTTGTACTTAACGTAGGTTACTCTCATCCAGTAGAGTTCACACCTGAAGATGGTCTAGAAATTGAAGTTCCTTCTAACACTAAAATCATCATTAAAGGTATCAGCAAAGAGCGCGTTGGTGCTCTAGCATCTAACATCCGTGACGTTCGTCCACCAGAGCCATATAAAGGTAAAGGTATCCGTTACGAAGGCGAATACGTTCGTCGTAAAGAAGGTAAAACAGGTAAATAATGCTGCTTAAGCATTAGAAAGGAGTGACCCTTGTGATTACGAAACAGGATAAAAATCAAGTTCGTAAAAAACGTCATGCACGAGTACGTTCTAAAATTTCGGGTACTGCTGAGCGTCCACGCTTAAATGTATTCCGTTCTAACAAGAACATCTACGCTCAACTTATCGATGACGTAGCAGGCGTAACAATTGTTAGCGCATCTTCTCAAGAAAATGGTTTTGAAGGTGCTGGTAGCAATGTTGAAGCTGCATCAAAAATCGGTGAAACAATCGCGAAACGCGCTGCGGAAAAAAATATTACTGCTGTAGTTTTTGACCGTGGTGGTTACTTATATCATGGACGCGTGAAAGCTTTAGCTGAAGCTGCACGTGAGAATGGTTTAGAATTTTAATAAGAAGGAGGGACACATTTCATGAGTCGAATTGACGCAAACAAACTTGGAGAACTTGAAGAACGCGTAGTTACTATTAACCGTGTTGCTAAAGTTGTTAAAGGTGGACGTCGCTTCCGCTTCACAGCACTAGTTGTTGTTGGCGATAGAAACGGTCATGTAGGTTTCGGTACTGGTAAAGCTCAAGAGGTTCCAGATGCTATCCGTAAAGCTGTTGAAGATGCGAAGAAAAACTTAGTAGAAGTGCCACGTGTTGGTGGAACAACTCCACACTTAGTGCTTGGTCGCTTCGGTGCAGGAGAAATCCTAATTAAACCTGCTGCTCCTGGTACAGGGGTTATCGCTGGTGGTCCAGTACGTGCAGTACTAGAACTTGCTGGTATTACTGATATTCTTTCAAAATCTCTTGGATCTAACACACCAATCAACATGGTGCGTGCAACTGTTCAAGGTTTAACTGAATTAAAACGCGTAGAGGACGTAGCAAAATTACGTGGTAAATCAGTGGAAGAAATATTAGGATAAGGGGGGAAAGATAATATGGCTAACAAATTAGAAATCACCCTTACTAAATCTGTGATTGGTACTAAACCTGCACAACGCAAAACTGTTGAAGCTTTAGGTTTACGTAAATTACACCAAACTGTAGAGAAAGCTGATAACGCAGCTACTCGCGGTATGCTTGATAAAGTAGCTCACTTAGTTACTGTAAAAGAAATTTAATTTCCAATTAATGAACAAGGAGGTGCCACCCACTATGAAACTGCATGAGTTAAAACCAGCAGAAGGTTCTCGTAAGCAACGCAACCGCGTTGGTCGTGGTATCGGTTCTGGTAACGGTAAAACAGCAGGTAAAGGTCATAAAGGTCAAAACGCTCGTTCTGGTGGCGGTGTACGCCCAGGCTTTGAAGGCGGTCAAAACCCATTATTCCGTCGTTTACCAAAACGTGGCTTTACGAACATTAACCGTAAAGAATACGCGATCGTTAACCTTGACGCTTTAAACCGTTTCGAAGACGGTGCAGAGGTTACAACTGCATTATTACTTGAAACTGGTCTTGTGAGTAATGAAAAAGCTGGAATTAAAGTTCTTGGCAACGGAACTCTTAACAAAAAGCTTACAGTTAAAGCTCATAAATTCTCAGCTTCAGCTAAAGAAGCAATCGAGAATGCCGGCGGAACTACTGAGGTGATTTAATGTTTCAGACAATCTCTAACTTTATGCGTGTTCGAGATATAAGAAATAAAATCATTTTCACTCTTTTAATGTTAATCGTTTTCCGTATTGGAACATTCATTCCAGTACCTAACGTTGACGCAAATGTATTAAAGGCAACTGATGAGTTTAACCTCGTTGGTTTCCTGAATACTTTTGGCGGTGGTGCTTTAAAGAACTTCTCTATCTTTGCGATGGGGATTATGCCTTACATCACAGCCTCAATTATTGTTCAGTTATTGCAAATGGACGTAGTACCGAAGTTTGCTGAATGGGCAAAGCAAGGTGAAGTCGGAAGACGTAAACTTGCACAATTTACTCGCTACTTTACTATTATTCTTGCTTTCATCCAATCATTCGCAATGTCATTTGGTTTTAATAGAATGTATGGCGGATCATTGATTAAAGAAGAAGGGATTCTAACATATGTTACAATCGCCATTGTATTGACAGCGGGGACAGCTTTCCTTGTATGGCTTGCAGAGCAAATTACTTCACACGGTGTTGGGAATGGTATTTCTGTTGTAATCTTCGCAGGTATCGTTGCAGCATTGCCTACAGGAATCAACCAAATCTTTGCACAGCAAATCGAGGGTGCTGGGGATAAATTATTTATCAACATCATAATCCTTGCATTGCTTGTATTGGTTTTACTCGCAGTTGTAGTTGGAGTTATTTATGTGCAACAAGCACTTCGTAAAATTCCAATTCAATATGCAAAACGAGTTACTGGACGTAATCAACAAGCTGGTGGTCAACAAACTCATTTACCTTTAAAAGTAAATGCTGCAGGGGTTATTCCGGTAATCTTTTCAGTAGCGTTTATTGTTACACCACGTACGTTAGCTACGTTCTTTGGTCAAAATGACGTAACTACTTTCATTGAAAACACGTTTGATTATACGAAACCTGTTGGAATGATTATTTACGTTGCATTGATCGTCGCGTTCACATATTTCTATGCATTCGTACAAGTGAATCCTGAAAATGTGGCAGACAACTTGAAAAAACAAGGTGCTTATATTCCGGGTATTCGTCCTGGTGAAAACACTCAAGCGTATTTAACAAGCGTGTTATATCGTCTAACATTTGTTGGTGCGATATTCTTAACTGTTATTGCTGTAATGCCGATTTTATTCATTAACTTTATGAATTTACCTGCCTCAGTGCAAATCGGTGGTACTAGTATTATTATCGTAGTCGGCGTAGCGCTCGAAACGATGAAACAGCTAGAATCTCAACTTGTTAAACGTCACTACAAAGGCTTTATGAAATAATGTTGGTTTTTAGGGAACGTTCTATCGTTTCCTTAAATCAGCAAACCTTTGGTGGGAGGAATATTTCCTAATGAATATCGTTTTAATGGGTCTGCCAGGTGCTGGTAAAGGTACTCAGGCAGATAAAATTGTTGAGAAGTACGCGATTCCTCATATTTCTACAGGCGATATGTTCCGTGCTGCTATTAAAGAAGGTACAGAACTTGGCTTACAAGCTAAGTCGTTTATGGATCAAGGTGCTCTTGTACCAGATGAAGTAACGATTGGTATTGTTCGTGAGCGACTGGCTAAACCTGATTGTGAAAAGGGCTTCCTATTAGATGGTTTCCCACGTACTGTTCCTCAAGCTGAAGCTTTAGATAGCATTCTTGCTGATCTTGGCAAAGCAATTGAACATACTCTAAACATTCAAGTTGAAAAGGATGAGTTAATTGCTCGTCTTTCAGGTCGACGCATTTGTAAAACTTGTGGAGCATCCTATCATTTAATTTTCAATCCTCCAGCCGAGGAAGGAAAATGTGATAAAGATGGTGGCGAGCTTTACACACGTGCCGATGATAATCCTGATACGGTTGCGAACCGTCTGGAAGTTAATATGAAACAAGCGCAACCTTTACTTGATTTCTATCAAGCAAAAGGTGTGTTAACTAATATAGATGGACAGCAAGATATAAACAAAGTGTTTGCTGATCTTGATGCTCTATTACAGAGCAGCCGCAGCTGATACCCGGCTCCGGGCGCAGAGTACTGCTTCCGCGGGAGGCATGCGGGAGCAACAACGAAACATAATTTTTTTGAGAGTTGCAAAAGCATATTGTGCCCGGTATATATTTCTTCTAAAAAGTGCAACATAGCTTTTGGAGGAGTATAATGGGTTTCGTGGAAGCATCTGTGTAACGGGTATGAATATCTCATCCAAGACATTCCGGTATTCGTGTAAACATGGGAGTTTCAGTGCCCTTATTGGTTCTGGATATTCCGTGGATTGTGTGAAGCGAAACCAGACGAGCGTCTTTCAAACATCTCTCATACAATCCAAACATATGTTGAAACGAGGTTGCTTCTATAGTTGCAGCAGATATCCGTTTGATGTAACGATGAGAACTTTAATTTGCATATAGAGAGGAGACAGAGTAGATGGCGAAAGATGATGTAATTGAAGTCGAAGGGACAGTTGTTGAGACTTTGCCAAACGCGATGTTTAAGGTAGAATTAGAAAATGGACATGTGATTCTAGCACACGTATCTGGTAAGATTCGTATGCACTTTATCCGTATTCTACCTGGAGATAAGGTTACTATCGAGTTATCTCCTTATGATTTAACTCGCGGTCGTATCACATACCGTTTTAAATAATCTTTTGCGCTCCGGACTACTAAGGAGGTTAGGTTAGATGAAAGTGAGACCATCTGTGAAACCGATCTGCGAAAAATGTAAAGTAATTCGCCGACGCGGTAAAGTAATGGTAATCTGTGAAAATCCTAAACATAAACAAAAACAAGGTTAATTCTAAAGGAGGTGCACAACGTACATGGCACGTATTGCTGGTGTTGATATTCCTCGCGACAAACGCGTGGTAATTTCATTAACGTACATTTTCGGTATTGGTAAAACTACAGCTCAGAAAGTACTAGCTGACGCAGGTATTTCAGAAGATACACGCGTACGCGACTTAACTGAAGATGAGTTAAACAAAATCCGTGAACAATTAGATTCTTACAAACTTGAAGGTGACTTACGTCGCGAAACTTCATTAAATATTAAACGTCTGATGGAAATCGGTTCATTCCGTGGTATCCGTCACCGTCGTGGTTTACCTGTTCGTGGCCAAAATACGAAGAACAATGCGCGTACGCGTAAAGGTCCTCGTAAAACTGTAGCGAACAAGAAAAAATAATTGGTAAAGGAGGTTCCTTCTTAACATGGCTCGTAAACAACAAACTCGTAAACGTCGTGTGAAAAAGAATATCGAATCTGGTATCGCACACATTCGTTCTACATTTAACAATACAATCGTAACGATTACAGATATGCAAGGTAACGCTGTATCTTGGTCAAGTGCTGGTGCTCTTGGTTTCCGTGGTTCACGTAAATCTACACCATTCGCTGCTCAAATGGCTGCAGAAACTGCTGCTAAAACATCCCTTGAACATGGTCTGAAAACGTTGGAAGTAACTGTTAAAGGTCCTGGTGCTGGTCGTGAAGCTGCAATTCGTGCGCTTCAAGCTGCTGGTTTAGAAGTAACTGCTATTAAAGACGTTACTCCAGTTCCTCATAATGGTTGCCGTCCGCCAAAACGTCGTCGCGTGTAATGGGTGCGTCTCATATTGTATGAGAACATCATTTTTTGTACAGACTGTCTTGTGCAGATAATAAACGATACGTCATTGACGATCGAATCTATGATGGAAAGAACCTATACATTCGATGTTTTGAAGGAGGGTAAATGAAATGATCGAAATTGAAAAACCAAAGATTGAAACGGTGGAGATCAGCGAAGATTCCAAGTATGGAAAGTTTGTTGTAGAACCGCTTGAACGCGGATATGGAAACACTTTGGGTAATTCTTTACGTCGTATCCTTCTGTCTTCATTACCAGGAGCTGCTGTCACGTCCATTCAAATTGATGGCGTTCTTCACGAATTCTCAACTGTAGAAGGCGTAGTAGAAGATGTAGCTTCAATCATTTTGAACGTGAAAAAACTAGCTCTTAAAATCTACTCTGACGAAGAAAAAGTTATTGAGATTGATGTAAAAGGCGATGGTACAGTTACGGCTGCTGACATTACACATGACAGTGATGTAGAAATTTTAAACCCAGATCTATATATTGCAACAATCGCTAAAAACGGTCATTTACGTATGCGTATGTACGCACAACGCGGCCGTGGTTACACTCCTGCTGATCAAAACAAACGTGAGGATCTTCCTATCGGCGTGATCCCGATCGACTCTATTTACACTCCAGTATCACGCGTTAATTTCCAAGTGGAAAATACTCGTGTAGGTCAGTCTTCTGACTACGATAAACTTTCTCTTGATGTGTGGACAGATGGCAGCATCGGTCCGAAAGAGGCGATTTCGCTCGGAGCAAAAATTTTAACCGAGCATCTTAACATCTTCGTTGGCATGACAGATGAGGCACAAACTGCTGAAATCATGGTCGAAAAAGAAGAAGATCAAAAAGAAAAAGTTTTAGAGATGACTATCGAAGAACTTGATCTTTCTGTTCGTTCTTACAACTGCTTAAAACGCGCTGGTATTAACACAGTACTAGAACTTGCGAATAAGTCAGAAGACGACATGATGAAAGTTCGTAACCTTGGACGTAAGTCACTAGAAGAAGTAAAAGCGAAGTTAGAAGAGCTTGGTTTAGGATTACGCAAAGAAGACTAAGCGATTTAAACAAAACTAACAAGGTCAGATTTTTTCTATAAAGGAGGGAAACATCCATGGGTTACAGAAAACTTGGTCGTACAAGTTCTCAACGTAAAGCGATGTTACGTGACTTAGCTACTGATTTAATCATCAACGAGCGTATCGAAACTACTGAGGCTCGCGCTAAAGAAGTACGTAAAGCTGTTGAAAAAATGATTACTTTAGGTAAGCGCGGAGATTTACATGCACGCCGTCAAGCTGCTGCATTCATCCGTCGTGAACTAGTAACAACGACTGATGCAGAAGGTAACGAAACAACATCATTTGCACTTCAAAAGTTATTTGATGATGTTGCACCACGTTATGCAGAGCGTCAAGGTGGTTACACTCGTATTCTTAAAGTAGGTCCTCGTCGTGGTGACGGTGCACCTGTAGTTGTGATTGAACTAGTTTAATCATACTAGAAAACTTGTGGTGAAGAGGGTGGGAATCACCACCCTCTTTCTTTATAAATGATTTATACGACAAATAATTAAGCTGAGCGTTATGATGAGCGGACACTAAGGTGTGGCGTCTCGTTTAGCTCTCCGCACCTCATTCAGGAGAAATAAGGGCTTGAGCACCCTTATTTCTTGAAAATGTAACGACTAGCGCATTTCTATTGAATGAGGTGCGCGCTTTTTTATTACTAAGGATAGCGCCAATTTGTGGTGCTTTTTTTAATATATGGGTTTAATATTTTTGTGAATCACACCCGTACTAGAACATTTAATTATTTTAATGTTTTACTTTTATAGACATAGGGATTGTAGTAGAATTCATACATAAAAAAGTGTAAGTTAGTTAGTAGAGCTGAGCATGGAGAGAGGAGTTCTAGAAATGCCTGAAATTTTATCTTTAAATAATGTGACTTTTTCATATACACCAGAAGAACCAAATAATCGTAATGCTGTCGAAAATGTTAGCTTCGCCGTTGAAGAGGGAGAATGGATTGCCATCGTAGGGCACAATGGTTCTGGAAAGTCAACCATTGCAAAGTTGATGAATGGTTTACTATTCCCTCAAGAGGGAGATGTACGCATACTGCGGGAACCATTAAATGAAGAAAACCTTTGGGAGTCTCGTTCTCTCATGGGAATGGTTTTTCAAAACCCCGACAATCAATTTGTAGGTGCAACCGTACAGGATGATGTTGCGTTTGCATTAGAAAACAATGGCGTGCCTTTTGAAGAAATGGTACATCGTGTTCATGCGGCACTAGAACAAGTAAAAATGAGCCACTTTTTAGATCATGAGCCACACCATTTATCAGGAGGTCAAAAGCAGCGTGTCGCTATTGCAGGAGCGCTTGCATTAAAGCCGAAGCTTCTTATATTAGATGAGGCTACTTCGATGCTAGATCCACAGGGACGTGGAGAGGTATTACAAACTGTTCAAACTTTACGAGCTGAAACAGGACTTACTGTCCTATCCATAACCCATGATTTAGAGGAGGCGATGCTAGCAGATCGTATACTTTTTATGAATGATGGGAAGAAGTTTGCAGAAGGTACCCCTGCTGAAATATTTGCTCTTGGGGACAAGCTAGTGGAATTTGGACTAGACTTGCCATTTGCGCTAAAGTTATCAAAGCTATTGCAAAAGGAAGGTGTTCCATTAATGGGACAACATATGACAGAAGAAGAGTTGGTGAATGATTTATGGACATCAAACTTCAACAAGTAAGCTATGCTTATGCAAAAGGTACGCCTTTTGAAAAACGGGCATTATTCGATGTAGAATTCAATATCCCATCACACACGTATCAAGCCATTATTGGTCATACTGGTTCTGGTAAATCAACTATTCTCCAACATTTTAATGCACTTCTAAGACCTACTTCAGGAGAAGTACATATCGGGGATCGTGTAGTGGTAGCTGGTAAAAAAGCAAAGGATTTAAAAGCTGTACGACAAAAGGTTGGTATTGTCTTTCAATTCCCTGAGCATCAGTTATTTGAAGAAACAGTGTTAAAGGATATTATGTTTGGTCCCATGAACTTTGGCGTAGCAGAAAAGGAAGCCGAAAATCGTGCAAGGGAACTTGTCAGCTTAGTAGGGTTACCAGAAGATGTCCTAGAAAAATCTCCGTTTGATTTGTCGGGAGGTCAAATGCGTCGAGTAGCAATAGCAGGTGTTTTAGCGATGGACCCTGAAGTAATTGTGCTGGATGAACCTACCGCGGGCTTAGATCCACGTGGTCAGAAAGAAATTATGGATATGTTTTATCAGCTTCATCAGGAACGTCACCTGACAACCATTCTTGTGACGCATAGCATGGAAGACGCTGCCCGATATGCTGATAATATTGTAATTATGCATGAAGGAAAAAATGTTTTAAGTGGAACACCGCGAAATATATTTAAGGATGTTGATACATTAAAGAGCTTTCGCTTAGAACCGCCACGTATTGTACGCTTTCAGCAAAAGATGGAGCAAATGCTAGGGAAATCCTTATCAAAAGTTTGTTTAACCGAAGAAGAACTTGCAGCTGAAATTGCTCAAGTACTAAGAGAGGAGCGTGCGGAATCATGATGGAAAAAATGATTTTTGGACGCTTCTTGCCAGGAGACTCTCCCGTTCATAAACTGGATCCACGCTCTAAGCTAATCTTCGTATTTGCCTTTATTATTATAGTATTTTTGGCTAATAATACAGTAACATATGCCATGCTTTTGGCCTTCACACTGCTTGTTGTATTAATATCACGAATTCGCTTGTATTTTTTGATAAACGGTCTTAAACCAGTTCTCTTTTTGATGGCTTTCACCTTCTTGCTTCATATTTTTATGACGAAGGAAGGTGTTCCCGTTTTTGACTCGAAGTATATTACCATATACGATGAGGGGATTAGACGTGGGGTTTATATTTCAATACGTTTTCTAGTATTAGTATTTATAACATCTATCTTAACTTTAACGACGTCACCGATTTCCATTACAGACGGTATTGAAGTCCTTTTAAATCCTTTGAAGACGTTGAAAGTACCTGTCCATGAATTAGCTTTAATGATGTCGATTTCTTTACGCTTCATTCCAACTTTAATGGATGAAACAGATAAGATTATGAAAGCACAAATGGCACGAGGCTCTGATCTATCCTCGGGTCCAATAAAAGACCGTATTAAAGCTGTAGTCCCATTACTAGTACCTCTTTTTGTGAGCGCATTTAAGAGGGCCGAAGATTTAGCCACAGCGATGGAAGTAAGAGGCTACCGCGGAGGGGAAGGGCGTACTAGATATCGTAAGCTAAAATGGGATATGGGCGATACATTTGCGCTTGTATTATTAGTAGCAATAGGTGTATTGCTATTCTTCTATAGAAGTTAAAGGAGTATGCTTTATGCGACGATTAAAAATAATTATTAGCTATGACGGTACACATTTCTCAGGCTATCAAGTACAACCTGGGGAACGCACCGTACAGGCAGAAATAGAACGTGTATTAGCCATTATGCATAAAGAGGAAAAGGTGAAGGTGACCGCAAGTGGACGTACAGATGCTAGGGTTCATGCTACAGGGCAAACGTTGCATTTTGATACACCACTAGCCATTCCAACTGACAAGTATCGTAAAGCTTTGAATGTACAGCTACCTAGAGATATTCGCGTATTGTCTGTAGAAGAAGTAGCACATGACTTTCATGCACGTTATAGTGTAACTGGGAAGCGATACCGTTATATTTGGTCCTGTGAGCCTATTCAAAATCCATTTCGGAGACATTATACAGTTGATACAAACGGGGTCAAACCGGATGTGGTTGCAATGCAGAAGGCTGCTCAAGCTATCATAGGGACACATGACTTTTCATGCTTCTGCGCAGCCAATACAAGCGTGCAGGATAAAGTAAGAACAGTAACTTCACTACAATTTGAATGGCATGGGGAAGAGCTTCATATGGTTATTGAAGGCAATGGCTTCTTATATAATATGGTTCGAATTATTGCAGGTACACTTTGGGAAGTAGGTATAGATCGCCGGACGATTGAAAATATAGCACTGGTAGTCGCTTCAGAAGATCGGGATAAAGCTGGGAAAACCGCGCCACCACAAGGTTTGTACTTAGAAAAAGTATTCTATTAGTGTCACTTTCAACCTCGAAACAACTTTACCAGGTGTTTAATGAAATTGCTTGACTTTAAAAGTCATTCATTATATGATAACAGATGGTATTTTCATTACCACCACAAATAAGCCCCGAAAACTTATAGTGTAGTTTAATGAAAAATAACGGTAATCGAATCGATTAGGAGGATATATACATGCGTACAACATTCATGGCTAAAGGTCACGAAGTAGACCGTAAATGGTTAGTAGTTGATGCAGAAGGCCAAACTCTTGGACGTTTAGCTTCTGAAGTAGCTGCAATCTTACGTGGTAAACATAAACCAACATTCACACCAAACGTTGACACAGGTGATCACGTAATCATCATCAACGCTGACAAAATCCATTTAACTGGTAACAAATTAGAAGGTAAACTTTACCGTCACCACACTCAATTCGCAGGTGGTTTAAAAACTCGTACTGCTGGTGAAATGCTAGACAAGTACCCAACAAGAATGATCGAACTAGCAGTTAAAGGAATGCTTCCTAAAAACTCTTTAGGTCGTAAAATGTTCACTAAACTTAATGTTTACACTGGAACAGAGCATCCACATGCTGCACAAAAACCAGAAGCATACGAGCTTCGCGGATAATATAAATTAAGAGGAGGATATTACTTTGGCACAAGTTCAATACATCGGCACTGGTCGCCGTAAAAGCTCTGTAGCTCGCGTACGTTTAGTACCAGGTACAGGTAAAATTGTTATCAACAAACGTGAAATCGAAGAATACGTACCATTCGCTGCATTACGTGAAGTAATTAAACAACCATTAGTAGCTACTGAAACTACAGGAAGCTATGACATCCACGTAAACGTTAACGGTGGTGGATACACTGGTCAAGCTGGTGCTGTTCGTCACGGTATCGCTCGTGCTCTACTTCAAGTAGACCCAGATTTCCGTGCTGCATTAAAATCAGCTGGATTACTTACTCGTGATTCACGCATGAAAGAACGTAAAAAACCAGGTCTACGCGGCGCTCGTCGTGCACCTCAGTTCTCAAAACGTTAATTTCAAATTTTTCTATCAAAGACTCTTTCTACTTTTGTGGAAAGGGTCTTTTTGTATGAATAGAATAATTATAAAAAGCAATCGTTATAGTTGCCCGAATATGGCTTAATATGATTTCTGATGAAATTGTCGATGAAGCTGGTGTACCTGTTGTTGAATAACTCAATGACGAACACTTAGTTAGTAGTGATGTCTATTTCATTGTGTAAGCAGTTTGGACGAGCTAGCATAAAGATTCTCCCTAAACCAACCCAATCGTGGGCTGCTGCACATAGGGCAATGTTCACCGAAAGTATAAACGGCTGCTATTCTTCTTTCCTCAACGACCCTACTTTCAGCTGCTCAACGTGCTAATGCGAATTCAGGATGTGCTGTGTATTGTCACAGTTAGACATATGATTTCAATCTTCGGCTAACCCCTCACCATTTTCCAGCTACAAAAAGGACTCATCACCTGCTTTCAATGCATCTTTGACAAGCTCAATACATTTTTCTCAATATATTAAATCTACTGAATAAGAGCCCTTACTGTTTGATTGGTGGCATTGATATCAGCCGCCCCCTTCTTGTAGAAGTGTTAGGACTTGAACCGTTTCTCTATTCCCGGCAGCAATAATTAAATGATCGCTCATTTTTATCACCTTCACCGTCCAGTAGAACGCGTCTTTTAGTATATTTATCAAACTTTAAATAGTTTTCTTAGCATAATTATTGTTATTTCTGCACAAATTTAAAAATATTAAAAATATTTTCGGATAAGTTTATGCTTTTTTAAGAAATTATTTAGAGGGAGTTTAACAATGCATTTTATTATGAATTATGAAAGCTACAACATGCCTTTCAAGAGTGGGTTTGGTGTAACTAAAAAATATAAAGCAAAAAATGGAGGTAAGTAGGTATGAAGAAATTATTGATGGTATCTGTTGCAGCAATGGCACTACTTGCAGCATGTCAAGATAAGGAGCCTGTGAAAGGCAATACGACGAATAGTGAGGGAACAAAAACAGAAAGCGTTGCTACAGAAAATACAACGAAAGATCAAGCACAAGAGCAACTCACAAAGGGTCAAGCCATGGCAACTATTCTAAGTGCTACAAACTGGCAGGGTACAAAAGTATATGATAAAGATAACAACGATTTAACTGCGGAAAACTCAAACTTTATAGGCTTGGCTAAATATGATATGAAGACAGGTCATTATGAATTTTTTGATGCTACTACTGGCGAAAGTCGTGATGATAAAGGAACATTCTTCATTACAAATGATGGGAAACAAAGGATTCTAATTTCTGAATCCAAAAATTATCAAGCACTAGTAGAGATCACAGAATTAAATAGCGATATCTTCACTTATAAACGAATGGGGAAAGATGCTACTGGTAACGATGTAGAAGTCTTTGTGGAGCATATCCCTTATCAAGAAAAAGAGCTTACATTTACAGATCCAGATAAAACTCTTAATGCGACTACAGGAGATATCGTAACAGATGTAGACGGCGATGAAATTTTAGCTAATACATTATGGCAGGGCACAGTTGCTTTAGATGAAAATGGTAATGATGTAACCGAATTTAATTCAAATTTCATTAGTATTGCAAAATACGATGCAGAAACGAATAAATATGAATTCTTTAACCCTGAAACAGGCAAAAGCCGCGGTGATTATGGCTACTTTGACGTCATTCATGACAATAAAATCAGAGCTCATGTTTCACTTGGTGATAATAAATATGGTGTGGCTCTTGAAATTACTGAAATGAATGATAAGAAGTTTACGTATAAAAGAACAGGTAAAGATAAAAATGGAAATGAGATAACTGTGTTTGTTGAGCATGAACCCTATGAAGGGGAATTTAAACCAGAATTTACACTGCAATAAAATTGTTCTTCCTCCCTTACTATAGAAGAAGTTAAAAACTCTCAAGTTGAATACTTGTGAGTTTTTTTTTCTTTCTGGCATAGTTTCTCCACTAACTTCGTACACTAAATGTAAAAGGGTGGTGGATATGGGTGAAGCGCTGGCTGGCACTAGGAGTAATTATGCTTATGAGTATAGTGGTCGTGGCATATGAAACAAATGCTTCGGACCGTAACTTCTTTTTACCAGACCCACTTGGTGGCATAAAAATTGTCATTGATGCAGGGCATGGTGGGGAGGATGGAGGGGCTTCAAAGGGCGAAGTCATTGAAAAGGATATTACACTTGCAATTTCTCAGCACGTGGAGAAGAAATTGAAGAAGAAAGGCGCAACAGTCATCATGACAAGAACAAAAAATGGTGATGTTATTGATGAACACGCGCCATCAGAAAAGTACGGAACGTTAAGAGAGCGTAAAAAACAGGATATCTTTTTACGAAAGGATATTGTAGAAAAAGAAAAACCAGATGTGTTTATTACCATACACGCCAATGCTATTCCAGAAACAAAATGGCGTGGTGCACAGGTGTTTTATCATAAGGAGGGACATGCTGACGGTGAGATACTTGCAAAAAGTATTCAAGAGTCCATTCGTACTAATTTAAAAAATACAGACCGAGAAGCATTGTCTATTAAGCAGATTTATTTACTGAAAAAAGCAGAAGTGCCTGCGGCATTAGTAGAGACTGGGTTTATTAGTAATGATGAAGAACGGGCTTTACTTACCGATAAGAATTACCAAGAAAAAATGGCAGATGCTATTGTTGAAGGTATAGAAGAGTATCTATTAGCGAAAGTTGAGTAGAGCAACATCACAACGTAAATTAAATCAT
Organism: Lysinibacillus sp. F12; assembly: GCF_057773605.1. Classification (NCBI taxonomy): domain Bacteria; kingdom Bacillati; phylum Bacillota; class Bacilli; order Caryophanales; family Bacillaceae; genus Lysinibacillus; species Lysinibacillus sp. F12. The sequence continues at coordinate 208,111 of NZ_JBYMLP010000006.1, forward strand.
TTATGATATACTAACATTGAGACAATATAAGGGGAGTGTTCGTCGTGATTACTGAACAACAAGTACGAGAAATACTAGGACAACTACAAGATCCATTTTTACATAAATCGCTTGCAGAAACAGATGGTATTACAAACGTAGCAATAAAAGAAGAAAAAAATCATGTCAGTGTAAAAGTTGCGATTGCTAAATTGAATACACCTGAACAATTACAACTACAAATGAAAATTGTTGAGATGTTAAAAGAAGCGGGTGTAAACACAGTTGGTATTCGTTTTGAAGAGCTATCAGCTGAAAAGCTTCAAAGCTTCCGTGGCACAGCAACAGAATCTGAAGCACAGGATATTTTATCGCCACTTAGTACAGTTCAAGTTATTTCAATTGCTTCGGGTAAAGGTGGAGTAGGTAAATCAACAGTTTCGGTTAACTTAGCGGTTGCCCTAGCTCGTCTAGGCAAAAAAGTGGGCTTAATCGATGCAGATATTTATGGTTTTAGTGTGCCCGATATGATGGGTGTAACGGATATGCCTAAAGTAGTCGATAATCGTATTTTCCCAGTTGATCGTTTTGGTGTAAAAATGATTTCAATGGGCTTCTTTGTAGAAAATAATGCACCAATTGTATGGCGTGGCCCAATGTTAGGTAAAGTATTAGATCAATTCTTCCGTGATGTAGAATGGGGAGAGCTTGACTACTTACTATTAGATTTACCACCAGGCACAGGTGATGTTGCATTAGATATTCATCAAATGTTACCATCATCAAAAGAGATTGTAGTCACAACACCTCACCCAACAGCAGCATTCGTTGCAGCTCGTGCAGGTGCCATGGCTCTGCAAACAGACCATGAAATTTTAGGTGTAATTGAAAACATGGCTTGGTTCGAATCGAAATCAGGTGAGAAAGAGTTTGTCTTTGGGCAAGGCGGAGGTCCTAAACTAGCAGAGGAGCTTCGTACGGAGCTACTTGGACAAATCCCACTTGGGCAACCAGATTGGACAGATGCGGATTTCGCACCATCAGTATATGCTGAAAAACATACTACTGGACAAATTTATTTAGACGTCGCGACGAAAATTAATGATAAATTAAATAAATAATAAAAAACGGATTTCCATCCTTTTTGGAGGAAATCCGTTTTTTAATAATCCACGATTATTCTGTGCCTTTTTGCTCCTTATCAGTGCCACCACTGCCACCACTTTGCCCACTTGCTTCTTTCTTATCGCCACTTCCAGATGAAGGTGTTTCACCGCTCTTTTTAATTAGCTCTTGCCATTTAGATTGCATTAAAGGGCTTTCGATTGTTTCCTTTACTACTTCCTCCATTTGCTTTCGCATATTGGATGATTTAAGGATAGTCTCTAGCTGTTTCTGCATATCAGGCTGTCCAAAAAAGGCTTCCATATCCTTTTGGAAAGTTGGATCTTTTATTAAGTCCTTCATAATATCCTGTTGCTGTTTTTGCATACTTTTCGCAACTGTTTCCTTAAACTTTGGATCTTCAAAGGTTTTCTTCCAAAAGTCTTCTGCTTCCTTGGAAAGTAATGTTTCCTCAGTAGCTTTTTTCACTTCATCATGCTCTAAAATCAACAGCTCACGGAAACTGGGCTCTTCTAAAAGCTGTCGCAATGCCTTTTTACCGTCCTCTGTTTGTAAAGAGTCAATCATAATTTTTTTTATTTCATCATAGGACATAGTAGAGGTTTTATCTTGTGAACAGGCAGAAAGAAATAGCATTAGAATCAGTAATATGGTGAATTTTCGCATCGACAATCAGTCCTTTCTATAGATAGACTCTTTCAATTATTGTTCACATTTCTGATGACTTTATGTATTGGGAAAGATGAGAAATAGCTTTTTTAACAATGCATTGATAAAATAAGGACAGATATATTGAGAAATTGGGGGACTTTTAGTTGTGACGATACGAAATTGGGCAAAGTTTTTCTTCTTTGCAATGCTCGTTGGTGGGGTAGTCAACGGAGCTTTTAGTTTATTTATTCGCTGGGATTTCTTCCAACCATACATAGCAAACGGTCATTGGGGAGAATTTTTCGCTGGACTATTATGGATGGTCTTCTTAGGATTTACAATGAGTGTTATTGCACAAGCTGGTTTTTTCGCTTATTTAACACTCCATCAAGTAGGTGTAAATATCTTTAGAACACTTACATTATGGAATTGGGTACAGCTTTTACTCATTGCAATTACAATTTTTGATATTATTTTCTTCCGTTTTGTACCTGGTGTAAAGGATGGGCAAAGCTGGTTATTCTATGTTGGATTATTAATTGTTCTCATTTTTGGAGCCATAGCTACAGCTGTTCAAAAAGTAAAATTAACAGGGAAAAAACATGTATTCATTTCTGCTCTTTTCTTCATGATTGTCATTACAACTTTGGAATGGACAATTGCGTTAATGGGTCGTGATGAAAATATTAATGAATATGTCGCATTGTTATTATTCCCGTTATTAGCGGTTAATGCATATCAATTATTAGTATTGCCTAAATATAATGCAAAATCCGATGAAGATCGTCAAAAATTAGAAGCACGTCGTAAAGCGCGCCAAGAACAAGCAAAAAATGCTTAAATGAAAAAATTGCCTCCTACAAAATAGAGGCAATTTTTTTATGGAGATTTTTTAGTTTGCACTTTATAGCCAAATATATTTTCCTCAATTGACATAAACTTATTTTGTCGTATTAAAGTATTAAGTTCTTTCAAAGTAAAAGAGCTATCTTGGTGTAGTGGAACAAATACAAAGTCCCCTTTTTGGAGTTTAGGTGTTTTCTCACCCTGCCAAATAAGAGAAGGAGATAGCAAATTCATTTGTTGCTGAAACAAAGATTTTTGCAAGTCTTGTGAATACTGATGATTCTGAGTAGCAAACCAGAGTGGCTTTTCCTTCAAATATTGTTCATAAATATCAATATCCTTTTGTACAAGCTTAATGTTAACAGGCTCTTCTACTGAATCCTTTGGTCCAAGTAGTCCTGTAGGTAATTTTCGCTCTTGAATAATTTTTATATGGTCAGGTGAACGCTTGATCCATTCGGTATCTAGAAGAAGAAGCGGATAAGGTTCTTTCACTGTTTTAAGCCATTCCATTAGAGACTCATCAGAGAATGAAATCTCTACAACCAGAGATGTGCCGTAATGACCTTTTGTAACGACAACTGGTGCGTTAGCAATATTAAATACAGAAATCATCGTGGAATTTATAGGCTTTAGAAAAACAAAGAGAATGCCGATTAGGAGCAGTGAAATCAACGTTTTTCGGATCATAATAACAACCTCGTTTCTATAATTTTAAATAAAAAATAAGTCTCTTTAAAAAAACTTATGAATTAGTGTTGACTTTCATGAATAATCGATGTTATTATGTATAAGTCGCCAAGAGGTGACAGTGAAATAAACAACATGAACCTTGAAAACTGAACAAGCAAAACGTAATCAATAAAGTTTTAAGTAGCTAGATTTACTAGTGAACGAAACAAAATTTTGGACATCAAAATGATGCCAGCAAAACAATTTGAGCTAATCAAATTTCTTTTATGGAGAGTTTGATCCTGGCTCAGGACGAACGCTGGCGGCGTGCCTAATACATGCAAGTCGAGCGAACAGAGAAGGAGCTTGCTCCT
>NZ_JBYMLP010000007.1:0-198935 GCF_057773605.1 Lysinibacillus sp. F12
GGGAGGACCATCTCCCAAGGCTAAATACTACCTAGTGACCGATAGTGAACCAGTACCGTGAGGGAAAGGTGAAAAGCACCCCGGAAGGGGAGTGAAAGAGATCCTGAAACCGTGTGCCTACAAGTAGTTAGAGCCCGTTAATGGGTGATAGCGTGCCTTTTGTAGAATGAACCGGCGAGTTACGATTACGTGCGAGGTTAAGCTTTAGAAGGCGGAGCCGCAGCGAAAGCGAGTCTGAATAGGGCGAAATAGTACGTGGTCGTAGACCCGAAACCAGGTGATCTACCCATGTCCAGGGTGAAGGTAAGGTAACACTTACTGGAGGCCCGAACCCACGCACGTTGAAAAGTGCGGGGATGAGGTGTGGGTAGCGGAGAAATTCCAATCGAACTTGGAGATAGCTGGTTCTCTCCGAAATAGCTTTAGGGCTAGCCTCGTGATGAGAATACTGGAGGTAGAGCACTGTTTGGACTAGGGGGCCATCCCGGTTTACCGAATTCAGACAAACTCCGAATGCCAGATATTTATACACGGGAGTCAGACTGCGAGTGATAAGATCCGTAGTCAAAAGGGAAACAGCCCAGACCACCAGCTAAGGTCCCAAAGTAATCGTTAAGTGGAAAAGGATGTGGCGTTGCACAGACAACCAGGATGTTGGCTTAGAAGCAGCCATCATTTAAAGAGTGCGTAATAGCTCACTGGTCGAGTGACGCTGCGCCGAAAATGTATCGGGGCTAAACGATTCACCGAAGCTGTGGATTGACATCTACGATGTCAGTGGTAGGAGAGCGTTCTAAGTGCGTTGAAGTCAGACCGGAAGGACTGGTGGAGCGCTTAGAAGTGAGAATGCCGGTATGAGTAGCGAAAGACGGGTGAGAATCCCGTCCACCGTATGACTAAGGTTTCCTGAGGAAGGCTCGTCCGCTCAGGGTTAGTCGGGACCTAAGCCGAGGCCGATAGGCGTAGGCGATGGACAACAGGTTGATATTCCTGTACCACCTCCTCACCGTTTGAGAAATGGGGGGACGCAGTAGGATAGGGTAAGCGCGCTGTTGGTTATGCGCGTCCAAGCAGTAAGGCGTGTGTGTAGGCAAATCCGCACACTGTAACGTTGAGCTGTGATGGCGAGTCCGTATGGACGAAGTTCCTGATTTCACACTGCCAAGAAAAGCCTCTATCGAGGTGAGAGGTGCCCGTACCGCAAACCGACACAGGTAGTCGAGGAGAGAATCCTAAGGTGTGCGAGAGAACTCTCGTTAAGGAACTCGGCAAAATGACCCCGTAACTTCGGGAGAAGGGGTGCTCTTGAGCGTGCAAGCGCATGAGAGCCGCAGTGAATAGGCCCAGGCGACTGTTTAGCAAAAACACAGGTCTCTGCAAAACCGTAAGGTGACGTATAGGGGCTGACGCCTGCCCGGTGCTGGAAGGTTAAGAGGAGTGGTTAGCGCAAGCGAAGCTGCGAATTGAAGCCCCAGTAAACGGCGGCCGTAACTATAACGGTCCTAAGGTAGCGAAATTCCTTGTCGGGTAAGTTCCGACCCGCACGAAAGGCGTAACGATCTGGGCACTGTCTCAACGAGAGACTCGGTGAAATTATAGTACCTGTGAAGATGCAGGTTACCCGCGACAGGACGGAAAGACCCCGTGGAGCTTTACTGTAGCCTGATATTGAATTTTGGTACAACTTGTACAGGATAGGTAGGAGCCAGAGATCTCGGAGCGCCAGCTTCGAAGGAGGCGTCGGTGGGATACTACCCTGGTTGTATTGAAATTCTAACCCATGCCCCTTAGCGGGGCAGGAGACAGTGTCAGGCGGACAGTTTGACTGGGGCGGTCGCCTCCTAAAAGGTAACGGAGGCGCCCAAAGGTTCCCTCAGAATGGTTGGAAATCATTCGTAGAGTGTAAAGGCACAAGGGAGCTTGACTGCGAGACCTACAAGTCGAGCAGGGTCGAAAGACGGGCTTAGTGATCCGGTGGTTCCGCATGGAAGGGCCATCGCTCAACGGATAAAAGCTACCCCGGGGATAACAGGCTTATCTCCCCCAAGAGTCCACATCGACGGGGAGGTTTGGCACCTCGATGTCGGCTCATCGCATCCTGGGGCTGTAGTCGGTCCCAAGGGTTGGGCTGTTCGCCCATTAAAGCGGTACGCGAGCTGGGTTCAGAACGTCGTGAGACAGTTCGGTCCCTATCCGTCGTGGGCGTAGGAAATTTGAGAGGAGCTGTCCTTAGTACGAGAGGACCGGGATGGACACACCGCTGGTGTACCAGTTGTCTTGCCAAAGGCATCGCTGGGTAGCTATGTGTGGACGGGATAAGTGCTGAAAGCATCTAAGCATGAAGCCCCCCTCAAGATGAGATTTCCCATTACGCAAGTAAGTAAGATCCCTCAAAGACGATGAGGTAGATAGGTTCGAGGTGGAAGTGTGGTGACACATGGAGCTGACGAATACTAATCGATCGAGGACTTAACCAAAAAGTTTGAAGCATTCAATGAACCGTTTATCCAGTTTTGAAAGAATAATTTCTTTTATAAAGGGTTTCAAGATACGAGTAGTTCGAGGAAGCAATGGAGAGAGGGAAGGAGCGTACTCAAGTACGTGACTGACTGAACGACAGAAGCTGACGAAGAAATGCGATGTATATTGAAAGCCGAACATAGTCTAGTGATGATGGCAAAGAGGTCACACCCGTTCCCATACCGAACACGGAAGTTAAGCTCTTTAGCGCCGATGGTAGTTGGGGGCTTCCCCCTGTGAGAGTAGGACGTCGCTAGGCAACAAAGCAGTCAGCTGTGTGCTGGCTGTTTTTTTATTTGCAACTATTAGTAAGAAACCATCCAAGCATGAAAACTCTTTCTATGTATAGGTCCAATCATTCAAATTCTTTTTAAACTAAAGTTGCAGGCTAGTCCAATAATCAATCTTTATAACGAATTTAATAATAATTAAGGTGAATCGTACATAAAGACAGTATTCACGACTTGTGAATAGACTTTCACCACCTAACTATACATGTCAGATGCACAATAGAAAGTACCATAACCATAAAAGTTCGGTAATCCAAAATGTTCGCCTATCTAGCAGGATTCTTTACAGGTATGTACCGAATCAGTAGTTTGCCTAGTGAATAATTGAAAGGTATTGTGCAAAGAAAAAAATCAGGTATTTCACCAGATTTATAATGCTAGACATATAGTGTTGACAAACATTAAGTAGGAGTCCATCCCAAATTCCCCATTATCTATTTTACAGTAAGTCCAATTGTTTAAGTGCTTTATCCCTATTAATAGTTCAACTTGATTAATTGTTAGTTCATGGGCTGAACAATCTTGATGCAATATCAGGGTTATTTAGGGTAGTTAAAATTTTCCTCTGAATCCATCCTTCTTTATTTGTAACCATGAATTTATAAAAAATCAATTTGAGTAATTGAGTGTATTCTTTTCCTTACAATACGTCTTGTCTTTTTTTAAAAGATAGGGTTAGAGTAATTAGAAATGTGTGCGTTAATTACAGTGTATCTTTGCAAATTTAAATTTCACCTTTCTTATAATTTAAGGATAAACAGTAAGTTAAGGTTATTGCCATTTAATTTGAGATTATAAATGGTTTCTTGAACAGCAGTGAAAAATGGTTTGATGGTGTAAAGAGAAAAGAAAAGTTTAAAAATGTCATGAAGACGAGTGTTATAACATAAGGTATGTATGTGTTCCTGGTTCTTTAAATTCTGTTTAATGTTATTTTTATGCTCGTATTAATAGGAAAAATCTATTTGTTGCTAGACACCAAATTTTGAGAATGCTATATTTATATGGTCATAGTATTTTTATAATTAGGAAAAAAAAGAATTCTTTTATGAAAGAGAGTTGTTTTCCTGATTATAAGGAGTGATGGAGTATAGAGCTAGACGAAGGATGATAGGGCCTATGGTAAAGAAAACATTAAAGCAAAGAATTGTAGACGCTTCAGTTGAGCTGTTTCAGCAGGATGGTTATCACAATGTAACTGTTGATCGTATCGTTGAATATATAGGGGCATCAAAAGGTGGATTTTATCATAATTTTAAATCAAAAGATGAATTGTTGTATGAAATTCATGATGTTTTTATTTCATATGTTATTCAACAATCACAAGATGCATATGACAAATACGATACGCCCATTACCAGGTTATGTGCGATGCTACAAACGCTGACGCAAGTATTTGATATGTATCAAGCACATATTACAATTTTTTATGAGGAAAGTCGTTCACTCTCAGAGGAGTATAGTGAGATTATTCATAAAAAACGAGATCATTATCTGGACATCTTGCAAAAAGTGATAGCAGAAGGCCAAGAAAAGAAGGTTTTTCGTACAGAATTGCCTTGTACCATTGTTACGATGGCGATTGTGGGGATGATTAACTGGACATATAAATGGTTTAAGCAATCCGGGCCATTAACAATGGTGCAAATTACAGATGTTTTTACGGACATGGTACTACGTGCGATTGTAACAGAACAAGCAATGGAGGAAGCAAAGCAATTTATGATAAAGGGGTAGCCAGTAGAAAACACTGGTTTTATTATTTGCTTTTACAAACCGACTAGTCGGTATTTACTTGAAGGGAATTATCTTTGAGCTAAATCTACTATGGCAAATTTGACATTAGGGGGATTAGGGATGAATTTTGAATTAACAAAAGAGCAAGTGATGATTCGAGACATGGTACGTGATTTTGCTGAAAAAGAGATTAAACCGTATGCTCGTGAGGTTGATGAGACATCGACAATGAGAATAGAAAGCTTTAAAAAGATGGCGGAACTAGGCTTATTGGGTATCCCGTTCCCTGAAGAATATGGTGGTTCAGGTGGTGATACGGTGTCCTACGCTTTAGCTGTAGAGGAAATTGGTCGTGCATGTGGGGGCACTGGCTTAAGTTATGCAGCTGCTGTTAGCTTAGGCGCTTCGCCAATTTACAACTTTGGTACGGAGGAGCAAAAGCAAGAATGGCTTGTTCCATTGGCAAAGGGTGAGACATTAGGATCATTCGGTTTAACAGAGCCTAATGCAGGTTCAGATGCAGGCGGTACACGCACTACGGCTGTCATTGATGGAGATGATTATGTTATTAATGGAGAAAAATGCTGGATTACCAATGCAGGATACGCTCGACAAATAATCGTAACTGCAGTAACGGGAAAACGGGAGGATGGCAAAAAGATTATTTCTTCTATTATTGTGCCAACGAATACTCCAGGTGTAACGATTAATTGTAATTATGACAAAATGGGTGTCCGTGGTTCTAATACATGTGAAATTGTTTTACAAAATGTTCGCGTTCCTCGATCCAATCTATTAGGCGATGAAAAGCGAGGCTTTAGCCAGTTTTTAAACACTTTAGATGGTGGTCGTATTTCAATTGCAGCTCTTTCTGTAGGAATTGCACAGGCCGCTTATGAGAAGGCACTGAAGTTCGCAAAAGAACGCGAGCAATTTGGTGCACCTATTTCGAAGCTACAGGCGATCCAATTTAAATTAGCAGATATGGCGATGGAAATAGAGCTTGCTCGTACGCTTGTACATAAAGCGGCATGGCTAAAAGATCAAAAGAAACCATTTGGTAAAGAAGCGGCAATGGCTAAATTATTTGCTTCTGAAATGGGCTTCCGTACATGTAATCAAGCCATTCAAATTCATGGAGGTTCTGGATATATGAAAGAATACGATGTAGAACGTCATTTACGTGATATTAAATTAATGGAAATTGGTGAAGGAACATCTGAAATTCAGCGTCTTGTTATTTCTCGCTTAATTGGCTGTTAATGATTTTCAACACATTGTGTCCGGGAGCAGCTTTGTGCTGCATAGAGCACTTCTTTCCGATACCGAGACACCTACTAAAAAATAGCTTAAATCCGCATTTATCTCATTGCTGAAAGACGTTTAATAGCATTAACAAGGGGGATCTTCATGGCAGAACTTGTGTATCAAACAATTGGTCAATTGCTAGATGAACAATCTAAAAAGTACCCGCAAAATGAGGCTTTGGTCTATGCAGATAGGAATTTACGAATGACTTATGAGCAGCTAAATCGTCAAGCACGATTGGTAGCAAGGGGCTTAATGGCTTTAGGGATTGAAAAAGGAGACCATATTGCTGTATGGACGACCAATGTTCCTGAGTGGGTACAGCTTCAATTTGGTACAGGCAAGATGGGGGCTCCAATCGTTACAGTAAATACTAATTATCGTGCTAGTGAATTGGAGTATCTATTAAAGCAGTCTGATGCCAAAACGATATTTTTAATTGAAAATTATCGAGACCATTCTTTTATCCATACACTTCAAGAGTTATGTCCGGAGCTTGAACATTGTGAACCAGGTAATTTGCAATCAAAGCGACTACCTTTATTAAAAAATGTTATTTTAATCGGCGAGACTAAGTATCCCGGTGTATTGAATTGGTCAGATGTAGTAGCAGCGGCCAATCAAGTAACAGAGGAACAATTAGAACAAAGAGAGCAATCTCTTCATTATAATGATGTGATTAATATTCAATATACATCTGGTACGACAGGTTTTCCTAAAGGTGTGATGTTAACACATTTTAACTTAGTTAACAATGCGGTCAACATTGCAGAGTGTATGCGTTTAACAGCAGAGGACCGCTTATGCATTCCTGTTCCATTTTTCCACTGCTTTGGCTGTGTTATCGGAACATTAGCTATTACAACTAGTGGTGGAACGATGGTGCCAGTACAAGAATTTTCACCTGAAGAGGTGCTAAGGACGGTTCAACAAGAAAAGTGCACAGCCTTACATGGCGTTCCAACGATGTTTATTAGTGAGCTTAATTTACCGAATTTTGAGTCTTTCAACCTTTCAACTTTACGGACAGGAGTCATGGCAGGCTCTAATTGTCCGATAGAGGTAATGAAAGCGGTCATTGAGAAAATGGGCATGACAGATATTACGATTTGCTATGGTCAAACAGAATCATCTCCAGTGATTACACAAACGAGAACGGATGATCCGTTAACGTTAAAAGTGGAGACGGTTGGCCGTGCCTTACCAAACTTAGAGGCGAAAATTGTTGTTCCTGGGACGAACGAGGAAGCACCCACAAATGAACAAGGGGAGCTATGTACAAGAGGGTACCATGTAATGAAAGGCTACTATAAAAACCAAGAAGAAACCGATCTTGCCATTGATCAAGATGGCTGGCTGCATACTGGTGATTTGGCAACGATGGATGAAGCGGGCTATGTCCGTGTAACCGGTCGTTTAAAGGATATGATTATTCGCGGTGGTGAAAATTTATATCCCCGTGAAATTGAAGAGTTTCTTTATACACACCCAAAAATATCAGATGTTCAGGTTGCAGGGGTTCCTGATCCTGTGTATGGGGAGGAAGCGGCAGCTTGGATTATTTTAAGAGAAGGTGAGCAGGCAACAGAAGAGGAGATTCGAGAATATTGTCGGGATAAAATCTCTAGACATAAAATCCCAAAACATATTTTCTTTATCGATCATTATCCAATGACTGCTTCAGGAAAGGTTCAAAAATATAAATTACGAGAAAATTTTGTCATGACCGTCAGATAAGGAGGGGCAGTGAATATGTTTAATAAAGTATTAATTGCAAATCGTGGGGAGATTGCTAGACGTGTTATCAGAACATGCAAGCGCCTAAATATTAATACGGTTGCTATTTATTCTGAGGCTGATGCTGAAAGCTTACATGTGAAGGATGCGGATGAGGCATATTGTGTAGGGAAACCGCCTGTTGCACAAAGCTATTTAAATATAGAACGTATTCTAGAGATTGCACTAGAAAATGGCGTCGAGGCTGTTCATCCTGGCTATGGTCTACTATCAGAAAATGCAGAGTTTGCAAAGCGCTGTGAAGAGGAAGGTTTAATTTTTATAGGACCAAGTGCTGATGTAATTGCTTCAATGGGAAGTAAATTAGAAGCACGAAAAACAATGAAAGCCGCTGGGGTTCCCATTGTAGAGGGTGTAGAGGCACCTATAAAGGATGCAGAAGAAGCTACTGAAATCGCTGAACGTTTAGGCTATCCAATTATGTTAAAGGCATCGGCAGGCGGTGGCGGTATCGGTATGCAACTTGTTGAAAATGCAGAGGAACTAGCAAAAGCATTTGAGGGAAATCAAAAACGTGCCCAGTCATTTTTCGGTGATGGCACGATGTACATGGAGCGATTTATTGCTAACCCTCACCATGTTGAAGTACAAATTATTGCTGATCATCAAGGCAATGTAGTTCCGTTATTTGAACGTGAATGTTCGATCCAACGAAGAAATCAAAAAGTAGTAGAAGAAGCACCATCACCATTCATTTCACAGGAAACAAGAGATAGGATGCTTGAAGCCTCAGTGAAGGCAGCGAAGCATATTGGCTATGTCAACGCTGGAACGATTGAGTATTTGGTGGATGAGAATCAAAACTTTTATTTCTTAGAAATGAATACAAGATTACAAGTAGAGCATCCTGTGACAGAGGAAATTACAAAGCTTGATTTAGTAGAAGAGCAATTAAAAATTGCTGCACAGCAACCTCTCTCATTTACAAAAGAAAGTATTACGAAACAGGGTCATGCGATTGAAGTGCGTATATACGCTGAGAATCCTTCTACATTTTTCCCGTCTCCAGGTACGATCACAGCTCTAGAATTACCAACAGGGGAAGGGGTTCGACATGAGTGTGGTGTAGAGACAGGTTCTGCAGTTACACCATTCTATGACCCCATGATTAGTAAATTGGTAGTGTGGGGAGAAACAAGGGACATTGCCTGTGAGAAATTAATCCAAGCACTGAAAACATATAAAGTGGAGGGTATTCAAACGAATATTCCGATGCTGCTGAAAACTGTTACGCATGAACAGTTTTTAAAAGGCTATACGACAACAAAATTTGTAGAACAATTTTATTTACCTCAATTAGCAGAGTCAAAGTAAGTATGTAATAGCATTCGCGCTTCACAGAGAGTGCGAATGCAAAATTAATGAATAGTAGGAGTGAGTGTTAATGGCAACAGTAAAAGCAAGCATGGCCGGTACAGTATGGAAAATCGTCGTAGTAGAAGGTGAAAAAGTAACAGCAGGTCAAGATGTAGCTATTTTAGAATCAATGAAAATGGAAATTCCGATTGCAGCCGAAGAAGATGGCGTGGTAACAAAAATCATCGCCAATGAGGGAGATTTTATTAACGTTGATGATGATATTTTAGAAATTGAATAAGAGGAGGCCTCTTAATGCAACTACCTAAGCAGGTCGTGATTAAAGAAGTTGGTCCCCGTGATGGCTTACAAAACGAAAAAAAACATATTACAACAGCAGATAAAATACAATTAGTGAATTTGTTAAGCCAAACGGGATTAAATTACATCGAAGTGACTTCATTTGTTCATCCGAAATGGATTCCACAGTTGGCGGATGCTGTCGAGGTTCTTCAAGCCATTAAAAGGAACAATGATATTACTTACGCGGCACTTGTACCTAATATGCGAGGGCTAGAAAGGGCGTTGCAGGCGGAAGTAGATGAAGTAAGTATATTTATGTCTGCTAGTGAAAGTCATAATCAAAGTAATATTAACAAAACCATTGACGAAACATTTCCTATTTTAGAGGAAGTAGTATTAGGAGCTAAAGCGTCAAAAAAGAAAGTTCGAGGCTATATTTCTACAGTTCTTGGCTGTCCCTATGAGGGATATATACATCCTGATAAGGTGCTACGTGTTACAGATAAATTATTGGAGATGGGTGTAACGGAGATATCCCTAGGCGACACGATTGGCGTTGGTGTACCAACTCAGGTTGAGTTTCTTTTAGAGGAACTATTAAAAAGGTATTCCGCTGAAAATTTTGCTATGCATTTTCATGATACACGTGGCACGGCGCTTGCCAACATTATGAAATCTTTAGAGATGGGTGTAACCAAATTTGATAGTGCGCTTGGTGGTCTAGGGGGCTGTCCATATGCAAAGGGAGCTTCGGGTAATGTAGCCACGGAAGACTTACTTTACTTATTTGATGAAATGGGTGTTCAAACTGGTGTGGATCAACAAAAAATACTAGAGGCTGCACTCTTTATTGAACAGAAATTAGGCAAAGCTGTAGCTTCAAAGCAAATGGCGATTGTCCGTAATGAAAGGAGTGCGAATCCATTATGACTCAACTCGTTCGTTTTGAATTACTGGAGGGAAGTATTGGACTGATTACTCTCTTAAGACCAGAGGCTGCGAACGCGATGTCAGTACAGTTACTGCAAGAGCTATCTGGGACGTTGGATCAAATCAACGGTGATCCAGCAGTGCGAGTAGTCTTACTAACAGGTGCTGGAGAAAAAGCATTCTGTGCAGGGGCTGATTTAAAAGAACGTAAAGGTATGTCTGATCGACAAGTGAAGCAAATCGTCCAGTTGATTGGTGCAACAGTCGCAAAAGTGGAGACACTCGCTCAGCCTGTCATTGCAGTACTAAATGGAGTAGCTTTTGGTGGTGGTCTAGAATTAGCCTTAGCTTGCGACTTACGTGTGGCAGCAGCACATGTCAAGCTAGGTCTCACTGAAACCTCTCTCGGTATTATTCCAGGGGCAGGAGGAACGCAACGACTTCCACGTCTCATTGGCCTTGGGAAGGCAAAGGAATTAATATATACAGCACGTCGCTTAAATGCTGAGGAAGCCAAAAATTATGGCATCGTTGAGTATGTTCATGAGGCACATGAGGTAATGGAAAGGGCACAGCAGCTTGCACTAGAAATGGCAAAAAATGCACCATTATCGTTAGTACAGGCTAAAGTAGCTATGAATCAGGGGGTTGAGGTAGATTTAGCTACCGGTTTGAAAATCGAATCACTTGCATATAGTGCACTGATCCCAACTGAAGACCGATTAGAGGGCTTACTTGCCTTCCAAGAAAAGCGAGCACCACAATATTCAGGAAAATAAGTAAGAGAATCCGATCAGATTAATCACTCTGACTGAAATCTAAGTTGATTTTTTTGCGCATTGACAAAGGGAATAGGGGCGCTAAAAAAATAATTTGGCGTAATTGAATGGGCAAAGGGAGGAAATAAAATGAGCAATATTTCAACAGAAAACACGCCACCTACAATGAAAGATAAAATTCTTTCTGGCGGTTTACCAAAATATCATGATAAAAATGCACAGCAAGGGAAGCTATTTGTACGTGAACGACTTGAATTATTATTAGATGATGGTCTTCAATCAGAGGATGGCCTCTATGCAAACTGTTTGGCAGGCGACTTACCTGCTGATGGTGTCGTCACAGGGATTGGTAAAATTCATGGTCGTACCGTTTGTATATTAGCTAATGACTCAACGATTAAAGCAGGATCATGGGGAAAACGTACCGTTGAAAAGATGATTCGTATTCAAGAAACTGCAGAAAAACTTAACTGTCCGTTACTATATTTAGTCGATTCAGCAGGGGCACGTATTACAGATCAGTTAGAAATGTTCCCAGGTAGAAGGGGTGCTGGTCGCATTTTCTACAACCAAGTCAAGTTATCAGGTAAAGTACCACAAATTTGTTTACTATTTGGTCCGTCCGCGGCAGGTGGCGCCTACATTCCTGCATTTTGTGATATCGTTGTCATGGTTGAAGGGAACGCATCCATGTATTTAGGATCTCCTCGAATGGCTGAAATGGTTATTGGAGAGAAAGTAGATTTAGAAACGATGGGTGGCGCAAAAATGCACTGTTCAGTTTCCGGCTGTGGAGATGTGCTTGCCAAAACAGAACAAGAGGCCATTGCCTATGCTCGTAAATATTTAGGCTATTTCCCTAATAACTACGCTGAACGTAGCAAGGTGGAGGTACCTAAGCCACCTGCTACATTTGATAAATCGATTGAGGAATTGATACCACAAAATCAAAACGTTCCTTTTGATATGTATAAGCTAATTGAACGTATTATTGATGAAGATTCGTTTTGTGAGGTGAAGAAATTATTTGCACCGGAATTAATTACTGGTCTAGCACGTATTAATGGGCAATCAGTAGGAATTATAGCGAATCAGCCTCGCGTTAAGGGAGGCGTACTATTCCACGATTCTGCGGATAAAGCGGCTAAGTTCATTTCACTTTGTGATGCTTTCAATATACCGCTTCTATTTTTAGCGGACGTCCCAGGCTTTATGATCGGCACACAGGTCGAAAAAGCTGGGATTATCCGTCATGGCGCAAAAATGATTTTTGCGATGAGTGAAGCAACTGTTCCAAAGCTAACAGTCATTGTTCGTAAAGCATATGGAGCTGGTTTATATGCCATGGCTGGTCCTGCCTTTGAGCCAGACTGCTGTATCGCATTATCAAATGCTCAAATTGCAGTAATGGGTCCAGAAGCTGCAGTCAATGCAGTTTATGCCAATAAAATTGCTGAGCTTCCAAAAGAAGAGCAAGCAAGCTTTATTGCTGAAAAACGAAAAGAGTACCAAGAGGAGATAGATGTGTATCGATTAGCATCAGAACTAATTATTGATGATGTAATTGAGCCAAATGATTTACGTAAGGTGCTTGAAAATCGTTTAGATCTTTACATGTCAAAATACTTACTTTTCTCACAGCGTAAGCATGGGGTAAACCCAGTATAAATACTTACTGGGAAGGCTGTCTCTCTATCAGGAGGCAGTCTTTTTTAGTTGATAAAAATTTAACAGCTACTTGCATGGTGTAAAGGAGCATATTAAAATATGGGAAGGAATAAAGGGAAGAGGGTGTTTAGCATGTCTAAAAACAACATAACGGATGTTCAAGGTAATGCCAAGCTCCCATTACCATATCGAGATGTTATTGATACATATTATTTGCCAATAAAAATAGTGGGTTGGATGTTATTTAGCATCTATTCTTGTTTGGCTTTTTATAAATTGGTGATTGATCGCTTAGTTAATGTAGTCGTTATATTATGGAAAGGTGATTATTCAGTCGGTGATTTAGGGCTGTTTGATTACAGCAGTTGGCGATTAACTACTAATTTTATTCCCTTTGAAACGATATTCCGCTATATTAACTACTCTCAGTATTTTAATTGGGATACAATAATTATTAACTTACTTGGTAACTTATTAATTTTCACCCCTATGGGCTTTTTACTGCCATTACTATCGAAGAAATTCCGCAAAGCAGGCGTTATACTTTGCTTAGGCTTTTTTTCCAGCCTTAGCGTGGAAACTATTCAATTTATTTTTACAGTAGGCTCTGCCGATATTGATGATTTAATTTTAAATACAATTGGTGCATGGCTCGGGTATTTAGCTTATAAGGGGCTATTGCTTACACCGAAAAAATGAGAAAACAGCCAGTTACCCCGTAAAAGGTTTAGACATCAATCTAACTTTTATGGGGGTTTTTTTTATTTATTAACACTATTTATTTTGTGTAAATGGTAGTAATTTTTATTGAAATCGAAATGAAAGTAATAAACGACTGAGGAGTATATTCTAAGATAGTGGGTATTTTAACCTAAAAATGATATTAATTTTTGCTTCTTTAGGTGGTTAGTAGTCATTTGTGCTTGAATTTAATAATGAAAATTCCGATAATAAGTGTATAGAAGCTGTTTCGGAGGAATAGATTTTGTCATAAAAGATGTTCATATCTAGTAACAAGTTAGCATATGAAGATAGAAGGATGAGGTGAAAACTATGAAAATATATAATTCAATGGAGCAAGAGAGATTATCGTCCCCATTTAATCGTAAAAAGTTTCTGCAACGTAAAGAAGCGGGAGATGCATATCGAAAGAATGCCATGTATTTTCAGCCAAAGAAAAATCCATTATTGCTGGAACTTGAAAACCTACTATTAGGGCGCACAGATCAAGATTTATACGAGCAGCAACAAGAAGATACAGAAGTAGTAACACCCCAACAGCTGGCCATTATGGATGATTTGCAGCAGACTTCAAAGAATGTCCATGCACATGAGCAGGCTTATAAATGGGCAAGTGGTAATCATGACGGAGCACCTGTTGTAAATAATCCGGATTTGAATGATACGTTACAGGTTTTAGAGCAAATGCGAAATGCAGCATTATCATCGTCAAAGCCATCTGCTCAAGATGTAAGGTTAGCAGAAAACGTGAATGCTCAAATTCAGCATATTCTACATGAAGTTAACTCAACAGATGAACAGGACCAACCTTTTGTCAATGAAGTGACTACAGTTAAGGTTCCTGAACGTTTCTCGAAGGAATTGAAATTGGACCCATTTGCAGATACAATTTTCGGTAAGAGCCATGATGCTACTTTAAAATTGAGAGCCTTCAAACAGGCATCTGAAAAGTATGCAGCACATGTTCAAATGACGAAGAATGGCTATCGTCCAGGAAATGATTCGATGTTCTCTTTGATAGCCTAATGTTGTAGATAGGAGATTACGGTTATGGCGAAGGCAAAGCATGCCAAAACAAATGCGATAAGATTATTAGAGCAGCAAAAAATCCAATTTGATGTGATGGAATATGAAATTGGAGACGGTCAAGTAGACGGTGTATCTGTTGCCGAAAAAATTGGTCAGCCGGTTACCCGTGTTTTTAAAACATTAGTAGCAAAGGCAAGTGCACAAAGGCTATTTGTATTTGTTATTCCAGTGGCTGAGGAACTGGATTTAAAGGCTGCCGCAAAGGTAGTTGGAGAAAAGAAAATTGATATGCTACCTGTAAAAGATTTACTTAACTATACAGGATATGTCCGTGGTGGATGCTCGCCTGTAGGCATGAAAAAATTGTATCCTACGGTAATCGATAAAACTGCTCAACAACAAGGCAGTATTATTGTAAGTGCAGGGAAAATAGGTATGCAAATCCATGTTCAACTTAATGATTTGAAGAATATTACAAAGGCCCAGCTTGCGCCAATTACAACTATCCATTAGTGAAAAATGGGTAGTTTTTTATTTTAATAGAATAGGGTTATCCATCCTTCCATTTACAAGCACGATTTCACGATATTTGCAGAAAACATGATACAGTTAGAGCGTTATCAAATATAAAGAGAGGGATAGGGAATGCGCAAAATAATGGGGTGGCGCTGGACATTTTTTATTGGCGGCTTGATTGTGATGTCATTGGGGATTACGATGTCTATTAAAGGGAAGATAATTGGAACGAGCCCTTGGGATGTCTTGCATGTAGGGTTATTTCAAAACTTTGGATTAACGATTGGTACATGGTCTATATTAACAGGTCTTTTTATTGTCGCATCTACATCAATTGTATTGCGTGAGTGGCCTAAAATTGGTACATGGCTGAATATGCTACTAATCGGTTCATTCATCGATGTATTTAACTGGCTATTGCCTTCAACAGATGTGTATGGTCTGCAAATAACATATTTTACCATTGGTTTATTTGTCTTAAGCTTTGGCTGTGGTATGTATATTGCTCCAAATATGGGTGCAGGCCCTCGCGATACTTTAATGATGATACTTGTCGAAAAATTTGGCGGAACTATTAAAACTGCGAGAATGGGGATCGAAGTGCTAGTAACTATTGTAGGATGGCTACTAGGTGGCCCGGTTGGAGTGGGAACAGTATTAATTGCTTTAACTTCGGGATATATTGTGCAATATTCATTACCTTATTGCCGCAAAGTATTAATGAAATGTATTGGTCATATTGAAGACATGAAGCCTTTTTATTAAACTGTAAAGCTACTTTTATCTGTTAAGGATAGGAGTAGCTTTTCATCTTTTTTAGTGTTCCTTCATATAATGCAAGGCAGAAACAAAAGGAGGAACGACATTTGAACGGAAATGTGACGTATTATTTTGGACATGCATTGACTGGGCAAGGTGTGAAACATTTATATAAAGAAATGATGGAGGAAGCGGAGCTAGTTTATTTTTTACAAGGTGCCTCCACATCTAAAGGATCAGAACTATTGAAAGAGCTAGGTTATTTTTATGTTAAACAAGGCTTTGCTGTCGAATGGTTTAAGCATGCGTTATTAGAGGAAGTAGTCGAGGCTGTTTATGTAAAGGGTTGTAATAGACTGTATGTCTGGGCATCGGAATGGGGTATTGGGCCAACATTACTTGGTACGAAGCATCGTGTTATGTCTTTTTATGATTGCTTGGAAGATATCCAGCTTGAGAAAATAGGAGAGCAACTTGCTGAAGCAGTACAGGAACGTACGGCTTGGCGTGATAAATGTATTGCCAAGCTAAATCAAGCTATCAAGCTCCACGATGATTGGGAGGTTGTGACGCAAAGCTGCATGAATTGGCAGGCATTAAATGAACAGGTGGAAAATTTAAAATCGGAAGTCTTCCAATCTATTGTTTTAAATAAAACGGGTGAGCGAACACACCGTTTACTTGGAACATTGACTCCTAGAGGGGCAGAAAATACAGTGGAAAGCATAACGAAAAATATATCGACAAGATTAATGATTAAAGGTAAACCGGGTACAGGCAAATCCTCCTTGATGAAAGGTCTAGCAGACGAGGCGAATGCAAGGGGACTCGATGCACAAATTATATGGTGTGGCTTAGATGCAGGATCTGTTGATATGGTCATTATCCCTGAACTAAATTTCTGTATCTTTGATAGTACAGAACCTCATATTTTTAACCCACAGGATGGTCGATTAGGCGATAAGATATTTGATATAGGACAACATTGTGCGCTTACGGAAGAGGCAGAATTAGCAATTGAGGAAGTACGAGCGTGCTATAAAGAAGCCATGCAAGATGCGATGGGCTACTCAAAGCGTTATGCAGAGGCAGAATATACAGTGCGGCGTTTATTGGATAATTGCCTATCTGCCTCTTTGTGGCGAGAAAAAACAGCGTCATTATTCGAAAGATTAACAAAATAATTTAGCTATAGGCTTGCTTATGCTAAACTAGGAACTAGAACTGTTTTCCTAGGAAAGGATGATACGCTTGTCAAAAGTATTGAATGCATTTTTAGACGAAAACCTACAAGCCCTACATGAACAAGGCTTATACAATGAAATTGATCCAGTAGAGGGTGCAAATGGCCCGATAATACAGGTACGTGGCAAAAATCTTGTTAACTTATCTTCTAACAATTATCTAGGCTTAGCAACGAATGAAGAATTAAAGCGTATTGCCAAAGAAACGATTGAAAAATATGGTGTTGGGGCAGGTGCTGTTCGTACCATTAACGGGACACTGGACTTACACGTTAAATTAGAAGAAAAGCTTGCTGAATTTAAAGGAACTGAAGCAGCTATTTCTTATCAATCTGGCTTTAATTGTAACATGGCAGCTATTTCAGCTGTTATGGATAAAAATGATGCAATACTTTCTGATCAATTAAACCATGCCTCTATTATTGATGGTTGTCGTTTATCTAAGGCGAAAATCATTGCGTTTAATCACTCAGATATGGATGATTTACGTGCCAAGGCAAAAGCGGCAAAAGAATCTGGTTTATACAATAAAGTGATGGTTATTACGGATGGTGTATTCTCAATGGATGGCGACATTGCTAAATTGCCGGAGATTGTGGAAATTGCCAAAGAATTTGATTTAATTACTTATGTTGATGATGCACATGGTTCAGGTGTAACTGGTAAAGGCAAAGGAACTGTGAAGCACTTTGGACTTGAAAAAGAGATTGACTTCCAAATTGGTACACTATCAAAAGCAATTGGTGTTGTAGGGGGCTATGTAGCTGGTAAGAAGAATTTAATTGATTGGTTAAAAGTTCGCTCTCGTCCATTCTTGTTCTCAACTGCTTTACCACCAGGTGATGTGGCAGCCATTACAGCTGCTGTACAAATGCTAATTGATTCTACAGAGCTTCACGATAAGCTGTGGGATAATGGTAACTATTTAAAAGCGGGACTAGAGAAGCTTGGCTTTAATATTGGTGAATCTGAAACACCAATTACTCCTTGTATTATTGGAGATGAAAAGCTGACACAAGAGTTTTCAAAACGCTTATTTGAAGAAGGCGTTTATGCGAAATCAATCGTATTCCCAACCGTTCCTAAAGGTACAGGTCGTGTTCGTAATATGCCAACTGCAGCTCATACAAAAGAAATGCTTGATAATGCGTTAGCAATTTACGAAAAAGTTGGTCGTGAACTAGGTGTAATTCAATAATACGAAAAGGCTACCTCCACAGCTGAGGTAGCCTTTTTTAAAACGAGCGCTTCGTTCCAATTAAATTCTATAAAGTGATCTTTAAAATAAAGGGGTACTTATTTTGAGCTAATTACATGCGCTTTTTTTAGCTGTTGAACTTCATGATCAGTGATGTTTAATGCCTGCAAAATTTCTTCATTATGCTGTCCTAAAGTGGGCGCTGCACTAGTTAATTGTCCCGGTGTGCGTGAGAATTTTGCTGGGAAACCTAATGTCCTCATTGGCCCAGCAGTCGGATGGTCATAAGACAAGACCATGCCACGCTCTAAAATATGGGGATCATTCAATGTTTGGTCATAGGAATAGATTGGGCTAGATGGTACGCCGTGCTCATCTAAAAGCTCCAGCCAGTAGGTCGCTGGATGTTTCGCTAATTCGCTCTCTATTTCTACCTCTAAAGCTTTCACATGTTGGGCACGTGAATAGTTAGTAATAAAGAGGGGATTGTCTAACCAATCAGGACGTTTGACAACCTTTGTCGCAAAGATTTCCCACAGCTTTTGATTGCCAGCACCTAATAAAATATAGTCATCCTGTGTTTTAAAGCCTTGATAGGGTGCGGATACTCGATGGGCAGTTCCTGTTCGTTCTGGTAATTCGCCTTGACCAAAGTAGGCAGCAGCCTCCCAAACAGTCCAAGCAAGCCCTGACTCTACTAAAGAGACATCTATATATTGTCCCTCGCCACTGCGTAGCTTATAAATATAGGCCATTAAAATAGATTGTAAGGCCGTTTGGGCAGCAGCAATATCATTGACAGCAAAGCCAACTTTTACAGGCCGACCCTGCGCTTCGCCAGTCATATGCATTAAGCCACTTAAACCCTGTGCCATAATATCATAGCCACCTTTTTGGCTATAAGGACCCGTTTGTCCGTACCCAGAAATAGAGCAGTAAATGAGTCCGGGATTAAGAGCCTTTAAAGTATCATAATCTATACCTAGTTTTTCCGTAACACCTGGCCGGTAGTTTTCCACCAGCACATCTACAGACTGGATAAGCTCTTTGAATAAAGCCAAACCATCTGGCGTTTTTAAATTTATACAAACACCTTTTTTATTGCGATTAACCATCATATACATATGACTTTCTTCATTAATAAACGGACCCATTGCTCGGGTGTCGTCTCCGTTTGGATATTTCTCGATTTTTATGACTTCTGCGCCCATATCTGCTAAGACCATCGTACAATAAGGGCCAGCTAAAACTTGAGATAAATCTACAACTTTTAAACCGTCTAATGCTTGTTTCATTTGACCTCCATCCCATCATTTTTGACTAATGTAATCGTACGTAACCCTTCGATGGAGGTTGTGCCTGCTAATGCAATGGAAACCTTTAATTCATCATAGATATTTGTCATGACTCTTTCGACACCCTGTTGTCCTTCAAGGGCTAGACCATAGATGAAGGGCCGCCCAATTGCCACAGCATCAGCTCCTAAAGCAAGCGCCTTTAAGGCATCCATCCCGCGATATACACCGCTATCTAAAATAATAGGGATTTGTCCTTTGACAGCACTCACGATGGAGGGAAGGGCATCAAGTGACCCAATAACACCGTCTAATTGTCGGCCGCCATGGTTCGATACGATAATACCGTCAACCCCATTTACAATTGCTAGCTTTGCGTCTTCAGGATGTAGAATTCCCTTTAATAATATAGGGAGATTTGTACGCCGTTTTAATTCACGAACATGCTCCCAATTGAGTGTAGGGTGGAAGACATTTTGCAAGACGCCTTGTACATACGATTCAAATGAATCATTAGGCAAAGAAGCCATAAAGACAGGATCATTTTTGTAATTTCCTTTTGCGTAGCCTAGCTTTAATGGTGAAAATTGATTGCGTACATCTTCTTCTCGCCATCCAAGCATTACTGTATCGACTGTTAAAACAATGGCTTCAAAGCCTGCTGACTCTGCTCGTGCGGCCATACTAAATGCAATTTCCTCATTTGTAGACCAATACAATTGAAACCATTTTGTTGCTGAAGGGGCAGCTTCGGCAACATCTTCGAGTGCATAGGTGGAGACTGTGCTTTGAATATAGGGCATATTTAATTGCTGGGCAGCGCGTACAGCGGCAAGTTCACCTTCCTCGTGAACCATTCCGTTCATGCCTACAGGTGCAAAGAGCAATGGTGTTGGATATGTTTTTCCGAATAAATTAATGGATGTATGAACGTTTGAAACATCATTTAAAAAGCGGGGAACAATGGAGTACTTTTCAAAAGCTGAACGATTATTGCGTAATGTTTGTTCACCGCCAGCTCCTGAGCGAATGTAGCCGAATGGTCCGGCGGGAATTTTTTCAGCTACTGCTTTTTCTAAATCTGCAAAGCAAATGGGGAAGGGCGCTTGGGCAGTGATATTTTTTAAGAGTAGGTCACCATCAGTTGTATTTGTCATCGTTACTACCTCACTTATTTATTGAAAATAGGCTTTCTTTTATTTAAAAAAGCTTGAATACCTTCGTTATAATCATCAGAACTAAATGAATCGAGAATCAATTGAGCCAGTTCATCACTCTCTTCATTTTCACCATCCACAATAGCTTGAATTATTTTTTTACTACCTGCATTGGCAATAGGTGATTTCTTTAAAAGATGCTCTGCAAAATGCAAAGTGGCATTTTCAATTTCCTGCGGCTCATGAAGGGCAGTAATCAAACCAATGCTTTTTCCTTCCTCCGCTGTAAAAATGTTTGCTGTGTATAAAATCTCTTTAGCCTTCGCGACACCCACAATATTTATAAGTCGTTTAGTGCTTTCAAGATTATAGACAATCCCAATGTTCGCAGCGGTAATGCCAAGCTTACTCTTTGGTGTTGCCAATCTAAAGTCACATGCATTGGCTAACTCTAAGCCGCCGCCAATCGCTAAGCCCTGAATCATGGCAATCGTAGGATGTGGAAATTTATAGAGGACATCAATGGCCTTTAAAGCTAGATTATTATAGGCTTTAGCATTATCTGACGCATAGCGGGTATCTAAAAATTCACTAATATCTGCGCCTGAGGAAAAGGCGACTTCATTGACACCCCGTACAATTAATAGCTTGATAGACATATCTGTACGTAACTCTTCTAGCTCGTCTATGATCGCTTGGAACATTGCTCTCGATAAAGAATTCCGTTTGTCGGGACGGTTTAACACTAGCGTTGCGATATAGCCGTTTTTCTCTACATAAATCTCAGTTGCCATGGATATCTTCCTCCTAGTCTTTCTTCAATTTGGCTGAAATGCGATTGCCTATGGATTGTATGCTTTGTACAAGGATGATTAAAATAAACACCGTTGCATACATGACATCTACCTCGTAGCGTAAATGACCATAACGGTAAGCGAGGTCGCCTAAACCACCAGCACCAACCATTCCCGCCATTGCTGTTGCGCCAATCAATCCAATTGTAGCAATCGTTAAGCCTAAAATAATGGATGGGCGTGCTTCACGTAATAATACATGCCAAATGATATGGCGACGTTTAATACCCATGGCTGTGTAGGCTTCGATAACGCCAGAATCAACCTCTAAAAGCGCTGACTCCATCAGTCTTGCAATATAAGGAGCTGTATAAACTACAAGCGGAACAATAACGCCTTTAACACCAATCGTTGTACCGACGATAACCTTTGTAAAAGGTAAAATGAAGAATAGTAAGATGATGAATGGCACTGAACGGATAATATTGATGATTAAATTAAATAATTGATAGAAAAATTTATTTTCAAAGGATTGACCAGGTCGTGTTAAAACAATTAAAAGACCTAAAGGTATACCGATTAGAATGGAAAAGAATAATGAAATTCCGACCATTTGAAATGTTTCGATAATTGCTTTGCCAATAACCTCAGACCAATCATGAAAGAAATTATTCATGGAATTCTCCTCCTAACTCTTCAACAGTAACGCCATTCTCTGCAAAATAGGTTAGCGCTTTTTGAACAATGCTTGGCTCTCCGTTTAAATGCACCACAATATTACCGACAATGCCGTTTTTTAATTCAATAATATTGGCTGTTAGGATGTTTGGTTGTACATCATATACTTTGCTGACTTCAGCTAATAATGGCTTCCCAGTACTTTCCCCAAGAAATGTTAAACGAATGACGCTACCTGAAACATTTAGCTGCTCAATAAGAGAAGGAGTTAAGTTACGCTGTGAAATGGTACTTAAAAACTTTCTTGTAGTAGGGTGTTGGGGCTTTGCAAAGAGCTCAATAGCCGTACCAAATTCAACTACTTTCCCGGCCTCTAGAACAGATACCTCATCACATATTTTCTGAATAACATTCATTTCATGTGTAATCAGTAGGATTGTAATTCCTAATTCACGATTAATTTTTAACAATAGTTCAAGAATGGCCTCTGTCGTTTCAGGATCAAGGGCACTTGTTGCTTCATCACTAAGTAAAATCTCTGGCTCTTGCGCTAGAGCGCGTGCAATTGCGACACGTTGCTTTTGTCCACCTGAAAGCTGATTGGGGTAGCTATCTAGCTTTTCTGTTAAACCTACAATTTCGGCATATTTAGCCACACGATTTTGGACTTCTGTTTCGTTATAACCAAGTAGCTTTAAGGGAACCGCAATATTGTTATAAACTGTTGCTGTCTTTAAGAGATTAAAATGTTGAAAAATCATGCCAATCTTTTGCCGTGTTTGACGTAAGTCATGAAGTGAAAGGGTAGTAATATCCACATTATCAATCAAAACCTTGCCTGCTGAGGGACGCTCTAGTAAATTAACACAACGAATAAGCGTACTTTTACCGGCACCACTATACCCAATTACACCATGAATTTGTCCTTTTTTTACATGAAGATTAATTCCGTCCACTGCCTTAATACTGCCTTTTTTCGTCTTATATTCTTTTGATATATTTTGTAATTGAATCATCAGATTACTTGCTCCTTTCTTAGCTTCTAAAAAGCAAGAATCTGCGCGATTTCCATAGTGGACAATTGGCAGATTCTCAGCCTTATATCAGCTTTTGGCATGTATTACCAGATAGGGATTACAGAACCTTTGAATTCCTCTTCAATGAATTGGCGCACTTCATCAGACTGGTAAGCCTCAACGAATTTTTTAATTGTTGGGTCATTTTCATTTTCAGCACGAACGACAATGTAGTTCACATATGGAGAGTCAGTAGATTCTAAAAGAATAGAGTCCTCTTGTGGATTAATGCCAGCTTCCAGCGCAAAGTTCGTATTAATAGCAGCTACATCTACTTCACTAAGCTGCTTAGGAATTTGTGCGGCTTCTAATTCTATGAATTTTAAATTCTTTTTGTTTTCTTCCACGTCACGAACAGATGCTGTTAAGTCCGCTCCATCTTTTAATTTAATATAGCCTGCCTCTTGTAAAACAAAGAGAGCTCGCGCTCCATTTGTTGGGTCATTCGGTAAGCCAAATGTTGCGCCTTCAGGAACGTCATCCAATGATTTATATTTTTCAGAGTAAATCCCCATAGGATTTAAAATTGTTTTGCCAACTGGTACTAAATCTGTATCGTGATCTTTATTAAAAGTATCGAGGAAAGGTTTATGCTGATAGCTGTTTGCATCAAGATCTCCTTCAGCTAAGGATGTATTGGGTAAAACATAATCAGAAAAAGATTTTAGTTCTACTTCTAGCCCCTTTTCCTTTGCGACTTTAGCAGCTACCTCTGCAATTTGCTCATGAGGTCCTGAAGTGACACCCACGACAATTTTATTTTCATCGATAGCGTCGCTTTTTCCTGTACTATCTTCTTTAGAGCCACAGCCCGCTAGTGCTGCTACTAATGTAAGACTTGCTAAACCTACTAAAAATTTATTTTTCTTCTTCATGAAAACTACCTCCAAAAATTGTTTTATCGGTTTTTTGAAAATAAAAAAACTCTCTTATAAATTAAGAGAGGCTCATGAAAAAAAGTCCTCTCTTATCTATCAAACGAATTTCGTTTGCAGGATTTAGCACCTTCCTTCATAAAAGGAGGTTGCCGAGCTTCATAGGGCCAGTCCCTCAGCTACTCTTGATAAGAGATTCATATTATATTTTTGTATTTCCGATAGAACTAATATAATTTATAGGGTATAGTAAGTCAATAAATATTTTTGAAATTTTTTATATTGTTATAATATTTTGTCGCGAAGGAGGGGGAAGAATGCCAGTAAGAGTTAATTATGGCATAGGTTCATTTGGTAAGGTGATTAGTGCACGTCTTCTCATGGGGACAGACATCATTGAAGGAATAGAGGCACTTTGTGAAGAGAATAATATTGATTCAGCAACCATTATTAGTTGTATTGGTAGTTTTCAAAAAAGTAGCTTTGTTTATTTAGTACCCGATGAAACCTCCCACATTAAAGTTCGATTTAGTGATGTGGTAGAGAAAGAGGGGCCACTCGAGTTTATCCAAGGTTCAGGAGTGGTTTGTAAGCGTGATGCAGGATATGAAACGCATTTCCATGGTTCCATGAGTGATCAATGGGGAGTGGTTTCAGGCGGTCATTTTATAAAGGGCGGAAATATCGTCATAACAGCAGATGTAGTACTGGCAGAAGTGCAAGGCATTCAGCATATCCGTCAGATGGATGATGAAACAGGTCACGTACAATTTTATCCATTAGAACATGTGTTAGATTTTCCAAGGAAAATTGAAAAATAGTAAGTCCTGTAGCTAGTGAAAGCTACAGGACTCTATATGGTTACATGTTAAAATAATTTCAATTGCTCAATTCTTTGGATGGCCTCTCGTAAACGTTCCTCGCTTACAAGCAAGCCAATACGCACATAGCCTTCCCCATATTGACCAAAGCCATTACCTGCGGCTACTGCAATATCAGCTTTGTCGAGCAATATATCGGCGAATTGTTCGCTTGTAAAACCTAATGGGACAGGGAGCCAGGCAAAGAAGGAGCCTTTTGGTGCTGTTACTTGCCAGCCAATTCTATGCGCTTCTTCGATTAGAACATTTCGACGACGCTCATAGGTAGCTCTTAGCTCATCTGCACATTCCTGTGAAGCTGTAAGGGCAATAGCTGCTGCTTGTTGAATAGCTGGAAATTGACTACAAAACAAATGATCCTGAATAAGATTAATCGCAGCAATTAAATCAGCATTACCAACAGCAAAGCCTATACGCCAACCTGCCATATTATAAGTTTTTGATAATGTGTACATTTCGATTCCAACTTCTTTTGCGCCATTGGCCTGTAAAAAGCTAATAGGCTTATTGCCATCAAATCCAATTGCACCATATGCAAAATCATGTGATACGATGATATTATGCTCCTTAGCAAAGCGAACAGTTTCTTCAAAAAATTCAAGTGTTGCTGTACCACCCGTAGGATTATTTGGGTAATTTAAGTACAGTAACTTGGCCTTTTCCTTAACTTCTTTAGGTAGGGCATCATAATCAGGTAAGAAATGATTCTCAGCAAAAAGTGGCAACACTTCAAAATTTACATCACCTAATACAACACCTGATAAGTAGTCTGGATAGCCAGGGTCTGGTAATAGCATTGTATCCCCTGGATTTAACACAGCCAAAGGTAGCTCAACAAGACCAATTTTTGTGCCACCAAGAATCGCTACTTCAGTATCGGGATTAATCTCCACATCATATTCCCGTTTATAAAAGTCGGCAGCCGCTTGACGTAGTTCGGCGATACCACGAAATGGCGAATATTTGTGGTTTTGAGGATTTTCAGCTGCTCCCTGTAATGCTTGAATAATATGAGTAGGCGTAGGCTGGTCGGGATTTCCTTGACCAAGATTAATCACATCGCGTCCTTCTTCCAAGGCATTGTTTACTTTTTGGACAAGCGCCGCAAAAAATTGAGTGGGTAATTGCTGTAGTTTTTTCGAGAATTCCATGCATGATCACCTTTTTCAGAATATAATAATTATTATTAAAGAATATGAAGCAAATAGTATTACTTTTTTTGTTAATTGTCTATAGGAGGAATTATTATGAAAATCGGTTGTATTCAGTTAAACATTGGCTTCGGCAAAGTAGAAGAAAATTTTATACGGGCGGAGGACAAGATTCGTGAAGCAGCAAAACTAGGGGCAGAAATTATTGTGCTACCGGAAATGTGGAATACAGGCTACGCATTGGAGAAACTACCAGAATTGGCGGATGTCAATGGTGAGCGTTCAAAAGTATTTTTAGCTAACTTAGCGAAGGAGCTTAGTGTACATATTGTCGGTGGCTCCGTTTCCACAAAAAAGGACGACAAGTTTTACAATACGATGTATACATTTGATAACAATGGAGTACTTGTTGGGGAATATAGCAAGGCACATCTTTTTCGTTTAATGGACGAGCATCTTTATTTAGAGGCTGGAGATGATATGAATCGATTTGCGCTAGGACCAATTGAAGCGGCTGGTGTCATTTGCTATGATATTCGTTTCCCTGAGTGGTTACGTGCACATGCCCTCCAAGGAGCGAAGGTGCTGTTTGTACCAGCTCAATGGCCGACACCTAGAATTGATCATTGGAAAACATTGCTGCAAGCGCGAGCGATTGAAAACCAATGCTTTGTTATAGCAGTTAACCGTATTTCGAGAAAAGTAGAAAACTTTAATGGGCAATCGATGATTATTCAGCCATGGGGTGAAGTGCTTTGGGTTGGTGCTGAAGACGAGGAAGTTGCAGTAATTGATGTAGATTTCTCCATAGTTGATGAAGTACGTGGAAGAATTCCTGTATACGATGATCGTCGACCAGGACTTTATCAAGATGTTGTGGTGAAAGGATAATGAGATGGCACGTTGAAGGGGAGAGGCCTCTTGAACGTGCCTATTTTTTAACTCTTGTCATCAATTAAGGAGTTTGCAAGGAGCATAAATTCTAGAGTGATGCGATTATGACCCTTCATGAAATTTTCTCCGAGTAAACTTTCAAGCTTTTTTAAGCGGTGATACAGTGTTTGACGAACAATAAACAATTGGTTAGCCGTTTGCTGCTTGGAGCCGTTTGATTGTAAATAGACTTGTAATGTTTCAAGGAGCTTGCTGTTATATTTTTCATCATACTCAATAACTGGCTGTAAATAGTCATTTATAACTTCCTTTAAATTCACCTGCATTTGTAATTTATAGATTAAATGATACAAATGCAAATCGTCGTAAAAGAATGATGAAGCTTGCACCTTGCGGCAAATATATAATGTTTCTAAAGCAGTTTGATAGCTTTTGAAGATATCTTGTACATCTGCAACAACTTTACCAACTGCTATTTGAAACTCTTGAGTTTGCTGTTTTTTATAAAATTCAGTTTTAGGAAGCGAGGTGAAGATGCTATTTAGTATTTCACGAATCGCTCGACAATCTTTGGCATGAAGTAAAATAAAAATGACATAGCTTTTTCTTTCGAATAAAAACGGGATAAAGCCATGCTGTTCAAAGAGATTACGGTAATAAAGTTTACTATAGACAATATCCTCCTGCGCTTTCATGACTGTACTAGGAGTGGCCAAAATAAAGACAACGCCACTAGATTGTGAAAAGTTGGTATAGTGGGAAACGATAAATTTATAGATTTCTTCCTTGGATAGCTTTTGGTCGATCCAATCAGCTAAAATTGAGGCGTCCTCAATATTCTTTTTCTCCTCAATATAGAACTCTCGCATTAATAATTGTGCTAATGCTGTTGCTGTACGGTCTAAAATTAATAATTCAAACTCTGAAAATAGACCATCTTCACGGAATAAGGTTAAATCTGCATAATGCTGATCAAAAATATAGATGGGCTCATGTTTAAATTGCTGAGCATATTTATTCAATGCTAATAATTGCTGACGTTTACTTTTAGTCATATTAGGATATAAGACGGGTTCCCGTCCCTTAATAGAAAACATAATTTGTGTTTTTAATTCGATATACATATTTTGTAAGATGTCTTCCGTATTTTGTCCTAACACCGTATTTTTATTTAAAGTTTGTGAGTAGGATTCTAGTGTCGAAACCATTAAATACTGCTGATTTATAATTTGACTATGTAAATCCTGTGTAATGCGAACAAAAGGAACCGCTTCATGAAAAACAATAATCGGGAACTGATGACGATTTGCAATAGCAAGTATTGCTTCTGGAACTGCTTGAATAGAAGAGCCATACTCAATACAAAGGGCAGCACAATTTTTTTCAATTAAGGATTCAATAAACGTCATAAAATCTTCAATGCCATGTTGAAGACTGATCCCCGTCGTTAACACCAGCTCTTCTCCAACTAAAAAATTATCTACATGGACTATTTCAAGAACATGTGCCCACTTTACGATTCTTAATAACCCCTCATGACCTGCAACTACCTCTGCATTCTGAAAGTATTTATTGTCTAAAACATGAAGTACTTTAAGTTGGAATTGGCTCAATATAGCTCCTCCTTTGGAAACATCTTTTATGACTTTTTTATCTATTATTGCTGTTTACTGTTATTAAATAGCTAGAAAACTAAATAAAGTAATATTTTAAGAATATTTAGTCTATTTTACATTATGTTTAAAACAATTGTATAGAAATTTACAGTTTGTCTATTACTTCAACGATATGAAACATGTAAGATTTTTGTAAGCGATAATCCAATCTAATAAAAGAGGTGTCAGATATGGAGCAACAAACGCATTTACAAAGAGGATTAAAGAAACGGCATATGACGATGATCGCGATAGCGGGTGTAATTGGGGCTGGCTTATTTATGGGCAGTGGCTCAGTCATTAACTTGGCGGGTCCAGGAGCAATTTTGTCGTATATATTTGCAGGAATTATTGTCATCTTAGTGATGCGTATGCTAGGTGAGATGGCGGCTGTCAATCCAACAAGTGGGTCGTTTGCACACTATGCACATGAAGCAATTGGTCCATGGGCAGGCTTTATGATTGGTTGGCTGTATTGGTTTTTCTGGGTCATTGCTATCGCATTAGAGGCAACGGCAGCAGCGGCGATTATTCAATATTGGTATGACGGAATTCCTTTATGGCTCTTAAGTTTACTTTTAACAGTAGCACTTACTTTAACAAATGTTCTTTCTGTAAAAGCCTTTGGCGAATTTGAATATTGGTTCTCTCTTATTAAGGTTGCAAGTATAGTAGTTTTTTTAGGTCTAGGCGCATTTATTATTTTTGGTATAGCACCAAACTTTAACGCTGTTGGTCTGACGAATCTAGTTGAGCAGGGTGGATTTTTACCAAACGGCTTTGGCGCTGTATTAATGGGTGTTGTCATTGTTATTTTTTCTTTTATGGGGACAGAGATTGTGGCTATCGCTGCTGGTGAGTCAGATGAACCGTTAGCAGCTGTCACAAAAGCTACGAATTCGATTACTTGGCGCATTTTAATTTTCTATGTAGGCTCAATAACAGTTGTTGTGACGTTATTGCCTTGGCACTCCTCTGATATTTTAACAAGCCCTTATGTAGCAGTGCTAGATTATATTGGTATTCCTGCCGCTGCACAAATTATGAATTTTGTTGTTTTAACAGCTGTGCTATCGTGTTTAAATTCTGCACTTTATGCAACATCACGAATGGTATTTTCTTTAGCAGAGAAGGGGGAGGCACCGAAAGCTTTTTTAAAATTAAATAAAAATGGTGCACCAGTGAATGCAATTTTAGCCGCAACATTTTTCTCTTATATTGCCGTTATTATGAATTATGTTTCACCTGATAAAGTATTTATGTTTTTGCTAAGCTCTTGTAGTGCTATTACTTTGATTCTTTATTTAATCATCGCCTTTTCACAATTGAAAATGCGTAGAAAGATTGAACGCGAAAATCCTGAGCTACTGAAGGTGAAGATGTGGCTATTTCCTTATCTAACGTATTTCACCATAGTAGCTACAACTGCCTTATTAATGGCCATGTTCTTTATTGAGTCTATGCGCTCACAAATTCTATTTACATGTGTTGTCGTTGCCGTGGTCATGATTTTTTATTTACTTACGCAAAGAAATAAGGTGATAAAACAGGTCGATGAATCAAGCTCTATTTTTAACAAAGACGAATTTGATTTTGAACAATAATCCCATGTAAGGAGAGGTTAAATGATGACAGTACAACAAAAAATGAAAACGCTAACACATTTTATCAAAGGGGAAGAGGTAGCTGGTACTAGTGGGAGATTTTCAGATGTGTATAATCCAACAACAGGTGAAACGATAGCGAGAGTACCGCTTGCTTCAAAAGACGAAGTACAGCAGGCCATTCAACAGGCTAAGGAAGCCTTTCCTGCATGGAAAAAGATGTCCATTGGGAAGAGGGTTGAGGTTGTACATCGATTCCGACAATTGTTAGTAACAAAGCAGGAAGAGCTTATTGAAGTGATTTGTCAGGAAAGCGGGAAAACTAAAGAGGATGCGAAGGGCGAAATTATTCGAGGGATTGAATCGGTAGATATGGCGATTAGTGCCCCACAATTACTAAAAGGGGAGTATTCCGTCAATGTAGGTGGCAATATTAATGCTTTTTCTGCCAAATCACCACTCGGTGTAGTGGCAACGATTGCGCCTTTTAATTTCCCTGTTATGGTCCCTTTAGCTATTACAAGTATGGCTGTGGCAGTAGGGAATGCTGTTATTTTAAAGCCATCTGAACGTGTTCCTCATTCTGCATTATTTTTAAGTCAATTATGGAAAGAGGCGGGACTCCCTGATGGTATTTGGACAGTAGTGAATGGCGATAAAGAAGCGGTCAATGAGCTTCTAGAAAACAAAGAGATTCAAGCCATTTCCTTTGTAGGCTCTACGCCAGTAGCCGAATATATTTATCAAACGGGAACAAAGCATAATAAACGTGTGGCTGCTTTTGGTGGTGGTAAGAATTTTATGATTGTTATGCCAGATGCCAACTTGGAGCAAACTGCGAACGCCTTTTTAGGTGCTGCATACGGGGCAGCATCACAGCGCTGTATGGCGATTTCTGGAGCGCTTGTTGTTGGTCAAGATACCGAGCAGCGTTTTACAGACATATTGAAGCAGAAGATTTCACAGCTAAAGATAGGTCCTTATACAGAAGATGATGTCGATTTTGGTCCAGTTATTAGCCAACAATCGAAGGAAACGATTATCAGCTATATTGATGGGGCTGTTAATGAGGGGGCAAACCTTGTCATTGACGGACGAAATCCTAAAGTATGCGAAACATCTAATGGTTTTTATGTTGGACCAACACTACTCAATAATATTACGCCTGATATGACTATCTTCAAAGAGGAGGTATTTGGTCCAGCCCGCATAGTAGTGGGTGTAGAGACATTACAAGAAGCTATTGAATTAATTAATGACCATGAACTTGGTAATGGTGTAACGATGTTTACCAGCAGTGGTGCAGCAGCTCGTAAATTCCAAGAAGAGATTGAAGTGGGCATGGTAGGGGTTAATGTACCGATTCCAATTCCTGTCGGCTACCATAATTTCGGGGGATGGAAGCGCTCTAAGTTTGGTGAAGGGCATATGTTTGGTCCGGATCAAGCGAGATTTTTTACAAAGGCTAAAACAATCTCGGAGCGTTGGCCAGATGAAATGGAAGATGCAACAAGCTCCTTTGCCTTCCCAAGTAATAACGATGCAAAAAGCTAATCTACTGAAAAAATAAATGAGAGGGTGTTCGGCAATGACACAGATCAATCTTAAAAGTGATGTTTTAACAAAGGATGAGCAATATGTATGGCATTCAATGAAACCCTACAATCCACAAGCAACCTATGTAGTGGAAAAATCAGATGGTGCAAGAATAATAGATACAGATGGCATCGAATATATTGATGCCATGGCTGGGCTATGGTGTGTAAATGTGGGCTATGGACGTAAGGAACTGGCAGATGCCGCACATGAGCAAATGATGAAGAATGCCTATGCACCATTATCGCAGGGACATTTACCAGCCGTACAGCTAGGTGAAAAACTAAATGACTTGCTTGGTGGGGAGTACGTTATTTTCTTCTCTAATAGTGGATCAGAAGCGAATGAAACAGCTTTTAAAATAGCACGACAATATCACCAGCAAAAAGGGCAAAGCTCCCGCTATAAGATTGTCTCTCGCTACCGCGCCTACCATGGAAATTCCTTTGGGGCATTAGCAGCAACAGGGCAAGCGGAACGGAAATATAAATACGAGCCTCTGTCTCCTGGCTTTATCCATGTTGCACCGCCTGATCAATACCGTGAACATGAAGATGATGCTATTGCGCCATTAGATTTAGCCAGCGTAAGGGCTGTCGATAAAACGATGACATGGGAACTGAGTGATACGATTGCAGCCATGATTTTAGAGCCAATTATAACAGGTGGCGGCGTCATTATGCCTCCTGAAAACTATTTAAAAGGCATAGAGGAAGTATGTAAAAAGCATGGTGCTTTAATGATAGTGGATGAAGTTATTTGTGGCTTTGGTCGAACAGGTAAGCCATTTGGATTTATGAATTATGGTGTGAAACCAGATATTATTACAATGGCTAAAGGGATTACGAGTGCATACTTACCATTATCAGCAACTGCCGTAAAGCGTGAGATTTATGAGGCTTTCACTGGCACAGATGCCTATGGCTATTTCCGCCATGTCAATACATTTGGGGGCTCTCCAGTGGCATGTGCAGTTGCATTAAAAAATATTGAAATTCTAGAGCAAGAAGCATTGTTCGACCGCTCCAAGGAGATGGGGAAGGCCACATTACAAACATTGCAAGAAAATTTACAGGATCATCCGAATGTAGGAGATGTGCGGGGCAGAGGTTTATTAATTGGAATTGAGTTAGTAGTAGATAAAGTCTCGAAAGAACCTTTACCAGTGGAGAAGGTAAATGCTGTTATTGCTGCATGCAAAGAACAAGGGGTGATTATTGGGAAAAATGGGGCAACAGTAGCCGGCTTTAATAATGTTCTGACACTATCACCACCACTAAATATTGTGCAAGCAGATCTTCAGCGCATACTTGATGTGGTCGTTGAGAGTTTAAAGAAGCTTTAATAAATACTATTGGTTCTAAAGGACTCTAAATAAGAGCTTTTAGAACCTTTTTATGAAATCAGAAAAAGGTTCAATCAATAAAATAACAATCAATTTATGTAAAATAATACTGGAAAAAGGTGAACTGTAGTTTATAAAATTTTTTTTGATAATTATCTATCAAAAGTGTCCTGGCGAGGGATATTCTTTTAATTACTTCTTTTTAAACGAACAATCAATCAGAATAATCCCTTTTTATCTAGCAAGTAGAGAAAATCCTTCTCTACTTGCATCTCTTAGTCTTCTCTTTTAAACATATACCCCTTATAGGATTTATGAATAATCATGACAATTCCCATTAGCATGAAATTTGACAAAAGTGAGCTGCCCCCGTAGCTTAAAAAAGGCAAAGTAACTCCCGTGACTGGTAAAAGTCCAAGGGTCATGCCAATATTTTGAGTAATTTGGAAGGCTAGTAAGCTTGATATTCCTGCGCCCATTAATGTCATAAAAGGGTCTTTTGCTTCAACTGTAATAAGCACAATCCTGTAGATGACAAAAAACAGTAAAGCAATGACGAATGCACCGCCAGCAAACCCTAATTCCTCAGCAATAGTAGAAAAAATAAAATCAGTATGTTTTTCTG
Source organism: Lysinibacillus sp. F12 (assembly GCF_057773605.1). Classification (NCBI taxonomy): domain Bacteria; kingdom Bacillati; phylum Bacillota; class Bacilli; order Caryophanales; family Bacillaceae; genus Lysinibacillus; species Lysinibacillus sp. F12. Next base: position 33,742 of record NZ_JBYMLP010000007.1, read on the forward strand.
GTACATAAACATTGTTATTCAGATAGCCTTTTCCGATAAATTCACCCGATCCAATGGCTAAAAAGCCCTGGCGTACTTGAAACGAAGAATCTATGTAATCATAAGGCTGCAGCCAACCATAAATACGAGATACTTGATGTCCTGATAGGGCACCTAAAATTTTTTCCGTGAAAAAATCATTAAATCTGACATAAAGTACTACAACTGTACTGATAAGAACTAGAGGAATGGCCGTAAACACAATCAGTAACTTTCTATGAATACCCGAAAAAAGTATCATGGGTAGAATCATTGCCATGTATAACATAACCATGCCTGTGTCGGGTTGTTTATAAACAAGGAGCGATGGAGGAAGGACGATGAGTCCGATTTTTACTAATAGCCATAAATCAGCTAGATAAGAGGGGCGTCCATTTTTCTCTTGATGAGAGATAATGACTTTACTCACAACAATTAAAAAGGCGAATTTTAAGAACTCAGATGGCTGAAGGGAGCCTAGAAATGGTATTTGATACCAAGATTTAGCCTCGTTTATCGTCCGTGCAATACTTTCTGGTGCTACTATGAGTCCAGCAGTTAATGCTACGGCTAATCCATAAAACGGCCATCCAATCTTTTTTAATTGTTCAATATCAAGTAAGGAAATCCCAAACATGATCATAAACCCAATGAGATAAAAGATAAATTGCTTCATAATGAAGGAACTGGTATATTGTCCGAAATTGACACTGCTAGAATGGACAAAAAGACAGCTAAAACCTCCAATGAAAAAGAGGCTCACAACTAAACTTCCATCCAATTTCTTAAGCTGCGACAAATGTAACACCTTCTTTCTATAGTTAATATTATAAACGCTGGTAATGTGTGGAAGGTTGCAACTATTTACATGATGCAAATAAAGGATATTTGTACATGTTGATTTGTACGGTAAATTACCTATATGGGATGAGTGAGTGGGCATAATTTCTTAATTCTTCGTCTAATCTTTACAAAAATATAACACTGGCTTTATATCTTCATACTATCATTATTGGTAAGAGTTGGAGGAGGAGCCAGAGATCATGCATTTTTTTCGTTTCATTAAGGTGAAGGACAAGTTACTTGTACTTATGATTGTTTGTGTATTATCGAATGTATTGCTAGGTGTATTTAGTGTGGATTATTTGAGAAAAATGTCGTGGCATGCAAGTGAGAGTTACAAACAGGGGCTTGTTCCAATTGGATGGCTAAATGAGCTGGAGGAATCGCAACGTCAATTAGATTTTATCGTTGATTCTGATGGTGATTATAAAAGAATGTCAGCCATTTTAAAAGACGTGGATAAGCCGTTAGACCATTTAAAAGGGCAAGAAATTGATAAAAAAATGAGTCATCAAATTAATAAGTATAAATCCTTGCTAGGAAAGCAGAGAGAAAAGATTGAGGGCTACCAGCAATTGAAACAAAGTGAACAAGAGAAATTTTATTCACAGACGTTTCTACCAATAAGTCAGGAAATTCATACATTATTAGAAGAAACTCAAAACTATCTTGTTCAACGAGCAAAAGACCAACAACAGTCCTATCAAGAAGATGTACAATTTGGTTATTGGCTGCTTGGTGGGGTGTGTTTAACAGTTGTGATGCTAGTTATTATTATAGGATTTATAGCAACAAAGGCAGTCAATGTACCTACACGACAATTGAAATCATTATTAAAGCAAGCTGAACAGGGTAATTTCACTGCCAATGCAAGTTATGTGGCTCATGATGAGCTAGGTGAGGTAGTGCTTTCTTACAATCAAATGGTCACAGAAGTGAAACGTTTACTCCATACAGTTACGGACAGTGCCTACGAAGTGGAGAAAATGACTGGGAAATTGCAGGAGTCCTCAGAGGAATCCTCTACAACAACATTAAAAATAGCTAAAGATGTACAGTCTATTTCAGATTCAACAGCTGCGTCTACTAATAAATTGGCCTCCAATACATCATCACTAGAAGAAGTTTTAAATGATGTACAGGTCATATTAGAGAAAATTCAAATTGTGGAAAATTTCGCCCATAAAACTGCTAGAGATGCGGAGAGCGGTACTGAAATTGTGCAGGCCAATTTGGCGCAAATGCAGACGATTAAGCAAGCTGTCGAGAAATCCAATACAGCCATTTTTAATTTAGTTCAACGAGCATCATCTATCTATCAAATGATAGAGGTCATCGAAAGAATAACAGCTCAAACAAATCTATTGGCGTTAAATGCATCTATTGAAGCGGCAAGAGCGGGCGAGCATGGCAAGGGATTTGCAGTAGTAGCGAATGAGGTACGTAAGCTTGCGGAGCAAACCGTCCATTCTACACAAACTATTACATCCATTGTACAAAACATTCATTTGGATTCAAGCTATGCAGTGCAAATGATGGAGGGCGTTCTAGTGGCAACCGAGAAAGGCGTTACTGTAACAGGACAAACGGCTTCCAGTTTTGATCAAATTTTAGAAAAAGTACATACAATCAAGCCTTATATTATGGAAGTATCTTCTACAGTTCAAGAGATTGCCAATCATACAAAAAAAGTTAGTGATGATGCGGTTATGTTGACATCGTTATCTGATACGAATACAGTATCGACAAAGCATGTTGCTGCTTTAACAGCCAATCAATTAACAGCACAGCAACATTTCCATAATTATATTAAAGAATTACGAAAGGTATCAAAAGTGCTACAAATAGCCGTTAAACGTTTTTCAATATAATTTAGTCATTCATATCTTAATGGGCGATTGAATCTCCTTTGTAAAGTTAGCAAAGGGGATTCTTTTTATTTGCTCTAATAACTTGTTGGATGGTAGTTTCAAAATATGTCCTCTGTGAATATACAAATGTATTTGATATATTTTTGTAGCACAATAATTTAAAATGTTCATATACTGAGAAGTAAGGGATAGTATGTTTCTTTTATGAATATTTTTAATATAATTGTTGTATTTTCAAAACGAACACATTATAATGAATTTCATTGAAAGTGTTATTAAATCAATGTTTATTAATATATTTTTGTACTTTCCATAAGTACAATTGTTCACATGTGGAGGTTTTGAGAAATGAAAAAAATTATGGTTACCGGAGCACTTGGTCAAATTGGTTCTGAGCTTGTAGAAAAACTTCGTAGTATTTATGGAGAGGACAATATACTTGCTACTGACATTAGAAAGCTTGACCATACTGAGGGCCCGTTTGAGATATTGGACGTTACAGATGGACAAAGAATGCATGATTTAGCAAAGGACTTTGGTGCTGATACAATGATGCATTTAGCAGCACTATTATCAGCTACAGCTGAAAGAAATCCTTTGTTGGCTTGGAATTTAAATATGGGTGGATTAATGAATGCTTTGGAAGTTTCACGAGAGTTAAATATGCAATTCTTCACACCAAGCTCAATAGGGGCATTCGGACCATCTACACCGAAGGAAGACACACCTCAGGATACATTGCAACGCCCGACAACTATGTATGGTGTTAATAAAGTGGCTGGCGAATTATTATGTGATTATTACTTCAGCCGTTTTGGAGTAGATACACGTGGTGTCCGTTTCCCAGGTTTAATTTCTTATGTAACACCCCCTGGCGGTGGTACAACTGATTATGCGGTAGAGATTTTCTACGAAGCGATTGAACAAGGTAAGTATACATCTTATATTCAAGAAGGTACGTATATGGATATGATGTACATGCCAGATGCTTTACAGGCAATTGTCGATTTAATGGAAGCCGATGGTAGTAAGCTTGTTCACCGTAATGCTTTTAATATAACAGCAATGAGTTTTGAACCATCGCAAATCGCAGCTGAAATAAAAAAACATTTACCGAACTTTACAATGAACTATCAGGTTGACCCAGTTCGTCAGGCAATAGCAGATAGCTGGCCAAACTCAATAAATATTGAAGCGGCACAAAAAGAGTGGGGCTTTAAAGCAGAGTACGATTTGTCAAAAATGACGGTAGATATGTTAGAAAAGCTAAAAATTAAACTGCATAAAAGAGCGATTTCATAATAGCGATTGAACGGATGATGTGATAGACTTCATCCGTTTTTTTATGAAATAAATGGGGGATATATATTCTTATTGGAATAGATTCGTTTATACTTGTGTTTCAAGATCAGCAGACATTACATCATTAGTGAAAGTTGAAGAGCGATTTCCGGTTTAGGAAATCGCTCTTTCAGGTTTAAATTATTTATTTAACATATGAAAAACTTGCTCAACGTCCTTATCGCCACGACCTGAGATATTAATAATAATAATGTCATCAGTTGTAAGAGTAGGCGCTAGTTTTAGTGCATGGGCAACTGCATGAGAGCTTTCGAGTGCAGGAATAATACCTTCTACCTTCGATAGCACCTGAAATGCCTCTAGGACTTCTTCATTTGTCACGGTAACATACTCTGCACGACCAATTGTTTTTAAGTGACTGTGCTCAGGTCCCGCACCTGGGTAATCTAACCCTGCGGCAATCGAGTATGTTGGTAGAGGGTTTCCCTCTGCGTCCTGTAGCACTAAGCATTTGAAGCCGTGCAGTTCTCCAGGCGTTCCTTCGTTAAGTGTAGCAGCTTGATCTGGCTCTATTCCGATAAGACGAACATTTTTATCAGCAATAAACTCTGCGAATGCCCCTATAGCATTACTTCCACCGCCAACACAGGCTAGGACAGCGGTTGGTAGTTTTCCTTCTTTCTCCAAAATTTGCTCGCGGCTTTCGCGGCTAATAACTGATTGGAAATGTTTAACCATTGAGGGGAATGGGTGCGGCCCAACAGCAGAGCCCAATAAATAAAATGTCGTTTCGTAGTTTGCCACCAAATCAGCGAATGCTTCATCAACGGCATCCTTTAAACGTCCTTGCCCCTTATCAACAGCTACTACCTTTGCTCCAAGAAGCTCCATTCGAAATACATTTAATGCCTGACGTTTAGTATCCTCTAACCCCATATAAATAGTACAATCCATCCCGAACATGGCACAGGCAGTAGCGGTTGCCACACCGTGTTGTCCTGCACCGGTTTCAGCAATAACGCGATTTGCTCCCATACGTTTTGCTAATAAAATTTGACCCAATACATTATTGATTTTATGTGAGCCCGTATGGTTAAGATCCTCACGCTTTAAATATATTTTTGCGCCAGCCAATTGCTTTGTTAAATTTTCTGCAAAATAAAGAGGGGATTTGCGACCGACATATTCATTGAAATAATAATTCAATTCTGTATTAAAGTCTGCATCATCTTTGAATTTTTGGAAATTTTCATCCAAAATAGTTAATACATGCTGAAGCTCCTCTGGAACGAAGCTTCCACCAAATTCTCCGAAATATCCTTTATTCTCTGCTACTGTACTCATCTTTTCTCGACTCCTCTACGCTCATTTTTTCATAAAAAAAAGCCACTCCAATCCTCTGTAAAAAGGACGAGTAACCGTGGTGCCACCTTTATTCGCAATTGATGCGCGCTTTCTAACTCCGATAACGGGGAGCCAATCGGCCTTACATTGGAGTAAGGCTGCTCTGAAGTCCATTCACAAGTACGTACTACTGGTTTACACCGACCACCAGCTCTCTTTAAGTAACGATGCTTGCTACTACTCTTCTTCTTCGCATTTATTAGAAAGAATTGTAGAATGTTTTCAGAATATTGTCAAGAAAAAAAGACGAATCTTGTAAGACTCGTCTATTCAATCATCTCTTTAAAGTGAAGGCGTTTATTGAGTATATACATAATAGGTGCACCCACCGCTAAAACAACGAATTCACCTGCTGCCACCGTTAGCCAAGTCCAAAAGAATGGTAGCTCTAAGGCTAAATTCAATTCAAAGGCAATTATAAACATTGTACAAGTAAATAAGAATGTATTGATGATTAAGCGTGCCCAAATATTTTTAACAAATTTACAAATCAAAATGAACAAACCCAATGTAATCATAGAATGTCCAACACCAAATACTAAGTCGTAGATACCAAGTGGTGAAAAGATATTAGCAATAAATACTCCAATTATGATACCAACGGCAAAGCGTGGATTAAAGGCCACTAAATGGTTAAAAATTTCAGATACACGGAACTGCACCTCTGTAAAACCAAATGGTGCAACAAGCATCGTCACAGCAATGTATAGAGCTGCAATAATACCACTTGCTGCTAAAAACTTTATTTTCATATTCATTTCTCCTTAGTTTTTTTTCGTGGGATGGTTACGAACCACGTAGAGCAAGTGCAATCATATCAGTATTCATGCGGGTTTGTAAATAACTATGTGTAAATAATGTGTAAAATATTAAAGCGGCTAAAATATTCATTGTATTTCTCTCATCTTCTTCACGAAGTTCTTTAATGAGGTGAGTGTAAATTCGAATTGTTGTATCTACATCTGCATGTCCAAGTCGTTCGGAAATATACTGAACTGAAATTCCTTTATAAAATAAAATGCTGGCATGAATGAGGTAAACCATGAATAGAAAAAAGTATCCATTAGAGATTTTCGAAGAAATACTAGAGAATGGATTACTAAAACAAGTTGAATTTTCTAATAAAGAGAAGTTGCATGGAAAAATAACACAGTGGATTACACAATTAAAGGGAGAACTAATTGAATATGGAGAACTTAAGCATGATATAGAGTTTGTAAAAGAAGTATTGTTGCAAGCAGATACTTTGATCGATAAACATTCTTTTAGTAGTGCCGTAGATTGTGCTCACACAGCACTACATGGATATTTAAAAGCAATATGTGATGAACAGAATATTACCTTTGATGAACTATAAAAATTCAAGATATGTGGGGAAGGTTGAAAATATCCCATCCAAAATTCAATATTAATGTAAAAGATCATCACAAACCCATTAATCAAACAGTCAACGCTATTGGCAAGTTTTTAGAGAACATGAATGATGTTAGAAATAATCATGTTTTCTCTCACCCTAACAAAGATATATTAGAGGAAAATGAGGCTAAATTTATTATTAATTTATCAAGAGTGTTATTGTTTGATATAGATAGCAAAACACATGATTCCTGAAATCCGAAATTTCCATCTTGTAGGGGTGGATTTTTTTATGTTAAAATTCATTACTTCTATTCTATAAATCCATCACATTTAGGAGATTATTAACTCGAAATTACCTTTATTTTCTAAATAGTACTATTTTTTAAAAAATTAGTTATTATAGAAAAAAATGTTATTATTAACATTGTTAACCTAAATGAGCAAAAAATACTACTAGAAAGAGCTTATAGCGTCGACACTATACTCCCAGGGAAAAGCTCTATCCACTTGTTTGTGAATTTGCTCATTTATATTTTGAAAATAATAAAGGTGGAATGATTAAATGTTAAAGAAATTTTTAGTGTTAACAATAGTTTTTACAATAGCATTTTTTAATGTATTTCAATTTAATAATGCTGTTGCAAAAGCAGAGAGTTCATTAGAGGATAGTAATATTGAGTTAAGTACACAGTATTTAGAAAATTATGCCGAAAATAACACAAAATATAGTATAAATGGCAATATAGAAACCTATACACTAACTTTAAACGAAATAGTATATGAATTAACATATGATACAGAGACAGAATTATTTTCAACAAAAGCTATTGATTTAAATAGTGGTGAAGAATTAGACATTGAACAATTAAAAGAGCAACAACTACAAAACGGAGAAGTTGTGAGTAGTGACATTTCTGATAATTGGATTCAACCCAGGATTGCTATTCCTTTAATCCCTGTTGCGGCTTGGGCATTTGACACCTTACTTGCTATGATTATTGCAGCATCATTAGTTACTGTAGTAGTAGTTGCGAAGGATCAAGTAAAACCTGAACTGATTGAGAGATTGAAAGACAAAAATCCAACAATTATTTATCGCAGTGGTAGTGGAAATGGCACAAATTTAACTCCAAGACCTCAAGATACTGGAGGGCTTTCTTATAACTTAAAAATGCCTAGTGGTTCGTTTACAGCAACTACCATAGAAGCTGTAAATAAAACAGGGTCATTAAAAGCTATTAAAGATGGTGGTAATCATGTTTCTGTAAAAACAGATAAGTCATCAGATATGAAAGGTTGGATTGATAGTCGAGACAATGCAAATGACAAACCGCATAAATACACTAGGATTCTACAGGGAATTTCTGTGAAAGTTAAATAAGCAACATTTCTATGAAAGGTATGAATTTTTATGGAAGATAATTTAGTGATTTATTATTCCTATAATTTGAATTGGAATTTACCAAAGACAATTCAAAACGAAGCAAAAGCATTTCTTTGTCAAATTACCAATGAACAATTGCCACTTATATTTCAAAAATATTCAAAAGAATGTTGGGAGAACGCAGTCGATGTCGTCATATCTATCGGCTATCCAAATAACAAATTGGCCTTGCCTAATTTATATGAATTATTTAAGGATTTGAATTGGCCAGGAGCATCAAAAGCCTTAGATTATATAAAGGGTCTAGAACGTCATGTGAATAGTGTATATATAGAAAATGCTTGTGCTAAAGCTGTTGAGGAAAATGATACGGAATGGCTTTATTTTTTGTATGAGGTAAGTGTACAACTTCACATTAATAAAGATGATTTTAAAGACATTAATTTATATAACGGAATGAAAAATGCTTATGAAGAAGCTTGAATTGAATAATTTTATTGAAAAAGAGTAGCATGTGCTACTCCTTTCAGACTGAGACAAAAGCCGTCGAGAAGTTCATTCTCGAAGGCTTTTGTCATTTTTCTATCTCTTTCATTTTCATTATTTGGTAAATCATTGCTGTATCCAACATACTCTTCGAGCATAGATGCTCTCTTAAGCTGTCTGCCACGTCCAAGTAGCTAGTTTCTTTAAATTCATGGTAGCAAAAGTAAGCATCGCCTGCACATGGACAATTTTTTTAGATCTCTTAAGGTTGTCCATCGCATACCATGCTTTTCTTTTGCATCCGCAAAGACACGCTCAATCGTTTCTTTGCGCTTGGCATAAATCTGTTTGATGTCATAGGAATGGCGTAAATGTTCAGCTTCCTCCACATCATACGACTCCCAAATATGATGTTGAATGAGTTTTTGATGATGCTTACTTTCTGTACATTGGGAAAGGCTTGGACACTTCGCACAAATCAAAGGATTCGATTTATATTGGCGATATCCTACCTTCGTCGTTGTCGCATACTTCAATATCTGCCCTTGTGGGCAAAGATAACAATTATAGTGCGTGCTCGTCATATATATACTCATGCTTTCGGAAGAATCCATCTTTCGTTTTAGGACGTGTATATGGAAGAACAGGCAACATTTGATTCTCTAACAAAAAGTTCGTAATCGCTGGTGTTTTATAGGCTGCGTCTGCCGCAACAGCTTATGGTTTTTGAACGTTTTGAATGACCCTTTCCACAAGTGGCTGCAATACATGGCTATCATGCACATTTCCCGGAGTCACAATGGCACCTAAGACAAAGCCTTTTTCATCTGTGGCTGCATGGAAAGAATAGGCAAACTGTTTCGTACGTTCATCCTTCACGTAATAGCCACTTTCAGGACCTGTCGTACTTTCCTTTATTTCTTTCCATTCTTCCTTTTCAAACTTCTCCGGGGGAAAGGGCTTTTTTCCGTGTTCCTCACGATCCATATTTAACTCTAATTGAAGCTTCTCTTCATAAGCCCGTGTTTCTTTTCGCACAACCTTTTTATCATACTTCCGTTTATTCGCACTCGCTTTCACATGCGTGGAATCGATAAATAAATGGTCTGCATGGAGGAGTCCTTGATGTATAATCTCTTTTAAAATACGATAGAATATCTGCTCAAATATATCGGTGTCTTGAAAGCGACGGACATAATTTTTACCGAAGGTAGAGAAATGCGGGACTTCTGTATGGAAGCCAAATCCTAAAAACCAACGATACGCCATATTCGTTTCAATTTCTTTGATGGTTTGACGCATGGACCGAATACCAAAAACGTACTGAATAAACGTCATTTTAAAGAGAACAACAGGATCAATACTAGGACGCCCATTAGGTGAATAGAGATGTTCGACTAAAGGATAGATAAATGAAAAATCAATAGCAGCCTCTAGTTTTCGCACTAAATGATCGTTGGGAACTAATTGATCAATCGTTAACATTTCTAATTGTTCTCGTTCATTGGTTTGATTCTTCGTCATCATCGTTTATCACCTCAAAAATTTACTTTTCAACACCCTATGTAGATAAAAGTAAAGTAAGTACTTTATGTAGAAGTTGATTGGAACGAAGGGCGGCGACCCCGCCCGCGGAAAGCGTCCGCCCGTAGTGGAAATCAATGGCTTTACTTTTTTTCATTGTAAAAGAAAAAAGACTGTAGGCAAACTCTCAAATTTTTTGAGTTTGTCTACAGTCTGAAATGACCACCCTATTAGGAGTGGTCATTTTCTTTTGTGTAAAAAATGTGTAAAACGATACAGAAACCAGACTTAACTAAATCGAACGAAAATTTGTACATAAAGTTAAAAACGTTGATAATACAGGGTTTTCATTAATAAAAATACTCAATGCAAGTAAGTTTAGCCCAATCTTTTCGTGGGATGGTTACGAACCACGGTGCTTTCACACAAGTCAATATTTTATTATACATATCTAGCAGAAGTCAAATGTCAGACTTTTTATCTATATGACTAAATTCGCAAAATTGTCATAAATATTTTTTACTATTTTTTAAAAAGGAATCGAATAACAAAAATAGCGTAGTTTAGCGGTTTAAAGCGTCAAATTAAATGGAATACTAAAATTTTTTGTGAAATACAAAAGTCAGAACATTCATAATGTTGTTGACGGAGCTCAATAATAACGATAATATAGCGATACATTCACACTTTGTTTGGATAAAGTGTGATAGATATTCCAGAACTTAATCGGGGGGATTAATGGTGAAGAGCAATGTCAAAAAGCTTTCATTCTTACTCTTTGGACTAGTATTACTACTGGCTGCTTGTGGTAGTGGTGGGTCTAGTTCAACAGAATCAAAGGGAAACGAAACGAATAACGCAAGTGACAGCGGGAACGCAGATGATAAAACATATAAAATCGGAATTACGCAAATTGTAGAGCATCCATCGCTAAATGCAGCGACGGAAGGCTTTAAAAAGGCGATTGAAGATGCAGGTTTAAAAGTTGAGTATGATTCACAAATCGCACAAGGCGATAATAGTCTTAACACAACGATTGCTAACAATCTAGTAAGTGCAAACGTAGATTTAATATTTGCTAACTCTACACCTTCTGCACAGGCCGCGGCAACAGCAACAAGTGATATTCCCATTATCTTCACATCTGTAACAGATGCTGTAGGTGCTCAGCTCATAGAGTCAATGGAGAAGCCAGGGAAAAATGTTACAGGTACTATCGATTTACATCCTGAAACGATTTCTAAAACAGTGGCCTTTTTAAAAGAGCTAGGTGCTAAAAACGTTGGTATGGTCTACAACGCTGGTGAGCAAAACTCTGTAGCACAGGTGAAAGAAGTAAAAAAAGTGATGGCTGAGCAAGGTCTTGAGGTTAAAGAGGCATCTGCAGCAACTTCTGCGGAAGTAAAGCAAGCCACTGAATCCTTAATTGGTAAGGTCGATGCATTCTATATTATTACGGATAATACAGTAGTTTCTGCATTAGAGTCTGTTATTGATGTAGCAAATGCCAATAAATTACCTTTAATTGTTGGAGAGCTTGACTCTGTAGCGCGTGGTGGTTTGGCGGCTTATGGTTTTGAATATTTCGATATCGGATATGAGGCTGGGCAAATGGCAGTGAAAATTTTAAAAGGTGAGGCAACACCTGCTGAAACGCCAGCGCAATTTCCACAAAATCTAAAGCTATTAATTAATAAAAAAGTAGCAGATGATTTAGGAATTGAAATTAAAGATTCTTGGGGTGCAGAACTTCTAGAAAAATAGATTGAAGCGGGGGAACCATCCCCGCTTTATCTTCATTTACAAGCAGTAGAATAATAAAGAGATTTAGGAGATGATTCAACGATGTTTTTAGCATTATTTGGCGCAGTGGAGCAAGGAATCATCTATGCAATTATGGCACTTGGTGTATATGTAACATTTCGGGTGTTAGATTTTCCGGATTTAACGGTTGATGGAAGCTTTGTAACAGGGGCGGCAACAGCAGCAACAATGGTTTTGCTTGGCTACCACCCAATCTTAGCGACTTTAGTGGCAATTGTTGCTGGATTTATTGCTGGATGTATGACAGGAATTCTTCACACAAAAGGGAAGATTAACCCACTTTTATCAGGGATTTTAATGATGATTGCTTTATATTCCATTAACCTACGGATCATGGGGTTAACTGCAGAAAATACGATAGGTCGCCCAAATATTCCATTACTAAACTCTGAAACAATATTTTCAAAGTTTCAAGCGTTTTGGAGTAATTTAGGGATTGATGATGCTCTCAACAGCCTATTAAAAGTCATGGGGATTCAGCAAGTACCAGGTACTTGGAGTGTACTAATTGTTATCGTAATTATTACGATTTTAATTAAAATAGGAGCAGATTGGTTCTTAAAAACAGAGGTTGGGCTGGCTATTCGGGCTACTGGTGATAATAAACGAATGATTCGCAGCTTCTCAGCTAATACAGATACACTTATTATTCTAGGGCTAGGACTTTCCAATGCACTTGTCGCATTTTCTGGAGCTTTAATCGCACAATATTCAAAGTTCGCTGATGTAAGTATGGGAATCGGTATGATTGTGATCGGGCTTGCATCTGTTATTATCGGGGAAGCAATTTTTGGTACAAAGACCATTATTCGTACCACTTTTGCAGTCATCGCTGGAGCTATTATTTATCGTATTATTTTAGCGCTAGCATTACGTGTAGACTTCCTGGATTCTGGCGATATGAAATTAATTACAGCTATCATTGTCATTTTGGCGTTGATTTTGCCTCAATTTATTAACAAGCGTAAGGAACGAAAGCGTAAGGCAAAACGAGCTGCCGAACTTACACAAGTCAAACCAGTAGAGCAAGGAGGAAAAGGCCTTGCTTAAATTACACGGTATAAATAAGGTGTTCAATGAAGGGACACCGGATGAAAAGATCGCTCTAGCAGAAATTAACTTACATTTAAAGCCTGGTGATTTTGTTACTATTATTGGGAGTAATGGGGCAGGTAAATCAACGATGATGAATATGATTTCTGGCGCCTTAACACCAGATTTTGGCACGGTCTCGATTGATGGTAACAATGTTACTCATTTGCCTGAGTATAAGCGCTCGCAATTAATCGGTCGTGTTTTCCAGGATCCAATGGCAGGGACAGCACCTGCTATGACGATTGAGGAGAATTTGGCACTAGCTTACTCCCGCAATAAGAGTAGAGGATTGAGAAGAGGTGTAGACAAGAAACGTCGTGAGTTTTTTATTGAATCGTTAGAGATGCTTGGATTAAATTTAGAAAACCGTCTTTCTGCAAAGGTTGGGTTACTTTCAGGTGGGGAACGACAAGCTTTGTCTCTCTTAATGGCCACTTTTACAAAGCCATCCATATTATTGTTAGATGAGCATACAGCTGCGCTGGATCCTTCACGTGCAGAACTAATCACCCGCATTACAAAGTATTTAGTAGAAAAAGATCATTTGACGACATTGATGGTTACGCATAATATGCAACAAGCTTTAGATTTAGGGAATCGTCTAATTATGATGGATAAAGGTCAGATTATTTTAGAAGTTGGAGAAAATCGTAAACATGAATTAACGATACCTGATTTAATGGCTGAATTTGAACGCATTCGTGGAGAGAAAATGAATTCGGACCGTGCTTTATTAGGATAAAGGTATATCGTTCATACATTCGTATGAGTATAAGACTATAGGCAAACTCAATGACATTTGGGTTTGCCTATAGTTTTTTCATTTACAATGATGTGAGGGTCGTGCTTCTTCCCTCGCTCCATTCATCTATATAAATGGTTGAGAAAGATGCTGTTGAGGTGACTCTCAAATATTTAAACATAGAAAAAGCCTCACTTGCTAAAAGTGAGACTCTTTCTTTTAGACGAGTAGGCCAAATAGCTGAATATCATTGTTAACTTCTTTATATTTGAAGCCAAACTCATTCATTCTCGCTAGTAATCCCTCGTAATCCGATCGATCGCCGAGCTCAATACCCACTAGAGCAGGGCCGCTTTCTTTATTGTTTTTCTTAGTATATTCAAAGGTAGTAATATCATCATTAGGACCGAGTACGCTAGTTAGGAATTGACGAAGTGCGCCTGCCCGTTGAGGGAAGCTAACGATAAAGTAGTAAAGTAAACCTTCATGAATAAGAGACTTTTCTTTAATTTCCTGCATACGGCCAATATCGTTATTCCCACCACTGATGATAACTACGACAGACTTTCCTTTGATTTCTTCTTTATAAAAATCAAGAGCTGCGACTGACAATGCACCGGCAGGCTCAGCAATAATCGCATGCTTATTATACAAATCTAAAATGGTTGTACATACTTTTCCTTCAGGTACAAGAATAATGTCATCTAAATAACGGCGACAAACATCATAAGTATGATGACCGACACACTTTACAGCAGCTCCATCGACAAATTTGTCAATCCAATCAAGAGCAACTGTGCCACCTTCAGCAAAGGCAGCCTTCATACTGCCAGCACCGGCAGGCTCTACACCAATAATTTTGCTAGATGGAGAAAGGTTTTTAATATAGGCAGAAACACCAGACATTAAGCCACCACCACCGATACTGCCAAAAACGTAGTCGATTGGCTCTTCCATATCATTCATGATTTCTACCGCCACAGTTCCTTGCCCAGCAATAACATCGAAATCGTCAAATGGATGAATGAAGATTTTACCTTGTTCTTCACAGAAGCTTAGTGCGCTTTCAGCAGAGTCATCGAACGTATCACCCGCTAAAATAATTTCCACATACTCACGTCCAAACATACGCACTTGGTCTATTTTTTGCTTAGGTGTAGTTTGAGGCATAAAAATGCTAGCTTGAATTTTTAATTGGGCACAGGCATAAGCTACACCCTGTGCGTGGTTGCCTGCGCTGGCACAAACAACGCCAACATTGCGCGCTTCTTCCTCGATTTTTTTAATTTTATAATAGGCGCCACGAAGCTTGAATGAGCGTACATGTTGTAAATCCTCGCGTTTAAAATAAATATTTGCACCATATTTCTCTGATAAATAGTCGTTTCTTTGTAGAGGTGTATGCACAACTACGTCTTTTAAAAAATGGTGTGCAATGAGAACATTCTCCACTTGCACGGTTCTAGTATCAGCAACTTCCATAGTATTCATCCTCCATTTTACGTTTAAAACATTTATCTATGATAGCACACTTTATTTGCTTTTTGGACTTAATTTTTAGTAAATTCTAAATTTTCCGTGTCCGTTTTGTTATGTAAGCGTTTTATCTTAATTCAACATACTTTTTATATCAAAAAAGGTATCAAACACGGTCATATATCACTTCTATGATAGTGCTCCTACTAGCAAATCACGTTTAAAAAAGAGCTCTTTTTAGAGGGGTGTCCACAATATCTTTGATCAAAAAAATACAATTTTCATATCAAAATTGGTCAAGCATATACTAGATTAGCTTAGGACAAGTGGGAGGGTAAGCAGTGGAAATCATTCAAGGAATTCTATCTACATATAGTCAGTTTTTTGATTGGGCAATGTGGAGGGAAGTATTAGTGGACCCTGTATCCTGGGGACTAATATTTTCCTTAATTATTATTGAAGGATTGCTATCAGCAGATAATGCACTTGTATTAGCAGTACTTGTCAAACATTTGCCGGATAAGCAACGAAAACGAGCTTTAATGTATGGGATGCTAGGAGCCTACTTTTTTAGATTTTTATTTATTGGAATAGGGGTTTATCTTGTAGAGTTTTGGTTTATTAAAGTGTTAGGAGCGTTGTATTTAGGATGGCTTTGTATCGCTCATTTTCTTCAAATTGGAAATGAGGATAGTGTGAAGGTGGTAAAAAAATCAGGCTTGATGGTTCGTTTCTTTGGGACCTTTTGGGCAACAGTTATTTCCGTAGAGCTGATGGATATTGCTTTTTCTATTGATTCAATATTTGCTGCCTTTGCTGTTTCAGATCAAGTATGGGTGCTTTTAATTGGAGGTATGTTAGGAATCTTAATGATGAGAACAATAGCGGGTGTATTTTTAATTATGATCGAAAAAGTACCTGAGCTAGAAGCAACTGCTTTCATCATTATTGGGGTAATAGGGTTAAAAATGTTAGTAAGTGTTGTTAATCTTCATATACCTCATTATTTTTTCTTCCTGTTTTTATTGATTGCCTTTTCCATCACGTTTATCGTGCATAAAGTAAATAAAGTAAAATCTACCTAATAAAATGAGGCTCTGTTCTCCAATCATAAGAGGACAGAACCTTTTATTTATTTTACATATTTATCAGGATCAATAATGTAGAATCTTTCAACATTTAGCCAGCTCTCGCTCATCGGTTCACCATCATCAATGCGTTTTTCTGTTTCTTGCATCATCCAACCAGTTTGTGATGCGTGTGCCTGTAAAGCTTGTAATTTATCCATTCGCATTTCGCGAATATCATAGACCACATGAGGTTCGCCATTTTTTTCAATAGTATCGTTTGCGAAGGCACAGCCAAATACTTGCGGACGTGCAGCCTTAGGCATGCGACGTACAGCTTCAACGACAGCACGTGCGGTTGCTTCATGATCTGGATGTACCGCAAAACCAGGTAGGAACGTAATAATTAATGAAGGCATTAGCTCTTCAATTAAACCTTCTACCAGCTTCACCATCTTCTCATCGTCTTCAAATTCGATTGTTTTATCACGAAGACCCATCATACGTAAATCTTGAATACCCATTGCTTCAACGGCTGCAATTAATTCTTTACGACGTATTTCTGGTAATGATTCGCGCGTTGCAAAGGGAGGATTACCTAAATTACGGCCCATTTCACCTAATGTTAAGCAGGCATATGTAACAGGTGTATTCATTTTTTTTGTATAGTAGGCAATCGTGCCAGCAACTGAAAAAGCCTCATCATCTGGGTGAGGGTACACAATTAAAATATGACGTTGTGGTTGTAAATTCAAAGAGTCGTCCCCCTTAGTAAGTAAATGGCGTTTCACTTATTTCAAGCGCAATCGCCAATTTTCCAGAGTAATCTAATCCAGCCATTAATAAACGGCCTAAATCATCTAATTCATAATGAGTAATACCTTGTGCATAAACCCAGCCATGAGGTAATTTTAATCCAACACGATGAGGTGTCTTGTCTACAACTTTAGCAAGTTCATAATTAATTTTTGCGTTGCGTATAAAGGCACCTGCATTAAAGAACTTTTCATCATAATGTGCTGCATAAGATCCGTTTGTCGTCTCAAGATGAATATAAACGTCTTTGTTGGCAAAAGAATTTAGTAATTCTTGCAACGTCTCTACTTGTACTTCTTGCATCTTAACACTCCTCTCGATCATTTCTCCTTTAAGTATAGTAAAAAAAATTAGCAAAGGGAAATTGATTGCTTCATACGTACAAATTAATGATTTGTGTAACTTACATCCCTCCCACATAATTTCATCTAGATTAATCTAATTCTAAATCAGGGCAAGATGAATCATTAACTATTAATCTATGACAAGTTTCCAAGCAATATTCTTGAAAAAATTATTGTAATGTATCAATATAAGGGGTGTGAAAAAATATGTACAAAATGTGTCGTTTTGTATACGGTTTCACACCTGAAAGATATTGCAACCATAGCTTCTTCCTAAATCGTGTGTAGACAGCACAAAATGCTAAAGGATGGCAAAACTAGGTAAAAACGAATTCTATCTTGGTACAATAGATGACGTTCCTTCAGCATCTCAGATTGTGCTGTAGAATAGGGAGAAGAATGAAGCTCATTATCATAGTATAATAAAAAACCGCGTTTCTCTTTATGACGGAGATTCGCGGTTTTTTATTAAAATTACGGATAGGCTATGTATTGGTTAGAACCGATTAAGCTTTCTTTCGATCGTTTCTAAACGATTATTGACATTTTGCAACTGTTTAAACATTTGTCTCATATATAGATTTTGATCTTGATTTTCGGTCTTTTTTTCTTGTGCTAGTTCTTCTTCCTCCTGAAGTGCCATTATTGTGGCGAGGGTGGACAATGAGTAGCCGAGTGTTAAGACAATGGAAGCTAGTACTTCTACTTTTGAAGAGGTTATTTCTCCAGCTAATAAACCTGATTCTTCAGTTAAGTTCTCTGCCTTATGTTTTTTCATTTTTTTCCCTCCCATCTAAAGCTAATATATGGGGGATGAAGTCCTAACGTATCTTGTCCGATTTTTTATCTTTAGTCAGCAAAAACTCTAGAAAATAACGCATTATTTGTTTTGTAGTAGAAGTATTTAAATAATTACGTTTTTTTCTCATAGTGTTAGGTAATATTTTCAGCGAGATACTGGATGTGAGTATGGCTGAGGTGACTTAGAAACCTCCCTTGTGTAAAAAGGGATGTCTCTATCTTTGAGACATCCCGTTCACATGGTTATATTTCAGTCACTGTTACTTGTGGAGCACCAAAGCGGGATTTTGCACCATGCATGACAGGACCAACGTAATCGTTAAGAGCCCAACCATGTGCAATGGCTGCGGATACAAACTCTTTTGCTTCAATAACAGAATCCATAACAGACCGTCCATTTGCCAGATTTGCAGTAACAGAAGCAGCAAAAGTACAGCCTGCCCCATGGTTATTTGTAGAAGCGACTTTTTCAGATTCTAATAAATAGAATGTTTGTCCATCGAAGAATAGATCTGTTGCTTTTTCAGTGGCTAATGCTTTCCCACCTTTAATGACTACAGCTTTAGCTCCTAGTTCATGGATTTTTCGTGCGGCTGTTTTCATTTCATCAATCGTTTTTGGAGTACCTGTACCAGCCAATTGACCAGCTTCAAAAAGATTTGGAGTTGTGACTGCTGCTAATGGTAAAAGATGTTGTATCATTGCATCTGTATTGCCAGGATTGAGAACTTCATCGTCACCTTTACAAATCATAACGGGATCAATGACAACATTTGTAGTACCTGATGTTGCAATAGCTTCTCCAGCTAGAAGAATAATTTCTTCCGTAGATAGCATGCCAGTTTTGATAGCATCAATTCCTGTTGAAAGAGCAGTATCGATTTGTTTTTGTAAAAGGTCAGTTGGTAATGGTGTAACATTGTGTGTCCAACCATTCGGGTCCATTGTTACAACAACTGTTAATGCCACCATACCGTACGTACCGTGCTCTTGAAATGTTTTAAGATCGGCTTGCATACCTGCGCCACCGGATGTATCTGAACCAGCAATTGTTAATGTTTTTTTTAGAGTCATGAAAAGATCTCCTTTATTGTTGAGAGTGTTAAAATTACCATTTAGTATAGTCTTATTCTGATTCTATAAAAATAGTCAGAATTAGATAATTTTAAATGGTCAGTTTGAACTGAGGCTTGAATTCAAGGTTGGTTTTTTGTACCGTTGTAAGAAAAGAAAGGGGCTTAAAGGACAATGAAACAAGTATTCCCGAATGATTGGCAAGAAATACTTGCAGACGAGTTAGAAAAACCATACTATCATGCGCTACGTCAATTTATTGCTAATGAATATTCAACGCAAACTATTTATCCGCCCATGCAGGATGTGATGAATGCATTTTATACAACAGCTTATCAAGATGTGAAGGTCATTATTTTAGGACAAGACCCATACCATGGTCCTAATCAAGCACATGGCTTAAGCTTTTCAGTCAAGCCAGGTATCCCGCATCCACCTAGCTTACGAAATATGTTACAAGAACTACAAGATGATCTAGGCTGTCCTATTCCTCAAGATGGGACCTTGACGAAGTGGGCAGAACAAGGTGTCATGCTTTTGAATACAGTGCTTACTGTACGAGCAGGACAGGCGAATTCCCATAAAGATCAAGGCTGGGAGCAGTTCACTGATGCGGTTATCGATAAACTAGCCGCAAGAGAGGAGCCACTTATTTTTGTACTATGGGGTAAACCAGCGCAGCGAAAAAAACAATTAATTTGTAAACATGCAACGCCCCATGTCATATTAGAAGCACCACATCCTAGCCCGTTAAGTGCTTATCGAGGATTTTTTGGTAGTAAACCTTATTCAAAGATTAACCAACAATTAGTGGAATGGGATAAACGACCAATAGATTGGTGTTTAGCATAGATTGGCACAAATCGTTTACTTTATACACTACATAAATCGTGATACAGTTAGAATAGAAGAAAGAGAGGGACAACGATGAAGGCGAATTGTTTTCAATGTCAATTTTTTAAAGTAACCTGGGACCCTCAAACTCCACGTGCCTGTGTCGCATATGGCTTTAAAACAAAGCAAATTCCATCCGTTGTCGTGAAACAATCCTCAGGTATGGAATGTTTAAAATATGTACCAAAAGTAGAAAGTGGGAGAATGTAATGATTCCTTATCAAGCCGTTATACAACAACTTGAAAAACAATTATCTGGTGCAAAAAATGCAGGGAATGATCAGCAGATCCGCGAAGCTCTTACAGCCATTCGTGCATTATGTGATGTGGTGTTAGATTCTCCTGGTAATACGCCATCTATCACGCCACCTTCTAAGCATTTACCACAAATGCTTGGATCAGAGATGAAGCTACCAAGTTTATCTACATCCAAAGTTGAAGAAGATGGAGCAAATGGTGATTCAATTTTTGATTTTTAAACAATATTAAAGGTAGGGTAACGAGCAATGAAAAAATTTATCGTGACAGGGGCTCTTCACGGCCTATTAGCAGTAGCCTTTGGTGCCTTTGGTGCACATGCTTTAAAAGAAATTTTAGATGATTATAGTCGAGGTATTTGGGAGACGGCTGTTCAATATCAAATGTTCCATGCTACTGGTTTGTTGGTAATCGGATTATTAATGAGTTCCAAATTATTTGGTGAAGTGAAGCAATTAAATTTGGCAGGAATTTTCTTTAACCTTGGGATTGTCTTCTTTTCAGGTAGCTTATATGTACTAGCGATTAGTGGTATAAAAGTATTGGGCGCAATTACACCAATCGGTGGTGTTCTATTTTTAATTGGGTGGATACTTATTATTTTATCGGCTTTAAAACATGCTCGTTAATTTTAAATTATGACTCTCTTACATGATTTGTAGGAGAGTTTTTTCTTTATTTTGTAAGAATACGATTTAAATCCTATTCTTTTTGTAAGAATTTATAGTACACTACTACTATTACTTGCAATATTTCGAAAATACAAAAAGAGAGGTTGTGTAGGATGGAAAAGCTATTTACATTATTAGATGAAAATTATGAAGAAATGGTAGGGATTCGTCGTCATTTGCACGAGTATCCTGAACTATCCTTTGAAGAAGTGGAGACACCAGCCTATATAGCTGCCTATCATAAAAAATTGGGTCATGAGGTACGTGAAGGGGTAGGTGGAAGAGGTGTAGTAGCGCTGCTACGCGGTGCAAGGCCAGGAAAAACTGTGGCGTTACGCGCTGATTTTGATGCATTAGCGATCCAAGAAGAAAATGATATACCCTTTAAATCAAAGGTTGCTGGTAAAATGCATGCTTGTGGACATGATGGTCATACAGCAACATTACTAGGATTAGCTAAAGCACTCAATCATATGAAATCTGAAATTACAGGCAATATTATATTTATTCATCAGCACGCTGAAGAGGTGGCGCCAGGTGGGGCAAAGCCGATGATAGAGGATGGGTGCTTAGATGGTGTAGATGTTATTTTTGGTACTCATCTATGGGCTCCCACTCCAATAGGGGAAATTTTAGTGAAAGATGGCGCTATTATGGCAGCTGCGGACAAAGTAGAAATTGCCATTCAAGGGAAGGGTGGACATGGTGCCGAACCACATCACTCCATTGATGCGGTTACTCTTGCTTCACAGTTTGTAATCAGCGCACAACAACTTATCTCGCGACGTATTGATCCATTAAAGTCAGCTGTTTTAACAATTGGTCATTTCGAGGCGATTAATCCGTTTAATGTTATTGCTGATCGTGTTAAATTGGCAGGAACAATTCGCACCTTTGAGGAAGATGTGCGTACACAGATGGAGCAGGAACTAGAAGCAGTTCTAAACGCTACTTGTCTAGCCTTTGGTGCAAGTTATGAATATCGTTATACTAGGGGTTATCCACCTGTTTATAATCATCAGAAGGAAACTGAGTTTGTGGCACAGCTAGCGTCAACTGTCCCAGGCGTAGAGCAAGTGAAAACTTGTCCACCATTTATGGTTGGAGAGGATTTTGCTTATTATTTAGAAAAAGTACCTGGTACATTCTTCTTCACAGGTGCGAAAAGTCCAGAATGGGAAACGGCTTATCCACATCATCACGCACGCTTTGATTTTGACGAACGCGCAATGCTTATAGCTGCTAAAACTTTAGGTAAAGCTACATTGGAATATTTAAAAGATTAAAAAATAAAAATCCGCATACTCTCATCGACGGTTGTCAGTGAGAGTATTGCGGATTTTTAAGACACATGATTGCTCTTATGGATTTTGGTTAAAATAGGCCATTTCTTCATCATATTCAGCGAAATCAAAGTAAATCATTGGGAATAAGAAGCGGTGATTGGATTTAAGTTCACGAATGATAACATGATCTCGTCCAGCAGCTTCTACCACACCACGTACAGTTTTTGTGTTTTTTCCTTGTTCCACTGCATGCTCAAAAGAAAAATGGAAGGTAGCTGGTTTTCCGCGATTCAACCGTAAAATATTTTCTATATAGGACTCTTCACGGCCAGGCGGTCGTCCGGTCGGGATTGTGACTGGAGGAGGAGTCATTTGTTGTTGCGTTGTTGGTGTCCAATAATAAGGCATCATCAATAATCAACCTACTTTCTTTTTAAATTTGAGGACAATCTTCTTCAGTTGGCGAGAAGAAGCAATGAGATTTGTATCTGCCTGTATTCCATTGGCCATACCATTGTGCAGGACAATCACCCGCAGGCATGAAAAACCACAAGGAACGGTTAGCTGGATGGAATCTCTCACCTTGAATTACTCTTTTGGCTAACCGGATATCTTGATCACGTGCTCGTTGATAAAAATAACTTTTTTGAGTTGCTTCAAAGCCACCTGGACGTTGATAAACCATCTGTTCAATTGTTCGAATATTACCAAAATCTAAACAATCCCCCCTTACACGATTAACGCCAACATTCCCAACCATCAGCATGCCTAACTCACCTTCGCCTTCTGCCTCGGCACGCATAAGCCTTGCTAGCAGGGCTGTCTGGGCATCATTCGTCTTAATAACAGCGATTTTCATACCTCCTCGCTGTCAGTATATGCATGATGGTATTGTAGACATGTTCAATTTTCTGAAGAAAGAAATTCACACAACAAAGGTACTATGCATACAGTAGTAATAACGACAAGTCCGTAAAAAATAATCTGAAAGCCATTCATGTTAGATACTTTTTATGAAAAATTGGGTAAATAGAAAAAGATATAAATAGGGGAATAGGAAATCAGTAATTTGCATGTGTAGTCCATACATGTGAGGTGATTCTATTTATGGAAATTGGGGTATGGTTTGGTATATTACTAAGCGCGGTCCTAGCCTTTTTACTAGGAGCGTTTTATGGACAGCCGCTCCATTGGTATCTATTTATTTTAATTATTGTGACAGGTTTTTTTATACAAATGGTCATCTTAATTTTAAAAGTAAAGGATGAAAGCTCTTAAGAAAAAATAAATTCATGGATTAAGGAAGTGTCATCGCAGAGGGGTGACATTTTCTTATTTTTATAGCTAATTTAGCTTGGCCCGTATAGTAACGTTGTTCCGAGACATACTAATGTTGAATTTATTTTTGCATTCATGAAGGAGCGTTACAATGCGTATTTTTAGTATGTTTGTAGCAATAATTATTAGTGCCTTTATGGCAGTCGGGATAGCAGAATACTACCATCAACCCTATAATTGGTATTTGGTTTTTCTGATGATACTTACCGGATTTTTTATTCATACTATCATATTAATATTTGAATCCGAAAATGCGGAGGAAAATGAAATTTAAAATGCGAGTCCTCACTGGGGACTCGCATTTTAAATTTTTTAATTGTAATTATTAAACCGTTAAGAATGTAACTAATTTATCGTTATCAAGTAGGTTTCCGACGAAGAATGCGCCAAACTCACCGTAGCGAGCAGAAACTTCATCAAAGCGCATTTCATACACTAATTTTTTAAATTGTAAAACGTCATCAGCAAATAATGTTACGCCCCATTCGTGATCATCAAAGCCAACAGAGCCTGTAATAATTTGCTTTACTTTACCTGCATAACCGCGACCAATCATGCCGTGAGAACGCATTAATGATTTGCGCTCATCCATTGATAGCATGTACCAGTTATCATTTCCTTGACGGCGTTTATCCATAGGATAGAAGCATACATATTTAGAGCGAGGAAGCTCAGGGTATAGACGTGCACGTACATGTGGATTTTGGTATGGGTCTTCATTTGATTCGCCAGCTAAATAGTTTGAAAGCTCAACAACAGATACATAAGAATATGTAGGAATTGTAAAATCAGCAATGGCTAATTTATTAAATTCTGCTTCAAGCTCTTGTAGCTCATCCATCGTTTCACGCAATGTCATAATCATAAAGTCAGCCTTTTGACCAACGATTGCATAGAAGGCATGAGCACCTGTTTTAGCAATATCTGCTTCATTTAATTTCTCTAAATAAGCAAGAAATTCTTCTACTGCTGCTTGACGTTCTTCAGCAGAAACGAGCTTCCATGAAGCCCAATCAATTGAGCGAAAATCATGTAAAGCGTACCATCCATCTAACGTAATTGCTGCTTCATTCATTATTGAAAACACTCCTTTATAAGTGAATACCATTCAAAATTAGTTTATCATAGTTTGTGCAAATTCCCTAAGTTCATGAATGTTATTCACGAATTTGACACCAACTATAGATGATGTATGCTAAAGAGTAGAGATGGAATTAGAGGAGCACCAATATGAAAAGTATTTTACAGCAGCCAATTTGGCGTTATTATGATCAATCAATTAGTGCAAAGCAGCGATCTCCGTTAGAATCCTTTGCCACTGATGATACACTGTGTCAACTAGTTGGACAATTAGTATCACCCCCAACTATTCGGACGTGGGTCCATGAGGCATCCGTTGTGCTTGGTATCCAAGATCATCGTTTACCATATGTACAGCAGGGAATGGATTTACTAGAATCAAGAGGTTATCAACCTATCGTTCGGAACTCTGGTGGATTAGCCGTTGTCCTTGATGAAGGAATTTTAAACATTTCTATTGTATTATCTGAACAAATGGATTCATTAAGTATAAATGATGGCTATGATGTGATGGTTGACCTCGTTAAAGGTTTGTTTCCAGAGGTGGCAGAGAAGATTGAAGCCTATGAAATTGTAGGCTCATATTGCCCAGGTTCGTATGATCTAAGTATTGAAGGGAAAAAGTTTGCGGGAATTTCACAAAGACGTTTACGCCAAGGTGTAGCTGTGCAAATCTATTTATGTATAGAAGGTAGCGGCTCACAGCGTGCTGCACTCATTCGTGATTTTTATGAGGAAAGCTTACAACAGGAAGAGACGAAATTTAATTATCCACAAATAGTTCCCGAAGTCATGGCATCATTATCGGAGCTTGTCGATCTACACTTAACTGTAGAGGCAGTCGTTATTCGTCTACAGCAATTACTTCATCGCTTAGCTGGTGAAGTACATCCAGAATCTTTTCATGACGAAGAATTAACGTTATATGGTTTCTATTTAAAGCGTGTTTTTGAGCGAAATGCTAAAATGCTAGAACGACATGAATAGACTGATATTAACAAACATAAAAAAGGCGATGCTGCTAATTAAGCGCATCGCCATTTTCAGGCTGGAAATTAGAACTACTTACTACTAGATTTCCGTTTTTCTCCATTTTAAAAACAGGTGCAACACGTTCTTCCTCTTCATCTAACGTAACAAGTCGTCTAGCACGATTCATAATTTGAACGAATTGTTCATAATCTTTGCGAATTGCTCGATTTTCTTCTTCTAGCTTTGTAATAGTTTTCTCTAGTTTTTTATTTTTCTCAGATGTTACATGGACAAGCTGTCTCCATTTTGAAGATTCATTGCCTACTTCACCAGAATGCTGTAAACGCAGTAAATAAGCTATAACAATATCAAGAGAAAGAGCAGATAGCGGAATTGATTTTCCTTCTGCAGCACTACTATTCACTGTAAACATACTAGAAGTGCGACGTCTTGCAGGAGCTCCTAACACTCGCATTCTTTCTTTTCTTTCTTTTTTAGCTTCAGCTAATTGTTCTTCATATTCTTTACGAACAACAGCATTCCAACGGAAACCACAGGCTGCAGCAGTACGATTTAACGCATCACCAGCTTCTTCAAAGGCATTTAGCTGTGTACTCCCCTCCGTTACGTGACGAATTACCGCCTCTGCTAACAATTCATCATTTTCTTCTAGCCAAGCATCTTGTCTTATTTTACTCATATTAAAAACCTCCACCTTTTTTGGTACTTGTTATTTAAGACTAGCATGACCAATCTTTTAACCTTTTATTCATCTATGTAAAAGGAATTATGCTTGAATAGAAGGGGAAAAGTACGATACAATACCCGTTGTAGGTTTGTACGTATGCTGCATACTTAAATATGTGAAGGTCATGCGTTCCATAGAGCGAGCGATTTTTTGTTTGAAAAATACTATATAGAAAGGGTTGTTGACAAAATGGCAAACGAATTTAAAGTTTGCGATGAATGTCAGGCCGTTAACTTAAAAACGTTAATTCCAAAATTAAAGGAAATCGATCCTGATGCAACCATCGAAATTGGCTGTCATTCTTATTGTGGTCCAGGACGCAAAAAAACATTTACCTTTGTAAATAGCCGCCCTGTTGCTGCATTAACCGAAGAAGAACTAATGGAAAAGGTTTTAACAAAATTAAAGAATAAGTAAACAAAAAGCTGTCTCTACTTGTTGGAGAAAGCTTTTTGTTCATTTATAGCAATAGAAATAAAAAGGTTGTAAGTATCTATAGAAAAATGTGAATAAGTATGCTAGTCCTAGATTTATCGCATATAATAGAACTATAACAAAATGGGGGTGCTATACAAATGACATATGCAAACGCTAAATTACAAGAAGAAAAGGTATTTAAAGACCCTGTTCACCGTTATGTGCATGTAAGGGATCAGGTGATATGGGATTTAGTAGGTACAAGAGAATTTCAGCGTTTACGTAGAATTCGTCAGCTTGGTACCACATTTTTAGTCTTTCATGGGGCAGAACACAGCCGCTTTAGTCATTCACTTGGTGTATATGAAATTGTACGTCGTATAGTGGATGATATCTTTGTTGGCCGTGCTGATTGGGATGAAGGTGAACGACTTTTAGTGCTATGTGCGGCGCTCTTACACGATTTAGGACATGGGCCATTCTCACATGCCTTTGAAAATGTCTTTGAACTGGATCATGAATATTATACAAGACAAATTTTATTGGGTGATACAGAAGTAAATGCTGTGCTGAAAAAAGTGGCAGCTGATTTTCCTGAAAAGGTATCTCAAGTAATAGGAAAGACATATCCAAACAAACAAGTAATTAGCTTAATTTCAAGCCAAATTGATGCGGATCGTATGGATTACCTACAACGTGATGCTTATTTTACTGGAGTTAGTTATGGTCACTTTGATATGGAACGGATTTTAAGAGTGATGCGTCCTCGCAAAAACCAAGTGGTCATAAAAGCAACAGGTATGCATGCAGTAGAGGATTATATTATGAGCCGCTATCAAATGTACTTGCAAATTTACTTCCATCCTGTGTCACGTAGTGCAGAGGTTATTTTAAATAAAATTTTAAAACGAGTAAAACAATTAAGTTTGGAAGGTTATACATTTAAGCATGAACCTACTCACTTCCTAGCATTTTTCCGTAATGCAATTACGCTCGAAGATTACCTTGCCTTAGATGAGAGTATTCTTTTTACATATTTTCAACTATGGATGCAAGAGGAAGATACGATTCTAAGTGATTTAAGTCGCCGCTTTGTTAATCGCAAGCTATTCCAATACATTGATTTAGATCCTGGTGTCGAGCTTGATAAATATCAAAAACTACAGGAACTTTTCAAAGAGGCAAACTTGAACCCAGACTACTATCTTGTTCATGATACAACGGCTGATTTGCCCTATGATTTTTACAGACCTGGTGAAGAGGAAGTACGCGTGCCGATTTTCTTAGAAATGAAAAATGGTGAGCTACGTGAGCTTTCACGTGAATCAATTATTGTTGATTCTATTTCAGGACGGATGAAGAGGGACCATAAAATATATTTTCCTTTAGATTTTTTAGAAGATGATTCTACGCACGCGACCGTTAAACGGAGAATATTAACCTTGTTAGGAAAAGACGGAAAATAAAATATGAAATAGAAAGCAGTAAACACGTTCAAAGGAGCGATGTTTACTGCTTTTTTTGTATGTTTAGATGATTGTTTAGAATTTGTTCAGTGCTTGTAGTTATAATGTATCAAAAATGATAAAAGGTGGTGATGTTTATTTTTATATGCGTCACAAAAGTAATGCTTCTAAAATAAAATGAAGGAAAGTTTATAATTTGTTAATTCTTATGTCCTATGTTAGGATACAATTTGGCTTTTATTCACAAGAATGACAAGTTAATTTCAGGGAGGAGAGAAACCATTGTTTGTGGCAGGCTTTATCTGAAAATGAAAGGAAGCTATCGTCGCAGCAAACAATCAAGCTCTCTATCTATTAAGAAAAGAGGAGTGTCATGAGAAAAAAAATGAACATTGCTATGCTGACCATGTTGTTAGTGTTCCAAACACTACTCAGCCCACTGTCAGTATTTGCTTCTGAAGACATTTCGACACCACCAGTCGTGAATGACAATGGTTCGGTTGATGAAATGGAAAAAAATCCATCTACACCTGTGAGCAATGACACAGAGTTGTCAGAAGATAACATAGGTGAGGAAGAGCTTTCTACAACACCGCAAGAAAATGAAAATACGGAGCAAGCTCCTGAGGGCCAAGCTCCTGAAGAAGAAAAAGTGGATGATGAACCCGCTAAAACATTGCCAGTGAATCTTACACCATTGGCTGCTCAAGAAATTCCAGCTTCACTAGTATCATTTGTAATGAAAATTGGTGAAAAAACAGTTGGAGCAGGTGAATTTGGTGCAGAATTAGATCCTAATACAACTGCTAACTTCACGGTTAAATTTTCCGTGCCAATGCAAGATAGTCAAGCAGAAGCTTGGGGAGACGGGAGTTGGTTTGAATTCCAATTGCCGCAGTCGTTAATTGATTTTGATGGGGCATTCACCGGTAGCAAGACAGTAAACGGTATCACATATAATTATGTAACTACGGATAATAAAGTTCGTGTAGAGTTAAGTGGAATGGAGCCCGGCTCAGGAAGCTCTCAACCAGAGGAATTAACCATCATATTTAATGCTGGTTTTAATAACCTTTCAGACGACATTGAGCAAGATCTGGAAATTCCGGCAGCCACAGGTGGTAGTGAGATCATTAAAGTTAAATTTACTTTCTTACCTTCAACGAGCAACAAAAAGGTAAGTAAGGAGAAAATAGGGACTCCTACACCAACAATAAGTGGTAATCATGAGATGGAATGGCAGGTATGGATTAATGAAGCTGGTAAATTATTAAGTAATCCAACTTTAACAGACGAGCCAACATCACATGAAATTATGGCTAATTCCGTGAATGTTTATCAATATGAGGTTGGTCTTAATGGAGTGAGAACAAGTACAGAAAAAAATGTTCTGACAAATGGTAGTTGGAGCGATATTGAAAGTACGCTGACTGGTAAGTATGCATATAAAATTACGTATAAAACGTCTGTAACATTAGAGGCGGATAAACGTGATGGTGCAGTTAATTTTAATAACAGGGTACAATTTACTAACAATGGACAAATAGAATCTTCTAATATGGCAACACACACCATTACGTATGGTAAAGCGCTAGATAAAAAGTTAGATAAAAATACAAACTATGAAACAAAGTGGCATATTGATTACAATCATAATTTGTTAAGTATCGATCAATCTGATGCATATGTTATAGATACAATTAAAGGTCCTCACGAAATCGATGCATCAAGCATTAAGGTTTATAAAATGAACGATGCAGCTGGCCATGTGGCGACAACAGTTTCGGAAGCTAATAGAGTAACAAATGGATTTACTATTACTCCTGCAGCTGGAAATGTTAAAAGCTTCACATTAACTTTTGATAACGATATTTCAGATGCCTATACAATTGTGTATGATGCGAACTATACTAAACAGGATTTTTATGAAAATGAAGCAGGGCTGTTTAATAATAGTGTGACAAGCGGTTCAGGTAAAGAGAAGAATATAAACTATGTACTTACTGAAAACCTATTAAAAAAATCATATACCGTTGATTTTGATAAAAAAGTAATTACATGGACGGTCAACATTGTATCTGATAATCCAACTAAATCAATTAACAACCTAACACTAACAGATACATTTACAGCTGGTGCTGCAGATGGGGTGCATGAGTTAATAGACAACACTGTAAAGCTTAATGGTATAGCAACTACTTATACTCTAATTGGTGGAGATAAGAAAAAAGGCTTTACAATTTCAGGTATTAACGTACCAGCAGGTAGTACATCAACTATCACTTATCAAACGAGCTTTGCAATTGGTGATGAGGGTACTGTACAAAAGCAAGGGTACGGAAATACAGCCGCTACAGAGTGGACAAGTGGCGGTAAAGTATATGAAAAATCAGCTTCTGCGAGCTATATTCCACAATCAACTACTGTTAATAATGGCAGTAAATCGGGATCGTTTGACTACTCCACACAGCAATTTACATGGGATGTAAAAGTGAATATCAATAAAAAGGATATTAATGGAGCTATTTTAATTGATACAGTTGGTGAGGGACATAAGTATTTACCGGGAACAATTGAAGTATTACCTTTAACTAATTTAGGTGGTAGTGATACAGGCGGAACTATTGGTACTACACCGATTGACCCGAACAATTACACAATTTCAGCTGAAACAGATAAAGGCTTTACATTAACATTCAGTGATTCCTTATCAGGAGACATAAACTACCAAGCATATGTGGTTCGTTATAACACAATGGATGACGATCACATTTTAGGTATTGGTTCTGATACGGCTACTGAAAGAGGGAATGTATATACGAATGATGCCACATTCAAAACAAAGGGTACGCAAGAATTTACGCTGGAATCAACGCCAGTAAAAATTGATGAGAATGTAGCGAACAATTTAGTGACAAAAAATAAACCACAACAAAACGCAAGTAAAGAAACAATCACTTGGACATTAGATGTGAATAAATCTCATTCTGATTTAGGTCAAAATGTCATCTTAACAGATTTACCAGGTAATAATTTAATGTTATTGGAAAGTAGTATTCTATTAGCACCATATACAGTATCTAAAACTGGTATTCAAAATGCATCTACCTGGCAAACACCTTTACAATTAGGGGTAACTGTCAAGTTTGATACTCAAGGAGGCTTTAGCCTCGAATTCCCTGATTTAAATCGAAAAGGGTATCAAGTACAGTATAAAACAATAGGCTTTGGTCAAATGGGTGATGCATTAGAAAATACAGCAACATTGCATTATACGGGGCAAACAAAGGCTAATCAAAAAACTGAGAGTGACTTTAAGGGTAAATTTAGCTTTAGTAGCTCTGAATCAGATTTTTCGTCAACACGAGGCAGTGCGAAATTCAAAAAGATTGGTATCGACTCAGCTACAGGTCAATTTAAAGAAAATTTAGCGGATGTTGAATTCCAACTAATTAAAAAAACCGCAAAACCAAATGAATATATCATACAAACAGCTACTACAGATGCAAATGGGGAATTCACATTTGAAAATGTGCCGTACAATGACTATCTCATCCGTGAAGTAGCAGCACCAACTGGTTATACTAAAATGTCTGATTTTAAATTTAAGTTAGATGAAAACACGACACTAAATAAGCAGCCAGACTTAATAACACAACTTGTCAATACGACACCAATAGTGGGTGGTAGTTGTACACAATTCGAAATAGCAATTAAGGATATGGATGGTCATTCAATTACTACAGGGACAGTTACATTAAAGGATCCCAATGGTACAGAAACAGCACCATACAACGTAACAAATGGCAAAGTGACATTACCTAATCATTTTACTGCTGGTGAGTATACTATATCTCATTCAGTTGAAGGTGAATTAGGAAAGGTAACAGTGAAATATGATGGTGGATGTAAAGCTGTAGTTCAACCAGTGCCGAAATGTGAAAACTACACAATTGTTGTGAGAGATGGTCAAGGTAATATTCGTACAAATATTTTAGAATTAACATTAAAGCAAGGTACTACAGTAGTGACAAAGGTATCTCCTGACGCAGGAGGTAGGTTTATTGTTCATTCAAATGATCCTACTAATAGTGTAAAACCAGGTGAATACACAATATATGAGGGTAACCAATTTTTAGGTACAGTTACACTGACATACAAGAAAAGCTGTGGTTATGAATTTACAATTATACAAGCACCAAAATGTGAAACATTCGATTTAACGGTCAAAGATGTTGATGGAGAATTAATAGAAGATAAAACGAAAGTAACTATTAAAGATATAGATGGCAAAATGGTAGCTACTGAAGAAACAAAAGATGGGAAAGTTGAGATAAAAGATTTAGAGCCAGGTGTTTATAGTGTATTTGATAAGGATGGAAATAAAATTGGGGAATTCTCCAGCAATATTGATTGCCATGCTGAAGTTCAGCAAAAACCAGCCTGCGAGCGCTTTACAGTAGAGTTAAAGGATAAAAATAATGTCCTAATTAAGGCTGGAAAAGACGTTGTTATTAAAGATAAACAAGGTAACGTTATTTCAACAGTGATTGAAGCTGATGGTAGCATGACATTTGTTTCTAAAGATGTACCGGCAGGTAAGTATAATGTTTATGACAACAAAGTGTATTTAGGCGAAATTGTAGTTTCTTATAAACAAATTTGTAAAGTAGAACTGCCTATTGCTCCAGCTTGTCCAATTTTCACATTAACCATTAACAATATGTATGGTCAGCCTCGTGAAGGTGTTAAAGTAACATTTACAGATGAAAATGGTGAAGTGGTAGAAGAAAGTGGTACTAAAGAATTTATAACAAATAATATAGGTCAAATTACAATAAGTAATTCATTCATAAAGCCTGGTAAATATATTGTGAAAGAGAATGGAAGTACAATCATTGGGACAGTCGAGGTAGGTAATACTTGTGAGGCTAAAATTCAGCCTACACCACCTGTAACAAATCCTACAACTGATCCGGATCATCCAACATCAGAGCCAGGGCAACCGGTTGACCCAAACAAGCCAAATCCAGAGAAGCCGGTTGAGCCAAATAAGCCAAATCCAGATCCAGAGAAGCCGGTTAATCCAAACAAACCAAACCCGGATCCGGGGAAACCAATCGGTCCAAATAAACCAAATCCAGATTTAGAGAAGCCGGTTGAGCCAAGCAATCCCAAACCAGATACAAACAAACCTACAACTCCTGGTAATGGTGGCACTTCATCACAAAATGTTATTGATCAAGGGAAACAATTACCACCGTATAATCCATCAAACGTAACTAAAAATACGTTAGATGCTTATAAAGATTTCCTGAATAAATATAGTAAGCTATCAAAAGATGAGCAAACTGAGGTAGCTCAAGCTATTGATATCAATAAAATTAAAGCGGATGCAGAGCGCTTAGAAGCACAGTTGAGAGCACAAGGTAAATTACCGCAAACAGATGGAGCCAATCAAACAGCTCTTGTATTTGTTGGTTTACTGCTTGTAGCTGGGTCAATATGGTTCTTGCGTCGCCGTACAACAGAGATATAATCAAAAAAGCGCCATCTTATAGTGATGGCGCTTTTTGTATGATTTAAAAGGTTCCTTTGGCATTTTCTAAAGAATAGCTTTGCACAAAATCTGCCTGTAAGGCCAGTCGTTTGGAGCCTTTTTCTGCACAAGTAATCAAGGTTAACGTCGTCTGGTTGGGGATATCGTCCAAGATGAAAACATCGGTTGCTGCAATAATTTTTTTAGTCGTTAATTTATACTCGTAGACATTACTCATGTCTGTAACATAAATGATATCGCCAATTTGCGCTTGATAGAGGGGACTGAATAAAATATCTTTCTCTTCAAAATAATGACCTGCCAAAGCATAGTTCCCTTGACCGAGTTGTTGATTAGGCTTCATTGTACCTGCTCCAATAGCAAGAACAGCATTGCCTACCCCCTTCAAAATGGGAAGTTGCATATGGACACTAGGTACGGCGATACTGCCAATAACGGGCATTTTACTAGCCTTTATTTGGGCTTGGAGAACCTCGGCGATGGACAGTGATTGCACAGCTTCGAACTCAAAATCTGCATCAAGTTGGTTGTTCTTTTTGATATCGTCTGTGCTGTATTCAACTGCATTTAATTTGTCACTCATCCGTGCGATCATCTTATTTTGAATAGGTGTGATAAATATTAGTAACAGGCCGATGATAAGCACGCATAGGAGTAAGGTCAGTTTAAGTTTATTCATTTTCATTAATCACATCACATCCTAGCCATAATTATGTAATACTGAAAAGTTTAAAAATGGGTAGAGCATTAGATGGCTCTACCCAAGTTCAATTTATTTATCACTTAAACGAACGCCTGCAACGCCGTAATGGTTTTTAGACATTTCTTCAATAAAAACTGTTACATTTTCTGCAGGTGCATTCACTGTGCGAGAAACGGCTTCTGTAACTTCTTTTACAAGGGCACGTTTTTGTTCCTCTGTACGACCTTCAAGCATTTTAACTGTTACGTATGGCATAATATTGCCTCCTTTATAGAATAATGTTGTATAGTTAGTTTATAAGAAAGTAGTATAAACTTCTTACTTGCATTGAGGCATACGTGCCAGGTTAATTGTGGCTATATGCTTCCTTATATAATAGCAGAATGGAGGGTATTTAAGTATGGCAAACGAAGAAAAACCAAAACAAAAAATGGGCTTTACTATTATAAAAAATGATCCAACCGATGGACATAAGGGGTTTGGGATTG
This sequence comes from Lysinibacillus sp. F12, assembly GCF_057773605.1. Classification (NCBI taxonomy): domain Bacteria; kingdom Bacillati; phylum Bacillota; class Bacilli; order Caryophanales; family Bacillaceae; genus Lysinibacillus; species Lysinibacillus sp. F12. The sequence goes on from NZ_JBYMLP010000007.1 coordinate 69,053, forward strand.
GCTCGCTTTCATTAGAAAATGTATCGCCAGTCATTATAGATATCGAAGAGGGTACAGCATCTGTTGAGATTGGTGCTATGCATGCGCGTAGCGATGTGGAACGCGGAATTAAATTTACAACGGATCGTGCTGATTCAGAGGGTGGAAAGCCATATTGGCTAGTATGGGTGACAATCGATCATAAAGAGGATGGACCTTACTATGCTGGTATAACAGCTTGTGAAATGGTAGTGAACCGTGAAAAACGCCGTGGCTATAAAATTTTGGCTGATCATGTGAATAAAATGGATAAATCCATGAAGCGTCATATTATCGTAGAGCATATGGATATACCGTCTAAAAAAGTGTTAGCTACTTTCCTAGAACAACTTAATCCAGACCTGTGGGAGCGAAGTAGCGAGCAATTGCGTCAAGACTTATTTGTCGAATAGACCTTTAATGATTGAACAAACTGTGACATTTTGCAATCGTTTTCGATATTAGGTTGAAAGTGAGTTTGAAACAAAGTAAACTTGAGGCAGAGCTTACATTTTAGTAAGCTAGGACACTTGGTTTCGCGAAAGTGATGAGCGCTATGCGGCATTTGAACAACCCAAACCCAAGCCAAATGCCCCATGATGCTCATACTTCGCAAACCATAAAAAGAAAAGCTTTCTGTTCCCACGGACACGTCTCCGGGGAAGAGAAAGCTTTTCTTATTTTTCGTATATCTGTTACTTTGTCGAGAGCCTTCATAGCTTAAAACGTATTAGGTTTAAAAAGGTTTCCTGATTAATGCTGGTTTTTCTTAGTCCTTAAAGATCGAGAATGGAAGCATATTCCAAAATTCTCCCCATGTATTACTGTCAAGAATGTCGAAGTTTGTACATTTTTCAGTTGGTACATCCTTAGATTCCATATATACAAGGCGTTGTTTAGGACAAGCATCGGTCGCTAATTTACCTGTTTCGATATCAATGACAACACCTTCAACACCTTTTGGCTTTTTGAAGTCTTCATTTTTTGTTCCTTTATTTACAGCCTCCATAAAGTCTATCCATATTTGCTTTGTCGCTGCAGTATCTTCTTTTGTCGTTAGATTTTTCCCTTGGTCATAGCCATTCCAGACTCCAGCAGTTAGACTTGGTGTAAAACCAATGAGCCACTGGTCGCTATTGGTAGACCCTGATTTTGCTGCATAAGTATGGGTCATACGTGAGCGAATGCTTATACCTGTTGCAGGTGAGTAATCGCTGAATACAGGGTCAAAAATACCTGTCATCATTTCCGTTAAGATAAATGCATTCTCTTTGGAAATAGCGGTCTCCGACTTTTTCGTAACACCCTTGTTTTCATAAATCACATCTCCATTAGCGTTTTTTATGGATACAATTGCCGTCGGAGTTGTTTGCTGCCCTTGTGATGCTAAAACATTGTAGGCATTTGTCATTTCATATAACGTTGTTTCGATTGTGCCAAGTGCTATTGATAAATTATCCTTTGCACCAATTCCTACATTAAAACGGTTCGCCATATCGTGAAATTCCTTGAAGCCAATGTCCTCTAATGTCTTCACAGCATAAATATTATCTGAAATTGCAATAGCTTGTGCCATAGTCATTTCATGATCAGCAAACTGCCCATTCACATTTTTAGGGGCATATGTTCCTCGTCCGTTATCATAAGTAAATGTTGTTTCACCCACATCTAAAAAAGTAAGTGGAGTGTATCCGTTTTCTAAAGCAGCCGCATATAAAATAGGCTTAATAGTAGAACCTGGTTGACGTTTAGCCTGTGTCACACGGTTAAAAGAACTTACTGCATAGTCACGTCCACCTACTAATGCCGTGACAGCACCTGTTTTAGATTCCATGCTAACAAAGGCTGTTTGAAGGTCATTAGCAGGCATGTTTTTTGCCACTGCTTCTTCGGCTGCTTTTTGATGTTCAAGATTCAAGGTCGTTTGAATCGTCCAGCCACCCTCACTAATATCCAGGTTTTTTGATTTTAAAATTTCACTCGCTTCTTGCCAAGCAACATCTAGGAAATAGGGGGCAACAGATTTGGTTGCTACCCAACTATCATTTTTCAAAACAAGTTGTTCATTTTCTGCACGAGTTTTTTCTTCTTGTGAAATGGCTCCTTGATCTGCCATAAGCTTTAAAATAACATGTTGGCGATTTGTAGCCTTGTCCAAATTAGCGATTGGCGAATAGATACTTGGACCCTTTGGTACACCTGTTAACATGGCTGCCTCTGCAAGCGTTAAATCACGAGCAGACTTTCCAAAGTAAAATCGACTGGCTGCTTCAACACCATACATCCCATGACCGTAATAGACTGTATTTAAATAACCCTCTAAAATTTCGTCTTTATCATAAAAAACTTCTAATCTATAAGCATACAGAGCTTCATTTAATTTACGTGTCCAAGATTTCTCATGAGAAAGATAGAGGTTACGTGCATATTGCTGGGTAATTGTACTCGCTCCTTGTACCTTTCCTCCAGCTTTAATATCCACTAAAATCGCACCAGCAATACGTGAATAGTCAAAGCCACCATGTTTATAAAAATCTTTATCTTCAACAGCTACTACTGCTTCTTTTAAATAAGGTGACATCTCTTCGAGGCCAACCCAATAACGTCGTTGATTTGTAAAGTGGTCTCCAATTTGGTTCTCATTTTCATCTAAGAAAATGGAGGCTTTAGGTACGGTTAAAGGCGGTGCACCAGCCACTTGAACATAGATGCGTAGTGCTACAAATGCTACGACAATTGCAGTTGCAAAGGCGACAAAATAAGTAAGTGATTTCCGTGTGCGCTTTACACGCTTTTGCTTTCGATGATAGCTTTTTCGTTTCATCCGACTCTCACCTCGTTTTCTCACAACTTCGAACTTAATGTTAGTATGTGTTCGAACATTCATCTTTAATCGAAATTCTACCTAAAAACTATTGCACTTTATTCAAAAACATCTATACTTTTTTTGTACTACTTGAAACGCTGGCATTCGACAAGAAAATCACGCTTTGTAGATTTTAATCGAATTTTGCTAGACGTTCCAATAATGTATACGAGGATAAAAGGATACAGGTTTCATTACAATCCTGTAAGCCATAATAATGGACTTTAAGATAAGTTGTTTTTCAAAATAATATTTTATTTATAACGGAGGTCTAGCAATGAGATTTGATGAAGCGTATTCAGGAAATGTATTTATAAAAAGTCATCCTACATATAAGGATGCTCAGGCAGTCATTTATGGTATGCCAATGGATTGGACAGTAAGTTATCGTCCAGGTTCACGATTCGGCCCACAACGTATCCGTGAGGTATCAATCGGACTTGAAGAGTACAGCCCATATTTAGATCGTGAGCTTGAAGAAGTAAAGTATTTCGATGCAGGCGATATTCCATTGCCATTTGGAAATGCACAACGTTCATTAGATGAAATTGAAAAATTTATTGAAAAGTTATTAGCTGATGGGAAAATCCCTGTTGGTATGGGGGGCGAACACTTAGTGTCTTGGCCTGTCATGAAAGCAGTATCTGCAAAATACGATGACCTAGCTATCATTCACTTTGATGCTCACACAGATTTACGGGTGGAGTATGAGGGAGAACCACTTTCTCACTCTACACCGATTCGCAAAATTGCCGAACATATCGGGCCAAAAAATGTTTATTCATTTGGTATTCGTTCAGGGATGAAAGAGGAATTTGATTGGGCGAAGGAAAACGGTATGCATATTTCTAAGTTTGAAGTATTGGAGCCGTTAAAGGAAGTTCTACCAACGTTGGCAGGTCGTAATGTTTACGTAACGATCGATATCGACGTGTTAGATCCAGCCCATGCACCGGGCACTGGTACAGTTGATTGCGGTGGTATTACGGCGAAAGAATTACTAGCTTCCATTCATGCCATTGCAGCAAGCGGTGTAAATGTTGTAGGCTTTGATCTAGTGGAAGTAGCACCAATTTATGATACATCTGAAATGACAGCTAACACAGCTTCTAAGTTATTGCGTGAAATGATTTTAGGCTGGGTAAAATAATTTAAATAAACACAATTAGATGGGGGTAGCTATGGCTAGCCCCACTTTTTAATTAGTCGATTTAATAAGAAAAAGGTATTATTTGACTCAATATTCACAATACGAATATAATTTTTATATATAAAAAGGGAAGGAGGAGTATTGTGATTTGGTCTCTTCTCATGAATGATTTATTTATCTTTATGAGCACAATGGAATATTTTTGGCTATTAGCTTCGTTCGTTTTAACCGTTTTCTGTGTTAATTTACAGCTATATTTCGCCAATAAATTAATGGTTCAAGAAATACAAGATGAAGAGATTGAAGTAGATTATGACATCACTAATACTTGGACTCCACCTTTGCTAACGTGGTTCGTTCTATGTATAAGAACGTCAGAAAACAATGAGGAAGAAAGTATGTCTCCTAGTTTTATTTAAACTTTAAAACTAGGAGGAGAATCATTGTTTACTTTTTTAACGCAACCAATCATTTATTTCATTCATTTCATTCATTCTTTTACAGGAAGCTATGCAATTGGTGTCATTAGCATCACGATTGCGGTGAGAGTCATACTTATGCCGCTTTTTATTAAATCGGCCAAGCACCAAAAGCATTCAAAGGAATTAATGACAGTTATTAAACCTGAATTAGATGTACTTACTGCTAAATTGAAGAATAGTAATGATGAGTCAGAAAAAATAACGGTTCAACAAAAAATACAAGAATTAACTTCAGATTCATTGAAAAGCTCATTATTAGGTTGTTTACCAATCATCATTCAATTGCCTGTGTTATTTTCACTGTACTATGCGATTAAGCTAGATACAGTGATTGCCAGTGAAAATTTTCTTTGGATGAATTTGGGCACAGTGGATATCGGGATTTCAATAATTGCTTGTGTCATCTATTTCATGCAAAGTTGGCTCTCGTTAGATAAAAACCAACCAATGAATGTGAAGGTGCTGGTGTTCATCAATCCTATCATGATTCTAATTTTTAGTTTGTTTAATCCAGCGATTATTCCTATATATTGGACTGTGAGTGCTTTATTATTAATGATTCAGCAATTGATTATAAAAAAATGGTATAGATAAATTGTGAAAATCCTCTCTCTTTAGAAGGGAGGATTTTTTATTGCATGAATATCCTTAGTAGTTTCGCCCTGATTGACTTCTATCTTGAAAAAACATTGGTATTCATCCTATAATAAAAAGGTTATAGTAAAAGATTAAAAAGGGAGCGTCCGTTATGGCGAACGAAGTAAGATCGCAAGTAAACATTAAGCTCATTTCTACGATTCGTCCAAGTGATGGAGAATCCGAAAGTTATGAAATGTGGCTCAAAGGGCAGCTACTTGAAAAAGCAGGAAGCTTGTATTTGAAATATGATGAAGTGCAGGAGGATAAAACCATCCGCACGACTATGAAGTTAGGCCATGAGAAGGCACTTATTATGCGTGCTGGAGCGGTCAGTATGCGGTTACCACTGAACATAATTGAACAACAAAAAGGGCATTATGAAGGTGAGTTTGGCTCCATGCCACTCGTTATCGATACGAAGAAAATGTCGTTTACGAACAGGGCAGAAAGCGGAGATTTCCATGTACAGTACGATTTACTAATGGGTGGGCAATCCGTTGGCAATTATACATTAGATATTACATTTACGGAGGTACAATGATGAACGCAGTAGAACAAGTACAACAGGCTATAAAAGCAGCGTTGGCTCAAGCCGTTAAAAAGGCTGGCTTAGTGGAGGCCGACACAGAATTAATGATTCACCTGGAAACACCAAAGGATAAAGCAAATGGTGATTATGCAACAAACATTGCTATGCAGTTAACAAAGCTAGCGAAGAAGCCACCTCGTGCTATTGCAGAAGCTATTTTAGAAAACCTAGATACTGCAGGAACAGATATTGAAAAAATTGATATTGCCGGTCCTGGTTTTATGAATATTACAGTCCGTAAAGATTTCCTGACAGGGGTAGTTACACAGGTGCTTGAGCAAGGTAATGACTATGGTCGTTCAAATGCCGGCGCAGGGGAGAAGATTCAAATAGAGTTTGTTTCGGCTAACCCTACAGGAGATCTTCATTTAGGACATGCACGGGGTGCCTCTGTTGGAGATTCATTATGTAATGTATTAGATATGGCTGGCTACAGTGTCTCTCGCGAGTACTATATTAATGATGCAGGGAACCAAATTAATAATCTGGCTTACTCATTAGAAGCTCGTTATAAGCAGGCACTAGGATTGGATGCTGAAATGCCAGAAGACGGTTATCATGGCCCAGACATTATAGAAATTGCTGGCAAGCTAGCAAAGGAGCATGGTGATGCAATCCTAGCAAAATCAGATGAAGAACGTTTTGCATTCTTCCGTCAGCATGGTTTAGCGTTAGAATTAGACAAATTAAAAACAGACCTAGCAAACTTCCGTGTGAACTTTGATGTCTGGTATTCTGAAACGTCTCTTTATGAAAACGGGAAAATTGAAGTGGCATTAGATAAATTAAAAGCAAATGGTCATGTGTTTGAAGAGGATGGTGCCACTTGGTTCCGCTCAACAACTTTTGGTGATGATAAAGACCGTGTATTAATTAAAAACGATGGTTCATTCACATATTTAACGCCAGATATTGCTTATCATGAAGATAAAATTGTCCGTGGCTTTGATAAATTAATCAATATTTGGGGAGCTGATCATCACGGCTATATTCCACGTATGAAAGCTGCCATTCAAGCACTGGGCTATGATCGCGATACATTGGAAGTAGAAGTAATTCAGATGGTTCAGCTTTATAAAAATGGTGAGAAATTCAAAATGTCTAAACGTACAGGAAATGCAGTAACAATGCGTGAGCTTGTGGAAGAGGTTGGTTTAGATGCTGTTCGTTACTTCTTCGTAAAAACAGCAGGCGATTCTCATATGGACTTTGACCTTGACCTTGCTGTATCGCAATCCAATGAAAATCCAGTGTATTATGCACAATATGCACATGCACGTATTTCATCAATCTTACGTTCAGCCAATGAACAAGGTTTTGCTGCTACAAGTGAAAACCTTACCCTGTTAACAGCTGAGAAAGAAATTGATTTACTGAAAAAGATAGGCGATTTCCCACAAGTGGTTGCTGACGCGGCGAAACACCGTACACCACATCGTATCGCAAACTATATTCAAGAAACGGCTGCTGCTTTCCATAGCTTCTATAATGCAGAAAAAGTATTAGATGCTTCAAACAAAGAGCTAACAGAAGCTCGCTTAGCATTAATTACGGCTGTTCGTACAACAATTGCCAATGCACTTCGTTTAATCGGCGTATCAGCACCAGAAAAAATGTAATAATCAATTTTGGCCCCTAACAGGTAAAATGTTAGGGGCTTTTTTAATGGATAAAAGTGGTTAACACCATTAAAAAATGGCAGATAGATATACAAAAGTTTCGGCTAACCCTGAAATTTCTGCTTCGAACTATATTTTTCTGTTAATTGCGAAAATTTTGTTGAAGTTAACGTTAACGTCAATGGTATACTGATGCCATATAGGAGGGGGGAGACGATTATGAAGACGATTCAGGAGGTGGCTCAGGAGTTCGATGTGTCCACACGCACAATTCGTTATTATGAGGAGCTTGGTCTTCTTTGTCCTCAACGTTCATCTACGAATCAACGAACCTTTTCGAAAAAAGAATTAGCGAAGCTCAAGCTTATTTTAAGAGGAAAGCGTTACGGCTTTTCATTGGAGGAAATCAAGGAGATGGTGTTACTTTTTGACTTTGATCGCTCTGGGATTCAGCAATTGGAGCGAACCGTTGAATACGGAGAGCAAAAAATTCAAGAGATTGATAGTAAAATAGCTGAGCTTACGCAAATGAGAAATGAATTACAACAAATGCATGGCATGTTTAATGAAAAATTAACGACTTTAAGGGGAGAGATGCACGATGAATAGTTCCGATTTATTAGCACGTAATGCCCGTAAGTATCCAAAAAGGGAAGCTGTTATTTGTCATGGTAGAAGAGTGACCTATCATGATTTAGATGAGCAAGTGACCCGTTTTAGTCATGCTTTATTAGAACAGGGTGTAAGGCAGGGAGATAAAGTTCTGATTTTTATGCCTAACGTTGTAGAGTTTGTCGTGAGCTATTTTGCTATTCAGCGAATGGGTGCTATTGTCGTTCCGGTCAATGCTAAGTTTACATTACAAGAAGTAGAGTATGTGGCACAGCATGCTGAGGCAAAAGCAATTATTGCTCATGAAGCCATTTTTGCGGCAGTCCAGCATATTGCCGTAATCCCGTTGAAAATTAAAACAGGGCAGCAAGTAGCGGGCTGGCTTCAGTATGAAACAATGATTCAAAGTGCCAGTGCTCATACGATTGAATGTCAGTTAAACGAGGATGATGCTTCGACTATTTTGTACACATCAGGTACAACTGGGAAACCGAAGGGCGTATTGTTTAGCTATCGAAATATTTTAACGGTTGCGCAAATGATTGCAGTTGAAATGGAGGTCAAGCCTGAAAGCCGTATATTGCTGATGATGCCATTAACCCATTCCGCACCATTACATTTATTCTTAATGGCAGGTGTACTTGTAGGTTCTACAAATGTATTAACACCAACTTTCACGCCAGACTTATTGATGGATTCCATTGAACAGGAAAAAACGACCCATTTTTTTGGAGCACCTGTTGCTTATTTATTAACAGCACAGATGCCAAGATTGCAATCAGCTGATTTGTCCTCTATGAAATGGTGGGTATATGGAGGAGCACCGTTATCCGAAAACGAAGTTCGTTTTATTCAACAGTCATTCCGCACAACTAATTTAACATGTGTTTATGGATTAACAGAGGCGGGGCCAAGTGGATCATTGCTTTTTGGTAAGGAGCATGAAGAAAAGGCTGGGAGTATTGGTCAACGTGCACCTTTAGGTACAGAGATACGTATTGTTAACGACCATGGCGAAGATGTACCAGCAGGAGAAGTAGGGGAAATCGTTTTATTTGGTGAGGGTAATATGCTCGGTTACTACAGAGATGAAGTGGCAACCAATGCGGCATTTATAGGCGGCTGGTTAAAAACAGGGGATCTCGCTCGTATGGATGAAGACGGTTTTATTTGGATTGTTGATCGAAAGAAAGATGTGATTATTTCTGGTGGAGTCAATATTTACCCGAAAGAAATAGAAGATTGCCTTTTAAGCTTTGAGGGGATATTTGAAGCGGCAGTAATTGGTGTTCCACATCCACAATGGGGTGAGACAGTGAAGGCTGTTTATTCGGCTAAACAGGATATTGATGAAGATGCTCTAAAAGATTTTTTAGAGGGGCGGCTTGCTAAGTATAAATTACCACGTATTTTTGAAAAAGTGGAAGCGCTACCACGGAATGCCTCAGGCAAAATTTTAAAGCAATCTTTGAAAGGACAAGAGGTGAGATAGCATGAAAGTTTTACAACAGGAAATAGCACGTACAAGCAATTTCTTTACAGGTGATGAAACGCTTCAGAAAGTGTTGGAAATGATGTTGGGTAAAGAATTTTCATCTTATGCGCATCGAGAATTGACGGACTTTGGTGAGCTATGTGCTGGCGCTATAGACGTGAGGGCGAAACATACCGATCGACAAGGGGAGCCTCGCCTTCAAAGGTATAATGCCTATGGTGAAGAGGTCTCAGAGGTGTGGGTCAATGACGGCTACAAAAAAACAATTGAAGAGACATATAATACGGGTATTGTTGGTTATGTGCATAAGGATATTCCCCAACTAGGTCACAAGGGGAATTATGTCTATAGCTTTGCGCAAGGTTATTTACTGTCACATGCAGAGCCCGGTTTTTATTGCCCTGTGACATTAACGATGGCCACTGCCTATTTATTAGACCATTATGCAGAGGAAGAAGTTAAGCAGCGTTTCTTACCACATGTTTGTGCAACAGGCGATTTAGAGCTATATGAGGGGGCGACATTTTTAACAGAACGTCAAGGAGGCTCAGATGTTGGTGCAAATGTAGTAGAAGCAAAACTTGTAGGGAATGAGTACCGCCTCTATGGTGAAAAGTATTTCGCGTCTAATGCTGGAATGTGTGGGGTTGCAATGGTGTTGGCACGAATAGATGGTGCACAAGCAGGCTCTAAAGGATTAACTCTATTTGCAGTTCCATGGCGAAATGAAGATGGATCGGTTAACCATCTTCGTATTCGACGACTCAAAGATAAATTAGGTGTGAAAGCCGTTCCATCTGGTGAGGTAGAGTTTGATGGAGCACTCGCCTATGTAGTTGGTGATCCAAATAAAGGGATTTATTATATGTTGGAGGCGCTTAATTTATCAAGAATTTGTAATGCAGTGGCATCCATTGGTATTATGCGCCGTGGCTTCTTGGAGGCGAAGCATTATGTGTCAAATCGATATGCCTTTGGTAAACCTTTAACACAGTACCCTATGATTCAGGATACATTGGGTAAATATGCTGCTAAGCTGCATGTTGAAGTAGCCACGATTTTTGATCTTATTCAATTATACGACAAAGTGACAAGTGGTCAGGGGACAGAACAAGACATCATAATGAATCGTTTATATATTGCCATTATGAAAAAGGAAACGGCAGAGCAGGCAGTTCATTATGCAAGTGAAGCAATTGAGCTACATGGCGGGAATGGCTATATTGAAGACTTTGTAACACCACGCTTACTAAGGGATGCGCAAGTGTTGACTGTATGGGAGGGTACGGCTAATATACTAGCGTTGGAGCTTATTCGCTTAGTGGATAAATACAGAGCACATGAATTGTTTGTTCAAGAGATGAGCGAGCGATTAGAAGTATTAACAGACCATTCATTAGTGAAAATCGTTCAAGAGCAATTAACTAAACTATCGGCAACATTACAAATTTTTAGTGCTCTCGATGAAGCTACAAAAACGTTTGAAGCAAAGGATGTTGCCCAAAAAATGGCTCATTTATATGAAAGTGTCATCGCAGTTGAATGGGCACAAAAATTTGGTGGGAAATATGAAAAACTTGCGGATGTTTATTTAGAGCAAACTTGGTCATTACGACCGATTGGTGCTTCGATGAAAACCGTACAGTATTTTGATGAAATTGTCTAACAACCTTTGGAGTCGCCTTGATATAGAGGCGACTTCTTTTAATTTCATGTATAATATAATTCAACTGAATATTATAAAGGTTCTTTACTTATGTAAAGTGAAAAGGGAAATCGGTGTAATTCCGATGCGGTCCCGCCACTGTAAGTGTGAGTTTTTTCAAATAATGCCACTGAAAATTTCGGGAAGGCTTGAAAAAACGTAATGAGCACAAGCCAGGAGACCTGCCTTTATAGCATAGACATGACAGCCTACGAGGATAGGATGGTGGATTTTGTATCAGTTTTTTGGTGCGATTTTGACCCCTCATCATTCGAAGATGAGGGGTCTTATTTTGATGGAAGAACACTTCTAACACATGAACGCACAAATCTACGAAGGAGGATTCACATGAAGAAATTTTGGAAAATAGGAGTATCGGCATTTTTAACGATAGGGTTGCTAGCAGCTTGTGGACAAGAGGCGAAAAATGACAAGTCCGCAGCTACAGAGGAGCAAACACAACAAGAAACGTCTAAGGTGGAAGAGGCAACATTTCCAATAACTATAACGGATGCTATTGGAAAGGAGATGACTCTAGAGGCCCCTCCTGAGAAAATAGTGTCACTTATTCCAAGTAATACAGAGATATTATTTGGCCTAGGTTTAAAGGATGAAATAGTCGGGGTTACAGACAATGACGATTATCCACCAGAGGTAGCTGAAAAGGATAAGGTTGGTGGCATGGAGTACAATATTGAACAAATTATTGCCTTAAAGCCAGACATCGTTTTTGCACATGAATCTAGCATGTCTCTTTCAGAATCAGCCATTGCACAGCTTGAATCGGCGGGCGTGAAAGTATTTGTTGTAAAAAATGCCCAGAATTTTAATGAAACCTATACAACGATTGAACAGCTTGGTCGTGCCACAGGGAAATTACCAGAGGCTGAAAACATCATTGCTGACATGAAGGCGAAAGTAGAAGCAGTACAGGAGAAAGTGAAAGACGTTGAACCTAAGAATGTTTTTGTAGAGGCCTCTGACGAACCTAATATTTATACAGCTGGTCAAGGCACATTTATGAACGCAATGCTGGAGATGATTCATGCAAAAAATGTAGCAGCAGATGGTGATAATTGGTATGAAATTAGTGCAGAACAAATTATCACAAAAAATCCAGATGTCATCGTGGTGACATATAGCTATGTACCTGATATTTTAACAAAAATACCAAAGCGTGCTGGTTTCGATACAATAAATGCAGTGAAAAATAATGCCATTGTGCAAGTAGATGAAAGCACAACAAGCCGTCAAGGACCGCGTTTAGCGGATGGTCTTGAGGAGTTAGCAAAAGCCATCTACCCTGAGGTATTTAAGTGAAAAAAGTAGTAACAGCCTATGTATTAACATGTACGCTTTTTATCATTAGCATTTGGTGTGGCGTAGCTATAGGCTCTGTTCATATTCCGATAGAAGTGCTGTGGAATCAGTCAGTTGATGAAACGGCTGCCAATATCTTTTGGAAAATTCGCTTGCCTCGTGTGCTTTTAGCAGGGCTAGTAGGGGCTGCTCTCGCTATTGCGGGAGCAGCTTTCCAGGGCTTGCTAAAAAATCCGCTAGCAGATCCATATACATTAGGTATTTCATCCGGTGCTTCTGTCGGTGCAGTCATGACAATTTTTTTTAATATTTCGATACCTGTTGTAGGCTTGTATGCCTTACCTACCTTTAGCATGATAGGCGCAATCATTACAATGGTTGTAGTTATGAGCTTTGCTAGAATAGTAGACCGTTCGCTAAAGATGGAAACCCTTATTTTAACGGGCGTTATCTTTAGTTCATTTTTAGGGTCGTTAATCTCGTTAATGATTGCCTTATCGGGAGAGGAGCTACGCCAAGTAATCGGCTGGCTACTGGGTTCTGTATCTATGCGTGGTTGGCCGTATGTTCAAATGATTATCCCATTCGTTATTGTGGGTTCCCTTATGCTGTGGACGCAGAGACGTGAGCTTAATGTTTTATTATATGGGGAAGAAAGAGCGAAGCATTTAGGTGTCAATGTAAAACGTAGTAAGTATTTGATTTTAGTAGGTGGTTCTATGCTGACTGGAGCAGCGGTAGCTGTTTCAGGCACAATTGGCTTTGTAGGGTTGGTTGTACCACATATGACAAGAATGATTTGGGGTTCTGATCACCGTCATTTACTGCCATTATCATTTTTTAATGGTGCAACATTACTTATAATTTGTGATTTAGTCGCAAGAACAATCATCCTGCCAAGGGAACTGCCCATTGGTGTCATTACTGCATTTATTGGAGCGCCTGTTTTTTCCTATATTTTTTATAAACAACGGAGAAGCAAGGGGGTGCGGGCGTGATTTTTGTTGAACATCTATCAGGTGGTTATGAAGACGTACCAATCGTCAAGGATATAAGCTTTACGGTTGAGAAAGGAAAAATTCTTGGCATATTAGGGCCAAATGGTAGTGGGAAATCCACATTATTAAAGGTAATGAGTGGTATTCTACCAGCTGTTGAGGGCACAATTTCTATTGATGGACAAAACATTCTGTCCTACAATGCCCGTGCTTTAGCAAAAAAAATGGCTGTTTTACCACAGCTTCATGCGAATGCTTTCTCAAACAGTGTAAGAGAGACTATTTCGCTTGGACGTTATCCACATCAAACGGGCTTTTTTTCAAGTTGGTCTGAGCAAGATGAACAAGCGGTTCAACATGCAATGCTGCAAACAGGTATAAAACGTTATGAGCATACACCTATGGAATTTTTATCGGGAGGCGAACAGCAAAGAGTTTTTGTTGCACAGGCCCTTGCTCAAACTGCGGAAATTTTACTGCTAGATGAGCCGACAAATCATTTAGACATTGCCCATCAACGTCAAATTTTAGATATGGTTCGGAAGGAAGCAGTCGAGTGTGGATTAACAGTAGTGATGGTATTACACGATATGAATTTAGCCTCTCTCTATTGTGATGAATTATTGCTCATGGAGAGTGGACAAATGAGAGCTTTTGGGGCACCACATGAAGTATTAATTGCTTCACAAATAGAAGAAATTTACCAAGCACGAGTAGCTACTTATGCTCATCCAGAAATTCCTAAACCACAAATTACAATGATGCCTGCTGCAAGCGACCATCAACAGCGAGCTGTAATAAAAAAAGAACATTTTAAAATAACAGAACAATTTATACAACTTCAATCAGAGATTCCTTTAAAAACGGTATCATCTGCTGTCCATAACCCCGGTATAGGATGGCATAATTGCTTGTTAAACCGCTCTGTACCTGGTGACTATGTGATCAGTGATGTAAAAAGAGAAGTTAATGAATTTTTGCAAAAAGGTCATTTTTCACCCACGAATACAGTTGTCATGCTGACGGCAGTGCCAACAGCCCTTGTGGCGATCAATGAATGGGCTGCACCATTTGGCAGTGTAATAGTAGCTGTTACTGCTGGAGTAGGCAATGCAGTAGATGTATCCCGTGTGCATGAAAGGCAAGATCAGCCATATATTGGTACTATTAACACATGGGTAATTATAAATGGCTGTTTATCAGAGGAAGCATTTTTTCAAGCTATGATGACAGCTACGGAGGCGAAAACGAAGGCTCTGCAATCAGAAAATATTCGTGATGAGCGTAGTGGAACTATTGCTACTGGTACTGCTACAGATAGTCTTTTAATTGCTGCAACTCAAAAAGGGAAAGAAATGTTATATGGTGGCCCCATTACGGAGGTTGGTAAAATGATTGCAAAGGGTGTTTTTGAAACTACAGTTCAGGCTATCAGAAATTATAAAAATGAATTTTAGGAGATGAGCGAAATGAAGCTTTACACAAAAACAGGGGATACGGGTAAAACAAGTCTTATCGGAGGACGCGTTGATAAAGATAGTTTGCGTGTTGAAACGTATGGGGCGATTGATGAATTAAATTCTTTTATTGGTAAAGCAGTAAGTGAATTAGACCAAGCACTTTTCAAAGATATTTTAACAGACCTAGAAACCATTCAACATGAGCTGTTCGATGCTGGTGGTGATCTGGCAAACGTGATGAAAGAACGACATTATAAGCTTACAGAGCAACCAATTGAAGTGCTAGAGGCTCGTATTGATGCACTATCAGATGAAGCGCCACCATTACAACGTTTTATTTTACCAGGAGGGGCCCCAGCAGCTGCGACTTTACACATTGCACGTACGGTTGCTCGTCGAGCAGAGCGTGAAATGGTCACACTTATGAAAGAAGTTGAAGATGTGCCGAAAGTTGTACAAAAATATTTAAATCGATTATCAGATTATTTATTTGCGGCTGCACGTGTTGTAAATGCTCGATTACAGGTTGCGGATGTTGAATATATTCGCAGTGGTAACGTCTTTAAAAACTAAAATATAGTTTTCTACAGAAAGTAAAAAAATGCTACTTTGAAAAAATTCAGGGTGGCTTTTTTTCTTGTAAAATGTAAGAATATAAAATTATCAGAAATATTTCCGTTTTATGTTGACTGAATGCTCACTCATTTATTAGAATAGGAATATAATATCGAAATGATGAACATTTTCGTATGAGCTAGCAAATTTATCACAAAGAGAGAAAAATTACGACAAACAAGGGGGGATCAACCATGAGTCCATTATTAATTGCTAACATTGTCTTAACAGTCGTGGTTGTACTTTATGCAGTAGGATTGTTCTTCTATCTGTTGAAAACACGCTATAAGTATGTGCAGTTGGGGAAAAAGGTTGAGTTTGATGAAAGTGTAAAAGAGCGTCTTCGCTATATTATGGTCAACGTATTTGGCCAAAATAAGCTATTAAAAGATCCAAAGAGTGGTTTAATCCATGTTATGTTCTTCTATGGATTTTTAATGGTACAGCTAGGGGCAATTGATTTAATTTGGAAAGGATTAGCACCAGGCTCACATTTACCACTAGGTATTTTCTATGGAGTCTTTACATTCTTCCAAGAACTTGTGGTTTTAATGATTTTGGTAGCGGTTGTCTGGGCATTTTACCGCCGCTATGTTGAAAAGCTAGTACGTTTAAAACGTGGCTGGAAAAACGGTCTTGTATTAATTTTCATTGGTGGCTTAATGGTATCGACGTTAATTGCGAATGGTATGGGACTAATTTGGCATGGAGAGGGATTAACTTATACGGAGCCAGTCGCTTCTAGTATTGCTGCTATTTTTGGTTTCCTACCTGCGTCAGTAGCCGCTGGTGTATTTTATGTCATGTGGTGGGCACATTTATTAATTCTTTTAACATTCCTTGTGTATGTACCACAGTCTAAGCATTTCCATTTAATTGTAAGTCCGCTAAATGTTTATATGAATCGTTTAGATCGAACAGGAACTTTAGCACCCATTGATTTCGAAGCATTAGAAAATGCTGAAAGTGAAGAGGATATGCCTTCTATTGGGGTGGGACGCATACAGGACTTCACACAAAAACAAATGCTAGATTTGTATTCTTGTGTAGAATGTGGACGTTGTACAAACATGTGTCCAGCAACAGGGACAGGAAAAATGCTGTCTCCTATGGATTTAATCGTGAAATTACGAGATCATTTAACATTTACAGGTGCTGTTGTAACTAAGCAAAAGCCTTGGGTGCCTTATCAATTCTTTGCCAATACAAAGGGAAATCAGCTTGCGATGGCAGCTGGTGCTGAAGGTGCAGTGATTGAAGATATCTACAGCCCAGCATTAATTGGTGATGTGATTACAGAGGAAGAGATTTGGGCTTGTACGACTTGTCGTAACTGTGAAGATCAATGTCCAGTAATGAACGAGCATGTCGATAAAATTATTGATTTACGTCGTTATTTAACAATGACAGAGGGAAAAGTAAATCCTGATGCGCAACGTGCGATGACGAATATCGAGAGACAGGGAAATCCTTGGGGACTAAACCGTAAAGAAAAAGAAAATTGGCGTGATCTAGATCCAACTATCAATATCCCTACAGTAAAAGAATTGAAAAAGTCTGGCGAGGAAATGGAATACCTATTATGGGTTGGGTCAATGGGAGCATTTGATAACCGCTCTCAAAAAATTGCATTAGCATTCTGTCGTCTATTAAACGAAGCAGGTGTGAAGTTCGCAATTTTAGGAAATAAAGAGAAGAACTCTGGTGATACGCCTCGTCGTTTAGGAAATGAATTCTTATTCCAAGAGCTAGCTACCGCCAATATCGATGAGTTTGTTAAAAATGACGTGAAAAAAATTGTTACAATCGACCCTCATGCATACAATATCTTTAAAAATGAATACCAAGATTTTGGTTGGAAAGGCGAAGTATATCATCATACTGAATTATTAAATCAGCTGATTGAAGAGAATCGTCTAGCATTAAATCACGAGGTGCATGAAACAATAGTTTTCCATGATTCATGTTATTTAGGTCGTTACAATGATGTCTATGATGCACCACGAGAAATTTTGCGTGGCATTCCTGGAGTGAAGTTAGTCGAAATGGAACGTAATCGAGAAACAGCGATGTGCTGTGGTGCAGGTGGAGGTCTTATGTGGATGGAGGAGCATGTCGGCAATCGTATTAACGTAGCCCGTACAGAACAGGCTTTAGCAACCAATGCATCAGTTATTTCATCTGGCTGTCCTTACTGCTTAACAATGCTGGAGGATGGTACAAAGGCTAAAGAAGTGGAAGACTCAATTGGCACATTCGACGTAGCAGAGTTATTGGAGCGTTCAGTGTTTGGAGAAAAAGTAAAGACTGCCGACAACACTACTGAGGAAGTAGAAGACACAATGGAAGAAGTTGTGATGACAGTTGAAAATACAAATCAAAATGAGAATACTGAAATAAGCGCAGAAAAATGATTGCTATTGTAGAAATATTTTAGTTATCTGAAAAATATAAATTGCACAATAAAAAATTGTTTTGTAGAATAAGATTAAATGGAAATGGGAGTTGAAATAAAAACTCCCATTTTTCATCGATAGAAGTCGAGCGAGCGTTCAGTCAATAAAATGCTTCACTACTTCATCGAGAACGTAAAACAAAAGGGGTGTTTTACTTGAATAGAGCAGTAATATTAGCAGGAGCAAGAACGGCATTTGGTAAATTTGGTGGTTCTTTATCAGCAGTACATGCAAGTGATTTAGGAGCCACTGCAATTAAGGGTGCATTAGAGAAATCCAATGTGAGACTTGATGAAGTCGATGAGGTAATTTTAGGCTCGGTTTTACAAGGGGGACAGGGGCAAATTCCTTCTCGACAAGCGGCAATAAAAGCAAATTTACCAATAGGGGTAAAAACAGAAACTATTAATAAAGTCTGTGCGTCTGGGATGCGTGCAGTGACATTAGCAGATCAACTGATTCGCTTAGGGGACGAAGAAGTGATTGTAGCTGGTGGAATGGAGTCCATGTCTAATGCACCGTATTATCTGTTAAATGGTCGAACGGGCTTACGAATGGGTGATTCAACGATGGTCGATGGGATGCTTTATGATGGGCTAACATGTGCTTTCGATCCAGCAAGACCACATATGGGCAGCTATGGTAACTCGACAGCAAAAGAATTCTCTCTAAGTCGTGAGGAACAGGACGCTTGGTCAGTTCGAAGCCATGAACGTGCACTAGCAGCGATGGACAAAGGATATTTTGCAGAAGAGATCGTTCCTGTTGAAATTCCTCAACGAAAAGGTGAGCCACTTGTTGTGATTAAAGATGAGGCACCAAGACCAGGTACTTCTTTAGAAATACTGGCAAAGCTTAAACCAGCCTTTGATAAGGATGGTACCATTACTGCAGGTAATGCACCTGGTGTAAATGACGGAGCATGTGCACTCGTCATGATGAACGAGGAACGTGCCATACGCGAAGGTAGAGAACCATTGGCAATAATTATAGGTCATGAAGAGCTAGCGATTGAGCCAGAAAATTTCCCTCAAACACCAGGTCTGGTCATTAATAAGCTATTGAAAAAGACGAATAAGTCATTAGCGGATATTGATTTGTTTGAAATCAATGAAGCCTTTGCAGCAGTAGCTTTAGTGAGTAAGCAGTTAGCGGATCTAGATGCAGAAAAGGTGAATGTTAATGGTGGCGCCGTTGCTTTAGGACATCCAATCGGGGCTTCTGGAGCACGTATCATTTTAACGCTTGCACAGGAATTGAAGCGTCGGGGCGGTGGTATCGGCATTGCGGCTATTTGTTCAGGTGGTGGACAAGGCGATGCAATCATGATTGAAGTACCGAAAACAGGGGGACTGAACTGATGGGAATTCAAAAAGTAATGGTCATTGGTGCAGGGCAAATGGGCTCTGGCATTGCACAGGTTTGTGCACAAGCAGGCTTTGACGTGAAATTGAACGATATTAAACAAGAGTTTTACGAGCGTGGACTAGGCGTTATTGTTAAAAACCTATCACGTGATGTTGAAAAGGGTCGTAAAACAGAGGATGAAAAGACGGCAATTCTGGGTCGCATTACGATGTCACTAGATTTACAGGATGCTAGTGATGTAGATATTGTCATTGAGGCAGCTGTAGAAAATATGGAAGTGAAGCAGTCTATTTTTAAACAACTCGATCGTATTGCGCAGGCACATGCTATATTAGCTACCAATACTTCTTCACTACCTATTACAGAAATTGCCGCTGTAACAAATCGACCAGAGCAAGTTATTGGCATGCACTTTATGAATCCTGTACCTGTCATGAAGCTTGTAGAAATTATCCGTGGTTTAGCCACAACCGATGAAGTATACAAAGCGGTGGAAGAGATGACAGTCAAGTTATCGAAGACGCCAGTTGAAGTGAATGACTTTCCAGGATTCATTTCAAACCGAATTTTACTTCCGATGATTAATGAAGCTATTTATGCTTTATACGAAGGGGTAGCATCGAAAGAAGCGATTGACGATGTCATGAAGCTTGGAATGAACCATCCAATGGGACCGCTAACATTGGCGGATTTCATTGGTTTAGATACTTGTCTCTCCATTATGGAGATTTTACATGAGGGCCTAGGAGATAGTAAATATCGACCTTGTCCACTGCTTCGTAAATATGTAGCAGCTGGTTGGCTAGGAAAGAAATCTGGAAGAGGCTTTTATATTTACGAATAATCCTATGGGGATGGGGTTATCGAATTGCTACAGGACAACTTAGAGGGGTGACATAATAGATGCATTTGCAATTTACAGATGAGCAAATTATGATGCGCGATATGGTTCGTAATTTTGCTCAAGAAAAAATTCAACCATGGGTAGAGCGAATGGAAGCTGGGGAGTTTCCACGTGAGTTACTTCAGCAAATGGGTGAGCTTGGTTTAATGGGTATCACAACGCCAGAAGAGCTTGGAGGCTCTGGCATGGATTTTACGTCGTATATTATTGCGATTCATGAATTATCAAAGGTAAGCGCTGTAATGGGCGTTATTTTATCGGTGCATACCTCAGTTGGAACAAATCCAATCATTTACTTTGGGAATGAGGAGCAAAAGAAACGCTATGTACCTAAACTTGCAGCAGGGGAATATTTAGGTGCTTTTTGTTTAACAGAACCAGGTGCTGGTTCGGATGCAGGCTCTCTTCAATCAAAAGCAGTACGTGATGGTGATGAATATGTCATTAATGGCTCCAAAGTATTTATTACTAATGGTGGGGAGGCTGATGTGTATATTGTATTCGCATCAACGAATCCTACAGAAAAAACAAGAGGCATTTCTGCTTTTATTGTGGAAAAGGGAACACCAGGCTTAATTATTGGAAAAGACGAACATAAAATGGGCTTGCATGGCTCTCGTACAGTTCAACTAACCTTTGATAATTGCCGAATCCCTGCCGACAACCTCTTAGGGGAAGAGGGAGAAGGCTTCAAAATAGCGATGGCTAATTTAGATGTGGGCCGCATTGGTATTGCGGCACAGGCTTTAGGGATAGCTGAAGCGGCACTTGAGGCAGCTTCTGCTTATGCTAAAGAACGTGTTCAATTTGGTAAACCAATTGTTGCTCAACAAGGCGTTAGCTTTAAACTTGCCGACATGGCAACAGCTGTTGAATCATCCAAACTACTAGTCTACCGTGCTGCAGATTTACGTGCAAAAGGTTTACCGTGTGGTGCAGAAGCTTCAATGGCGAAACTATTTGCATCACGAACAGCTGTCCAAACGGCGATAGAGGCTGTTCAAGTATTCGGTGGCTATGGTTATACAGAAGATTACCCAGTAGAGCGATATTTCCGCGATGCCAAGGTAACTGAAATATATGAAGGAACAAGTGAAATTCAAAGACTAGTCATTAGTAAACATTTACTGAAATAGAGCCTGGTATAAGGTAATTGTAGCTAATACAAATGAATCAAATGTGCCAAAGAGGATGGGAATCGTTCGATATAGAAAGAGAACCGCTTAATAAAATGCTAAATCTAATTTAACATTATTCAGAGCAGAGTCTAATAAAAAGGGGAAATGGACAATGAACTTTCAGTTAACAGAAGAGCATGAGCAATTACGTGAAATGATTCGAGATTTCGCTATTAATGAAGTGGCTCCAACAGCAGCAGAACGTGATGAAAATGAAGAATTTGACCGCGCCATTTTCGATAAAATGGCGGAGCTTGGATTAACAGGTATTCCATGGCCAGAGGAATATGGCGGAGCTGGATTTGATTACCTTGCGTATGTCATTGCTGTTGAAGAATTATCGCGCGTGTGTGCATCAACAGGCGTAACATTATCTGCCCATACATCACTGGCAGGCTGGCCGCTTTATAAGTTCGGTACAGAAGAACAGAAACAAAAGTATCTTCGTCCAATGGCTGAAGGAAAGCATATTGGTGCCTACGGTTTAACAGAACCAGGATCAGGTTCTGATGCGGGTGGTATGAAAACTTACGCAAAGCGTGATGGCGATGATTATATTTTAAACGGCTCAAAAATCTTCATTACCAATGGTGGAGTAGCAGATACATATATTGTATTTGCAGTAACAGATCCTGAAGCCAAAAACGGTACATCAGCATTTATTGTTGAAGCTGGTTTTGAAGGCTTTTCGGTAGGTAAGAAGGAGAAGAAATTAGGGATTCGTTCATCTCCTACGACAGAAATTATTTTCGACAACTGTCGTGTGCCGAAAGAAAATTTACTAGGAGCTGAAGGGGAAGGCTTTAAGATTGCGATGACGACACTGGATGGTGGACGTAATGGAATTGCGGCTCAAGCTGTAGGAATTGCACAAGGAGCACTTGATGCAGCAGTTGACTATGCAAAAGAACGTGTCCAATTTGGTAAACCAATCACGGCAAATCAAGGTGTGTCCTTTAAGCTAGCGGATATGGCAACTCAAATTGAGGCATCTCGACTTCTTACATACCAAGCGGCTTGGTTAGAATCTAATAACCTACCATATGGTAAGGCATCTGCAATGGCGAAATTAATGGCTGGCGATACGGCGATGAGTGTAACGACGGAGGCGGTTCAAGTATTTGGTGGTTATGGTTATACAAAAGATTATCCAGTAGAACGCTTTATGCGTGATGCAAAAATCACACAAATTTATGAAGGTACGCAAGAGATTCAACGACTAGTTATCTCGCGTATGTTAACTAAATAATTGATGACCGAAAAAGATAAAAGGCCCCAAGTACAGTCAACTGTAAAAGATGAAAATTTAATCGCCATTCGTCGTGAGCAAATGATTCAGGGAGCTATTAAGTTATTCAAAGAAAAAGGCTTCCATCGGGCCACAACGAGAGAAATCGCAAAAGCTGCAGGCTTTAGTATCGGTACCTTATATGAGTACATTCGAACAAAAGAGGATGTTCTTTACCTTGTATGTGATAGTATCTATCATCATGCAATGGAACGACTTTCAAGTTACGAGATTAAAGCAGGAACAATCGAAGAGCTGAAGGAAATGATCCGAGAATACTTCCTTCAAATCGATAGCATGGTTGATGAGCTCACAATCATGTATCAAGAAACAAAATCATTATCAAAAGAAGCGCAACGTTATGTCTTTAGTAAAGAGTTTGAAATGGTTGCTACTTTTGAAAGATTGCTAAAGCGCTGTGTACAGTCTGGTGACATATCAATGACAGACAAGCAGATTCATTTAGCAGCCAATAATTTAGTGGTGTCTGGACAAAGTTGGGCATTCCGCAAATGGGCATTACATCGCCAACATTCAATTGATGAGTTTATCGACATGCAAATCACATTGTTCATTTCAGGCATAAAGGGGTTTTAATATTTCGTTAGGGGGTTGTCGGTAATTGCATAAAGCGACATTGCAATTGCCGGCTTTTTTTATTCATTAAGGGGAGAGAGTGGGGATTTCATATGACAAAGGTAGAAGTATATCGTCCAAAAAATCACGTACGTTTTGTGACAGCATCGAGTCTTTTTGATGGACATGATGCTTCGGTCAATATTATGCGACGCATTTTGCAATCGAGCGGTGTAGAAGTAATCCATTTAGGTCATAACCGATCAGTTGAAGAAGTCGTAAATGCTGCGATACAAGAGGATGCGCAAGGTATTGCTATTTCTTCTTATCAAGGCGGGCATATGGAATACTTTAAATATATGTATGATTTACTGCGTGAAAAAGGGGCACCACATATAAAAATATATGGCGGTGGGGGTGGAGTAATTCTACCGCGTGAAATAAAAGAGCTTCATTCTTACGGCATTGCAGGAATTTTTTCGCCAGAGGATGGCCGTGTTTTAGGGCTTCAAGGAATGATTAATGAGCAAATTAAAGGAACAGATTTTCCTACTGCAACTGGTAGCTATTTAGAAAAATTAGAGTCTTTAACAACAGAGACTCCAGAAATTTTAGCTAATTTAATTACAGCTGCCGAGTCAAATGACGATGAAGACACGAAAAAAATGCTGGAGGAAGCACGGAAGCGTTCAAAAGGAACACCTGTTATGGGAATCACCGGAACAGGAGGAGCAGGTAAATCTTCATTAACGGATGAACTAATCCGCCGCTTCTTAAAAGAATTCCCGGAAAAACGTGTGGCAATTTTGTCCGTCGATCCAACAAAGCAAAAAACGGGTGGGGCATTACTTGGAGATCGTATTCGTATGAATGCCATCTTTAATAACCGTGTCTATATGCGTAGTTTAGCCACACGAGGCTCTCGTACGGAATTAACCGCATCCATTGGGGACGTAATAGATGTAGTACGTGTAGCAGGTTATGATTTAATTATCGTTGAAACAAGTGGTATTGGTCAGGGTGATGCCGAGATTACAAAATATACCGATTTATCGATGTATGTGATGACTAGTGAGTTCGGTGCACCAACACAGCTTGAGAAGATTGATATGATTGATTTTGCAGATGTTATTGCTATTAATAAATTCGAGCGTAAAGGTTCAGAGGACGCACTACGCCAAGTACAAAAACAATATCAGCGTTCGCGAGAACTTTGGGATGAATCACTTGATAATATGCCAGTTTACGGTACAATTGCTAGCCAATTTAATGATAAAGGAACAAATGCATTATTTGCCGCGCTAGTGCAAATCATTAACCAAAAAGTGGGTAGCGATTGGGAAACGAGCTATGAGCAATTTGCTAAAACACAAAAGCAAGATGTAATTATTCCAAATGATCGTCGTTATTATTTACGAGAGCTTACTGATACAGTGCGTGGCTATCATAAAAAAACAGAGCAGCAGGTAGCATTTGCTCGTCGTCTATTCCAATTAGAGGGGGCTATCGCTGCTGTTAAGGAAAAAGCACCGGATGATGCACTTATCACATCGCTTAATTCTTTAGCAGAAGGTGTCCGAGACGAATTAACGGCTGAATCCAAGCGTATATTAGACAATTGGCAAGCTTTAAAGGATGCGTATGCTGGGGATGAATTTGTGACGAAAGTTCGTGATAAAGAGATTCGCACAATATTGAAGACAACAAGTCTTTCAGGTACGAAAATTCCAAAGGTTGTATTACCAAAATTTGAAGACTACGGTGAAATTTTGCGCTGGGTTTATAAAGAAAATGTGCCTGGTGAATTTCCTTATACGGCCGGTGTTTTCCAATTCAAACGCGAGGGAGAAGATCCGAAGCGCCAATTTGCTGGTGAAGGGACACCAGAGCGTACAAATAAACGCTTCCACTATTTATCGAAGGACGATGACGCGAAACGTTTATCTACAGCATTTGATTCCGTAACATTGTACGGGGAGGACCCGGATTATCGACCAGATATTTATGGTAAAGTTGGAGAATCGGGTGTATCAATCTGTACGTTAGAGGATATGAAAAAACTGTATGCAGGCTTTGATTTATGTGCACCATCTACATCTGTATCTATGACAATCAATGGTCCAGCACCTATCATTTTGGCTATGTTCATGAATACAGCGATTGATCAGCAAATAAAATTACGTGAGCAAGAGTTAGGGCGTACTTTGACAGTTGAAGAATTTACAGAGACACGTGAAAAAACACTACAGGTCGTTCGTGGAACAGTGCAAGCAGACATCCTGAAAGAAGATCAAGGTCAAAATACATGTATTTTTTCTACAGAATTTGCCTTACGTATGATGGGGGATATTCAGCAATACTTTATTGACCATAAGGTTCGCAACTACTACTCCGTTTCGATTTCTGGTTATCATATTGCGGAGGCGGGAGCAAATCCTATTTCTCAATTAGCCTTTACTTTAGCGAATGGTTTCACGTATGTAGAATATTATTTAAGCCGAGGCATGAATATTAATGACTTCGCGCCTAACTTATCGTTCTTCTTCTCCAATGGACTTGATCCGGAATATACAGTTATCGGACGTGTAGCTCGTCGTATTTGGGCGATTGTGATGCGTGATAAATATGGTGCAAATGAGCGTGCCCAAAAGCTAAAATATCACATTCAAACTTCAGGTCGTAGTCTACATGCGCAGGAGATTGATTTTAATGATATTCGTACAACATTACAGGCTTTGATGGCCTTACAGGATAACTGTAACTCCCTGCATACAAATGCCTATGATGAGGCGATTACAACACCTACTGAGGAATCTGTACGTCGTGCAATGGCTATTCAAATGATTATTACGAAAGAGCATGGTTTAGCGAAAAACGAAAATCCACTTCAAGGTGCATTTATTGTGGAAGAGCTGACAGATCTTGTAGAGGAGGCTGTCCTCGAAGAATTTGATCGCATCAATGATCGTGGTGGCGTGTTAGGAGCCATGGAGACGCAATATCAGCGAGGGAAAATCCAAGAGGAGTCCATGCATTATGAAATGTTAAAACATTCAGGGGAGTTACCGATTATCGGGGTTAATACTTACTTGAACCCAAACCCAGCTTCTGATGCTGATATTGATAATATGGAAATTGCTCGTGCATCGACGGAAGAGAAGGAAACACAAATTCACAATTTACAAGCTTTCTGGAAGGCCAATGAAGCTAAAAGCGAGGCGGCCATTAAACGATTACAAGAGGTAGCTGTTCATAATGGAAATATCTTCGCGGAATTAATGGAAACTGTCAAAGTAGCTAGCTTGGGACAAATTACGAAAGCTTTATATGAAGTTGGTGGACAATATCGTCGTAATATGTAGCCAGAGATAAACAATTTTACACGTTTACAAATACTTTTTTAATGTATAAGCTTCTCTAGTTTTTTAGTGTCTAGTCTTAGGATTAGGCACTTCTTTTTTTTTTCGCTATAATAGAAATGTAAAAAAAAGGGGAGGCGCGGTAGAGGATGAAATCAGCTATTCACTACATAATTGTATTAGCTTTAGTATTGGGAGCCATTTTCCTGTATAATAAGCAAATTGGCGCTATTCCTTTACTACTATTATCTGTC
This sequence comes from Lysinibacillus sp. F12, assembly GCF_057773605.1. Classification (NCBI taxonomy): domain Bacteria; kingdom Bacillati; phylum Bacillota; class Bacilli; order Caryophanales; family Bacillaceae; genus Lysinibacillus; species Lysinibacillus sp. F12. The sequence continues at coordinate 96,004 of NZ_JBYMLP010000007.1, forward strand.
TATTTGTTTTATCTTGGCATTAAAAAAATGCGTAATATAAAAAACAGTAATTGAAGCTAGCAAAGGGGCTAAAACTTTGTATATAATGGGTATTATGCTTATTGTATGGAAAGTACCTTTTGCGTGGCCATTTTGCTGCGCTTGGAAAATAAAGCACCATGTAATTTTAAAACGTCCATTGTGATGAGGGAAAGGAAGTGCACGAATTGAATTTTCGTGAAATGACAAAGGAACAATTAACAGAAGAGTCGTTAATTAACTTAGCGTATGTAATTTTAAATGAAAAACGTGCCTCAGTAACTTTTAATGATTTGTTAAAAATAATTCAAGAGCTTGTAGGCTACAGTGATGAAGAAATTAAATCCCGCCTACTACAATTTTACACAGATCTTAATGTAGATGGCCGCTTCTTATATAACCAAGAAACAGGCTGGGGCTTACGTGAATGGTTTAAAGTAGAGCAGATTGAGGAAGAAACAGCACCGTCTGTTAAAACTCAAAAGAAAAAATCTAAAGCTTCTGCGGATGAAGATGATGATCTAGAAGAAGATATCGATTTGGATGAAGAAGATATCGACTTCGACGAGGACTATGAAGAATTCGTGGATGAAGAAGAGATAGACGAAGAAGATGAAGATAAAGAAGATATTGATTTTGATGAAGACGAAGATTTAGAAGATATTGAAGAAATCGATGAAGAGTTTATTGATGAAGAAGAAGAGGAGTTCGAAGAAGAAGAGGAAGAAATCTAAAACCTCACTCTTAGAATTTTCTTACTTTTATGCTTGATGTAAAAATTCTTGACTTCTATCACGGTTACGTTTAATCTTTTACTTGGGCTCCTTAAAAAAGGAGAAAGACCGTGTATATAATACGCTCCCCCTGCAGACCTTGCAGGAGGAGCGTTTTTTTTGTTTTTAACTTTATTCAGACTAGCTCTCCCATACTTTTTGTGCGGATATGAATATAAATGTTTTAAAGTATTCATGTTGTATAGTAAACGGTGACTGAATAAATGTTAAAGTTTTAAGGTTTAAAGGAAAGTGGAAAAGAGATAGAAACGATGACAGCTTCGAATCGACTACAAATTTGTAGACATTCTCGGCTTTTCTTTTTTTAGGGTGTTTGACTGTCAGATGTTCTAATCCCTAACAAAACAACTTATCTAGCAATTCTAAAGGAGGAATTTTTTCATGACGAAGTATATTTTTGTAACAGGTGGGGTTGTATCATCACTTGGAAAAGGGATTGTTGCAGCATCTCTAGGCCGTTTATTAAAAAACCGCGGTTTAGAAGTTACGATTCAAAAATTTGACCCATATATTAATATTGATCCAGGTACAATGAGTCCTTATCAACATGGTGAGGTTTTTGTAACAGATGATGGTGCTGAGGCTGACTTAGATTTAGGACATTATGAACGTTTTATTGATATTAACCTAGGAAAGCATTCTACAGTAACTTCAGGTCGTGTGTATCAATCTGTATTACAGAAGGAACGTCGTGGTGATTACAACGGTGGTACTGTACAAGTTATTCCTCACATTACAAATGAAATTAAAGATCGTATCCAACGTGCTGGTCGCGAGACAAATGCAGACGTTGTTATTACAGAAGTAGGTGGAACAGTAGGCGATATTGAATCCTTACCTTTCCTTGAAGCTATCCGTCAAATGAAAACTAATTTAGGTCATAACAATGTAATGTATATCCACTGTACATTGATTCCTTATATTAAAGCAGCTGGTGAACTAAAAACAAAGCCAACTCAGCATTCCGTAAAAGAGTTACGTTCTTTAGGTATTCAACCAAATATTATCGTTGTGCGTACTGAACAAGAGGTTCCACAAGATATGAAAGAGAAATTAGCTTTATTCTGTGATGTTCAACCACATGAAATTATTGAATCACGTGATGCGGAGCATTTATATGAAGTACCATTAAACCTACATGCCCAAGATATTGATGATATCGTTCTTGACCATTTTGGTATTACAGCTCCAGAAGCTGATATGGAAGAATGGCGTGAGCTGGTAGACAAAGTGAAAAACTTACCAAACAAAAGAAAAGTAGCGTTAGTCGGGAAATATGTAGAACTACAGGATGCTTATATTTCAGTGGTAGAAGCATTGAAGCATGCAGGCTATGTTTATAATTCTGATATTGAAATTGACTGGATTAATGCAGAGCATGTCAATGCTGATAATGTAGCTGCACTATTAAAAGATGCTGATGCGATTTTAGTACCAGGTGGCTTCGGTGATCGTGGTGTAGAAGGGAAAATTTTAGCAACGCAATTTGCGCGTGAAAATAATGTACCTTTCTTAGGTATCTGCTTAGGTATGCAGCTTGCAACAATTGAATATGCACGTAATGTACTAGGCCTAAAAGGTGCTCATTCTACAGAGCTTGATGCAAACACAGAGTACCCAATTATCGACTTCTTACCAGATCAAAATGATAGTGTAGACATTGGCGGAACATTACGTTTAGGATTATACCCATGTAAATTAAAAGACGGATCTAAGGCAAGTGAAGCATATGGCAAAGAGCTTGTTTATGAGCGTCATCGTCATCGTTATGAATTTAACAATGAATATCGTGAAGCAATGGAAGCAGCTGGTCTTGTCTTCTCAGGTACAAGCCCTGATGGTAAGCTAGTTGAAATTATTGAGCTACCAGAGAATAATTTCTTTGTAGCATGTCAATTCCACCCAGAGTTAGTGTCACGACCAAATCGTCCACAACCTCTGTTCCGTGACTTTATCGGCGCAACATTTAAATAAACAAAAAAGAGTTGTCTCGGAATATGAGACAACTCTTTTTAATTGAATTATTACAATTCTTCCTCATCAAAACCAAGCATATCATCATAGGCCATTTTGACAGCCTCATAAACAAAAAGCCCTGCAAGTGCATGTGGTACAACTATCCGTTGACCTAAATCATTTGGCAATAAACCACCCTTTATACGAGTAGAAACATACGTATAGGCTAAGTCCATAAGAGGGTTTTCTGCACTGGCTGGTTCACTTGCAACAGCAGCGAAGGGAATAAATTGTGTATTTAATTTCTGAGCTAAAGCTAGTGCTTCTTCATCGTGTGCACTACGAGTAAAAATGCAAACTCGATCAGCTTCTGTTAAGTTTGTATCAGAAGTCCAAGGAGCTAACTTACTAAATGGTTCCACTGCTTGCAGAGCATTTAATTCCACTGTCTGCATTTCTCCAAAGCAAGCGAAATAGACATTACCTTCGCCAATTGCAGCTTGTGCCAATAGCCTTGCAGTCTCCTCGATAGCATCCTCTTCATTTTGTGTAATTCTTTGTAATAATCCACTTACTTGTGTTGTTAGAATTTTTGACATGATCCCACCTCTACCCATATTATAGGGGTGAAAAAGGTAGAAAGCAAAAGCAGATAATTTATAATACTAGAAGGTATTAAGCTGAAAAAGTAGAATTATACATAATAAAGAATATTTTTGTGTAAGAATAAAATATAAAAAGGGCGGAATGAAATGTGAAACGATTACTAATTGTCGATGATCAGCAGGGAATTCGTTTGCTTTTAAATGAAGTGCTGAAAAAGGAAGGATATGTTACATATTTAGCAGCCAATGGCTTAGAGGCATTAAAGTATGCAGATGAACAAGACATGGATTGCGTATTACTAGATATGAAGATACCCGGAATGGATGGTATCGAAATTTTAAGACGTTTAAAAGAAAAGTTCCCAAAGCTTCCTGTATTTATGATGACAGCGTATGGCGAGCTAGATGTTGTACAAGAAGCTTTAAATCTAGGAGCGATTCGTTACTTTACGAAGCCTTTTGATATTTTTGAAGTACGTGATGAAGTCAACAAAGCGTTACAAGCATAAAGAACAGGCAGTGAGTACACGGCCTGTTTTCTTTATGCTTAAAAAAAGAGGGAGATTTTTTCAGGTTCAAGCGCTGTGGTTTAGTTGCCTACACATTGGCGCACACTGTTGCTTCGTGATACTGCGCTTTCGTGTAGAAAATAATAGCCCCTGCTTTTCAGGTTCAAGCGCCGTGGTTTAGTTGCCTACACATTGGCGCACACTGTTGCTTCGTGATACTACGCTTTCGTGTAGAAAATAATAGCCCCTGCTTTTCAGGTTCAAGCGCCGTCGTTACGTTGCACTGCACTTTGTCGACACTGCCGCTACGTTGCACTGCGCTTTCGTGTAGAAAATAATAGCCCCTGCTTTTCAGGGGCTATTATTTTTGCTATGATTGAGGAGCATATTTATGTAGAAAGAATAGTCCTAAGAGGAGGATTTTTAGTATGGCATTAGTATCTATGAAAGAGATGTTAATTAAAGCAAAAGCAGAGGGTTATGCTGTTGGTCAATTCAACATTAACAACCTTGAGTGGACACAAGCAATTTTACAAGCAGCTGAAGAAGAAAAATCTCCAGTGATTCTTGGTGTATCTGAAGGTGCAGGGAAATACATGGGCGGATTTATTTCTGTTGTTCACATGGTAAAGGGTTTAATGGAATCCTATGGTACTACAGTTCCAGTAGCCATTCATCTTGACCATGGTTCTAGCTTTGCAAAATGTAAAGAGGCAATTGATGCAGGCTTTACTTCTGTGATGATTGATGCTTCACACCATCCATTTGAGGAAAATGTGAAAATTACTTCAGAAGTAGTAGAATATGCACATGCTAAAGGCGTTTCTGTAGAAGCGGAATTAGGAACAGTTGGTGGAGATGAAGATGGCGTAATCGGCGGTATTATTTATGCTGACCCTGAAGAATGCCGTAAAATGGTTGAGCTTACAGACATCGACTGCTTAGCGCCAGCACTTGGCTCAGTACATGGTCCTTACAAAGGAGAACCAAATCTAGGCTTCAAGGAAATGGAAGAAATCTCTAAATTGGCAGATCTTCCGTTAGTATTACATGGTGGTACAGGTATTCCAACAAAAGATATCCAACGTTCTATTTCATTAGGTACAGCAAAAATTAACGTTAATACTGAAAATCAAATTGAAGCAACAAAAGCAATCCGTGAGATTCTTGACAATGACAAAGTTGTTTACGATCCTCGTAAATTCCTTGGTCCTGCAAGAGAAGCAATTAAAGCAACGGTTATTGGTAAAATTCGCGAATTTGGTAGTGCACAAAAAGCATAATTTTTGCATTTAATATGTTACAAAAGCATAGATAAATACACATAATAAGAGAAGTGTTGATGCTTTCAATCGACCTTCTCTTGTTTTTGAAATAAAGAAATTTTGGAAAAATATTTAATAATATAAGAAAAATGATCAGGAGGAAATAATATGAAATTTTTTATTGATACAGCAAATTTTGAAGAGATTAAAGAGGCACATGCATGGGGGATTTTATCAGGAGTTACAACAAACCCATCATTAGTGGCTAAAGAAGAAAATGTTTCTTTCCATGATCGTCTTCGTGAAATTGCTGAGCTTGTCGATGGCTCGGTAAGCGGAGAAGTTATTGCATTGGATGCAGAAGGAATGATTAAAGAGGGCTTGGAATTAGCTGCTATTGCTCCTAACATTACAGTGAAACTACCAATGACTCCAGCGGGATTAGAAGCTTGTCGTTTCTTTGCAAACAAAGGAATTAAAACAAACGTAACATTAATTTTTAGTGCAAACCAAGCATTAATGGCTGCGCGTGCAGGTGCTACATATGTATCACCATTTATCGGCCGTTTAGATGACATTGGTCAAAATGGTGTAGAGCTAATTGAAACAATTGCTGACATGTTTACAATTCATAATATTGATACACAAATTATTGCTGCCTCTGTTCGTCACCCTCAGCACGTTACGGCTGCAGCTTTAGCTGGCGCGCATATTTCAACAACTCCATTTAAAGTTTTAAAACAACTTTTCCACCATCCATTAACGGAAAAAGGAATTGAAGGATTTTTAGCGGATTGGAATAAGAGAAAAGGCGAATAATAAGAATATACAGTGAGCCAATTGCAAAAAATACTACTTTCCAATCATGAGGGAGAACGCAAAATGGATGTTTATAAAATTACTGGCGAAAATCGTCTACAAGGTACAATTAAAGTTAGTGGTGCAAAAAATAGTGCAGTCGCCTTAATTCCTGCATCAATTTTGGCGAACTCTCCAGTGACTATTGGAGGGATACCAGAAATTTCAGATGCATGGACGTTAAAGGCTTTATTAGAGGAAATTGGTGGGGAAGTATCGTTTGAGGATGGGAAGATGACAATCGATCCAACAGACATGATTGCATTACCATTACCAAACGGCAATGTTAAAAAGTTACGTGCCTCTTATTATTTAATGGGGGCCATGCTAGGGCGTTTCAAGAAAGCTGTCATTGGTTTACCTGGTGGCTGTTTCTTGGGTCCTCGACCAATTGATCAACATATAAAGGGCTTTGAAGCATTAGGCGCTAAAATTACGAATGAACATGGCGCAATTTATTTACGTGCAGATGAGTTGATTGGGGCTAAAATTTATTTAGATGTCGCAAGTGTCGGTGCAACGATTAACATCATGTTAGCTGCTGTCCTTGCGAAGGGTCGTACCGTTATAGAAAATGCAGCGAAGGAACCTGAAATTATTGATGTAGCAACACTACTAACAAATATGGGGGCCAATATTAAAGGGGCAGGTACAAGTGTCATCCGTATTGAAGGGGTAGAAGAACTACATGGTACAGAGCATACGATTATACCAGATCGCATTGAAGCGGCGACATTTATGATAATGGCCGCAGCCGTAGGTGATGGTATTACAATTGATAATGTAATTCCACTGCATTTAGAAGCAATTATCGCGAAGCTTCGTGAAATGGGTGTGAAGATTGAAATTGGTGAAGAAAGTATTTATGTACCAAAAACAGACCTTTCCACTTTGCAAGCTGTTGATGTAAAAACATTGGTGTATCCTGGTTTCCCAACCGATATTCAGCAACCACTTGCTGTGTTAATGTCACAGGCATTCGGTTCCTCAAAAGTAACAGATACTATTTATACAGCTCGATTTAAACATATTGATGAGCTTCGTCGTATGAATGCTGATGCTCGTGTAGAAGGCAATACGGCCATTATTAAAGGGCCAAGTAGACTACACGGCTCAACAGTAACAGCTACAGATCTACGCGCAGGTGCAGCTTTAGTTTTAGCTGGTCTATTAGCTGAAGGCGAAACGGAAGTGCAAGATATCTATCATATCGAACGTGGCTATAGCTCACTTATTGAGAAATTACGTGATTTAGGCGCTGATATTCGACGTGAAACAATCCTGGAACGCGTAGCTGAGACAAAGGAATAATGAGAGCTAAAAGTTTTCACTCAATTATGTTACAATAGAGGTAATTTGAATGTTTCGGTATGAAAAACGGCCGATAACGGGAGGCAAAGCAACAATGGAACGTAGTTTATCGATGGAAGTAGTACGAGTAACAGAAGCAGCAGCAATTGCATCCGGGAAATGGATGGGACGCGGTTTAAAAATTGAGGCAGATGATGCAGCAACAACAGCGATGCGCAAAATGTTCGATACAATTCCAATGCATGCTACAGTAGTAATTGGTGAAGGTGAAATGGATGAAGCACCAATGCTTTATATTGGTGAAGAACTTGGCTTACGAAGTGGTGGTCCAAAAGTAGATATTGCTGTGGATCCATTAGAAGGTACAAATATTGTAGCAAAAGGTACGAATGGTGCCATGACAGTCCTTGCAATTGCAGATAAAGGTAATCTGTTAAATGCACCAGATATGTACATGGAGAAAATTGCTGTAGGGCCAGAAGCGGCTGGTAAAGTAGATATCAATGCTTCTGTCACTTATAACTTATTACAAGTAGCAAAAGCAAAAAATAAAGATATTTCAGATGTCGTTGCTACTCTATTAGATCGACCACGTCACCAAGCAATTGTTGATGAAATTCGCGAGGCTGGTGCACGTATTAAGTTTATTCAAGATGGCGATGTTGGTGCAGCAATTAATACTGCCTTTGATGAAACAGGTATTGATATTATGTTTGGAACAGGCGGCGCACCAGAGGGTGTTATTTCGGCTGTAGCCTTAAAATGCCTGGGTGGAGACTTCCAAGCAAAATTAGTACCCGAAGATGAGGAGCAATTAGAACGCTGCCATAAAATGGGTGTAGATGTGGATAAAGTTCTTTATTTAGACGATCTAGTAAAAGGTGACGACGCTATTTTTGCTGCAACAGCTGTGACAGATTGTGAGCTTTTAAAGGGTGTTCAATATAAAGGTGCTTACGCATTAACGCACTCGGTAGTTATGCGTGCTAAGTCTGGTACGGTTCGCTTTGTAGAAGGCCGTCACGCACTTGAGAAAAAACCTAGATATTAATGATATTATCTTCTAAAATATACCTAGTACATTTATTGTGCTAGGTACCTTCTTCTTAAAATAAACCATCCCGTAGTTTGTAAGGCAATGTTATATTATATGGTGGATTTGTTATTGACCTATAGAGGTAACCGTATACTATGAACAGAGCTATTCGTTCGTAAAAAATCTTCGATGATAACCCCAATAATTGTATTATATTTTGAAAAAGACTGGAGTTGTGCATATGTCTGCATTGACAATCGCTCAATTAGAAAACATGACGTTAAAAGAGCTTTACGCTCTTGCACGCCAATATAAAATTTCATATTATAGCAAGCTAACGAAAAAAGAATTAATATTTGCTATTTTGAAAACGCGTTCAGAGCAAGAAGGCTATTTCTTTATGGAAGGCGTACTTGAAATTGTTTCGCAAGAGGGCTTTGGCTTCCTTCGACCAATAAACTACTCTCCAAGTAAAGAAGATATTTATATTTCTGCATCTCAAATACGTCGCTTTGATCTTCGTAATGGGGACAAGGTATCTGGGAAGGTGCGACCACCTAAAGAAAATGAACGTTATTACGGCTTATTACAAGTAGATGCCGTCAATGGCGAGGATCCTGAAGTTGCAAAGGAACGTGTGCATTTCCCTGCTTTAACACCGTTATATCCAAACAGACAAATTAAACTGGAAACAACTCAGCGTAATTTATCAACACGTATTATGGATTTAGTGGCGCCTGTAGGTTTTGGTCAGCGTGGATTAATCGTAGCTCCGCCGAAAGCGGGGAAAACATCTTTATTAAAAGAAATTGCAAACGCTATTACGACAAATCATCCAGAAGCAGAGTTAATTGTCTTACTGATAGATGAACGTCCTGAAGAAGTAACGGATATTGAGCGATCTGTAAATGCAGATGTTGTTAGCTCAACGTTTGATGAAGTTCCAGAGAATCATGTCAAAGTAGCAGAAATCGTTTTAGAACGTGCACGCCGTTTAGTGGAACATAAACGTGATGTCATTATTTTAATGGATTCTATCACACGTTTGGCACGTGCATTTAACCTAGTTATTCCTCCAAGTGGACGCACGCTTTCAGGGGGGATTGACCCTGCTGCCTTCCATAGACCTAAGCGTTTCTTCGGATCGGCTCGAAATATTGAAGAAGGCGGTAGCTTAACGATATTAGCGACTGCTTTAGTAGATACTGGTTCACGTATGGATGAGGTTATTTACGAGGAATTTAAGGGGACAGGTAATTTAGAGCTTCATCTAGATCGCCAGTTGGCAGAGCGCCGAATTTTCCCTGCGCTTGATATTCGCCGTTCAGGTACACGTAAGGAAGAGTTATTGCTTGAGCCTGAACAACTTGAAAAACTATGGGCAATTCGTAAAACATTTTCAGACGCGCCTGATTTTGCGGAACGCTTCTTGAAAAAACTTCGTACAACAAAATCTAATGAAGAATTTTTTGAAAAACTGAACGAAGATATGAAAAAAGCAACAAAAGGTAAAGGTTTATTATAGAACTGCCATCACCATTGACAAATAATTGTCAATGGTGATTTTTTTTGTATATGTTTGAATGAAAAAATGTTTATTGAAATTGATAATCATTATCAATATAATGAAATTAATAAATATCTTTTTGAAGGAGATTCGGATGAATTATGATGCCTATATGCTGCTTTGGCAAAATGCCTATGTTCAAATGAAGCATATTAACTACATAAATAAATCAAAAGTTCAAGTTTCAAAGGTATTAACTAATAGTTCGTTTCTTATCATTACAGCAGGCGAGGCGCAAATTGTCATTGATGAGCAGCCTTATTATGTACAGCGTTTCAGTATTTTTCACATTGGTAAATCTCAGTGTTTGCAGATTAATGCACAGCATAGTGTTAGCTACTTCCTCATACGTTATGAAGGAGATGTCATCTATAAAGATGCCTTTATGCAGCATTTACAGATGCAATATCAACCTTTTCAAATAAATTTCTCTTGTGTGCCTGCTAATCCAATAGCCATTCATAACATTCTTCAAGATATGTATAGCAGATGGATATCTGGCTCTATTCAAGATCATTTTTCAGTCAAAGCTTCTTTGTATGAATTTGTTTATCGTATGTTTCAGGAATTAGCAGATGGGCAGGGCAACCCACATGAAATGGATAAGGCAGAAGTAGCACGGCTGTATATTCATCAGCATCTTCACCAACCATTATCTATACAATCACTGGCAGATACGCTCCATATTAGTACACGGCATTTATTACGAATTTTTAAAGCACGCTATGGGGTAGGACCACAAATTTATTTACAGCAATTGAGAATTGAGCAGGCAAAACAATATTTGTTAGAAAATCAATTTGGTATAAAGGAAATTGCTATTTCACTTGGCTATGAAGATGAATACTATTTTAGTCGTGCCTTTAAAAAGGCTACAAATATGGCACCAAGTAATTTTAGGCTGAAATATACATCATTTATGTCTGAAATGGCCATTACAAATGAGAATCATTTTCAATACAATAAAAATCAGCTCGCGCAAGCACACCGATTTGAGATTGGAGAAAATGAGATGATGATGCAAAAGATGATTCAACATATAAAACTGCCTTTTTTTCTGAGCCTGTTTGTTTTATTAGCTGCATGTAATGAAAATTCGGTCTCAACAAAAGTAGACCACACTACTTCAGATACTATAGAGACGAGAATGATGACAGATGACAGTGGTCGTGAAGTAGAAATTCCAGTAAGAGCAAAAAGAGTCATCACAGACTGGTATCTAGGACAAATTTTAGCGTTAGATATTGTACCAGTAGGAGGCGTAACAGCTAACCTCGATTATGCAGCATTTCTAAAACAACACTACAAGGATGGGGAAATTACCAATATTGGTACTGATGGTAAGGTATCATTGGAAAAAATTCTAGAGCTAAAGCCGGATTTAATTATTACATGGAATCCAGAAGATGTAGGCAAGTATGAGAAAATTGCACCTACAATTGTTTTTGCTGAGGATGCTCATTCATCAGCTAGAGAGGAAATTGTGGCAATGGGGAATTATTTAGGAAGACAAAAAGAAGCAGAAATCTTTATGGATGAGTTTGAAGAACGTTTAGCCCAAGCTAAGGTAAAAATTAATGATGTAATTCCAGACGGAGCAACATTTACTATTTACGAAATGTTTGAAAAAAATGCAACTATTGTTGGAAATTCAAGTGTATCGGGTGGTAGAGCACTCTATCAAATTTTGGGCATGAAACCACAAGAAAAAGTGCAGGAGTTATTTGATGCAAAAGAGGCGAGTGGTGGACGTTATGAGATCTCCTATGAGGTAGTAGGTGATTATGTAGGTGACTATAACTTCATGATTAACTTCTTTAACAAAGATGGGAAGTTGCCAGGCACTTGGACAAACTTAGATGTCGTAAAAAATAATCAAATCATAGAGCTTCCATCGGAATATTATTTTGCCTCAGATCCACTTTCGGGTCTCCATCAAGCTGAAGAGCTAGCTGACAAAATAGTAGAATTCACGAAGGCTCAACAAAAATAACTAGATAGTAGATATGAAGATTGATATTGCAATAGGAGGCTACCAACCATGTTATTACAGCGATTTTTCTCATATTACAAACCGTATAAACGCTTATTTATTTTAGATTTTAGCTGCGCCATTTTAGTAGCATTAATTGAATTAGCGTTTCCAATTGTTTTAAATAAAGTAATTGATGATATTTTGCCAGATGGCGAGCTAAAGTGGATTATTATGGCGAGTTTATTGCTTTTTGCTTTATATATCTTTAACTCCATTCTCCATTTCATCGTTTCCTACTGGGGGCATATGCTAGGGATTAATATTGAAACGGATATGAGAAAGGAATCCTTTAGCCATGTACAAAAACTTTCCTTCAGATACTTTGATAATAATAAAACGGGGCATCTTGTTTCCCGATTAACAAACGATTTAATGGATATCGGTGAGCTTGCTCACCATGGTCCAGAAGATATTTTTATTGCTGCTATGACCATTATAGGGACATTTGGTGTCATGTTTTACATAGATCCAACCTTTACAATACTTATTTTCCTACTTGTGCCGATCATCCTAGTTTTGACAATTATTTTCGGAAAGTTAATGTCCAAAGCATTCCGTCAAATGTTTGGTGATATTGCTGACTTTAATGCACGTGTTGAAAACAATGTCAGCGGTATTCGCGTTGTACAGGCTTTTACAAATGAGGATCATGAAATTAAACGCTTTAAGGTAAATAATGAAAGATTCCGAATGACCAAGTTGTTCTCTTATAAGGTTATGGCTTGGAATGAAGCAATTTCAGGTATTCTGACAAAGGTATTATCATTATTTACATTATTTGTTGGTGCTTATTTTGTGTTAAATGGTGATCTATCAAATGGGGACTTTATCGCATTTATTTTACTTTCCGGGATTCTGCTAGGCCCTATTAATAAAATCAATATGTTTATAGAAAGCTATCCAAAAGGGATGGCAGGATTTAGACGTTATATTGAATTCCTTGAAACAGAGCCTGAGATAGCGGATCGACCAGGAGCGAAGGACATCAATGAAATTGACGGAGAAATTACGTTCACAGATGTATCGTTTGGCTACTCGGATACAAATCGTGCTTTACATCAAATTAATTTAACGGTTCGTTCCGGTGAGACTGTTGCCCTTGTAGGTCCATCTGGGGCAGGAAAATCTACTATTTGCAGTTTGCTTCCCCGTTTTTATGATGTCAATGAAGGCTCCATTAAAATTGATGGTGTGGATATACGCGATTTTAAATTGCAATCATTGCGTGGCCATATTGGGATTGTTCAACAAGATGTCTTTTTATTTGATGGCACTATTCGTGATAATATCGCATACGGTAATTTGAATGCCAGTGAAGAAGATATTTGGTATGCCGCACAGCGCGCACAGCTGACTGATGTCATTAAGGCGCTCCCAGAGGGTATGGATACATTAATTGGTGAGCGGGGTGTGAAGTTATCTGGTGGTCAAAAGCAAAGATTATCCATTGCGCGAATTTTCCTGAAAAACCCAAAGATACTCATACTTGATGAAGCAACATCGGCATTGGACACTGAAACCGAACAAGCTATTCAACAAGCATTAAACGAGCTTTCCATTGGTCGTACGACGTTGGTAATTGCCCATCGATTAGCAACGATCAAAGATGCAGATAGAATTGTTGTTGTATCGAAAAAGGGCATTATTGAAGAAGGAACACATGAGCAATTAATGGAACGAAAACATGCTTATTATGGCTTGTATACAGCTCAATTTGGTCTACAAATATAAGGTTAGTTATAAGCTACTCTCAACAATGAAAGGAAGTTAATTATGTCAGTACTAGAAATAGATCGTGTGGCGATTGGTTATTCCTCGACGCTCATTGTCAATGATTTAAGTGTGGAAATTCCAAAAGGGCAAATCTCCACAATTATTGGACCGAATGGTTGTGGGAAATCTACTTTATTAAAGGCCGTGGCTCGTGTACTTCATACCCAAAATGGAGCTGTCTATTTAGATGGTAAAGCCATCCATCAATTGAAGACCAAGGAAGTTGCCAAAAGAATGGCTATTTTGCCTCAAACGGCAACAGCTCCAGGAGGCTTAACTGTATTTGAGTTGGTATCATATGGTCGCTTTCCTCATCAAGTCGGATTTGGCACATTACGCAAAGAAGACTATGAGTATATCCATTGGGCTATTGATGTGACAGGATTAAGGGATTTTAGTGATCGACCAATTGAAGCATTGTCGGGTGGCCAACGCCAAAGGGTGTGGATTGCCATGGCATTAGCACAAGGCACCGATATTCTAGTACTGGATGAACCAACCACATATTTAGATTTAGCCCATCAGCTAGATATTTTATTGCTTCTACAGAAGTTAAATAAAGAAGAAGGTCGAACAATAATCATGGTATTACATGATTTGAATCATGCGTCACGATTCTCCCACTTTATCATGGCCATGAGAGACGGGAATTTAATGGTAGATGGAAGTCCAGAAAAAGTAATGACAAAGGAAAATTTACAAAGCGTTTTTAATATTGATGCTGAAATGGCTGTTTGTCCATATAGTAATAATCCAATCTGCCTATCCTATCAGCTATACGATATGAAGAAATAAAATCTAGTCCGTATGTGTATTGGGAAGTTTATAAGGAGGAAATAGAATGACTACGTCGACAGGAGTAGGAGAGCTCAACGATTTAGAGGAGCTACAGAAACGATCTCATCCGATCCGTGGAGTAGTGGCTTTAATTGTAGGAGTAATTGGATTAATTTTAGCTATTGGCTTATCGATTTCTTTTGGTGCAGCAGATATTTCACTAGGTACTGTTTGGACAGCAGTTACCCATTTTTCACCGGAATTAACGACACATCAAATTATTCATGATATTCGCTTACCACGAGTACTTGGGGCTGCTCTAGTAGGAGCAAGCTTTGCAGTAGCCGGGGCGATTATGCAAGGTATGACACGTAACCCATTAGCAGATTCAGGATTGTTAGGCTTGAACTCAGGAGCCGCATTTATGTTGGCCGTGTGCTTTGCCTTTTTCCCTGGTATGCCATATATATTTTTAATTTTATGGTCCTTTATAGGTGCAGGTCTTGGGGTGGCCATTGTTTATGGTATTGGGTCACTGTCTAAAGGTGGCTTAACACCAATGCGACTTGTTTTAGCAGGTGCGGCTGTTAGTGCATTGCTTGGAGCGCTAGGAGAAGGAATTGCCCTTTATTACCGTATTGGTCAAGACCTGGCCTTTTGGTATGCAGGTGGTGTCTCGGGAACAAAATGGAGCCATCTACAAATATTATCACCTTGGATTCTTATTGCGATGATAGGAGCTCTTATTTTATCACGATCAATCACTGTGCTGAGCTTAGGGGAGGAAATTGCTGTTGGGCTAGGACAACGTACGGGTGTTGTAAAAGTATGGGGAATGATTATTGTGTTAATTTTAGCGGGTGCGGCAGTTTCTGTTGTAGGAGCAGTTGGTTTTGTAGGCTTAATAGTTCCCCATTTAACGAGATACATAGTGGGTCATGATTATCGCTGGATTATCACATGTTCTTTAGTATATGGAGCATTGCTTGTTGTGTTAGCTGATTTAGTAGCACGCATTATCAATCCACCTTATGAAACGCCGATTGGTGCTTTAATTGCCTTTATTGGTGTACCCTTCTTCCTTTATTTAGCGCGTAAAGGAGGGAAAGAGTTATGAGTAACAGCTACTTAACACCAAGTCAGCAGAAAACAAGAAAGAAAAATTTTATCATCATTGCTACATTGCTTGTTTTAATCTTCGTTACCTTTGTGATTAGTATGAATACTGGGGTGATTAAGCTAACGCCGTTGGAGGTTTTTAAGACTCTTTTTGGACAAGGAGATGCACAACAACAATTAATCTTATTTGAATTTAGGCTTCCACGAATTGTGATTGCTGTATTAGTGGGAATGGGCTTAGCTATTTCAGGGGCAATTTTACAAGGCGTTTCCAAAAATGCTTTAGCAGACCCAGGTATTTTAGGGATTAATGCTGGTGCTGGTCTTGCAGTTATGCTGTATATTTCATTTTTTCCAACAACGAAGGCAGCACCTGTTTATTTACTCCCTGTACTTGCCTTTGTCGGAGCAGGCTTAACAGCAGTCCTAATTTATTCACTTTCTTATAAACGACACGAAGGTATTACACCGATGCGCTTAATTTTAACAGGGGTGGCTATAGCAGCCGGAATTAGCTCGGCAATGATTGTGCTAACACTACGGCTATCACCTGAAAATTATCAATTTGTGGCTACATGGCTGGCGGGGAGCATTTGGGGTTCAAATTGGAGATTTGTTCTCTCGCTGCTCCCATGGCTAGTGATCTTATTACCATTTGTTTATGCGAAATCGCGGGTATTAAACATTTTAAATTTAGGCGAATTAACAGCTGTTGGATTAGGTGCCTCGATTGAAAGAGAGCGCCGTTGGCTATTAGCGGCAGCTGTTGGTTTAGCAGGAGCTAGTGTTTCTGTAAGTGGTGGCATTGGCTTTGTAGGGCTTATTGCCCCACATTTGGCTCGCCAGCTGGTTGGAGCAAAGCATCAATTTTTACTTCCTGCGGCGGCATTATTGGGTGGTTTCCTCGTATTAATGGCTGATACGATAGGTCGTTCTATTCTCGAGCCTTCAGAAATTCCAGCAGGGATTGTAGTAGCCGTTATAGGCGCTCCTTATTTCTTGTATTTATTAGCACGATTAAAGGAATAAATAGTGAAGGTACCTTGGTGAACAATAAAAGTGTATGAGCCGAGTGCAAGTAATTATTGACGGAATTAAGATGAAGGGGATGGAATGTAAAAATGGAGAACGAACTCTATGATGTAACGATTGTTGGCGGTGGCCCAGCAGGTCTCTATACAGCCTTTTATAGTGGGATGCGAGATTTAAAAACGAAAATTATCGAGTATAGCTCTCAGCTTGGTGGTCGTATGTTAATTTATCCCGAAAAAATGATTTGGGACGTTGGTGGAGTTACCCCTATTTTAGGTGGACAGCTCATCAAACAGCTTGTTGAACAAGCCCAAACCTTCGATCCAACAATTATATTAAATCAAAAGGTGGAAGGATTAGAAAAGCAACCAGATGGAACATTTATTTTAACGTCCTCAACGGGTGAAAAGCATTTTTCCAAAACAGTGATTTTGGCGGTTGGTTATGGCGTTCTGACGATGCAAAAGCTTGAAATAGAAGGAGCAGATCGCTATGAAGTAACTAATTTACACTACACTGTACAGGAATTAGAGATTTTTCGGAATAAACATGTCTTAATTTCAGGTGGTGGTAATTCAGCTGTCGATTGGGCGAATGAGTTAGAGCCGATTGCAGCAAGTGTGACGATCGTTCATCGTCGTGAGGACTTTGGTGGTCATGAAAAGAACGTTTTACGGATGAAGGAATCCTCCGTATGTGTAAAAACACCATTTGAAGTAGTGCAATTACATAGTGATGGGGATTTAATACAGTCTGTATCGATTATGAATAAAGAGACGAATGAGATAGAGCGAGTTGAAGTAGATGCCGTTATTGTGAACCATGGCTTAAAATGTGATTATGGTGCACTAGAAGAATGGGGATTACATATTAAAGATGGTGTGGCACTCGTCAATGAAAAGAGGGAAACTAATATAGAAGGAATCTATGGTGCAGGTGATTTTATTGATCATCCAAGTAAAGTTAGGTTAATAGCAGGTGCCTTTACAGATGGAATATTAGCGTTAAATAGTGCAAAGCTATTAATAGAACCTGATGCACCAAAGGTTGCTTATGTGTCTTCTCATAATATCCGATTCAAAGAGCGAAATGAAAAAATAGGGTTACAAGACAATGATTATCGAGAAGTTCGAGGATAAAAACGATGGATATCTTTCTTTTGATATTTTTTTCTTGAAAATAATAAAACGACTATGCTATACTTCTTAGGTATGCAACGTGTACATATATAGCTGATGGTTTCACTCATATTCGGGCTATGTAAGGTACAGTTCGATAATACTCTGTTCCAGATGGTTCAGGGCGAGAGGAGAAAACGAATATGAAACAAGGAATTCATCCAGACTACAAAGAAGCAACAGTAACTTGCTCTTGTGGGAACACTTTCAAAACTGGTTCAGTAAAAGAAAACATCGTTGTCGAGTTCTGCAACGAATGTCACCCATTCTATACTGGCCGTCAAAAATTCGCGTCTACTGATGGTCGCGTGGATCGTTTCAACAAAAAATACGGTCTTAAAAACTAATGTTAGTTTAATACCTGCCAAGCATGTGCTTGGCAGGTATTTTTTTCAGTAAATATGACACGTTGATGCAAGTCTTTTCAAAATACAGATCGACCAAAAGAAAGGGAGAAGACAGTATGGCGCAGCTATATTTTAAACATGGTGCAATGAATAGTGGAAAATCAATAGAGATTTTAAAAGTTGCCCATAATTACGAAGAACAGCAGAAACCTGTAATGATGTTTACATCAGGTTTAGATACACGTGATGAGGTTGGCTTTGTTTCTAGTCGAGTAGGTTTAAGACAGCAAGCCATTCCTGTTTATGAAGATACAAATATTTTTGAGCTTGTGCAAAACAATGCGGTTAAACCATACTGTGTACTTGTGGATGAAGTTCAATTTTTAAAAAAAGCTCATGTTTTACAACTAGCTAACATTGTGGATGAATTAGATATTCCAGTTATGGGCTTTGGCTTAAAAAATGATTTTCAAAATGAGCTGTTCGAAGGCAGCCAATACATGCTTACATATGCAGATAAAATTGAAGAAATGAAAACCATTTGTTGGTTCTGTCATAAAAAAGCAACGATGAATTTACGAGTAGATGGAAATGGACAGCCTGTATATACGGGAGATCAAATTCAAATTGGTGGAAACGATTCCTATTATCCTGTATGTCGAAAATGTCATGCTCATCCTTCGCTATAATGGAGGATTAAGAAAAAGTGGCGTAGATGCGAAAAGTTTTTTATACTAAGTAGTGGACATAAACATTGTAAATAACCATTATGCATTAGCGTAATTTTAATGGAGAGCTCTTGAAAAATAGGAGCAATTTAAGAAACTAAATTGAGGTGAAATCCATGTTTGATCGATTACAAGCAGTGGAGGATCGCTATGAAAGGCTGACAGAGCTTTTAAGCGACCCAGATATTGTTAATGACAGTAAGAAATTACGTGAATATTCGAAGGAACAATCAGATATCCAAGAAACTGTGGATACGTATCGTGAATATAAAAATGTCAAAGAGCAATTAGTAGATACACGTGAAATGTTAGATAGCGAAAAAGATCCTGATATGCATGAAATGGTAAAGGAAGAATTTAACCTATTAAAAGCTCAGCAGGAAGAACTTGAAGAACGTTTACGTATTTTATTAATTCCCAAAGATCCTAATGATAATAAGAACGTTATTATGGAAATTCGTGGAGCAGCTGGCGGAGATGAGGCAAATATTTTTGCGGGTGATTTATTCCGCATGTATTCTCGTTATGCAGAAACACAAGGCTGGAAAATTGATATTATGGAAGCCACTCCAAACCCGATGGGCGGCTATAAAGAAGTAATCTTTATGATTAACGGACAAGGTGCTTATTCAAAGTTCAAATTTGAAAATGGTGCCCACCGTGTACAACGTGTACCAGCTACCGAATCACAAGGACGTATCCATACATCTACAGCAACAGTAGCCTGTTTACCTGAGGTAGAGGAAGTAGACGTTGAAATTCATGAAAAAGACATTCGTGTAGACACATTCGCATCTTCAGGTGCAGGTGGTCAATCCGTAAATACAACGATGTCTGCGGTCCGTATGACCCATTTACCAACAGGTGTTGTAGTTTCCATGCAGGATGAGCGTTCGCAAATTAAAAACCGTGAAAAGGCAATGAAAATTTTACGCGCTCGTGTAGCAGATATGTATATGCAAGAGGCACAAAAAGAGATCGATGCCACACGTAAGTCTGCTGTGGGTTCTGGTGATCGCTCTGAGCGAATTCGCACATACAATTATCCACAAAACCGTGTAACAGACCACCGTATTGGGTTAACAATTCAAAAGCTAGATCAAATCGTCGAGGGTAGATTGGACGAAATTATCGATACGCTTATTTTAGAAGAACAAGCATCGAAGCTAGAGCGTTTAAATGATGACTTATAAAAATGTGATGGAGGCCCTTGAGTGGGCTTCTTCTTTTTTAGTGGATAATGGTCGGGAGCAAACTGCGGCACGTATTGTTATGCAGCATATACTTGGTACAAGCTATTCAGAGGTTATGCTACATTTACAGGATAAATTAACAGAAGCACAGCAAGTAAAATTTAAAGCCCTTATAGAGGAACATGTCAATGGTCGCCCAGTTCAGTATTGTGTGGGAAGTGAGGAGTTTTATGGTCGTTCATTTATCGTCGATGAATCAGTATTAATTCCTCGACCGGAAACGGAAGAACTGATTCTTGGCACTATCAATCGTATGACTAAACTATTTCAACACCAAGCATTGAAGGTAGCTGATATAGGTACAGGCAGTGGTGCTATTGCCATTTCAATGAAGCTGGAGTGTCCTACGTTAACGGTCGTAGCTACTGATTTATCTGAAGCTGCATTAGCGACAGCACAAAAAAATGCACAGAGATTAGAGGCTAATATTGATTTTAGGCTGGGAGATTTAACTGCTCCGCTCGCAGGTGAGAAGTTTGATATTGTTTTATCGAACCCTCCCTATATCGCTTTTGAAGAGGCGCAGGCTATGTCGGATGTTGTATTAAAGCATGAGCCTCATAGCGCGTTATTTGCTGAGGAAGATGGTCTTATTTTATATCGACAATTAGCAGAGCAATTGCCAGCGTATATGAATAGACCAGCATTAATTGGGTTAGAAATCGGTTATACACAAGGTGAAAAAGTAGCAAAGTTCTTTCAAGATAGTTTTCCACAGGCTACGATTTCGATAGAAAAAGATATTAATGGTAAACCGCGAATGATTTTTTGTGAGATTCATGTATAAAGTGTCTTCATCTTGCCAACAATGTTGAGCAAGGAGGGATTTACATGTTAAATGAATACAAGATTATTAGATTACCTAAACAAAATATCTTTCTAGCGTTTGCTAGATTAGTAGTAGTGGCCATTGCTTTACAGCTATGTGTTTTATATATTCCATCATTAGTAGGTTTTGCAAAAGAGGCTACTAATCAAGAACAAGAAAAAGATTTTAGAATTCGTGTAATTGCTAATAGCAATACAGCACAAGATCAGCATGAGAAAGAGCAGCTTGTTGAAGAATTAAAACCCTATTTTATGCAAGTAGTATCTGCAGGTGTTGCAGGGAATGAGCAAATTCAAACGTTAAAGCAACAAATTGAAACAGAATTAAGCAAAAATTATCCACAGATAGATACACAGGTAGTGGTTGGGGATAACTTATTTCCGCCTAAAAGACAGGGAGCGGTATTATATCCACAAAATGTGTATCACTCCATTGTAGTTAAAATTGGTGATGCGCGTGGTGATAACTGGTGGTGCAGTATATTCCCATCCATTTGCGAGCCCGAAAAAGAAGAAGTAAAAGCAGAAGAACCAGAAGAGGAAGAGCAAGTAACATTCTTTATTTGGGAATGGATTAAAGGATTTTTTGCATGAATTGTTCACAAATTCAGATAACTTATGCACATTTTTTAAGCAGTTATAAACAATTTGTGGATAATTCAGTAAGAATCAATAAATGAAGGTAGGTTTTAAACATGGAAACCGTTTGCAAGGTTGTGGACAGTAATGTGAATAGTCAAATAAATTATACACAAGCTGTGGGTATCTTAAATGCGGGAGAGGTAGTAGCATTTCCGACAGAAACGGTTTATGGGCTGGGTGCTGTTGCAACAAATGATACGGCAGTGAAGAAGATATTTGAAGCGAAGGGCCGCCCTTCAGATAACCCTTTAATTGTTCATGTTGGTACAAAAGAGGAAGTAACGAACTATATAGAACATATTTCTGAAATAGCCAAACAATGCATCGATTTATTTTGGCCAGGACCGTTAACGCTTGTAATGCCTGCTAAACCAAATGTGCTGGCTCAAAGTGTAACGGCTGGATTATCGACTGTCGGCATCCGTATGCCAGACCACCCAGTAGCACTTGCCTTATTACAGCAGCTTCAAAAACCACTTGCTGCGCCAAGTGCTAATCGTAGTGGTAAGCCGAGTCCAACAGAAGCTATCCATGTTTTAGATGATTTGGGAGGGTACATACCTTATATTTTGGATGGAGGTTCCACAGGCATTGGGTTAGAATCCACTGTATTAGATGTGACACACGAGCCTCCAGTAATTTTACGTCCGGGTGGCATTACGAAGGAGATGCTTGAAGCAACAATTGGTCCGGTTATTCAACCAACCAAAATAGAGCAGAAACTAGAAGAGACACCAAAGGCTCCAGGCATGAAATATACACATTATGCACCAAATGCGCCGGTATACTTAATCAATTGCCATGATGGGGAAGTAAGCGAAGCTGTTCAACAATTACAGCAGCAAGGACATGAAGTAGCACTTCTTGCACCTCAAAATTTCCAACATATTAAAGCTGATTTTTACTTCTCAGTAGGTGAAGAGGGAAGTAAAGAAGACATGGGTGCTTCGTTATACCATGCACTTAGAGCATGTGATAAAACAACAGCTACCGTTATTTTAGCTACGACAACTTCGACGGAAGGCGTAGGGGCAGCTATTATGAATAGGCTTGAAAAGGCTTCAGGAGGCAAATGGTATTCATTGTAAATAAAAATGAGTGACAAAAGACATTAATAAATTTACATGTCTTTTGTCCTTTTTTTATAGGCAGGGATCCTCTTTATAAAAAGGAAAATCTTATGTGGACAAATATGATAATAATGTATTTTCGAGCATAAAATGATAATATATTAGGGAGAGAAGGAGTGTATTCTTGCAGGGAATTCTTGCAGGTATATTAACGTCTGTTGATGTTATTGGTCTATATGTATTGCTGCCAAATGTTAGATATCGCTTATTTTTATCACTATGGACGGCTGCACTGCATATGCTTTTTCCTTTGTTGGGATTTGAATTAGGAAACTATTTAGTTCGTTTTCTATTAGAATGGGGACAATGGATATCGAGTATTTTGTTATTTTGCATGGGCATGCATTTACTATTATTCTCTCATCGGGATGAAAAAGTAACAATTTCCCCCGTACTTTTAGCTGTGACTGCAAGCCTAGATACCTTTTCAGTTAGTGTTTCTTTTGGTATGCTAAACTTAGAAAAAACCATTTTTATAATGAGTGCAGGCTTGAGTGCCTTGATTTGTGCCTATGGGTCATTAGTCATTGCACGTAGGAGCCAAGTCTTTTTTGGAAATAAAATTCAAATCATTGCTGGCATTATATTTATAATTATGAGTATCCTAGCTATTCAGCAATAATTCAATATAAATCGGAGAGTGATAAGTGTGAAAATATTATTTGTTTGTACAGGCAATACTTGTCGCAGTCCAATGGCAGAAGTCATATTAAAACATAAACAAATAGACAATTTAGAAGTACGTTCTGCAGGTATTTATGCTATGCCTAATGCCCAAATGTCAGCACATGCGCAACAAGTGTTAAATGAAGCTCAAATGTCTCATCAGCATTCTGCAACACAATTATCCATGGTAGAAATGGAATGGGCAGATTTAGTCCTAACAATGACTACCGCTCACAAAGACACTGTCATCTCAAGCTTCCCAGGCACTGATCATAAAGTATTCACATTAAAAGAGTATACAAATGAAGGTAGCCTGGAGAATGTAGTAGATCCTTACGGCGGTAACAGAGCAATATACGAAGCAACATTTGCGGAACTACATGAATTGGTTGATCAATTAATAAAAAAACTACAATAGAATTGAGGAGCCCTATGAAAAAACAATTTGGTTTACGACTTAAATTGGTGTTATTTGTGAGCGTGCTAGCATTAATTACTTACAGTATCAGTTTTATATTTATTGAATTCTTACAACCGACCTTCTTCCCAAGTATTAATGGAAAAGTATTTCAAGTGGTGACGTATGCATTAGGAATCACATGGTCAGGTATATTGGCTGCCATCTTTAGCGTGATCTTAATTAAACCTTTACAACAACTTGAGCATTCCGCAACTCTAGTAGCAGAGGGGAAAATTGGGCAGGATGTTCAGATGCCTAAAACAAACGATGAGATTCGTTCGGTTGCAGAGGCATTTCAACAAATGGTATTAAATTTACGTCAAATGGTGGAAAGTATTGACCAAAATTTTCAACAGACCAATCAATCGATTATTCAGCTCTCAGATGAAGCGGGAGTCGCTACTCGAAAAGCAGAAGGTATTGCTTCAACCGTTAAGCATATTTCGGCAGGAGCTGAAGCATCTGCGACAGCTGTACAAGATACCGCTGAGGCAATTGAGGATGTACGAGCTCTTGCGACAGAAGTAAATAGTAGAGCAGAAGCATCGGCATCACAATCTAAAGAGATTTTACATAATTTATCGACAACAACAAATGCAATCGAAACATTAGTTAATAGTATTCAACAAATAGCTACTGGTAACAATGAGGCATTAAAAAGCATTCATGCTTTAGAAGAAAATGCTGGCCAAGTAGAGCGCATTATTGGCTTAGTTGGTGATATTGCGGCACAAACAAATTTACTAGCTTTAAATGCATCTATTGAAGCGGCTCGTGCTGGAGAACATGGAAAAGGCTTCGCTGTGGTTGCGGAGGAAGTGCGTGGTTTAGCAGATGAAAGTGCAAAAGCTGTGCAAGGGATTACAGCTCTAATCCAATCTATGCAGCAAAATGTTGAAGTCGTAGTCAAACAAATGAATGAACAGGTAGCATTTGCAACGAAAGAAGCAGATCGCGTATCTGAAACAACAACAGCTGTAGAAGGTATGTCGTCTAACGTACATGAAATGGCAACAGCGATTGTAGAGATATCTTCACTAATTGAACAGCAGATGCATAATATTGAAACTACTGCTCGTCAATCACAAGAAGTGGCTGCAATTGCAGAGGAAACATCAGCAGGTGCACAAGAAGTTCGTAGTGCGGCTGAAGAACAAGCCTACGCCATTGAACAAGTAGAGCACCTAGCGCAAAGTTTAAAAAAGCAATCAGAAGCTTTGCATAAAGTGATTCAACAATTTGATCGACAGGCTTAGTCACAAAAAGCTGTTTATAAATGCGGTGAAAAATCGGATTTATAGACAGTTTTTTTATTTTTGGAAAAAATAGTGATACAGTTTGTCCACTGTAAATAAAAAATGAGAAAAACTTTAGTAGATAGAATATTACAACAAAAGACCATTATCCGAATTTATTAACATGATATTCACAATATCCACAGAAAAAGAGATATAAAAGTGAATGATTTTTAGCTAAGTAACAATAAATGTTCGTCTTTTAGGAGAAATCAGCATAAAAATACAAGAAAAATCGTGTTATTCTTCAGAAAGAAGTGGTACACTAAGGTTGACTATAATTCGAAAAGAGGGAACCCAGTGAGAATAGCAATTTCTTCTGATCACGGAGGTAACAACCTACGTCGTGAGATCATGCAGCTACTAGATGAGCTTCATATTAGCTACGAAGATTTTGGTCCACAATCTGCGGATTCAGTAGACTATCCGGATTACGCAAAGCCAGTTTCTGATGGTGTAGCCAACGGAGAATTTGATAAAGGTATTTTAATTTGTGGCACGGGAATTGGTATGTCTATTGCTGCAAATAAGGTGAAAGGTATTCGTTGTGCATTAGTGCATGATGTATTTAGTGCAAAGGCAACGCGATGCCATAATGACTCTAATATTTTAGCTATGGGTGAACGTGTTATTGGCCCAGGTCTTGCACGTGAAATTGTCCAAACTTGGCTAGAAACTGAGTTTGAAGGTGGTCGTCATACACGACGCATAGAAAAAATTACGGAACTTGAGCAATAAAGGATTGTTATTCCATATATGACATTCATCAAGGATGTCATGTATGGCATGATTTTAATGGCTATAAATGAAGGAGCTGAGCTTAATGGTTGTAAAACAAATACGAACGCATTTGACTCAGTTACTCAGTGAATTTGAAGAGCAGGTAACATTACGACCTCATACAATTTTTGTCGTAGGATGCTCTACATCTGAAGTGATTGGTCAGAAAATTGGCACAGCAGGTGCATTGGAGATAGGAGAAGCCATTTTCGAGCCGTTACAAGAATTCGCAATGAAACACCAGCTACATTTAGCGTTTCAAGGCTGTGAGCATATTAATCGTGCTATTACGATGGAGGCATCAACTGCTGAACAATTTGGCTACGATCCAGTGGCGGTAGTCCCAGTACGTACAGCTGGTGGCTCTATGTCCGCTTATGCCTATACGCGATTTACTAATCCTGTGGTTGTTGAAACCATTCAGGCACATGCAGGTATAGATATTGGACAAACATTAATTGGTATGCACTTGAAAGCAGTAGCTGTCCCAGTTCGCACATCAGTGAAAATGGTGGGAGAAGCAGTGGTGACGATTGCAACAACACGCCCAAAGCTAATTGGCGGGGAACGTGCTGTATATAAATAATAAAGGATACTAGGAGGCTTTTTCTAACATGGCATATGAAAAATTAGCAGTACAAGACAAAGCAGTATTAGAAGGAATTCTTGCAGAAAAAAAACGTCAACAAGCAAATATCGAATTGATTGCATCTGAAAATTTTGTATCCGAAGCAGTTATGGAAGCGCAAGGTTCTGTACTGACAAATAAATACGCAGAAGGTTATCCAGGTAAACGCTACTATGGTGGCTGTGAACATGTAGACGTAGTTGAAGATATTGCACGTGATCGTGTGAAAGAAATCTTTGGTGCAGAATACGCAAACGTGCAACCACACTCTGGTGCGCAAGCAAATATGGCTGTATACCACACAATTTTAGAACCAGGCGATACGGTTCTTGGTATGAACCTTTCTCATGGTGGTCACTTAACACATGGATCTCCTGTAAACTTCTCTGGTATTCTTTATAATTTTGTGGAATATGGTGTAACAAAGGACACACAAGTTATCGATTATGAGGATGTACGTCAAAAAGCATTAGAACATAAGCCGAAACTTATAGTTGCGGGAGCTTCTGCGTACCCACGTGAAATTGACTTCTCTAAATTCCGTGAAATCGCAGATGAAGTAGGTGCATACTTCATGGTGGATATGGCACACATAGCTGGTCTTGTAGCTGTTGGTGAGCATCAATCGCCAGTTCCATATGCAGACTTTGTTACATCGACTACACATAAAACATTACGTGGACCACGTGGCGGATTAATTCTTGCATCGAAAGAATGGGAGCAAAAATTAAACAAGTCTGTATTCCCAGGAATTCAAGGAGGGCCATTAATGCATGTCATTGCTGCTAAAGCTGTAGCATTTGGCGAAGTACTGCAACCAGAATTTAAAGACTATGCAAAACAAATAAAATTGAATGCAAAAGCTTTAGCCGAAGTCCTTATTGCTGAGGGTGTTGAAATTGTATCTGGCGGTACAGATAACCACTTATTACTATTAAACGTTAAATCTCTTGGTCTGACAGGTAAAGTAGCAGAACATGCATTAGATGAAGTGGGCATTACAACTAACAAAAACACAATCCCTTACGATACGGAGTCTCCATTTGTTACTTCAGGTATTCGTATCGGTACACCAGCTGTTACATCTCGTGGCTTTAAAGAGGAAGATATGAAAGAAGTGGGTGCAATTATTGCAGCAGTTCTTAAAAACCCTGAAGATGAAGCAGTTAAAGCGGACGCAAAAGATCGCGTAAAAGCATTAACAGATAAACATCCATTATACGCTTAATAGCATTCTAAAACTGTGTTTAAAGTGGGAAATTCACTTTAAACACAGTTTTTTATTTTGAAAAGTAGGTCGAACAATGAAATACATATTTTTTCTAATTAAGAATAATAACACTCTTATTTTTGAATAAATTTACATATAATCGATAGAAAGGGATTATTATAGTTGGCTGAGGTCAGATTGTGTACTAAAAAAGAAGTTTTTTTTAATAAAAGTGAAAATTTAATTAAATTTTATGTACAATGGAAATGGGATGAAGTGATAGAGAAGGAGGGGTTGGATGGTCACTAAATCGTTAGATATAGATAATGATGCCTTATTAAATAGTATTCTCAATTTAGGGGATAATTCTAAGGAAAGCTTCGTAATTTTTGATGCAACAAATCATCATAGTATAGTAGAGTGTAATGAATCTTTTTGTAGTCTTACAAATGCTTCAAGGTCACAAATCCTAAAAACAAATTATTTTACATGGCTATTAGATGAAAAAAAGACAACCATAAAAAAGATTAAAGAAAAAATACATAATGGTATCATGGTACAAGCGAAGCTACATCATAAAGGTATCAATAAACCCCCATTTTGGGCTGAAATTCAAGCTCTACCATTTCGAAACGATGCAAATGTAACGCAATATGTGCTAGTCCTTATGAAGGACGTTACGTATTATCATACGGAAGATTTCTTAATGCGTTTAGAAAATGATATGTATAAGGCGATAGAGAGAGATAGCTCTTTTGAGCAAAAGATGCATATTATTTGTCGCGGACTGGATGAGTTTTTTATGCCGAATACTTCCAGTATGGTACTCATCAAAACGGAGAGCAATTTATTACAGACTTTTATGGATAATGGTAGATCAAAAGATGTACCGAGATGCTGTGAAAATACCGACTTTTTTACGAAGGTTATGCAATCAGAAACCTCTATTTTTATTGAAAATTTGGATGAGGTGCATATTCCAGATGAGCATAGACAATTTGCTGCTTTTTCACACAAAGCGTATGGATTATTTATACCTATACGCAATCAACAGCGACAAGTAATAGGGCTTTTTTCAATATATTATCAGCAAGCACATAGTGACCTTGCATATTTCACAAATATGTTTCGAAAAGTTAGTGCACTGGTTGCCTTAGCATATACGTATGCAAGAACACAGAGAAAAATATGGGATTTAGCCTATACCGACATTACAACAGGTTTACCTAATCGTCATAGCTTTGTGAATTGCCTCGAAAAAGAGGCTGAACGTGGACAAAATGGTTATATTAAAATTGTGAAACCAAGCGAATTTCATCAAGTGGTTGAACTGTATGGACGTGAATTTGGTGATGAATTATTAAGGCAGCTCGCCAAACGTCTAGAGCAAGACAAGCCAGGGGATCGCGAATATATTGCGAGATTTACAAGCTCTAGTCTTATTCTATCCACGATGACCTTTAATGAAAATTTAAATAATTATGAAAGGCGCATCAAGGAGACGATTCGGCAGCCCTTTATAATAGGAGGAAAGCAAATTTACATCACGTTAAAAACAGGGATTGCTTCCTTTAATGATGCTATAAAAATTAATGATGCAATTCGGTTTGCAGATAATGCGCTTTCGTCTGCTACTGATAAACCGGGTACACATACAGAAATTTTTACGACAGAAAAAAATGACGTTCTAGTACAGCAAATGACAGTATTAAATCATTTGTCCCAAGCAATCAAAAATAAAGAAATTACAGTCCATTTACAGCCAAAAGTAGATTTACGTAATGGAGAGATTCAAAGTATAGAGGCACTTGCACGATGGGTATCCCCGAAGCTGGGCTTTGTGTCTCCAGCCATCTTTATTCCAGTAGCGGAAAGTGCGGGAAAGGTTAGAGAAATTGACGTTCAAGTTTTAGAAATTGTGCTATCGTGGCTGGCAGAACGTCAAAAGGTAGGGAAGAAATTAGTGAAAATAGCGGTCAATATTTCACCAGATCATTTCTACTATACGCATTTCGTTCAAGATACGCTAAAGCTCGTTAGGAAATATGAAATAGATCCAAGTAATATTATATTAGAGGTAACAGAAAATATAGGGTTAGTAGACTTCCAATCTGCCTTTACAATTATTCAGGAATTAAAAAGCTATGGTTTCAAAACATCCGTGGATGATTTCGGAACAGGATTTTCTTCATTGAGCTATCTGCAACAATTACCATTCACAGAATTAAAAATTGACAGAAGCTTTATTAATGCCTTAGAGGACCCTGCAACGCTTGCTATTGTACGCTCAATTATTCAATTGGCATTAAACTTAGGAATGATTTCTGTTGCAGAGGGAATAGAAACAGAAGAACAGGTTGAAATACTCCGTGCTTTAGGTTGTACAGTCGGACAGGGGTATTTCTATTTTAAGCCAATGGCAATAGAACAATTAGATACAATTCTGGATCAATAACTTACTTTGGTCAAAGAAAATTTAATAAAAGGAGTCACCTTAAATTTATTTTTGAGGCGATTCCTTTTTTCTGTTATACTAGTTGAGATAAAAATGAAATCCGAACGGTTAGGAGAGAATCCCTTTGAGCAAAGTCTATGTATTTGATCATCCACTAATCCAACACAAATTAACTTATATTCGCGACAAGAATACAGGTACAAAAGAATTTCGTGAGCTAGTAGACGAAGTAGCAACACTTATGGCATTTGAAATTACACGTGATATGCCGGTGGAAGAAATTGAAATTGAAACACCTGTAACGATTGCTAAAACAAAAGTACTTTCTGGTAAAAAGCTTGCAATTGTACCGATTCTACGTGCAGGAATTGGTATGGTAGATGGTGTACTAAAGCTTATCCCAGCCGCAAAAGTTGGACATATTGGTCTTTATCGTGACCCTGAAACATTAAAACCAGTTGAATATTACGCAAAGCTTCCAGCAGATGTGGAAGAACGTGATTTTATTATCGTAGATCCAATGTTAGCAACTGGTGGTTCAGCAGTGGAAGCAATTCACTCATTGAAAAAACGTGGAGCTAAAAACATTAAATTCATGTGCTTAATCGCTGCACCAGAGGGTGTCAAAGCTATTCAAGAAGAGCATTCAGACGTAGATATTTATATTGCTGCTTTGGATGAAAAACTAAACGATCATGGTTATATTGTACCAGGTCTAGGTGATGCCGGAGACCGCCTATTCGGCACGAAGTAAAAATGGTGTTATGAAATTTCCTCATTTAGGAAACTAATAATTTGTGAAAGCGTCCTTCAAATTTGAAGGGCGTTTCATAGTATGTTTAGGTAAGTACTCCTCATGTTGGACTTCAACTGGTGTGGTGTCCTTTTCATACAATAACAAAAAGGACGGTGCAGATCGTTTTGATGAAAAAATGGAAAGTAATGACGATTTTTGGTACAAGACCAGAAGCAATTAAAATGGCTCCTCTTGTTTTAGAGTTACAAAAGTATCCTGAGCAAATAGAATCTATTGTCACAGTAACGGCACAACATCGCCAAATGCTAGATCAAGTACTAGAGACATTTGAAATAACACCAAACTATGATTTAAATATAATGAAAGATCGTCAAACATTAATTGATGTGACGACAAACGCATTACAAGGTTTGGATCAAGTAATGAAAGAAGCTCAGCCAGATATCGTATTGGTACACGGTGATACAGCGACGACTTTTATTGCAAGCTTGGCGGCGTTTTATAACCAAATCGCAATTGGACATGTGGAAGCAGGACTGCGAACTTGGAACAAGTATTCACCATACCCAGAAGAAATGAATCGTCAGTTAACAGGTGTAATGGCTGATTTACATTTTGCGCCAACCGAAGTATCTAAAAAGAATCTTATCGATGAAAATAAGAATGCTGATACCATTTTTGTTACAGGTAATACAGCCATTGATGCATTGGCAACAACTGTTAGTGAACATTACACGCATCCCGTATTAGATAAAATTGGCGAAGATCGCATGATTTTATTAACAGCGCATCGACGCGAAAATCTGGGTGAGCCAATGCGTCATATGTTCAAAGCAATTACAAGGATTTTAGCTGAGCATGATGATGTTCAAGTAGTATATCCGGTGCATATGAATCCTGCAGTAAGAGAAATCGCGAATGAAATTTTAGGTGACAATGAACGAGTACATTTAATAGAGCCACTTGAAGTATTTGATTTCCATAACTTTGCAGCGAATTCTTACATGATTTTAACAGACTCAGGTGGCGTCCAAGAAGAGGCACCATCATTAGGGAAGCCAGTACTTGTCCTTAGAGACACAACAGAGCGCCCAGAAGGAATTGCAGCTGGAACGCTAAAGCTAGCAGGAACTGAAGAAGATACTATTTACACTTTAGCTAAAGAATTGTTAACGGATAAAAAGGCTTATGAGGCGATGGCACATGCATCAAATCCATATGGTGATGGACATGCATCTAAACGAATTGTAGAGGCATTGCTAGTTTTTTTACAAAAAACTAAATAATGTACTATATTTAATTCGGAAAAATAAGTCTAATGTACCTATTGAGTTGGGTAAGCTAATTTATGAGCATAATTATGTCGTAAATTAGCTTTTTCTATGAGTCAAGAAAAAGAGAACATTTGAAACTATGAAATTTCATACACAAATTTGTCAACAATTTGACAAGAGTATATAGGTTGTGAAGTTTTTCTCTATTACCAATTGACTTCAAATATCTCCTATTGTATGCTTACAAAGGGTAAGAATGATAAGGGTTTCAGTTCATAATTAGGACGTTGAAACACTTGTTATATCAACTTTCTACTAAATTGACAGTTCAAAATAAAACTGTCGATTTGCAACGTTTTGTGCGTTTCGGTTTTTACCGAGTTGGTAAGGGGTGTAAGTTATTTTTTGGGTATTTACACCTGTAATTGAAATGACTCTCCCATTACTATTCCGCTGTGAGTAGTGCCTTTCACTGCTCTTTTCTGATTTCACATGGTGGTCAGCAAACGCTTTCAATACTCGAAAATTTGATTCAGGAGATTACAACCAATGCTAGATTTGCATCACATTTTTGCTGTGCAGAAGAGGGCGTTATTTTTTTTGCTTGCACTCTGCGCATTAGGCTGGGGATTCACTTCCTTTCAAACTGTATTTGCGGGCATCGCAGTCGGTGCATTCTTTGGTACGTATAATTTTTGGATTCTAGTTCGCCGTATGGAGAAGTTTGACAGGTCCATTAGTGAAGGGAAGAAAATAGGCTCACTTGGTACAGCACTTCGCTTTGGATCAGGTGTTGCGGCAGTCGCAATAGCCATTTCGTTGCCAAACTATTTTCACTTAATTAGCACGGTCATAGGGCTAATGATTCCGTACGTTTTTCTCTTTGTCGAGAGAATTGTGTCACATGTAAGGAACCGCTAATGTGCTTTAAATTAGAAAGAGAGGTGAAAAATAACAATGAATCATGAAGCTCCGTTACTAGAAGTCGGTTTTTTAACATTTAATAAATCGACAGTTATGATGTTACTAGTTGCTGCAATTATCGTATTTTTAATTGCCTTTATTTCAACTAGAAGCCTAAAACTAAAACCAACTGGTATGCAAAACTTCATGGAATGGATTATGGACTTCGTTAAGAATATCATCAAAAGCAACATGGACTGGAAAACTGGTGGTCGATTCCACATTCTCGGTATTACGTTAATTATGTTTATCGCAGTATCTAACTTATTAGGTCTTCCATTCTCGATCGTTTATGGTCATGAACTTTGGTGGAAATCACCAACGGCTGACCCAACTGTAACGATGACGTTAGCAACGATGATTTTAGTTTTATCGCATTTCTATGGTGTTAAAATGAAGGGTACAGGGCATTATGCTGGTACATTCTTTAAACCAATGTCTTTCATGTTCCCACTTAAATTAGTAGAGGAATTTGCAAATACATTAACGTTAGGTTTACGTCTTTACGGTAACATTTACGCGGGTGAGATTTTACTTGGCTTATTAGCAGGTTTAGCATCATCAGGTGCTGTGGGATTCATCGGGGCAATCGTTCCAATGATGGCATGGCAAGGTTTCTCAATTTTCATCGGCTTTATCCAAGCCTTTATCTTCACAATGTTAACAATGGTTTACATGGCTCATAAAGTGAGCGATGACCATTAATATAAAGCATATATCATATGCTTGAACCACAAAAACAAACAATTCCAAGGAGGAAATTTTCAAATGACAGGTTCATTAGGTTTATTAGCAGCAGCAATCGCAATCGGTTTAGGTGCACTTGGTGCAGGTATCGGTAACGGTCTTATCGTATCAAAAACAGTAGAAGGTATCGCTCGTCAGCCAGAAGCTCGTGGCGTTCTTCAAACTACAATGTTCATCGGGGTTGCATTAGTTGAAGCCCTACCGATCATCGCAGTAGTAGTAGCATTCATCGTAATGAATAAATAATTCAGTTGAACACTGGATTTTACTAGTGGCGAAGCAGGATTCTCCAGATGAAACTTCGCCCTTCATTTTGGAACGGATAAAAGCTATGTGTAAATATAGCTTTTTAAAATAGGTAGTTTTTTAATTCATTAAATTAAGTTGAAGTTAAAGCTCTTGAAGGGAGTGAAACAATCGTGTATTTAGATTATCTTGTACTAGGTGCTGGCGCTAGTAAGTTCAATAACGGAGACATCATCGCAACATTAGCTATCTTTTTAGTATTAATGTTCTTACTTAAGAAAGTCGCTTGGGGTCCACTGATGGGCATCATGCAACAACGTGAAGAGTTAGTAGCGAGTGAAATCGAAGCAGCTGAAAAAGCGCGCAAAGAGTCGCACCAATTTTTAGAAGAACAAAAGAGCCTTCTTAAAGAAGCTCGTACGGAAGCACAATCGATTGTTGAAGGCGCTAAGAAGCAAGGCGAACTACAAAAAGATGAAATTCTTACTGCAGCTCGTAATGAAGCAAACCGCTTGAAAGAATCGGCTTTACGTGAAATTGAGTCTGAAAAAGAAAAAGCTATTGCAGCTGTACGTGATGAAGTCGTTTCATTATCTGTACTTGCAGCATCGAAAGTCCTTAGCAAAGAGATTTCTGAGGCAGACAACCGTGCTCTAATTGAAGAGACGATTGCGAAGGCAGGGGAAGCTCGATGAGTAATTCAGCTGTAGCAAAACGTTACGCTCAAGCGCTTTTTGAATTAGCGCAACAAAAAAATATTCTTGCTGAGGTTGGAGCAGACTTAAACGAGCTAACAAAGATTGTTCAAGAATCTCCTGATTTTTTAACGCTTTTAAATGCTCCCAAGTTCTCTATCGAACGTAAGAAACAAATGGTAGCTGAAATCTTTGCAGGTGCAACTCCAGAGGTTTTACACACAGTTCAACTACTAGTTGAGAAAAAACGTGTAAACGAAGTGAAGCTTATTGCGAACGCATATGCTGAGCTTGCTGCAAAGGCACAAGGTACTGCAGATGCAACAGTATTCTCTACTCGTGCACTTTCTGCTGAAGAAAGCGCTAATATTTCTACAACATTTGCGAAGCTTGTAGGGAAACAATCATTAAACATTACAAACGAAATTGATCCATCACTTCTTGGTGGTATTCGTGTTCAAATCGGTAATCATATTTACGATAGCTCAGTAGCGAACAAACTTGAGCGCCTAAAACGTGAATTAATCGGTTAATAATTAAGAAATGTGAGAGGTGACATACATGGGCATCAAGGCTGAAGAAATCAGCAGTCTGATTAAACAACAGATTGAGAATTATGAATCTGAACTTAAAGTAAGCGAAGTTGGTACAGTTATCCGTATTGGTGACGGTATCGCTCTTGCTCATGGCCTCGACAACGCCATGGCTGGAGAACTTCTTGAGTTCTCTAACGGTGTTATGGGTATGGCTCAAAACCTAGAAGAAGGTAACGTTGGTATCGTAATCTTAGGTCCATACACAGACATCAAAGAAGGCGATGAAGTTCGTCGTACAGGTCGTATCATGGAAGTACCAGTTGGTGAAGAACTAATTGGCCGTGTTGTAAACCCACTTGGTCAACCAGTGGATGGACAAGGTCCAATCAACACAACTAAATCTCGTCCAATCGAAAGTCCTGCTTTCGGTGTAATGGCTCGTAAATCAGTACACGAACCATTACAAACAGGTATCAAAGCAATTGACGCTCTAGTACCAATTGGTCGTGGTCAACGTGAGTTAATCATCGGTGACCGTCAAGTAGGTAAAACATCAGTAGCAATCGATACAATCTTAAACCAAGATGGCGAAAATATGATTTGTATCTATGTTGCAATCGGTCAAAAAGAATCAACTGTACGTGGTGTAGTTGAAACTTTACGTAAGCACGGTGCATTAGATTACACAATCGTAGTAACTGCTGCGGCTTCTCAACCAGCTCCATTACTATTCTTAGCACCATTTGCTGGTGTTTCTATGGCAGAAGAATTCATGTTACAAGGTAAGCACGTATTAATCGTGTATGATGATCTTTCTAAACAAGCATCAGCTTACCGTGAACTTTCACTTCTTCTACGCCGTCCTCCAGGTCGTGAAGCATACCCTGGTGACGTTTTCTACTTACACAGCCGCTTACTTGAACGTGCTGCGAAGTTAAATGAAACATATCAAAACGGTTCTATTACAGCTCTTCCATTCGTTGAGACACAAGCTGGGGATATCTCTGCATACATCCCAACTAACGTTATCTCAATTACGGATGGTCAAATATTCTTACAATCTGACTTATTCAACTCAGGTGTACGTCCAGCGATTAACGCCGGTCTTTCTGTATCACGTGTAGGTGGATCAGCTCAAATTAAAGCGATGAAAAAAGTTGCGGGTACACTACGTCTTGACTTAGCTGCATTCCGTGAGCTTGAATCATTTGCTCAATTTGGTTCAGATTTAGATAAAATTACACTAGCTAAACTTGAGCGTGGTAAACGTACGGTTGAAGTTCTTAAACAAGACCTAAACAAACCACTTAAAGTTGAAAAGCAAGTAGCAATCCTTTATGCATTAACTAAAGGTCACTTAGATGATATTCCAGTACAAGATATCGTTCGCTTTGAAAGTGAATTCTTAAGCTGGTTAGATTCAAACCACACAAACGTTTTAGATCATGTTCGTACTACAAAAGAGCTTGCTCCTGATGCAGATTACGTAGCAGCTTTAACGGAGTTCAAAAAAACTTTCGCTAAATCAGAATAAGTTCGAGCTAGTCACTTGATTAAAAAACAAAAGGTGGTGAAATACCAGTGGTAAACTTACGCGAAATAAAAGGTCGTATTAATTCTACAAAGAGTACGAAACAAATTACGAAAGCGATGCAGATGGTTTCTTCTTCTAAGTTACGTCGTGCAGAGCAAAATGCTAAAGCGTACGTTCCTTACATGGAAAAAATTCAGGACGTAGTAGGCGCGATCGCTTCAGGAACAAAAGACAGTGGACATCCAATGTTAACTGCTCGTCCTGTTAAGAAAACAGCTTACTTAGTCATTGGTTCTGACCGTGGTCTTGCAGGTGCTTATAACTCAAGTATCCTACGTCAAGTACAACGTACAATTGACGAGCGTCATAAATCTAAAGACGAATACGTGATTTTAGCAATAGGTCGTGTTGTGCGTGACTACTTTGTGAAACGTGATCATAATGTCATCAGTGATGTTGTAGGTCTTCCAGACCAACCTACATTTGCTGATATTAAAGAAATCGCTCGTAATGCTGTTGGTATGTTCATTGACGGTACGTATGATCAACTTTATATGTACTATAATCACTTTGTCAGCGCAATTGCTAACGAAGTGACAGAGAAAAAACTTCTTCCATTAACAGATCTTGCACCTGCTAGCAGCAATGCTTCTTACGAATTCGAGCCATCTGGTGAAGCAATTCTTGAAGTGTTACTTCCACAATACGCGGAAAGCTTAGTTTATGGCGCATTATTAGATGGAAAAGCAAGTGAACATGCTTCTCGTATGACGGCTATGAAAAATGCAACTGATAATGCATCTGATCTTATTTCAGACCTTTCATTGCAATATAACCGTGCGCGTCAAGCGGCGATTACACAAGAAATTACAGAAATCGTTGGTGGAGCTGCAGCCTTAGAATAGGCCAGCTTCCCAATGTCGTATAAGAATACGATAGGAGGATACACAGTAATGAATAAAGGACATGTTATTCAAGTAATGGGTCCAGTTGTTGACGTGAAATTCGACAATGGCCAATTACCAGCAATCTATAACTCACTAACAGTTAAGATTGAACGTCCTAATGAAGAACCAACAATTCTTGCATTAGAAGTTGCGCTTCATTTAGGTGATGATTCTGTTCGTACAATTGCAATGTCATCTACTGATGGCTTACAACGTGGAGCAGAAGTAACAGACTCAGGAAAAGCTATCTCAGTACCAGTTGGTGAAGTTACTTTAGGTCGTGTATTCAACGTACTAGGTGAAGTAATCGACTTAGGTGAAGAGATTCCAGCTGACGCTCGTCGTGATTCAATTCACCGCGAAGCACCAACATTCGAAGAACTTTCAACTACAGTTGAAATTCTTGAAACAGGTATCAAAGTAGTAGACTTATTAGCACCATATATTAAAGGTGGTAAAATCGGTCTCTTCGGTGGTGCCGGCGTAGGTAAAACAGTATTAATCCAAGAATTAATCAATAACATCGCACAAGAGCACTCTGGTATCTCTGTATTCGCTGGTGTAGGTGAGCGTACTCGTGAAGGGAACGACTTATTCTTCGAGATGAGCGATTCAGGCGTTATCAAGCAAACAGCGATGGTATTCGGTCAAATGAATGAACCACCAGGTGCACGTATGCGTGTAGCTTTAACTGGTCTTACAATGGCAGAATACTTCCGTGATGAGCAAGGTGCTGACGTACTTTTATTCATCGATAATATCTTCCGTTTCACGCAAGCAGGTTCTGAGGTTTCTGCCCTATTAGGTCGTATGCCTTCTGCGGTAGGTTACCAACCAACACTTGCTACAGAAATGGGTAAACTACAAGAGCGTATCACATCTACGAACAAAGGATCTGTAACTTCTATCCAAGCGATCTATGTACCAGCCGATGACTATACTGACCCGGCTCCAGCTACAACTTTCGCCCATTTAGATGCTACTACTAACCTTGAGCGTAAATTATCAGAAATGGGTATCTACCCTGCGGTTGACCCATTAGCTTCGACTTCACGTGCATTATCACCTGAAATCGTAGGCGCTGAGCACTATGCAGTTGCTACTGGTGTACAACGTACAATCCAACGTTACCGTGAATTACAAGATATCATTGCCATTCTAGGTATGGATGAATTATCTGATGAAGATAAACAAACAGTAGAACGTGCTCGTCGTATTCAATTCTTCTTATCACAAAACTTCCACGTAGCGGAACAATTCACTGGTCAAAAAGGTTCTTATGTACCTGTAAAAGAAACTGTTCGTTCATTCAAGGAAATTCTTGATGGCAAATGGGATCACCTACCAGAAGATGCTTTCCGTCTAGTTGGTTCAATTGATGAAGTAGTTGAAAAAGCGAAAAGCATGGGCGTAGAGGTTTAATACTAGGGACGAGGAGGAAAAAATATGAAGACAGTTCTAGTCAATATTGTCACTCCCGACGGCCCGGTATACGATTCTGAAGTATCAATGGTAATCGCTAAAACAACTTCAGGAGAAATCGGTGTTCTTGCAGGCCATATTCCGATGGTTGCTCCACTTGCAATTGGTGCAGTGAAGCTGAAAAAAGCAGACGGTTCTACTGACATTGTTGCTGTTAGCGGTGGTTTCATTGAAGTTCGTCCAGAAAAGATTTCAATTTTAGCGCCTTCTGCTGAAGTTGCTGAAAGTATTGATGTTCAACGTGCAAAAGAAGCCGTTAAACGTGCTGAAGGACGTCTTCAAGGTAAACAAGACAACATTGATTTCAAACGTGCTGACCTAGCATTAAAACGTGCGTTGAATCGTATCAACGTTCATGAGGGTAATATCTAATTCATTTTTAACGGGCAGATATAGCATCTGCCCGTTTTTTAAAATGCTTAAATTATAGGACAGTTGGAGGGGGAAATATGGAGCTTTATGAAGCAATAGGACAAGAAGCCTTATTAGGCATTTTATCGCATTTGTTTTTTATAGCTATTACATTTTACGCATTACAGGCTTTTATGGCAGAAAAACTATTCAAAAAGAATAGAGTTTTTCAAATTCAACTTATTTATATTTTATTAAGTATTGCAATTGGTTCTGCTGTATCCAATTTCTTTTTACAAATATCTAACTGGTCTGGCAAACTTCCATACTTGTTTTAAAGATTCGACTTTATCAATTCGAATCTTACACTCCATCACTACATACTTCAAAGGACTTTATAATAACATTTATGTGGCCCTTTGAACTATGTATAAAAAAACTTCTAAAAGTTGTTTTTTGTTCATACATCTTTGGGTATGTATTAGAAGTGAACTGGTTATTGGTCATTCACAAAAAAAAAGTGGTAGCGTACAATAAATAAATAGCAAAATATCTAATAATGCCTTAAAATAGTGATTTGGACGCTTGAATGGGCGTTAAAAAAGTTGTACTATAGAGTTGTTTGTTTACTGATTATGACATTATACTTCTTTATTAAAATAAAAATTCGGTAGGTTAATAGATTGAATTCGGAGGGACATAGGGTGGATAAAATAATAGTGACTGGCGGCCAAAAACTACAGGGAAAAGTACGTGTAGAGGGCGCAAAAAATGCAGTGTTACCAATCCTTGCAGCAGCTTTACTTGCTTCAAAGGGAGAAAATGTAATTAAAGAAGTCCCTAACTTAGCAGACGTCTTTACAATAAACGAAGTACTTAAAAGTTTAAACGCAGCAGTTACATATATACCTGAAGATAATGCCGTATATATAGATGCAACAAAAGAACTTTCTAGTGAAGCACAATTTGAGTATGTTAGTAAAATGCGTGCATCAATTTTAGTAATGGGCTCGTTACTTGCGCGTAATGGGTATGCTCGTGTTGCGCTACCAGGAGGGTGTGCAATCGGTTCTCGCCCAATTGAATTACATTTAAAAGGTTTCGAAGCAATGGGAGCGAAGATTTCATTTGGCCATGGATATGTAGAGGCAAAGACAGAGGGTCGTTTAAAAGGAGCAAATGTATATTTAGACTTCCCAAGTGTTGGGGCAACTGAAAATATTATGACAGCAGCATCTTTAGCAGAGGGGACAACTGTAATTGAAAATGCTGCCAAAGAGCCTGAAATCGTAGATCTTGCTAACTTTATTAATAGTATGGGCGGACGTGTAATTGGTGCTGGTACAAATACGATTCGTATAGAAGGAGTCGATACATTATATGGAGTAGAGCATCATATTATTCCGGACCGCATTGAGGCTGGTACATTTATGGTGGCAGCAGCTATTACTAAGGGTGATGTGGTCATTGAAAATGCAGTTCCTGAGCATATGACGGCTTTGATTGCAAAGATGCGCGAAATGGGCGTAGAGATTATAGAGTTGGATGAAGGCATTCGTGTATGTGCTCCTCAGACATTAAAGGCTGTGGATATTAAAACAATGCCACATCCAGGGTTCCCGACAGATATGCAATCTCAAATGATGGCGTTAATGTTGACTGCGGAAGGTACGAGTATCATTACGGAAACAGTATTTGAAAATCGTTTTATGCATGTTGAGGAGTTCCGTCGTATGAATGCGGGTGCTAAAATAGAAGGACGCTCTGTGTTTATTGAGGGGCCAGTAGAGCTTCAGGGGGCTGAAGTAATGGCAACGGATTTACGAGCTGCGGCTGCACTGATTTTAGCAGGTCTAGTATCAGAAGGAATTACACGTGTTACAAAACTACACCATTTAGATCGTGGATATGTTGATTTCCATGGTAAATTAGCTTCTCTTGGTGCCAATATTGAACGTATTACTGATGAAGAAGTTGTGACAACTGAAGACATTTCTGTTGAATTACCTGCAAACTAAAATGTGTCAAAACCCTTTGCTTACATAAGCAGAGGGTTTTTTATTTTTCATAACTAAATGATATACAGCATATTATTCCTTATGAAAAAATGGATGATTAGTATAGGTGTCCTTTGTTTAATGGGAGCATTATATGTGCTTCCTGTTTTAGGATTTAGCGAAAGACGGGAGGAAGTGCAACCTCCAACAGCGGAAGAAAAAGCTTGCGAAATACTTATAGAAGTGGAGGGACAAAAGGAAAAAATCCCTTTAGAGAAATATATAACAGGGGTCGTTGCGGCAGAAATGCCTGTTTCTTTTAAAAAGGAGGCATTGAAGGCTCAAGCGATTGCAGCACGAACTTATGCGTTAAAAACGACAAATTACGGTAAAAAAGCAATTGCACCGACTGTAGCAAAGCAGGTTTTCTATGATGAGAGTCAAAGAAAAGCGAATTGGGCTAGCAATTTCCTGGGAAATGAAAAGAAAATTGTCGAAGCAATTAATGAAACGAAAGGACAAGTTCTTCTTTATAATAATAATTTAATTACAGCTATGTTCCATTCAACAAGCAATGGACAAACAGAAAGTGCATACGGTTATAGTGGAAATAACATTCCATATTTGCAAAGTGTTTCAAGTATATCAGATCAAGCCTCTCCTAAATTTGAGGCAGAGCAAGAGTGGTCACTAGCACAATGGAATAAACTATGGCCAGTACAATGGCAAGCTAGTGATTTTAATCGTATACAGCTATTTTACAATGACTCAGGGCGTGTAGAGCGTCTACAATTAGGGAATAATGTCTGGACAGGGAGACAGGTACGAACATTTCTTGGGATACCATCAACAGATTTTTCAATTGTCTATAATGCTAATACAAAAAGAGTGCACGTGAAAACTCAAGGATATGGTCATGGAGTAGGAATGAGTCAATATGGAGCAGAGGCCATGGCAAATGAAGGGAAAACCGCTGCTGAAATTTTACACTATTATTATCAAGATATTGAAATAAAAAAAATAGATGCATGTTTAAAATAACTTCTAGTTGTTCACACTGCAACTAGAGGTGATGAAAATGAGAGAGGATAAAAATAATAAAGCTTCTCAAAACCAGAATCCAAATCAAAAGGAAAATGGTCAGTTACAAAAGAAACCATGGTTTTGGCCAGTAGTTTACACAGGTGGTGCACTCGTTCTAGCAGGGTTGTTATTTGGTTACAATAGTCTTGTATCAAAAGTAGAAGATGCTCCTTTACCAGATTTAGCGGAAGTTGACTCGGGTCCAGTAGTAGAAACAAATGCACGTACTGAAAACATGATGTATCCATTCAAAGAAGAGAGTCTTGGTAAAGTACAAATTTTACAAGAGTTTTATGAGCTAGAAGCAAATGAAGAATCTCGTGAAAATGCACTAATGGTATTTAATCAAACATTTACTACGTCTTCTGGTATCTCTATTGCTATGAATGGTGAAGAGTTTGAAGTACTAGCTGCTATGAGTGGTAAAGTACTAGAAGTAAAACTAGACGCATTTACAGGGAATAAAATTGTCATCGAGCATCCAAATGGCATGCAAACTCACTATAGCTCTGTAAAAGATATCGCTGTAAAAGAAGGCGATGAGGTTACACAAGGTCAAGCTTTAGGAAAAGCGACTGATAACGAGTGGAATCAAGCGGCTGGCGTCCACATGCATTTCGAAGTAGTTGAAGACGGAAAATATGTTAATCCGAAAAAATTACTAGCTTTTTAATTCTGAAAGCTAGTAACGCATAAAAATCAGCATTTTATTAGGAAAATGCAAAACGTGTTCTGAATAGCTTTGTCCTTACATAAGGTGAAGAAATGCGCAAATGTGCATCTGATTGCCAAAGCATTTTGTGAAATTGTGTGGAAAGGACGAAGAACGTGCATGAGCACATTCGGAAGCGCTGCATACGCCTCGGTGAATTACTGATTGAGACGCGTGAGACTGTGCGTGTCCTCGCGAAAATGACTGGTTATTCAAAAAGTACGGTGCACAAAGATTTAACAGAGCGATTACCAACAATTCATGAAGGATTAGCTGACCAAGTGAAGGAAATACTCGCCTACCATAAGGCCGTACGTCATATTCGCGGAGGAGAAGCAACGAAAAACAAGTGGAAAGAAAGAGCGAGTCAAGATTGATTCGTTCTTTTTTGTTGTGTGGACAGGCATAAAATAAGATTGTTAAAGGTAAAGTAATACTATACTATTGCCATGCGGATCGTGAAAAGAAAACAGTCTTAATCATTAAATTCAGGGTGAAATTACCAATAGAATATGATAAAATATTCTAGATAAAGAGATAAAATGAACGTTATGTAGTTGGAACTGGCGGGAAGGAGAAATTATAAAATGTTTTCGAAAGATATCGGCATTGACTTAGGTACTGCGAACGTATTAATTCACGTTAAAGGTAAAGGAATCGTCTTAAATGAACCATCTGTAGTGGCTATTGACAAAAAGACAAATAAAGTATTAGCGGTAGGGGAAGAAGCTCGCCAAATGGTAGGGAGAACGCCAGGTAATATTACAGCAATTCGCCCACTTAGAGATGGGGTCATTGCAGATTTTGATGTGACCGAAGCGATGTTAAGACACTTTATTAACAAATTAAATGTCAAAGGATTTTTAGCAAAGCCACGTATTTTAATTTGTTGTCCAACGAATATTACAAGTGTTGAACAAAAGGCTATCCGTGAAGCGGCAGAGAAATCAGGCGGTAAAAAAGTATATTTAGAGGAAGAACCAAAAGTAGCAGCAATTGGTGCAGGCATGGATATCTTCCAACCAAGCGGAAATATGGTAGTTGATATCGGCGGTGGAACAACAGATATTGCCGTTCTTTCAATGGGTGATATTGTTACAAGTGAATCCATTAAAGTGGCAGGAGATGTGTTTGATAACGATATTTTGCAATATATTAAAAAAGAATATAAAT
Source organism: Lysinibacillus sp. F12 (assembly GCF_057773605.1). NCBI lineage: Bacteria > Bacillati > Bacillota > Bacilli > Caryophanales > Bacillaceae > Lysinibacillus > Lysinibacillus sp. F12. Next base: position 140,756 of record NZ_JBYMLP010000007.1, read on the forward strand.
TGCTAATTGGTGAACGTACAGCAGAGGCTATTAAAATGACAATCGGAACAGTATTCAAAGGTAGTCGTAATGACACAATGGATATCCGTGGTCGTGACATGGTGACTGGTTTACCACGAACAATTTCCATTCACTCTGAAGAAATCGAACGTGCATTACACGAGTCTGTAGCAATGATCGTTCAATCTGCCAAAAATGTTTTAGAAAAAACACCACCTGAGCTATCGGCTGATATCATTGACCGCGGCGTTATTATTACAGGTGGCGGAGCACTTTTACATGGTATGGATCAACTATTAATTGAAGAATTAAAAGTACCTGTCTTTATTGCTGAAAGACCTATGGATTGTGTAGCTATTGGTACAGGCATAATGCTCGAAAATATAGATCGCGTGCCAGCGTCCTTATAAAAATAAAATGAGGTGATTTCTTTGTTTAAAGGTTTTTATACAGTTGCAACGGGTATGATCACGCAACAAAGAAGAACAGAATTACTATCTAACAATTTAGCGAATGCAAATACACCAGGATTTAAGGCTGACCAATCCACGATTCGTTCGTTTCCAGATATGTTGATGTCTAGCATCGGAAAAACAAATGCACCTGCCAATCAACAAGCTGGTGCCGAATATATGAGTCAAGTAGGCGCTTTAAATACTGGGACATACTTACAAGAAACATTACCAAATTACATACAGGGCCAAATCTATAGCACTGATTTTACAACAGATATGGCATTGATTGATGGAAACTTACCCCAAAATGAAGATGGTGTGACTGGCTCAATATTCTTTAGACTAGCACATCCAGATGGTGGGGAAGCCTATACACGTAATGGTAATTTTACTTTGGATGGCCAAGGTTATTTAGTGAATGGGCAAGGCCTTTATGTGTTAAATGATGCTGGACAAAGAATCCAGTTACCTAATGATGATTTCCGCCTCGATGAAAGTGGCGCCATTTACGTTAATAATCAACAAGTAGCGCGGGTAGGCGTATCATATGCTGCCAATCCGAACATGCTACAGAAACAAGATAACGGTCTTATTCGGACAGAAAATGGCGCAAATCTGCCATCAGCCTATGGAACGAATGGAGTTTCCTTTACATTACGTCAGAACTTCTTAGAGGGCTCAAACGTAGATTCTGGTCGTGCAATGACAGATTTAATGACAGCCTACCGAGCATTTGAAGCCAATCAAAAAGTATTACAAGCTTATGATCGCAGCATGGAAAAGGCTGTTAATGAAATCGGTAAAATTTAACGGACGAACAGAACAGGAGGCTTTTTATAAATGCTACGTACAATGATGACAGCAACCAATACAATGGGCCAATTACAAAATAAACTAGATACAATTAGTAATAACATTGCCAATAGTAGTACAACAGGCTTTAAAGCGAAGGAAGCAACCTTCAATGAGTTACTCTATCAACAGTTTAATAATGACAAACTGGATCGTGCCGAGCGTCAAACACCTGTTGGTATTCGCTTTGGATCAGGCGCAATGCTTGGCCAAATTAAATCCAATCAAAAGCAAGGTTCATTGCAAACAACTAATCGAGATTTGGACTTAGCTTTTACAAAAGCAAAACAATATTTCAATATTTTAATGCCAAATGGTGAAAATGGAACTGAAACAGTGTATACTCGACAAGGTGACTTTTATTTATCGCCGCTAAATAATGGAACAGTTATGCTAGTAACGGCTGAAGGATACCCAGTGGCAAATGCTGCTGGACAAGCTATTACATTACCAGATAATGTGCAAGGATTTTCAGTACGAAATGGTGGTATACTAGAAGCATCTTATCCAAATGGCGATATAATTCGTACGGATTTAGCGGTTACAGAATTTCAAAAACCGCAACTAATGGAACATGTTTCAGGTTCTTATGTTGGATTACCAGACAACCTTGCTGAACTTGGCTTTACACAAGCTGAAGTTCTAACAGAGCTAGTAGGTGCTAACCGTCAGCAAATCGGCATGCAGGGTGGTACTTTAGAAATGTCCAATGTTAACCTCTCGAAGGAAATGACAGAACTAATTCAAACACAACGTTCCTATCAATTCAATGCAAGAACGGTTACATTAGCAGACCAAATGCTTGGTCTCATTAATGGTATTCGATAGGGAGTCATCCTAAAAAGCAAGGAATGAAGAGGAGTACAATTTATGACAAACGATTCACGTCGACGTTCTGTGCCGACACAAGAAACCGATACGCAACCAGACAAGAAAGAACGCCGCTCAAATGGAGAGCAACGCGAGGTTCGATGGGTGCAAATCCGACTGATTCCGATTTGGTTACGCATTGTAATTGTTCTCATCTTAGTTGTTGCTGCCGCAACATTAGGCGCAATGGTTGGCTTTAGTGTTATTGGAGAAGGAAATGCTATGGATATTTTCAAAAAAGAAACATGGCAACATATATTCGATATTATGCATGGTAAAGAATAATTTTATTCTTTACCTTACTTTGTGTATACATACTTTATTTTGAGGGGGAAATGACATGTTAACAGCAGAGCAAATTCAAGCAATTTTACCACACCGTTATCCATTTTTATTTGTAGATCGTATTATTGAATTAGAAGAGGGAAAACGTGCAGTAGGCTTAAAGAATGTTTCTATGAATGAGGACTTCTTTAATGGACACTTCCCAGGATATCCAGTAATGCCAGGTGTGCTAATTGTAGAGGCATTAGCACAAGTAGGTGGAGTAGCTCTTTTAAATGCCGAAGAATTTAAGGGACGCTTGGCATTTTTAACGGGTGTTGATAACTGTCGTTTCAAACGTCAAGTAGTACCTGGAGACCAACTTAAATTGGAAGTGGAGTTTGTAAAACTTCGTGGTTCTATGGGTAAAGGACATGGCGTAGCAACTGTAGATGGAGAACTTGTATGTGAAGCCGATATTCTATTTGCAATTGGACCGGAGCAGCCAAAGCAAGCATAATTTGCATTTATAGACCAAAAGATATAAAATAGATAAAGTCAAGTCAAAAAATTGAGACTAGTAGGTTCTTAAACTGCGATGGCGAATTAAGCGATTGTGAATTGAAATAGATGTAATTTTTAGGTTTTACAAACGTAGGAGGATTATTAAGATGTATAAGGAATTGTCTTCAGGTATTAAAATTAGCATTACTCGTTCGATTTCAACATCTTTTGAAACATACTTAGCAAGTATTGGTTGGGAAGAAGAGCGCTTTTCCATGGAAGACTTCATTGCAAGCTGGCAGACTTATTTCCAAGAGAATGCAGCATGGATCGAAAAAATTCCAGCCGAAATATTGATGAGCGCAGAGTTTCATGAAGAGATGGCACAAAAAATTGATGAGGTCATTGCCAAAATTTTAAATGAAGAACCAACAGCACAACAAGTTGAAACAATCGAGGCATTGCAAAAAGAGCTAGGCACAGACTATAGCTACGACTGTAAAGCAGAAGCAGCATATATTGAACAGTTATTAAAAGAAAAACAAAAATAGTTTGTAGAAAAATCGGATAGTTCCCTCCTTTCTCGGGCAATCTATGTTAGATCACAAATACACATGATGTATTTGCTGACATAGTACCAAGAAAGGAGGTTTTTTACTATGTGGAAAATGTCATTTTTAACCATTATTCTGGCTACTGTATTCCTTGGAGGATGTAACTGGGGAAATCGTGCAGTTGAAGATCATCCTGTGAGAAACGCAGAGACTGACGTTCGTAATGGTGTGGATCGTGTCGAGGATGCGTTAGATCCAAATCATCGAAATGATGCATACGATCGGAATGTAAATGGTGTTGAACGAGGTACTGTAAATGAAAATACAACTTTACCTGAAGCGACAACGCCTGGGTCAAATGCTGATATTAACAGCACAAATGGCTATGACAACGTACCAAACGCGAATGGCGTAAACGGTGTTAAGCGTAATGACAACATGGTTGATGAAAAAGCCAACGACACTGAAAAGTATCGTGACGGTATGAACAACCGATAATATCAAAAGAGTGTTTCCTATAAGGAAAACACTCTTTTTTTGATTTGAGGAAGCGGAATGGCTATTGGAATATAATATTTCAAGTCATTTATGACCCCGTTATCCCAAATAACTTGTACTGACAAGACCTCATTTCACAGAAAAACCTTCAAACGTTTTTTTAAAAAAAACGATGCAAAAAATTTGCATCGTCAGTCACTCTTCAATTTTGGTCGCTGCTTCATATCTTTTGTAAAGCGTTCCAGCAAATGTTCTAAAGAAACACCTTCAGCTAGTAGTTCAGAAAGTAATTGTTCGGCATATTTAGAGCGTTTTATTTTGAGGGTACCTTTTAAAAGTACTGATACATGGTCACCGATTTCTTGAACCGTATGTACGATTACCTGAAAAGGAGCGGGTTCATTATCGGGAAATGAAATAACGGCACGTACATTAAAAATAGTAGCATTCGCTAAGAGCTCATCAAAGGTTGAACGATATTGTTTTTCCATAAACAATTCGAGTACCCAAGACTGATGGCTATTTTCCTGATTAATAATGATACCATCGACTAAAGGGAATGGTTGCACGCCATCTTTTGTGACAAGGTCAAAGGAAAGCATTTTAAATGTTTTCATTATGTATATTCCTCCTAAGTCTGTCATTCTTTTAGTATAACACATACGGTTCCAGTTGTTGGTCATACGCACTTACTAGTTAATTTCTATTACTGCGAAATTATTGATTTCATGAAATAGCATTTGCCATTACTGCCTAAAGCATTCTGGTGAAAAAATAAGAAAAAAAAGAAAAATACAACAGGTAATTTACCTATTTTATGCAGAAGTATCATGGCAAATTATCATTTTTCGATTTTGTTAATATTGGCATCATTTTGTAAGATGAAGGCAATCCACAGCAAAGGAGGTGAAGGGATGAATCAAGTCGGACTGGTCGGAAGGTTTACGAAAGATCCAGTATTACGATACTTATCTGGAAATCGTGTGCAGACTCATTTTTCACTCGCCATTAATCGCAATTTCAAAAATAACCATGGGGAAATAGATACAGATTTTATATTCTGTACAGTTTGGGGAAGACTTGCAGAACATATCGTCAAGTATTGCGGCAAAGGCTCATTAATAGGTGCAAACGGCCGAATTCAAACAAGGTCATTTGTAAATGAAGAAAACACTAAGATTTTTATGACAGAGGTAGTGGTCGAGGATGTTCGATTTTATCAACTTAAACAAAGGGATAGTGACGAAGCTTCTATGGTGACGCCACCTCCACCCAATGAACAGGAAGACTTAAAAGACTTTGTATTACCATAGCATGCTACATACGGCGCAGGAAAAGTATTGTCTAATCCGCCATTCTCCTTAAACTCCTTGCACCGTAGTAACAGAAAGGAATGATGTGGACCAATTTTTTTCGGAAAAGTTGCTGAAGACCGCACAGCAATGAAATTTTTAACACAACTGAATATGGATATGAAGTAAGTAGGGAAGAGAAGAGAAGTAAACATGGTTCCACTGAAAAAGCGCCAAGAACCCTTGGCGCTTGTTATTAATATATATCTAATGTAATGAGATCACGAAGTTCTTGATCCTCTAATTCAGTTAACCACTGGCTTGACTGAATTAGTTCTTCTGATAGCGCTGATTTTTGCGCTAGCATTTTATCTATCTTTTCTTCAATTGTGCCAAGTGTTACAAATTTATGGACTTGCACAAATTGTGTTTGACCGATGCGGTAAGCACGATCGGTTGCCTGATTTTCGACAGCGGGATTCCACCAGCGATCTGCATGTAAGACATGATTAGCAGCTGTTAAATTAAGTCCTGTTCCACCTGCTTTTAAGGAAAGAATAAATATAGGAAAATCTCCTGCCTGAAACGCCTCTACTAAGCGGTCTCTTTGCTGCTTAGGCATAGCACCTGTTAAAAACGGTGCATCTACATTATATAATTCACTTAAACAATACTGGAGCAATTGTCCCATTCCAATATACTGTGTAAAAATGAGGCATTGCTCGCCATTGTCCACAATTTCAGCCGCCATTTGCACAATGCGCTCTAACTTTGCCGAACGTGCAAGCATTGTTTGGGCATCCTCGAAAGGCTCTTTTAAATATAGGGCAGGATGATTACATAGTTGCTTTAATTTACTGAGCATTTTTAAGACGCGTCCTTTTTTTTGAAACCCTGTTAACTCTTCCAGCTGATCAAGCGTCTCCAAAATATAGCCCTCATAGAGAGAAGCTTGCTCGGCTGTTAATGGGCAATACTCATTTGACTCTAGCTTATCTGGTAAGTTCAGCTGCAAATGAGGATCACGTTTTGTCCTACGTAATAAGAATGGTTGAATTTTTGTTCGTAGCTTTTGTTTATGGGATTCAGATTCATCTCGTTCAATTGGTAATATAAAATCTTCATTAAAGCGACCAAAGCTACCTAAATAGCCTTTATGAATAAAATCAAAGATTGCCCATAGCTCAGACAGACGGTTTTCTACAGGCGTTCCAGTCAGGGCAATGTGATGGTCACCCAGTAATTTACGAATGGCTTTTGATTGTAAAGTTTGCATGTTTTTAATATTTTGAGCTTCATCTAAAACAACCGTTGCCCAGTCAATATCCTGTAAAAATTCTGTATCCTGTGACACCGTTCCATAGGTTGATAAAATAACATGTGGCCTATCAATCAATACCATTTTTTTGAAATCATCATCTTTTGCACGGTTAGTTTGATAATGTGTATGGACAATTAGTGAAGGAGCGAATCGAGCAAGCTCCTTCTGCCAGTTACCCAGCACTGATGTTGGGCAAATAATAATAGATGGTTTTGTGTAATCAGCTACTGCTTCATATATATGAAGTAAATAGGCTATCATCTGAACGGTTTTGCCAAGACCCATATCATCGGCTAGGCAAGCACCGAAACCTTGCTGACGCATAAAGACTAGCCATTCAAAGCCTTCAATTTGATAAGGACGTAACTCTGTTTGTAATGTCGCTGGAATGGGTACAGCAGGTAAACCCTTTTTGTCTAAGAGCTGTTCCATATAAGCCTTTAACGATTGCTGTATCTCTAATGCAAAGATAGGATCATCCCGAAGCGCATCGTCAGCATCCTCTTCTTCAATAGGTGCAGATAAATCTTCGGGTAATTCCCTGAATAACAATTCTCGGACAGTCCAGCTTTCGTCTTCTGCCTGCTGCATTAACGCACGCATCTCTTGCATCCAGTTAGCGTCAACACGGAACCATTCTGTCCCTATACGAATAAATTCACGCTTTTCTTCCACTAACTTTTTAAATTGCTCAGGTGAGATTGTCTGTCCATTCATCGAAAATTGCCACTTGAATGTTAGAATATCATCTAATCCAGCGACTTTTTTTGTAGATGCATTGCTAGTTGTCACACGGACACGGAATTTGGATTGCTTTAAATCCTTTAGCCATGCTGGGAGCACAACATCGAAGCCAAGTGCCTGTAATCTGGCAAGATCCTCACGTAAAAAAGATCGTACTTCCATATCTTCAAGTGTTACACGAATGAAGGTTTCACTACTAATAGCATCTTTAGATAGTAGTTGAACTATTTGTTGTTGTTGCTGCTCAATTTCAGTTGCAAACATACGCCATTTTGTAGGGATTGCATCTTCTATAAGTAATGACTGCTTACGAATAGCAGGTGTCCAGTAATTTTTTGTAGTAGCGGTGCTAAGGACCGTTTCTAAGAGCCAGACATCGGAATCTTCTTCTGGTTCACTTAATCGTAAGGAAACGGTAATGGCACCAACTTGGCGTGTTTGATCCAATGGCCAGCCACCTCGTAAGAAAAAGGGCAATAGCTTTGGTAAATCAGAAAGTATTAGCCCTACTTGAGAAAGTTTTTGCTGCACCGCAGTTTCTAATAATGCAGAATCTATATCGTCGAGAGGGAAGGATAGTGAAGAAAAATCCTCTGCAATGACAGCGTGTGACCAAAGAGAGGGCTCCTGCCAATAATCCTGTAACGCCAATACTTTACCTAGCCATTTTTTACTATCTTCATTTGCACCAATCCAGCTGATAAAGGGATGTTGATAGCTTGATGAAAAAATATCAAGAAGCTCAGCAGCGGAAACCTCAATGGATAAATCCGCCTGATTTGTTAGTAAGCCATAGATATTTGCCTCATAGGTAAAGAACAATGAAGATACGAATGTATCTACGTCGATTGTTGTACCATTTGCAGTAAATCCCTGCAAAGTAAAATATCCTTCTCGAGCTACATCGATACGAAGCTGCTGTGTTTTAGAAAAAGGGGAAGGAGAGTTGGCGTTTATTGTCATCATACTAGGTTTCCTTTCTCGATTTCTTCCTGTAACGCACGGAGTCGTTTGTATTCTGAGCGGATTGTTTGTATATATGCTTCAAAATAAGCTGTTTTACCTGCCCGTTTTGCAGCAGTACGCATACTTTTCCAAATGCGTACTGCCTGCTTATAATTCAAGCGAGATTTTTGAGCAATTTCCGCCATTGCATAAACATGATATAGCGGTAAAACCGTAGCTGGTTCAATTTGTAATACATCCTTTAATCCACACATCTCTAAATAAGATAGAGACGAAGGATTTAATTGATGAAGCGCTGCCCAGTCTCGATAACGTCCTTTTTTAATTAAGAAAGAAGAGAATGGTTGAAGGCCGTAGACTCCGAAGGCGCTGTATAGAATGGCTTCCTCTTCTTCGGTAAGCTGTATTTCATCAAATAAAACCTGGAATTGACGAACATACTGAGCACGTTGTACAACTGGTACGACTTCCTGCAAAAAGGCTGCTGTCATTGGCAGAATTGCTCGTAAAATAATAGCCAGAGCATGTGATTCGCCAGCACGCTGAGCAAAAGTAGCGAGTTCAAAAAGATCCTGCATTTGCTGCAAATCAATATGTTTCAAACTTTCAAGCAGTAAGTCCTCCTTTTGTAAGAGTACATAAAATAATAATCTTAATGATTCTAAGGATATTTCTGCCGAAGGGTTTTCAAGATTATTTAAATAATCTAATTCCTGCTCACGACGAGGCTTTTCATAAAAAAGTACCGCCCAAAGTAGCATGTACAGGTGAAGTCGATTTGGAAATAGTCCATGTCGTTCTAATAAAAACTTCCGTACTTCCACTTGGAGAGCGTCATAAAACGGATCAGTCGCAAAAAGGCGAGATCGATTAGTCAGCTCTGTAAGTATGCTCTCAAAAGATTGACTGCTTTGATCAATAAAGTATTTCATATAAGGTGAATCCAGTGAATGGCCTGGTGTTTCATTCAAATGTCGCCAAATAGTATTGAAAATGGCTAACTCCATATACAGTTTATAAAGAGGCTGCCATTCACGTTCAAAGGGCATATGTCGACGAAGACGCTCCAATGCATCAGTCCTTATAGCAGAAAGGCCATAGCCCTCTAAAATACGACCTGGTGGCAATAATCGTTTCATTACTTCCTCAACCATCAATGACCAACTTTGAGGGCTACGTTCATCAGCTAATGATTTTAACTGAACAGATTTTTGAGCACGCCAAGCACTCGACCAATTTTGAACGGAATCAAAGTACTGGTAAAGAGCAAGTAATGTACCTACCTGATGTCGACACCATTTTGGTTGTGGACAGCTACAGCGTAGCTCTTCTTTGACGAAATCAATTTCAACAGAAGCGGGTCTGACATCCTGGACAGTTGCATATAATATAGAACTGGCTCCATTAAAACGGTCAAAAATAATGGACTTATTTCTAACCGAAAAGACCGCACGACGGACTAGTTCTTCATCTTCCGTAGAGGAAGGATGTAAATCATGTTCAGCTTCTTTTAATTTAGTTAACACAAATGCTTGATGCTCTTTAGCCAATTGCGATATTGACAATGCCATAACCTCACTCCTTTCTTTATAGATGGCTATGTTAAATATGGATTAATGGTAGTAAAGGAAAAAAGACTGTCCTTCCATTATACGATTAAAATGCGGCAATGATAAGCTGAATGATCAGAAAGAAGGAAATTGAATTAAAGATAGTTAACAAGACTTTTGATTTGTGTTAAAATCTGAATAATCAGATAATCGGGAGGGATGAAGGATGATGCAAGTTCAATACATGAAGCCGTTTTATACAAAAATCACTGGGGACAAATTACGTCTCGTGTTTGCTTATCAATATTTCTCTATATTAAAAGAGAATGAGATTTTCCATTTCATTCCCATAGAAGGTAAAGAGATGATTATCAACATGAAGACACAACAAATTGAAAATTTATCTGAGGTGTTTGTTTTCCAAAAGGGCAATCGATTTATTCGATTACCACTTTATCAGCTACTTCTTATTACCAACGTCCATGATCATCTGGCACCTATACTTGAAAGCGCTACACCGAAGCAACTTCCTCTTGTTTCTACAGTGACTGTAGGTGAAATTGATCAGCTTATTGCAGAAATTGAGAACAGAAATCTGGATTACTTAATCGATCAAGCATTATTAGAGAACAATAAATCACTCTTTTTTAATCTATTGCAGCAAAAGAACCATCAACTTGGAGGTTTCAAAATTGAATAGATGGTATACCCATTAAGCACCTACTTTTCTTACTAGGAGAAGGGGTGCTTTTATTATCACAGGTAGGTCAAAAGTTTAAAGGGATGAATAACTTTCCTACAAATAATTAATAAATCCTACTATATTGGAAACTATTACCGATGGAACGTTAAAAAAGCGGAGGATAGACCGATATAAGTGGCAAAAGGGTGGTGAGTAAATGCTAGGTAATTGGTCAGCTACAGGGATGTCGATCCTGAATAATATGAATCGACATTATGGTGCTATGAGTAAAGCAATGTTACGAATTTCTACAGGTTACCGAATCAATAGTGCAGCAGATGATCCAGCTGGTCTGGCCATTTCTGAAAAAATGCGTGCTCAAATTCGTGGATTGAATATGGCGGCAAAGAATATACAGGATGGTATCTCATTAGTGCAAACAGCAGAGGGCGCATTGAATGAGACACATGCGATGATTCAGCGTATGCGAGAACTAGCAGTGCAGGCAGCCAATGATACATTAACAGATGAGGATCGGAAACAACTTGATTTAGAGTTCCAAGAGTTAAAGAAGGAAATTCAACGTATTTCAACCGATACCGAATTTAATACAAAGACATTACTGAATGGCGATTATGAAACAAATGGGATTAAAATTCAGGCAGGTGCCAACGCAGGGCAGAGCATTGAACTGTTGATTAATGGTCTCGGTTCAGAAGCACTTGGTTTGAAAGATGTCTCGATTGCTACTAGAGATGAGGCAGATAAGGCTATTTCTTCTATGGAGGACGCTTTAAAACGCGTATCCAGTGAACGTTCCCGCCTTGGCGCCTATCAAAACCGTTTGGAACATGCCTATAATGCCAATGTGAACACCGCAGAAAATTTACAGGCAGCAGAGTCACGAATTCGAGATGCTGATATTGCCAAAGAGATGATGAATATGGTGAAGGCTCAGATTTTAATGCAGGCCAGTCAATATGTGCTGGCGATGCATATGCAGCAGGCACAATCCATTTTAAAATTATTAGAAATCGGAAAAAAATGATGAATTTCAATTACTATTGAAATTCATCATTTTTAATGTTTATTTAGAGAAAGTCTCAATCGCTAATTTAGCCGTTGCCGTAGCTTCATGCTGTAAGGGTAGCACAGCATGACGCATATTTTCTCGAACCGTCGTATACGATTCTAACATGGCAATCGCACGTTCGAACAATGTGACACCGTTCCAATCATCCTTCTCGACATGCCCAATAACCGGCTGATCAACAATATCAGCAAATGCATCAATTTTTGGATCATACGAAATGGCGATAAAAGGTGTAGCATAGATGGCTGAGAAGATGAGGGAATGGAGTCGCATCCCAATCAATAATTGAGATTGTCCAATTACCGCAATTTTTTCCTCAATGGATAAATCAGAAGGAGCAATTAAGCTTTTTTCCTGCATGAGTGCTGCCACTTCCTGAGAAGTTTTTAAATCGTGTTCACCATGCATTGGTAAGAAAACGATTTGCTCACCCTGACGTACTAATTGGTCTAAGCTATGAGCAATTTTTTCTTTATATGCTATTGTAGATGGCCAGTCACGAACACTAACAGAAATATAGCTTTCTGCCGTTAGGGATTCTTGATCTAACCATTCACAATGAAAGTCGCCACCATTGAGTCCCATAACAGGATCGGGCACAATTTTAGTCTCTTTACGTACACCAATCTCTGTTAAAAGAGTTTGGGAGGCTTTATCTCTAACCGTAATTTGCTCAACCTTGTTAAAGGTTTTACGCACGATTAATTTACTAAGCGAGTGGTTGATTGGGCCCATACCTTGGGCGTAAACAAATACTGGCTTCTTCAGCCATTTTGCAATTTGAATCACGCCCGCATAGTATGGAATAGTTTTCATGCCTGTTTGATCCTGCATTAAACTACCACCGCCACTAATGAGTCCATCAGCTGTTTTAAGCAATTGATGGATTTCTTTCATTTTCCAACGATTGATGGCTTTTACACCATAGGTTTGCTCAGTAGCGGTTGGGTTATTAGATAATACAGTGATCTCTATATCACTCTCCCATTTCTTCAAAGCTTGAATAATGGAAAGCAGAATAGCATCATCTCCGACATTATCGAATCCATAATAGCCCGATAAAACAATGTGCATTATGACCACCTCGCGATTGCCTTAGAAACCCAACGATAACCGAATTTAAAAATAAGGATAAATGCTAAGCCTATAACAAAACCAAGAGATACGCTGTATAGAGTACGTAATACTGAAACAGCTACTGGGATGTGTAAATGTGTAAATGTATTAACGATCGATAAGAATCCGATAACACCTGGTACAAGTAAGATACTACCCCATTTGCGGTTGATGCCCATTACATATAAAGCTAAAACAAAGAATGGGAAACCAATTAAGAATTCCTTCGTTCTTGGTCGTACATATAAGGTATTTTCTAGCCATTGTCTAAACGTTAATTCTAAATCACTAACTGAGCCAGAGTTACCAGTTCTGCTAATGTAAAATAAACCGATACCCGCCACGACAATTAGTAGGAGTACATGCCAATATTTTAATTCTTTGTTTAACAATGTTACGGTATTAGATAAAGATTTATTAATATTTTGATCAGCTAGTCGGTTAATCTCAATTAATGTAAATAGTAGAACGCCCATAATTGGAATCAGATAAACTAACTTCACGCCTTTGAACGTAGCAAAGCCTGTCATAAAGGCATTGCCATTTAATAAGCCAATGACAATAACAATCCCGATAAGGCTAATCGCTACTGCCTTCAAGTATTGCACAAGTATTTTAGACATTTTCGTAGACCCTTGTGCTGATTTAATTACGGCATAGGTAGGTGCAAGGACTGCAATAATTAGTGCAAATGCCTGTAAGAATAGAGTACTTTTCAGGATAAAGTACGCAATGGCTAGTACTGTCATAAATCCAGCTGCCGCAATTCGTAGAGGCATCCATTTGATTAATTCTGAAACGATAAAGGTAAATAAAATACCTGCTACTAATACAGCTGCTGTGACCCAGGCTGGTACAGCTACCTGATCAAACAGCTTTGGCTCGCCAGGTTGGAAATGATCTGGCATTGCGTCATGTACTCCATTTAAGTAGTCAATTGTTTGCTCCACATTTTCCTTGGCATTACCAGTTGTTTTAATATGGTAGAAGATAGAACGGATATTACGCTCTTTTACAGCTCTTGTTGTACGGTCAATACTTTCATTTAACTTTAATTTCGTTTGTCTGTTGATGTTAATACTATGCAAACGAATCATATTGTAATCGGTCATTTGGGCGATTTTATTTTCGCCCTTCAATGGATTACTTTCGATTGTATAGAAGTAATAGCCCGCATCACTTAGTTTTTCAACTAATTGATTGCCTTTTTCTTGTCCAAAGCCAATTGCTTCGTCACCTTGACCAAGCAAGCGACCAGAAGAACCATCTTTTAATGCGAGTAACTGATTCACCAATTTAGCGTTAGCCACTTCATTATCTGCATTTTCAACTTTAAAGACATAGCCTAGGCCATGCTTACTAATCATATCGATAGCAGGCTGATCGTAGCCAATTGGTGTTTTTAAATCAAAGTTATGGTTAGAAGTAGGGAGAAAATAAAAAGCCTCTTCTCCTAATTGAACTTCCTCCGGCTCAACACTATCCATGATAAGCTTTCGGTAGCTTTCATTTTCAGGTACTCGAATATAAGAGCCACTCTTTGTAACATCAACAGCATCTTTATAAGGTGTAAATAATAATTGTGCTGCTAAGTCGTTTTCTTTATAGACAGTAATCAAATTTTGTTTTTCCATTTCCTTTAATGTTAAAGGCTCAAGACTAACAGTTGTCAGTCCAGCTTCCTTTAAGGAGGAAAGGATTTCATCCATTGTTAAATCACTGTTTTTATTTGCAGTTTGTATTTCATCATAGGGAATCACGATTTCATAAGAATCATTCGATTGCTCCGCATTCCACCTCATCATGATACCTGTGGAGGAAACGACGAGTAAAAGAACAATAATCCCCCAAAGCCATTTCTGTTTCGACATAAGTGTCCTACCTCTCTTATTTATGAAAATCTTTTTCCGATAACAGGGATTTTCTTTAAATCTTGTTTATCAATAGCTTTCATTAGCCATAGTAAAAGGAAGTAAATAGCTCCTCCAATGATGATGGCAATAGTCAGATAGCCCATTGCCCACATACGAGACCAATGTGTAAAATCAAGCCAAAGCGTTGGTAAACCAACGGCTGCTCCCATTACGATGGAAGACACAATCATTTTCACCGTATCTTTTCCAAGAACAGTAAAGCGAATCATACGATATATAAAGACAGTATTCACAATAAATAACACAAAGTACACCAATAATGTTGCATAGGCAGCACCATCTAGACCGAATGCTTGAATGAAGAAGATGTTCGCAAACACCTTCAAAACAACACCACTTAAAATAATAAGAGCGCCTGTTTTAGCAGCATTCATTCCCTGTAAAACGCCCGTCCCAAGGAGTGTTAGTGATGTAAAGACCGAGCTAAGGTTAATCATGGCTAACATTAAGCTTCCCTCTAAGTCTTTAAAAAGAGCTAGATTTAAAGGCAAGGTTAAGGCTAGCAGTCCAATCGCAGCTGGCCACGATATAAGATGAGTCATACGATGTGTTTGTTCAATAATACTGCGTGTTTCATCCATTTTACGTTCAGCAAGCTTAGTAGTAATTAGTGGCACTAGCGGTAAAATAATTGATGACGCAAATACAGTCGTAATTTGAACTAATGTTAGCCCTCGACCATATATCCCATAAAGGAAGCTAATTTCACTTGCGTCTGCCCCTGCACTTCTTAACCCATATGTAACGGTAAAGGAATCCACAAAGTTAAAAAGTGCCATTGTAACAGAACCAATTGCAATCGGAATGGATATTTTTAATATAGTTTTACTATATGTGGAGAAATCCTTACTAGAATATTTCTCCTTGCTCGTTACTTTTACCGACGAACGGAAATATTTATAGAGTAAATAAACAAGTGAACCGAGTGCTCCAAGGACAGAACCAGCCATAATTCCACCAGCTACGATATCATTTGAATAATCCATCGCAACTAGGAAGTACGCAACAATTAGAATTAATGCAACTCGAACTAATTGTTCAATTACTTGAGAGATGGCAGTCGGTCGCATATCTCCAAAGCCTTGAAAAAAGCCACGATAGACGGCCATATAAGGAGCCACAAGTAATGTTAGTGCCACAATAATTAAGGCAATTTCTGTTGATGGTCCACCAAGTGCATTCGCTATCTGCCCTGAAAAACCGTAAATGATTGTAAAACTAATGACGCCAAACGATAGGGCAAGGATTCTTGCGGTTACATAAATTTTCTTTATTTTGGCAGTATCCTTACTTGAGTTAGCCTCCGCAATCAGTTTAGAAATAGCAATAGGGATACCTGCAACAGATAAATACAAAGCCACCATATAGACAGGATAGACAAGACTGAAAATACCAAGTACTTCGTCACCAGCAATATTTTGAAGTGGAATACGGAAAATACTGCCAATCACCTTAGAAAGTAATGTCGCAATGGTTAAAACGAGTGTACTTTTGACAAATGTTGATTGACTCATTTTGTTGTGCCCTGCCCTCTAAGCTTTAATGAGAAAACTTTTAAAGCAAAACGTGGAAGAACAAGCATTCTTATAAAACGACTTGGCTGGCGTAGCAGTCGATAAAGCCACTCAAGATTTAACTTTTGCCAAATGACTGGTGCACGCTTCACAGTGCCCGCGATGACATCGAAGGAGCCACCCACACCAATAAATACGCCCTTTGAAAACTTGTCTAGGTTTTCAGTAATCCATTTTTCCTGTCTCGGTACTCCTAAAGCGACAAACACCAGATCAGGTTGTAATGCTGCGATATCGTCCGCAATATGATTATTATTCCAATCAAAGAATCCATCCTGATAGCCTACAACTTCAACATTTGGATAATTCTTATGAATATTGGCAATGGTCTTTTCTATTGTTTCTTTTTGTGCACCCAATAAATAAACTTTAAAGCGCTTTTGCTGACCAACCTCTAACAATTTCACCATGGTATCATAGCCTGTTACACGCTCGGGAAGTGAATCTCCAAGGATTTGAGCAGCCTTTACCACACCGATACCATCCGCACAAATGTAGGTTGCCTGATTTAAATAGCCCTTCACAGTAGGATTTTCATTTGCCTGCATGACAACTTCAGGATTGGCTGTCACAACGAAAGTCTTTTCTTGCTGTTCAATACGATTAACAAGTAGATCTACAAACCCTTGCTGACTAATATGTAAAAAGGGTACGCCCATAATCGTTACATGCCTCATATAGTGTTCAAACCTTTCTGTAATTCCTTTTTCACTGCAATCTATCATACCATAAAAGCAATATTGACAGGAAATTTTCGATAATAGTTCAGCTATGGCTATAGGCTGCATAAAAGGGGATTCAGCGTTATAAAAAGGAGGATTCTATTGCATATACAAGAAACAAACTAAAAAATGCACTGATTTTTTTAGGAGGAAATAGTGGTGCTCATAACAGAGGGGGTTGAGTTTCTTCTATTATATAGTGTTTTATATTCATGCAATGAAGACAAAAAAAGAGTGCGAAACAATGTCGCACTCTCAGACTGTAGACAAACTCAAAAAATTTGAGAGTTTGCCTACAGTCCTTTTTATTTTACAATGAAATAAAGTAAAGCCGTTGATTTCCACTACGGGCGGACGCTTTCCGCGGGCGGGGTCGAGCTGCTTCCCTCGCTTCGCTCAGTCCAGGATCTCGACTTTCCCGCTTTTCCCGCAGGAGTCGCCGCTCTTCGTTCCCATCAACTTCTACATAAAGTACTCCATCTACATAGGGTGTTGAAAAGTAAATTCTCCATGCAGACCATTTATTTATAGATTCCACGCATGTGAAAGCGAGTGCGAATAAAGGGAAGTATGATAAAAAGGTTGTGCGAAAAGAAACACGGGCTTATGAAGAGAAGCTTCAATTAGAGTTAAATATGGAAATGACAAAAGCCATCGAGAATGAACTTCTCGACGGCTTTTGTCTACAGTCTGAGAGTGCGAAACAATGTCGCACTCTTTTTTTAGAAAATCGTAGGAAATCATTTTTTTACAATATAATCGCCATGTACCCAGCCGGTTTTGCCGTTATAGATAACCTGATACCAGGCACCATTTTTTTTGAACTCGCCTTTATCATCTACTGCACCAATAATAAAGCCGTTTGGTTTAACTGTACCTAATATAGGCGCTGTCGTAGATGGTTCACTTCGGACATTGAGCATGATGTTCATGTTGACAATCTGTAAACCATTTTCAAGTTGAACATAATCATCAAACACCCAGCCCTCTTGACCATTGACGCTTACTTTAAACCAGCCACCATTTTCTCCAAGTACTTTGAAGGATGTATCTTTAGGTAAATTCGTCATAATGGATGCAGCATCTGTAGTATTAGGATATGTTCTCATATTGAGATTAGTAGTAGCCTTTCCGATTGCCCCAGCTATATATGAATCCAAAGCATATTGCTTCGTAGGGCTTGGTAAAGATGGAGCGGAAGGCTGACCCTGATAAGCAGGAACATCAAACACTAAATTCGTTGACGTATGTGCCCCAACTAATTCATAAATATCATAAATCTTTTTCGCCTGAATAACTGCCCACATTACATGTGTAGCATATTGATGGACGGTTGGATTATCAGGATTCCAGCGCATTTTATATAACGTGTCTTGTCCTTTACTAATATACTGATCCTTGACAAATTGAGCGCCGCCAATAATCGCATCCTGTACGGTAAACCAACCATTTGTATAAGCACGCTCAGCACCAAATTTATTGGCATCAGCATCAATAGCTCCAATACCATAAGCATTATAAGTTTTCTTAATAGCGGTTAAACTGTCTCGATTTTCAGGAGTAACCATCACTGGTTTTCCACCCGTATCTAAGCCAACCTCAATTCCATTCATAAGCGCAGAGGCCCCATTAGCGGTTTCATGTAAAGCATGTGATAACAGATAGATAGCATTTACATTGTTATCGACACCCGCCTGAATAAAGGCATCAGCCATACCTGCTAAGCTTCCTTTATTAGCAAGTACCTTATCATTGAGTTCCTTGGCATTCAAATTATTAACCACAGTTGATAATTTTAAAAATTGATAAAAAGATGGGCTATCCTGCATAACGCTCTTTGGGTGTACATAGTATGACACTAGTGCGTCGCTAGCCGTAAAAATGCCAGCACCGTCTACCTTTGGATTATTGGCAGTTTGTTTATTCACCACCGAAGAATAGTCAAATGAGTAATTCGTCGTTATATATTCCTTTCCACCAGTTTCTGGTGCTTCTAAATGAAGTAAACGATAGAGAACGGTCGCTGCTTCAGCACGAGTTGTTTGGGCAAGTGGTGCAAATTGATTATTCGGCTTCCCTACAAGTAGCCCTGATGTTACGACAGCTTGTACATCAGCATAGGCCCATTTGGCGATACGAGCATTGTCACTAAAGTTAATAGGGGAGGAAGATGTATTGATATTTTGATAGTGGAGAGCTCTTTTTAACATAGCCGCCATTTCCTGACGATTAATATGTGCGTTTGGGTTGAATTTGCCCTGGTCGTCACCTTTAATCAATCCATGATAGCTAGCTTGCTCGATCACTCCATAATACCAGTCGCCTTTCTTTACATCTGAGAAGGTTGCTTGACTAGAAGTAGCTGGCAAGTTAAGTGTTCTGACTAGAAATGCTGCGAATTCAGCGCGAGTAACAGCATCGTTTGGACGATAATTGCCAAATTCATCACCCTTCATTAAATCGTTTGTAATAAGATAGTTCATTTCATGATAGGCCCAGTGCTTCGAAATATCTTCTGCTGAAGCGCTAGTAGGTGCAAGATATAGCATACCTGCAAGCACTGCCCCGTAAAGAGGAAATTTTCGTTTCATTTTTCAAGCTCCCTTCAATAGCTGATAATTGTTCTATCAAACTATCAAAAGTGTATCACAAAAAAAGGTAATCTATTATTACAACATAAGGACAGATAGAATTAGCTATTATTTAATAATGAAGAAACTCTTAAAAGTGATAGGAAAGAGGCGGAATTCGCTAAAAAACTCTAGCTATGTTTCTGTTTCTTTACAAATATAACTAAAATGTTACGGGAGTCTTTAATTTTTGACAATTTAGTAACCATTCCAGAAAATGCTTGGTTATTATGGAGAGTCAGGTATAATAGGAAATGGAACTATATGTTACCAATACAAATGAGGGTAAAATTAGTTGGAAGAAAGTAGCCATCTAGTAAGGTCCATGGTAAAAAAATCTTCTATATCTAAATTTATGTCCCAATGCTTGAATTTCGGAAAAGATAATGTTATATTATTGTAGAAAGTGAATAAGCTTACTAGAATGGTATTCTACTACTCATTTTCTAGTAACTTTACTAAGAAAATTTGCTTTAGTTTTGAATTATTCGAGAAAGCTATAATACATAAATTTAGGCAACTAATTATGGTGGTACTATAGTTTTCGTTGGAATAATATCAATTTTTAGGAATATTAGGGAGGAATAAATTAATGGCAAAGCAAAACAAAGGCCGTAAGTTCTTCGCGGCATCAGCAACAGCTGCATTAGTTGCATCTGCAATCGTACCTGTAGCATCTGCTGCACAATTAAACGACTTCAACAAAATCTCTGGCTACGCTAAAGAAGCAGTTCAATCTTTAGTAGACGCTGGTGTAATCCAAGGGGATGCTAACGGCAACTTCAACCCACTTAAAACTATCTCACGTGCGGAAGCTGCTACAATCTTCACTAACGCTCTAGAATTAGAAGCAGAAGGTGATGTAAACTTCAAAGACGTTAAAGCTGATGCTTGGTACTACGATGCTATCGCAGCAACTGTAGAAAACGGAATTTTTGAAGGTGTAAGTGCTACTGAATTCGCACCAAACAAACAATTAACTCGTTCTGAAGCTGCTAAAATTTTAGTAGATGCTTTCGAATTAGAGGGTGAAGGCGATCTAAGCGAATTCGCTGACGCTTCTACTGTTAAACCATGGGCTAAATCTTACCTAGAAATCGCAGTTGCAAACGGCGTTATCAAAGGTTCTGAAGCAAATGGTAAAACAAACTTAAACCCAAATGCTCCAATTACTCGCCAAGACTTCGCAGTGGTATTCTCACGTACTATTGAAAACGTAGATGCTACTCCAAAAGTTGACAAAATCGAAGTAGTTGACGCTAAAACTTTAAACGTTACTTTATCTGACGGTACTAAAGAAACTGTTACTTTAGAAAAAGCTTTAGAGCCTAACAAAGAAACAGAAGTTACTTTCAAAATTAAGGATGTTGAATACAAAGCTAAAGTTACTTATGTTGTAACTACAGCTACTGCAGTTAAATCTGTATCTGCAACTAACCTTAAAGAAGTAGTAGTTGAATTCGACGGTACTGTTGATAAAGAAACAGCTGAAGAAGCATCTAACTATTCTTTAAAATCAGGTAAAGCTGTTAAATCTGTAAAATTATCTGACGACAAGAAAACTGCTACAGTTACAGTTGTAGGAACTCTTACAAACAACAAAGCTGATGCAATTAGCATCTCAAATGTAAAAGCTGGCGATAAAGTAATCGATGTGAAAAACGTTGAATTCACAGCAGTTGATAACAAATTACCAGAAGTTACAACAGTTAAATCTTTAGGAACAAAATCATTGAAGCTTGAATTCAGTGAGCCAGTAACTGAATTAAAACAATCTAATTTCACATTAGATGGTAAAGCATACTTCGGTAAAGTTACTTTAGGTGCAAATGACCGTTCTGTGATTTTAACTCCATACGGCTCTGTACTTACAGTTGGGGAACACAAATTAACTGTTTCTGGTGTTAAAGACTATGCTGGTTTCGTTTCATTATCTTCAACTCACGACTTCACAGTTGTAGAAGATAAAGAAGCTCCAACAGTAACTGAAGCAACTGCAACTTTAGAATCTGTTACTTTAACATTCTCTGAAGATGTTGATGCTGAGACAATCAAAGCTTCTAACGTTTATTGGAAGTCTGGAGACTCTAAGAAAGAAGCATATGAGTTTGAAGCAATTGCTGATAACAAATACAAATTCTTCTTTAAAGAAGATAAAACTCTTCCAACAGGTAAAGTAGACATTCATGTAGAAGGCGTTAAAGACTTCTCTGATAACCAAATTGCAAAAGATACAAAAGTTACTGTAACTCCTGAGATCGATCAAACTCGTCCAGAAGTGAGAAAAGTATCTGTAACAGATGCACGTACTATTAAAGTAACTTTCTCTAAAGCACTTGATTCAAAAAGTGTTCAAGAAGTGAAAAACTATACTGTATTAAACAAAGACGGTAAAGTAGTTTCAGTTCAAACTGCAAATTTAGACCCGAATGATTCTAAAACTGTAATTATCAACCTATATTCAGACCTTTCTACAGGTGAAAATAAACTTACAATCAAAAACATTAAAGATGCTACTAAGCTTCAAAACACAATGCTTGATTACAGTGAGAAAATTGTAAAAGGCGACAAAGACGCTCCTGAATTTGACTCAAAAGTTGTTAATACAAAAGATCGTCGTGTAGTTCTTACATTCAACAAGAAAATGAATGTTGATACTTTAGTTGATTATTCAAATTATCTTGTGAAAATTGACGGTAAATTACAAACTTTATCATCTAACTTAGCTGATATTTCAGTAATGCAAAATGGTACTTCTGTAGTTATTACATTTGCTGAAACACTTGATGGAAAAACAATTGACTTTACAGGTGGCGGTACAAATAAAGCACATGTATCACAATTACAAGTACTTGGTGTAAAAGATGCTGCAGGTAACTTATTAAAAGAATTTGCAAACCCAACAAACACTGCAAATAATCTAGTTGATTTATCTACATCAACTACTTTATCTTTAGCTGATATCAACAACAAAGATTATGCTGGTATGAAAGCTGAATTAGTTGATAAGAATACAATTAAAGTTAAGTTTAATGCAGGTGTTAACTCTGCTTCTGCTGAAGCATTCTCTTACAAGGTTAATAATGTAGAGCAAGTTAAAGACGTACAAGTTGACGGTACTTCAACTGTAACACTTAAGTTCAAAGATGATGTTCTTGGAACTTCTGCTGCTAATTTAAATTTAATTGTTGATTTCACTAAACTTCAAACAAATGCTGGAAACACTGCGCCAACAGGTACTGCTACTGCTTCAATTACTGTAAATGATACAACTACTAACTTATTAGATTCTGTTAAACCAGAAATTACTGATAAAGGTGTTTACGGGGTAGATGGTAACAAAATTACAATCAATTATTCAGAAGCATTAAAAATTGATGAAATTGCTGCTGGCAACCAAGATTTAATCGATGCTGATTTCCTTATTACTCGTGTATCTGACAATAAGGAATTAAATGTTGGTCAATACGATGTTACTGTAAACGGAAATAAACTTGTAATTACACTTTCTGATGCTCGTACAGTAGAAACATATTATAAAGTAACTGTAAAAGATTCAGCTAAATATGTAATTGATAAATCACCTGCTAAAAATGTACTTACAAAATCAACTGGTGACTCTGCATTAGTAAAACCTGGTACAACATCTCTTACTGGTGTTGCTTTAAATGATGTTACAGGTGCAGGTAACAACGGTAAATCAGTATTTATATTACCAACTCCAAGTGTAGTAGGTAACACGTACAAATATTTCGTATCTACAGATAATAACGCTGTGCCAGCACCATTAGTTGGAGCTGACTTATCTGCTTGGACTACTGTTGTTAATGGTACTGAAATCACTGTTGATAACGGTAAAAACGTTGGAGTTGCTGAAGTAGATGCAGCTGGTAAAGCTGTTAAATTCGTAAACGTAGTTGCACAAAATTCTGATTATGTTGCGGCTACAAACGGTAAAGCTGTAGGAACAGTTACAATTGCTACTGATGCAGTTCTAGAAGCTATTACTACTGCTCAAGATACAAAAACACTTGCTATTACAGTTGATGGTGGCGCTGCAAAGAACCTTACTATCGATAAAACTGTAGTAACTAAAGATGCTTTCTTAGTTGCTTTAAATGGTGTTTTAGGTACAACTGCTGCTGCTACATTCACTGCTGCAGGTGAATTACAAGTTGTAAGTGCTACTACTGGTACTGCTAGTACTGTAGCATTTAGTGGAGATGCAGCAACTGCTTTCGTAGGAACTGCTGTAGCTACACCAGGAACAGATGCTAAAAACTAAGTTTTAACATAATTCAGATAACATAGGTTCGCAATGATCTGAGCTGTTACTAGAATTCAGAAATCTCCTTGAGTCTTTTGAGACTTGAGGAGATTTTTTTTGCATCAAATCATATTAGTAAATTAAACACTTACAAGTGATTTCTCTATAGCCGTTAAAGCTGATGGAAAAGAATCAATAACTTACCTGACTGGTACTAACACAGGTAACGTTCCAACAGGTTTTACAGTTACAAGTGGTTTAACAAAATGTACTTACTAACACTCTAACTACATTTGATATCACAGGTGCTGCTCTATCTGTTGAAGCTGGTTCAACTGTAACAGTTTACTTACACTCCAACTGCTGGTACACTTGTTGCTGGTAATGCGGTAGTGGATACTGATGGTTCTTTTGCATGGCCTGCTGATGCGCCTTTAATTGCTGCAACTACGTACTATGTTGAGGTAACTGACGCTGCAGGTAATAAATCTGCAATTCGTACTGCTGTAACAAAAGCATCTTAATAACTAAACGAATCGTTACTCTATAAACTGAAGCATCCATTGAAATGAGTGGAACTGAAAACCCCATGTTTTGCTTTAAGAAATAAGTATGGGGTTTTCTTTCTATCTGCAACTTCCATTTGCAGGTAAAAGTCCTGTTCTTGTAAAATAGTCAGTCTACAAGTACCTAATCCTCCTGCATCCAGTGCTGTGCTGAATGACACAAAAGGAATGTAGTCAGGTGAAGTCGTATCTGGTGGTACCGGGGCGAGATTCTTTAAAAGATTTCTATGGTTAGGCAAACGAATCCATGTAGGCAGGGTAAGTTAGTGTATGGTGCGAAATGAAGCTACTATAGACGTAATGCTATAGTTGGCGATCGATGAATTGACTGCTATACCGGTCGTTCTTACTCCTGGATAGTGGAAACCTAAGGAAATCAAAATAAGGGATGGAAGTAGTGGACGTTTGAAGTCTTGTTAGAAGAGGTGTGTCAGCACCAGTGAGGCTAATAAGATGGCAGCGGGTTTGTAGTAGTGTGGATTGCTAGCAGTTTGGACTTGTATGGTAACATAAGAGAAGGGTAAAACTAGCAGGAGCGAAGAAACCCAGTCAGTGGTAGATCTATAAGAAACTTATTTCCCTAAAACTTCTTTCTTTTAAAAGTTAAATTCAGAGACAATCATCTTATATGATTGTCTCTTTTTTTATTTTATATTTACTCAATGAAAGAAAGTAAACTTTGGATAGAAGAATGCTCATTCTAGTTAATATAGAGCGATTCCTTGTAATGTTTATTTATTTTCTTATCTTACCCAATGTTATTTGCTTTTTTAGTACAATCCTTCTGTTAATAGACTAATAACTATGCCATAGAAAACTCTTAAAAGTTTAACTCCTAAAAATGCTTGAATAACTTTAATGAAAAAAGGAGATGAATAAGTAAAAATCATTAGGTAGGTTTAATATGGAATTTTATAAAGAAAAAGAAATCTTTTGCTACAGTTGCCGTAAAAAAACTATATTTACTTATAAAGATATGCATAAAAAGAACGGGGTAGATAGCCATTGTAGTGAATGTTCTGGTATTTGGTTTGAATGGCAAAATAGAGCTGTTGAGAGGGAAATGGAAAAGTGGATTGACTATAATAAACAGCTTATCAAATGACCAATAGGTTGTTTACCAATATTTAATCGAGAAGTTTATAGTAGAAGCTCTGTAAAGAAAGTGTCTGCAGAGCTTTTTTATTATGGATATAATAAGCCTCTTGATAAAAATATTTTATTATTTTGTCTAGTTAAATGTATTAAGTCTAATAGTAATATATAGACATTCTAGAAATGGAAATACTAGTCCTAATAAGTTTAATCATATTCTATTAGTTTGGACATGAGAAAATAAAAACTATTGATGAATACTGGAAGAGTACGGATATTTATATCTCTTCAATAACTATAAAAGTATTGAATGAGTATTTAGTATGTTTAAAATTAGAAAATAAAGCAGTGGCAACTATAACCAAATATAAATGGATACTGGAATGCTTCCTACGTGAATATAAGGTTCCGCTGAAGGATATGGTCTCAGAGAATGTTAGAGAATGGATTAATGATTTTTCGATGCATAAAAAACCAAATACAATAGCGCTTGTACATGCAACACTATCATCCTTTTTTCAATTTTGTTTTGATGAAGAATATATAGAAAGGGTGAAAAAAAACATTTGAGACCTCAATTATCTAAATCACTTCCTAATTATTTAGATGAGTATGAGTTTTCTCGTATTAAACTTATCTCTGAACAATTTTCAACTCGTGATAGGTCTATTATTTTATTTCTTCTTACATCGGGTTGCCGTGTCTCAGAAATGTCAGCATTAAATATTATCAATATTAATATGGACAAACATACAGCTGAAGTAGTAGGGAAAGGTAATAAAATTAGAACTACCCATTTTTCCTTAGAATGTGCCATAGCATTACAAAATTATTTACAGGCTCGGACTTGTGATCTAAAAGAGCGGCTATTCATGAATAAATTTGGTGACCGTCTTTTAAATGGTGGAATAAGAGGTGTTCTA
This sequence comes from Lysinibacillus sp. F12, assembly GCF_057773605.1. Lineage (NCBI taxonomy): Bacteria > Bacillati > Bacillota > Bacilli > Caryophanales > Bacillaceae > Lysinibacillus > Lysinibacillus sp. F12. The sequence continues at coordinate 167,228 of NZ_JBYMLP010000007.1, forward strand.
AAAAAAAGTGGGTAAACAAGCAGGACTTGAAAAAATTTTCATCCACATTGCTGTAGACATACATTTGCCACCAATTTGTTAGCAAGAGGAGCAAACCTTCAGTTTATAGCGGATGAAATGGGACATGCTGATTTAAATACAACACGTATCTATGCACAAATACCATTGGAAGATAAGAGATTAAAATATAAGAATATAATGGGGTGATTTCTATGAATCAGGAAGTTTTACAAGCCTTCTATGATGATAATTGTAATCAGTTCAGCTCTGAAACAATTCGTTCTTATAAAATTTCACTCTCACAATTTTTTTTCGGAGATTGAAAAAAATATGATGAAGTAAGGGCAAAGGATATACGTAATTGACTGGCAACTCTAAGTGTAAAAGGGTTAAAAATACGTAGTATTCAACTGAAACTAACTGCATTAAAATCATTTTATCAATATTGTATTGAAGAAAACAAGATTACTCATAACCCCACTAAGAAAGCAGAAAGCTAGAACGATTAATTCTTAAGACAAAACTTAAAAGGATTGAATCTATTATTGCACTTAGCTCAAGCCTTTTATTTATTCGCAGCAGGGTAATCATTTTCATCTTTAACTAGAACAATGCTATCATCAATTTCGTTAGAAAAACTAGTGTTGCGATTCCCATTAAAAAAACTAAGTTTCAGTGCTATTCAGTCCACTAGAGGACTTTTGAAATTGGTCTTACATTACAAATCATTGTCTATGTAGTTCGTGTAGGAAACAAAAAAGTCTTCGAATTCAAGCATTTAGACCGATAAAAACAAAGAGTATAATTTATGAACCAAAGGAACTGTAAAAAAACATGTATGGAAGGAGGGCTCTGAAAAATGCCACATCAATTGTTATACAAGTGGACTTTTCAAGTTGGTAAATCTGAAGTGAGCAAGATATATGCTAACGAAAACCGAATTTCTTTAGTACCCTCGAATGGAAGCTTTCTTCTTTTTTAAAGCCTAATTAGTAAATTGATAGTAGGTTTGCGAAAAAAGAATACGGACAATAGTTGTAAGCAAGCATCTTAAAAAAAGCTTGTAAAGCTTATGTAGACAAAGGAGAACCGTTACATGAAAACTGTATTTAAAAGCCTTAAAAGTAAGTTGTATATTTCATTTGGACTTGTATTAATAATCCCCGTTGTTTTAGTTGGGGTATTGTCATACTTATCAGCTAAAGATTCTATAGAAAAGGAAATTCTGCAAAGTGCCAACCAGAGTGTTGGGGTATTAAACAAACTTATAGACAAAACCATCAGTGAAAAAATTAACGAAATTGAAGTCTTTAGTGAGGAAATTAATTCTTCGATGTATGGACAGGGTGAGGTTGCATTAAGATCATCACTTCATCAATACTTTAAACTAAATCCAGATGTCTTCAGCATATATGTTGCAACGAATAGCGGAGCGTTTATTCAAGGAGAGGATGTGTCTACTGCAGAAAACTATAATCCTCTGGATAGAGTTTGGTATAAAGAAGCAGTAAAGCTTCAAGGGAAACCTTTTATAACAGAACCCTACAAAGATGTGAGGACTGAAGAAATGATTGTGACAATTGCTAAGCAGTTAAAAGACCGCTCAGGAGTTGTGGCATTAGATCTTAAACTGGCAGACTTACAAATAACATCAGAATCTATTAGTATAGGAAAAAATGGATATTCTTCTATTTTTGATGAAAACAAAAAAGTTATTTCACATCCTACTTTAGAGGGCGGAGGGGAAGTGAAAGAGAGCTTCTTTAATCAGATATACGAGAAAGAATCTGGGACGTATGATTATGTATATGAAGGTGATAAACGTATAGTATTTTTTACAACGAATAAATTGACGGGCTGGAAAATTACAGGAACCATCTTTTCGAAAGAAATAGATGAATCTGCAGCTTCAATATTGTATACCACTATACTTGTACTAGTCATTGCCATTGTGGTAAGTTCCATAGCCGTTTATTTTGTAGTAAAAGGAATTATTAGACCGATTGGCAAGTTAAAAGAAAGTGCAGTGACAATCAGTAAAGGTGATTTAACTGAAAAAGTGAGCATCACATCGAATGATGAAATTGGACAATTAGGCCAGGCGTTCAATGATATGCGTGAAAGTCTTCGAACACTTATAAAGAAAGTAGAAGTCAATGCAGAAGAAGTCGCATCTTCAGCGGAAGAATTAACAGCTAATGCTGATCAAACGAGTTTAGCAACCGAGCAAGTGGCAATTGCTATACAAGAAGTTGCATCTAGTGCAGATACGCAAACTACGAATGCAAACAAAAATGCTGAATCATTAAATGAACTGTCAAAAGCAATTCTTCATGTTGCAGAAATTTCTTCTACTGTTACGGATCTTTCACAGCACGCTACGATACAGGCAGATGAGGGTGGCAAAGCAGTCCAAGATACGAAAGAACAAATGAATTCCATACATCAATCCGTTTCAGAATCAAACACAAAAATTCAAACGTTACATAATCGCTCACAACAAATTACGTCTATTTTAGATGTGATTACAGGCATTGCTGACCAAACGAATCTGCTCGCTCTCAACGCTGCTATTGAAGCTGCAAGAGCAGGAGAACACGGGAAAGGATTCGCTGTTGTTGCAGATGAAGTGCGTAAACTGGCAGAGCAATCCCAACAATCAGCAAAACAGATTTTCGAATTAGTACATGGTATTCAAGCAGATACGGAGCAATCGGTACACATTATGGCCCAAGTTACTAACGACGTACAAAGTGGTTTACGCGTATCGGATGAAGCAATTGCAAAGTTCCAAGTCATCATGACCAGCATGCGAGAAATTACGCCGCAAATGCAAGAAGTTTCTTCCGCATCAGAACAGATGTCAGCTAGTGTTCAAGAGGTTGCAGCTATTACGGAGGATTTGGCTTTTTCAGCTAAAGGAAATGCTGCTACATCAGAAGAAGTTGCCGCGTCCACAGAGGAGCAATTAGCTTCTATGGAAGAAATTAATGCATCTGCTCAATCACTCTCTCATATGGCGGATGTGTTAAAATCGCTAATCAACCAGTTTAAATATTAAAGCCTATCTTAGCTAGCCAATTTGAATCGAGTAGGAAGCAGGTGACTCCCCCTCCAACCTCTCAGTCGAGTAAGCCAATGAGGGTTTAACCAAAGGCTCTAACAGAACCGTACGTGAACTCTCAATTCATACGGCTAACTATTAAGAAAACATTTCAAGAGCCCAGTGAGCAACATTGTGGGCTCTTTTTTTGGTGCGCCCGGCATGCACATGAACTATAGGGTGTAAGGCAAGAATCTCGAAGAAAGAAGTAGAGATTAGCCAAGAGCAAGGGTATCCGTGGTGACGCGGAACCTGAAGGAAGCTGAAGGCAAAACACCGGTCCGAGGAACACGAATCTCATAGAAGGCTAGGTAAGACTGGAAGAGTGCCAAACAACACAAGCATTGCAACAATGGTGCAGCTGTTGCAAGCTTTCATAAGGTTCTAAAAGAAAAGCTGTCTTATAGCATTTAAAAGGTAGGCGCAGTATGAGTATGAACAACACTTCTCATGTACACACCTTCCCTAATCTTTTGTTGTTTTAAACATGTAGCTACTATAAGATTTATTGATAATCATCACAATGCCAATTAACATGAAGTTTGATATAAGTGAACTTCCTCCATAGCTTAAAAATGGCAATGTCATACCAGTTACGGGTAAAAGGCCAATTGTCATACCTATATTTTGTGTGATTTGGAAGGCTAATAAACTAGAAATCCCTGCTCCCATCAACGTCATAAATGGATCTTTTGCTTCTATTGTTATAAGAACAATTCGGTAAATCACAAAAAATAACAAAGTAATGACGAAAGCCCCTCCAATGAAACCGAGTTCTTCAGCGATGTTTGCAAAAATGAAATCGGTATGCTTTTCCACGACATAGACATTATTCTTCATGTATCCTTTTCCGGTAAACTGTCCCGAACCAATTGCCAAAAACCCTTGTCTTGTTTGAAAAGATGAGTCCGGATATTCATTAGGTTGCAACCATCCTTGAATTCGAGAAATTTGATGCCCTGATAGTTTATTTAAAATGTTGTTTGTAAAAAATTCATTATACTTTACATATAAAATAGTCACAATGCTGAGAATTGATACCGGAATGGCTGTAAAGATAATAAGCAATTTTTTTTGTATACCTGAAAAGAAAAGCATAGGAATAAGCATCGACATATAGATCATTGTCATGCCTGTATCTGGCTGTTTGTAAACAGCGAGCATAGGGGGAAAGGTGATAGCCGCAATTATTATGAGGAGTCGCATATCCGTTAAAAAGGTAGGGTGCACATATTTTTCTCGATGTGAAACGATGACCTTACTGACAACGATTAAAAGCGCGAATTTTAAAAACTCTGACGGCTGAAATGATCCTAAAGCTGGAATTTGGTACCAGCGCTTCGCCTCATTGACCGTTCGGGCTATACTTTCGGGTGCAATAAATAAGCAAAATGTTAACAAGACCATTGCCCAATAAAATGGCCAGGAGACTTTTTTTAGCTGCTCGATATCAAGCGTCGCTACACCATACATCACTAAAAAACCTATTAGGTAATAGAATAACTGCTTAACAATAAATGAGCTTGTATACTGCTCAAATACCGTACTACTGGAATGGACAAACAGACAACTAATGAAACCAAGTAATGACAAGCTAATTACTAAACTTTTATCTAATTTATTGATTTGTAACATTTAAATACCTCCTTTTTAGCGATCAAACTATTAGAAGAACGCTAGAGGTATAGATAAGGTTGCGAGTTTAAGGAATATTCTAAATATTTTTAAAAAATAACCAATTTCACCATTTTTTGGTTTTACATTTTATTCTATTCGAGTTCGTCAAATGGGGCTGCTTGGGGCAGAAAATCTTCGTACAATCTTTACAGAAACAGATCACTGGCTTTATATTTTCATCTATTATGGTGGGTACCAGTTGGAGTTATTATTTTTCCAATGGTTATCCAAAATCACGGCAATCTTAAGACAAGGTCGGGTCGTGAATCATAAGGCTGTGCAACGTATCATGCAAAAGTATGGTTGGCCATGTCGTGTGAAAGTTTAAAAACGTAAACAAACAGGATAACCACATTACGTGGCTAATAATCTGATGAATCGTGAATTTACATCACAAAAACGCTTGGAGAAACTTCTTATAAATATTACCTGCTTACCTTTTTGCGGGAAAACGTTATATCTATCTAGTATACTCGATTAATTTAATGGTGAAATTATTGCTTATACGATGTCTGATACTCAAAATGTAAACCTTGTGTTAGATAAACTTCAGCAATTACCTGTTTTACCGCAAGGTTGTCTTTTACACAGTGAGCAGGGGTCGGTTTATACTTCAGCAGCGTACCAGCAAGCCATCAAAGCAAAGGGCATTATCATGAGCATGTCCCGTAAAGGAACGCCCGCTGATAATGCCCCAATTGAATCGTTTCATGCGACACTCAAAGCAGAAATGTTTTATCTCGACGGATTAACTCGAACTACAACGGTCATTGTAGATCAAACGTAAGAGATTATATAAATTATTATTACAATACTCGAATTCAATTGAAATTAAACAACCAGTCTCCAATTAATGATCGGAAACTGGTAGGATGATGCTTTTTTGAGACTGCCTCACTTAGTCCCATATTGTCGTTAAGCTTTTTTCTATAGTTCAAAGCAGAGCAATTGAAATGGTAAATGAATTTATTACATTTGAAGCTATTATAAAGGTTTGAAAAGAAAAAATGGAGATGTAGCTGCAAATCGAAAATCTCCAAAATAAAGAGCTACGAGCTACCGGCAACTATTGATGATTCTCAACACTTTGAATAAAAGAAAATTATGATCTAGGAAAATATAAGTTTATTCAAACTTATTAGATTGTCAAAGCAATAAAGTCTTGTTCTTTTGGCGACTTTATTTAAAGATAGTTGTAATGAGTGTAGGGCTCCAGTATTTCTTATTGACCATTATAATTCTTTTTTTCATTTTAATTTATCCCATTCAACTGAATAATACTATCTATTAAACCGGGGCCTGGAAAATCAACAGCGATAATCCCAACATGATGCAGCCCACTTTTTTGAATGAATTCAGTTCCCATTGTATTCATTCCACCGTAAAATACTTGGTCATTCATATCACGAGGGAAATCCGTCCATTCATTTGTAGCATTTTTTTGAATCAGCTTTTGATTGCTATTTGTATTGCGACTTTCTTTCCCACTTGCAACAAACCAAGGATAGAAATTAGTTAATAATGCTAATCCGCCTCCTGTCCCACTAAAGTGGTTCAAATAGATTTTTCCATTTTGCGAGTTATTATTTGCCTGTAGAAGATGAGCTTTCACTGAATTCCATTTATCATATATTCCGTTTGGTCCGATACCGACTTCAAACTTATCTTGAATATATAAAGAATCATAGTTAATACCATATGTTTGAGAGGCTGTGAAATTTTGTAGTATTACAATTTTACCTCGGACATCTTCTAGTTTCGGATTATTTCTTTCTGAAGATGCTACAGAATCTGGGTCCCAAAAATAAGGAGCATTACGCTCTTTATAATTGTTAAATATTTGTTCGAATGATTGTGAGCCGGTTTCGGGATCAGTGTCTTCTTTTAAACGCATTAAAATTGTTTCATTCGGATGATCTTTTAAAAATTGAATTATCTCTTGTAATACATCCTCAAACATTGCTTTTTGATAAACAATTCCATGATGCATTGCGAAGGAATCCTTAACACATTTCACTCGCATGTCTACATAACGAATACCCGAATTTAATTGCTGTGAAAGGTTCATGGTTTGATTCCTAGTCAAATCTTCATCAAAAACACTTATTCCATGTAAAGCCATAGAACCATGAGTTCCTGGAATAGATAGCTCGCTTATTTTTTTTGAACCCTCTATTTCTGACATCCAGGTTGAATTATGATAGCCTATATTTGATTCATATGAATAACCAGGATGACTATCAGCAAATACAGTAGAAGTTGTACATGAATTTGCCAATATTACACAAGTAAGAATGCTAAATTTTAAGACGCTCCTCATGCTATCTCTCCTTTTTTAAACTAAATAATCTCATATAATAAAATGTGTAATTATACATATTTATCTCAACAAAATGATGAGAAAATCTATTTAATATATTTTTTTACAAACAAAACAGGAGTCTTAAACAAGACTCCTATTTGTAACATACAATGGTAAAGTAGCACGGATCTTTTACGGATTCGTCAACAGTTATAAATGAGATACATTCGTTTAATAATTGATGTCAGTTACATTCCTAGAAAGGTCTATTCCTCGTTAAAGGTTAAACTAACGATAGTAGCAATAGATTGTGCTGCATGTTCCCAACTACCATCGATCACTCTCCCAATTTGTTGACCAAGTGTGTTTAAATCATTTGGATTAACAGGAATCCCATTATATGCAGCAATAATAGATAAAAGTGGTGCTGCAAATGGTGTAAAGCCACCTCTATCAATATAAAATTTAGGCGTATCAGTTACTTTTCCATCTTTTACTGTAAATTCATAGTAAAATTGATCATCTGGACGAAGAGTTAAATGATGAGAGATTTGGCCCTTAACATATTGTTTTCCGCCGCCTAAATTTACCACTTCAACTGGTTTTACATTGAATTCATGTTCAAATACTTTAATTTTTTTTACTTCTGGACCATATAAAGCAGCATTTACAGCTATTTCTAAATTACTCTGTGAGAACGGTTGAATACTCTTTTGTGATTCATGTTGTTGAATAGGAGCATTTGTTTCTGCGGCAGACGCCAATGTAGTAGGTAATGCACTTGTAGCTAATGTGGCTACCATTGCTGCTGTGACTAACATTTTTTGTTTTTTCTTCATTATTTTTATCCCCTTTTTCGATAATATTGTATACCATTTAAAATGCGCGCCATTTAAACAAATGATATATAGATATGATAACCTTCTTCACAAATTCCCTCAATTTTCATATTAAGTAACTCATAACCACTTTTATATATAAATTTATCACTTAAAAATCCCCTCTTATTTACTTTAAATGGCATATAATCCAAATAAAACACTATGATAACGATTGAAAAAATAGTATAAGGGAAGATAAATGACACAAATTTGAAATATGTTTAAAGTATAAAGATGACAAATTATAATTTAAAGTGACATACTTGGCTGAAATTTTGAAAGAAGCTAGAATTAATAAGCGAGAAAATAAGGTAATCAGTCGGAATAAACGTTTCTGCTCTAAGTGTCTCATGAAGCGTTTCGATTGGGGCATTATCAGAGGGCAACCTTTACGGGACATGCTTATGATAATGCCTTTTGCTTTGATGGCTTGTTGGTACGCTGTAGAAGTATAAATCGATCCATGGTAGCTGTGTAAAACCACCTTGCAGTAAAACGGATAATGCTGTAGATTATCTAACACAAGGTTTACATTTTGAGTATCAGACATCGTTTAAGCAATAATTTCACCATTAAATATACTTGATAGATATGTATTGAATTAGGTGGACTGAACTAGGTTTAAATCTTCTTATTATGCAAAGAATTCATATTTTTTGTTTAGAAAAGGAAAAAAATAGGGATTTATGGTGGAAAACCTTGGCTAAATGAATTAAAATCATGAGTTAAACAGAATTAATGAAAAAAATATACAAGGGACTAGGTATTCAATGAGCTCTTAGTCTTAAAGTATGTTTTTTTTTTAAAAATTATAATATTTTATTAACTATTTTTGTGACAATTAGAAAGTCTGATGAATGCTTAAAAGTAAAAAATTAGTAAAGTGTCGTTGGAATTACGTACATACTATGACTAGAATCAAAAATACGCGTTACAAAATACGCTTTAAGGTATAAATTTTGCTATTATTACAGAATATTTGCTAGATTTAGCGAAAAACACTATTGTTTTTAGTGAGACAGAGTTATTTTTGCATAAATTGACCTTAATAGGCGTAGTTTGAAACAGGACGCTTATACCAATTAATTGATATTCGAGACAAATACATGGACATTCATAAAGTTCATTTCTTGATTTTTTTAGTTGGTATGGTAATACTAAATACCACGGTCTTAACAACATGAATACAAAAGCATATGAAGCAGGATATCAAATTGTATTTGATCAAACATATTATTCGGAAGGTAATGATTCTTATAGTGAATACAGTAACGGAAGAATATGAGCCTCTATGTTAATAGACAATCATCCCGATGTTAGCAATAACGTAGCGGATATTTCCTTTTTATTGCCACCAACTGCTAATAAATAGGGATTATTTGATTAAACCCTCTTTTCCAAGCTATTAATTCTATATCGTTTTTTATTATGCAAAGTCAAAAGAATTTACCCATTAATTATTCTGTAATTATCTTATAGTGGGCTACAATTATATAGTGAATTAACTAATATAGAATAATAAAAATTTTTATTTCTGTGAAGATTTTCATTTTACAATAATAATATGTATGTTTGTAACAAAGGAAAGTAGGAGGGAAAATGAGAAATTTTTTCGAAGATCAGTATAAGTATAATGGGGAGAATCAAATAATAAACTTAGTTAGTGAAATTAGTGAATACAAAGGAAAGTTAACTGCTTATCAAGAACAAAGATCTGATATATTTACTAGACTGGAAAATGCTATGCCAATACAATACATAAAAAACTATGTTTCAATTTATGAGGATATAAAAGTTTCCAATAAACGATTAAAAGAACTTATTTTAGGAGATATAATACCCCAGTCGATCTCAGAAGATGCGATATTTTGTTACTATGAAACTCTGACGCTTGTGCGTGAAAAATCTAATGTTTTTACTATTAGTCCAGATACTATACAAGAATTGCATTTTCAATTAATTCATTTTATTACCTCGGATGGTGCAAAATGGAGACAAAAACCATTTTCTATCCCCGGAATACTGGAGAATGGGATGTACACGAAGGTTTATCGTCCTCTTCCACCTGAAAAAATTCAAGTGGCTGTAGAACAATTATGCGACCAGTATAATTTATTAAACTGTAAAAAAGAATGTCCTACTATTCTACTGATAGCTTATTTTATATTCAATCTTTATTGCATAATTCCATTTAGTCAAGGCAATGGGAGAGTGACTATAATGTTAATGCAATTATTACTAATAAAAAGCGGCCATACATTTGTAAAATATGTTTGTTTAGATGAACATATAAAGAAAAGAGAATCAGAATACTATGAAGCAATCTATAAATCATCAGCAAATTGGTATTGTAATGAGCATAATAGTAGCTTTTGGTTAAAAATATTCTTAACAATTATTTTAGATGCTTATAAAAATCTACATAATAGAGTTAAGGATTCTATAAGTAGACAGACTAAGATAGAGAGAATTCAGAATTTTGTTCTTAATCACGAACAACCTTTCACAAAAGAATGCATTCGGAGTATGTATCCTGATATAGCCGAAAGAACAATTAGTAAAGCTTTAAATGATTTACAATTATTAGGCGAAATTAAGCTTGTTTCAAAAGGGAGAAATGCGTGCTGGATGAAAGTGTAACCTTAAAAGTATGGGATTAGAACCAACAACCCAGAATTACTTAAAGCAGCCTTTGAGGATTGTATATCACAGTTGTCTGTTTTTTATAAACAACAAAAAAGCGGCTAACTAAATTCAGTAAGCCACTACAATGATCATTCAACATTTGAAATACTCAAAATTTCAATAAATGAAATTTATGAATGTCCGTGTCCGTTTCGGATATCAATTAATTAGGTACAGCGTCCATTTTCAGACTACGCCTAGTAAGGGCCAATTTATGCAGAAGACTTTGTTCTCCGATTTCGTCATACAACTGTTCTCCATGTCTTTAGCCATGTACATTATATTCACCAATTAAATTTTATAAACATAAGTTTTCTTAATAGGAGTAGCCTAGGCTCTTGAATACTATGAACTATGAAACTGATTCAGATACTAAAAAAATAAATTATTAAAAAGGTCTTGATTCCACTAAAATGGGGTTTGCTGGATTTGTAACATCTAAAATATCGACCTCTAGTGTACTACCCATTACACCTTCGAATTTACCAGTCCCTTGTGCTTTTACTATAACTCCACCAGTACTTGGAAAGTAATTGAATTCTATTCCATTTAAATCATTTTTCTGAGCATTAGTCAGTTCATACCAAAATTGAGCCGTATATTTGCTCCATGTATGATTTTCCCAATAATGACCATTTGGTGCACGATATACAGCAGTCCCTTTTATTGTAGTCATAGGATTGACTCCTTCACCAGTAAACGAAACATCACCCCAAAAATTTAATTGTTTTAAAACAGCGACTGCTTTATATTTTTTACCCGATGGCACTCTTATATTTTGTGAAGGTGCTGTTAATGTTCTTGTCACGCTCTTTGTAGTTGTGTTTGTAGTAGAAGAATTAAATTCTGCATTTAATTTTAAACCTTCTACTAATAGAGGAACTTTAAAAAATAGGTCACCAGACCCTCCAACTTTAAAACCGTTTTGTGTCGCTGTCGATGTTGTTTCTTGTACACTCTCACTGTAACTAATTGTTGTAAGTATCTGTTCTAGAGGAGTTTTTGTATTATCAAGTTGGCCTACTGTTACGTAATTAATCGTTGTTGAATCATAGTTAAGATTATTTAATGTATTACTCGTAATACTAAAGTTTAGCTCTGTCTCAACACTATCTGGGGCTGGATTAAAAATTAGTGGAAGTCCTTTTGAATAGTATTTTGTTCCAGCTATTTCATTAGTATAATAGTATTTTCCGATTTTGTTCAATTCAGATTGAACATCTTTAATACCTACTGCGTTTGCTTGTTCATTAATGCTTATACTAGTTGGAGTATTTTCTGCTAGAACACCTTGTTCTTGAGAAGTACTAATATGATTTGCACTAGCTAAACTTGGGGATGCTAAAGCAAATGTGGTTCCTATAGATGCAATTGCAGCTATAGTTAAAGTTTTTTGCACTAAATAGTTCCTCTTTTTCATAGATATCTTCTCCTTTTCGATTTTTTTCTGCCACACTAAAAATAATAGTTTTCTTCACATAATTGAGCAAATATTCTGTAATTTGAACGAAATCCTTATCTAAAAGCGCAATTTGTTAACGCGTATTTTGGATTCTAATGATATTAAGTACGTAATTCCAACGACATTATACTAATTTATTCATTTTTAAGAGGTCATAAGGTTTTTTAATTGTCACAAAAAAGGAGGCACGTACTCATTTACTTGAAGCTGAATTTACAATATCCATTTTTAGAAGCTATACGAGATGAAAAAGAAGGCGAAGAAACAGACCCAGCATTTCTAAAGGGTTAAAGATATGTGATTACTTCAGTCAATGTTTAACCGAGGAAACTGCCTAGATAGTTTACCAATGGAGTAATGTCCCATTCCTATTAGTGATAGTATTACCATGTACATTACTATTAGGCTTCATTGGTTGAGATAACAATACTAAGATATAGCAAGCTATCTATCATTACAATAAACAGGTGATGAAGTAAATGTTAGTGTTAAAATTTATTTAAACAAAGATAGCTATACGTAAATAATAAGACGGGCTCTAAAGGAAGTTTTGTGTTTATCAAAAGTAGACAATAATTTTCTTAATGAAAGTTAGTTATGTACAAAATTTGATCATCAATTGAAGATCCTTTTGTTTGTAACTAAAACGGTATTCTTTAACCTCAGCTGATGGTGCTTTACTGGTGTCGCTCATCCTTTTTAAGCTATATTCCGTATTCCTGGAATATAGCTTTTTTAATACAGTTCACGTGAATAATCCACCATTTTCTCCAGGCTGTGTAACTTTTTTTAAAAAAACCAGTCTACTTAATACAATAGTTTGCTAGATGACATGCTGATATCAGCCCATAATGTTACTGATCAACTACTAGCTATGTCTCGATATCAATTTGATAGAAAGCAGCTACACCATTGCTTTAAAATTTGCTTCTAGGGAGGGTATATATAAGGATCTAGTCAGGAAGAAAACAGTTTGCAAGAAAATATACTGGCCATTTGGAATATCATTTACTTCATATGAAGCTTTTGAAGGAGAGAGGTTAGAACTCTAGTACCGAATTCTACTTTTTTCGATAAGAATCCCACATTTTGGGGTTTTTTCATGTTAAGATGATAAAGACAATTGAATGTGAAAAAAAGGAGATTAGCATGTTTAAGAAACTAAGGAATACATGTATTGTATCAGCGGTTGCTTTGGCTACAATTTTACCTGGACAAGCATCTGCATCAGCAACTAGTAACAATGGAATTCAGATAAAAAACAATGTTTCAATTACAATTAATGGAGAGACGATTAGTGTCTATGACCCTATTTTAAATAAATCGGATTTCTTATTATTGCCAATGCGTGCTTTATATGAAGCGATTGGTGCGAATGTGGATTGGAATAAAGAAACACAGACAGCGTCAGCTACTCGTAACGGGAAGATTGTGGATTTAAAGATTGATTCGATGATGGCTTTAGTAGATGGCCAAGAAGTGGTGATGGATGTTGCACCGTTCATGTATAAGGATCGTACTTATATGCCACTGCGTTTCGTTAGTGAAAATTTTGATGGGAATGTTCAATGGGACCCAGAAACACAATCGGTAGATATTACGATGTCAGATGATCTGCCTGAAACGCCTCAGGAAGACCCTTATATTTTACATATCAATAACAAACGTATCGTGATGAAAGATCCTATTATTATGAAAGATTCAAGATCTTATTTACCAGCTAGCTATATCTATGATTATTTAGATGATTCTGCTGGTGCATGGCTCCCAGACAATTCCTTTGAATTACAAATTGCCGGGATGAGCTTTGTTTTCAAAGATAATAGTAATGAGGTTCTTGTGAATAACGAAACGGTAACTTTAACAGAAAAACCGTTTATTCAAAAAGGAAAAATGTATGTGCCTATTACGTTTCTTGTGAATGCGTTAGGCGGAAATTTACGCTATATCAGTGAAAAAAAAGAAATGTATATTTACGTTTACCGTTATATGTACACAAGTTCATTCCTTGAAAAATCTTATGGTTCTACATCATCGCCAACAGCTGTTCCTTCTGCTCGTTTAGAGGGAGATCGTGATTTATTTATTAGTGATAATCCTGAAACGTTAACGCGTAAGCTTGTGCCAAAGAATAATGCAACGCTTTCACAATATGACGTGAACTCAACGGCAGTGACGAATAAGCATCGTGTCTTTGGGTGGCATTACAATACATTAGGTACAGATGTCAATATTGGGATTACGGTTCAAAATAAGTCTACGACAGAGAGTATTAAAGTTGTAGATTCTAGAGGTATTAACCAAAAGACAGGAAATAGCTGGGTAGGTCATGATATTGGTTTGACCATTGCTGATGCTACATTAAATAACAAGCTGAAAAAATCAGAAAGTAGCGGTATTGTCATTGCACCAGGAGAAACAAAGGTCATTGAAACATACGATCTACACCATGAATATATTATTGGCTTTTTACATGATTTAGATATTCAAGCGGTCAATGGTGGAAAACCAGAGTATACCATTCGCACAGTGCTTACAAAAGATAATAGTGATTTAACAACGATTCAATCGGAGCAGGTTGCCATCGATGAGTATGCAAAGCATCCAAGAGGTGCTTGGCCAAGCGCTACAATTCTAGCAGAACTACCAGCCTATACAGTAGATTCACCAGAAGTAGGCTATAACATTTCGAATGGCCGTACTGACCATTTACAAACAGCTGAAAATTCATTTTCACAAATTAATGGAGCAGTCGGAAATCCAGGTCATTTCGGTATGAACTACAAGGTTTCCATTCCTGTTGTAAATCCAACAGGGACGACCAAAACGATTAAGCTGAAACTTGCTGGTCGTGGAGGCTTATACAGTGGAGCAATTAAGGTGAATGGCAAAGTGCATTTAGTGCCTTCTTTAAGAGTAGGAGAAGAGTATGTTGAATTACCTGATTACGAAATGAAGGGTGCAACAGATACGATTCAATTAGAGCTAATGCATGCTGGTGGTGTCAATCTTCCAGTAGCTATCTATGTGGAAACAAAATAAAGAAGTCCCTGGCACGGTTCATATGACATGATATCGTGCCATACTTTGATTAATTCGGAGTGAAGAAATTGGCAAGAAAATTAGTAACAATTGTTGTAGTCATGTTCGTGCTTATGTTAACAGTTAGCCCCATCAATGGACAAGCAGCTGGTTTTGGAAATAAAGTAAGTGAAGTGAAAACAGAGGTATCACCACAAGTAAATCACGTACAACAAACCTATACGTCAGGTTCTATACGTCAGTTTGTAAATGTTTTAGATGTAAATTTAAATAATACATATACAAAACTAGAAATTGGGATGCCGAATCCTATTAATTCCCTAAAAACAACTTCAGCTATGGCGAAGCAAAACACGTATGATGGCCATCGAGTTGTTGGAGCTGTTAATGCTTCATACTTTTTAGGAAATGGGATGCCTGCGAACTTGTTAGCGGAAAAGAATGAAATTGTCAACTATGGTATTTTGGGAGATACGTATGATAGCCCGACGCAAAAGCCAGTTGCATTTGGCTTATCTAAATCAGGGAAAGCGATTGCAGATTATTATACAACGAATCTATCTTTCCAAGTAAATGGAAAAACATATCCTATTGATCTAATTAATAGTGAACGAGGAACAAATAAAAACGTTTTATATACGCCAGAAAAAAAGACAACTGGTACAAATGCATGGGGCTTAGAACTAGTGGTGTCAGGAGCTAGTCAGGATACAAATACCCTACATTTTGGTGATCAATTCTCAGGGACAGTTTCTCATGTAACAACGTATGGTGCAGAAGGAAACTCAGCAGTACCAGCGGATGGTTTTGTTATTTCTGTACAAAATAAAGAATTAGCCGCTGAATTAAGCAATATTTCAGCAGGTACAAATATCGATGTCAGCTTGTCAATCGATCAAAAATGGATGGATGCTCAATTCATTTTAGCTGCAGGACCAATGCTTGTACGCAATGGTCAAGTGGATATTTCCATGCCAACAAATTCTGGTTTTGCTTCGACACGCAGTCCTCGTACAGCAGTAGCGGTGGATGCTACAGGTACAAAGGTATCACTTATTACAATTGATGGTCGCTTAAGTGGTCATAGTAATGGTGTTAACTTATCAGATTTAGCTTCACATTTAATTTCAATAGGAGCTACTTCAGCTATTAACTTAGATGGTGGCGGTTCTACAGCGATGGTCGCGCGCAATCCAGGAGGGTATTTCGCCAACCTTGTGAACAAACCGTCTGAGGGTAGTGAGCGTCGTGTATCGGCCATTTTACAGGTCGTTAATACAGCACCACCAGGGAACGCAAAATCTATTACGCTAAATAGTGTTGGTCAAGTCATGAAAGGTTCATCTGTAGATATGCAAGTAGCAACTGCCTATGATCAATATTTAAATCCAATGACTATCAACCCAGCGAGCATGAAGTGGTCAGTTGAAGGAAATATCGGTAAGATGGATGGTGCAACCTTTACGGCTACCCAAAAAGGTGAAGGGAAAATTATTGGGGAATATGGAGGTATTCGTACGTCCACAGCTGTATCTGTAATAGACTTAGCAGAAAAACCTATTGTACTAGATAGCTTTGATAATGTGTCTTCTTGGACAACAGAAGTAGCAAAAGCGAATGCTTCGTTAGCAAATTCTAAAGAGTATGCGAGACAGGGAACAGCTAGCATGCAATTAAACTACGATTTTACAGTAGCGGGCTCAGGGACTAAGGCTGCCTATATGGTTGCTAAAAAACCCATTACTATAACAGGTCAGCCGAAAAATATCGGTGTTTGGGTATTTGGCGATGCAGGTAAGCATTGGCTAAGAGGTGTGGTTGTAGATGGATCAGGGACTAAGCACACGATTGATTTCACAAGCCAGGGCGGTTTAGACTGGAATGGCTGGAAATACGTAAAGGCGGATATTCCAAGTAATCTAGCAACACCATTGAAATTCGAACGTTTATATGTTGCTCAACCGACAGCTTCTCTTCAAAAGAAAGGCCAGCTGTATTTTGATCAATTACAGGCTGTCTACAAAGATAATCATGAGGAATTAGTTTATACGGATGTGAACAAAGGGCATTGGGCGTTTTCAGAAATCCAAAGCCTATACAATAAATCACTGATCAAAGGTTACTCTAATGGTACGTTTAAGCCAGAAGCGTCCATTACACGTGCAGAGGCAGCTACAATCATTGCCAGAGCACTGAATCTATCAACAACGAAGGATTCTAGCTTTAAAGATGTAAGTAAAAGTCATTATGCATATAGTGCCATTGCAGCAGTCGAGCAGGCTGGCATTATTAAAGGGCAAGAACCAGGGAAGTTCAACCCAAACGGACAGCTTTCACGTGCAGAGATGGCAGCGATTTTAACAAGAGCCTACAAATTAACAGGTACAAGTAAAGTTACCTTCACAGATGTTAAATCAACGCACTGGGCATACAGTAATATCCAGGCACTTGTGGCGAATGATTTAACAGGAGGTTTCCCAGATAATACATTTAGACCCGATGCACAAATTACTCGTGCTCAATTTGCAAGCTTCTTAAATAGATGCCTATCATTAAAATAATCTTGAAATCCCCCTGTAATAGCTACAGGGGGTATTTTTACAGAAAAAATCCGCCACTCTCTGAAGAGAATGAAGCGGATTTTTCATTTAGAAAACAATGTATTTCACATATTGCTTCCAAGTTAACTCTTTAAACTGCTTCCAGTGTAACTTCTCAATAGGTAAAGTACGGAAGGTATAGGCTTCCATATTGCGCTTCTCATTAGAGAGCATTGGTGTTCCCTCATCGAGATAGTCCGAGAAAATAGCAGATTGAGCCGTATTAAATTGGACATTAATATCTATCAGTTGGATTTTCCCATCCTGATTAATGATATGAAGCTTTTTATTTCCTTTTTTTGTTGTCGCTAACCACGATTTATCGACCTTATAAGAATCGAACGCTTCATTGACAATAATGGAGGCTTTGCCAGTTGATGAAAACGGTACATCCTCTATTGGCGCATCTTGTTGCAGTACTACTTCATAATTTGTTGGCTGCGGTAGGTCTGTTGTTTTGGCTAATTCATTTGCCCAAAAGGTTTCATCATTTGTAGCAA
This sequence comes from Lysinibacillus sp. F12, assembly GCF_057773605.1. Classification (NCBI taxonomy): domain Bacteria; kingdom Bacillati; phylum Bacillota; class Bacilli; order Caryophanales; family Bacillaceae; genus Lysinibacillus; species Lysinibacillus sp. F12. The sequence continues at coordinate 185,480 of NZ_JBYMLP010000007.1, forward strand.
TCATTTGCTTATCTAATACGATGCCAGATAATGCGTCTTTGACATGTTTCACTTTAAAATCAACCGTTTGGCCTTCCTGTACCTGTTGCCATTCTTTTTCAGATAAATAAGCATACATGGCTTTTTCATTAGAATAGATTTCGAAGGTTAAAGCACCAGCTTCTTCTTTCACCGCTGCTACTACACCGTCGATAGGACTGATGATGCCTTGACGTGATTCTATTTGTGTGATCTGTGCGTCAATGAGCGCAATTTGACGATTCGTTTCAGCGATATGTCGATTTAACAGGGCAACTGCTGTCGATAGCGAATTTTGTTGAGCAAGCTCTAATTTTAATGTCACAGACAATTTATCATTGATTTGATCGGTATTAATAGAGCTTTTTGGATTCGAATCGTCGTATTCATCTTCAATTTGATCAAGTGCATCTTGTAAATCATTTAATTCTGTTTCATAGGCAGTACGTTCCGATTCAAGCTTTGTAAGCTCCTCGTCTACTTCATCTGTTTTAAAGGTAGCGAGTAAATCATTCATCATCACTTCCTGACCGCGCTTTACATTGACAGCGGATAACTTTGTTGCATCAGCTGTAATGGTATACGTCTCAGCGGGTGCCACAATGGTTTCCTTATTGACACGCTCTGTATTCGTACCGATATATGCTTTCTGAAATTCGTCAATAAAGTAGGATCGTGTCACGGTGCTATCTTCTTTGAAAACAAAATAAGCATTTATACCGATTATGAGCATCGCCAACACAATACCTATACTTGTCCATGGTCTTGTCTTGATAAATGCCATCATCCTAACCCCCTAGCAATCCATTCTTTAATGGGTAGCACACTAATCATGCCCACAAATAAGGCCATAAATAGTTGTAAGCCAATCAATTTGACTACTAACATTTTTCTACTAGCTTCTTCCTCCCATTTCGACAGGAATAAATACTGCACAATAATGATTAAAACGGACGTTACTGTCAGCTGATTGATTGTAAATAACACGAAGTCAGTTTTAATGACCTGTAAGGCAGCGGGTGCCAAAGAAAAGAATGAAAACATCGTTGTATAGCCAACTCCATAAAAAACAGCAAAGAGGATTGCTTTTTCAATGAGTAGAAAGGCAACAACATAAAGCTGGACTCTTTTTATCCAAGTATAAGGAATGTCCGTTAATAGATGTAATAAGTAGGTAACACCGTAATAATGGAAGCAAAAATAAATAATTGCCCATAAAATGGCACCGAGCATGGAAAGTACGCGTGCTACATAGTATTCATTTTGTAAATCCATTGCAAATAAGGACGTTAAATTCTCTGTCCCCATTCCCCAATATTCGCGAGCAGCAAATAATAGGATGAAAAGAATGAACACCGTTAATGCACGTTTTTTATATCCGATGATCTCGCCCTTTTCTACGATGTTTGTAAAGTAGGTAGGATTTTTTAAGCTATGCCAGAACTTATAATGGTAAAACATAAACAGCGTCCTTTCTTCCAAAATAGGATATCAAAGATGTAGTATACACCTTGCAAAGACATTATGACATATGAAAATAGCTGTTTTTTTCCAATAATTTCGTTGAAAAAACGTATTTCGTCATTACATGTCGATGGATGAAAAACATCCTACTATCAATTACATCTGGGCAGATTCGTGTCACATTATTTCGGACTTACTCGAAAGCACATTTTCAAAAATCTGTGATTTCTGCCAAAGGATTTAATATGATTCGGTAGGCGTTTGAAATCCGAAGAATCCATATAAATCTATTGTATAGTATAATTGAAATAACTTCCTGTTTTTCTAGCTAGTAATTTTGAAAAACTACTTTTGACGCTCGTTATTTTGTAAATATAATAGAATGGCTTGAAAACATGTAATTTACACCGATACTAAAGTAATGATTCATTAATTATGTCTTTGCGTAATTATGTCCAGATTTTTCGATTTTGCTCGAAAAACCTCGGAGGCTTTTTAATCACATGAAGATTTAGGATAAATGAAAATGAACAGAATCATTTTCTTATACATAAAAAATGAAAGGGTGGTTCGATTGAATCGAAAATTGACAGCAGGTGTTATAACAAGTCTATTATTAGCACCTACAGCTATCGCAAATGCACAGGAAAATGATGCACAATCTCGTGCTACAGTTCAAACGGAGCAAGTTTCCTATGTCAATGCTGTAGCAGCTGCTACAACAAAGGAACAGCTCATTGCCCAATTCGGTAAATTATCAGAGAATTCGACTGCCAATGAGATGGTTATAGCAGATGGTGATATCAAAGTTGTACAAAATTCAAATGATCTTGGATTTGACAACAATGAAAAGGCGCTTATTCAAGCAAAATACGATTATGTAGTGGAGCAACGTCGTCTATTAAATGAGCTACAAGCAATTTGGAAGAAAATTAGTACTATCTCTTATACTAGTAAGACATTTATAGATGATGTGAAAGCTGTAGAAACAGAATATGACAATTTTTTAGGGAATGAAACGACAGACCATTCATATTTATTCGTACAAAAACAATTTGAGGAAGCTGTCGATGCAGCATTTGCTAATAGCGCTAGCAGTATTACTAATACCATTCGAGGAACAGTCTTACAATATGGTTATAAAGAGGCTGATCGCAATAACTATTTTAAGGGCAAAGGAGTAGATATTGCGAAATTAGGAAAATTGGTTGATGATGCAGCAGCAGTAAAAACTACTGCTACAGAACTAGATGCTTTAGTAGTTGTATTAAAGCAAAATCCAACAGATTATCCAGCTATTTCGTCAGCATTAGATAAAGTTACAGCAGCTTATAACTTACTAACGGCCGATCAAAAGAAAGTGGCTGAAGCTTATAATCCAAATAATGATGTGGTAACACCCTTTAAAAAATATAAGGATGCTTTAACTGGTCTATCAGCCATAGATAAAGTTTCATTAAGTATTACGCAATTAATGGCTAAAAAACCAACAGAATTTACTTCAGCGACAAGCTTTATTAGTGCAGTAACTGCTATTGAAAAATCCTACAATGCCTTAGATGAAGCATCACAAAAGTTAGTGGCAAACTATTCTACATTTGAACAATATAAAAAGGCTGCTGATATTTCCAAACGAATTTCAGCACTGCGTGTATCAAATGATCCTGCTTATCGCACAGAAGTAGATTCTATTAAAGGTAGTTATGATCAATTAACAATCGATAAAGAACTTGTAAAAAATACAGCTGATCTACAGGTAGCAATAGCAAATATTGCTTCTGCTGAAAAAATCGAAGGACTTATTGTGGCAATTGCAAATGCCTCAAATAAAGTGGAAGCTATCAAAGATGCTCGTACTGCCTATGATGTGCCGCAAGCAACAAATGGCACAGCTATTAACGCGACGAATGTCAAAAAAATTGTCAATAACCTTGCAGAGCTGACAAAGTGGGAGAAGGTTTATAATGCGTCTTTAAGTGTGGACAAATTAATTGATGCTATTGATCCTAAAGCTTCTACATTCGAGAGTAAAACATTTGCTGCTCAATCGGCTTTTGATAAATTAGCTGTGGAAGAACAGGCATTTGTGCAAAAGAGTGATCGCTTAAAGCTTTTAATCCAATATGCGACTTTATCGAAACAAGTGAATGCGCTTAAACCGACCATGCAAGATTACAAGAACCAAATTACGGAACTGCAATCTAAAGTGACGTCTTTAAATGCTGGTAATGGTGATGATGCGGCTCCATTGGCAGAAATGAAAAGTAAACTTGAAGAAAAACTATCCAATCTATTAAATGAAGATTTAGTAATAGCAGGTGTGATTGAGCAAATATCAAAACTAAGTCAATCAAATGATATGATTACAGATATTTTAGCAGCCCGAGCTGCCTATGATGGTCTCCCGTCTTCAGCAAAAAGCCGTGTAACAAATATTAAGGTATTAACTGATTTAGAGAAATCCTATAAAACGGTTGTGAATGTCATTTCACAATTTGAAAAACTTGATCCATCCTCTAAGAGCTATATCTCAAAAGCTAAATCAGCTTATACAGCATATGCTAAGCTAGATGACAAGAATAAAACCTATGTCAAAAATTATAAGAATTTAAAAGAGCTTGTACCTGTAATAGAGGTAATTGTGCAAATTAATGCATTAAATCCTTCCAGAAAAACGTATAAAGATGATGTGAAGGCAGCAACAGATGCTTACACAGCATTAGCAGATAAAGACCAAGTTATTAATTATCCTGACCTTACAAAAGCACAGAACTATATCAATATGGCAAAGGCATTTGATGAACGTGTTCTTGCATTAGCCAATGAGAATCCAGATACATTTGTCCAAAAGGTAGCAGAGCTAACGACAGCCTATAAAGCATTAGATAAAAATGCGCAGAAGCTTGTGGAGCAGGCAAAAACTTTAAGTAATTATGAAAAGAGCAATAAAGCTGTTATCAAGGTTATTCAACTAATCAATGCGTTGGACCCATCGAGTAAGGATTATACGAAAAAAGTACTTGGCGCTCGAAAGGCTTATAATGCACTTGATGAAGTTTCAAAAAAACATGTGACGAACTATGCGAACCTCACGTCTGTCGAAGATGTGGCTTCATTAATTGGCCTAATCGCTACGTTAAAGCCAACAAGTAAAACATTCTACCAAGATATGAAAACAGCACGTGAGCTTTACGATGCGCTATCTGAGGAGAAGAAGCAAGCCATTATCAACTATGATGCACTGGTAGCCGCTGAAAATGAACAGGGGCTAGCTGAGGGTGTAATTGAGCTAATTAAATTAACAGAAGTGCAAGATGCAGACTATTTAACAAAGCTGATGAATGCACGTGTAGCCTATGATAAGCTGTCATCTAATCAAAAGAAATTAGTGTCGAATATTAAAGATTTAACAACACGTGAAAAAGAGGTTAAACCTATTTTAAGTGTGATGGTACAAATTAATGAACTAGATCCACAATCGAAAAGCTTTGTTAGTAATGTCAACTCTATACGTAAGGCATATGACAAACTAACAAAAGATCAAAAAAAATACATCAACAATATTGATGTACTATTAAAATATGAGCCTGTATCCGATGTAGTGGAATTGATTAGTAAACTAAAATCTTCAAGCAATACATTCCTTCAAGATACAGCAAGAGCCCGTTCACTTTATGATGCACTTCCTGCCGATTTGCAGCAATATGTGACAAATTACTACTTATTGCAAGCGGCTGAATCAAGTATCCTTGGGGCTGGCAATGTAATGCAGATGATTGATGCTTTACCATCTATTGATCCAAAGCAGTATGTCAAACGTATTCAAGAAATACGTGCTGCTTATAATGCTTTACCAAAGGATCAGCAACGAGCTGTGCAAAACTACAGAGTATTACAAGACCAAGAAAAGCTGATTAAGCCCGTTATGAGTATTGTGGAGGATATTGATCGACTTTTAACAGCAAAAGATATGAATAGTCAATATCAAAAGATTTTAAAAGCTTATGATAAGCTGAATGCTGACCAAAGACGATATGTGTATAACGACCAATTATTACTATCCTTAGACAACGTTATAAAAGTCTATAATAACATTGCAAAATTAAATCCTAAGGATAAGTTCTACTTTGGTATGGTTGAAGCCGTACGAAAAGAATACGATAGTTTGAATACGACAGATAAACAGCGTATCTCCAATTATTCGATTCTCTTAGAAGCGGAGAAAAGTATGGCCGATGTCAAGAAGGTCGTTGAAATAATTGCGGGACTTTCTCCAAGCTCACCAACGTATATTGAAGATGTGGCTAATGCCGTGGCTGCTTATCAGGCATTGGATTCTAAAGTACGCGGACAAGTCATCAATGAAGACTTACTTAAACAGGCTGAAAAAGATGTGGCTGCAGTTCTTAAGGTTGTTCAAGCGATTGGAAATATCGATCCAGATAGCTCATCCTTTGAGAAAAAAGTGCTATCAGCTCAAAAAGACTACAGCTCATTGTCGATAGAGCAACAGGGATTAGTATATAATTATCGTATTTTAGAAGAATATCTTAAAATGATTCAATAGTATGAGAAAAAAGGAGTTTTCCCAATGAATATTAAGGGAAAACTCCTTTTATAATGATCAATGATGAATCTATTGATGATTTTCCAAAAAAGTGAAACTATCTTATTTGAATTTCGTATCATATAGTAGGTATGGTGAATTTTCGTTTCCTGACCTCAGTGATGAAAAAGCGCCGTTTGCTACATATTTGACATATGGAGGAGGTAGCCCTGTTGAAGAAAATGCTGAGTATTGTTGTACTTTCAATAGCTGCAACCGTAGGAAGTTTAACTAGTTTAAATCAGGTAGAAGCGGCATCTGCCAAAGTTGTAGATGTTTCAAATTCATATTGGGCAAATGCTTCGATACAACATATGCTTTCAAAAAAATATATGACTACATATAGCGATTATACATTTAAGCCAGAGCAGGCTATTACAAGAGCGGAGGCGGCTGCAGCCATTGCTCGTTCTATTCAGACCAATGTAGACATAGCGAATATGACAAATTTTAAGGATGTCCCTGCTAGTCATCCCTATTACAAAGAAATTTGCCAGCTTGTTAAATTGGGGATTATCCAAAAAGGAGAAGCCTTTTATCCTGAGGAGCCTTTAAAGCGAATGCAAGTGGCAAAAATGCTAGCATTAGCATATCAGTTTAAGGTTGATAACAAAAATAGTACCCAATTTGCGGATATTCCTGGCTCTCATTGGGCAAAAAATTATATTGAGTCGCTTGCTGATATAGGCATTATCAGTGGGGTTGAAGCTAAACGTTTTGCACCTGATCAATTAGTGACACGCGCCCAATTTGCTGTGTTCGTTGAACGAAGTATTTATTTTCAGCAAAAAATAAACAAATTGGAAGTGGCCTATGATTATTTGGCAAAGGATTATATCCCAACTGTCAACCTTTCTACAGAGTGGTCTAAAAAGGTGATTGAATTAATTAATGTTGAAAGACAAAAGAAAAAACTAGAACCTGTTGTGTATGATCCAAAATTGACACAAATCGCAATTATTAAAGCGCAGGATATGGTGAACCGCCATTATTTTGAACACGTTTCTCCATATTATGGTGCCCCATGGGATTTAGCGACTTTATTTGATTATGATTACACGAGCTTTGGAGAAAATATCGCGAGAAATATCCAAACGCCAGAGGTTGCGGTAAAGGCATGGATGGCTTCACCGAGTCATCGTGATAACATTTTGAAAGAAAATTATACGAATACAGGTGTTGCAATAGCGCAGGATAGCAAAGAAAATTACTATTGGGTCCAATTGTTTTCTAGTCAATAAGTTGTTATGTAACAAAGGAGCACTAATGTTACAGTAATGTTACGAAGGCTTCGAAATTTAATAAAAAAATCCCTCTTTTAACGCTGGAAATACGACCAAACGTTGGTATTACAGCGTTTTTTTGCTATCTAAAACCGTTACACAAATGAAAAATAACAAGACCTTCTTTTGTGATAGTCTATTTATAGGCAAAAAAGTATTGAGAGGGGTATAACAAAAGTATGAATAAGAAATGGTTATTACCGATTTTTGCATCTTTCATGTTATTTTCAACAACTCATATAAATACTGCTGAAGCAGCGACAAAAGAAAATGTCACTGAAACAGCTTCTAAATATTTAGGTACTCCATATAAATACGGCGGTACAACAACAAGTGGTTTTGATTGCTCGGGCTTTACATCTAAAGTATTTTCAGACTTAGGTATTCAATTAAACCGTACATCGGGCTCTCAATACCAACAAGGTGATGCAGTAGCAAAGAGCGATTTACAAGTTGGTGACTTAGTATTTTTCAATACAAGTGGTAGTGGTATTTCACATGTGGGTATATACATAGGTGATGGAAAAATGATCCACTCTCAAACTGGTCAAGGTGTTAGCTACTCAAGTGTTAACGACCCATATTATTGGGGTTCTCGTTATGTAGGGGCTAAACGTGTGGCAACATTTGATTCGCAACAGCAAGCTGAAGTAAAAAAAGCTGCAATTGACTTTTCAGTATATGCTTCTCGTGGAGAAGTTGCTGTACAAATTGCAAAAGCTTTAAACTTAGATACTTCTAATACAACTACTAATTTCGTAGATGTAAAACCAACAAATGCAAATGCAGGTGCTATTGCGGCTGTTGAAAGATTAGGTATCTTTGAAGGGGATGAAAATGGTAAGTTCAACCCATCTTCACCAATTACACGTGCACAAATCGCAAAAGTTTTAGTACTAGCTTTCGGTCTTGAAAACCAAGGGGAAACAGTAGCATTTAGTGATGTCTCACAAAATAGCTGGGCTAGTGATTATGTTTCTATCCTGGCGTCTAATGGTGTTACAAATGGCGATGGAGATGGAAGCTTCGGCTCTGATGATTTACTAAAAATCAATCAACTTAAAGTTTTTATTGAAAGAATTCAACAATAAATAAATTCATGAATTTTACATGTTAATTTTGTCATAGATTGCAAGAATTGATCTTTTGAATAGCTTATAATGGAAGAAGGGTTTGCATTTGCAGACTCTTCTATTTTTATGATAACTACGTAGGAGAGGAAGTGATATGGAAAATATATTTTAACAGTTCTATTGTATGATGCATTATTTAGCTAATTTTGTTAAAATGGACACGTTAAGAGAACAAGAAGGGAGGAAATAAGACATTGAACATCAAAAAAATTAGTCTTATCTTGTGCGTCTTATTCATTTCGGCTTCTATGTTTACGATACATAGTGCAAGTGTCAGTGCAGCTACCAACTCAAATATAACATTTGAAGATGTCACTAAAAATCACCCAGCCTATGAAGAAATTAATTATTTAGTAAGTTTGGGTGTAATCCAAGGCTATTTTGTGAATGGTAAAAGAGTTTTTGGCCCAAATAACAATGTAACAAGAGGACAAGCAGCCAAAATGGTTGTCGTTGCCTCTGGAAACAAACCATTAATCGTAAATAAATCAAGCTTTTCAGATGTTACAGTAGGCACTGAAATGTCAGGTTATATAGAACGTGCTGTACAATTAGGTTTCTTCGACAAAAATATAAAAGGTGAATTTCTACCAAACAAAGCCCTAACTCGTGGAGAAATGAGCTATGTCTTAACAAAAGCATTTAATTTAGATACAAGTGAGTATGAGGGAATTGACTCTCCATTTACGGATGTAGGGATTACACACGAATATGTAAAGTACATCAATACGATCTATTATAATGGGATTACAAACGGAACAGGTAAAACATATTTACCAAACAGCACGGTGACACGTTCTCAATTTTCATTATTTGTGGCACGTGCAAAAAGTGAGAAATATCGTTTAGAATTGCCTGTAAAAGGTGTAACTGTACCAGATACATCTCAAGTTATTGGCTTAGTAAAGGTTACTACAGATGGTTTAAACATTCGTAAATCAACGGATAGTAGTTCAACTACGAACATTGTAGGTAAAGTCAATACAGGTGGTAAATTATCAGTATATGCAGTTGAAGGCAATTGGTTAAAAGTATCTTATAAAGGTGCTTATGCTTATATTTTCAAACAGTACGCTGAGTTTTTAGATGCAGATGGTAATGTGCTAGGAGCAGTCGAAAAAGAAGTAACGACAAAAAATGCGGTTAACTTATATGTGAAGCCAACTTCTTCTGCAAAAGTAATTTCAACGATTAAAACAAATGTAAAATTACCAGTGTATAAAACAGTAGGTGGCTACTATTTAACACAAGTGGATGGTTTACCTGGTTATGTTGTAGCCAATAGTACAACAGATGCGGTTGAAGAAGAAAAACCTAATCCAGATCCAGGTACACCACCAGTTATTTCTGGAGATGTACTGGGAAGAGTAACGGTTGCTAACCTAAATGTACGTAGTCAAAGTAATTCAACGTCAGCAGTACTTTTCAAGCTGAATAAAGGAGAGTATGTCCAAGTTAATAGCATTAGTGGTTACTGGGCAGAAATTACTTACAATGGACAAACAGGTTATGTTCATAAATCTTACTTAAAGCTATTAAATCAGTCAGCTAAACCTCTACAAAATCGCGTTATCATCCTAGACCCAGGTCACGGTGGTAAAGATCCAGGGACAGTAAAAGGCTCTGTTTCTGAAAAGAGCATTACATTAAAGGTCAGCACGCAAGTAAAGCAATTACTAGAGAGTGCTGGTGCCAAAGTGTATATGACACGTACTGGTGATACGTATCCATCATTACAAGATCGAGTAGATTTCACGCAAGCAAACTATGGTGAGATTTTTGTTAGTGTCCATGTCAATTCTGCTGCCAATTCGTCAGCACAAGGTACTGAAACATATTATGCTATATCTACAGGAGATATGTATCAGGAAGACATAGATTTAGCTACATTTGTAAATAACCAAATTGTTAACAATTTAAATATGAAAAACCGTGGTGTTAAACAAGAACAGTACTACGTAATTCGTAATATGGTCATTCCGTCTATTCTAGTGGAGCTTGGTTTCTTAACAAACACTGAGGACCATAATAAAATGACCAATGATCAATACGTGAATCTATTTGCAGAATCTATTTATAATGGTATTTTGCAATACTATAAAAAACAATAAGAGTTGAAGATACGATTCCAAAGTTTTACGAGCTTTGGGATCGTTTTTTCTCTTTACTAATAACTACCCAGTTTCCCAAACAATAAACAATTAAAGCTACCTTCCATTGTTGGAGAGGTAGCTTTTTGGGTTTTATTTTACTGTATTAATGAATTTAATATAATCCTTACTAATATAAGCTGGTTCTGAGTGTAATTTATCTGAAATCACTTGATACCAACCATTTGTTCCAGTATCTGTGACAATGACAGGCATATTACTTTTATTAAAGGTGAATAGTGGACTTTGCTGTGTTGATGCATCAGCACGAACATTTAGACCAGCGGTTGTTGTTAGTGCAATTTTATACGGGCTATTAGCATCTTTATAGCCCAATACTTTTTCTGCACGATAATAGTGTCCAGCAATTTTGGCTCCCCAGAAAGGGTCAGAGGCGTATTTGACGTTAAATCCAATCGCTTTAGAGCCAACGACTGAACCATTTGTATAACGTCCGCCAGGCGTAATGTAATTGGGCTGTAGAAACTTTTCGACAAGCTCATTAATGTTTGCGCCAACACTATCAAATTTTTTGTTTAGAGGATTTGTATCATATACATATAAACCAAATAGGTTATTAAAATTTTGAGCATGATCGCTCATTCCGTAGGCACTCTCATGCTGTGCAAGTGCTAAAATAAGCATGGCGTTAATATGAGCATTCGCTTCTATATCTTTTAACACGGAACCTAAACCAATCAGTTTACTTTTCGTTGTAGCATTTTTATAAATAGAAGCACCTGAGCTTTCAACCTCAGCTAGCTTTTGCATAATATATTGATCAATTTCTTCAGCTGTATATTGTGTCGTAGCTCGAGCAGGTAAGAATTGATAGTAATTATAGCCTTCACCTTTTGAAGAGCCGTTCACATTCGTAAAATTAATACCATCCCAGCTAAAGTATTTCTCACCTTGCTTCATAAAGCTAGGGGCCTTGCCGTAGACGTAACTAGATGAGTACTTATTGGATTTATAATCGTATAAGGTATGTTTAATTTCACCATTTTCATTTGTATAATAAGCGCGTCCCTTTACTAAAGCAGAAGGGATTAAGGTAACGTCTGCTTGTTTTAAAGAGCCAACATGTCCAGCTAGACGTACTCTAACGTGAGTCGCATCACTACCTAGATACTCCATTTCTGTATTAGCAGCAATTGCAATTTGATCCTTAATCGTCTCGGAATTTAATGCGACATAATTATTTGTGACAATCATACCCGAAGACATTTTTATAATCTTATTATTTTGAGTAACCACTAAAGAACCGTTTGTCACTGCTTTTTCAGCAGCTTCAAAGCTAGTATAGGATTGCTTGTCTACTAAATTACCATTTGTGATTTCTTTGACAATAAATGCAGCATTCTCATTATTATTGTTACCTGAATTATTGTCGTTACCAGAGTTGCCGTTATTATTAGAATTACCAGTATTACCGTTGCTATCAGTATTCCCATCATTATTTTCAACAGTATCAGCAAGGAGAATTAAGCGAAGTATAAAAGTTGAAGCTTCAGCAATGGTAGCATTGTCTCTAGGTAAGAACATGCCGTTAGAGCTTCCTTTAATAAGTCCCAATTGAGCTCCTATGGCAATGTCCTGACGGAAATCTTTGAAAATAGTAGCATTGTCTTTAAATGTAATAGAGGAAGTCCCTTTTGGGATTTTTAAATAATCAACCGCTCTAATTAACATAACGGCCATATGCTCTCTTGAGATACGTTCTTCAGGCTTAAATGTGCCGTCTGTGTAGCCGGTAATTATTCCAGCAGTAGCAGCAAGATTGATTTCATTGGCCAATAAATATGTGTCAGAGACATCTGTAAACGTTATAGTATCTTTTGTCTTTAAGTTTAAAGCTTTTGCTATGTATGTGGCGAATTCACCGCGTGTAACAGTATCATTCGGACGATAGCTGCCATTTGCATCTTTCAGCAAGGCTCCTTTGGAAATCAAATAACGCAGACCACTTTCATGCATATGTCCTGATAGCTCATCAGCATAGGCCTTTTGGGGTTGCGAAATGAGTACGCTAACAAGCATCATGAGTAACATTAAAATTGATAGTTTTTTCATAGTTTTACCCTCCTAAACTGTTATCATTTTAACAAAGTTACAGAATCAAGTTAAGGGTCAAATGTTAGAAATATCATAAAATATACCAGATTGTTATAGGAGAAAAGTATCCTTTTGGCTTATATAGAGAACGTAATAGTGGAATCTGAGAGGGAAGTGAATCAAAATTCACATGAGTTTCTTCTATTATATATAGGTTTGAGTGAAACAATAAAAAAAGCCGTACATATTAAACTATGTACGGCTTTTATGCTGGAAAATATTATAGCATTTCAGAAGTTGTTTTTGCTTGCATGTGAAGTTGTAGGTAGTCTGGGCCACCAGCTTTTGAGTCTGTACCTGACATGTTGAAGCCACCAAATGGTTGGTAGCCAACAATCGCACCTGTACAACCACGGTTGAAGTAAAGGTTTCCAACATGGAATTCTTCACGTGCTTTTTCTAAGTTCATGCGGTTTGTCGTAATGACAGCACCTGTTAAACCGTATTCTGTATCGTTCGCAATTTCAATCGCATGATCGAAATCCTTTGCTTTTGCAATCGCTACTACTGGTCCGAAGATTTCTTCTTTCATAATACGTGCAGAAGGCTCTACGTCCGCAAATACAGTTGGTTGTACGAAGTAACCTACTGTATCATCTGCTGTACCACCAGCTACTAGACGACCTTCGCCTTTACCGATTTCGATGTATTCCGTAATTTTATTGAATGCTGCTTGGTCAATAACCG